>CAWAKL010000001.1:0-336694 GCA_963782585.1 uncultured Acidobacteriota bacterium
CTTATGGTAAGCTTTTCTTAATGGACGAGAAGAAGCGCTCCGGCCGGAACTCGCTCTCCGGCGAGAACTGGGAGCTCGCCGCCCTCAAGGCATTGGCCCGCAACGGGTTGGACGCGGTCGCGATCGAGCCCCTGGCCCGGGAGCTCGGGGTAACCAAGGGCAGCGCCTACTGGCATTTCAAGGACCGCAACGAGCTTCTCAAGGCCGCCCTCCACCGCTGGGGCCGGGACGCCGAGGCGGGCGGAGAGCGCCTGATGGCGGAGATCCCGGACCCGCGCGCCCGGCATCGCGTCGTTCTCGGGCTGATCACGAAGGACCCGAAGAAGCGGCGGATCGAAGCGGCGATCCTGGCCGCCGCCCACGACCCGATCGTCCGGCCCTATCTGCGCAAGGTCCGCGCGGCACGCCTGGCGTACCTCGAAGGCGAGTACCGCGAAATGGGGATGGGCGCCGACGAAGCCCGGCAGGCGGCCCGGCTCACCTACGCGGTGATCATGGGGATGCTGATCACGGAGTGGCAGGCGCCGGATACCGCCCTCTCCCCCGAGGAGTGGGACCGGTTCCTCGATTTCCTGTTCGCGCGAGTCACAGGCACCCCTCCCCCTCACTCCCAGAACGGGAACGCGTAGCCCAGGGACCCGTAGGCGGTCTCGGAGATCGCCGTCTGCTCCGCGTCACGGTTCTTGTCCATCTCCTTGAGGTGGCCGACCATCCGGTATTTCGCCCCGCGAACGAAGGCCTTCGCCAGCCGGATCTCCTCGCCTGCCTTTGCGGCCCCGTGGCGATCGATCGCCGAAGTCGCCCGGGAGAGCACCGCAAGCGAGGCGTAGAGGTCGATGACCACGTTGGCCAGCCGGTCCTGGTGGTACTGCTTCTGGATGACGCCCTTTCCATACTTCCTCAGGAGCGTCTCCGCGCCGCCTCCCATCGCCCGGGCGTAGCGGGCCACGACCTCGCCCTCCGGAGCGAGCTCGGGCGCGACCTTCGTCGGCCGCCCGGACACGACTCCGCGGATCTTCCGCGCCGCGTAGTCCGAGAGAATCCCGAGCGAGGAGAGCGGGGCCTTCAGGGCGCGCCCGACCTCTTTGAGGTCCTCCCCCACGTCCCGCATGCCCGACAGGGAGACGAGCACGCGCAGGATCTCGTTCGTGCCTTCGAAGATCATGTTGATCCGCGAGTCCCGCAGGGCCTTCTCGTACGGGTACTCCTCCATGAAGCCGTTGCCGCCGGCGATCTGGAGGGCATCGTTGATGTTCGACCAGACGCTTTCCGTGCCGAAGATCTTGCAGCAGGCGCCTTCGAGGGCGTAGTCCTCGAGGCCGCGGTCGATGAGTCCCGCCGTCAGATACACCATCGACTCGAGGGCGTACGTCGAGACGACCATCCGGGCGAATTTGGCCCGGATCATCTCGAAGTCCGCGATCCGCGTACCAAACTGCTTGCGCTGCGTGGCGTGGCCCGCCGCGAGGCGGAGCATCGCCTTGGAGCCCCCGATGCAGCCGGCGCCGAGGGACGTGCGGCCCGTGTTCAGGATCTCCACGGCGATCTTGAATCCCTGCCCCCGCTCGCCGAGGACGTGCGAGGCCGGTACCCGGACGTTCTGGAGCTCGATCGGGACCGTGGAGGAGCCCTTGAGCCCCAGCTTCTTCTCCTCTTTGCCCGGAACGACACCTCCGAGATCCTTCGTCACGGCGAACGCCGTGATCCGCCGGTGCTCGTCGCTCGCGGGCAGGCCGACGTCCTTCGCGAAAACCGTGAAGAAGTCGGCAAAGCCGCCGTTGGAGATCCAGTGCTTGGTCCCGTTGAGAACGAAGACGTTGTCTTTCTCGTCGTACGTCGCGGTCGTCCGGATCGACGCAGCGTCGGATCCCGCTTCCGGCTCCGTCAGCGCGAAGGCGGCGATCATGTCGCCCGAAGCGAGGGCCGGCAGCCACAGGCGCTTCTGCTCGTCGTTGCCGTAGAGGAGCAGCCCCTTCATCCCGATCGACTGGTGGCCCCCGATCAGGATCCCGAGCGACGCGTCGATCGTGCCGATCTCCTCGGTGACCCGGCAATAGGCCGAGGCCGAGAATCCATAGCCGCCGTACTCCTCCGGAATCGTCATTCCGAACGCCCCGAGATCCGCGAGGCCCTTCACGACCTCGGGCGGAATGCGGTGCTCGCGCTCGATCCGCGCCGGTTCGATGTGGTCCCGGGCAAATCCCCGGAGCGAGTCGAGAAACGTCGTCACGGTTTCTCTCTGGGCGGGGTCGATCTCCGGATACGGGAAGATCGTGTCCTCCGGGATCTGGCCCCAGAAGAGCGACTTGACGACCGGCACCAGACGCGGATCCGCGGCCACCGCGACGCCGCCCGTGAGCCTCTCCGTCATGGCGTCACCTCCGGGGTGGAGGGGGTCTCTCCATAGAAGCCCTTCCGGGCGTTGGCCAGCGAGCGCAGTGTCTCGGCTGGCGCGAAGCGCGGGCCCAGGCGCTCGGAGAGATCGTCGAGCCGCGTGAAGACCCGGTCGGCGCCCAGGGAATCCGCGTATCGCAGCAGCCCGCCGCGAAACGGCGGAAAGCCCGTGCCGAAGATCATCGCGAGGTCGAGCTTCGCGGGCTCGCGGACGATGCCGTCTTCGAGGCAGAACGCGGCCTCGTTGATCATCGGAAGCACGAGCCGCGACTCGATGACCTCCGCCGGCCATGGCGAACGGTCGCGCGGCGACACCCGCAGGGCGGCGTACGCCTCGGGCGCGGACTGGCCGCGCTTGCTGCCGTCGTAGTCGTAGAAGCCCTTCCCGTTTTTCCGGCCCAGGCGCCCGGCGGCGGCGAGAGCGTCTTCTCCGCCCATGCGCATCCGCTCCGGAAACGCCGCCTGCAGCACCTCCCCCGCCTTGGCGGCGACATCCAGCCCGACGTCGTCGAGGAGCGCGAGCGGACCGACGGGCATCCCGAAACGCGTCATCGTCGCGTCGACATCCTCGATGCGGCAGCCCTCCGCGACCAGACGCACCGCTTCCGAGAGATACGGCGCGAGGATGCGGTTGACGAGAAAGCCCGGCGCGTCCTTCACGACGACGGGTGTCTTGCCGAGAGTCTTGGCCAGGGCGAAGATCGTCGCCACGGTTTCGTCGCTCGTCCGCGCGCCGCGGATGACTTCGACGAGCGGCATCCGGTGCACCGGGTTGAAGAAGTGCATCCCGACCACGCGCCCCGGCTCCAGCGCGCCGGCGGCGATCTCGCTGATCGGAAGCGTCGAGGTGTTCGAGGCGAAAATGGCCGTCCGGGGAACGGCCGCTTCCCATTCCCCGAGGACCGCGCGCTTGACGGTCAGCTTTTCGACCACGGCCTCGATGGTCACCTCGCAGCGCGAGAACCCCGAGTAGTCGAGCGTGCCCGAGAGCAGGTCCATCTTCCGGGCCATCTCGCGGGCGGTCAGACGCTTCTTCTTCAGGGCATCACGCCAGACCGAGGCCGCCGTCGCGAATCCGTGGGCCAGGGCCTTCGGCTCGACGTCCTTCATCCGCGCGGGCAGACCCTTGTCCGCGCCGAGCTGGGCGATGCCTCCGCCCATCACGCCGGCGCCGAGCACGCCGACCCGCGACACGCTGAGGGGCCGGACCGCGGCGTCCGCGACTCCGGTCTCCTTCTTGACCTCTTCGGTCAGAAAGAAGATGCCGAGCAGGTTCCGCTGGACGTCGCCCCCGAAGATGAGGCCGATGTGCCGTGCCTCGGATGCGAGGCCGACCTCGACGGGTTTTCCAAAGCCCTCCTCAACGACTTCGAGGGCTTCGAGAGGCGCCGGGTAGTGGCCCCCGGTCTGCTTCATCACGCCCTCGCGGGCCTTCGCGAAGATCATCCGCCGGCCGAACGGAGTCGCCTCCAGGGCGCGCGTGGAGAGCTCCTTCGGGCCGCGGCGCGGCGATGGTTTGGCGCCGCCGAGCTTCTCGCGGGCGAAGCGGCGGGTCCAGTCCTCGAAGATCGACGCCGGGACCGCCTCGTCGGCGAGCCCGATCCGCCGGGCGCGCCGCGCGTCCAGAGTCTTTCCGGTCAGGATCAGGTCGAGCGCCGCGGCGAGGCCCACGACCTTCGGAAGCCGGGTGCAGCCGCCCCAGGCCGGGAAGATCCCGAGGCGCACCTCGGGCAGTCCGATCTGCGCCTTCTTCGAGTCGGACATGACGCGGTAGTCGCACGCGAGAGCCAGCTCCGTCCCTCCCCCGAGACAGGCGCCGCCGATCGCGGCCACCGTCGGGTATGGAAGGTTGGCGAGCTGCTCGAAGAGCGACTGGACGCGCTCGACGCCGGGCCGGACGTCCTCCGGGCGCACCTGCGTGAACTCCTTGACGTCGGCGCCGGCGATGAAGATGTCGGGCTTGCCGCTGCGGATGAGGAGCCCCCGGATGCGCGCCTCGCGCGTCAGGCGGACGAGAACGTCGGCGAGCTCCGCGAGAACGTCGGTCGAGAACTTGTTGACCTTCTCGCCCGGCAGATCGAACGTCAGTGTCGCGAGCCCGTCGTCCTCGACCTTCAGGTCGAAGGCCGTCACATCCGCTCCAGAACCACCGCCCCGCCCTGGCCTCCGCCGATGCACATGGTCGCGAGGCCGAACTGCGTGCCCCGGCGCTTCATCTCTTTCAGGAGCGTCGTGACCAGCCGGTTGGCGGACGAGCCGACGGGATGCCCGAGGGCGATGGCACCGCCGTTGACGTTCGTCTTTTCCCAGTCGATTTCGCCGATCGGACCGTCCGTTCGGTACTTCGCGTGCCAGGCCGCGGAGGGAAATACGCGCGCGCAGGCCAGGACCTGGGCGGCAAACGCCTCGTTGATCTCGACGAGGCCGATGTCCTTCCATGCCAGGCCGGCGCGCTTGAGGGCGAGAGGCGTCGCGACCGCGGGTCCCAGCCCCATCCGCTCGGGTTCGAGGGCGCAGAACGCGAACCCGCGAATGCGGCCGAGAGGCTCGTAACCACGGGCCCGGGCGGCCGAGGCGCTCATGATGAGCGTGGCGGCGCCGCCGTCGGTGATCTGGGAGGAGTTGCCGGCGGTCACCGTTCCGAACTTCTTGTCGAAGTAGGGCCGCAGCTTCGCGAGCGCCTCGAGACTCTGGTTCTCACGCACGCCGTTGTCCCGGGTGGCCATGCCCTCGAATTTCGGGGGGATGGGCACCGGAACGATCTCCTCGGCGAGCCTGGCCCGCGCGAGCGTCACCCGCTGGTGGGAGCGAAGGGCGAACGCGTCCTGTTCCTCCCGCGTGATGCCGTGCTCCTTGGCCAGGACCTCCGCGGTTTCTCCCATGTTGAGTCCGCAGACCGCATCCGTGAGGCCCATCTGGAGCCCGATCTCCGGCTTGAAGTGCCGGGGGCGGAACTTCGCGGCCGCGGCCACGCGCGTGGCGAGGTCCCGGGCGGTGAAGACCTCCGTAAAGACCTCCTGGCTCTCGCGCGAGTAGAGGAAGGGGATGTTGGACATGGACTCGACGCCGCCGGCGAGGATGGCCTCGGCCTGTCCCGCCGCGATCCGGTATTGCGCGTCGACGATGGACTGGAGGCCCGAGCCGCAGAGGCGATTGACCGTGAAGGCGGGGACGTGGCGCGGCACACCCGCCTTCAGCGCCGCCACCCGCGCCACGTTGACGGCATCGGGCGGCTGCGCGATGTTTCCGAAGATCACCTCGTCGAGGCCCTCCGGGTCGAAGTCGGTCCGCGCGAGCAGCTCCCCGGTGACGATCCGGCCGAGCTCGTCGGCGGAGACGTCCTTGAGCTCGGTGCCGGCGCGGGAGTAGGGGGTCCGGAGGCCGTCGACGACGACGGCCTCACGCGACATGCGACTTTCCGGCCGCCTGGTACATGCTCTCGATCAGAGCGTGATAGCGGGTCTCGAGGATCCGCCGCTTGACCTTGAGCGTGGGCGTGATCGAGCCGTCCTCGATCGTCAGATCCGAGGGCAGGATCGCGAAGGCCCGGATCTGCTCGTGATGCGCAACCCCGGCGTTATACGTGTCGATCTCCTTCTGGAAGAGGGCGCGGATCCCGGGATGCGCGTCGAGCGTCTCCCAGCGCACGTCCGGCGCGTTGGCCGCCGCCCACTCCTTGAGCTTGTCGAAGTTCGGCACGATCAGCGCGGCCAGGAACTTCTGGCGGTCGCCGATGACGATCGGCAGGGACACGTAAGGCGATTTCTTGAGCTCGTTCTCGATGGGCTGCGGGGCGGCTTTCTTGCCGCCCGCGAGCACGATCAGGTCCTTCTTCCGGTCCGTGATCGCCAGGAACCCGTCCGCCAGGTTGCCGATGTCGCCCGTGTGGAACCAGCCGTCCGCGTCGATCGCCTCGGCGGTGGCCTGCGGCTTGTTGAAGTAGCCCTTCATGATGTGCGGCCCGCGGGTCAGGATCTCTCCGTCGGGCGCGATCTTGACCTCGACTCCCCGGAGCTGCTTTCCGACGGTGCCCAGTCGCCACCGTCCCGGCCCGTTGACGGTGATGACCGGCGAGGTCTCGGTCAGGCCGTAGCCCTCGTAGATGGGGACGCCGGCGCCGACGAAAAACTCGGCGAGGTCTTTCGAGAGCGGCGCCCCGCCCGAGACCGCGAAGCGGAAATTCGCCCCGAGAGCGTGACGGATCTTCTTGAAGACCAGGGCGTCGGCGATCTTCGCCTTCCGCGCCAGGCCCGACGGCAGCGGACGGCCTTCGGTGATGAAAGGGACGCGCTCGCGCCCCACGGCCACGGCCCACGCGAAGATCTTCTTCTTGAGCGAGCTGCCGGCATCTGCCTTCGCCATGATGCGGGCGTGCACCTTTTCGTAGACCCGCGGCACGGCGCCGAAGCAGTAGGGGCCGACCTCCAGGAAATTCGCGGCGAGCTTGTCGATCGACTCGGCGTAGGCGATCGACGCCGTCTTGTAGAGGTACGCGTAGTCGAGCATCCGCTCGAAGACGTGGGAGAGCGGGAGGAAGGAGAGGGCGATCGAGTCCGCCGTGAACGGGATGACATCGCAGCCCGTGACGACGTTCGAGACGAGGTTCGAGTGGGTCAGCATCGCGCCCTTGGGCTCGCCCGTCGTTCCCGAGGTGTAGATGATCGTCGCGACGTCCTCGGGCTTGACCCGCGCGGCGCGCTGCGCAAAGACATCCGGGCTCATCTCGAGCGTCGCCCGTCCGCGGTCCACCACCCCGTGGAAGGTCGTGTACCCGGGCTCGCCCGGAGGGTTGCCCTCCATCAGGATGACGTGGTCGAGGGTCGGGCACTGGGCCTTGATCGTCAGGATCTTGCCGAGCTGCTCGAGGGTCGACACGAAGATCACCTTCGCCCCGCAGTCGTTGAGCAGCGGGGCGATCTGGCCGGCCGGGAGCGTCGGGTAGATCGGAACCGACCAGGCGCCGGCGCAGAGGATCGCGTAGTCGGCCATCGCCCACTCCGGGCGGTTCTCCGAGAGGATTGCGGCGCGGTCGCCCGGCTGGACGCCCAGGCCGTTCAAGCCGAGCGAGAGGGAACGGACGGTGAAACCGAAGTCCGCCGCCGAGATCGACTTCCAGACGCCGTCGACCTTGGAGATCAGGAGATTGGGTTTCCCGCATGACGCCGCGATGGAAAAGATGTCGCACAGCGTGCGAGGCTCAGTGCCCATGGTGCGTCCTCCCCTCGACCGATTCTGTCGCGCCCCCCCTGGCCGGTCAAGGATCGTCGCGGCGGCGAGCCGCGCGGCAGGGTCGGAGCGCCGGGACCTCAAAGCCGCGCCGCGTTATAGGCTCTGGCGCGCATGGCGATCGCGCTTCTGGCGGGGACCCTGCTCGCTCTCGCCGGCTTCCTCCTGACCTCCGTGCAGGGATTCGCCCTGACGGCCCATCTCGCGGCCGCCCACCCGGACGCCCGCCTCCTCGTGACGCGACATGTCGCCTACGCCATCCCGACCGTCCTCCTGTCGCTCTTCTCCCAGTCGATGGTGATCTTCTTCTTCATCGGCACGGGCCGTCTCATCAAGGACGAAGTGGCCGCCTTCCCGGAGGCCGAGCGCCGGACGGTGCTCGAAGCGCTGCGCGGCTTCAAGAGGAAGACCTCGCCTCCGGCAACCTTCGCCCTTCTTTCCGCGATTGCGGTCTTCGTCCTCGGGGGCGCCGCGCATACGCGCGCGCTGCCCTCGGCCGTTCACCTCGCGGCCTCCCTCGTCGCGGTCGGGACCCACCTCTGGGCCCTGCTCGCGGAATGGAAGGCGTTTCTCGAGAACGGCCGGTTGATGGCGGATCCCGCCCGCTTCGCGGGGATGCCGAAGGGCGCCCGGCCGGTGCGATGAGCGAGGCTCCCCTCTCGGGCCGCGCGGCGCTCGTCACGGGGGCGGGAGTCCGCGTGGGGCGGGCCATCGCTCTCGCGCTCGGAGGCGCAGGTGCCAACGTGGCCGTGCACTACAACGCGTCCGCCGGACCGGCCGAGGAAACCGCAGCGGCGCTCCGCGCGCTCGGCCGCTCCGCCTCGACGCACCGCGCGGATCTCTCCGACCCCGAAGCCTGCGCCGGGCTCGTCCGCGCCGCCATCGCGAGCCTCGGGACGCTCGATGTCCTCGTGCACTCGGCCGCGAACTTCCATCGGGCCCTTCTCGCCGAGACCGACGCGCCGCTCTGGGACGACGCGATGAACGTCAACGCACGCGCCGGGATGCTTCTCGCCCGCGAGGCCGCGCCGACGCTGCGCGAGCGGCGGGGTCGTGTCGTCCTGATCACCGACCTTCTCGCGATCCAGCCGGCGCGCCATTACCTCGCCCACGCCGTGTCCAAGGCCGCGGCGGAAGGACTCGTGCGCGCGCTGGCCGTGGATCTCGCCCCCGAAGTCTCCGTCAACGGCGTTTCGCCGGGCACGGTGCTCGTCCCCGAAGGCACGTCGGCCGAGCAGGAGGAGCGCTGGGCGCGCAAAGCCCCGCTGCGCAGAAACGGCGACCCCTCGGACGTCGCCCGCGCGGTGCTGTTCTTCTGTACAGGTCCGGCCTTCGTGACCGGGCAGGTCCTGCGGGTCGACGGAGGAAAGTCGCTGACATAGCGGCGGATCCGGCGTAAAATGGCCTGCGTCCCCGACCTCAAAACGCCATGGGAGAACCTTCGTGAAGACGGCCAGCGTGTGTCTCGCCGCGGCCGCAATCATTCTGACCTCGAGCGCCGCTCCGGGGCAGCCGCTCGGCGTCCTGCCCCCGGGCCCGCCCGAATGCGGCGTGCCGGCCTCCGAGGTCTGGACGAACGGGGCGTCGGTGCCCACGGTCGACCTCGGCGTCGTGGCCTCGGCGATCGTGGTCTCGGGGGCGTCTCCCTATCTCTGGGACGTCGGAGTCCTGACGGAGCTGAGCCACTCGCGGAGCTCCGACCTCTCCGTGACCCTGACCTCGCCGGAGGGCACCGTCGTCACGCTCACGAGCGGCAACGGTGGCGCGAGCGCCGACGTCTTTGATGGAACGATCTGGGATGACCAGGCGAATCCCGCCGGCCAGGTCCCGTACACGTCGAACGACGGCCTCGTCACCGACCACGCCTACCAGTCCGGCGTCACGGCCTCCCCGCTCGCTCCCGAGGAAGCCCTGGGCGCTTTCCTCGGCGAGAACCCCAACGGGATCTGGACGCTCCGCGTCGGCGACGGCGTTGCCGGACAGAGCGGAACGCTCGGCGGCTGGTCGCTCTCGCTGGCGACGCTCCAGACCGCGCCCAGCGTGCTCGGGAGCCTGAGCCTGTCGAACACCTCGGGCGCCCCGATTCTCGACAATGCCACGGCGGCCTCCACGATCGATGTTCCGCCCGGGATCGGCACGCGCATCTGCCAGATCTCTCTCGACGCCGACCTCACGCATCCGAACACGGCCGATCTCGACGTGACCCTGACGTCTCCGTCGGGGACCATCGTCTCGCTCACGACCGACAACGGCGGGGCCTTCGACGACGTGTTCGACGGCACGCTCTGGGACGACCGGACGAACCCGGGCGGCCAGATCCTCTACGCGTCCAACGCAGGCCTCGTCACCGACCGTCTCTACGCCAACGGGATCGCCGCGGCCACGCTCGCACCGGAGGAGGGACTCTCCGCCTTTCTCGGCGAGGGACCGTCGGGCGCCTGGACGCTGCGGATCCGCGACGATACCGCCGGGGCGACGGGGACCCTGTCGGGCTGGATGCTCCACGTCACGACGTGCTCCTGTGCCGCGTCTTTCGCCGCTTCGCCCCTCCGCGTCGACGAGCACGGGGCCGCGACGGGAACGAACGCGAACGGCGTGCTCGACCCCAACGAGGTCGCCGAAGTCGAAACCTCCTGGTCGAACGCCGGCGAGACGCCCTTCACGCTCGTGACCTATGCCTCGAACTTCGGCGGACCGGCCGGCCCGACGTATACCTTCGTCGATTCCGGGGCCGCCTACGGGTCCGTAGCGCCGCTGTCGACCAGCAACTGCTACGACGCGACGGGCGACTGTTACCGCGTCCGGGTCAGCGGAACCCGGCCCGCGCCGCACTGGGACGCGAGCTTCGACGAGATCACCGCGCCGATCGCGCTCGCGGAGGCGGAGCCTTACTACCAGACCTGGACGCTCCACGTCGGCGGAAGCTTCGGCGACGTCTCGCCGACCAGTCCCTTCTACCGTTACATCGAGACGCTCTTTCACACCGGGGTCACCGGCGGCGGGACCTGCGGCGGCTACTGCCCGCAGACCGCCGTGCAGCGCAAGCAGATGGCGGCCTTCCTGCTCAAGGCCAGCGAGGGCGCGAGCTACGTCCCGCCGCCCGTGACGGGCATCTTCGCCGACGTGCTCCAGGCCGATCCATTCGCCCCCTGGATCGAGGAGCTCTATCGGCGCGGCATCGCCGCGGGCTGCGCCGCCTCTCCCCTCCGGTATTGCCCGAGTGCTCTCGTGAAGCGCCAGCAGATGCCGGTCTTCCTGCTCAAGACGCTCCTCGGGTCGGGCTACGTCCCGCCGGCGCCCACGGGGCTGTATTCGGACGTTTCGGTGACGAACCCCTTCGCCGCCTGGATCGAAGACCTCACGAACCGCCAGATCGCCGCGGGCTGCGGCGGCGGCAAGTTCTGTCCCACCACCTCGATCACCCGCGCGCAGATGGCGGTTTTCCTGGTCAAGACGTTCGGCCTCACGCTCTACGGTCCGTAGCCCCTCACACAGAGCGTCCCGGCGCGAGCGGCCCGTTGTTGATTTTTTCCGCGATACCGTCCCCTTTCGCTTCGCGCATTGCGTAGAATCCGCCCCCAAACGGAGGCTACAATGCCCTTGCGAAGGATCGCGTCGTGCTTCGCCGCGCTTCTGATTCTGTTGAGCAGTCACGCCATTGCTCAGAACATCTCGCGTCAATCCCCGACCGCCCCCGTCGCTCCGGCGCCTCCGTACGTTCCGGAAGGCTCATGCCCGCCGAACGTTCTCCTCTTCACTCAAAACTCGAGTCAGACAATCGAGGACTTCAACGGAATCGCGTGCATTCCGCTAAATCCGCCGCCGTTCTACCACTTTGACAACAGCTGGTGGCGCAGCTACCGCCTCGACGACTTCGGCGTCCTCGGCCCGGTCCAGCTCTGCGAGATTCAGTTCGGTGTCGGGCAGGCCGAGACCCCCGGAGCGACCGGACAGCCCATCACGTTCAATGTCGGCGTGTCGCTCGGAGAGCCCTTCCCGAACGGATTTCGACTGATTCTCGGAACCGTCAGCACCACGCTCCCGGACATGACGAATCAGATCTTCGTCGTCCCGACCTCGATTCAGGTTCCGGCCGGTTCGGAAGTATTCATCGAGGCACACGTGCCGGACGGCTACCAGGCTCAACACATCTTGTTCCCGGGAGGGAATACCCAGTCGGAAACAGGTCCCGCCTACTTCTCCTCCGAGTTTTGCGAACTCGTCGAGCCCGTGACCCACGCATCGATTGGCTTTCCCAATTCGCATCCCATCATCAACTTCCGGGGCACCGAGATCCCGATCGTCCCGCCCGCCCTCGTGCTGGATGCCGATCCGACCGCCGTCCTCGAGATCGGCGAGACGACGACGTTGGGAACCGTGTGGACAAACTTCTTCGCGGGACCGCAGAACGTCACGAGCACGTTCGAGTCCGTCCACGCCTCGGGCGCGCTGACGAAGGGGCTTCCCGATACGACCGCCGACTACGGACTGATGCCGGTGGGAACGCCCACGAGCTGCGTCTCGACGGGAGACTGCGCGCAGGTCACGGCCGGCGGCACGAAGGCTTTCGGCGTGGATGAAGACCTCTTCGTTGCCGAGACCCTCATCCTGCCGCCGGACCGCGCCCGAGCTGGGCCCGTATCCGGACAAGATCTGGGACGTTCACGTGGGCGGCAGCTTCCCCGACGTGCCCTCGACCAGCATCTTCTACCGATTCATCGAAGCGCTTCTGCACCGAGGCGTGACCGCTGGCTGCGGAGGTGGCAACTACTGCCCGACCTCGACGACGACGCGCCAGCAGATGGCGGTCTTCGTTCTACTCGCCAAGGAAGGGCAGGGCTACGTCCCGCCGGGATGCGCCCCGCCCAACCTCTTTCTCGACGTGCCCGAGTCGAGTCCCTTCTGCCCCTGGATCGAAGAGCTCTCGAACCGCGGTGTCGTCGCGGGATGCGGCGGCGGCAACTATTGTCCGGGCAACGCCGTGAGCCGCGAGCAGATGGCGGTGTTCGTGCTGAAGACGCTGGAGCCGGCCTTCATCCCCCCCGCGTGCTCTCCGCCCAACGACTTCAACGACGTTCCCGAGTCGAGTCCGTTCTGCCGCTGGGTCGAGGAGCTCGGCAGACGCGGCGTGGTCGCCGGATGCGGCGGCGGCAACTACTGTCCCGCCAACCCCGTCACCCGGCAGCAGATGGGAGCGTTCCTCGGGCTGTCCTTCGGCCTGACTCTGTACTGACCCCAGGCAGCCGACGCCAGGCAGACTCGAAGCGGCCCCGGGAAATCGGGGCCGCTTTTCTTTTAGCCCTTGCCGAACTCGGCGTGCTCCGCGCGCAGTCGAGAGGCGAACTCCCGCATGAGGGCCCGCCGCGGCGCCGCGAGACGCTCGGCCGACTCGGTGCGGAGCTTCGTCCCGGCCGCCTCCTCGATCGCCTCCGCCATCTCGAGAATCTCGAGGCGCTCCCGGTAGGCGTCGGCGAGACCGCGCGCGATGCCGTAGGCGCCCATGGCCTCGAGCTTTACGACGTCGTGGACGATCTCCTCTTCGGCGGAGGCCGGGGCGCTCTCGAAGCGGGCCAGCGCCTGAAACAGCCGGCGAACGGTCCTGGGCGGAACGCCCACGGAGCCGAGGAAGATCTCGGTGCGGCTCCGGTGGCCCATCCGCGAGACCCACTTCTCCTGACCCGAGAAGACCGCCAGAAGAAAGAGAAGGTCCTCGTCCAGGCCGGTCCGCCCTCCCGCAATCGCCTGCGAGGACGAAACCATCCGTTCGACGTCGCCATAGTTCGTCACGCCGTCCAGCGCGACGGCGAGGGGCCGGACGTAGCCGAGGATCGCTTTCTTCGCCGCGCCGTCCACGGAGGGGATACTAGCTTCATGATCATCCGCAGGAATCCGAAGATCCGCTTCCCGAACCCGGATCCCGGGCGAGTCCCGCCCGGCCAGTTCGTCACGCAGCAGTGGCCCGTGCTCCACTTCGGTTCGATACCGAAAGTCGACCTGCCGACCTGGAAGTTCTCGGTCTGGGGCGAGGTCGAGAACCCGACGTCCTGGACCTGGGAGGAATTTCAGAAGCTCCCCCGCGCCGTCCGCAAGAACGACGTGCACTGTGTCACCCACTGGACCCGCCTCGACAACGAGTGGGAAGGCGTGCCCGTCCGGGAAGTCCTCGCGATCGTCCGCCCCACTCCCAACGCGCGCTTCGTCGTCGAGCACGCCTTCGGCGGCTGGACGACCAACGTGCCTCTCGCCGACTTCGATCGCGACGAGAATCTCCTCGCCACGCATCACGGCGGCCAGCCCCTGACCGTCGAGCACGGCGCGCCGATGCGGATCGTGATTCCGCACCTCTACTTCTGGAAGGGCGCCAAGTGGGCCAGCGGCCTCGAGCTCGTCGCCGAGGATCGGGCCGGCTTCTGGGAGGTCAACGGGTACCACATGCGCGGCGACCCGTGGACAGAGGAACGCTTTCGGGACGACCTCTGACGCGGCGGCCCGGGGATCCGACCCGGGCCGCGGCGTCGATTCTCAGTCCGGGCAACCGTAGCGGTTGCAGTCGCAGCTCTCGGCGGGCGGCGGATTGCCCTGGATGTAGGTCTGCGCCTTCTGCCAGACCGTGCAGCCGATCTTGCGTCCCATCGCGCGACCCCGCAGGTCCCCTTCGAGATAGTGGATGCCACCGAGGCGCCGGGACAGAGCCGGCCTCGTCCGCGGCCGCCGAGAACGTGTCCCACGAGAGGGTCGTCGCGTGGTGAGGCGCGAACCCGGGCTCGAGGCGGCCCGTGCCGGGCTCGAATGTCACCGACGCGCCGAGCGCGTCGTTTCCCTTGAAACGCTTCAGGACCTCGGCCGCGGCCGCCGAGAACGTGCTGTGGCCCGACGTGTACTCGGCGAACGGGGGCGTAATGAAAGTGAGGGGCTGATACGGCAGCCAGTCCTCTCCCTTGACCAGCTTCACGCCCTCGAACGGCACGGTGTTCGGGACATTCCGTCCATGGAAGAGGTAGCGGATCGACGTGATCGGCCGCTGCGAGTCGTAGAAGACGCTTCGTGTCCCAGCAGCCGATCCCGGCGTCGAAGACCGCGTTGCCGAGGAGGAAGAACATCTGGACATCCTGGTCGAACGTATGGCCGTCCCGACGCGACACGAACTCGGCGAAGAGCGTCCAGTGCCCGGGAGGAAGCTCCGAGCGCGGCCCGTCGGCCCAGTACTCGGCGATCATCTTGCCCCGATCGTTCAGGGTGGCGTTGAACACGATCTCCTCGAGCGACTGAGCGAGGTAGCCGAGCGAGGGCCAGCGCTGGGGAGGACCGGGCCGGAATTGCGAGGCCGATTCGAGGGCGAACGGCACGACGTTCTGCCAGTGCGGCCCGACGAAACCCGGGACCACGAAGCCGCCCTGGCCGTCCGAGAACCGGAGCGGCTGCCAGCGGTTGGGATCGTTGATGTGGTCCGGGTCGTTGACCGGCAGATAACCCGTGTAGTCCGAGTACGGAACCGGATTCAGGTCGCCGAGCTGGTTCGAGCCGTCCTGGTGTCGGAACTCGAGGATCGCGGCCGCCGCAAGGTTGCCCACGCCCTGCGGCGTCGCGGGATCGACGGACGCGTCGTCGGGATCGAACCCGAAGGCGGACATCTGCGTTCGGATGAAGTCGGCCTGCGTGGGGAAGAGATCGAGCAGACAACGGTACTCGGCGTAGCTGTAGGCCTTCTCGGCGTTCTCGGCCGTGCGTTCCGCCGCCGGCCGGCGGAGAGATCCGCCGAGCTGCGTTCCGAGCGCGACGTCGTCGTACGCGGCCCAGGCGTCGAACCCGCAGGTGTGAACTACTGCGAGGGCGCGCGCCACCATCGGCGGCCCGAGCCGGCTGTTCCGAACCGACTCGAGCAGAACGCCGTTCCATCGCACGGCCAGCGTGTCCTCGGCCAGCGCGGAGCCCAGAGAGAAGCTCAGACCGATCAGAGCCATGATCCAGAGACGGAGAGTTCGAACGGTCTTCTTCATCGCGATACCTCGGATGGGGGTGAGTCCTGGCGGCCGGATCGGAGAAGGACCGTCATGCGGTGCTTGTCGAACCCGGCGCATTTGCGCGCGGCAGGCGGGAGGATGGGCGGGGCGCGGGTGTTACCCGGGGAGGAACGCCGGGGAAGGAACCCGAGAGCCACCGACCTCGACCCTAGCACCGCCGGACCCCTCCCGGGGGCGCCGAACCGGCTTTTCCTCGCTCGCCCTCAGCGGCCGGGCTTGGGCGTGACGACGCGCTTTTCCCGCTCGGCGGGGGCCGCGTCCGTTTCGCCGCCGTCGAGGGCGGAATCCCGCATGCGGCGGCGTTTCTCCTGGACCAGCGCCCGCGCCTTTTCCCGCATTTCGACGAGCTTCTCGCGCTGCTCGGGACTGAGGACCTTCTTCATGTCGAGCTCCATGAGAGCGAGCTCTTTCTGAAGGGCGGCGCGGGCCTGCTCCCGGGCCTCGATCTTGGCCTCGAGCTCGGCGCGCTCCACGTCGTCGTTCTGCATCGACTGGTCGTAGTCGAACTGCTTCTTCTCGAAGTCGGCCCGCAGGTCGATCAGCTTCGGCTTCGATCGCGCGAAGATCTTTTCGAGCTGCGCCACCTGGTCGGCCGAGAGATCCAGCTGCCTGGCGACGCGCGGCCGTTTCCACCACTTCCCCTCGGCCGGTCCCTGGGCCATCAGGCCCGGGGCGTCCAGGAACAGGATCGCCGCGAGGCCGAGAGAAGCCCACAGGCGCCTCACAGGCTCTCCTCGAGGGCGAAGTCCGCGTGGTCGTCCCCGCCCTGCGCCAGGTACTCCGCGTCCCGCAGCAGGGCGTCGTCGGCGCGGTCCGAGGCCGACGCGAGCGCGACGTCCGAGGCGTCGGGCGTCTCCCCCGTCGCCGATCCCGCCTGCGCCACCGGCGCGGCTTCACGCCGGAAAGGCATCGCGAGGGCCAGCAGCAGCAGCGCCGCGGCGATCCCGATCGCCCAGCGCGCCGCCGGCAGCGTGCGTCGCGGACTTGCCCGCCGGATGGCCGCCATCGTCGCGTCCTCCGCCGCGCGCCACTCCTCCGGAGTTCGCCGCTCGAGCTCCCGCACGTCGTCGCGGGCGGCCTCCCGCATCGCGCTCCTCCACTGCTGAAGCGCTCGGCTGCAGGCCTCGCATCCCGAGAGGTGCCGCGGGAGCGGCTCGGGCTCGCCGGAGGCCGGCGCCGCGAGGGCCAGAAGGTCCGCGTCGGTCAGGTGGGCGTCGGTCGGATCCATGCTCAGGCGTGAAGGTCCGCGAGCCGTTCGCGCATTTTCTGGGCGGCCCGGAACAGGTGCGACTTGATCGTCCCGGCGTCGAGCCCGGTCACCTCGGCAATCTCGGGGATCGACATCTCCTCGAAGTGTTTCATGACGAAGATCGAGCGCTGGCGCGGCGAAAGGGCGTCCATCGCGCGGGCCAGGCGTTCCCGGATCTCCCGGCCGGCGGCGCGCCGCTCGGGCGAGGGGTCGCGGTTGGGCACGAGCTCCTGCGGCTCCTCGCCGCTCTCGTTCTCCCGGCGCGGACCCTGGTGAAAGTAGAGCACCAGGCGGCGCCTCTTGAGGCGGTCCTTGCACCAGTTGATGCAGATGCGCGTCAGCCACGTCTCGAAGGTCGAGCCCTCCCGGAAGCTGTCGAGGCTCTGGTAGGCGCGCAAAAAACTCTCCTGCGCGGCGCAGTCCGCCTCGCCGACGTCCCGCAGGAAGCGATAGGCGAGGCGCGTGATCTTTTTCTGGTACTGGCGGACGAAGTACTCGAAGAGCTCCGTGCGCCCGGCCCGGATCTCCCGGATGAGCCGTGCTTCGTCGGGCGGGGCTTCGGTCTCGTGGGGAATCATCGCCAGGGCATGCACGAGGAATAGACGAACCCGGAGCCCGCCGGTTTACGCGGCCAACCCTCGCTCGCGGAGCCGCTTGCGGCCATCCCCGGCAAGGGTAACATCCGGCCGTGGCCGCCGCGCGGGTGATCCTCGTTACAGGCTGCTCCTCCGGAATCGGGCGCGCCACGGCGGTCGAGGCGGCGAGGCGGGGGCATCGGGTCTTCGCCACCGCCCGCAATCGCAACGACCTCGCGGAGCTCGAACGGGGCGGGGACCTCTCGACCCTCGCCCTCGACGTGACCGATCCGGCCTCCGTCCGGGCGGCTCTGAGCGAGGTCTTCGCGCGCGCCGGGCGCATCGACGCCGTCGTCAACAACGCCGGCTATGCGCAGTACGGCGCCGTCGAGGAGGTCACCGCCGACGAGTGGCGCGCCGTCTTCGACGTGAACTTTTTCGGCATGCTCGACGTGACCCGCGCGGTTCTCCCTTCCATGAGGGAGCGCGGCGGCGGAACGATCGTTCTGATGTCCTCTCTCGGGGGACGCGTCAGCGTTCCCTTCGCCTCTCCCTACTGCGCCTCAAAGCACGCCGTCGAGGCGGTCGCCGACGCTCTCCGGGTCGAGACCGCTCCGTTCGGGGTGCGCGTCGTCACCATCGAGCCCGGCCCGATCGATACACGCTTTGCCGAGAGAGCCCGTTCGATCGTGGGCCCCCTCATCGCCCGGCCCGGGCCCTATCGCGGCTTCTACGCGAACGCCGAGAAGGCCATGGACGGAGACTTCCGCCGTGGGCAACTGCCTCCCGAGCCCGTGGCCCGGCTCATCCTCGACGCGATCGAGTCGCCGCGCCCTCGCACTCGTTACCGGATCACGTGGCTCGCGCGGACACTCATTCCGCTGCGGGCGGCGCTTCCGGACCGCTGGATCGATCGCATGATGCGCTTCTCGCTGAAGCTCCCGGCCGGGCCGGGCTGACGACAGGTGCCTGTCCGGAAAGTCCTCCAATCGAAGGTTCCCGTCAAGGTCTGGACGGAGGACGTCGAGGCCTCGGCCGCCGCGCAGCTGGTCCGCACCGGGGCGCTCCCCTTCGTCTTCAAGCACGTCGCGGCGATGGCAGACACGCACTGGGGAATGGGCGCGACCGTCGGAAGCGTCATGGCGACGAAGGGCGCGATCTGCCCCGCGGCCGTCGGCGTGGACATCGGCTGCGGCATGGCGGCCGTCAAGACGTCCCTGCCGGCCTCGGCGCTCGACGGGAAGCTCGGGCGGCTGCGTGCGTCGATCGAGCGCGGAATCCCGGTGGGTTTCCACCAGCGGAAGCAGGCGCATCGCCGGGGGGCCGCCCTGCTCGCCGCCGCCGAGGAGACGGGCCTTCCGAGCGTCGCATCGGACAGCGAGAAGAAGAAAGCCGCACTCCAGTGCGGCACTCTCGGCGGCGGCAACCACTTCATCGAGATCTGCGTCGACGAGGACGACGCGCGCGTCTGGGTGCTCCTCCATTCGGGATCCCGCAACATCGGCAAGGTCACGGCCGAGCGACACATCGGCAAGGCCAAAGGAATCATGAAGCGACTCGCCGTCGACCTGCCCGATCCCGACCTCGCCTATTTCGCGACCTCGACGCCCGAGTTCGATGCCTACGTGCGTGACCTCCAGTGGTGCCAGGACTTCGCTCGCACGAACCGCGAAATCATGGTCGATGAAGTCCTGAAGGATCTGCGTCACGAAGTCGGCGACTTCCAGACCGAGCCGCCGATCAACTGTCATCACAACTACGTCGCCTGGGAGCGCCACTTCGGCGAAGACGTGATGGTGACGCGCAAGGGCGCGATCCGCGCGCGGCGCGGCGACCTCGGAATCATTCCCGGCTCCATGGGCACCGGCTCGTTCATCGTGCGGGGTCTCGGCAACCCCGAGGCCTTCGAGAGCGCTCCCCACGGCGCCGGCCGCAAGATGTCGCGTGGCGAGGCCCGCCGGCGGTTCACGCGCGAGGATCTCGCCCGCCAGACCGAGGGCGTCGAGTGCCGCAAGGATGCCGGCGTCCTCGACGAGATCCCCGGCGCCTACAAGCCGATCGGCGAGGTGATCGAGAACTCCTCGGACCTGGTCGAGGTGGTTGCCCGACTGAAGCAGGTGGTCTGCGTCAAGGGCTGAGGGACGACCCCCTCAGCGCGGCGCGATCGTGAAGTCGCCGCTCGAGGTCGACACGCGGACCTTCGCTCCCCCGCTTCCACGGCGGAAGGCGACCAGCGCCTCGTCGTCGTGGACCGCGCTCCCCTCCGCGAAGCCAACCACCATGTCGCCGCTCGACTGGTCCGCTTCGGCGTCGAAGGAGCCGTCGGCCGGCAGGCCCAGGACCACATCGCCGCTCGAAGTCGAGACGCGGAAGGAGGTGAGGCGGTCGCCCTGGACGTCCACCGCGATGTCTCCCGAGGACGAGTCGGCCTCGAACTCCTCGATGTCAGCGGACGACACCGAAACGTCGCCGGAGCTCGTCTCGGCTTCCACGCGTTGCGCCCGGACACCGCGCGCCACCAGATCCCCGGACGAGGCATGGAAACGAAACTGCTGGCCGTCGAAATCTTCGAGACGACAGTCGCCGCTCGAGGAGTCGAAGTCGAAGCTGCCCCGGATGCCGGTGGCCTGGATGTCGCCCGAGTCTCCGGCCACCGAAATTTCGCCGTCGAGACCGCGGAGGCGCAAGTCCGCGCTCCCGACCTCGAAGCGCAGCGTTCCCTGCAGCCCCTCGGCCTCGATACGGCCCACGAGGTTTCGGAAGGAGGCGTGCCGGGCGCCGGACGGAACCTGGATCTCCAGGTCCACGGAGAGTCGAGAGCCGCGGCCTGGGTTCACACGCATGCGGCGACCGTCGTAGTCGTACGTCTCGGAGGCTCCGACGTCCCCGAACGGCCAGTCCCTCTCGCGACCGGGATCCGCGTAACGCACGGTCGATACGTCCGAAGGGTACCGGACTCGCAGCGTCGCCGTCGCTCCCCCATTCCCGACGCGTTCGAGACGCATCGCCTGCGCCAGCTCAGCGGTCTCGGCCCGGACCGTGGCGACGACGGTCAGGCGATCGCTGCTTCCCACGGAAACCCGCATGCGCCCCGCCAGGTTTTCGATCGCGAAGTTCGCGAGATCCGTCCCCGAGAGCTCCGCGCGAATCGTCCTCTCCGTTTCAGCGGCTTCCGCCGAGACGGCCACTCCGAGTCCGAGCGCCAGGGCACACGCGTTTCGAAACATCGCGACGCCTCCTCGGCCGGCTCCGGACAGGCCGGCCCCCTCAGACACGTTACGCCCGCCCGGCGACAATGTTCCGGTCGCAGGCATAGAATTGCCGCCGTGCCCTGGAGAGTGGCCGGCGACGGCGTCCGAAGCGACGAAGAGGTACGACGCCTCTATCTCGAGACCTACGGCGCACGTCGAACCGACGTCGACGATCGGCTTCGCGAGCGACAGCCGATCGAAATCGCGTCCGGGGATGGCCTCATCACGCTGACCTGGGAAGCCGACCCGGGCGACGCCGCGTCCTGACTCCGCCAAGAAACGCGACCAGATAGAGACAGCGAGGCTGACAGCCATGCGTTTCGATTCCATGCCCATCTGGGCCGTTTTCGCCGCGACGTTCGCCGTCGTGATGGCGGCGATCGAAGTCGGGTATCGGGTGGGTTGGGCCGCTCAACGGCGGTCCGAGGAGGTGAAGGAATCCCCGGTTTCGGCGATGGCCGGCACGATCCTGGGGTTCTCGGCGTTCATGCTGGCGTTCACTTTTGCAATCGTCTGGGAGCTCCGGGGCGCCCGGCAGTCGCTTGTCCGCGAGGAAGCGGTGGCCCTCCGCACGGCCTGGCAACGATCGGATTTTCTGCCGGAAGGCGATCGCGCCGAGGCCGCCGCGTTGCTCCGGCAGTACGCGGATTCGCGCGTGGCGTTCGTGGAGGCGGGCCGCCTGGAGCCGTCCCTTGTCAAGCGTTTCCTGTCCGAGACACAGCAGCTGTTGGACCGCCTCTGGAACATGGCCGTCGCGAATGCCCGGAAAGACATGAACTCGGACGTGGCCGCGCTGTATGTCGACTCCCTGAACGAGGTGAACGGGATTCATGCGACACGAGTCGCTGTCGGAATTCAAACGCGTCTTCCCAGCGAGATATGGGTCGTGCTCTATTTCGTGACCATTCTCGGCATGATGGCCGTGGGGTATCAGACCGGAATCGCGCAATCCCGAGTGTCGATGGGGCGTACGAACCTGGGCCTGTCCTTCGCCCTGGTGTTCGCGCTCATCGCCTCGCTCGAACGCCCGGACAGCGGCGTCCTGAGCGTCAGCCAGCAGCCGTTGATCGACCTTCGCGACGCGATGGCCGCGGCCGCCGGTCGCGCCACGACGAACTAACGCGTCGCAGACCCGCGCGATGATTCGGAATGATGGTGCGGACCATCCGACGCGACTCGCGTGACGCCGGAGGGTCCGCAACAACCGTAAACGTGCTTCCGCGTGCTCCCCGGGCTCAGCGCCGATCGTGGTCCGTCTTGAGGATCCGTCCGTTGCCGGCGTCCACGTCGATCTCGTGCTTGCCCTTACTCTCTCCGGCCACCACGATGTCGAACGCGTAGACGAGGCATCCGCCCTCGACCTCGAGCTCGGACTTCTTCACCGTGACCTTGTCGGCAGTGGTATTCAGGGACTTGAGGGCGGCGTCGAGCGCATCGGCCTGCGTCCACTTGGCCATCGCAGTGAGTTCTTCCTTCGACTGGCTGTTCTTCGCGTGGATCGAACAGGGTTGATCCCCCGCCGAGGCGATCAGCGAGACCAAGAGGCCGGTCGCGGCGATCAAGGCAGTCTTTCCCCTCATCACGGTACTCCTTTGCGCCACGACGGGTCGGCCGGAGGTCGGCCACCGAACGGCGACGCTAATTCGAGCATATCCCACAGGCCGGAACGCAACCGGCAGCTCGTCTCGCTCACTCGAGTAGAGAGAGCACGATGGAATCACGTGATTGAAGGAGCTGGTGGGACCGGCCGGAGTCGAACCGGCGACCTAGAGTTTAGGAAACTCTTGCTCTATCCAACTGAGCTACGGCCCCTCGGCGAGAATTTAGCATTGTCGCCCGAGTCGCTCCTCAGGACGACGCGCTCGCCCGCTGAGGATCGCCAGCCGCTCGGTGATGACCGCGACGAGCCGGTCGAAGTGGATCGGCTTGGGCAGGTAAGCGTCGAATCCGCTCTCGACGGCGCGCAGGAGGTCCTCGGAGTGGGTGTGCCCCGTGAGGGCGACGAGGGCGAGCTCCTCCTTCGGCACGATGCTCCGCAGCCGTTGCGCGACGGCGTGACCGTCGAGCCCCGGCAGACCGAGATCGATCAACGCGATGCGGGGCCGGAGCGCGAGGGCCCGCTCGATCCCCTGTGTCCCGTCGGCGGCGACCTCCACGTCGTATCCCGAAGACTCGAGAAGCTCGCGCAGCCCTTCGCGAACGTCCGCGTGATCTTCGACGACGAGAATCCGATGGCGCGGGGGCTCGACCGCTGTCGTTTCTCCCGCCGCCGGCGCCGGTGGCTCGCGGTGCGTGACCCGGCTGACCGCGACCAGAAGATCCGTGGGCTCGAAGGGCTTCGCCAGGTGGAGCTGGAACCCCGCCGACAGCGAACGGATCCGGTCCTCTTCGCGGGCGTACGCCGAAACAGCGATCGCCGGCACGGACTGGAACCGGAGGTCGCCGTGGCGGATCTTGCGCAGCAGCGAGTAGCCGTCCTCTCCCGGCATGCCGATGTCGCTCACGAGGACGTCGGGCCGAGCCGACGGCAGAGCCTCGAGGGCCTCCTGGGCCGACCCGGTCGCTTCGACGTCGCAGCCCGCGGAGCGGAGGATCTCGGCCATCAGCTCGCGGCTGTCCCACTGGTCCTCGACGAGAAGCACGCGCACGCCGAGAAGCGAGCCGGGCTCCCTCTCGATGGCCGCCGCGCGGGGCTCGGGCTCGGGGCGCACGCTCCGTTCCACGCCGAGTGCGACGCGGGGCAGGCGCACCAGGAACACCGAGCCGAGGCCGGGGCCGGCGCTGTCCGCGTCGATCGAGCCGCCGTGGAGCTCCGTGAGGTGACGGGCGATCGCGAGTCCGATGCCGAGGCCGCCGTGCGAACGCGTCAGCGAGCTGTCGGCCTGGCGGAACCGGTCGAAGGCGTGCCGCAGAAACTGCGGCGTCATGCCCTGCCCCGTGTCCCGCACCTCGATCTCGAACTCCTGCTCCCGCTGGCGGAGCTCGACGGTCACCCGTCCTCGCGCCGGCGTGAACTTGATCGAGTTGGAGATGAGGTTCCACACGATCTGCTGGATGCGGTCCGGATCCCCGAGGATGCGGTCCTCGGAGCCGGCGTGGTTCTCGAAGCGCATCTCGATCTGCTTGCCTTCGGCCGCGAGGCGCATGGAGTCCATCGCGGCGCCGATCACTCCCGAGAGCGAGGCCGGCTGGAGCGAGAGCCGGAGCTTTCCCGTGATGATCCGCGAGACGTCGAGCAGGTCGTCGATCAGCTTGGCCTGCGCCGAGACGTTGCGCTCGATGACCCCGAGGGCCTCGCCCGTCCGCTCGCCGTCGAGGCGTCCGGTGCGGAGCAGGCGCGTCCATCCCATCATGGCCGCGAGAGGCGTCCGGAGCTCGTGCGACAGCGTGGTCAGGAACTCGTCCTTCATCCGGTTGGCTTCGCGGGCCTCGGCGTTGATGGCGTTCTCGATCGCGATGGAGCTCATCTGGGCCAGCTGTGTCAGGACGTCGGCGTCGTCGTCGCGGAAGTCGCCGTCGCACTTGTCCAGAACGTGGAGCAGGCCGAAGGCCCGTCCATCCCGGCCCGTGAGCGCCGCCGCGAGCCATCCCGCGCGGGCCGGCCGGACGTCGGAGTGGTACGCGTCCCATTCCGAGGGCGCATCGGAGCGGGGCCGGCGCACCGATCCCGGCATCGCGGAGAGCAGCGCGACCATCGCGGCGCCGTCCCGCAGGACGGGCCTCTCCCCCGCCTCCTCGACGGCCGGCGACAGCGAGACGGCGCTCCGCGCCGTCGACCACTTCTCCTCCGGAGCCGCGATCGCGACCGCCTGGTGGGCGCCGAGAATCGACCTCGCGAAATGCGCCACGACCTGGAGCGTCTGGCCGGGCGACAGGGCCGAGTTGATGGCCAGCGACGCCTGCGCCAGCTGCTGCAGCTGCGACGCCCGCCGTTCGAGCGCCGCGGCCTGGGCCTTGACCTGGGCCGTCTTCTTGTACAGCTCGACGAACACCGTGACCTTGGTGCGCAGCACCTCGGGCTCGACCGGGGCGAGGATGTAGTCGACCGCGCCGAGCTCGTACCCGCGGAGCGGCGTGCGTGTCGTCGGGGTACGCCGTGACGAAGATGATCGGCGTGTGCTCCGAGCTCTTCCGCTGGCGGATGAGCGCCGCCGTCTCGAAACCGTCCATGCCGGGCATGTTGACGTCGAGCAGGATGACGGCGAATTCGTGCTTGAGGATGCAGGCGGAGCGCCTCCCGGCCCGAGCTCGCCGTCAGACGACGTTCTGCCCGAGCTCGTCGAGAAGCGCTCGACAGCGTCAGCAGCTTCGCGGGCTTGTCGTCGACCGCGAGCAGGTTGACCCGGCCCTCCGACTCCATCTCTTCGGCCTTCAGCGGGACAGCCAGGAGCGGAGCACCGAGATCATCTGGTCGGTGTCGACGGGCTTGGCGAGGTAGTCCCAGGCGCCGGCCTCGATGCACTTCTCGCGGTCGCCTTTCATCGCCTTGGCCGTGACGGCGATGATCGGCAGGTCCTTGAACTTCGCCGGCCCGGCGGATGGCCTGCATCGTGTCGTAGCCGTCCATGTCCGGCATCATGATGTCCATCAGGACGATGTCGATGTCCGGCGTCTGCTCGAGCAGCTCGATCGCCTCCTTGCCCGTCTCGGCCGAGATGACCTGCATCTGCTGCGCGCTCGAGCACGCTCGTCATCGCGAAGATGTTGCGGATGTCGTCGTCGACGATCAGCACCTTCTTGCCGGCCAGGACCTGCGCCGGTCTCGTAGAGGTTCTCGATCCGGGACCGGTGCTCCGGCGCCAGGCTGGCGATCGGCCGGTGCAGAAACAGAAGCGGCGTGGTCGACGAGCCGGTCGAGCGAGCGAGCGGACGCGCGCTCCGCCGCCCCGGCAGAGACGCTCGAGGCGATCCTTCTCCGCCTCCGACAGCGCGCCGTCGACCGGATGTCCAGAACGCCACCGGGATGCGGCGTGTCGCGCACTGCCGCAGCACCTCGACGACCGCTTCGAAGTCGCGCACGGTCCCGCGGCCCGGATCGAAGACGACGCAGTCGAAGGCGTGCGGCGTCGAGGGCGCCCAGTCCCTCCGCCGGTTGCGAGAGCTCCGCGACGTGGACGGGGCTCCTCTCCGACGGCCTCGCGGACGTGCATCCGGGTCGCCGCGTCCGGGCTGATGACCAGCAGGTCCCGCTCGGGCCGGCTCAGCGCCGCCTGGATCTTCGCGAAGACCTCTTCGAGAGCTTCGCGGGTCTTCACCGGCTTCTGCAGCGCTCCCATGAGCGCCCATCGCGAAGCGCGCGGTCCGTCTCCTCCTCCGTCGTGATGACGTAGACCGGGATGTGTCGAGTCGCCGAGATCGTTCTTCAGCCGCTCGAGCACTCTCCAGCCGTCGAGTCCGGGAGCTGGATGTCGAGCGTGATCGCGTCGATGCGCTCGCGGCTCTGGACCAGGGCGAGCGCGTCGGCGCCCTTCGTCGCGACCAGGGCCTTGAACCCCTGGTCGTGCGCGACGTCGACCAGGAATCGCGCGAAGTTCTCGTCGTTCTCGACGATGAGGAGCACGCGGTCGGATTCCGCCGATCGCTCCCCGATCGTCCGGGACCTCGCGGAGCGTCGAGGGACGCCTCGGCCTCCGAGTGGGCGGCGTCGACGTCCGACATGACGGAGACGATCCGCGACTGGGCCTCCGACACGGCGCCCGCGCGCGAGGCCGTCGGCACGGCGGCGTAGACCTGCGGGCACGTAGAGCGTGAACGTGCTGCCCTGGCCGGGAATGCTCGTGAGGCGGATCTCGCCGCCCAGCAGGCGGGCGATCTCGCGGCTGATCGCGAGACCGAGGCCCGTGCCGCCGTACTTGCGGCTCGTGCTGCCGTCGGCCTGCTGGAACGCCTCGAAGATGATCTGCTGCTTGTCCGCCGGAATGCCGATGCCCGTGTCGGTGACGGAGATGGCCACGACCGATTCGGCGTTGTCGAGCGTCTTCGTGCCCGGCGTCCAGCCGTCGGCGACCGTCGCGATGCGGAGCGCCACGCGTCCCCGGTCCGTGAACTTGAACGCGTTGGACAGCAGGTTCTTGATGACCTGCTGCAGCCGCTTGGCGTCGGTCGTCGAGCGACCGCGTCCGCACGCCCGCGGTGTCGATCTGGAACTCGAGCTTTCGCGCTTCCGCGACGTGCCGGAACGTGCGGTTCACGTAGTCGAGCAGGTCCTCCAGCCGGAGCTCGCCGACGTCCACCACGACCGTGCCCGACTCGATCTTGGAGAGGTCGAGGATGTCGTTGATCAGGGCCAGCAGGTCCTTCCCCGAGGCGTGGATCGTCTTCGCGAACTCGGTCTGCTTGGGGCTCAGGTTGCCGTCGGGGTTGCGGGAGAGCTGGTCCGAGAGGATGAGCAGGCTGTTCAAGCGGCGTCCGGAGCTCGTGCGACATGTTCGCGAGGAACTCGGACTTGTACTTGGAGGTCAGCGTCAGCTGCCTCGCCTTCTCTTCGAGAGCGAGGCGCGCCTGCTCGACTTCCTGGTTCTTCTTTTCGACCTCGACGTTCCGATCCGCCAGCAGGGCGGCTTTCTCCTCGAGCTGCTGGTTGGTCTGGCGGAGCTCCTCCTGCTGGAACTGCAGCTCCCCGGCGAGCGACTGCGACTGCGTCAGCAGGTCCTCCGTCCGGGTGTTCGACTCGATCGTCTGGAGCACGATGCCGATCGACTCCGTGAGCTGCTCGAGCAGCGCGTGATGCGCCGGGCTGAACCGCTTGAAGGCCGCGAGCTCGACGACTCCCTTGACCTCCCCTCGAAGAGGATCGGGAGGACGATGAGGTTCGAGGGCGCCGATCGGCCCAGCCCCGAGGAGATGGAGAGGTACTCCGCGGGCACCTGGTCGAGAAAGATCTTCTGCTTTTCGACGGCGCACTGCCCGATCAGGGACTCGCCGAGCTGGAGCGTCGGTCTCAGGGAGTCCGCCGCGCAGGCATAGCTCGCGAGGAGCTTCAGCTGCGGCCGATCGCTCGCGGAATCGACGATGTAGAACACGCCCTGGCGCGCCGAGACGACCGGCGCGAGCTCGGAGAGGATGAGGCGACCGACCGCCAGCAGGTCGCGCTGGCCCTGGAGCATGCGCGAGAACTTGGCGAGGTTGGTCTTGAGCCAGTCCGTCTCGGTGTTCTTGAGCGTCGTGTCCTTGAGGTTGCGGATCATCTCGTTGATGTTGTCCTTGAGAGCCGCGACCTCGCCCTGGGCTGCGACCTTGATCGACCGGGTCAGATCGCCCTTGGTCACCGCGGTGGCGACCTCGGCGATGGCCCGCACCTGCGTGGTGAGGTTCGCCGCGAGCTGGTTGACGTTGTCCGTGAGGTCCTTCCAGGTGCCCGCCGCTCCCGGCACGCTGGCCTGGCCGCCGAGCTGGCCCTCGACGCCGACCTCGCGCGCCACCGTCGTGACCTGGGCGGCGAATGTCGCGAGGGTGTCGCTCATGCCGTTGATCGTGTCGGCGAGGGCCGCGATCTCGCCCTTGGCCTCGAGCGTCAGCTTGCGCCGCAGATCGCCGTTCGCGACGGCGGTGACGACCTGCGCGATGCCGCGGACCTGCGAGGTGAGGTTGCTGGCCATGGAGTTGACGTTGTCGGTCAGGTCCTTCCAGGTGCCGGCGACGCCGGGCACGTCGGCCTGGCCGCCGAGCTTGCCCTCCGTGCCGACCTCGCGGGCCACGCGCGTGACCTCCGCCGCGAAGGACGACAGCTGGTCGACCATCGTGTTGACCGTGTTCTTCAGCTCCAGGATCTCGCCCTTGACGTCGACGGTGATCTTCTTGGCGAGGTCGCCCTTCGCGACGGCCGTCGTCACCGCTGCGATGTTTCGGACCTGCCCGGTCAGGTTGCCCGCCATCAGGTTGACGTTGTCGGTGAGGTCCTTCCACGTGCCGGCGACGTCCCGAACGTCCGCCTGCCCGCCGAGCTTTCCTTCCGTGCCGACCTCGCGCGCCACGCGCGTGACCTCCGACGCGAAGGAACGGAGCTGGTCCACCATCGTGTTGACCGTGTTCTTCAGCTCCAGGATCTCGCCCTTGACGTCGACGGTGATCTTCTTCGAGAGGTCGCCCAGGGCGACGGCCGTCGTCACGTCGGCGATGTTGCGCACCTGGGACGTCAGGTTGCCCGCCATGGAGTTGACGCTGTCGGTGAGGTCCTTCCACGTGCCGGAGACGCCTTCCACCTGCGCCTGTCCGCCGAGCTTGCCTTCGGTGCCGACCTCGCGGGCCACGCGCGTGACCTCGGCCGCGAAGGACGACAGCTGGCCCACCATCGTGTTGACCGTGTTCTTCAGCTCCAGGATCTCGCCCTTGACGTCGACGGTGATCGTCTTCGAGAGGTCTCCCTTGGCGACGGCCTTCGTCACGTCGGCGATGTTGCGCACCTGGGACGTCAGGTTGCCCGCCATGAAGTTGACGTTGTCGGTGAGGTCCTTCCACGTGCCGGCGACGCCCCGCACGTCGGCCTGACCGCCGAGCTTGCCCTCCGTGCCGACCTCGCGCGCCACGCGCGTGACCTCGGACGCGAAGGAGCGGAGCTGGTCGACCATCGTGTTGATCGTGTTCTTGAGCTCGAGGATCTCGCCCTTCACGTCGACCGTGATCTTCTTGGAGAGGTCGCCGGTCGCGACGGCCGTCGTCACGTCGGCGATGTTGCGCACCTGCGAGGTCAGGTTGCCGGCCATGAAGTTGACGCTGTCGGTGAGGTCCTTCCACGTGCCGGCCACGTCCCGGACGTCGGCCTGACCGCCGAGCTTGCCCTCCGTGCCGACCTCGCGCGCCACGCGCGTGACCTCGGCCGCGAACGAGGAGAGCTGGTCGACCATCGTGTTGACCGTGTTCTTCAGCTCCAGGATCTCGCCCTCGACGTCGACGGTGATCTTCTTGGACAAATCCCCCTGCGCGACGGCCTTGGTCACGTCGGCGATGTTGCGCACCTGTGAGGTGAGGTTGCCCGCCATCGAGTTGACGCTGTCGGTCAGGTCCTTCCAGGTTCCCGAGACCCCTTCGACGCGCGCCTGGCCCCCGAGCTTGCCTTCGGTGCCGACCTCGCGGGCCACGCGTGTGACCTCGGAGGCGAACGAGCGGAGCTGATCGACCATCGTGTTGATCGTGGCCTTCAGTTCGAGAAACTCGCCCTTGACGTCGACGGTGATCTTCTTGGCGAGGTCGCCCTTGGCCACGGCCGTCGTGACCGCCGCGATGTTGCGCACCTGGCCGGTCAGGTTGCCGGCCATCAGGTTGACGTTGTCGGTGAGGTCCTTCCAGGTGCCGGCGACGCCCTTGACCCGGGCCTGGCCGCCGAGCTTGCCCTCGGTGCCGACCTCGCGCGCGACGCGCGTGACCTCCGAAGCGAACGAGCCGAGCTGATGCACCATCGTGTTGATCGTGCGGGCCGTTCGGAGAAACTCGCCCTGGAGCGGACGGCCGTCGCTCTCGAGATCCATCGTCTGCGAGAGATCTCCCTTGGCCACGGCGCCGATGACGCGCGACGTGTCGACCGTGGGGCGAACGAGGTCCGCGATCAGATTGTTGACCGAGCGCACGGACGCGGCCCACGAGCCCTGGACGTCGCCCAGGTGCGCCCGCTCTGAGATGCGGCCCTCCTTGCCGACGAGCTGCGAGAGTCGCGAGAGCTCGTGGCTCATGCGCTGGTTGAGCTCCACGACGTCGTTGAAGGCATCCGCGATCCGCCCGTCCACCCCGGTCAGGCCCGGTTCCAGCCGCACCGAGAAGTCACCCTTCTTCAGCCGCGTGAGGACGGTCAGCAGTTGCCGGTGATCCAGCGCCTCAGCCGCGGGGCGCGGCGGCTTTCGGGAGCCGCGGAGCCGGGAACGGCTTTCCGAAGGCGAAACAGGGGACTCGCTCATGGAATCTCCTTCCGTGCCCGGCCCGGAGCACGGCCATGCGCTCGGCAGCGGCCGAGGGCGCCTGCGTCCTTCGCGATGTTCGATGCCGTGGAATGCACGATTGCTGGCCCGTGGGGAGATGCAAAACACGTGCCCCGGGCGGGGGTTGTTCGCCCCGGAGAGGATCCGCGACCGGTTCGTGGCACTAGCAGCCCCGTCCCGTTGAGGCCTGCCTACCGCGCGGTGCGGATCCGGCCGGTGAACTCGCGGGCCGGCTCGTCGGCGGGCTTCTCGGCGGGAACGCCGAGGTAGAAGCCCTGGCCGTACGGGATGCCGAGCTGGCGGCACTCCTCGAGGTCCTCGGGAGTCTCGATCCCCTCGGCGACGCATACCGCGTCGATCCGGCGGGAGAGGTTGACGAGCATCTCGACGACGTCGCGCTTGATGGAGTCGGTGCGCAGGCCCGTGATGAGCGTGTTCGCGACCTTGATGTAGTCGGGCCGGAGCTCGGCGATCGCCTGGAGCGAGGCGTAGCCGGACCCGGCGTCGTCGATCGCGATGCGGAATCCGAGCTGCCGCAGGGTCGTCAGGGCGCTGCGGAAGACGGCGACGTCGCGAATGGCCGAGCGCTCGGTCACCTCGAGGACGATCGGGATGCTTCTGGGCGAAGAGCGCGGGGACCGCCTCGGGGCCGCTGCGGGAGAGAGCCGTGATCGTTTCGGCTTCCACGTTGATGAAGAGCAGCTCTTCTCCGTCCGCCGTAGTAGCGAGAGGCGGACGAGGCGAGGCACAGCTGCTCGAGCTCCCACACGGCTTCGTTCTCGGCGGCAAACTGGAAGAGGAGCTCCGGGCTCTCGAAGGCGGTGTCCGCCGGGCCCCGCGTCAGCGCTTCGTGGCCGAAGACGTCGAGGTGCTCGAGCTGGAAGATGGGCTGATAGACGCTCCGGATCCGCTGCTTCCGGAGGATGTCGCGGAAGCTCTCGCGCAGATGCGCCTGGCGTTCCTCCTCCTTGGTCGTCGCGACGGCGATCGCCTGGCGGAGCCCGCGGTACACGAGGCGCTCGACGCGCATCTGCGGATTCGGCCGCAGCAGCGCGTGCCCGACGAAGACGCCGATGCGCTTGTGGATCCGGGCGCCGAAGGTCTCGTCGAGAGAGCCGCGGAGCGACTCCTCCACCTGGCGGGCTTTTCGCTGGAGGCGGAGCACGGCGTCCTCGCCTCCCTCGAGCGTCGCGAAGACGTAGAAGTCCGAGCCGCCGGCCCGGTTCACGGCGACGAAGTCCTCGGTGGCGAACACGGTGCCGACCATGCGGCGGAGCGTCTTGGCGGTGTGCTTGAGGAGGCCGTCGAAGACCTCCCAGCCGTAGGCCTCCTCGATGTGGCTGTACTGCTCGACGTCGATGTAGAGCACGCCCATCTCGCGGTTGTCGAGCAGGCGGTCGCGCAGCGCGTCGATGATGACCGGGACCGTCGGCAGCTCGGTCACGGAGTCGAACAGGAGATTCTGGAAGCGGACTTCCTCGTTGTCCGAGCCGAGAAACGTCGGCGACGTCTGGCGCTTCTCTTCCAGAAGACGCTTCACGGTGGCGAGGAGCTTCTTCCGCGTGAATGGCTTGGTGATGTAGTCGTCCGCCCCCACCTGCATGCCCGTGATGAGGTCGCGGATCTCGCTCTTCACCGTCAGCATGGCAATCGGGATGTGGCGGGTCTCCGGAGCGCTCTTGAGCGTCGTGCAGACTTCCCAGCCGGAGAGCTCGGGCATCATGACGTCGAGGAGGATGAGGTCCGGATGATCCTCGATGGCCTTCTCGACACCCTCCCGCCCGTTGCGCGCGAGGAGGGCGCTGTAGCCCGCGTTGTCGAGGATCGTTTGGACGATGAGAAGGACGTCTTCGTCGTCGTCGACGATCAGGATTCGCTCTGCTGCCATCTTCGAGGGAGGTTACGAATTATAGCACCAGGACCGCGTGGAGCGGGCGTCCGTCGAGGGTCTTCCGGCCGCCGAGGGCCGCCAGTTCGATGAACACGGACACGCCCAGGACGCGCGCCCCGAGCTTCTCCGCCAGCTCCGCCGCCGCCCGGGCCGTCCCGCCGGTCGCGATCACGTCGTCGACGACGAGCACCGTTTCGCCCGGCGAGAACGCGTCGGAGTGGACCTCGAGGCTGTCCTTGCCGTACTCGAGGCCGTAGGAGACGCGCTCGGCCTTGCGCGGGAGCTTGCCGGGTTTGCGCGCCGGCACGATTCCGACGTGCAGCTCCCGGGCGAGTGCCGCGCCGAAGAGGAATCCGCGCGCCTCGATCCCCAGGATCTTGGCCGGCGGGTCGGCGCGAAACGGCTCGGCCATGGCCCGCGACGCGTCGGCGAAGGCGGCTGGAGAGGCGAGAAGCGGCGTGACGTCGCGAAAGAGAATCCCCGGCGAAGGAAAGTCGGGAACGTCGTGGATGAAGCGGCGAAAGTCCGTCATCGTGTGATCTCGAAAGTGGAAAGGCCCGGCGGAGGACCGGGCACGTCGGCGACCTCGACCGCATCGACGCGGGACCCGAGCGGCCCCTTCCGAAGCCGATCGAGGTACCGCTGCACGGCATCCTCGTCGCCCTCGGCCAGTGTTTCCACGGTGCCGTCCGGCAGATTGCGCACCCACCCGCAAATCCCGAGCTCGCGCGCGGCGCGTTCCGCGAAGAATCGGAAGCCCACTCCCTGGACGCGGCCCCGCACGATGGCTCGCCTCGCGGTCACGCCGGCGAGCCGGCGAAGCGGCCGAGCAGCGGCACGAAGGTGACGTCCTCGCCGTCCTCCTGCGCGTAGTCGGTCTTGCGACGCCGGATGACGCGGAGGCGCTGGCCGCCCGGCGGCCCGATCGGCACGACGAGGCGCCCGCCGACGGCGAGCTGAGCGAGAAGGGGCTCGGGAACCACTTCGGTCCCGGCCGTGACGAGAATGCGGTCGTAGGGCGCGGCGGCGGGATAGCCGTACGTCCCGTCGAAGGCCTTAATCGAGACGTTGTGGACACCGAGGGACGCGAGCAGGGCCGAGGCGCTGCGCGCGAGCTCGTCGATCCGCTCGAGCGAGTAGACGCTCCGCGCGAGGCGGGCGAGAACCGCGGTCTGGTAGCCGGAGCCGGACCCGATCTCGAGCACCTTGTGCTCGGGCGAGATGCCCAGGCGCTGGGTCATGATGCCGACGACGTAGGGCTGCGAGATCGTCTGGCCGAACCCGATCGGCAGGGAATGATCGCCGTAGGCCCGGGCGCGCAGGGGCTCGGGAACGAAGCGATGCCGCGGGACCTCGTTCATCGCGGCGAGCACCCGGGGATCGTCCACGCCCGCGGGGCGCGACGAATCTGGAAACCATCTCGCGGCGCTGGGTTTCCTCCCGGGTCCGGCCTGACAGGCCTGTCGCCGGTTCCCGGGCGTCGCGCAAAGGCATTGCGATCATGATAGCAGGCTGGCCCGGAATCTCCTCGCGTCGACGGGCGTTCCGCCTCCCGTAAAATGCATCCGCTCCGCCTTCGCCAGGGCTTCGGCGGACACCAGGAGGAATCGGACTTGGGAAACACGCAGGACGTCGCCGAGCAAGGACGAGACACCCGCATCGGAGGCGTCTCGCGCGAGGAGGCCCGCAAGTGGTACGCGCTGATGCACCTCTCGCGCGTGCTCGACGACAAGGCTCCGAACTATCTGAAGCAGGGGCTCGGCTGGAGCTACCACGCGCCCTGCGCCGGCCATGACGCCATCCAGCTCGCTCTCGGCATGACCTTCCGGCCGGGCCGGGACTACCTCTTTCCCTACTACCGCGACCTCGCGACCTGCGTCGCCGCCGGATTGACGGCGGAGGAGATCCTCCTCAACGGCATGTCCCGGGCGGCCGACGTCGCCTCGGGCGGCCGGCACATGTCCAACCACTTCGCGAAGCCCTCGATCGGCATCCAGAACGTGTCCTCCTGCGTCTCGAACCACTCCCAGCACGCCGCCGGCCTGGCCCGGGCCATCAAGACCTACCGCAAGGAAGGGATCGTGTTCTGCTCGATCGGCGAGTCCTCGACGTCCGAGGGCTACTTCTACGAGGCGGTCAACGGCGCGTCGCGCGAGAAGCTGCCCGTCGTCTTCGTCATCCAGGACAACTCCTACGGGATCTCGGTCCCGAAGAGCGACCAGACGGCCAACCTCTACGCCTCGGACAACTTCTCGGGCTTCAAGAACCTCAAGATCATCCACTGCGACGGCCTCGACGTCTTCGACTCCTTCCGCGCGATGCGCGAGGCGGTCGCCTTCGTCCGCTCGGGCGCGGGAGCGGCGATGGTCCACGCGACCTGCGTGCGCATCCACTCGCACTCCAACTCCGATCGCCACGAGCTCTACCGGACGCCGGAGGAGCTCGCCCAGGCGCGGGACGCCGATCCTCTCCCCCGCTTCCGGAAGCTCCTGCTCGAGACCGGGCTCCTTTCGGAGGAGGACCTCCGCTCGATCGAAACGGGCAACGAGCGCGCGTACGAGGAGGCGTCCGACCGGGCGAAGGCCTCGCCCGAGCCGGACCCGGCGACGATCCACGATTTCGTCGTGCCGGAGCCCTGGGTGCCGGCGGCCTGGCCGGAAGGTCTCCCCGACGACTCCGGCGAAGAGATGACGCTGGTGCATGCGCTCAACGAGACGTTGAAACAGGAGTTCCGCCACAACCCGGACACCTACATCTGGGGACAGGACGTCGCGTACCGGGACAAAGGCGGCGTCTTCAACGTCACCAAGGGCATGCAGCCCGAGTTCGGTCCGGCGCGCGTGTTCAACGCGCCGATCGCCGAAGATCACATCATGGGGACGGCGGACGGGTTCTCGCGCCTCGACGAACGCATCCGCATCGTCGTGGAGGGGGCGGAGTTCGCCGACTACTTCTGGCCGGCCGCCGAGCAGATGGTCGAGATGTCGCACGAGTACTGGCGCACGAAGGGCCAGTTCGTGCCGAACGTGACGGTGCGCCTCCCCTCGGGCGGATACATCGGCGGCGGCCTCTATCACTCGCAGAATCTGGAGGGCTGGCTGACGACGCTGCCCGGCATCCGGATCGTCGTGCCGGCGTACGCCGACGACGCCGCCGGGCTTCTCCGGACTGCAATCCGCTCGCGCGGCATCACGCTCTTCCTCGAGCCCAAGTTCCTCTACAACGCCCCGATGGCGAAGGCGAAGGTGCCGGCGGAGTTCGCCGTGCCCTTCGGCAAAGCCCGCGTGCGCCGTGAGGGGACCGAGTTGACGATCCTCGCTTACGGCACGCCCGTCCACTTCGCCCTCGAAGCGAGACGGGCCCTCGAGGCCGAGGGCCGCTCGATCGAGGTTATTGACCTCCGCTCGCTCGTTCCGCTCGACTGGGACACCGTGCTCGCCTCCGTGCGCAAGACGAACCGCGTGCTGGTCGCTCACGAGGACAAGGTCCACGGCGGCTTCGGCGGCGAGATTGCCGCGCAGCTCCAGGAGCGCGCCTTCGAGTCGCTCGACGCGCCGGTCGGCCGCGTCGGCTCGGAGTTCACTCCCGTCGGGTTCTCCAGGGTCTTGGAGCGGGCGATCCTTCCCTCCGCCGAAAAGGTCCTGGAGGCGGCGCGGAAGGTCCTGGCCTACTAGGACCCTAGACGCGCTCTTCGCGCCGCGTCGCGTAGAGAATCTGGCCCGCGAGCAGCAGAAGCCCGACGTCCCGGAGGATCACGAGCTTCATCTCTCTCAGCCGGTCGGCATCTGTCTTCTGGACCGTCGATACTCCGAAGCAGCCGCAGTCAACCGGCTTGCCTCGGAACAGGTTGATCGACAGGGCGACGATGAAGACGATGAGCAGGATGCCCAGAATACGGGCCGCCGACCGCCTCGCGATCCCGAGGAACAGCGCGACACCCGTGATCACTTCGAGCCACGGCAGCACCAGGGCCATCGCGTTGACGAGAGCGCCCGGCACCAGTCCGTAGTTGTGGATCTCGTGGGCGAAACCGGGCGGATCGGCGATCTTGGCGAGGCCCGCCACGACGAAGAACGCCGCCAGGACGAACTGGACGCGGACGGTCAGCCACTCCGAGGCCATCCGTCCCCTCAAGGCTCGCTCCCCTTCGAGACCGGCATGCCGCGCTGGAGCCAGTCGGGGTACCCGTCCTTGTAGATGAGCACGTTGTCGAAGCCCACGAGGTAGAGCTTCTCGGCGAGCATGTGCGAGTCCTCGCAATTGCCGCCGCTGCAGTAGACGACGATCGGCGCGCTCTGGTCGGTGCCTTCGGCGAAGTACGCCTTGACCTTGTCGTCCACGTCCGATTCCCAGACGGAGAAGGGCCGTGCGCCGGCGATGTGGCCGTCGCGATACACGCTGGTACGGCGCGCATCGAGGAAGGGCACCGTCTTGCGCGCGTAGAGATCGACGACGTCTTCGCCGCTGATGTCCACCGAAGCGCGATCGGGATGCGGGGGGAACACTTTGGCCCCCGCGGGCGCGCCGAGGGACGGCGTCGCGACGCTCGCCGGCGCGGGTGTCGGCTTGACCGCCGGCGCCGCGGCCCGCTCATACGACCCGACCCACTTGAGACTGCGCTCCTTCCCGGCGAATGCGTTCGAGGCCGCGGCCGCCAGAAACGCCAGGGCGACGAACAGCAGGGCTTCGAGCCAGAAAGGGCGTCGACTTCTCACGCGGGCATCTTAAACGAGACGCGCCTCAGCGCGGCTTCGCGGCTTCGGCCTCGTGCAGACGGGCGGCGATGCCCTCCAGAAGCGACAGCGAATCGTAGTGCGTCAGGTCCAGGTGCAGCGGCGTGAGCGAGATGTAGTTCTCATCGACCGCGGACAGATCGGTTCCCTGCTCGAGCATTCCCTCCGGGGCTGTCGCGCCGATCCAGTAATACGGGCGCCCCCGAGGATCGGTCTTCTCGATGACCGCTTCGCCGTAACGCCTCCGGCCCTGCCGGACCACGCGCACGCCGCGCGGCGGCCCCGCGGGAACGTTGACGTTGATCAGCGTGCCGGGCTTCAGCGGGTGCTCGAGCAGCACGCGCGCCAGCGTGGCGGCGAACGACGCCGCCGCGTCGAACGTAAACCCGGTCTCGATCTCCTGCGAGATCGCCACCGACGGGATGCCGATCAGCGTGCCCTCGAAGGCCGCCGAGACCGTGCCCGAGTACGTGACGTCGTCCCCGAGGTTGAGACCGAGGTTGATCCCGGAAAAGAGCAGTTTGGGCCGCTCGTCCTTCAGCAGGTGCAGGACGCCCCAGTTCACGCAGTCCGTCGGCGTTCCGTCGACCGACCAGCGCTGGGGGCCGATGAGCTTCGCGCGGAGCGGATGGTGCAGCGTCAGGGAGTGGCCGGCGGCGCTCCGCTCCTGATCCGGCGCCACCGTGAAGACGTCGCCGACAGCGGAGAGCGCGGTGGCGAGCCGCTCGATGCCTTCGGAGAAGATGCCGTCGTCGTTGGTGACGATGATCCGGGGGCCGCTCATGCGGCCGGAGGGACCGAGGCGTCCGGCGGCGGCATCACGAACATCAGGATGATGTAGGCCAGGATGCCGGGAAAAGCGATCGAGACCACCGAGATGAGGACGTAGGCGACACGGACGACCGTGACGTCGAGGTTGAAGTACTCGGCGATCCCGCCGCAGACCCCGGCGATCATCTTGTGCCTCGCCGAGCGCGTCAGGCGCCGGTGCCCGTTGGTCATGGCTCGCCCTCCTCGTAGCATCCCTCGTACACGACGCGGTTGCGCTCGGTCTCCTGCAGCGTGATCCGCACGAGCTTCGCCGGCCCGACCCGGCCGGCGAGCTGTCTCCAGATGCCGACCGCGATGTTCTCGGCGGTCGGATTGACCCCCGAAAGGAAGTCCACGTCGTGGTTCAGGTGCCTCCGATCGACCTTGCGGATGACCGCCTCATCGACCGCTCGCTTGAGATCGCCGAAATCCATCACGTATCCCGTCTCCCGGTCGACCTCGCCTTCGACGATCACTTCCAGGCCGTAGGTGTGCCCGTGGCCGTTCGGGTTGTTGCACTTGTCGAACACCCGGCGGTTCCGCGCCTCGTCCCAGTCCTCGCGGTGCAGCCGGTGCGCGGCCGAGAAATGGGAGTCGGAAACCAGCCGAACGCGCATCGAAGCGATTCTAGCGCGGCGTTTGACACTCAACCCGGACCCTGCTCAAATGGCCGTCCCGGTCGGGATGTGGCGCAGTCTGGTAGCGTACCTGAATGGGGTTCAGGGGGTCCCGGGTTCGAATCCCGGCATCCCGACCAAATATCCCGACGAGAATTGCGTTGGCGGCGCCGGGCGAATCAGAAAATCCGAATGGGCCCTGGAGATCGTTTCGGATTCATTTCTTCGGCACCGCCCCGAGCGGTTTCTCGAAGATGCGCTGAAGGAAATCGAGCGGGCTGGCCCCCATCCCTTCGGCCCTCTCGCGCACGCGCTCGAGGATCCTGGCGGCGACGCCCCTCACGATCGCGGGCGCACGCTGCGCGATGAACCGGCGGCCGAGGCTCAACAAAACCGAATAGTCGACGTCGACGTTCGGTGAGGAGACCTCTCCGGACACCCGAAAAGGCACCGATACGCGGCCGAACTCGTCGGCCATGCCGCGGTCAGCAAAGCCGAGATTTCGGACGAGTCCGGGTCCGAGAACGACGTGCCCCTCGTATGCGAGAGTCTTATCGAATCCGATCCACCCGTCGGCGGTCACCGCCACGTCGCGGCCCGACAGCACCAATCCCGGCGTCACCACGCGGCCGCTCTCGAGGTGCAGCGCCGTCTCGATGGACTGGATCCGCGTGGATTCGAGGCCTGCGGGAACCTGAAAGCCGAGGCTTCGTCCCACGGTCGTGAGCGCGCTGGCGACCCTCGGCATCAGCTCGATCGTCTTCAAATCCGCGTTGGCGAGGGAGACGCGTCCCTCGCCGCGCACCGTCCTCGCCAGTGCCTCAGCGGCAAGACCACGGCTCGCGAGGGACATCCTCGCCGACAGGGTTCCTGACACATTCCTGGGGCTGTTCCCCGCCGTGAACGATGCGGCGAGCGGCCGTGCCTGCACCCGTTCGACCTCGAGACGGATCCGTGTCTCCGTTCTCGGATTCGCGAAGTCGCTCTCGAAGCGCGCGCGAAAGCCACCCCCAAAGGCGCGGAGCGACGGCAGAAGTGTCAAGGAGCCGTCCTTCCACGTCCAGTCGGCGACGAGGTCTTCGAACGGCAATCTCTGAAGTTGTCCCGAGGCCGCGGTCACCCGGCCGGCAACCGGCGCCTCCCCTCGCGCGGCGAGCGTCGCGTGAATCTCCGGAGCCACGAGGATCGGCTCACCGTCGCGTGTCACGGAGAGCGCCGCGGCGTCGAGGGAAGCGTGCGTCGAGAGATTCGTCGGGGCGCCGCGGATCTTCGCTTCGAACCGCACACGGCCGGACAGCTTCATGCTCCGCGGGACCGAGCGAGCGAATCCCGGAAGACGCGTCAGCAGGTCCTCGATCGAAACGGCGGCCGGTGTCGCGATCCGCAGGTCGAGGCTCGGCGCGTCGGGGAGGCCGCGGATCCGTCCCTCGGCTGTGAGAGGCAGCTTCGCGAGCGCGAAGGCGGAGCGCTCGATTCGAACCGATCCGTTCGGCCGGTCGAGCGTCAGCGCCAGCGCCGCGTCGAATGAGGGAATCGCGGGTGACTGCCTCGCCGCAACGAGCGCCACGGTGCCATGCACTTTCAGGAGGCCGGGAGGCGCGCCGTCGAGCGTCCCATGGATCGAGAGGACGCCAGGATCGAGCCGGCGAACCTTCGGGAGATAGGGCTTCAGGCGGTTCAGGGCCAGATCTTCTGCGGAGAAACTGGCATGGAAAGGCGCCTCGGCGAGGCCCCTACCCGGCACGGGCGGGCCGAACGCCCCCTGTACGACGACATTGCGCCCCGCGTCCGCGAGAAAACGTGCCGACACGTTGAACCGAGGAGAGAGGCCCGGACCGACGTTCGCGATCTCGCCCTCGAGGTCCTCGACGGCAAGAGAGACCGTTCTTCCGGGCGCGGAGTGGCGATCGACCAGGAGGAATCGGCCGCGGGAGATCCGCACCTTCGAGACGAAGAAGGTCGTTGGCGGCGCCGACGCCGGGGTTCTCGAATCGGCGCGGGTGCGCGCCTGGAGAAGATCGGCGATGTTGGACCGTCCCGACGGATCCCGCTCGATTGAGACCGTCGCGCCGTCGAGCTCGATCCGCCGCACCTCGACGCGCCTCCGGAGGAAGGGCCGGAAGGCGAGCTTCACCGAGAGACGGTCGACGGTGGTCAGCGCGGGCGTTTCCCATCCGGGCGGGTTCCGAACGACGAAGTTTTCGATGCGTGCGCCGAAGCCGGAGACGAGCTCGAGATGGATCGCGCCCGCCTCGACCTTCCGGTGAAGCGACGACCCGACCGCGGAAAGGATTCTCGAGCGAACCGATTCGAGCGAGAGCAGGGAGGGGAGCGAGGCGAGGAGAGCGAGAAGGAGAACGCCGACACCCGCCAAACCGACGCCGACGCGGCGGACGGTTTTCATGGAAACCCTCGTGGTTGAGCTACCTCACCTGTGCGCGGCAATCCTATCGCGCCGGTGCTCTCCCGCACGCTCGATATCGCCTCCGGACGCGCTCGATGGGCAGTCTGGCCTCAACTTCGCGTGATAACCTGCGGCCGAAAGCAGTCCCCTATCTATCTTGAAGGGTGACGCTCTCGAAATCGGCCGCTTGAGGTGGACCATGAAGCACGCTTCGGACGAGTCGACCGAAACGATCGAGGCGTGGCTCAGCCGGCGTCGCCCGCGTCACGAAGCGGCTCGCCTGATGGGAGCTGACTCAGTCGATAAGCGCGACGACGAGGTCGACATTGCTCTGCGCGATCTCGTCATGAAGCCGCTCACCCACTTCGACAGTTACCTGCATCCGGTCGCCCGGCTCAGCGAGCTCAACACCGATTGGTTCGCGCCCAAACAGCTCGATCTGTTCCGTATTTACAGCCCGGCCGGCCCCGGCGCGACCCCCGACCAAGAGCGCCACTACAGCCGCGAGTGGGGCTACACCGACCCGTTCGGCCAGGTGAGCGTGTTTGCCCGGCCCAGCCTTCTCGCAGGCCGGTTTGCGGCTGGTCACTCACTCACGAGCGGTTACGGACAGGCACTCGCGGCGCTCGGCGTGGTGATGGTGCCCCAATTGACTTCGTGCGAGCTGAGCGTGCGTCCGTACGTCTCCTATCAAGGCAGCGCGTACCTCTCAGGTCGGCGCCCTTCGGACGCTTGGGAGAACGCCACCTCGACGACGTGGGCCTCTGTGGGCATTCTCATCGAGAGCTGGGCAGTTGGCGGCGGCTCGTATCACCTCGACTGGGACCAGCCGGTCGTCGTCTCGACGTTCAGCGAGACCAACCCGACGAAGAGCTGGCGCGATTTTGGTGGTTCGGTCACGGTGTCGGATGGCCTCGCCGCCAAGATCTTGGCGTCCGGCTCACGTCGGTACCGGATCTGGGTCTACTGCTGGGCTGAAGTACAGGCGCAGATGCTGGTCTCGGCCGGTGCCTATGCGTCCACGTCGATCGACTGCTGGATGCCGTACCTGGTGGTCGAGCAGACGAAACTGTAAACCGCGGACCGGCCGGTCCACCCAATCGGGCGAACGGCAGACGGTGCAGAATGCCGGCATCAGCGATCCTCTCCCTCGGTGAAAACTCGGGGGCTTGTTCGGGGGCTTGTTCTGGCGTCGGAAACCGCCGGAAACGACCGGTCGGATAAAGTGCGCCTCTGTTGAGAATTCAGGGATTTGCCGGCGAATGAGGGCGGCCGAACGGCGCACAGGTCGGGTTCGAATCCCGGCATCCCGACCAAACTTCCGTAGAAGAAAGTGCGTCGGAGACTCGGTCGGGGGCTCGTTCCCGAGCGACGCTTCCTTGACGACGCAAGTGCGACGACGCGAGCCTCCCTCGGTTCTTGGTTGCGGGAGCGACGCGAGGCCCTGACATAGAGCAGTCTCCGCTCGGAGGTTCGACTTGGCCGAAATCGCGAGCGCTCACAGACTGCGCGTACTCGCTGCGGTCTCGACGCGTCTGCGCAGACCGGGCCAGCGGCATCCATCCGGCATCGTGTCTGCGACGAGTCGCATCTCCGTGCTTAACCCGAGACCGGAAGCGCTCGAGCGGTCTAAGCTGACGCCATGACCCGACCCGGCTCACCCGCCGAAAGTCCTACCGACCGGGACCGCGAGAGGCCGTACCGCCGCCTCCTGTTCGGGCTCCTCGGGGCCGCCGTCGTTCTCCGCGTCGCGCTCGTCCTCTCCGGCGGGCAGAAGTTCTGGCCGGACGAGATCCGTTATGACCGAGCCCGGGCGGCGACCGAAGCCTTGTGGCAGGGAGACTTAGCCGCGGCCCGACGAGCCTTCGCCCACCCCGAGCACGCTCTCTTCAGCATCATTGGGCTGCTCCCCGCGGCGATCGAGCAGGTCGCGGGGCGGGACGATCGGATCCCCGCGCTCTTCTTCTCGCTCTTTTCCGTCATGAGCATCGCGCTTCTGTACGGCCTCGTGCGCCAACTCGGCGAGAGCGAGCCGGCCGCGTGTCTCGCCGCGCTCCTTCTGGGATTGTCCACCACGCACCTGTACTACGCCCGACACCTGCTGCCCTACGACGCCGCGATGGCGTTCGGACTCGGCGCGCTCACCGCGGCGGTGCGTCCGACTTCGAACCTCAAGGGAACCGTGCTCTGCGGCGTCCTCTCCGCGGCGACGCTTCTGACCTACAACGGGTACTTCCTGTTGGCTGGTTCGGCGCTCGTCATGAACGTCCTCTGGGCATCTTCGCGGCGGGACGCGGCCCGACGGCTCGGAGTCGGAGCGGCCGCATGCGCCTTGCCTCTGGCCGCGACGACCGTCGTCGGAACCCTGCAGAACCGCGCCTTCCTGCGGGGGTGGAGTGACTTCATGACCGGCGTGACACAGGGCAAGTTCGCCGAGGGGTGGCGGCTCCCCTTCTCCTATCTCTGGCACGCCGAGCACCTGCTGACTGCCCTCTGGGCGGCGGCCTTCCTGTTCGCCGCCGTGCGGCTCGTGCGAGGGGACCGATCCAGGGCCTTCCTCTTCGGAGTCGCCGGCATTCTCCTGATCTACGCCGGACTCGTCGTCGGATCCGTCTCGCTGCGCAAGTTCGTTGTCTACGGCCGCCTGGTCCGCCAGCTCGTCCCCTTCGCTTGCGTGCTCTCCGCCGTGGCAATCCAGCGGATCGCGGCGTCCGGCTCCCGAGGGCGAATTGTCGGCCGAGCCGCGGTCGTCGGCGCCATCTGCCAGGCGGCGTGGAACTTTCATCCCCCCCTCGTCCAGGTTTTCCCCGCCGACTTCCGCCGCATGGCGGCGGAAATTCCGAACCCGGGAAGACGACCGCGCATGCTGCTGTACGCGGACTTCATCTATCCCAAGCCTGTGCTCCCTCCCGCCGAAGGCGCGGTACTGCTGGCACGCCGGCATCCTCTGCAGTTTCTGCCGTATCAGTACGAGGGGTTCGGGCCGGACGTGCGCGAGGACCTCCGTACGGTCAACATCGAAATGCGGCTGGTCGAGGCTCCGCTTCGGTCCGGATCAGCCGATGATCAGGCCGTCTCGGCTTCTCCCCCGCGGTAGTCGGTCAACAGCCAGACGACGGCGAGGATGATCGCCATCGTCCAGTAGAAGCGGCGCGCCGGCGAGCCGGGCGCGTAGCCGCCGATCCTCGGCAGGACGGCGAGAAAGACCGCGACCACGAGCTCGACGAGCCCGTGAACGTAGAACGGAATCTGCTTCGACACGCCCATCGGGAATCGCGTGATCAGCACGAGGATGAGGTGAATCAGCGCGAGTCCCCAGCTGATGAGCGCCGGAGGACCGCCCAGTCCGACGACGAAGGGCGCCAGCGCGAAGATGACGACCAGCGCGACGTCGATGTACCCGTGGATCCTCGGACCGATGAATCTCATCGCTTCACCTCTGCGCGGATCCTACAGGCGAGGTGCTCCCGTTCCGCCCTCGCCACGATCCTAAACGTAACCTAAACATAAGAAACGGGTTAACCGGCCCGCTCCTTGCTTCCGGAGTTGCAGTCGCCGGATGCGCCGGCGGCGGCAATTCATGACGGAGGCTTTCATGAATCCAAATTCCTTCGGGCGACGGAGGTCAAACCGTTTCCGGCCGGCTGCCGGAATCCTTCTCGCGAGCATGGTCTTCGCAACGATCGGCCTCGGCCAGGATCCTCCCGCTCCCGCCCCGACGATGACGGTGCCCAACCTTTCGGTGCGCACGGTGGCCAGCGGGTTCACGACGCCGATCGGCGTCGCCTTTCTTTCGAGCTCGGAGTGGTTGGTCATCGAAAAGAACTCCGGCCAGGTTCGGCGGGTCGTCAGCGGCGAGACTCGTGAAACGGTGCTGGATCTCGCCGTGAACTTCTTCTCGGAGCGGGGCCTTCTCGGCATCGCGCTGCACCCGAACTTCGCGGCGAACCGCTACGTCTACCTGTTCTGGAGCTGCAAAGCGCCGGCTCCGACGGGCGACCCGTTCTTCCCGGTCCTCGACAGCTGCGAAGACACGCCGGAAGTGGGCCCGGACTCGGACGTGGACATCGAGGTGCCGCTGCTCGGCAACCGCGTCGACCGCTTCGTCTGGAATGGATCGTCGCTCGCGTTCGATCGAAACCTCATCAAGCTCCGCTCGTTCCAGAACGACGCCGCTCCCGAGCCCCCGAACCAGGGCGACGAAGCGCAGCCGGCCCGCGGAAACCACGACGGAGGCGTCCTGCGCTTCGGCCCCGACGGAAAGCTCTACGTGATGTTCGGCGACAACGGCCGCCGCGGACAGCTCCAGAATCTGCCGTCCGGACCGACCGAGACCGGGCTTGGAGACACGGTGGCCGATGACCAGTTCGGCGGGCCCGAGGCGGACAACGCGCATTTCGCGGGCGTGATTCTCCGGCTCAACGACGACGGGTCGACGCCGGTCGACAACCCCTTCTGGGTGGCCGGTGCGAGCATCGGGGGCGAGGTCGGGGCGAACATCCAGAAGGTCTTCGCGTACGGCGTGCGGAACAGCTTCGGCATGGCCTTCGATCCGATCTCGGGCAACCTCTGGGATCAGGAAAACGGCGAGGATGCCTTCGATGAGCTGAACCTCGTGGAGCCGGGGATGAACTCGGGCTGGATCCAGATCATGGGGCCCGTCCTCCAGGTCGGCGAGTTCCGGGGAATCGAATCGACGTCCCTGCACGGCGGCGAGGATTTCCCGAATCTTCAGCAGCTGCGGTGGGGATCGGAACGGATCGCGACGACTCCAAAGGAGGCCCTCTCGCGCCTGTTCGTGCTGCCGGGCTCCCACTACAGCGATCCCGAGTTCAGCTGGAGGAATGTGGTGGCACCGGCGGCGATCGGGTTCGTCGAGGGTAGCGGGCTCGGACCACAGTTCGAAGGCGATCTCATCGTTGGCTTCTCGGTCCCGGACGAGACCCTGGGAGGCGGCCTCATGCGGTTCGAGCTGACCGGAAATCGCCGCCAGATCGCCGGCCGAGGCGTCGCTTCCAACTCGGAAGCCGACGTCTTTTTCGGCAGCGAGAATCAGATCGTGGGACGGGACTTCGGGGTGGTCACCGACATCCAGACGACGCCGAACGGGAACCTCATCGTCGTCTCGCTCAGCAGCGGCAACCTCTACGAGATCTCCCGGAGCCGCCGCGGTCAATTCTGAACGTCAGGTTGGCGGTCGAGCCGCCGGGCCGCGTCTGCGGCCTGGCGGCCGGCCACCGGCCATCGCCCCGCCACGATCCGGCAGGTCATGCGCGCATGAGCTCATGAAGACTTTCGGCCGGATGCTCTACCGACCCCTGGCGCCGAAGTAGCATCCCCGTGTGACGCGACGACGCCTGACGCCTGCGGCACGCGCCGCATAACGGAGCCGGAGGCAGGTTGCGCGCGTTTCTTCGGCGGCGGCTTTCACGAGAGGAGGCCGTCGGGCTCTCCTTCACGCTGAGCTTCCTGGCCTGCGCCGGCCTCGCCGTCGCGATCGCCTGGATCGCCTGGGACGTCCGTCAGGAGAACGGCCGCTGGAATGATCTGGATCTTCTGATCGGCGGGGCGCTGGCGTCCAATCGCTCGGAGAAGGTGAGCGCCGCGATGTCGATCCTGACCCAGCTCGGCGACCATCGCTTTCTGGCCCTCGCGACTCCCGCCGTCGCTCTGACGCTCTGGTTTTCCAGGCACCACGTCTCGGCCCTGCTCTTCGCGGGGAGCGTGGTCGGCGGGTTCGGCCTGAGCTCCCTCACCAAGATCGTCGTGGCCCGCGCCCGGCCGGACCGCTGGCCCGCGCTCGTCACCGAGACGACCTACAGTTTTCCCAGCGGCCACACGGTGATGGCCACCGTCTTCTTTGGAGGCCTCGCCGCCATCGTCTTCCACCTCTCGCGCGACCGCCTGGCGCGGTTTCTCGCGGTTACCGGCGCCTTCGTCGCGGCGCTCGCCGTCGCCGTCACCCGGATCTATCTCGGCGCTCACTGGACCACCGATACGATCGCCGGAATGCTGACGGGGCTCATCTGGGTCCTGGTCTTCTCGGCGACCACGGAAGCCGTGACCCGGGCCCGGGCCCGGCCGCCGAGACCGACTTCTACGGCCGACTAGGGAATTTGGAACGTCTTTACGAGGAAAACCGCCATCTGGCCGCGCGTGTTCGCATTCGTCGGGCAGTAGAGAAGCGGAGAGGCCGAGCAGCCGCCGGTGACCCCGTCGGCGTAGAGCGTCTCGATCCAGTCGGGAAAGCCGACGCCCGGCGTGCACGGGACGTCGTCGAACACGCCGGCGCAGTCGGGCGGGTCGAAGAAGGCCCCATGCTTGGTCTTCAGGAGGAAGACTGCCATCTGCTGGCGATTGACGGGGTCGTTGGGGCAGTAAAGCGGAGGCGACGCCTGACAACCGCTGGTCACGGCCAGGCCGGCGAGCTCCTCGATCCAGGGGTCGAAGGGGCCGCCGCTGCAGGGCACGTCGTCGAAGACGGCGCCGGTGCAGGACGGCGGCACATGGTCCTCCCCGAGCTTCGACTTCAGCAGAAAAACCGCCATCTGCGCGCGGGTGACCGCGCCGTCGCGGCAGATAGAGGCCCGCTGCCGCAGCCGGACGTGATCCCGTGGCGAATGAGTTTCTCGACGTCGGCGTGGAACAGGTCGGCCTGCGGCACGTCGAGAAAGTCGGCGAAGAAGCCGGCCGGCAGCACCGCAATCTGGTTATCGAAGATCGTGACCTGGATGTCGTTGAGGGTGCCCGGAGCGAGATCCGGGGTCGTGGCGTCAATCGACTCGAAGCCGTTGACCACGACGTCGGTGGCGAGGACACCCCCGATCGTCAGGGTCAGCGGGCTCACGAGGTACGAGCCGGTGACGTGGATGGCGGTACCGGCCGCCGCCGGCCCGGACGCCGGCTCGATCGTCTGGAGCGTGGGGGCCGGATCCGACTCGTCGCAGCCGTATTCCTGGAAGAACGTCTCGAAGTCGAAGAAGCCGTCGAAGGCCTGGCCGGCGGCCCAGACGTTCGTGGGCGTGACCGCGGCGACTGCAATTAGCTCGCTGATGTAGCCGCCGGCTCCGTTTGGGCTCGGCACGATGGTCCACTCCACGCCGTCCCAGTGCTGGATCATCGTCTGGAGCTCCGTGCCGGTATCGAAGAAACCGACCGCCCAGGCATCGGTCGCAGAGAGACCCACGACGTCCCAGAGATAGTTGTTGAACTGGGTCTGGTTGGGGCTCGGCACGACGCTCCATTCCTCTCCGTCCCAGTGCAGGACCGACGTCTGGTAGACCTGGCTCGTCCCGAAGACGGCCTGGTGCTGGCCGACCGCCCAGATGTCGTCGGCGGAGGTCGCGGAGATGCTGAGGAACCAGTTCAGGAATGGGCCGACGTTGGGGCTCGGCACGACGGTCCAGTTCTCCCCATCCCAGTGCTCGACCACACTCTGCTGGAGACCGTCGAAGTAGCTGTTGCCGACGGCCCAGACGTCGTCGGTGGCGAGCGCGGTCACGCCGTACAGGACTCCCCCGAGCCCCGGGTGGGGATTGTCCACGACCGACCACTCCTCGCCGTCCCAGTGGAGGATCAGAGAATCGCCGTCGGTGAAGTCGTAGGTCTGCCCGACCGCCCAGATGTCGTTTTCCCCGACAACGGCGATCCCGAAGAGCTCGTTGCTGAACTCGTAGTCGCCCGGAGGCTGCGGATTGGGACTCGGCACGACCGTCCACTCGAAGCCGTCCCAGTGCTCGATGAGCGTCTTGCTGATCCCCGAAAAGCCGGGAGTCCGCGAGTAGCCCACGGCCCAGACGTCATCGGTTGCGACTGCGGCCGCGCGCGTGAGGAAGTTGATTTCGTTGGGTCCGTTGGGACTGTCGACGACGGTCCACTCCACGCCGTCCCAGTGCTCGATGAGCGTGTTTCGGTTGTCGCCGTCGAGCGCGCTGCCGACCGCCCAGATGTCGGGCCCGGACACGACGGCGAGGCTGCCGATGCCGTTGCTGCCGCCGGGCTGGTTGTCCCCGGGAACGAGATGCCACTCGAGCGTGCAGGTCGGGACGGACTGCGCCTGCGACGAGGACGGAGCAAAAGAGGCCGCAGAGATAGCGATGGGAAGGAGGAGCGCGCTCGCAAAGCCGCGACGGGTCAATTCAGACCTCGATCTCGATCCCCAAGCGTACGCGCGTCGCTTTTCGGCCGGCGCTTTTCATCGACTCTTAACGGAACCGTGACCATTCGGGCGCCGGAACGTTCTCGAGAATGAGTTGATAGGATGATCTTGGACATACGGATACACGGTTGAGCCCTCTTTCCTCATTCCATCCCGCCGTCCGCCGCTGGTTCTCCGATCGCTTCGGCGAGCCGACCGACTGCCAGCGCGTCGGCTGGCCGGCCATCGCGACGGGCGCCCATACCCTGATCGCGGCGCCGACGGGCGCGGGTAAGACTCTCGCGGCGTTTCTCTGGGCGCTGAGCGGTCTGCTGCGCCGGGGGAAGCGGCTGCGGGACCAGACGGAAGTCCTCTACGTCTCGCCCCTGCGCGCGCTCTCGAACGACGTCCAGAAGAACCTCCAGGCGCCCCTCCGGGAGATCCGCGGTCTCGCCGACGGGCTGCCGGAGATCCGCGTCCTCGTTCGCACCGGCGACACGCCCGCGAGCGAGCGAGCCGCGATGTCCCGGCGACCTCCGCACATTCTGGTCACGACGCCCGAATCGCTCTACCTCCTTCTGACGAGCGACGGCGGGCGAGCGATGCTCTCGACGGTCCGCACGGTGATCGTGGACGAAATCCATGCCCTCTATCGCGACAAGCGCGGCAGCCATCTCGCGCTCTCGATCGAGCGGCTGGAAGAACTGACGAAACGGCCGCTCCAGCGCATCGGCCTCTCGGCCACGCAGAAGCCGCTCGAGGACGTCGGGCGCTTTCTCGCGGGTGTCGGGCGGGATTGCCGGATCGTCGACACGGGCAGCTTCCGCGAGCTCGACCTCGCCGTCGAGGTCCCGCCCTCTCCTCTCGCGACCGTCTGTTCGCACGAACAGTGGGACGAGATCTACGCCCGCATCGACGCGCTGGTGCGGGAGCATCGGACGACGCTCGTCTTCGTCAACACGCGCAAGATGGCCGAGCGGCTGGCCGGAAAGCTCACGGAGCGGCTGGGCCCGGACGCGGTGACGAGTCACCACGGCAGCCTCTCCCGGGAGCGCCGCCTCGACGCCGAGGAGCGCCTCAAGGCGGGTCGGCTCCGGGCGCTGGTGGCCACGGCCTCGCTCGAGCTCGGAATCGACATCGGCGACGTGGACCTCGTCATCCAGATCGGCGCCACGCGGTCGATCGCGACGTTTCTGCAGCGGATCGGGCGCTCGGGCCATTCGCTCTCGCGCATCCCGAAGGGCCGGCTCTTTCCGCTGACTCTGGACGAGCTCGTCGAGAGCGCCGCCCTGCTCGACTGTGTCCGACGCGGAGAGCTCGACCTCCTGCCGCGAACTCCCGCAGCCCTCGACATCCTCGCCCAGCAGGCGGTCGCGGCCTGCGTGCCCGGAGAATGGAAGGAAGACGGCCTCTTCGACGCGTTCCGCCGCGCCTGGCCGTACCGCGATCTCACCCGCGCGGCCTTTGACGACGTCCTGAAGCTTCATTCGGGAGGACGCGGCGCGCTCCTTCACCGAGACGGCGTCGGAGGACGCGTTCTGGCGACTCGCCGGGCGAGGCTCTCGGCCCTGCTTTCCGGGGGCGCGATCCCGGACACGGCGGACTACCAGGTGCGGCTCGAGCCGGAGGAGACGCTCGTCGGCTCGGTCCACGAGGACTGGGCGATCGAATCGAGCGCCGGCGACATCTTCCAGCTCGGAAACACCTCGTGGCGCATCCTTCGGGTCCAGCCGGGCGTCGTGCGCGTCGCCGACGCGAAGGGGCAGCCGCCGACGATTCCGTTCTGGCTCGGGGAGGGGCCCGGCCGGACGCGCGAACTCGCCGCGGCCATGGCGACCCTCCGCGAGGATTGCGCGGCCGCGATCGACATCCAGGTGCGCCTCGCCGAAGCCTGCGGGCCGGCGCTGCCTCCGGGCGCCGCCGTGCAGATCGGCGACTACGTGTCCGCCGGCAAGTCCGCCCTCGGCCATGTGCCCACGCAGCGTCGCGTCATCCTCGAGCGCTTCTTCGACGAGAGCGGAGGAACCCAGCTCGTCGTCCACGCCCCCTTCGGATCGCGCATCAACCGGGCCTGGGGCCTGGCGCTGCGTAAGAAGTTCTGCGTCGGCTTCGGGTTCGAGCTCCAGGCAGCCGCCAACGAGGAGGCGATCGTCTTGAGCCTGGGGCCGCAGCACAGCTTCGAGCTCGCGGAGGTCTTCGAGTATCTGCATCCGGCGAGCGCGCGCGAGGTTCTGATCCAGGCCGTTCTCGGCTCCCCCCTCTTCGAGACGCGCTGGCGCTGGAACGCCCAGCGCAGTCTGATGGTGGACCGTCAGCGCGGCGGAAAGCGAGTGCCGGCGCCCCTGCTCCGGATGCGCGCCAACGATGCGCTCGCGGCGGCTTTCCCGCAGGTCCTGGCCTGCCCCGAAACGCTCCCGGGCGGCCCGATCCCCGTGCCGATGGATCACCCGATCGTGGCTCAGACCATCGAGGATTGCCTCACCGAGGCCATGGATGTGGACGGTTTTCTCGAGGTGCTGCGCGGCCTGCGCGACGGCACGATCGAGTGCGTGGCCGTCGATACCGTCGAGCCCTCCGCCTTCGCGCGCGGGATCCTGAGCTCGCAGCCGTACACGTTTCTCGACGACGCGCCCCTCGAGGAACGGCGCACCCACGCCGTCTTTTCCCGCCGCGTCCTCGATGCGCCCGCTCTCGACGAGCTCGGCTCACTCGACGCGGATGCCATCGCCCGCGTCCGCGAAGAGGCGTGGCCGAAACCGGCGGATGCCGAGGAGATGCACGAGGCACTCCTGTGGATGGGCTATGCGACGGACGAGGAAGCCGCGGGCTGGCGCGAGTATCTCGACGCGCTGAAGGCCGATCGGCGGGTCGTGCACGAGAACGAGCGCTGGTTCGCGGCCGAGGCGAGCCGCGACCCCAAGACCATCCTGCGTGGACGGCTCGAGGCGCTCGGCCCGATCGAGAGCTCGGACCCGCTGCTGCTCGAGCTCGAAGCCGAGGGCGTCGTGCTGCGGACACGCATCGCGGAACGGCCGGCCTGGTGCAACCGCCGGCTCCTCGCCCGGATCCACCGCTACACCCTCGACCGCCTTCGTCGTGAGATCGAACCCGTGACCGCCGCGCAGTTCGTGCGTTTTCTCGCCCGCTGGCAACACACGAGCGAAGAGAACCGCCTCTCGGGCGCCCACGGCGTCGCGGAAGCTGCCGACCAGCTCTCCGGTTTCGAAACCCCCGCCTGGGCCTGGGAAGGGACGATCTTCCCCGCGCGGGTCCGAGGCTACAAGCGCGAGTGGCTCGACCAGCTCACGCTCTCCGGCGAGCTCGTCTGGGGCCGCCTCTGGAGCTCGGGGACCGGTCCGATCCGGCGGGCCCCGATCTCACTCGTGCGGCGCGAGGAGCTCGCGGCCTGGCAGAGCGTCGGAGCGGGAATCGCGCGGCCGGAGCCGACCGGAACGGCGGCGCGCGTCCGTGACGCGCTCTCGGGAGGCGGTGCCCTGTTCTTTCCCGAGCTCCTGCGTTCGACCGGCCTCTCCCCCGCCGAGCTGCAGGTGGACCTCGAGGAGCTCATCGCCCTCGGCTGGGTGACGTGCGACGCCTACTCCGGCCTGCGGGCGCTCTTCGTGCCGCCCTCGAGACGCCTCCCCCGCCACCTCTCGGTCGGCCGCTGGAGCCTGCTCGCACCCGGCGGATCCGCACCGTCTCCGAATGCCGCGGAGTTCGTCGCGCGCAAGCTGCTCCGACGGACCGGCGTCGTCTTCCGTAAGACCCTCGAGCGCGAGAAGCAGCCCCTTCCGTGGAGAGAGATCGCCCGCGCCCTGCGCACGTTCGAGGCGCGAGGCGAAGTTCGGGGAGGCCGCTTCGTCGGGGGGTTCGACGGCGAGCAGTACGCTCTGCCCGGAGCGATCCCGATCCTCCGTGAGGAGCGGCGCCGCGCGGGCGAGACCGCCGCGGTGTCGGTATCCGCCGCGGATCCCCTCAATTTCCGCGGGATCCTCACGCCCGACGAGCGCGTCGCGCCGACGACGCGGCGCCAGGTGCTCGTTGCCTGAGTCCGGCCGGACTCAGTTGCCGTAGAGGGCCAGCAAGAAGCCTTTCGTCAGAAACACCGCCATCTGTCCGCGCCTCGTCGGCGCCGACGGACAGTAGACGTTGACGCCGCAGCCGGCGGTCACTCCCTCGTCCTTCAATGCCTCGACCCAGGGCGCGAACGGATTGGACACCGGGACGTCGGTGAAGTCCCCGCTCGCCGCCGGAGGTGTCCAGGCCCCGCCGTGCTTCGTCTTGAGCAGGAACACGGCCATCTGGGCGCGCGTCACGGTCGCGTTGGGACAGTAGTTCGCTCCGGTTCCGCAGCCCGCGGTGACCCCCTCGGCCGCGAGCTGCTCGATGAACGCCGCGGCGAACGCATTCGCTGGCACGTCGTCGAAGACCTGGCCGGTGGCCGGCGGCGGAACGTAGGCCGCTCCGTGCTCGGCGCGGAGCAGGAGCACGGCCATCTGCGCGCGCGAGACCTGGTTGTCCGGGCAGTAGAGGGTGCCGCCGCAGCCGGACGTGATCCCCTTGTGCAGGACCGTCTCGACGTAGCGGTAGTCGCCGCGCGTCGAAGGCACGTCCGAGAAGCTCCTCCCGATGTGGATCGGCCAGGTTCGGACGGAGGTGTCCGACAGGGTCTCTTCGAACGACGCGTCCCAGTGGAGGGACGGCCGCGTCGCGGCGTAGGCCATCACGGTGAAGCAGTCGCCCGTGGCGTCGAAGCACGGGTTCGTCGCGCCCGGGTCGGTCGTGCCGTAGTCGGCCGACGCATCGGTGATCGAGTAGGTCGCTCCGGCGCCAGGACCGGTGAAGGAGGTCGCCGCTCCGGTCATCGCGACGGGCGCCCCGCCGCCGTTGGCATACGACGGTTCGACGGTCCCGACCTCGCCGTTCTCGAGAACGCTGTTGGGGCTCGAATTCGAGGGGTTCGCGTGACGATCGACGCCGAAGGGCGGCGAGGGCCCGACCTCGACCTGCACGACGAGCCCCGAAGGGTCCGCCGAGAGCGGCGAGATCCGGAGCTCCGCCTCGGCGTCGTAGTAGGTCTGCCCGACCTCGAGCGCCGCATCGCCGAAGCCGCCTCCCGTCGTCGGCGTCATGTCCAGCAGGCATGAGCCGCAGCTGAAGCCCGGATAGCCGGGAGAAAGGTGCATGAGCGCGCCGTTGACCGGATTGCCCGACATCGTGGAGTCGAATCCGATCGGCTGCCGATACTCGAGCCAGTACGTGCGCTGGACCTCCGGCACCGTGATCTTGACGCCGTAGAGACTCCCACCCGCGACCTCGATCGGGTCGATCGTGTAGGTCTGCAGACCGCCGCCGTGAGTCGCGAGCGTTCCCGCGGGGAGATAGCCGATCTGGCTCTTCATGTTCGCCGGAAAGTGGCGGGCGTTGGAGTTGCCCATGATCGAAAACCGGTCGCCGTACTCGCTGATGGAGCAGCCGGTGCCGAGGACGCCGTCGCCGCAGTCGAGCGAGGCCGAGTGGCCGAGGCCGAAGCAGTGGCCGAGCTCGTGCCCGATGACGAGGTTGTTCGCCTGCTGGTTGATCCAGGCCTGCGATCCGCCGCCGAGTCCCCACCAGCCGCACGGAATGTGGGGAAAGACGTAGACGCGCTTGTGGTAGCTGTAGGGGTTGTACCCGGCGTCGGTCGCGCGGGCGTCGGCCTGCGACGAGACGGTGATGTAGTCGCAGGTGGTGGGCGTCGGCACCGTGGCGGTCAGCCAGGCCGTGACGATCCCCGAGAGCGTGTGGCTCCCGTACGAAGCCTCGGCGAAGTATTCCGCGACGCCGTCGTTTCCGAACATCCGGGTTTCCATCTGCGGCACGGTGTACGGCTCGCTCACGGTGTCGTTGAACTTGATGAGGATCGTGATCACGGTGGAGTTCCCGCTGATGTCCGGTGATTCCGGAGCCGCGGCGGGGGCGAGCAGCTCGAGAGCGTCGACGCGGAATCGTCCGGCCTCCGGCTCCCCCTTCACGGAGACCCGGGCGCCGGCCGCGAGATCCGACTGCCCCTCCGGCAGAACGAGCTCCACCGGCCGGCCGCGGTCGGGCACCAGCAGAACCAGCCGCTCCGACCGGCCGGCGGCGAAATCGTCCGCCGTCAGGATCTCGATCGTCCCCGACCGCGTCTCGGAAGCCGAGACGAGCTCGGGGCTGATCGTGGCGAGCACGAAAAAGGCCGCCGCGAGACGGCTCCGCCGCCAGCAGTCGCTCATGAGATGTCCTCCGATGGACATAAGTGTAGAGACTGGCCACCGTCCTCGCAATTGGCCGGATGGACAGGTGCGCGGGGGGCGCGGCTACGCGACCGGGCCGGCGCGGCGGCCCACATCGAGTGTCCGCGGCCCGCCGGCCTCGGGCGGACGCCCGCCTCCCGACCGTCTCGCCCGGACCTGCGCGCCCCGCGCCCGCCACCAGCCTTCGGCCTCCGCCGCCGTCCACTCGGCCCCATCGCCGCTCGCCATCGCCGCGAGGGCCGACTGGAAGGCCTCGGCGCTTTCGGGCCGGTCCTCCGGCTTCTTCGCGAGCGCCGCGAGGATCAGGGCGTCGAGGCTGGCCGGAACGGGCTTCCCGAGGCGGAGCGATGGCGCCGGCGGTATCTCTCGAAGCAGCCGGCCGAGGATCTCTCCCAGCGCTCCCTCGAATACGGGACGCCCCGTCAACAGAAAGTAGGCCGTCGCGCCGAGGGAGTACACGTCGCTTCGCGCGTCGATCCGATCCGGCGAGCTCAGGGCCTCGGGAGCCATGTAGTGCGGCGTTCCGGGTGCGGTGTTCTCGAGCGTCACGCCGGCATCCGAGCCGGTGACGCTCTTCACGAGACCGAAGTCGACGACCTTGGCGACGTCGAACCGGCCGCCGCGTTCGCACAGCAGGATGTTGGCGGGCTTCACGTCGCGGTGGATCAGGCCCGCGCGATGCGCTTCGCCGAGCGCCTCGCACACCTGGCGCAGCACGTGGACGACGCGGCCGGCAGGCATGGGCCCGTCGCGCCGCACCAGCTCGTCGAGGTCGATGCCGTCGAGGTATTCCATGGCGTAGTAGAAGAGGCCGTCCGGCGTACGGCCGTAGTCGTAGACCGAGACGGTGTGCGGCGAGGTCAGCTGCGACGTCATCTGCACTTCGCGCTCGAAGCGCGCGAGATCCATCTCGCCCGCCCGCTGCGGCGGCAGGATCTTGATGGCCGTCGGCCGGCGAAGCAGGGCATGGCTCGCGCGATAGACCGCTCCCATCCCCCCTTCCCCGATCTTCTCGACGAGCGTGTACGGTCCGAGCCGCCGCGCCTCGCGCACCGTCTGGCGGAGGCCGTAGATGACGCTCGAGGTTTTCGTCGAGAGGAGGACGGCGAGGGCACCGAAGAGCGCGGCGTATGCAGCGTACCCGGCCGGGTGAGGCAGGGTCGTCGAGCTCGCGCGCGCGTAGGTCACGTACGTGGCGATCGGAAGCAGAAGGGCGGACAGCACACCGATCCACGCCGTGCGCCGCGGCTCGCTGGGGACGATCGCCGCACGGTAGAGGAGAAGTCCGATCACCCCGATGACGGCGAGGAGGTCGGGGCGGAGCTCGATCGGAAGCCCGAAACACATCACGGTCTCCAGAATGCAGGCCAGGACGGTGCCGACGCCGTCCACCATGTGGAGCACGACGCCCGGCAGCGGCCTTCCCCGAGTCGCCAGCCACATGACGAGATAGACGGCGATGCACCCCAGGTTGAAGATGTGCACCGCCGTTACGGGCAGCCCTCGCACGAGCTGCTCGGGAGCCCAGAAGTACGCGATGACCCAACCCGCGACGAAGAAGACCGACGTGATCAGAAGGACCAGGCCCGAAAACCTGCGGATCCGCTCCTGCAGAAAGTCGCGACTCTCCTCGGAGCCCCAGGTGCTGCTTCGCTCCCGCCAATCGCGTTCCATCGTCGGCCGAATCTTATTGCGGTTGCCGGTGACTTCTCTTCGGCCACAATATCCGGGGCCCTCGCGCGTCTACCCTTGCGTGAGCACGGACACCCTCTCCATGGAACGCATGACACCGCCGCCCGAACGGGGCCTCACCGAAGTCATCGAAAGCGAATCCGCGCGGCTCCGGAGCTTCCTGCGGGCCCGCGTTCCCGACCGGCGGGACGTCGAGGACATCCTGCAGGACGTCTTTTACGAGCTGGTCCTCGCCGACCGGGCGGCCCGGCGGATCGAGAACGTCGGCGCCTGGCTCTTTCGGGTGGCCCGCAACCGCGTCACCGACCTCTTCCGGAGGAAACGACCGGAGGCCGCCGCCGGGGACGACTCCCCCGCACTCGAGGACCTGCTCCCCTCGCCCGACGCGGGACCGGAGGCGGTCTACGCGCGATCGGTCCTCCTCGACGCGCTGGCCGATGCCCTGGACGAGCTTCCGCCGGAGCAGCGGTTCGTCTTTCTCGCCCACGAGGCGGAGGGCCGGAGCTTCCAGGAGCTCGCCGCCGAGACAGGCGTCTCCGTCAACACGCTTCTCTCCCGCAAGCGCTACGCGGTCCTGCATCTACGCCGCCGGCTCGCGGCGATTTACGCCGACTACGAGAAAGGATGAGCGACATGCACACGAACTGGTTTGCCAGGCTCCTCCAGATCCTGATCGTCCTTCTGATCGTCATCGCGGGGTTCGGCCAGGCTGTCCTCCAGCTCTGGAATCATCTGATGCCCCAGATCTTCGGACTGCCCGCTCTCACGTTCTGGCAGGCGGTCGGGCTGATGGCCCTCGCGTGGATCCTCTTCGGAAGCTGGCGCGGGACGCGCTATCTCGGCGGCGCGTGGAGTCAGCGGCTGGGGCCGCGCGCGGATCGGATGACGCCTGAGCAGCGGGAGCTCTTCCGCAAGGCCATGGGCGCGTCGGCCCCGACTCCCGAAGCCCGCTGAGCCTCAGGGCGCAGGAGACGGAGCGCGGGCGGCCCGTTCCGTAATCCAGCGGACGATTTCCCCGGGGGCCGCCGCTTCCTCGGCCAGGATCGCGATTCCGTGAGCGCGGCCAGGGAAGATCTTCAGCAGGCTGCCGGTCCCTCCCGCATCAACGATGGCCTCCACCCGCGCCGGAACGTCGCGATCCTCCTTCGAGGCCATGCCGAGCACAGGAATCTTCCGCGAAGACAAGCGGGCGCGCTGCGCCGCATCCGAGAGGCCCGAGAGCGTGACGACCGCCTCCACGTCGTGGCGCTCGGCCCCGATGAGGGCGAAGAATCCGCCGCAGCCGGCGCCGCCGGATACAACGAACGCGCCGGGCGCCTCGGCCCGAGCGCGCGCGAAAGCGCGGTCGACGACCGCTGTTCCGTGCTCGCGCCAGGCCGCCATCCACGCGGCGTTGTCGCCGTCGGCTTCGATCGGCTTCCCTCCGGCCTCGCCGTGACCCGGAAGGTCCACGGCAATCACCCGCCCGAAACCGGGCGGCAGCGCTTTCTGCAGCGGCAGCCAGTCGCGGGTCGACGCGCCGGCATGGCAGCCGTGAAACAGGACCAGAGCGACTTCCGGCCGATGGGCTTCTTCCGCGGCTGACCCGCCCGCGAGCAGGAGAGCGGCGGCGGCGAGGCCTACTTTTCGCCCAGCCACCATTCGAGGTTGCCTTCGCGCAGCGTCGAGAGATCGATCTTGCGGTGCAGCACGAGGTCTCCCTCGACGTCGATGACCTTGAGGCGGACGAGGGGATCGGTCCGATCCCAGTCGATCTCGACCAGGCCGAAGTTGTCGCCGCGCTCGGCGAGGCCGATCCGGTGCTTGCTCGGCGCGATCCGCCGCCAGCGCGGCTCCGCCCAGTTCAGCGAGCTCGAGGTCAGGTCGTAGACCGGATACCCGATCTCGCCGTCCATCATCTCGAGCTCGGCGTAGTGCCGGTCCCCGGAAATGAAAATGACGCCGGTGTTGCGGTTCGCCCAGAGCAGCTCGAAGAGCTTCTTCCGTTCCGCCGGAAAGTTGGCCCACTTCTCGCCGCCCGCCGTCTCGTTGACCACCTGGATGCTCGAGCCGATGATCCGAATCTGCGCCGGCTCCTGGAGTTGCTCCTCCAGCCAGGCCCACTGCGCGGCGCCGAGCAGCGTGGCGTTCGCATCCGTGTTCGGAGCATATCGGCCACCATCGGTGGGATCCTCCGGGTCCGGGACGAACACCAGCGGGCTGCGGTTGTAACGCGTGTCGAGAAGGATGATCTGGACGCGCCTTCCCGGCGGACCGAACGTCTCGGAACTGTAGACGCCGTCGCGGCTCCGCCTCGGCGAATCCTTCGGGATGCCGAAAAAGTCGAGGAAGACCTGCTGCGACATCGCCTTCGCCGGAAAGTCCCCGCCGGAGTCGTTCGGGCCGTAATCGTGGTCGTCCCAGGTCGCCAGGATCCGCGTCGACTTCCTGAGCTGCTGAAATCCCGGCTGCGCGGCCAGCTTTCCGTAGGCCGCACGGAGGCGCTTCTCGTCGTCGGTATCCGAGTAGACGTTGTCGCCGAGGAACACGAAGACGTCGGGCTTGACGGCGAGGACGCGATTCCAGATCGGCTGGGGCAGATCCTGGCCCAGGCAGGAGCCGAATGCGATTCGCGAGAGAGGTTTCTCGGCCGCCTTCTCCGGCGGCGACGCCGCGACGAGTGCGGCCGCGGCGGCCAGGACGATGAGCGCTCGTCGCATCGACGGTACCTCCGGCCGCGCATTCTAGGCGATCGGCGCCGCCGCGCGCTCCGTCCGTGATAAACAACGCGACGACGGAGGTTCCATGCACTTCGCACCCCGACGCGTCCTGCTGTCGCTCGGCCTCGTCGCCCTCGCCGCCGGCATCGGAGCACTTCTGGCGCAGGACCCGGCGGCCGCGGGCGACACGGCCTCCCCCGAGGAGGGAATGCGGTGGCCGCGCGTCATCGAAGAGGGCGACACCACCTTCTCGATCTACCAGCCGCAGGTCGACGTCTTCGACGACGCCCGGCTCGAGGCGCGCGCCGCGGTCGAGGTCGAGACCACGGTGGATGACAAGACCCAGAAGACCTACGGCGTCATCTGGATCACGGCGGACACGTTCATCGACAAGGAGAACCGCCTCGTCGAGCTCAGCAACATCCAGATCGCCCGGGCCAACTTCCCCACCGCCGGCGAGCGAACGGAGCAGTACCTCGAGGTCTTCCGCGAAAACACCGAGCCCACCCGCACGATCTCCCTCGATCGCGTCGAGGCCAACCTCGCCGTCACGCAGGCCGGCAAGAAAGGAAGCGCGGTCCCGCTCAAGAACGACCCGCCGACGATCTACTACCGATCCTCGCCGGCCATCCTGGTGCTCATCGACGGCGACCCGGTGATGCGCCCGGTGGAGGGCGTCCAGGGTGTCGAGCGCGTGATCAACACGAAGACCCTGATCCTCCAGATGGGAGGCACCTTCTCCATGCCGATCGCCGACCGCTGGCTGACGGGCCGAAGCGCCACCGGGCCCGTGGCAGCTCGTCGCGTCGGCCCCGGCGCCGCTGCAGAGCATCCGCGACGCGATCGCGAAGGACGACAAATCCCAGGTGGATCTGATGGAGGAGCCGGATGACGACGTCGCCGGAGTGCTGAAGGAAGGCCGGGCGCCCGAGGTCATCGTCAGCACCGTCCCGGCCGAGCTCATCGTGACGCAGGGCAAGCCGCAGATGAAGCCGGTCACGAGCACGCAGCTCCTCTACGTCACGAACACGTCCGGCGACATCCTGTTCGACCTCGCGGGCCAGAGCTACTACGTGCCGCTGACGGGACGCTGGTTCCGGGCGAAATCCCTCGAGGGCCCGTGGCAGTTCGTCGAAGGCGACGATCTGCCGAAGGACTTCGCGCAGATCCCGGCGAGCGACCCCAAGTCGAACGTCCTCGCGACGGTACCGGGCACGCCCGCTTCCCAGGAGGCCGTGATCGCGAACAGCATCCCGCAGACGGCCGAGGTCAACCGCTCGGAAGCCACCTACGAATCGCAGTACGACGGCGAGCCCCGCTTCGACGCCGTGCCGGACACCTCTCTGCAGTACGCGGTCAACTCGCCGACCCCGGTCGTTCGCGTGGACCCGACGACGTACTACGCGGTCCAGAGCGGCGTCTGGTTCACGAGCGCGACCGCGATGGGCCCGTGGGCCGTCGCGACGACCGTTCCTCCCGTCATCTACACGATCCCCACGGCATCGCCGATCCACTACGTGACGTACGTCCGGGTCTACCGGTACACGCCCACCGTCGTCTATGTCGGCTACACGCCGGGCTACCTCGGGACCTGCTATTCGCCCTGGGGAACGGTCGTCTATGGAACGGGCTTCTACTATCGTCCCTGGATCGGCAACTACTGGTACGGGGCTCCGTGGACCTGGGGCTTCGGCGCCGGTTTCTACTGGAACCCATATGCGGGCTGGGGCTGGAGCTTCGGATGGGGCGGTTACCGGCCGTTCTACAACCCGTGGTGGGGGCCGTACTACGGCTATCGGTATCGCCCGCCGGTCTACCGACCGGGATACGGACCGCGCCCGGTTCCCTATCGGCCGGGTGGTCGGCCCTACTCGAACTGGAACAACGTGAACGTCTACAACCGGCCCGGAGCGCCTCGTCCCGGCGTTCGCCCCTCCGTGCGGCCCGTGGCGCGGCCGGCCGTCCGGCCCGTCGCTCCGTCCCGTCCGGGCCAGCCTTCCACCCGGCCGGTGCAACCCGCTCCGAGGCCCGGCCAGCCCTCGACGCAGCCCGCACAGCCGGGGACGCGCCCGGCGACGCGGCCATCGACACGGCCGGTCACGCGGCCGGACAACGTCTACGCCGGCCCCGACGGCAACGTGTACCGGCCGCAGCCGGGAAAACCGGGAAACTGGGAAACCAACGACCGGGGAACCTGGAAGCCGGTGCAGCCTTCGCGCCCGGAGACGAGACCCGCGCAGCCCGCGCGTCCGTCCCAGCCGTCGCAGCCCTCGACGCGCCCCGCGCCGAGCCGCCCGTCGTCGGTCGATCCCGGAACGCTCAACCAGCTCTCAAGAGACCAGCGCGCCCGCAGCGCCGGAGACACGAGGATGAAACCGCCGCCGGCGCCGGCTCCGAAGTCGAAGCCCGCGCCGCGCCAGGCGCCCAAGCCGCCGCCGCCCAAGAAGCCCTGAGAAGTCGCGCGGTCACGGCCGCACCAGTGGAAGTTTCGCAATAGGAGGAGGACGTGGAGATGCTCAAGGGATTCCGAAGACTTCATCGCTCGCGGCAACGTGCTCGACCTGGCGGTCGGCGTCATCATCGGTGTCGCGTTTGGCGCCATCGTCGACTCGCTCGTCAAGGACCTCATCATGCCGATCATCGGGCTGGCCGGGGGAACTCCCGACTTTTCCGCCTGGAAGGTCGGACCGATCAACATCGGCAACTTCCTGAACGCCCTGATCGCCTTTCTGATCAAGGCCGCGGGCCTCTATTTCCTGATCGTCCTTCCGTTCAGCCGATTCGCGAAGCAGCTCGCCCCCCCGCCGCCTCCTGCCACGCCAAGCGAGTTGTATCTCAAGGAGATCCGCGACCTCCTCGCGAAGCGTCCCGCATGAGATTCGGGCTGGCGGCGGCGGTTCTTTCGCTTCTGGCGCTCGCGGCCTGCACGAGCCCGAAGCCGCCTCCGCCGCCGGCACGCCCCGAGGCGCCGACGCCGGCTCCGACACCGGTGCCCGTTCCGACGGCGATCCCGGCTCCCGCGCCCCTGCCGACGCCGCTCCTTCCGCCCCGGACCGCCTTTCTCACCGGTACCGTGACCTACCGTGAACGCATCGCCCTCACGCCGCAGGCCGAGGTGCACGTCGAGCTTCGCGACGTGTCGATCCAGGACGTCCCCGCGGTCACGATCGTGAAGCAGGTCATCGCGACTCCCGGCCAGGTGCCCATCCCCTTCTCACTCGAGTACGACCCGGCGAAGATCCTGCCGCGGCGGTCTTATGCGGTCTCGGCGCGCATCGTCGATCGCGGGCAGCTCCTCTTCGTCACCGACACGCGCTTCGCGGTGCTCACGGGCGCCGCCCAGGAACCGGTCGAGGTCGTCGTGGTTCCGGTCCGCTGATCTAGCTCGAGAAACTGATCCCGACTCGTTCGAGCGCCCGGAGCACGGCTCCCGGCCGTCGGCCCCTGTCGACTTTCCGGAGCGCTCCCGTCACGAGCGCGACCGCGGCGCGGCGGAAAGGCTCCGGTGGGAACGGAATGGGCTTCTTCGTCACCATGGCGAGCTCCAGGAGGGCGCTCGGAAGCTCGAGCGCCCGGTGCGCCAGGATCCGGCCGGCGATCCGCGTCGAGCCGATCCCGTGGCCGGTGTAGCCGAGCCCGTAGTGGAGGCGGCCGTGCTTCGCCGCGCCGAAGAAGGGAGTCAGGCGCGTGGTCGAGGCAATGGGGCCGCCCCAGCGGTACGGGAATGCGAGTCCGTCGAGCTGGGGGAAGTGCCGCCGAAAGCTCTCCTCGAGCGCCGCGTAGTGCTTCGGCGAGTGGTCGTGCGCGGCATCCACGCGGTTGCCGGGGTAGTACGCCGCCTCGCTCGTGCCCCAGAGGATCCGGCCGTCGTCGGTCAGGCGGTAGTAGTTGAAGAACGTGCGCACGTCGAGGACGGCCCGCCGGGACCTCCAGCCGATGGCCGTGCGCTGCGCGGCCGTCAGCGGGTCGCTCACCAGAATGTAGTCGTACAGCGGCAGAAAGCGCCGTGTCAGGGACGGCCTGAGGTGATGGCTGTAGGCGTTCGTCGCCAGAACGAGCTTCTGCGCCCGAAGGCTGCCCTCGGACGTCTCGACCTCCACGCGGTCGCGTCGAAACGCGAGTTTCACAACCCGCGTCCTCTCGTGAATGCGCACGCCCGCGCGGAGAGCCACGGCGCGCAGCCCCTCCGTCAACCGCACGGGGTCGACGACGCCGTTGCGGGGCGCGAGGAGCGCACCCTCGTACAGCGGGCTCGCGAGCTCGTTTCTCGTCTCTTCGCGCGACAGAAGCCGCCAGCCGTGCGCACCGACGTTCTCGGCGGCCTCCCGGCCCCGCTCCAGAGCCTCGAGGTGCTCCGGCTGCAGCGCCACGATCAGCTGGCCCGTGCGCTCGAACCCGGCGTCGATGCCGCGCTCCCGGAGGAACGTCTCCATCGCGTCGAGGTTTTCCCGCCCCAGGCGAGCCAGCCGCCTCGCCTCGTCCAGCCCGAAGTGCTCGATCGCGAGCTCGTGCGAGTGATCGATCGTCTCGCCGACGATCCCCGCGTTTCGGCCGCTGCCGCCGTAGCCGACGAGCTCCTGCTCGAGGATCGTGACCTTGCGTCGGGGCTCGAGCTCCTTCAGAAAGAGCGCGGTCCAGAGCCCCGTGTACCCGCCGCCGACGATCGCGACGTCGGCCTCCTCGCTTCCCTGGAGAGGTTCCGGCGGGTGGCGGGCGCGCCGTCGCGCCATCCAGAAACAGGCCTGCTCGATGGGCGGGAAAGAGCTCATCGAACGGTCTAGGGGCGGTGCTCCTTCTGCACGTCGCCGAGTGAACCCTCGAGCGCGGCGAGGAACCGGTCGAGCTCCGGGTACGAGATCGTCAGCGGCGGCTCGACCCGCAGCACCTGGGCATTGATGTAGGTCCCCGAGATCAGGATGCCGCGGCCGAAGAGGGCTTTGGCGACCGCGTAGCCGAGCTCGTGGCTCTGGAACTCCATCCCGAGCATCAGGCCGCGCCCGCGCGCCCCGGCCATCACCTTCGGGAACTTCTGCGCGAGCGCGTTCAGCTTCGGAAGCAGGTACTCCCCCTTCTCGCCGGCCTGCTTCGGCAGGTCCTCTTCGAGAAGCACGTTGATGGTCGCGATCGCCGCGGCGCAGCAGACCGGGTTTCCGCCGAACGTCGTCGTGTGGAGGAAGGGGTTGTCGATGTATCGCTCCCAGGTCTTCGGTGTCCCGACGCAGGCGCCGATCGGCATCACACCGCCCCCGAAGCCCTTTCCGAGGGCCATCAGGTCCGGCGTCACCCCGTCGTGCTCGCAGCAGAACATCTTGCCGCTCCGGCCCATCCCGCTCTGGACCTCGTCGAAGACGAGCAGGGCGCCGTACTTGTCGCAGATCTCGCGCGCCGCGCCGAGGTAGCCGGGCGGCGCGACGTTGATCCCGCCCTCGCCCTGGATCGGCTCGATCACGACGGCGGCCACCCGATCGCCCGAGAAGTCGCCGGAGGCGACGATCATCCGCAGGGCGTCGACGTCGCCGAACGGAACGTGCGTCCAGCGCTTCAGGGGCAGGAACGGCTCGCGGAACATGGCCTTCGAGGTCCCGGCGAGCGAGCCCAGCGACTTGCCGTGAAACGCCCCGATCGTCCCGACGAAGTGGTGCCGGCCCGTCGTCAGCATCGACATCTTCAGGCACGCCTCGACCGACTCGGTCCCGGAGTTCGTGAAGAAGGAGTACTGCAGGTCTCCGGGCGTGATCATGGAGAGGATGTGCGCGAGATACGTCCGCAGCGGATCGATCAGCTCCTGCGAGTGGATCGCCTGACGCTCGAGTTGCTCCTGGACGGCCTTCAGCACCTTCGGGTGGCGGTGGCCCGTGACGTAGATCCCGAAGCCGCCGAGGATGTCGATGAACTCCTTGCCCTGGACGTCCCGGAAGACGGCCCCGTGGTCCTCCCATTCGACCGCCGTGTAGTCGGTCGAGACGGACTTCCGGTACTCGAGAAAGCCGGGGTTCACGTAGTCGGTCCAGTACCGGACGGAGTCATCGATGACCTTTTTCTGCTCGGGAGGCGAGAGGCTCTTCTTCCCGATCAGATCGAGGACGTACGCGGATTCCGCGCGCGCGCCGGTGAGGTTCTGGGTCATCGAGTCTTCTCCTGCGTCGGGTGTCCAGGCGGCTTGCGCGCCCGGTGGGGCATCCTAACCCAGCGGGCCTCAGCCCTGTCTCTTTCGGGGAATGAGCAGAACGCCGACGATGATCGTGACGAGGGTCAGAAATCCCAGGGTCAGCGCCTCTTTCACCGGTTCCTCGCTGGTCGGCGACGGCACGAAGAAGAGGACGCAGCCGGCGGCCATGAAGAGCGTGCAGACCCACGCGGCCATCGAGGCGGCCGCGTGTCCTCCCGGCAGTCGATACGGCCTCGGTTGCGCCGGTCGGCGCTTGCGCAGAACGAGGAATGCCGGGAAGACCAGCAGGTAGCACAGAAGGAGGCAGAGCGCGGTCACCCGGAACGTCATCCAGAAGATGTTCGACTGGCTCTCGGACAGGAGCGCGCCTCCGACGAGCAGTCCGGTCGAAACGACGCCCATCCAGACGAACGCGAGATGCGGCGTCTTGAAGCGCGGGTGCAGCCGGCCGAGCGCTGCGGGAAGCATGCCCTCCTCCGCGGCGACGGCGGCGACGCGGTTCGCGCCGAGGCTCCACGTCACGACGTTGGCGACGCACGCGTAGAGGAACCCGATCCCGAGAAGGAACACGACGGTGTCGCCGGCCCGGCCCCACTCCCTCCCGAGAATGGCCAGTGCGTCCCACGTCCCCGTCACGATGGAGAGCTTCTCGATGGGAACCGCGAAGAGGATCCCGCCGATGGCGAACGAATAGAGGATCGCGATCAGCGCTCCCGACCAGAGGATCACCCTCGGGATATCCCGCTGCGGGTGCTTCATCTCCTCCCCGGCCGAGCTCATCAGCTCGAAACCGAAGGTCGAGTAGAGAAGAGCCGGCAGGTACGCGAGGGTGTCGTTCCACCGCGGCACGAACTTCGACAGCGAGAATTCGTTGGCCGGCGGTTTCCCGCCGAAGAGCACGGAAAGTCCCAGCACGCCGAGGGCCAGGAAGATGAGGGCCTTGACCACCGCGCCGACGTTGGGCACCCACTTCGAGACCTCGAGTCGAACGATGCCGATCAGGACGGTCAGCCACGTCAGGACGATCGCAATGCCGGCTTCCTGCCACGGCGAATGGGTGCTCAGGAACATCTGCCCGAAGGTTCCGGCGAAAATCAGGTAGACCGACGGTGCCCAGGTGGCGTTGTTGATCCAGTACAACCAGGCCGCCAGCGAGCCCCACCGAGGCCCGAACGCCTCCCGGACCCAGATGTAAACGCCGCCCTCCCCCGGCCACGCGGAGCCCAGCTCGGCAGTGATCAAGCCGTAGGGGATGAAGAAGACCGTCATTGTGATGGCCCACCAGGAGAACCAGGCGACGCCCATGGCGGCCGAGGAGGCCAGGGTGTCGATCGTCAGAATGGCGCAGACGGTGAAGAGGACGAGGTCGGCGCGGCCGAGGACCCGCTTGAGCCCGTGGGGGGCAGCCGCGACGGGCGCGGCCGCGGAGTGTCCGTCGGTCATTCGCTCTCCGGATCGTATCAGTGCAAGACATTCCAGGGAAACAACTTCTGAGTCTCTCGCCTCTCCGGCGGGGAGCTTCCGAGGCCGGTCTGCGTGATAGGCTCGCCGCGCCTTCGCTGGCCAGCCAGGTACTTCGCATGTCTGCCTCGATCCGCCTGAAGACCGCCGTCCCCGGGCCTCTCTCCAGGGCGCTCGCCGCCCGGCGGGATGCTGCGGTCCCCCGAGGCATCGGCCACTCCACTCCCGTTTACGCCCGCAGCGCCCGGGGCGCGACCCTGACGGACGTCGACGGGAACGTCTTTCTCGACTTCGCGGGCGGCATCGGAACACTCAACGCGGGGCACACCAACCCCGAGGTCGTCCGGGCCGCCGCGGAGCAGCTCGAGCGGATGACGCACACCTGCTTCTCGGTCGCTCCCTACGAAGGCTACGTCGCTCTCGCCGAGAGGCTCAACCGCATCGACCCCCGGCGGCTTCGCGAAGAAGACGATGCTCGCCAACAGCGGCGCCGAGGCCCTCGAAAACGCGGTCAAGATCGCCCGTTACGCGACGGGACGGGAGGCCGTGGTCGTCTTCGAGCACGCCTTTCACGGCCGGACGCTTCTGACGATGAGCATGACGTCCAAAGTCCGGCCGTACAAGTTCGGCTTCGGCCCCTTCGCCCCGGAGGTCTACCGCCTGCCCTATCCCTACGCCTATCGCGGCCACTACAGGGGACCGGCCGACGCCGCGCGGGAGCTCGAGGATTTCTTCAAGACGCAGGTCGCCGCCGAGAAGGTCGCCTGCGTCGTGGTCGAGCTCGTGGCCGGCGAGGGCGGCTTCATCGTGGCGCCGCGCGAGTGGGTGGATTCGCTCGCCAGGTTCTGCCGCGAGCACGGCATCCTCCTCGTGGTCGACGAGGTCCAGACCGGATTCGGACGGACCGGCCGCATGTTCGCCTGCGAGCACTACGACCTCGAGCCGGACGTGATCACGATGGCCAAGTCCCTGGCCGGCGGACTGCCGCTCTCGGCGATCACGGGACGGGCCGAGCTCATGGACGCCGCGCACGTCGGCGGGCTCGGCGGCACCTACGCCGGCAACCCGGTCTCCTGCGCCGCGGCGCTCGCGGCCGTCGAGCACATCGAGCGCGAGCGGCTGCCCGAGCGGGCGGCCCGCATCGGAGACGAGGTCGGCCGGCGCTTCGAGTGCTTCGTCGAGCGCTTCCCGTTCGTCGGCGACGCGCGCGGGCTCGGCGCGATGCGCGCCCTCGAGCTCGTCCAGGACCGCTCGACGAAGGAGCCCGACAAGGACCGCACGGACCGGGTCATCAAGAAGGCGTACGAGACGGGGCTTCTCCTCGTCGGCGCCGGGACCTACGGAAACGTCATCCGCACGCTCATGCCGCTCGTCGTCACCGACGCCGAGCTGACGGAAGGTCTGGATGTTCTCGAGAAAGCGCTCGCTGATGCGTGACCGAGAAATAGCGGCGAGTGGCCACGGCGGCAGGTCGAGGGCGGGGCGCGGCCCCGCCCCGACAGATCAGCTGCGTAGGCATCTCTTCTGCGTCGGGGACTCTTAGCCGCTCCACCCCCAGCGGCTCACCGAAGGTTTGTCTCGAAGAGGAACGGGGTGGCACATGAATACGCGGGAGCTGATCCAGGAATCCCAGCGCTGGCTCGACATCATCGCGGCGCCGGAGCTCACACCGGAGCAGAAGGCCAGGGTCCAGGCCGACACGGTCGAGAACTTCAACTCCTACTACAACCGCGGTTACCTCGAGTACCGCAAGTCCGTGATCGAGCTGCGCGACGACCCGGCCCTCGAATGGGCCGGCGAGGGCTCGACGTTCCAGGACCTCTCGGGCCGCACCTACATCGATTGCCTCGGCGGCTACGGCATCTACAGCGCCGGCATCCGGCATCCCAAGGTCGTCAAGGCCGTCGTCGACCAGCTCAAGCGCATGCCGCTCTCGAGCCAGGAGCTTCTGGATCCGCTGCGCGGGGCGCTCGCGGAGCTCCTCGGCGAGATCGCGCCGGGCGACCTCCAGTACTCCTTCTTCATCAACAACGGCACCGACGCCGTCGAAGGCGCGATCAAGCTCGCGCGGGTCTTCACCGGCAAGACGAACTTCATCAGCTCGCTGCGCGGGTTCCACGGCAAGAGCTGCGGGTCGCTCTCGCTGCTCGGACGGTGGGAGTACCGCGAGCCCTTCCTGCCGCTTTTGCCCGGCATCCACTTCGTCGAGTTCGGCGACGCCGAGGCCGTCGAGGACGAGCTCTACAAGGCGGACCAGACCGGCAAGGGCATCGCCGCGGTCATCATGGAGCCCATCCAGGGCGAAGCCGGCGCGATCGTGCCGCCCGACGACTTCTGGCCGCGCATCCGCAAGGCCTGCGACGAATACGGAACGCTGCTCATCGCGGACGAGGTCCAGACCGGCCTCGGCCGCACGGGCAAGCTCTTCGGCGTCGACCACTGGGGCGTCGTGCCCGACATCATGTGCCTCGGCAAGGCGATCGGAGGCGGCGTGATGCCGCTCTCGGCCTTCATGTCGACACCCAAGATCTGGGCCGTGCTCGAGAACAATCCCTTCATCCACTCCTCCACGTTCGGCGGCAACCCGCTCGCCTGCGCCGCCGGCATCGCCGCCATCAACGTGACCCTCGCGGAGGATCTGCCCGGTCAGGCCGCGCGCAAGGGCAACTACATCCTCGCCCAGCTCATCCGCCTGAAGATGCGCTTCGACCGGCTGATCCAGCGCGTAGGCGGCAAGGGCCTGCTCCTCGGCGTCGAGTTCGCCAACACCGAGATCGGGTACAAGGTCGTCTCCGGCCTCTTCAGTCGCGGCGTTCTCGTGGCCGGCACGCTGACCAACTCCAAGGTCGTCCGGATCGAGCCGGCCCTCAACATCCCCGACCGCCTCATCAGCGAGGTCCTGAGCGCCTTCGAAGAGACGCTCAAGGAGGTCGACGAGGCGACGCCGGACATCCAGAAGGACGAAGATTCCTGATGCGGATCGCGGTCCTCGGCGCCGCGGGCGCGATGGCCCAGGTCGTTCTCCGGGACCTGCTGGAGTTCGTTCCCGAGGTCCGGATCACGGCGGCGGACCGGAAGGCCATCGCGCAGCCGGATCCGCGTGTTCGCCCGGCGACGGTCGACGTTCGTGACGAAGCCGCGACGGCGCGCCTCCTCGAGGGCCACGACGCGGTCCTGAACTGCGTCACGTACTACCTCAACGTGCCGATCATGCGGGCGGCGCTGGCGGCCAGGGTCCCCTACTCCGACCTCGGCGGGCTGTACCACGGCTCGATCCAGCAGTTCGCGCTGCACGACGACTTCGCAAGGGCCGGCGTCCCCGCGCTTCTCGGCATGGGCTCGACGCCCGGGATCACCAACGTCATGGCCGGCGAGCTCGCGCGCGGTCTCGACGCGGTCGACGCGATCCACGTCCGGGTCGGCTGCCTCGACCGGTCCGCTTCGGGGCCCTTGCCCGTCCCTTACGCCCTCGACACGGTGCTCGACGAGTTTTCGCTCGAGCCGATGGTATTCCGCGGCGGCCGGGCCGAACCTGTGGAGCCGATGAGTGGCCGCGAGGCCATCGACTTCCCGCCTCCGGTCGGCCGAGCCGAGGCGCTCTACACGCTCCACTCCGAGGTCGCGATGTTCCCGCGCTCGTTTCCGGGACTTCGGCGAAGCGAGCTTCAAGGTCGCCTTCGAAGCCGAGTTCACGGAGAAGGTCGCGTTCCTCGTGAAGCTCGGCTTCGCCTCTCGCGAGAAGGTCTCCGGAACCTCGCCGCGGGAGGTTCTCCTCGCACTGGCCGCGGCGCAGACCGTCCCGCCGGGCGCCCCCCAGGACTGCGACGCTTTGCGCGTCGATCTCGAAGGACGGCGCAACGGCTCAAAGGTTCGGCGGCGGGGGGAAATGGTCGTCCTCCCCCACCCCGAGTGGGGTGTCGCCGCCGGGTCGCTCGACACAGGCGTGCCGCTTTCGATCGCCGGACAGCTTCTCGCGAACCGGACGATCGCGACGCCCGGAGTCCTCTGTCCCGAAACCGCCGTCCCGACGGAGCTCTTCTTCGAGATGCTCGAGCGGCGGCACATGCGCGTGCACTGGAGCTGACATGGCCATCGCATCCGTCAACCCCGCGACCGGACAGGTCGTCCAGACCTTCGAGCCGCATTCCGAGCCCGAAATCGAGCGGCGGGTGGCGCTCGCCGCCGACGAGTTCCCGCGGTGGCGCCGGACCTCGTGGAGGCATCGCTCCGAACGGATGGCGAAAGCCGGCGACCTTCTCGAATCCCGCAAGGCCGACTGGGGCCGCCGCATGACGATCGAGATGGGCAAGCCCATCGGCGCGGCCATCGCCGAAGCCGAGAAGTGCGCCTGGGTCTGCCGCTTCTACGCCGAAAACGCCGAGCGCTTCCTCGCCGACGAGGCGGCGCCGACCGACGCGAGCCGCAGCTATGTCCGCTACGACCCGCTCGGCCCCGTCCTCGCCGTGATGCCCTGGAACTTTCCGTTCTGGCAGGTCTTCCGCTTCGCCGCCCCGGCCCTGATGGCCGGCAACGTCGGGCTTCTCAAGCACGCCTCGAACGTGCCGGACTGCGCGCTCGCGATCGAGGAGATCTTCCGCGGGGCCGGGTTCCCGGAAGGCGCCTTCCAGGCGCTGCTCGTCGGATCGGACCGCGTCGCGCGGCTGATCGAGGACCCGCGCATCGCCGCGGTGACTCTGACCGGAAGCGAAGGCGCCGGCGTCTCCGTCGGCCGGGCCGCCGGAGCCCAGATCAAGAAGTGCGTGCTCGAGCTCGGCGGGAGCGACCCGTTCATCGTCATGCCGAGCGCCGATCTCGAGGCGGCCGCGTCGACTGCGGTCAAGGCCCGCACGATCAACAACGGCCAGTCCTGCATCGCCGCCAAGCGCTTCATCGTCCATCGCGACGTCGCCGACGCCTTCGAGAAGCGATTCGTCGAGAAGATGGCGGCCCTGAAGAGCGGCGATCCTCTCGATCCCTCCGTCGACATCGGCCCCCTCGCCACTCCCTCCATCCGCGTCCGAGGTGGATGCGCTCGTGACGAAGACCGTGGCGGCCGGCGCGAGGCTGCTGCTCGGCGGGAAGATTCCGGAGGGACCCGGAAACTTCTATCCGCCGACGGTGCTCGCGGACGTCCCGAAGGACAGCCCGGCCGACCGCGAAGAGATCTTCGGACCGGCGGCGAGTCTTTTCCGCGTCGACAGCCTCGACGAAGCCATCGCCGTCGCGAACCGCACGCGTTTCGGCCTGGGAGCGTCCGCGTGGACGAAGGACGCCTCCGAGCGCGACCGTCTCGTCCGCGAGCTCGAAGCCGGCGCGGTCTTCGTCAACGGCATGGTCAAGAGCGATCCGCGGCTGCCCTTCGGCGGCGTCAAGAAGTCCGGCTACGGACGCGAGCTCGCCGAGCACGGCATCCGCGAGTTCGTCAACATCAAGACGGTCTGGGAGGCGTAGGCCCTAAGGCGGAACAGGCACTGCGACAGCGACGTGGTTTCCTCCGGAATCGAGGAACCAGAGCTGGCCCTCGCCGTGCTCGCCGCCCCAGAGAACGCGGGTCAGGCCGTCCGCCCCCGCCGGCGATTCTCCGGGGCACGAGACCCGGGCTTTCGTGGGTCGTACCGACGCTTCGGGTCCCGTCCTCGGCGACCGTCCAGACCTGCATGGATCCGCCGACGGTCGTGGCGAGGACGCGCGCGCGTCCGTCGGAGCCGATGCCGACGTCCTCGACGGACCAGTCGGACGTCGCTCCCCACTTCAGCGTCGTCACGATGGTTCCGTCGACGTGGACGGAGAGGGCGGCTCGCCCATCGGCTGATCGCCACAAGACCCACGATCGTCCGTCCGGGGCGACGTCGATCGCGATCGCCGTCCAGCCGGGAGTCGGCCCGTAGAGGGGCCCCAGCCGGACGACACCGTCGGACCCGACGGTCTCGATGTGCATCGCGCCCGCAGCGCTGATCCGCAAGAGCCGGACCGAACCGTCCTGGCCGGCCGCCACGTCCGCCGGGATCCCGCTCGTCGATCCCCCGAGTATGACGCTCGAGCCTCCTCCCGACAGTCCGACGGTCTCGAGCGAGGAGCGGCCGTCTCCGTTCTGCCAGAGCACCCGCGCCACGCCGTCGGCGTCCGAGGCAATCGCGACGGCCGTCCACGTCGCCGAGGCTTCGGAGTACGGCGTCGCGGTCCAGTGGTTCGATCCGTCGACCGTCTGAACCGTCAGGCGATCCGTCGCGGAGTCCCAGCGCAATACCCGGGCCCCGCCGTCCGGAGTTGCCGCAATGTCGACGGGGCCTGACACGAGGTCGAGGTGAAAAGCGTTGACCAGCGTCCCCGCATGGAGCCGTAGGCCGTCGGTGGAGATCGCGAGGGATTCGACCGCGTTCCCCGAAAGGATCTGTCCGATCGCGGACCAGTGGACTCCGGAGTCGCGGCTCCGAAACACTCCCAAGTCCGTCCCGGCATAGACGGTCGAAGGATGCGCCGGATCGAGGATCAGGCTCGAGACGCGCGCCCCGGTCGGCAGGCCATCATTGGCGCGAGAAAAAGTCAGTCCACCGTCGTCCGATCGCCGAACTCCCGTTTCATCGCTCGCCGGAGTCCCCCGTCAGCCCGACAAAGACCCTCGAGTCGACGTCGGGATCCACGGCGATGGCCCCGACACCCACCTCGCTCATGGTTTCCTCGAACGTCTCCCCGCTGTCCGAGCTTCGGGCGAACGCGCCAAACGGGTAGTAGTAATAGAAGGAATAGGATTCCGACCCGGCGTACACGAGTCGCTCATCTCGCGGGGAAACGACGAGACTGGCGATCGCGCTGGACAGGGTGGCGGTCTCGGTCCACGCGTCTCCGCCGTTCGTCGACTTGAACACACTCGACTCGCCTCCTGCATAAACGGTGTTCGCATCGGTGGGACTGCCGGCGAGCGCGCCGGTGCGCCAGTAGGTCAGGGTTGGCGTGTAGGGTTTGCTGACCCACGACACACCGCCGTCCTCGCTCTTCAGAACCCCCGCGAACTCCCCGCTCAGGCCGTGCGTCGCGGCCGCGTAGAGCGTATCCGGCGCCGCCGGATGGACCAGCAGGGCGTCAATGTGGACGAAGGAAGCCAGATGTGTCCAGGTCCGGCCGCCGTCGCGGCTCTTGTAGATGCTCGGCTGGAACACGGCGTAGACGACGTATGGGTCTCGCGGGTCCGTAGCCATCAGAACCTGGCTGTTCTGAACGGCCCCAGCCGGCCGTCCGCCCGTCCAGGTGTTGACTCCGGCCCGTACGGCCGGGGCGACGGCCAGAATGGCGGCGAACGCCGAACCCACCACGCGCGACGCACCTGCACTCCGTCCGATCATGGGTGCCCCCCTCGTTCAGAACGAGTGCCCGCAGTGGACTACCCGTTACAGCGGCGAGGTCAGCTCGGCAGAAAGCTCGCCCCCACCGTCTGTGCGATCCGGGCCATGACGTGCTTGACCTGCGTGTAGTCCTCGATCGAGTACATCGACATGTCCTTGCCGTAGCCCGACTGCTTGTAGCCACCGTGCGGCATCTCGGAGACCAGCGGGAGGTGGTCGTTGATCCAGACGGTGCCGAAACGCAGCCGGCGCGCGGCGTTGAGCGCGCGGTTCACGTTCGTCGTCCAGACGGAGGCCGACAGGCCGTAGTCGACGTCGTTCGCCCAGGCCAGGGCCTGGTCGTCGTCCTTGAACCGCGTCACGGTGATGACGGGGCCGAAGACTTCCTTCTGGACGATCTCGTCGTTCTGCTTCGCATCGGCCACGACGGTCGGATCGAACCAGAATCCCTTGCCCTTCCGGGCCTTGCCCCCCGTCAGGACCTTGACGTGCTTCGTCGCCTTCGCGCGGTCGAGGAAACCCGAGACCCGCTTGCGATGCTCGGCCGAGATCACCGGGCCCATGTTCGTGTTCTCGTCCTCGATGTCGCCGACGACGAGCGACTCGACGGCCGGCACCAGCGCGGAGAGGAGCTTGTCGTAGATGCGTCCGCTCGCGTAGAGGCGCGTCGCCGCCGTGCAGTCCTGGCCGCTGTTGGCGAATCCGGCCACCTTGATGCCCGGAATGACGAGGTCCATGTCGGCGTCGTCGAAGATGAGGACGGGCGCTTTGCCGCCGAGCTCGAGGTGGACCTTCTTCAGGGTGGAGGACGCGGCCTTCGCCACCTCTTTGCCGGTGGCGACGTCGCCCGTGAGAGAGACCATGTTGACGCGGGGATGCCGGACGAGGCCGGCGCCCACGGGCTCGCCGTGGCCCGTGATGACGTTGAAGACACCCGGCGGGAAGATGTCGGCCGCGAGCTCGGCCAGGCGAAGGGACGTGAGAGGAGTCTGTTCCGACGGCTTCAGGATCACGGTGTTGCCGGCGGCGAGGGCCGGCCCGACTTTCCAGACCGCCATCATGAGCGGATAGTTCCAGGGCGCGATCGAGCCGACGACGCCCACTGGCTCCCGGCGGACCATGCTCGTGTAGCCCGCGAGGTACTCCCCCGCCGCTTTCCCTTCGAGGCAGCGGCAGGCCCCGGCGAAGAACCGGAGGTTGTCGACCATGAAGGGGACCTCGCTCTTCGCCAGGCCGATGGGCTTCCCGACGTTTTCGGCCTCGAGCGCGGCGAGCTCGTCCCCGTTCTTCTCGATGACGTCGGCGAGCTTCAAGAGCATCAGGCTTCGCTCGCCGGGCGTCGTGTCCTGCCACTTCTCGAAGGCGGCCGCCGCTGCGCCGACGGCGCGATCGACGTCCTTCGCGCTCCCGGTGGGGACCATGCCGAGCTTGCTCTCGTCGACCGGGCTGATGATCGGCTCGCTTTTTCCGTCGACCGACCCGACGAGCTTGCCGTTGACGAAGTTCTTGTAGCTCTTCATCGCTGCTCCTTTTGCGGCGCCCACTCTCTCACTGAGCCTTGATCTCCGTCCAGTACTCGTCCATGACCTCCGTCGCCTCGCCGATGTCCCGGACGAACTCGCAGCGGGTCAGGGCCTCGGGCGGCGGGTAGATGCCCGGGTCGTCGAGGATCTCCCGCCGGATGAACTTGCGGGCCGGGACGTTGGCGCTCGCGTAGCTGATGCCGTTGACGATCTGCGCGTTGACCTCGGGTTCCTGGACGTAGTCCAGGAAGGCGTAGATGGACTCGACGTTGCGGGCCCGCGCCGGAATGCAGACGCTGTCCATCCAGAGCGTCGCCCCTTCCTTCGGGAGCACGTAGGCGAACCGCTCCGGTTCGCGCATCGCGAGCCGGGCCAGCTGGCCGTTGTAGCCGTGGCTGTAGATCACGTCCCCGGCCGCCAGGATGTTCTCGTAGTCTCCGCTGTTGTAGGTCTTCACCCAGGGTTTCTGCTTCTTCAGAAGGTCGGCGGCCTGCCGCAGCACGGCGGGCTCCGTGCTGTTGAGGGAGTGGCCGAGGTACTTGAGGGCCGCCGCGAAACACTCCCGCATGTCGTCGAGCATCAGGATCTGGCCGGCATTGGCCGAATCGAAGAGGGGCGCCCAGCTGTCGGGCGAGCCGGCGACCCGGGCCTTCGCGTAGCCGTAGCCCGTCGTTCCCCAGACGTAGGGCAGCGAGTACACGTTGCCGGGATCGAACTCCTGGTCGAGAAAGCGCGGGTCCAGGTTCCCGAGGTTCGACAGCCGGGACTTCTCGATCGGCCGCAGGAGCTTCAGCTGGGAAAGGATCCGCACCATGTAGTCCGAGGGCACCACGAGGTCGTAGTCGGCGACACCCGACTGGAGCTTCGCCAGAACGGGCTCGTTCGAGTCGTAGAGGTCGTAGCGGATCTCGATACCGGTTCGCCGCGTGAACTCGTCGATGACCTCCTGGGGCAGGTACTCCGACCAGATATAGAGGTTCAGCTTCTTCTCGCCCGGGCCCGGGTACGGAGGCTCGTCGCCACTCGGCGCGCAACCCGGAATCGCCAGGGCGAACGCGAGGGAGAGGGCCGCCGCGATGCGCCCCGTCACGTCAGCCCTCGGACCTCTCCGGCGGAGGCTGCTGGAGCCGCTGCGCCGCGAGGATCAGAACGACCGTCACGGCGAGAAGCAGCGTCGAGACGGCATTGACCTCGGGCGTGACGCCCACCTTGAGCATCGAGTAGATCTGGAGGGGCAGCGTCGTCGATCCGACTCCCGCCACGAACGAGGTGATGACGTAGTCGTCGATCGAGACCGTGAAGACCAGGAGCGCGCCGGACACGATGCCCGGCAGGATCAGCGGAAGCGTCACCCGGAAGAACGTCGAGAGCGGACGCGCCCCGAGGTCGAGGGCGGCCTCCTCGAGCGAGCGGTCGAAGCCGGACAGACGCGCCCGCACCACGATCGTGACGTACGAAATGCTGAACACGACGTGCGCGATCACGACGGTCAGAAGCGAGAGACGGAGCCGCGTCACGCCGAAGAACGTCACGAGCGCCGCCCCAGTCACGATCTCCGGAATGATGATCGGCAGATACAGGAGGTTCTTCGTGAGCGCCTTCCCGCGGAACTCGAAACGGCCGAGCGCGAGGGCCGCGAGCGTGCCGACGACGGTCGCCACGACGGTCGTGAGGAGCCCCACGACGAGGCTGTTTCGGACCGAGACGAGGATCAGCTCGTCGTGCAGGAGGCTGCGGTACCAGTCGAGCGTGAACCCCTGCCAGACCGCCGTCTGGCTGGTCTTGTTGAAGGAGAAGAGGACGAGGATCGCGATCGGCGCGTAGAGAAAGAGATACACGAGCCACGCGTGCGCCCGGAGCACCCAGCCGCGCTTCACAGGAGCACGTCCTGGCCCTTGCGCTTCGTGTACAGCGCGTAGAGAAAGAGGAGCAGCAGGACCGCGGCCGTGAGCTCGAAGGCGATCGCCGACCCGAAGGGCTTGTTGCGCGCCACGGCGAACTGGTTCTGGATGAGATTGCCCGCCAGGATCGTCTTGGCGCCTCCGAGGAGGTCCGACACGATGAACTGGCCGAGGCTCGGAACGAACACCAGGATGACGCCCGCGACGATCCCCGGCATCGTCATGGGAACGGTGACGCGCCAGAACGTCGAATGGCGGGGCGCCCCGAGGTCCTCCGACGCCTCGAGAAGGGAGAGGTCGAGCTTCTCGAGCGAGGCGTAGAGCGGAAGGATCATGAACGGAAGCTCGCCGTAGACCAGACCCAGGAGGACCGCGAAGTCGTTGTAGAGGAGCTCGAGCGGCGCCGAGGTCAGGCCCGAGGCCATGAGGAGCTTGTTCGCGAGGCCCTCGGTCCGGAGGATGAACATCCAGGCGTAGGTGCGGATCAGGAAGCTCGTCCAGAACGGAACGACGACCAGGCCGAGCAGCAGGTTCCGCCTCTTCGCCGGCGCGACCACCGCGATGTAGTACGCGATCGGGTAGCTGATGACGAGGCAGAGGCCGGTCGTCACGACGGCCATCCAGATCGACCGCCAGAAGATCTGGAGGTAGATGCCATGGAAGGAGCGGGCGTACTGGGCGAGAAACTTCCCGGACGTCAGATAGGTTCCGAGGTCTTCGATGGGCTTGAGCCCGCCGTAGGTCGCGCGCTGGCCGAAGCTGATGAGAAAGAGAACCGCGAGCGGGAGAACGAAGTAGACCCCGAGGACGATCCACGTGGGCAGGACGAGCCCGTAGGCCGCCCGCCCCGGCGGCCTGTCGTCGCTCACGCCGGCGCGCCTTCCTTTCGGATCATTACGGCGTGCTTCGGGTTCCAGCAGACGAACAGGTGGCTGCCGACGGCGAACCGCGAGGACTCCTCGAACGGCTTCTCGTTCTGTTCGTAGACGACGAACCGCTCGTCCGCCGCGTCGCGCACGATCCACACAGTCGAGATGCCCTGATAGACCCTCTCCTCCACGGTGACGGCCACCGACGGCACGCCGTGACGGGAGAGATCGCGCGGGCGCAGGTCCAGCTTCTCCGGGCGGACGACGAACCGGACTTCCTCCGACGGGCGATACCGCGTCCCGTTGACCGGAATGCGCGCCTCCCCTCCGCCCGCCAGATCGAGCGTGATGACACCCTCGCCGGCCTCGCGCACCCGGGCGGCGAAAAAGTTGGACGCCCCCATGAAGTTCGCGACGAACTCCGTGGCCGGGCGCTCGAAGACCGTCGCGGCGTCGTCGGCCTGCTCGACGCGGCCGCGGTTCATGACGGCGATCCGGTCGCTCATCGTCAGCGCTTCCTCCTGGTCGTGCGTCACGAAGATGAACGTGATGCCGAGTCTCCGCTGCAGGTGCTTCAACTGGACCTGCACCTCCTTGCGGAGCTTCTGGTCGAGGGCCCCGAGCGGCTCGTCGAGCAAAAGGACCTCGGGCTCGAGGGCGAGCGCCCGGGCCAGCGCCACGCGCTGCCGCTGGCCGCCGGAGAGCTCGTGCGGTTTCCGCTTCTCGAATCCCGAAAGCTGGAGCAGTCCGAGCGTCTCCGCGACTCGGCGCACCTGGTCCGCGCCGGCCGAGCTTGCGGTAGCGCAGGCCGAACGCGACGTTGTCTTCGACGGTGAGGTGGGGGAAGAGCGCGTAGTGCTGGAAAACCATGTTGACCGGCCGCAGGTATGGCGGGGTCCGCGTCATGTCCTTCCCGTGGATCCGCAGGCTTCCGGCGCTCGGGAGCTCGAAGCCGCCGATCATGCGGAGGAGCGTCGTCTTTCCGCAGCCCGATGGGCCGAGGAGCGAGAAGAACTCCCCTTTCCGGATGTCCAGAGAGACCGAGTCGACGGCGGAAACGTCGCCGAAGCGCTTCGTCAGGCCTCGGATTTCGACGCTGGGAGCATCCGCCATGGGCAACAGTCTGTCATCCCGAGGAGCGCAGCGCGGGAAGTTTCCTAAAAGCTCACCCGCAAGCCCAGCCGGAGCGTTCGCGGCTGCTGCCACTGGTTGCCGTTGCCGTAGTTCTCGTTCGTCGGCTCGGGCAGGTCGTTCTCATCCTCCTGAAACGCCCACACCTGGTCCACCTGCTGGATCTGTTGCCGGTTGAGCGCGTTGAACAGGCTCACGAGAACGTGGACAGTGACCGGACCGAGCTGGAGCCCGTAGTCCGCCTGGAGATCGATCTCGTAGTTGTCGGGTGAGCGGCCCTCGCTGCCGCGATCCGTGATGAAAATTTCCGGGCCGATGTACGCGTCCCACCATCCGACGCGCGACAGCGGCGTACCGCTCTGGTAGTAGCCGGATGCGGACATCGTCAGACCAAACGGGGAAATGTAGGCCACCTGCGCCTTGGCCTGGTGCGGGCGGTCCAGCGTGAGTCGGCCGTAGGCGTTGACCTGGAACTCGGGATAGTCGAAGTCGTCGGTGATGAACGGGTTGCGGGCGAAGAAGCCGCCGATGGCCCGGAACGAGCCGTCGAAGTTGCCCTTGAGGGAGGAGTACATGTAGCTCGCGTACATCATCCAGCAGTCGGAAAGCCGTTTCTGCCCGGACAGCTCGATACCGCGGAAATAGCGCCGGCCCGGCGCAAACTCCGGCGCGAGCACGCTCTCCCCCGGATTGAAGAACGCGTAGTTGTCGAGATCCGAAATGTACGTGTCTTCGAGAACCCGCCCGAGGGCGCGGTAGATGCCCCGAAGGCCGACGACCGACGTGTTGGTCACCTGCCACTCGACGCCGGCCAGGATCTCCTCCGAGTAGGGCGAATCGAGGTTGGGGTCGATGTCGTCCACGGCGGTTCCGCGAATGACGCAGTCTTCCTCGCCGAAGAACTCGGAGTCGCAGGTCAGGTCGACGGGGTCGAAGTTGGTCGTGAAGCCGTCGCGCTCCCCGTTGAGGGAGCGGACGTTCATGTCCATCGGGATCAGCGGCACGAACTGGCTGTAGGACCCGTACGCTTTGCTTCTCCCGTTGTTCAGGAAGTCCCAGGTGAACCCGACGCGCGGCGAGAAGTGGTCCACGTCGATGAAGGTGATGTTGTCGAGGCCCTTGATCTGCTGCTTTTCCCAGCGCACTCCGGCGTTCACCGTCAGGTTGCTCAGGATCTGCCAGCGGTCCTGGATGAAGGCGGCCCACACGTCGTTCTGCGGTGTCGCGATGACGGGCGCGATCGTCGGGTCTTCGGGGGTGGCGGTCAGGCCCGCGAAGAACGTGTGCGTATAGACGGTCCGCCCGAGCGGGTCGTCCTCGAGCGGATCGAGGATCTCCACGATCTGGCCGCCGCTCGTGTCGCGGAGCACGTCGGCGTCGATGCGCTGAAATCCGAAGCCCGCCTTCAACTCGTGCGATCCGAGAAAGTACGTGGCGTCGGCCAGGTAGTCGTAGCGCGTGAAGTCCTTGAGGGCGAACTGCCCCTCTCCGCCCGGCCCGAGAAAGCCGCCCTCGGCGGTCTGGATTCCGGTCCGGTTGTCGATATAGGGGATCTGATTGCCTCCGGGACCGGGGAGCGTGTCGACGTTCTCGCGGTGGTAGGCGAACTGACCGGTCACCAGGAAATTCGAGCCGAGCGTTCCCTGGTATCGCGCCCCGAAGTCCGTGCCGCCGACCGTCACCGTTCCGTTGTACGTCGTCGGCGGGCCGAGGACCGGCGCGACCGCCCCGACGTCTTCGGTCGGATCGCCGAAGACGGTGCCGATGAAGGTGTGCGAAGGGCTGAGCAGGAACGTCAGCTTGCCCGCGTAGAGGTTGCTCGTCGTGTCGAGGTCCGTGATGGTTCCCGCGGATGTCCCCTGCGTGATCTGTCGCTGGAACGTGTTGTCGAGGTGGTCGTAGGCGCCGAAGAACCAGAGCCGATCCCTCAGGACGAAACCGCCGATATCGGCGCCGTAGTCCGTCCGCGTGAAGCCGGCGGGAATGCCCTCGGCCGTGATCTCGTCGAGGTGTTTGTTCTCCGCCTGAAAGGCGTCGTCATCCCAGTACCCGAAAACGTCCCCGTGAAAGACGTTGCCGCCGGACTTGGTCACGACGTTCAGGATGCCGCCCTGGGCGCCGGTGTACTCGGCCTCGTAGCCGCCGGCCTTCAGCTCCACTTCCTGGATGAACTCGAAGTTCAGGACCTTGCCCTGGCTGCCGATTTCGACGCCCGTCGTGTTGGCGCCGTCGACCATGTAGGCGTTCTCGAGGCCCGTCGAGCCGTACACCGTAATCGAGGTCTGGCGCACGTCGGAGTTGTCGGTGTTGACTCCGCTCGCGAGCTGAGCCACGGAGGCGTAGTTTCGCCCCGTGGGAAGCGCCTGGAACGCCGCCTGGTCCATGTTTCGGCCGATCGTGTTCGATTCCGTCTCGACGGTCGCGGCCTGCGCGGTCACGGTCACTTCGGCCGTCGCGGCCTGGATCAGCTCGATGCGCATGACGACGGCCTGGTTCAAACCGATCTGCAGAGTCTGGGCCTTCGGGGCGAAGCCGTCGAGCGTGGCCGTCACCGTGTAGGCGCCGGGCGGCAGAAGCGTGAGATTGAACCGGCCGTCGCCGTCCGTCACGGCGCTTCGCGAGCCCTGCAGGCTCGGACTCCGGGCTTCGACCGTCACACCGGGGAGCGGCGTGCCTCCGGTCTCCACTTCTCCGCGGATGGCTCCCGTCGTCTGGGCGCGGAGCGGAAGGGCCAGAGGCAGGAGAGCCAGGAGAGCCAGGACGCCGAGGTGACGTGACCCGGGAGTTTTCATGGCGACTCCTTCACGGAAACTGTGCTTGGCTCAACGCTACGGTCCCGGACTGCGACTGTCAAGCTGACTGGAAGTCAGGAGCGAGGAGTCGTGGACGCCGAGCGCGCGGCGTCCGGTGTTCAACGGGGACGGGAGCGGTCGATGAGGCGGACGATGTCGCGAAGCTCGCGAAGCACACCCTTGCGGTCGAGGTCCGAACCCGCCCCGGCCGCGGCAACGGCGCGAGGCGCGGGCTTCGGTTCCGGTGCGACCTGCATCAGCGGGGTTTGCGCGGCGGCGTCGGGCTTCGACGCCACGCGGGCGGGTTTCCTGGCCTCGGTTTCGGCCGGCTTCCGCTGCTCGGCGATGGGCGGAGCCGGAGCGAGGCCGTCGTCGAAACGCCCTTCGGCGATCTCCGCATCGAGGCGCTTCTTCGCGCCGGCGACCGTGAAGCCCTCGTCGTAGAGCAGCTCGCGGATGCGCGCGATGATCTTGACGTCGCGAGCGGTGTAGACCTTGGCGGCGCCCTGGTCTTTTCGCTCGGCAAGGGCGGAGAACTCCGTTTCCCAGTAGCGGAGCACGTAGGGCGCCACTTCCGCGATCCGGCACGCCTCCGCGGGCCTGTAGACCTCGGCTTCTCCCTTCGCCACGACCTTAATTTACCTCGAAGTCGTCTTGCGGCGGGAGGACTTTGATCGGCCCCGGGAGGACTTCGATCGGCCCCGGGAGGACTTCGATCGGCCCCCGAACTTCGCGTCGCGCCGCAGCTGGTCCTCGCGGTCCCGGGAGCGGGCGCGGACCCGCACGCGGATCGGCGAGCCCGAGAAGTCCACCGACTCGCGGAGCAGGTTCTCGATGCGCCGCTCCTCCGAGAAGTGGAGCGGCTCGGCACGATTCGAGACCAGCGAGAAGGTCGGCGGCGCGACGGCCGTCTGCGCCACGTAGAGGACCTTGAGCGAGCCGCCTCTTGCGGTGCGAGGGGCCTTGTCGCGAAGCGCCCGGCCGAGGACGCGATTGAGCTCCCCCGTCGAGATCCGGCGCCGCCGGTTCTCGCCGACCCGCGCCGCCGCCTCGAGCACCTTGCCGATCCCGCGGCCTGTCTTCGCCGAGACGAGGAGGATCGGAGCAAACCGCGCGAAGGGAATCTGGCTCGCGAGCGCGGTCCGGAAGTCGTCGGCCGTCCCGGTCTCCCGTTTCCCCGCGAGGTCCCACTTGTTCGCGACGAGGACGAGACCCTTGCCCTCGGTATCGATCATGGACGCCACGCTCGCGTCCTGGCCCGTCGGGCCCACCTCGGCGTCGACGACGAGGAGGGCCACGTCGCAGTCCTCGATCCGCTTGCGGGCCTGGACGACCGAGAGCACCTCCGCGCCCTGCTCGGTCTTGCCGCGCCGCCGGATTCCCGCGGTGTCCACGAGCCGGAAGCGGCGTCCGCCCGACTCGAACAGGACGTCCACGGAGTCGCGTGTCGTGCCGGCGATCTCGGAGACGATGGCGCGCTCCTCCCCGAGGAGGGCGTTCAGAAGCGAGGACTTCCCGACGTTCGGACGGCCGACGACGGCGAGAGCGATCTCGTCCCGCGCGTCGGGCGCGTCGCCGCCAGCGCCCGGAAGCCTGCGGCTGATCGCCTCCTGCAGGTCGTCCACGCCGATACCGTGCTCGGCCGACACGCCATAGACCTCGGCGAATCCCAGGGCCCAGGCCTCCGATTCCCCCTCGAGACCCTCGCGCCGGTCGATCTTGTTGGCTACGACGACGCCCTCGCGGCCCGCCTCGCGGATCACCCGAGCGGCCGCGCGGTCACCCGGCAGGACACCCGCCGACGCGTCGGTCACGAGGAGTACGAGGTCCGCCTTGCCGATGGCGGCGACGGCCTTCTCGCGCACCGCCGCGGGGATCTTCTCGCGCCCCTCGGGGTCGTAGCCTCCCGTGTCGACGAGGAGATACGTCCGCCCGTCGGGCAGCGGCGCCTGGGTCTCCAGCACGTCGCGCGTCATGTCCGGGCAGGTCGTGAACGATCGACCGACGCGAGCGGCAGAGGCGGTTGAAGAGCGCCGACTTGCCGACGTTCGGGCGGCCCGCGACGACGACGCGGAAGGGCGAGCTCGGCTTATTCATCCTGCGACTCAATCGAGTTCGGGATCCCTCGGCCCTCCGGGCCTCGGGATGACTCCGCGCGGCCTCCGGCTCGCGGAGTCACTTACCTGTCCGCGGGACGCCGCCTTCGAGCTCCAGCTTGAACCGCGAATGCGTGAACGGGTGGACGTCGGGGAAGCGGGTGAAGATCCAGCCGCCGAAGATCTCCTGGCCCTTCTCGAAGACCGTGATGCGGGCGGCCGGGTTCTGCGGCTCGACGCCGTCGGAGGTCAGGACGCCGCCTCCCATCGAAAAAGCCGGCAGGAAAACGTCGGCGCGCACGACGAGCGAGGGATCCGGCAGCGGCGTCCCTCCGCCGAGGGGAACGTCGATCACACCTTCCTTGCCGTTCGAGGAGTCCTTCCAGCGGAGCTTGACTCCCGAGTACGCGGCCTCGACTTCGGGAGGCACCTCGAGACGGGTCGGCATCGCGCCGCCCGCCTGGCCTCCCCCTTGTCCGCCCGCGACCTCCGTGTCCGTACGGTCGTGGGAGACCGCCATGCGGATGTTCGGATCCGGCCGTCCCTTCTCGCGACAGCCTCCCGCCACGAGAAGAATCGCCGCGAGAGCGAAGGCGGCCGCTGCCGACCGTCTCATCGCGTGCCCCTCCGAACGCGCGGCCGGCGGCCGAAATCCCGGTCGGGCCGGGACGGCGCGGGCCGGGAGGGCGCGGCCCCGGCCGGCCTGGCCGCTTTCCCCACCTCGCCCGCGAGACGGAAGTTGAGCCGACGGCGAACCTCGTCGATCTCGACGAGCCGGACCCGGATCGAGTCCCCGAGACGGTACATCTGTCCGCTCGAGCGGCCGCGAAGGCGGTGCTGCTTCTCCTCGTAGACGAAGAAGTCGTTGCCCAGCGATTGGATCGGAACGAGGCCCTCGACGAAGTAGTCCTTCAGCGTCACGAAGGCGCCGAACGAGGCCACGCCGGTCACATACGCATCGAACTCGCGCTCGAGTTTGTCTTTCATGAAGACGATCTTTTTCCAGAGGAGGCTCTCGCGCTCCGCCTTTTCCGCGCGCCTCTCACGCTCCGACGAGAAGACCCCGACCTCGCGCATCCGATCGTTCACGAAGTCGAAATCCTTCGCCGCCACCGGCCGTCCCGCCTCGAGAAGGCGCGTGAGCTGGCGGTGGACGATCAGGTCCGGGTAGCGCCGAATCGGCGACGTGAAGTGGCAGTAGTAGGGCGCCGCGAGCGCGTAGTGTCCGCGGCACTCCTCGGCATAGAGGGCCTTTCGCTGCGCCCGCAGCAGCAGGTCGTGGAGGAGGCGCTCCTCGGGTTTGCCCTCGATCTGGGAGAGGAGACGCTGGAAGGCGGACGGAGGGACCTCGGCGAGATTGCCCTTGAGCTCGTAACCGAAGCCCTCGAGGACCTCCTTCAGATCCACGAGACGATCCGGGTCCGGCCGGTCGTGGACCCGGTAGATCGCCGGCTGCTTGGCGAACAGCAGCTTCTTCGCGACGGCCTCGTTGGCCGCCAGCATGAACTCCTCGATGAGCCGGTGCGCGACGTTGCGCGCCTCGGGAACGATGCCGACCACGAGCCCCTCGTCGTCGAGGACGATGTCGGCGTCGGGCAGGTCGAAGTCGATCGAGCCCCGGGCCTCGCGGCGCTCGCGCAGGCGGGCGGCGACCTCGCCCATGAGGCGGAAATCGGCGAGGTAGGGCCCGTAGCGGCGCTCTTCGTCGCCCGTGGGCGCCGACTCGAGCAGACGGGCGACTTCCGTGTACGTCATGCGATGGCCGCTGCGGATCACGCCCTTCGTAAACTCGGACCCGACGACCCGTCCCTTGGAATCCAGGTCCAGGATCGCGGAGAGCACGAGCCGGTCCACGTGCGGATTGAGCGAGCACAGCCCGTTCGAAAGACGCTCCGGCAGCATCGGGAGCACGCGGCCCGGGAAGTAGACCGAGGTGCCGCGCGAACGGGCCTCGTCGTCGAGAATGTCTCCTTCGGTCACGTAGTGGGAAACGTCCGCGATGTGGATGCCGATCCGGTAGCCGCCCGGCGTCTTTTCCGCCTCGATGGCGTCGTCGAAGTCCTTGGCGGTCTCGCCGTCGATCGTGACGATCCGTCGTTCGCGGAAGTCGCGCCGTCCCCTCAGATCCTCGGGCCGGACCTGCTCCGGAAAGCGCTCGGACTCTTCGACCACGGGCTGAGGGAATCGCGGCGGCAGGTTGTGCGACCGGAGCACGATTTCCACGTCGACGCCGGGCTCGCCCAGGAACCCCAGGCGCTCCTCGACTTCGCCGTAGGCCACGCGCCGCGCGTCGGGAAAAGCGGTGAGGCGCACTTCCACGATCTCGCCTTCCCGGGCGCCGCCGGCCTTGCCGTCGGCGATGCGGACCAGCGCGTCGATCTTCGGATCGTATGGAACGACGACCTTCCGCCCCTCCTGCGTCTCGAACCGCCCCACGACGCGCTCGCGGACCCGCTCGAGAATGCGCACCACGACTCCGGACCGGCGGGAGGCGTCCCGGCCCCGCCCGGTCGACCGGGACCGCTCCTCCCGGGCGAGCACCGTGTCCCCGTCCATGGCCCCGTGCATGCCGGCGCGGGGAACGTAGAGGTCCTCGCCTTCGTCGGCGAGCACGAAGCCGAACCCCTCGGGACGGACGGTCAGGCGGCCCGCCACGAGGTTCGAGAACTCGATCGACGAGTACTTCTCGCCCCGAACCCGGACGATCTCCCCCCGGCGCTCGAGCAGGTCGAGCTTCTCCTGGAGGGCCTCCTCCTCGGCCTCGAGGACGCCGAAAGCCTGGACGAGGTCCCGGAAGGAGAGGACCCGGGAGCCCTTCTTCCTCAGGCGCTCGAGAACCTCGGCGTCACGCGGCAGCACGGGCGGGAGTCTATCCGCACGGCACACGCGCCGCGGAGAGGCGCCCGTCAGGCCTTGGGGGGCTCGATGGGCGTGAAGAGATTCGGCCAGTCGTCGAGGTTTTCCGGGTCGGGGGCCTTGACGCGGCGCGCCCAGCCGCAGGAATGGCAGCGCACGACTCCCTCCACCGCGACCGAGGACGGATTGTGCGGGTCCTCGCAGTACGGATTGGGACAGTTCCAGGGAAGGTTCGGAACCGACATCGCTTCCTAGGCTCCTTGCAGATTTTACGCCGGTTCGGGACTAGGGTAACCGCCCCGCGCGCAGATCGTCGCGGTGGCGCACATAGAGCGCCAGTGCGTCCCGGACCACCACGAGGGCCTCTTCCCTGTCCAGAAACTCGTCCACGATGACGGACTTCTCCTCGAGGGCCTTGTAGTCTTCGAAGAAACGCCGGACCTCCGCGATCCGATGGGGCGGAAGCTCGCGAATCGACGTGTAGTGGGAGTACTCCGGGTCGTCCGCGTGCACGGCCAGGACCTTGTCGTCCTCCTCGCCCTGGTCGCTCATCTTCATCACGCCGATCGGCCGCGCTCGCAGGATCGTCAGCGGCACGACCTCCTCCTGGCCCAGCACGAGGATGTCCAGCGGGTCGTGGTCCTCGCAGTAGGTCCGCGGAATGAAGCCGTAGTTGGCGGGATAGTGCACGGACGAGTACAGGATTCGATCCACGCGGATCAGCCCGCTGGCCTTGTCGAGCTCGTACTTCACCTTCGAGCCCCGGGCAATCTCGATGATCGCCCGGACCACGGCCGGAGAATCCGGGCCCGGGTCGACGTCATGCCAGGGATGCATTTTTTGGATGATAGGCCTTGACAGCCCGTTTGGAGATGTACACTCGCCCCGGAGGCAACGTTGTCCTGGTCCTCGCCTCGCAGGCCTTCCGTTCTCCTGGGTACCGCACTTCTGGTGATCTCTGCGCTCGTGTCCAAAGGGGCGGACGAGCAGATCCACACGATCACTCTCCCGGCGGCGGCTTCGCTCGTCGGCGTCTCACCGTTCTACTCGGACGTCCGACTCTTCAATAACTCCTACACCGAGGACCTGCTGGTGACCGCCCGCTACCGCTGTTTCCTGGGCGCCTGCGGCGGCGCGCCGGTGCTGCACATTCTCGTCGAGCCCCGGGAATCGGCGGCTTTCAACGACATGGTCGCCGACGTGTTCAACTCCCCGGATTCGGGCGGAGGGATCGAGTTCGAGTTCGACGGGGACCCCGGGCAGCTCGTCGTCACGAGCCGGCTCTACTCGACGGACCCCGAGCCCACGGTCGGCATGTTCATTCCGGGTCTCGAGGGCTCGGCGGCGCATACCCGGACCGTCCTGACCTCGATCCAGAACGGCGGCTCTCCTCCGGGGTTCCGGGCCAACGTCGGCGTGTTCAACCCGGGGGACAGCCCGGTGAACGTGATCTTCCGCATCTACGACGACGTCGGCGTCCAGCGCGGCTCCGAGATCCCGAGGACCGTCGGGGCGCATTCGGGAGCCCAGGTGTCCGGCGTGTTTTTCCGGGCCGGAGCCTCCGATTTCCACACCGACAACGCCGTCATCACGGTCGAGTCGACGGGAGCGGTCTTTTCCTACGCCGCCGTCATCGACAACGCCACGAGCGATCCCATCTTCGTGGTCGGAGCCTCGGACGGCCCCGCCGCCGGGACGGCGACTCCCACGCGCACGGGAACCCTTACCCGGACCCGAACGCGCACGATGACCTCGACGCCGACGGCGAGCGCCTCCCCGACGATCGTCACCACGCCGACGATCACGCTCACGCCGTCGATCACCCTTACGCCCTCGATCACACTCACGCCGTCGATCACCCTCACACCCTCGACTACGCTGACCCCCTCGATCACGCCCACGCCGAGCATCACCTTCACGCCGAGTCAGACCTCCACGGTGAGCCCCACGCCTTCGGGCACACAGACTCCGTCCGTGACCCCGACGGGCAGCGTGACGCCGACGTCCACGCCGACCATCAGCGTCACGCCGACGCCGACCGTCACGGTGACCGTGTTGACGCCCACACCAACGTCCACGATCACAATCACGCCGACGCTCACCCTGACCTTCACCACGACGGGCACCCCGACGCCGACCCCGAATCCCTTCCAGCAAGTCTTCGTCGGCCAGGGCGGGACCGCTTTCGTTGACGAGACCAGCGGAACGAGCACGACCACGATCACAGCGGGGACGACCGTGGAGTGGGTCTGGCAGGCGGTCAGCCACTCGACCACGTCGGGGACGTGCGATGCCACCAACTGCATCCCGGGCCCGGTGTTCGGGGAGCTCTGGAACTCCGGCCTCCATAATCCGCCGTTCTCGTTCACCCACGCCTTCAACAACGTCGGAACGTTCACCTACTTCTGCACGTTCCACGGCGTCATGATGCAGGGGCTCGTGAACGTCCTGCCCGCACCGGTAGCGCAACCCGCGCGGCGATAGACTTCGCATCGCGTGAAGCTCTCGACTCGAGTCCTCGGGCTGGTGGCGGCCTCGCTCGCCGCCGTGTCCGCCGCGACGGCCTCCAACATCACCCTCCCCGCCGCCGCCTCGATCGTCGGCGGCGCGCCCTTCTACTCCGACGTCCGCGCCTTCAACACGTCCTACACGACCGAGCTCTTCGTCACCGCGATCTATCGCTGCTTCCTCGGCGACCCCTGCCCCGCGGCGCCTCCCCGTCCTGCAGTTCAGCCTCGGGCCGCGCGAATCGCTCGCGTTCAACGACATGGTGGCGCAGGACTTCGGTGCTCCGGACACCGCCGGCGGCATCGAGTTCGAGTTCGACGACGTGGCGGAGAAGCTCGTGGTCACGAGCCGTCTCTATTCGACGGCTCCCGAGCCCACGGTCGGCATGTTCATCCCCGGGATCAATTTCTTCGAGGCCCGGCCCCGGACCGTCCTGACGTCGATTCGCAACGGGGGCAGCGGCGCGGGATTTCGGACCAACGTCGGCGTCTTCAACACGGGAGGCTTGCCCGTGTCGGTGACGTTCCGCGTTCACGACGCCCTCGGCGCTCAGGTTGGCACGGATGTCGTTCGGGGAGTCGAGGCCCACTCCGGGCGCCAGGTGAACGGCATCTTCGCCGCTGCTGGTGTGGGCGCCTTCGACACGGACAATGCGGTCATCACGGTCGACGCGACCGGGCCGGTCCTCTCCTACGCCGCCGTCATCGACAACGCGACGTCCGACCCGATCTTCGTCGTCGGCGCACCGGACGCGCCGCCCGGAACCCCCACGATCACGCTGACTCCGAGCATCACGTTCACGCCCAGCATCACCTTCACGCCCAGCAATACCTTCACGCCCAGCCTGACCTTTACGGCCTCGCAGACTCCGACCATCACGCAGACGTTCACGCCCAGCCTGACGTTCACGATCAGTCAGACCCCGACGATCACCCGGACTCCTGTCCTCACGAACCTCGCGACACGCACGCCGACGGTCAATCCGAATCGGATCGTCATCATTGCGCCGAACGGCACCAACACCTTCTTCGATACGGTCGACCTCGGCACGAACACCACGATCCTCATCGGCCAGACGGTCCAGTGGAACTGGGCCGCGGGCGCCAGCTTTCACTCCACGACGTCGGGCACCTGCTCCGGCAGCGGCCTTTGCTCACCCGACTTCATCTGGGACTCCGGCGTTCACAACGCACCGCACAGCCACACGCACACGTTCAACACCGCCGGGACGTTCCCCTACTACTGCCAGGTCCACGGCGTGATGATGCAGGGCGCGGTCAACGTCATTCAGCCGTAGAGGCCCGAGCGGGCCGGCCCGCTAGCGAAGCGGACGTCGGAGCAGGAAGGCCGTCTCGCCCGGGAAGATCCCGTGCGACAGCCCGCCGGCCGCGTGGTCGTAGGCGTGGAGGTCCAGGGTCTCGACGTGCTTGAAGAATTTCGAGAAGAGATCGAGCACGTCCAGGCCGTAGTCCCGCCAGTGGCCGCTCAGCGAATTGTCGCGGAAGCGCTTTGTTTCTCGCCGGGAGAAGTCGCCGGGAATCGTGATGACGGCCATCCCGTCGTCGACCAGGGTCCGTGCGATGTTCCGGACCGCGGCCGTGTCGTCCTCGATGTGCTCGAGAACGTGGTTGCAGAGGAAGACGTCGTACGCGGCCTCGGGAAGACCCGGTCGGGTCAGGTCGATCCCGGGGTACGTGACGCCCTCCATCTTCAGGTCGCAGGTCTCGTAGACCGCCGCGACCGGCTCGACGACCCGGCGGAGCACCGCCTCGGGCGCCGCGTGCATGACCCGCGTGTGCGGCTCCCGCCGCCGGAGCAGGTCGGGGATCATCAGCGAGAGCCCGCGGTGGCGGCTGCGGGAATCGCACATCGGGCAGGCCGAGTTCCAGGCCGTCCATGCGGGGTTGTTCACGTGCAGGAAAGAGGGCCCCCGGAAGCCGCAGCAGGGACAGGACACCCGACGCGGGAGGAACTTGCCCAGCCGCGACAGGCCCCAGTTGGCCCCCTCGGCCACGCCGAGCGCCCCCGCGCTGAGGACATGACCCCCGAGGGCCCGGCGCGCCGTCATCGCGGCGATCTCGCGGAGGTTCTTGATCTTCCGAGGAGTGAACCCACCAGGGTTGCCGGGCATGGGAGGACTGTACCCCGTTCTCGGGGCTTCGGCAGGCAGGAGAACGTAAAACCTTTGTACAGCCGGCGTTTCCTCAGGCCAGGCGGCTTCGCCCCCTCGTCTCCCCCTGGGGTTCTCGTCCTCCCCTTTCGCACACACCTCGGCTGAGGCACGACAAATCTATTTGGTGCCAAGGGGGGGGACTCGTGCCGGCCGCTCGCTGCGCGAGTATTCGGCCTTCGGCCGCGGCCGGCGCTTCCTCAGGCGAGGGGGCTCAGCCCCCTCGTGCTCCCCTGGGGGTTCTCGCCCTCCCCTTTCGCACACACCTCGGCTGAGGCACGACAAATCTATTTGGTGCGAAAGGGGTCGCCGGCCGCTCGCTGCGCGAGTAGGCCTTCGGCCGCAGCCGCGCTTCCTCAGCGGGGACTCGCCCTCGTGCTCCCCTGGGGTTCTCGCCCTCCCTCGCACACACCTCGGCTGAGGCACGAAAAATCTATTTGGTGCGAAAGGGGGGACTCGAACCCCCACGGTGTTACCCACAGGCTTCTGAGACCTGCGCGTCTACCAGTTCCGCCACTTTCGCGGGAGACGGAGGATAGCGATCGAACGCCGGGGGGTCAACTCGGGTCGTCAGCTGGCCCGCTTCTGGCATCTCCAGGCGAGAAATGCTCGCCAAGCTGAAGAAGAGCTGGGCCACCTTCAAGAAGGGGGCTCCGGGGGAGCGTTTCCAGAACTTCTACGAAGCTCAAAAAGAGGCGGGCGGGGCCTCGCGAATCGTTCTGACAGTCCTCGGCGTCGTCCTGCTCGTTGGCGGTGTCATTCTCCTGTTCATCCCCGGGCCGGGGATCCTGTTGATCGCGTTCGGTGGCGCGCTCGTCGCGCAGCAGTCTCTGTGGACGGCGAAGCTGCTGGACCGGACGGAGGTTCTCGGCCGGAAGGCGGCGGCGGGCGGGAAGAGATTCTGGAAGAAGGCCTCGACCCCGGTCCGCGTCGCCCTCGTGATGGCCGGTCTCGCGCTGGCCGCGGGCGCGTCCTGGCTGGTTTACCTGTGGTTGTTCAAGAGGTAGGCCGCCGCAGTGCGCGCACTCCCGCCTCCCCCGCGACGATGACCTCGCTCGCGATGCCGCAGAAGAGGCCGTGCTCGACGATGCCGGCGCGCCCTGCGAGCTCCGCCGCAAGGACTTCGGCATCCTCGATCGGACCGGTCGCACAGTCGAGAATCCAGTTGCCCTGATCGGTTTCGTAGGCATCGCCGCTGGCGCCGCGCCGGAGGGTCGGCTTCACGCCGAGCTCCGCCAGGAACCGCTCCTGCGACTTCCAGCCGAACCGAGCGACCTCGACGGGCAGCGGGATGCCGCGTGCCCAGAGCCGGGGACAGCTTTGACTCGTCCACGACGATCACGACCCGGCGGCTGGCCTCCGCGACGATCTTTTCGCGGAACAGCGCTCCCCCGCCGCCCTTGATGAGGTTGAGCGCCGGGTCGACCTCGTCGGCTCCGTCGATCGTGAGGTCGATCTCGCTCGGGATCGAGTCGTCGAGGAGAGGAATCCCGAGCCCGCGGGCCTCCGCCTCCGTGGCCTTCGAGGTGGGTATGGCGACGACGTCGCGCAGGCGCCGCCGAGAGCAGCTCCCCGAGCCTGCGCGTCGCGAAGATGGCCGTGGATCCGGTGCCGAGGCCGACCACCATCCCGCTCTGAATCAGCTCCGCCGCCCGCTCGCCGGCGGCGCGCTTGGCGGCGTCGAAGCTCAAAGCGGCGGCAGTCCCAGTTCGATGTCGGGCTTGTTCAGCGCGATGGCCGTTTCGCGGAACCCCCGGTCGACGCACACGAAGCAGCCCTTGTAGACGAAGTCGCCGGCCATCTTCATCTCGCGGTTCGTGACGAAGAGGTCCCGCGGCGGGTACCGCTCGTCGAGCCGCCGGAGCGTCACGAGGATCCCGCCCGGGACGCGCGAGCGGCTCGCGAACGCAAACCGATGCGGCGGCTCGTGCGTGCACTCGCAGGTCGGCGGCGACCTCAGTGGCCACTCGTCGCCTCTTCGCCGGCCTGCTTCGCCGCCTCGATCGCGGCCTCGATGGTCGGGAACGTGCGGAAAATGGAGTCGAGGTGCGTAATGCGAAAAACCGACGCCACGCGCTCTCTCGGATTGACCAGGTAGAACCGCCGGCCCTGCGCTTCGAAGCGCTTGAGGCCGCCGACCAGCACGCCGACGGCAGTCGAATCCAGGTGCTCGAGGCCCGACAGCTCGAGAATCACCGCCCCCGCCCGCTCGGTCTCGATCACTTCAAACCGATCCTGGAGGGCCCGGGTGTTTTCGCCGAGGGCCAGGGTTCCCGGAGATCGCGAACGACTGTGTGGGCGCCGCGCTGTTCTTCCTGGATCTTCATGAGGTCGCCTCCGGCGTCGCACCGCCTTTGCGCACGAGCACGCTTCCTTTCGCGAGGAGCTCCTCGCCCGACCGCACTTCGCCGTCGAAGCGGAGCATCCCTCCGAAGCCTCCCTGCAGACGGACGGAGATCTCGAGCGTCTCCCCCGCCAGGGGCGCGCGCTCGATCGACAGCTCGGTGATGCCGGCCAGATAGCCGCGGCGGCCGGCCTCCGCGTCGCCGCCTTCGAGCAGAAGGGCAGCCTGCGCGATCGCCTCCGGGTAGAGCAGCCCGCTCTGCCAGCTCTCGCCCATCGCGGCGCGGGCGTTGCCGGTCACACGGATGCGGACCCGCCCTCCGTCGAAACCGCTGTCCGGCCGCTGCGCGACCGTGTCCACGAAGCGGAACGGGTACGCGTGCGGGAACGCCGCGGCGGTCATCAGGCCGTCTTCTTCTGCTCGATGAAGTCGCAAAGCGCGTTGACGGAGGCGAAGGCCTTGACGCCGACCTCCTCGTCCTCGACCTTGATGTGGAACTCCTGCTCGAGCCCGAGCACGAGCTCGAGGGCGTCGATCGAGTCGAGACCCAGACCCTCCCCGAAGAGCGGGGCGGCGTCGTCGATCGACTTGGGATCGATCTCGAGCTTCAAGCGCCGCACGATCAGATCTTTGACGCGCGGAGCCAGGTCTTCCCGGGGCATCGAAGGCTCCTTCCGGTCGGATTATAGACGGCCCGTTCCCGCCGCTCAGGCCATGCCTCCGTCGGCTCGCCAGACCTGCCCCGTGACGTACGACGCCTTTTCCGACGCGAGGAAACCGACGACGGCGGCGATCTCTTCGGGCCGGCCGAAGCGCGCCATCGGAATCCGGCCCAGGAACTCCTTCCGCGCCGGTTCCTTGAGGTGCGCGATGATCTCGGTGTCCACCAGGCCCGGCGCGACAGCGTTGACCGTGATGCCGCGCGGCGCGAGCTCGAGCGCGAGGGCCTTCGTGAACGCGATCAACCCGCCCTTCGCCGCCGAGTAGTTCGTCTGCCCGGCGTGACCCGAGATGCCGCTGACCGAGACGATGTTGACGATGCGCCCCCAGCCCTTGTGGAGCGTTCCCCGAATGAGCGCCCGCGTCACACGGAATGCGCCCTTGAGATCGACGTCGAGCACGAAGTCCCAGTCTTCCTCTTTCATGAAGGGAAAGAGCGCGTCCTTGATGACGCCGGCGTTGTTGACGATGATCTCCGCGCCGCCGTAGTCCGCCGAGACGCGGTCGGCGAGCGCCGCCACCTCCTCGGGCTTCCGGACGTCGACGCGAAGGGCGAGCGCCTCCGCGCCCGCGCGACGGATCTCGGCCGCGGTCTCCTCCGCGCGCGCGATGTCCGAGAGGCAGGTCAGAACGATGCGCGCGCCTCCCGCAGCCGAGCTCGAGCGAGATCGCCCGGCCGATGCCTCGGGAGCCGCCCGTGACGACGGCGGTCCTCATAGGTCGGCAGCTTTCGTCAGTCTAGCTTCATCCGGCGGCGACTATATCCACGGCGGCCGCAATCGCGGGCGCCGTGCCCGCCGGAACGGCGCGCGTCGAACGATCGATCCACCGCACCATCTTCGAGAGCATGTCGCCCGGTCCGACCTCCAGGTAGAGCCGGTGGCCGGCCGCCGTCATCGCTTCGAAAGTGTCCTTCCAGAGTGTCGGGAAGCAGAACGCGCTGCCCAGCAGACGCCGGACTTCCTCGCCGCCCGCGACCGCGCGGCCCTCCGGCCCGTAGTACGGCACCGCGGGGTCCCGGATCGTCGAAAGCCCGGCGATCATCGGCGCGATGGCCTCGGCGACCGGCCGCATCAGCTCGCTGTGGATCGGCCAGCTCATCGTCAGCGGAAGCACGGAGAGCGCCCGCGGGCGGAGCGCCTCGAGGGCCGCGTCGACACCCTCCCGCGAACCGGTGAGCACGAACTGGGTCGAGGCGTTGACGTTGCCGATCCAGGCCTGGAGCCCTCGCTCCCGCAGAGCCGCGCACTCCGCTTCCACCACCTCCCGGCGGGCGCCGATGACCGCGCCCATCGCTCCGCGGACGCCGGCCCGCTCGGTTTCCCGAAAGACGGCGATGAGAACCTCGAGAGCTTCCTCGTAGGAGATCGCTCCGGCGGCGACCATCGCGGCGTAGTTTCCGAGGCTGTATCCGGCGGTCGCGGCGGGCTCGACTCCGCGCTGCCCCAGGGCTCGGGACGCCAGCGTCGAGACGAGGTAGACGGTCGCCTGCGCGGCGAGGTTCTCGCCGAGAGCCTCCGCAGGCCCTTCGAAGACGAGCCGGCGCAGGTCGCGGCCGCAGCGTTCCGACGTGAGCTCGAAGAGGTCGCGGGCGGCCGGGTCCGCTTCCCAGAAGTCGCGGCCCATGCCGATCGCCTCGGAGAGCTGGCCGGGGAAGAGGAACGCGGCGCGGTTCATGCGGTCGGCAACGCGGCCAGGGCATCTTCGAGGGCCACGCACCGCTCGCGCTCGAGAAAGCGCTGGAGACGGCCGGGCAGCCCTCGGAGTCCGAGGAAGTGTACGGTGCGCTGAATTGGCGAGAGCCCGGGCATCGGAGGATGAGCGGTATCGAGCTCCCAGGGGTGGACGGTGAACACGGCCGGCTCCCCCCGCTCGCGCACAGTCTTCTCGGCGGCGACGAGGCGGCGCTCCGGGAGGACGCGAAACGGCCAGGCGCCGCCGAGAGGCAGTCGGCGGCCGAGGACCGAGCCCGTCAGCGGCGGGATCTCGACCAGGGACCAGCCGTCGCCCCGGATCCGGTGCGGCCCTGTCAGGTTCGACCGCGGTCCCAGAGGGGGAACCGGCATCATCGAGGCGTCGCAGCGGATCCCCGCGGCCGCAAGGACGGGCAGGGCCGCCGAACCCGGATGACGTATCGACCACTCCGCCGCGCGATGAACGACGGACCGCACACCCGCGGCCGCCTCGATCGCGTCGCGCGCCCGGAGCAGGTCGTCGCGGAACTCTTCGGGTGTCAGCTCGTCCGCCCGGCGATGGACGTCGCCGTGCACGCCGATCTCGTGGCCGCGGCGGACGGCCTCGCGAGGCAGGTCCCCGTAGCGGCGAGCGATCCAGCCCAGGAAGAAGACCGTGGCGCGATGACCCCCGGCGGCGAGAGCGTCGAAGAGACGCCCGAGCGTCGTCTCGATGCGGGGGACATAACTGTCCCAGCGCGCGGGGTCGGAGTACTCGCGGTGACCGCAGACGTGAAACCAGTCCTCCGCGTCGATCGTCAGCACGCGCGGCCCGAGGCCGCGCGGCGCGGAGCGGTGTGATCTGGAGTTGGGACACGAGAACGTGATTCTAGCGGGAGCGTCCCCTAGTCCAGCTCGAACACCTTGTAGTACACGGCGCCCCAGGAGATGACCCACGTGTCCCGGAACGGCCGGTAGTGCGAGGGACCGCCGTAGATCGCGCGCACCGGAACGTGGCGAGAACCGGCGAAGAAACGGCGCGGCCTTCAGAAGCATCTCGGTCTCGATCGAGTAGCCTCGCGCATTCAGCTTCAGCCGCCGCAGGAGCGACGTCAAGACGACGCGATAGCCCGACTGGGCGTCCTCGATCTCGTGGCCGGTCATGCGGGTCAGGATCCGGCTGCCGATCTCGTTCGTGCGGAAGCGGTACGCCGGGATCGCGTCCGGATCGCCCATCCTCGAGCCGATCACGAAATCCTCGCCTGCGCGCGCGGCTTCGAGGAGGGCAGGCAGGTCGGAGGGGTCGTGCTGGCCGTCCGCGTCGAGAAACGCTACGTGCGTCGCGACGGAACCGGGGCCGAGGATCCCGTCGAGGCCGGCGCGCAGCGCCGCGCCCTTTCCCCGGTTCTCGGCCAGACGCACGACCTCGGCGCCGGCGGCCCGCGCCTCCGCGCCGGTCGCGTCCGTGGACCCGTCGTCGACGACGACGACACGCTCGAGGAACGGCCGCGCGCCGCGCACGACGGCCCCGACGGTCGCCTCAGCCTGGTAGGCCGGCACGAGCCCGAAAGGCCGAAACTCGACCGACGGCGACATCGGCGCATCCTAACGCGCCGCGCCAATAGCCCCTTTGCTCTCTTCGACATGCGTTGACTCGGGTGGGGCCTTGTGAAAAAGTTCGCCTCGCTCCCATGCCCCAGAGTTTCATTCCGATCCTCGTCCTGCTGGCCCTCGCCGCAGTGGTGGCCGGGTCGATCCAGGTCATCAACGTTCTCGCCAGCCCCAAGCTCCGGACCCGCGCGAAGCTCTCGACCTACGAGAGCGGCGTCCCCCTGATCGACTCGTCCCACAAGCGCATCTCGATCCAGTTCTTCGTCATCGCGATGGTCTTCATCCTCTTCGACGTGGAAATTGCCTTCATCTTCCCGTGGGCGCTGGTCTTCCGCTCCGCGGGCTGGCCCCTCTTCGTCGAGATGTTCGCCTTCCTCGCGGTCCTCGCCGTGGGATATGCCTACATCTGGAAGAAGGGAGCCTTCGACTGGTGAGCCACACCCGGTACCGGATCGCGTCGGCGGGAGAGCCCCGCCCCTTTCCAGCCGAGGCCATGGCTCGGATCCAGAGGACTCTGGAGCGCTACCCCACGAAGCAGGCCGCGCTGCTTCCCGTGCTCTGGATCGCCCAGGAAACGTTCGGCTGGATCTCCCGGGAGTCGGCCGAGGAAGTCGCGCGGATTCTGGATCTACCGCCCTCGCACGTCGACGGCGTGCTGACCTTCTACACGATGTACAACCTCCACCCCGTCGGGACGAATCTGCTCCAGGTCTGCACGTCCATTTCCTGCCACCTGGCCGGCGCCGGCGAGCTCATCGAGCACTGCAAGAAACGCCTCGGCATCGGCCTCGAGGAAACCACGCGGGACGGCAGGTTCACGATGATCGAGGTCGAGTGCATCGCCGGATGCGACCGCGCCCCCTCGATGATGGTCAACGACAAGTACCACGAGCCGATGGACGAGAAGAAGCTCGACGGACTCCTCGACCAGCTTTCGGGGAGAGCCTGACTTGGAGCGCGTCCTCCTCCGCCGCGCGCGTGCCGGTCGGGAAGAAGGATTCGCGGGCGATCGACGGCTACCTCGCCGACGGCGGGTATTCGGCCTGGAAGAAGGTCGTCGGCGGCGGAATGACGCCGGAGCAGCTCACGGAAGAGGTCAAGAAGGCCGGTCTCCGGGGACGCGGCGGCGCGGGCTTCCCCACCGGCGTCAAGTGGGGATTCATTCCAAAGGATACGAAGGGCAAGCCGATCTATCTCCTGTGCAATGCGGACGAGTCCGAGCCGGGAACGTTCAAGGACCGACTGCTGATGGAGGAAGACCCCCACCAGGTCATCGAAGGCGTGGCCCTTTCCGCGTATGCCATCAAGTGCCAGACCGCGTACATCTACATCCGGGGAGAGTTCTACGACGGCGCGCGCATTCTCGACGAGGCGCTGGCCGAGGCCTACGCGAACGGCTTCCTCGGCCGGGACGTCCTCGGTTCGGGTGTCGACCTCGACATCACGGTGCACCGCGGCGCCGGCGCCTACATCTGCGGCGAGGAGACCGGTCTCATCGAGAGCCTCGAAGGCAAGCGAGGCCAGCCGCGCATCAAGCCTCCCTTCCCCGCCGTCCACGGCGTCTTCGGCTGTCCGACGATCGTGAACAACGTCGAGACGCTGGCCTGCGTGACGCACATCGTCAACCGCGGAGCGGAGTGGTTCGCGAAGATCGGACGCAACGAGAAGAACACGGGCCCGAAGCTCTATTGCCTCTCCGGCCAGGTCAATCGACCCGGCGTGTACGAGGCCCCGATGGGCCTTCCGCTGAAGGACCTCATCTTCGGCGACGACTTCGGCCGCGGCATGAAGGGCGGCCGCAAGGTCAAGGCCGTCATCCCGGGAGGCGCCTCGGCCAACATGCTGACGGCGGCCGAAATCGAGGACTGCCCTCTCGACTTCGACGGCGTCGCCGCCAAGGGCTCCATGCTCGGATCCGCGGCCATCATCGTGATGAACGAGGACGTCTGCATCGTGAATGCCGCGCAGAATCTCTCGAAGTTCTTCTCCCACGAGTCCTGCGGGCAGTGCACGCCCTGCCGGGAAGGCACGCCCTGGCTGTACAAGGTGCTCACCCGCATCGAAGACGGCGAGGGGCGGGTCGAAGACGTGGACCTTCTCACCCGCATCTGCAACCAGATGGCGAACGGCATGACGATCTGCGTCTTCGCGGATGCGGCGATCGCGCCTCCCCTCTCGTCCGTGACCAAGTTCCGCGACGAGTACATGCACCACGTCGAGCACAAGCGCTGCATGGTGGGAGCGAAAGCGGCCATGGCGACGGCATGAGCGCGAACCTCCAAGCCTCCCGCGCCGCCGGCCCCCGCGCCCCCGCCGCCGCCGCAGAAGGACACCTTCACGGTGATCTTCGACGGCAAGCCGATCGAGGTCGCGAAGAACCTGAACCTCATCGACGCCGCGAAGCTCGCCGGCCTCGACATCCCCCACTTCTGCTACCACCCGCGCCTCTCCGTCGTCGGGCCAGTGCCGGATGTGCCTCGTCGAGATCGAGGGGATCCCGAAGATCCAGGCCGCCTGCACGACGCCTCTGAAAGAGGGTCTGTCCGTCAAGACGACGACCGAGAAGGTCCGGAGCTCCCGCGCGGCGACCATGGAGTTCCTCCTCATCAATCACCCGCTCGACTGCCCCATCTGCGACCAGGCGGGCGAGTGCACGCTCCAGGACAACTCCTTCGGATACGGCCACCAGCTGTCCAACTACGACGAGTCGAAGCGCCAGTACCCGACCTTCGACCGAACGATGATCGGGCCCCACGTCATCGCCGACATGACGCGCTGCATCCAGTGCACGCGCTGCATCCGGTTCACTCAGGAGATCGCCGAAACGAGCGAGCTCACGTTTCTGGACCGCGGGGGACGCACGCTCGTCTGGACGCACGAGGGACAGGCGCTCGACAACGACTGGTCCGGGTGCGCGGCCGACGTCTGCCCGGTCGGCGCGCTCACCACGCGCGAGTTCCGCTTCCGCAGCCGCGTCTGGTACCTGCAGAAGACCAAGTCGGTCTGTCCCGGATGCAACGTCGGTTGCAACGTCTCCATCGAGTCCAAGGAAGACGTCGTCTACCGGTTTCTGCCGAGGTTCAACCCCGAGGTCAACGATTACTGGCTCTGCGACCACGGCCGGTTCCTCTCGGAGAGCTTGAACTCCCGCGACGTCTACCGGGCGACGCTGCGCCAGGGCAGCTCCGTGCAGGACATCATCGTGCCCGCGGGCATCCAGCGTCTCGCATCGGAGATCCGGACGACGGTCGACGGGACCGGGCCGGCCGGGCTCTTCTTCCTCGGCTCGGCGCATCTCTCGAACGAGGAGAACTTCCTGCTGCGCAAGCTCGCCGACCACCTCGCCTGTCCGAACCGGGACGTGAGCGTGGACAAGTCCCGCGTCCGCAAGATCAAGCGGAAGACGGACTGGGTGGAGGGCGACGACGCCGCGGCGAACTTCCGGGGCGCCCGCGACATGGGCCTCGCGCCCGCCAAAAACGGCTACGGCCTCGAGGCCGTTCTCGCCGGCAAGGCCTCCCCCGAGGTCGTCATCGTCGCCGACGCCGACTTCGCCGCCGCCGCGGACGATCCCGACAAAGTCGCGGCCCTCCGGCGCGCGCGCTTCCTGGCGGTCTGCGCCCGCACGTCGAACGCGCTGACGCGCGCCGCCGACATCGTCCTTCCGGCCGCCTCGCTCGCCGAAAAGGAAGGGACGTTCACGAACGTCCAGGGCCGCGTCCAGCGCTTCGAGCGGGCCTTCCTGCCGAAGCCGCCCGTCCGGGCGACCTGGGAGCTGCTGCTGCAGCTCGCGACGGAGCTCGGGTTCGGCGACCGGAACTGGACACCCGCGGACCTGCTGGCCGCGATCTGCGCGGGAGGTTCCGGACTACGCCGGGATCGACCCGAAAGACCTCGAGGGCGGGCGCCTGCTGAAAAAAGGCGACTTCGCCTGGCACGGCACGCTGTAGGGCCATGACGCCATGACCTTCGTCGACTGGCTGATCGTGATCCTCCGCGTCGCCATTCCGGCGATGGTGTTTCCCGCCCTCGTCATTCCGCTGACCTGGGTCGAGAGGCGCGGCGCGGCGTTCATCCAGGACCGGTACGGCCCCAACCGCGTCGGCCCCTTCGGGCTCTTCCAGGCCATCGCCGACGCCATCAAGATGTTCACGAAGGAAGCCGTGATGCCCGCGAACGCGGACAAGCTGCTCTTCCTGATCGCACCGGTCATCGCCGCTTTCGCCGCCCTTTCGACGTTCGCGATCGTCCCCTACGGGGCGACGCTCAAGCTCGACGGCCGCGAGGTCCCCCTCATCGGCGCCGACGTGTCGATCGGGATTCTCTACGCGTTCGCGATCACGTCCCTCTCCGTCTACGCGATCGTGCTCGCCGGATGGTCCTCGAACAACAAGTTCTCTCTGATGGGCGCGATCCGCTCGAGCGCGCAGATCATCTCCTACGAGCTGGCGATGACGACGGCCGCCGCCGGTGTCGTCCTCGCCGCGAGCTCCTTCAGGCTGAACGACATCATCGCGATGCAGCAGCGGCCGATGCCCATCCTCGGGTTCGTGCCGCAGTGGAACGTGTTCCTGCAGCCCCTGGGCTTCATCATCTTCCTCGTTTCGGCGTTCGCCGAGACGAACCGCCTTCCCTTCGACCTGCCCGAGGCGGAGCCCGAGCTCGTGGCCGGGTACCACACCGAGTACTCGGCGATGCGCTTCGGGACGTTCCAGATGGCCGAGTACGTCAACGTCGTCGTGGCCTGCGCGATCACGGTCACGCTCTACTTCGGCGGCTGGTCGCTCCCCGGGTTCACGCCGGAGAGCATCCTCGGCGTCGTGGTCTCGATGCTCGTGTTCGCCGCCAAGACGGCGATCCTCGTCTGGGTCTTCGTCTGGGTGCGCTGGACGCTTCCGCGTTTCCGTTACGACCAGCTCATGCGGCTGGGCTGGAAGGCCCTGCTGCCGCTCGCGCTTCTGAACCTTTTCTGGGCGGCGGCGCTCGAGATGGCGAGGGCCGCGAGGTGATCCGGTGATGCAATGACGACCGCGCGCTTCGTCTTCGACGCCGCCGCGGCCGTCGCGATCCTCTTCGGCGGCCTCATGGTCGTCACGAAGAATGCCGTCCGGAGCGTGCTGACGCTTGTCGTGGCCTTCTTCGCGCTGGCGGTCTGCTACGTCATGCTGCTCTCGCCTTTCATCGCCGCGATCCAGGTGATCGTGTACGCCGGGGCCATCCTCGTCCTCTTCCTCTTCGTCCTGATGCTCCTCAACATCGGCCACATCCCGGCCGACCGCGGCGGACGCCCCCTGCAAACCTTCCTGGGAAGCATCGCCGTCGTTCTCTTCGCCGCGCTCCTGCTCGGGACGCTGCGGGGAGCGGGGGCGGCGATCCCGCCGGGACCGGGGCTCGCCCCGTCTGTCATCACCGATCCCGCGAGCCTCTCGCGGCAGCTCTTCTCGGACTATCTGCTGCACTTCGAGGCCGTGTCGGTGCTCCTGCTCGCGGCCCTGGTCGGAGCCTTCGTCCTCGCCCGTCGCGAGCAGCCGGAGCAGCGCCCGTGATCGGGACGATCCCGCTCTCCGACGTCCTGCTCGCCTCGGGCGCCCTGTTCTCGATCGGCATCGCCGGCGTGCTCCTGCGCCGCAACGCTATCCAGATCTTCCTCTCGATCGAGCTCATGATGAACGCCGCCAACCTCGCGCTCCTCGGCTACGGCGCGGCGCTCGGCTCCCACGAGGGGCAGGTCATCGTCTTCTTCGTCATCGCGATCGCGGCCGCCGAGGCCTCGGTCGGGCTCGCGATCTTCGTCGCTCTCTTCCGGCACACCGAGACCATCGACGTCAACAAGATCAACCTCCTGAAGTGGTGACGCGCGCGCAATGAGCCCGCTCTGGCTGATCCCGGTCATCCCCCTCGCGGGCTTCGCGGTCAACGCGCTGCTCGGAACGCGACTGGGCAAGTCCTTCGTTTCGGCCGTGGGCGTCGGCGCCGCGGCGCTGGCCACCCTGGCCGCCTATTCGCGGCTTCTGCCGTATCTCTCGAGCGACCGCGGCGACCATCATCGAGACGTACACGAGCTGGATCGTCGCCGGCGACCTGTCGCTCGACCTCGCCTTCCGGCTCGACCCGCTCTCGGCCCTGATGCTGTCCTTCGTCACGTTCGTCGCTTTTCTCATTCACGTCTACGCGATCGGCTACATGCGCGGGGAAGCGACGAACGCCGGCTACGCCCGATTCTTCGCCTACCTGAACCTCTTCCTCTTCGCGATGCTCGTCCTCGTCCTGGCCGAGAACTTCGTCCTGATGTTCGTCGGCTGGGAGGGCGTGGGCCTCTGCTCGTACCTCCTCGTCGGCTACTACTTCGACCGCGAGTACGCCGCCGGCCGCCGGGACCAAGGCCTTCGTGGTCAACCGGATCGGCGACTACGGCTTTCTGCTCGGCATGTTCGGCATCTTCACGGCCTTCGGCTCGCTGAGCTTTACGGAGGTCTTCGGCAAGGCGGCGGCGGACCCGAGCCGCTACGCCCCGGCGCTCTCGCTCATCTGCCTCTGCCTCTTCGTCGGCGCGATGGGCAAGAGCGCGCAGATCCCGCTCTACGTCTGGCTGCCGGACGCGATGGCCGGACCGACGCCGGTGTCCGCCCTCATCCATGCGGCGACGATGGTCACGGCGGGCGTCTACATGGTGGCCCGCTGCAACGTCCTCTTCCGGCTGGCGCCGGAGGTCATGCTGTTCGTGGCCTGCATCGGCTGCTTCACGGCGCTCTTCGCCGCGACGATCGCCATCGTGCAGAACGACCTGAAGAAGGTCCTCGCCTACTCGACGATCTCGCAGCTCGGCTACATGTTCCTCGCCGTGCGGCGTCGGCGCCTTCACGGTCGGCATGTTCCACGTCATGACGCATGCCTTCTTCAAGGCCTGCCTCTTCCTCGGGGCCGGCTCCGTGATGCACGCGATGCATGACGACCTGAACGTCCACCACATGGGCGGGCTCAAGTCGAAGATGCCGATCACCTACGTGACGTTCCTGATCGCGACCCTGGCGATCGCCGGCATTCCGCCGTTCGCCGGCTTCTTCTCCAAGGACGCGATCCTCTCGAGCGCCTTCGAATCCCACCAGCCGCTGGCCAAGGTGTTCTGGGCGATCGGCCTGCTCACCGCCGGCCTGACGGCGTTCTACATGTTCCGCGTCGTCTCGCTGACGTTTCTCGGCAAGTTCCGCGGCACGCACGAGCAGGAGCACCACCTCCACGAGGCGCCCCGCTCGATGACCGTTCCGATCATCGTTCTCGCCATCCTCGCGACGGTCGGCGGCTGGGTCGGCCTGCCGGCCGTGTTTGGCGAGAACGCGAACGTCTTCGCCCGGTTCCTCTCGCCGATCGTGACTCCCATCGCCGGCCAGCACGCCGGGCACGAGCCTCTTCCGCACGCGGTCGAGTGGCTCCTGATGGCCGTCTCGGTTGCCGTGGCGGCTTCCGGGCTCTACCTCGCCTGGGTGTGGTGGGCGAAGAAGGGCGGGCAGGTCCCGGCGCGCCTCGCCGCGACGTATCCGGGCCTCTACGCCCTCGTGTCCGACAAGTGGCACATCGACGAGCTGTACGGCGTCCTCTTCGTGCGGCCCTTCGAGTGGCTGGCGCGGGTCCTCTGGAAGGTCATCGACGTCCTCATCATCGACGGCGTCCTCAACGCCAGCGCCTTCCTGATCGAGCTCGCCGGCGACTTCCTGCGCTTCCTGCAGACCGGCAACGTCCGGAACTACGCGCTCACGTTCCTGATAGGGCTCGTCGCGCTGCTCGTCTTCGTCGTGGGGGCCATGTAGATGGGCCGCCTCTTCTCCGAGCACCTGCTGACGCTCGTGGTCTTCCTCCCGGCCGCGGGAGCGGCGCTGCTGCTCCTCTTTCCGCGGTCGCTCGAGAAGGAGGCCAAGGTCTTCGCCCTCATCGTCGCGATCGCCGACTGTCTCGTGTCGCTGCCGCTCTGGACCCGTTTCGACGCCGCGCAGACGGGATTCCAGTTCCGCGAGCAGGTCGACTGGATCCCGGCGCTCGGCATCTCCTACGCGCTCGGAATCGACGGCATCTCGCTGCTGCTCGTCCTGCTGACGACGGTGCTGACGCCGGTCGCCCTGCTCTTCTCGCTCACGCACGTGGAGAAGGAGATCAAGGGCTACTCCATCGCCTTCCTGCTCCTCGAGACCGGCATGCTCGGCAGCCTCGTCGCCCTCGATCTGGCTCTCTTCTACGTTTTCTGGGAAGTCATGCTCGTCCCGATGTACTTCATCATCGGGATCTGGGGCGGCCCCCGGCGGATCTACGCCGCGATGAAGTTCTTCCTGTTCACGATGGCGGGAAGCCTCTTGATGTTCCTGGCCATTCTCTTCATCGCGATCCGCCATCACGCCGCCACCGGCGTCTGGTCGTTCGCCCTCGAGGACCTCTACCGGCTGAGCTTCAGCGGCCGCGTGGAAACCCTGCTCTTCGCCGCCTTCGCGCTGGCCTTCGCCATCAAGGTCCCCGTCTTCCCGCTCCACACCTGGCTGCCGGACGCCCACACCGAGGCGCCCACGGCCGGCTCGATCATCCTCGCCGGCGTGCTGCTCAAGCTCGGGGTCTACGGGTACCTGCGCTTCGCCCTGCCGCTCTTCCCCGACGCCGCCATCCGCTACGCGCCGTGGCTCGGGGTGCTCGGAATCATCGGCGTCATCTACGGCGCTTTCGTCGCCTATCCGCAGCACGACATGAAGCGGCTCGTCGCCTACTCGTCGGTCTCGCATCTCGGGCTCGTCGTCATGGGCGTCGGCGCCTTCACGACGATCTCGCTCCAGGGGTCGATCCTCCAGATGGTCAACCACGGGCTGTCGACCGGCGCGCTCTTCCTTCTGGTCGGCGTTCTCTACGAGCGCACGCACACGCGCGAGATCTCGGACTACGGCGGAATCGCAGCCGTCGTGCCGGTCACGACCGCGCTCTTCCTCGTCGCGACCCTCTCCTCGGTCGGCCTGCCGGGCCTGAACGGATTCGTCGGGGAGTTCCTGATCCTCGTCGGCACCTGGTCGTCGCCCCACCGCTGGTGGGCAGTCGCCGCCGCCACAGGGGTCATCCTCTCGGCGGTCTACATGCTCTGGCTCGTGCAGCGGGTGTTCTGGAATCCGTTCGCGCACGAGGAGAACCGCTCCCTCAAGGACATCCGCCCGAGCGAGTTCGTCGCCGCCGCGGTCCTCGTCGTCCTGATGGTCTGGATCGGAGTCCGGCCGAACGACGTCCTCGACAAGCTGCGCGTCTCCGTCGAGTCGCTCCGGGAAACCGTCGTCTCCAAGCAGATCGCGAGCCGCGCGCCATGACGCCCCAGTCGTTCGTCCAGTTCACGCACGCCGACTTTCTGGCGATCCTGCCCGAGGCGATCCTGGCGGCCGCGGGTTGCGTGATCCTGCTCCTCGAGGCCTTCGCGCCGCGACTGCGCCGCTTTTTTTCGACCATCGCGCTCGCCGGAATCGGCGCCTCGCTCTACGCGCTGGTTTGCGCGCCGTACGGCACGACCTTCGGCGGCCGCTTCGAAACGTCCCCGCTGACGCTTCTGATCGGCCTATTCCTCGGGGCCTGCGCGGCTCTGGCGGTCCTCGTGGCCAAGCCGTACCTCGAGCGCGCCGGCGAGGAGAAAGGCGAGTTCTACGCCCTCCTTCTCTGGGGACATCTCGGCGTATCGCTGATGACCCGGGGCCTCGACCTGCTCATCGTTTTCATCGGACTCGAGACGCTCTCTCTCGCCTTCTACGTTCTCGCGGCGTTCTTCCGGCGCGTCGAAGCCTCCTCGGAGGCGGGCCTCAAGTATTTCCTGACCGGGGCGTTCGGCTCGGCCTTCACGCTCTACGGCATCGTGCTCCTCTTCGGCGCCGGGGGAAGCTCGCGGATCGATGCCCTCTCCCGGCCCGGCCTGGCCGACAGCCCCGCCGTCGCGTTCGGGCTGCTGCTTCTGCTCGTCGGTTTCGGGTTCAAGATGTCGCTCGCGCCCTTCCACGCCTGGGCGCCCGACGTCTACCAGGGAATGCCGACGCCCGCGGTGCTCTATCTCTCCGTCGCTCCCAAGGGAGCGAGCATTCTCGTCCTCTACCGGGTGTTCGCCGAGGTCTTCCAGAACGGCCTGCCCGACAAGTTCCGCACCGCGATCGCGACCCTGGCGATCGTCTCGATGACGCTCGGCAACGTCGTCGCCCTCGCCCAGCGCGACATCAAGCGCCTCCTGGCCTACTCCGGCATCGCGCACATGGGCTACGTCACGATCGCCCTCGTGGTGTTCGGCCGCGACGCCCTCGCCGCGGTGATCGTCTATTTCTTCGCGTACCTCGTCTCGAACGCCGGCGCCTTTGCGGCCGTTTCGGCCCTGTACCGGGACGAGACGAAGGCGCACCCGGTCGCGATGCTCGCGGGCGACGGCCGCCGGTCTCCCTTCGCCGCGGCCGTGCTCGCGCTCTGCTTCTTCTCATTGGCCGGCATTCCCGCGACGGCCGGCTTCATCGGCAAGTTCTTCCTCTTCAAGGCCGCCCTCGAGAGCGGCCTCTACACGCTCGCCCTGATCGGGGTCGCCAACAGCCTGGTGTCCGTGGGCTACTATTTGAAGGTCGTCTACATTCTTTACATGCGCGACCCGGTCGATGCCGAGCCTCCTCCGGCGCTCGCGCCCGCGGACCGCCTCGCGCTCGCTCTGTGCGCCGCTGGAATACTCGCTCTCGGTATCTTCCCCGCAAAGCTGTGGCGGCTCGCTCAGCACGCCGCGGAGACCCTGCCCCTCGCCGGTCCCTGATCCCGAAAGACACATCGAGTCCCGTTAGCGCGCCTGGCGCGAAGGAGATACGAATGGCACGGAAGCCCCGACGCTCACCCGCAACGCCGAGGAAGCCGGCAACGCCGGCGCCGCCGCTCGCTCCCGAGAATCTCAACCCCTTCGAGTTCGCGCAGCGCCAGTTCGACCGGGCCGCCGACAAGCTCGGGCTCGACACCGGAATCCGCGACATCCTCCGGAGTCCGAAGCGGCAGCTGATCGTCTCGATCCCGGTCCGCATGGACAACAAGCGGATCAAGGTCTTCACCGGTTACCGCGTGCAGCACTCCATCGCCCGCGGACCCTCGAAGGGCGGGATCCGCTTCCACCCGGGGGTGACGATCGACGAGGTCAAGGCGCTCGCGATGTGGATGACCTGGAAGTGCGCGGTGGTCAACATTCCCTTCGGCGGCGCCAAGGGCGGCGTCACCGTCGACCCGAAAAAGCTCTCGCTCGCGGAAAACGAGCGGCTCACCCGCCGCTACACCTCCGAGATCGCCATCGTGCTCGGCCACGACCGCGACATCCCGGCCCCCGACGTGTACACGACGCCCCAGCACATGGCCTGGATCATGGACACCTTCTCGATGACGCAGGGCTACTCGACGCTCGGCGTGGTCACCGGCAAGCCGATCCCGCTCGGCGGCTCCGCCGGCCGGAACGAGGCGACGGCCGAGGGCTGCTTCGTCGCCATCGACGAGGCCGCCAAGCGCAAGCGCCTTCCCCTGAAAGGGGCCACCGCCGCCGTCCAGGGCTACGGGAATGCCGGCGCCTTCGCCGCGAAGTTCCTCGACGAGGCGGGAGTCAAAGTCGTGGCCGTCTCGGACTCGCGCGGCGGCATCTACGACAAGAAGGGCCTTCGGCTCGATCAGGTGAACGCCGCCAAGGAGAAGAAAGGGAGCGTCACGGCGAGCCGCGGGGAGAAGATCACGAACGAGGAGATCCTGGAGCTCCCCGTCGACATCCTCGTGCCCGCCGCCCTCGAGGGCGTCATCACGCGCGAGAACGCTCCCCGCGTCAAGGCGAAGATCATCGCCGAGGCCGCGAACGGCCCGACGACCCCCGACGCCGACGACATCCTCCGCAAGAACGGCTCGATCGTGATTCCGGACATCCTGGCCAACGCCGGCGGCGTCACGGTTTCGTACTTCGAGTGGGTCCAGGACCTCTATTCGTTCTTCTGGGATCCGGAGATCGTCCGGAGCCACCTCGAGCGCACGATCCGCCGCGCGTACGAGGACGTCGCCGAGACAGCGCGCCGCCACGACACGGACCTGCGGACGGGGGCGCTCATCCTCGCCGTCGGCCGGGTCGAGGAAGCCACGCGCATCCGGGGGCTGTTCCCCTAGGGGAGCGTCAGGCCTCGATCAGGATCGCGCGGACGGGCGAGGCGTCGAGGTCCCGGAACCGCAGCGGCAGGGCCACGAGCTCGTAGTCGCCGTCGGGCACGACCGCGAGGTCGAGGTCCTCGAGCAGCGCAACGCCCCGCGAGAGGAGCGCCCGGTGCGCCGGCAGGTCCTCGGCGTCCTCCGGGTCGATCGAGGCGCCGTCCGTGCCGACGAGCATCGCGCCGGCGTCCGCCAGGCGGATCGCCGCGAGCGGCGAGAGGAACGCCCGCGCGCCGCTTCGGAAGAGCACGCGCGGGCGTCCGCAGGCTCTTCGGCGGCAGAGCGTCGGGTCCGACTTCGCCGACTCCCGGGAGCGCCACGACCCGCGCCGGCCCGAGGTAGGCCGCGAGCGGGGCCTCGGCGATGGCCTTGCCGTCCTCGAAGAGGTGGCTCGGCGCGTCCGCGTGCGTTCCCAGGTGCGCGGACATCGTGAAGCACGTCGAGCCCCACGGGGCGCCGGTCCCGAGGCGCGCCGTCTCCCGCCACGAAAACGAGACGTCCCCCGGCCAGGCCGCCGTCTCTTCCGAAATCACGCGCGAGATGTCGTAGATCCTCACGGCTATCTCATGCGCCGGACGGTCTTCTGCTCGGCGTACCGCTCGGCGACGTGCGGATCGTAGCCCTTGTGCTTCGGATTCAGGGGCACGTCCCGGTACTCCGCGTCGCACCGGTAGCAGATCGTCACCGGCCGGATGCGCGTCGCGACGACCCAGTCCACGACCACCGAGACGAGGAGCACCGGCGTGAACCAGATCCAGCCGGCCTTCCAGCCGACGAGGAGCGCGATGCCGAGCGAGGCCGCCATGATGAGACAGCCGAGCCGCTGGTCGAAATCCTTCTGAAGGAAGAACGCGTGGTTGCCGCAAAATGCGCAGACCTCGACGCCCTCGGCGCCGAGCACCGTGGCGAAGGCGGCTTCGTAGGGCCTCTGGCATTTCCCGCAGGTGAACGCTCCCGACTCCCCCGCATGCTCCTTCGCCGTCAGACAGTCCGGGCAGTAGTAACGAGCCCGCATCGACGGCTAGGCCGGAAATCCGGTCGCGACCGTCAGGTATGAGGAGAGGAGCTCGCCGATCAGAACGAAGATCAGGGCCACGTAGAGAAGCCCGGTCGCCGCCTGGTTCGACTTCAGCTCCGCCGTCCGCCAGATGAAGTACGAAAGCGCCAGCGGGCCCGCGATGCCCCAGAGGACCCGGAAAAGGAAGAAGAGCGCGTCCCGTTCGAGGGACAGGAGGGTCTGCACACCTTCCGAGTGGCGCTGCGCGGTCATCGCGACGGCCAGGTAAACCGTCCGAAAAACTGCAAGCCCGGCGAAGACCGCGGCCCCGCGAGCGAGGAGTGCAAAGGGGATCGACCGGGAAACCAGATACCAGTGCCCCAGGTTCATGATCACGAGCACCGCGCCGAAGAAGAGACCCCCGGCGAGGGCGCCCACGACGGTCCAGGCGTCCCCGGTATCCCGTGGCGGCGCCACGAGCGCCACTCGGGCCAGGCACCACCCGGCGCACGCCGCCCCCGCCGCCAGAAGCGGCCGGGCCCGCCCGGCCTGCCCGGCGTGGGCGGCCAGCGTGTAGATGGCCAGCATGGCCGTGGCCGCGGCCAGAACCGGAACCGGCAGGCCCGTGGGCCGGACCATCAACGCCAGGCCCGCGAAGATCGCCGACAGGCTTCCGTGGAGTGAGAAGAAGCCGCGCCCGAGGACTTCCGGCGGGAAAAAGAGCAGCAGGAAAGCCGTGCCCGCGCAGGCTTCCAGCAGGAAGAGCCCCAGACCCGAAAGCGCCATGAGGCGGCGATTCTAACCGCTGACCGGGCTACTCCTCGAAGAGATAGAAGAACGAGCCATCCTGCGACGTGTTGTCGAGCTGCACGACGTAGGCGGACGCGAACCAGTTCGCCTTCTGCGCCTCGACCTTGATCATGAGCGTGGTCGTCGTCGACGGGATCGACGTGTGATTGAAGATGTTGTTCAGCTGGTAAACCTCGTTGGCCTCGAGATCGCGACCGATGACGTCGCCCAGGAAGAACTGTCTCAGCTGCGCGCCGGTCTCACCGTCGTAGTAGGTAATTCGGAAATCCGTGGGCCCTTCTCCGTTGACATCCCCCTGATTGATGATGCCGAGGTTCGCGCGGGTGCTGCCGTCGTTGCCGAAGACGCCATCCCGCCCCGCTCCGAGGGCGCGACCGGTTGTTCCGACCTCGCAGAAGCACCGGCCTTCGTACGCGAATCCGAGCGTGCCGCCTCCCGGCGCCGCACTGTAGGTTCGCGCCAGAGCACCGGCCTCCGCTCGAATGTCGAGGTCCAGGAAGTCCACGAGCAACGTCCCGAAGAGATCGGAACCGGCGTCGGCGGCCCGGATGCGGCCGGCGTCCTTGAACTCCTGGATGATGTCGGCGTAGAAACGAACACGCTTCGGCCCCAAGTCGGGGCTCACATCGAGAGTCGCCACCTGAAACGTACCGTCCGCCGGCGAACGGTACGAGAAGATCATTACTGCCGACGTCGTGATCGTTTCGCTTCCGTTCGAAAGGGTGATGGACGTTCGGTAGAAGGTCACGCCCTGGAGCTGCGTCACGACCGGGATGTTGCGCTGCTGGGAGGCCCGGGCGGAATCGGCAAGGGCAGATAGAAGAATAGCGACGAGGAAGGCGGCACGCATCTTCATGGCAGGCTCCTTTCAGATCGAGCGGAGGGTCTCCGCGATCCGATCGACGGAGCCTATCAAGCCGTGGTCACCGTGGGGTATCGAGATGAACCGCGAGCCCGGGGCGAGGCGGCCCGAGGCCTCCCAGCGCTTCCAGGCTTCCACGACACCGGCGAAAGGAACACTCTCGTCCTCCTCCCCCATGATCACGACGACGCGCTGCGGCGGAGGTTCCTGGTCGACGCGGTTCGCGGCCATCTGCTCGAAGAACCGGCGATGAATCTCGAGCTCCCTCCCCTGCCCATGGTGGAAGAAGCGGACCGGATCACCCGGCGCCAGTTTCTCGATCCAGCGCCCGCCGAAGCCGAGGGCCGGCGCCACCAGAATGAGCGGCGCCGAGAGGCCGCCCGCTTTGGAAGCCGCCAGGGCCACCAGGGCGCCGAGCGAACTCCCGACTACGGCGTGGGGCTTTTCCGCGTCGGCCACCCGTAGCGCCTCGGCAACGATCGCTTGGAAATCCAGCTCCCCGAACGACGGCCGATTCAAGTCCGGTGCGACAAGCCGGTACCCCTCCGGCTCCAGCACCTCCCGCAGGAGTGCGATCTTTCGCCCTGCCGGCGAGGACGCGAAGCCGTGGAGATAGAGGACCGTCCGCACGCGGGGAACCATATCCCCGCGGGGACTCAGAACATGAACGGCAGGATTCGATCCTTCGGGCGGACGCGGTCAGGTGGCTGAGGCGGCGCAACGCGGCGCTCTCTCACAAAGAGCGACCGCAGCCAGCGCCAGAACCTCACAGCTTGCCCTCGCGGCGCATGAGCTGGAGCTCCTCGCGAAGCTGACGAAGCGCCTCCGGATCCGCCTGCTGCCGATGAACTGCCTCGCGAAGTATCGCGACCGCCGCATAGCCTTCCTGGGTCAGCTGATGTTTCGATGGTCGGCAGCGCAACGAGAACCTCGGCAGCTGCCTCTCGCAGTCGGCCGGCTAGCAAGAGTACCTCTGCAGTCAGGACGCTGGTGTACACCGCCAGCCCGGCCATCCCATGCGGCTTCGTAGGATGCTCGCAGAGGTCTTGTACGCCGTGATCGGCAGACTCAAGGTCCCCTGAATCGCGAAGCAATTCCCCGACTGTCCCCTGCGCAAGATGCCAAGCCCATGTCGCCGGATTCCTGCGCAATCCGATGCCTCTTTGGCAGCCGAAGGGCCTCAGCGAGACGTCCTTGTTCACCCCGAATCTGCGCACGAGTCGAAAGCGCCAGGCTTGCCACCATGGCTCATCAGAGCCTCCGCTTGAGAACTCTGTCGAATAGTGGCAAGAGCTTCGTCCCAGCTCTCCAGAGCTCCTTCAGCAAGAGACCCTTGAGATAGCGCGCCGATAGCAGCTGTCACCATGCCAAGTGTCAGAACCGCCCAATACCAAAGGGTCAATGCGATCTCAAGGCCATGAATAAGCATTCTCGAGGTAGAGCATTGGTGATGACGCCGATGCTCAAGGATTGCCGCAAGCGGACCGGAACCGCGGCTGACCTGCGAAAGGTGGGAGCCGACTCGTCGAACCACATCGGAACGTTGTCCCTGTGTTGCATCCGAGCTTTGCACCTAGTGACGTGCCGATACCGACACAGTCGCTGCCAGGAAGTGAACGAGTTCGCTCTCCAGACCAGCTCCGCAGCGCATTCGAATCAAGCCACTCGTACAGCGCCTCGCCCTCAAGTCCGACGTGCGCCGGAAGCGTAAGTTGCGCTCGTCGCTCCAATCGATCACAGGCCGTAAGAAGCACGGACTCATCCGCCAGGTACCGCTTGTTCAGCTCCGGAGAGCGGTCGCGGACGGGGATCGCCAAGAAGTCGCGAACGTGCTCCTGCGCCAGAGTGTGGTCGCGCACAGCGACGCTGCCACGTTTGAGTTGCCAGGTAGTCCCCAGCTAGCCGGCAATGGTTCCATGCAAGGAATGCCAAGCCGCGCAAGCATCGACTGTTTCTCGCCGAACTCATCGTCCCAGCCGATTGCCGACACGAGCTCGTAGGCGCGACCAATGTCAGCGAGATTCTCTCGGGAACCTCGCCTCCCGACCGCGATCCAGCAGCTCAACGACGGCATAGAGAACGTCGGGTGCTTCAGGATCGCTCGCCAACTCGCCAGCAACGGCGACGCCGAGCCGAGCGTCCTGAGCCGTTCGAGAAACGCGGCGGCCCGACGCAAGAGCGCTCGTCCGCAGAAGGCGCGCTCGGGATTCCGAGCCTTTCCGTATCTCTCGAGCCAGGCCCGGATGGCAGGCACAAGGTCAGAGGTCTGAGGAATCGTCGGCCTCCTTTCCGGAGAGCTCTTCCGTCGCCGTCGCCGAGCCCCCACCTCTCCGCCAGACCGGATCGCCGGATCGCCCTTCGTCGGTAGTTGATCGACAGATGGTCTACGACCTGGATCAACCAAGCCTTCGGATTTCCGCTGCCGTTGAGTTTGGTCAGAGCGAGGACAAAGGCGTCTTGGACGATGTCCCGCGCGTCCTCTCTGCAGAAGCCGATGCTTCCACGTTGCGCGACGCACCAGCGGTAGGTAGATCCGACGGTAGAAGGCCTCCAGATCGCTGTCGGACATCGGGCCGCGCGTCACATCGCCAGTACTGCCTGGCGGTAGCGCCTCGCTTGACCCGTGTCGGCATCCCAAACCCCCCTTTCTGGGGATTCCAGGAGCGAGCCCTTACTTACATATTGTCACGAGGCAGCGATCCGCAAACGGGATGACCCCTTTCGGGGGTCGCGAGCGTCGCGGGGGCCGGGGACTAGTTCGCTGCTTGGAGGTACTGGCGGAGTTCAGCCAGCGCCTTCGGGTCGGTCTTGCGCTGCCTAACTGATTCCTGCAGCAGCGCAACGGCGGCAAAGCCTTCAGGAACCATCTGTTGTTCGTTGATCGTCGGAAGAGCGGCGAGCAGCTCCCACTCAGCCTCACGCGGGCGCCCGGCCTCCAGTAGCGCCTCGGACAAGGACGACTCTGCATGTAGGCAGCCCGCGTCTTCATCCCTAGCCGAACGAGGTCGCTTACAGACTCGCGATAGGCATCGACCGCCGCGGCAATCTGACCCAACTGGCGCAGGGTTTCCGCCGACCATACCCTTTGAGATCCGCGAGGGTTGCGTAGCGCTGACCCGCCTCGAGCAACGGCTGCGCGGCCCTGTACGCTGCCAGCGCCTGCTCCTGGTCACCCTCTTGCGAACGGATGTTGCCCAGAGTTCAACATCGCCGTTCCGCGAAGAGCAGTCTCTGATGCGAAACTCCGGCCCGGACAACAAGCTACTGAAACCGCGCAGCAGCCTCAGCCGGTCGACCCAAGCTCCTTCAGACTCATCGCTTCAAGGAAGCTGGCACTTCCCCAGCTCCGGCGTACATCCCGAGCTTCTCGAAGGTGAGGGCGACCGACGGCAGACAGCTCAAGGACATCGTTGTATCGACCCATGTCGTAGCGAAGGCGTCAAGCCGAACGTATGCGACTCTGGCGAGGCTAGGTGCCGGGTTGATTGTGTGGCGGTAGCTGGCGTCGGCTCGGTCGAGCCACAATTCTGTCTCGGCTCGGTCACCGAGTAGTCGGCAGGCCGCCACCGGCGAGCAGCGCGCTCTCGCCCAAGAAGAAGTCGCGCTCGTCGAAGTAGCCGAGGCCTTGCTCCTGACCGGTTACCCACTGCGAAGATCTGGTCGGCCTCGAGCAAGACCTCAGCGGGTTCGAGTTGACGCGCTCCCGGAGAAGGCCGCAGATCGCCAGCAGCACGTCGAGATCGCCGATAGAAGGCGTCAGGATCGAGCCTGCTCTGAGCGTCCTCGCGCTGAGCGACAAGTACTCCTGTCGCGGCAGCACAGACGCATCCGCACGCGGACCGCGTGCGAGGCGCCCGCCCGGGAAATCGAAGGACGCGGGCTTGCTCAGGCATCGGATCTACGGAACTCGTAGAGCTGAAGGCTGCGGGAAAAGTCGTGCGCGACGTCGGAAGGCTCCCGCTTGAGAATGTTCTCGAGCTGTGAATCGGCGGACCTCACGCCGCTATCGACGACGTAGCGCTGATACTCGCGCGCGAACTGGCAGCACGCGACAAGAAGGAACGGACGGTTGTCTCTGCGGCGACGCGCCCGGCCGATAGCAGAAGCGCCGGAACCAAACGAAGAGATCCTTTTCGAGCTCCGTCGCTTCCTGCTCGGACATGCAGTAGTGCGAAACGAGAGCGATGTGAATGAGTCCCAACGTCTCCTGGAAGACGGACTCGATTTCGTTTTCGAAGAGCGATTCCGCAGATTGGGCGGGCGCGTCGTCAGGTATTTCCATTTGCTGCTCCTCGAAACTTGCAGCAATCATAGTACTTCGCGCAGATAAAGCAATAGCCTCCTGCCCAAGTGGGCAGCAGGCAATAAAGCACTTTAGGTTCAGTTATTTAGGGCGGCTAGCTGGGTACGCCGTCCTGAAGCTGGTCAAGCTAACCACCTTTCGCCAAAAGCCCGGGCCTCATGCCCAGGCGAAAAACCTGAACCAATGGCCAGTGTAAGGACACAGGAAAAAGCCTGCAAAACGCTAGGCTTCGCCCCTTACGCCAGCTCCAATCTCAGGAATCCCACCTTCTGGTACAGGCCGCCGCGCGGCCTGAATAAACGAATCACGTGTATTTCATCACAACGCCGATTCGAGGGTGTCAAGTTTTTTTGGCACCCGCCCGGTTGGAGGCCCCTGGGAGGGGCCCGGCCGCCTACCCTCGCTGGAGGAGGACCCGGATCAGGCGGTCCTGGTAGGCGTGGCCGCGGGATTCGGTGACGCGGGGGCCATTGAGCAGGATGGCGAAGGCGTAGGTCTTGCCGGAACCGGCCTGGGCGTAGCCGGCGAGGGTGGAAACCCCGTTCAGGGTGCCGGTCTTGGCGGAAACCAGCCCCCGGCTCCTGCTGTCGTTCAGGCGGTGCCGCAGGGACCCCTCGGAATCCCCCGAGACGGCCAGCGTGGACCGCCAGAGGGCGCCCTGGGGGTGCCGGTTCATGGCCCGGAGGAACTGGACGAGGTCGGTGGCGGACGTCCGGTTGCCGGACGACAGGCCGGAACCGTCGCGGAGCTCGTAGCGGCCGGCGTCGAGGCCCATCCCCCCGAGGAACTCGCTCGTGAGGCTGAGCGCGCCGTCCCAGGTCCCCCGGCCCGATTTCTCGATAGGCCAGCGTCTTGAAGATCTGCTCGGCGTAGAAGCTCTGGCTGCGCTTGTTCGCGATCGAAAGCGTCGGAAGGATGTCCGACTCGGTCGTCGCGACGAGGAGCCAGGCGTTGTCGGCCGGCATCGCGCGCTCGACGACGTTTCCGGTGAGCTCGATGCCGGCGGCCTTCAGGCGGCTCTTGAGCGCCGCTCCGAAGAACTTCGGCGGGATCGTCGATCGAGAGCGGCGTCGCCCAGCGGAAATACCGGTTCGGCACCGTGCCGGAGACCGTGACGACGTCCGAACCGCTCGGGCGCGACACGGCGACGCGGATCTTTCCGGCCTTGCCGACCGTGCGCGCGCGGGTGAGGCTCTGGACGACGTCGGTGTCGGGGTCGATCGTCACGTTCGCCGGAGCGCCGGGCAGCGCTCCGCGTCCGACCGATACGACGACGACGTTGTCGTTGTAGGAGAGGGCCGAAATGGGGGCCTGGTACCAGTGCGAATCGCGGCTCGGCGGCCAGTCGGGATGGCGGTACTCCTCGTCGAACGAGCTCGCGTTGAGGATCAAATCGCCGGTCACGCGCAGAATTCCGGCCTGCCGCAGCCCCGCGGCCCACTTGTCGAAGATGGCGAAGACATCGTCGTCGTAGAAGCGCCCCGAGATGTTCGGGTCCCCTCCTCCGACGACCAGAAGCGAGCCCAGGAGGTTGCCGTCGCGGATCTCCCCCCGGCGCCAGAAGGTCGTGCGGAACTTGTAGGAGGGCCCGAGATAGTGGAGCGCCGCGGCCGTCGAGATCATCTTCGTGACCGAGGCGATCGTCTCGGGCGTCGAGGCGTCTTTCTCGAAGATCGACTCGCCGGTCTCGAGGTCGGCCACCGCGATCGAGACACCGCCCTTCTTCGCCGGCGAGCGAAGCGCCGCCTGCTCGAGGGCGGCCTTCAGCGAGGAGGGCTGCGTGACGGTGTTCTTGCTCGTCGAGCCGCTGCGAGATGAGCTCTTCGGTGCCGCGAAGGAGCCCGGCGGAGCGAGCAGGAAGGCAGCGAGGAAAACCGCCACCAGGCTGTGCCAGCGCGCGGCTCTCGTCACCCTCAAATTATAATCGAGCGTTGCGCTTTGACGAAGAGTCCCGGGCCTTCGAGATCTCCGTTCGCGAGCTCGCGGAGGACGAGGGGTTCCGCCGTGTCGGATTCGATCGAGGCGACGGGTGGAGACGCCTCGGCCTCGGATCCCAGATCCACGCCCGCGTCCTCGGCGAGAAAGGCAGAACGCCTTCCCCGCCTACCGCTGCGAGGTCCACCTCGAGGCCCGCATCCCCGTCGAGGACTGGACGGCCATCCTCACGGGCCGCCTGGACGGCTGCATCGAGCGTGAGCCGGGTCACTGGCTGATCGAGGAGCTCAAGTCGACGAACCTGTCGGTCGACGGCGTGCGCCCGTCCGGCTACGCCTTCGAGCGGGACCGCCGCCAGCTCCTCGGCCTACTGCTACCTCTGGAAGCGCCTCGGACACCTTCGTGTCTCGGGAGCGCTGGTTTACGTCGACATCGAGACCGGCGAGGAGCTCTCCCTCCAGGTGCCCTACGACGAGGACACCGAACGGGAGATCGAGAGGCGCCTGGCCCGCGCGCTCGGGATCTGGCGCGCCGAGAAGGTCGTCCGGCTCCGCAAGGCCCGGGCGGCCGAGCGCCTTCCCTTCCCGCACACGGCGCCCCGTCCGGTCCAGGAGAAGATCATCGAGGCCGTCCGAGCCGCGGTGCGCGAACGGAGAGAACCTGCTGGCCGAGGCGCCCACCGGGTCCGGCAAGACGGCCGCCGCGCTTCACCCGGCCCTGGCCGAGGGGCTCTCCTCGGGCCGCCAGGTGGTCTTCCTGACCTCGAAGACCCTCCAGCAGAAGATGGCGGTCTCCTCGCTCGTGGCCATGAACGAGCGGGCGTTTCACACGGTGCAGGTGCGCGCCAAGGACCGGATGTGCGCCAACGACCGCATCCTCTGCCACGAGGACTTCTGCCGCTTCGCCAACGGGTACCCCGAGAAGATGGAGCGCTCGAACCTCCTCGGACGCCTCCGCGACAGCTACGCGCACTTCGACCCGGACACCGTCTTCGAAGAGGCGCGCCGGGAGGAAGTCTGCCCGTTCGAGGTCCAGCTCGAGCTGGCCGAGCGTGCTGACGCGATCGTGGCGGACTACAACTACGTCTTCGAGCCGGCCGCCGCGCTCCGCCACCTGACGGGCGAGGACCTCCGGGAGTCGATCCTCCTGATCGACGAGGCCCACAACCTGCCCGATCGCGCGCGCCAGATCTTTTCGCCCGAGATCCTCGCCGAAGACCTCGCGACGCTTCGCAACCGGCTGGCGCTGCAGCCCGGCGAGCTCTTCGCCGACATCGTCGTGGCGGTCGAGGCCCTCGAAGGGATCCTCGAGAGCGTGGCCGAGGAACTGCCGGAAGGCGAGGCGATCGCCGAGATCGAGCCTCCGAAGGACGCGATCCTCGAGCTCCGAGCGGCCTGGGAGTCCTGCCTGATGCGCTACCTCGCGTGGAAGCGCGAGACGCGCCTCGCGCTCGTCGATGATCCCGTCCTCGACTTCCACTTCACGCTGCAGCGCTTCGCCGCGGTGCTGTCGATGTACGGGCCGGACTTCACCGCGGTGGTCGAGCGCCGATCGACCGGCGTCCGGCTGGCGCTCGTCTGCCTCGATCCTGCACGGTCCCTCGCGCCGATTTTCAAGCAGGCGTCTTCGACCGTGCTGCTCTCCGCGACGCTGAACCCGCCGGAGGCGATCCGCCGGGTCCTGGGCCTCGAGGCCGCGCGGACCTCCGCGATCGCCCTGCCGCCACCGTTTCCCCCGGAGAACCGCAAGGTGATGATCGTCGCGTCGGTCCGGACGACCTACACGGCCCGCGAGCGGAACTACGGACGAATCGCCGCACTGCTGGCCGAGATGTCGGACGCGCACGGCGGCAACGACCTGGTTCTCTTTCCGTCGTACCGCTTCCTGACGGCCGTCGCGCAGCGCATGCCCGAAACCCGCTCGCGCCTTCTCGTGCAGCGTTCCGACCTGAACGCCTTCGAGCGCCAGCAGCTTCTCGAATCGCTCGCGTCGCCTCCGCCCGGCGGCACGCTCCTCTTCGCGGTCTCCGGCGGAATGTACGCGGAGGGTGTGGACTATCCGGGAGACCTGCTCTCGGCCGTCTTCGTGGTCTCGCCCGCGCTTCCCCAGGTCTCCTTCGAGCGCGAGCTTCTGCGGCGGTACTTCGAGGAAAACGACGAGGCGGGCTTCGACTACGCGTACCTCCAGCCCGGCATGACCCGTGTCGTGCAGGCGGCGGGCCGGCTCATCCGCAGCGAGAACGACCGGGGAGTGATCGCCCTTCTCTGCGCGCGTTTTCTCGAGGAACCCTACGCAAGCCGGCTCCCCCGCGACTGGTACGAAGAAAGCCCGAGCGAGCTCGCGACGCGGAAGCCGGCCGATGAGATCCGGGAGTTTTTCGCGAGGTACGCATGACGAACCCTTACACGAACAAGCGGATGCCGCGGCTGACGGTCGACTCCTGGGTGCGCGACCGGAGGGGACGCGTCCTCCTCGTGCAGCGTGCCCGGCCTCCGTTCGAGGGGCGCTGGGGCCTGCCCGGCGGCTTCTGCGAGTGGAAGGAGACGACCGAGGCCTGCTGCGCCCGCGAGACGCTCGAGGAGACCGGGCTGCGAGTGAAGGTCGGCGAGCTTCTGGGCGTCTACTCGAAGCCCGGCCGCGATCCGCGCGGCCACAACGTCACCGTGCTCTACCGCTGCCATCCCCGTTCCGGCCGGATCGCCGGCGGCGACGACGCGGCCGACGCCCGCTGGTTCACGCCGCGGGAGATCGCGAAGCTGCGCTTCGCGTTCGACCACGGCAAGATCGTGCGGGAGCAGCTCGCCGGCGATCTGCGGCGGCGGCGGCGCCCCCGGCGAGGCTGAGGCCCCCGGGCCTCCCTCAGTCGCGGCGGGCTTTCGGCGCTTCGACCCGGCCGGATTCGAGAGTGGCCGCGAACGCGCGCGTCAGGAGGCCTTCCTCCGTCACCGCCCAGACGGTGTACCGATAGAACGTCTCCGCCGCCGCGGACGTATCGACGAACGCGTACCCGAAGCGCTCGGAGGAAGACTCGGAGGAGGGCACGACCTCGGGTCCGACGCGGAGGATCCGTCCGTCGGGAGCGAGCTCCTCGCGGAAGATGGCCCAGCCGCGCAGCCCCTCGTGCGACGCCGTCGACCAGATCAGGCGAGGACCGCTCGTGCCCGCTTCGGCGCGAGCCTCCAGGCGCCAGAAGGGCGATCCGGACTCGCGCGTGATCTCGACCGGCGCCTTCAGGCCGACGATTCCCATCTCGCTCCCCGCGACGAGGAAGTCGATGCGCGCCACACCGGAAAGGGGGATCGTGCGCCGGTCGCCCGCCGCGAAGAACACCACGTCGGGCGGCAAGCTCGCGTCGGCGTACCGAACGACCGCCGCTCCGTCACCGCCGTCCGACGGCCAGGTGAGCCGGAGCGCGTCGGTCTCGCCGTCGGACACAAACGAGCGGTGCCGGACCGACAGCGGCGCAGGAGGAGCCGCGTCGAGAGCGCCGGTCTCGAGGTCGAAGAGGCGGAGCCGCGAGGGTGACGCCTCCGTCCAGACCGTCGCGTACAGGCGCGCCGCGGCGCGCAGCAGGGCCCGGCCGTCGGTTCGCGCCGCTTCGGTCACGAGTCGGGCGAGCGCGCCTTTTGGCGTCTCGCCGACGCTCGCGGCCTCCTCGAGGGCACGCCGCTTGAGACCGGATTCGCCGGACCCGAGGACGACCTCCTGGACCCAGAGCCTGCCGAGCTCGCGGGGATGCGCCCGAAAGTCGAGTAGCCCCGCGGCCGCGAGCATCTCGAGGGTCGAAGCCTCCGCCGCTTCGGGCCGGACCAGGTAGGCGCCGACGGATTCCTCCACGAACCCGCCGTCGGGAGCCGCCGCCGGAGCCACGGCCTCCGCAGACAAACCGGACGCCGCCGCCAGGAGCAACCCGGCGAGGAGGAGGCCGGACGACCAGGTTCGGAGCATTTCGTGAGGGTAGCCGCCCGCACGCGGGCCCGTCAACTCGTTTACGGAGCCGGACACCCGGGCGTCGCACCTCGAACGGGCCGACGCCTCTACTTCTTGGCTTTGGCGTCCTTCGGGGCTTTGGCCGCCGCTTCGGGAATCCGCACGACGACGACGGTGATGTTGTCGACGCCGCCCTTCTCGTTGGCGAGGTCGACCAGATCCTGACAGAGCGCTTCGGCGTCCTTCTTCTCGTCGACGGCGACGCAATCGCGGATCTCCTCGTCCGAGAGCATCGTCGTCAGCCCGTCGGAGCAGAGGAGAAACGCGTCGCCCGGGAGGAACTCCATTTCGCGAAGGTCCGGAGCGACCGAGGCGCCGCCGCCGAGCGCCCGCGTGACGACGTTCTTCAGCGGATGGGTCTTCGCCTCCTCCTCGGTCAGGATCCCGGCGGAAACCTGCTCGTGGACCCAGGAATGATCGTCGGTCAGCCGCGACAGCTCCCCGTTCCGGTACAGGTAGGCCCGACTGTCGCCGACGTGAGCGAGCGAGAGGATCTTCTCGTTCAGCAGGCCGGCGACCACGGTCGTGCCCATCCCCTTCAGCCACGGCTGGGCCGCGACGGCCGACATCACCCGCTCATTCGCCTTCTCGATCGCGATCGCCAGCCGGTTGCTGTTGAAGAGGAGCTCGTGGTTGTACTTGAACGGCCAGGTCGCCTCTTCCTTCTGGCGCGTGGCCGCGATGAACTCGCCGATGGTCTCGACGGTGATCTTGGCCGCGACCTCGCCGGCGGCGTGCCCGCCCATGCCGTCCGCGACGATGAAGAGGCCCTCGGCCTCATCGAGGGCGTAGGCGTCCTCGTTGTGCTTGCGCTTCTTACCGACGTCGGTGAGGCCGTACGCTTCGATGTCGCTCATCGCGGGCGCTTACTCCTTGCCTGCCCGCTGCACTCGAACCTCTTCGAGAGCCTTCCGCGCGTCGCCGGCGGAGGGATCCCACCGGACGGCTTCCTGATACGCCTTCTCGGCCTTCAGGAGGAGCCCGGCCTGCCGGAAGATCGCGCCGGCGTCCTTGAGGAGGCCCCCGTTGTGCGGCTCGATCGTCATCGCGGCCTCGATGGCCTTGACGGCCGTCCGCATGTCTCCCGCCCGCGCCGACGCGAGCCCGAGGTAGTGCTGCGCCTTGACGTCCTTGGGATTGCGCCCCGCGGCGAGCTGGAAGTTGCCCGCCGCCTCCGCGTACTTCCGCTCCTTGTAAGCCGCGATGCCCTGGTTGACGTAGTTGGATGCCACCGCATCGCCGCCGACCTCGGGCGCGCTGCGGGCGGCGGCCAGGTCGAAATCGTAGGACTTCCGCCGCTCCGCGTTCGTGAGGACGTTGACCGCTTCGGTCAGATCCTGGAACTTGGATTCGGCCTCGGCCTTGCGGGCCGCGGGAGCGCGGTCGGGGTGAGCCTCGCGCGCGAGCGTTCGGAAACGCTCTCGAATCTCGGCTTCACTGGCTTCCCGCGCCACGCCGAGAAGCACGTAGTAATCGACTTCGCGAGACATCAGTGTGGGAACCTCGATCGAGCCGTGGAGCTTTTCAACGAAGGGTAACATACGAGAAAGCCCGCTCCCCGGCAAGCGGCACGAGGGCGCCGGCGGCTGCTAGCCGCGCTTTTCGGTCAGCAGATTGCGCGCCATCTGGCGCACGCCCTCGGGGAGATTGCGATCCCGCCCGATGTTGCGCAGGTCGCGCAGGCCGAGGTATTTTACCAGCGGCAGCGTGATCGACAAGGGAACCGCCGGGTTCGTGACCAGGGCGAGCTGGATCCGGGGCTTCTTGATCCACTCGCGGGTGGACGCAATCTCCTGGAAGATCTCCACTCCCAGGTGGCGCATCGCGCAGAACCCCTCGATCTCGGCCTGGGTCACCGATTCGCACGAGAGCACGGCCATGCTCACGATCTTGTTCGCGTCGGCGATGAGGATCCGGCGCTCCTCCTTGTTCCCCTTCTGCGCCAGCTCCACCTTCTCCTTGGCGGTCATGGTGGAGATGCGCCTGTACATCAGCGACAGGTTCGCCTCGATCGTGGCGATGTCGCCCGAGCCCTCGTCCAGCCCGGCGCCCGACTCCGACTCGGCGGCCTCGGCGGCCTCCTCGAAGACGATGCCCTCGGCCTCCTGCCGGGCCCGCCGTTCTTCTTCCTCCCGGCGGAGCCGCTCCTGCTCCTTCCGGCGCTTTTCCTTCTCGAAGAACTCCTCGCGGAGCTCCTCGAGTCGGCGGCGCCCGTCGGCGGTCAGGTTGGGGTTGCCGTACAGGCCCACGATGAGGGCCGGCTGCCGGATGAGGCGCACCTGGTTGACGATGAGCGCTTCCTGCGGCGCGCCGGTCACCTCCCCAGCCAGCCGGAGCAGGGTCTCGTCGGACACGTCGGGGTGGCGGATGATCCGCTCCAGCACGAAGTGGTCGTTGCTGCAGCGGCTGACGACATCGAGCTCATGCATGCCGGGCGAGCCCTCGTCGAGGAAATGCACAATGTCGTCGGGAGGCAGCAGGGCGAAGGTCTCCCGCGCAGGGGTACCGATCTCCGGATCCTCGTCGGTCATGACGGCGAGCAGCGCCCGCATCCGGTCGTCCCTCTCGAGCGGCAGCAGGCCGCGGGCCGCGAAGAGGCGCAGGTCTCGCGGCGAGTCCGGGGACCGGACGATCGCGATGAGGTCCCGGGGCTCGACTGTGATCGGTGGGTCGCGCTCGACCAAGGGGGGCAGGACCGCGCGCTAGCTCTGGGTCAGACGCGGGCCGGGCACCGGGCGGTCACGCACGACCTGGCCCGAGGTCCCGAGCGGCTCGATCGCGCGGCCATCGACGGTGATGCGAACGCCGCCCGCGTTGCCCAGCGTGAGCCGGAACCCTTCCCGCGCTTCGAACTGGTGCTTCGAACCCTGCCGGATCAGACCCGAAAAGATGCGGGCGCCGTCCGCGGAGACTTCGGTCCACGAGTCCTGCTCGAACTCGAGCACCATCGAAACGCCGGTCGGCGCCGGTGACACCTGAGGCGCCGGTCCCTGGTCCTGGATTGCGGGAGCCGGGCCCGGCGAAACCGCCACGTTCTTGAAGCTGACGGAAGCGACCGGGCGCGCCGCAACCGCCGTGGCGGGCGTGCCGCGCCGCTCGGGCCTCACGATCAGCCCGAGGAGCAGAAGGATCCCGGTCACGGACACGACGATGGCGCCCGCGGTGCCGCGCCGGCCGCGCAAGAACGACTTCAGCCCGCGACGCTTCGACGTGCCCCCCTCCCGGCCGCGATCGGGCGCGACGTCTGCGAGATAGGCATTGACCATCTCGTCGGGGTCCAGTCCCAGATGGCGCGAGTAGGCGCGAATGAAGCCGCGGGTGAAGACGGGAGCCGGAAGCTTCTTGACGTCGCTCGACTCGAGGGCGGTCAGGAGACGGACGGAGATTTTCGTCGAGGCGGAAATCTCCTCGAGAGAGACGTTGCGAATGAGCCTCTCCCGGCGGAGTTCTTCCCCGAAAGTGAGGTCCGATTTCTCGCCCATTCGCTTCTCCCCGGTCGGACCTCTCATGCTAGCCCTCGGGTGACCTCTCCGCAAGGACTCTCTCCGCGCAGGCCTTGAGCAGCGCCGGTGAGCGCGGGGACTCCCGAACACCCCGGAGGTCCTCGAGGCTGGCCCGGGTCAAAAGCGCCAGCCCGAGGGAGACGGGCAGATTGGGATTCCGCAGGATCGCGCTCCGGACCCCCGATCGCGCGCCCCATCGCGGGTGGTCGGCCAGAAGCGCCAGCGATTCGGGGGGCGCGGACCGGGAACTTGCGGCCTGGATCACATCCGCCTCGATGGTGAAGCGGTTTTCCAGGACGGACGCGAGCACGCGCGGGTCCGGATCGAGCCGCAGGACGAGCAGCGTGCCTCGCCCGACGGTGCGGGCCAGGTCCACTTTCTCGGAGATCGCCATCTCCGACAGACGCCGCAGGAGGTCCTGGTCCGCTGCCCGCCGGATCGCCGGGTGCACACGGGCGTCCGCGGAGAGGTGCGCCAGGTCACGCCAGAAGAGCGTCGCGACGAGCGCGAGCGCGTCGGTCCGGGGCGTCTTCGGATGGGCGGCCAGCGCCCTCCGCACGGCGTGGTACTTCCGCGCGGCGCGATCTCCGAGGATCTCCTCGAGGGTTTCGGCGGAGAGATTGGCCCTCCGCAGAAGCTTCAGGCACTCGGCCTCGGTTCTCATGCCCCGGCTCTGCCTCCCCGGCACGCTTCGACCAGCCGCCGTGCGAGCGACTCGACCGCGGCGGACCTGGCGCGCGCCGTCCCCGCATTCTCCGCGGCGGCCACGAGCGCGGATCCCACGACGACCGCGTCTCCGAGCTCTGCGGCGCGACGCGCGCTCTCGGGAGTCGAGATCCCGAAACCGATCGCAATCGGCAACTCTCCGGCTGCGCGGCGCGCCCGCTCGACCGTTCGACGCAGGTCTTTCGGCAGGTCGGTCCGCGCGCCCGTGGTCCCGCTCCGCGAGACGACATAGAGAAACCCGCTCGAGAGCCGCGCGGCGTCGCGCATCCGATCGCCGGGAGACGTCGGTGACACGAGAAAAACCGTGTCGAGCCCGGCGCGGCGGAAAGGAGCGACGAGGGGCGGGGCCTCCTCGGGAGGCAGATCGGTCAGGAGCACGCCGTCGAAACCGGCCGACGCCGCTCGCCGTGCGGCCCGCGCGACTCCCATCCGGTGCACGGGATTCACGTAGGTGAAGAGGACGAGAGCCAGATCGGTCTCGCGACGGATGCGCTGTGCAATCTCGAAGACACTTCGCGAGCGTCGTCCCGGCGGCGATGGCCCGAGCCGCAGCTCGCTGGAGGACCGGGCCGTCGGCAATCGGGTCCGAGAACGGAACGCCGAGCTCGAGAATATCGGCGCCAGCGCGCTCGAGCGCCTTTGCGAGATCCACCGTGGCCCCGGCGTCGGGATCGCCCGCGGTCAGGTACGCAATGAAAGCGGCGCGGCCGTCGTCGCGAGCGCGGTCGAACACCGCGCTGAGGCGGCTCATCTCCTTCTCGCCGTACGGGCGCGCAGGACCTCGTCGAGATCCTTGTCGCCGCGCCCGGAGAGATTGACCAGGATCCACCGCGAGCGACGCCACTTTTTCGCGAGGGTCGCGGCGAACGCGATCGCGTGCGCGGACTCGAGCGCCGGGAGGATGCCCTCGGTCTCGCAGAGCAGCTCGAAGGCGTCGAGCGCCTCGGCATCCGACACCTTCGTGTAGGCGACGCGCCGCGCGTCGTGGAGCCCGGCGTGCTCGGGGCCTACGGCCGGGTAATCGAGACCGGCCGAGATCGAATGCGTCGGGAGGGTCTGTCCCGCCGCGTCCTGCAGAAGCATCGTCCGCGTCCCGTGAAGCACGCCGACCGAGCCGCCGGAAAAGCGCGCCGCGTGGTCGCCGGGGCCGGCTCCCCTGCCTCCGGCCTCGACGCCGTAGAGCGCGGAGCGCGAGCGCAGGAACGCCGAGAAGATCCCGATTGCGTTCGAGCCTCCGCCGACGCACGCGACGATGGCGTGCGGGTCGCGGCCGGCGAGCCGGCGAAACTGGCGCCGCGCCTCCCGGCCGATCACGGCCTGGAATTCCCGCACCATCGTCGGATAGGGATGAGGCCCCAGCGCCGACCCGAGGACGTAGTGGGTCGACGTCACGTTTTCGGTCCAGTCGCGCATCGCCTCGTTGATCGCGTCCTTGAGCGTCTTCGAGCCCCCATCGACGCCGACAACCTCGGCTCCGAGAAGACGCATGCGCGAGACATTCGGCGCCTGCCGCGCCATGTCCGTCACGCCCATGTAGACGCGGCACGCGATACCGAGCTTCGCGGCCGCCGCCGCCGTCGCCACGCCGTGCTGGCCGGCGCCGGTCTCGGCCACGACCCGCTCCTTGCCCATGCGCCTCGCGAGGAGGACCTGGCCGAGGGCGTTGTTCAGCTTGTGCGCGCCGGTGTGCAGGAGGTCCTCGCGCTTCAACGCGATCCTCGCGCCCCCGAGGCGCTCGGCCAGGCGATCGGCGACGGTCAACGGCGTGGGCCGGCCCGCGTAGCTGCGCAGCAGCTCGTCGAGCTCCGCCCGGAATCGCCGGTCGCGCCGGAGCCGCGTGAACGCCCGCTCGAGCTCCTCGAGCGGCGCCATCAGCGTTTCGGGAGCGAAGCGGCCCCCGTACTGGCCGAAGTAGCCCTTCCGCTTACGCACGGTCGGCCCGCCGGACGGCTTCGAAGAAGCGCTCGAGCTTCTTGCGGTCCTTGATCCCCGGCGCGCTTTCGACGCCGGAGGCGACATCCACGCCGTCGGGCCGGAGCCGGCGGATGACCTCACCGACGTTCTCGGAATCGAGGCCTCCGGCGACGAACGCGGGGACGGGCAGCCGGCCGATTCGCTCGAGGGCCGTCCAGTCCGGTGTACGGCCTCGCCCGGCGCTCGAATCCCAGAGCACGGCCCGGCAGCGCGTCAGGATGGGAGCCGGCGGAAGACCCGCACGGCCGGATTCGACGGGAACCGCCGGAACGACGTCGACACCGTCCAGGTCCTCGTCGCGAGATCGGGCGGTGAAGCTGCGTGATCCGAAGCCCGACCTCGCGGACGGCGCGCTCCACCTCTTCGCGGGGCTCGTTCGCGAAGACACCGGCACGAAGAACGTCCGCCGGCGCTTCGCTCGCGATTTCTCGCGCGCGCTCGACCGTCAGCCGGCGCGGCGAGGAGGCCACGAAGTTGAAGCCGAGGATCTCCGCTCCGAGCTCGCAGGCCGCGGCGACGTCCTCGCTCCGCGTCAGGCCGCAGATCTTGACGGCGGTCATCGCCTGCAGGGCCCGCAGGAACTCCTCCGGGTCCTCGGAGCGCAGGAGGTGCTCGCCGATCAGGAAGGCGCGGTAGCCGGCGGCCGAAAGCCGTTCGAGGTCGGAGCGGCCTCGGATCCCGCTCTCGGCCAGTGGGACCGGGCCTTTCGGAAGCGCCGACGCCAGCGACACGAGCCGCCCGACGTCGGTCTCGAACGTCTCGAGGTTGCGGGCGTTCACGCCGATGACATCCGGCGCCAGGGCGGCGGCCCGGGCAATTTCGGCCTCGTCGTGGGTTTCGACGACGACGGCGAGGCCGCGCTCCCGGGCGGCGCGCGTGAGCGAAACCAGCTCGCCATCCGACAGCGCGAGAACGATGAGGAGGACGGCGTCGGCGCCGAGCGAGACGGCGAAGTCGAGCTGCCGCTCGCTCACGACGAAGTCCTTCATGAGAACGGGAAGGCCCGAGATCTCCTTCGCCCGCGGAAGCCAGCCGGGCCGGCCTCCGAAGTGATCCTCTTCGACGACGACGGAGATGGCGGCGGCGTGGCCGCGTCGATACAGCAGCCCGAAGGTCTCGACCCTTCCGTCGGCGCCCGGAAGGATCTCGCCCGCCGACGGCGACCTCGCCTTGATCTCCGCGACGATCCGCGGCCCGGGTTCCGACAGCGACGCCACGAACCGGGCACCGTCGGTCGCCCGGCGCGGCGCGGCCATGCCGGCCCCCGAATACTCGCCGCGCGCGAGCCGCGCACGCTTGTCGGCCAGGATTCGCTGCAGGACGTCGCTCATGCGGCTCGCGTCGCGTCGCGCAGCGTCTCGAAGCGCCGGCGCGCCTCGCCCGAGTCGATTGCGGCGCGGGCCCGCTCGTAGCCCTCGGGCAGGTTTCTCGCCCGGCCCTCGACCACCAGGGCCGCCGCGACGTTGAGCAGCACGGCTTCGCGCCGCGGCCCCGCCTCCCCGTCCAGCAGCCCGTGCAGCATCGCCGCGTTCGCGGCCGCGTCGCCTCCGGCGAGCGCCTCGAGCTCCACCCGGGCCTGCCCGAGTACCCCGGCCTCGAGACGCCAGGGGCGCGTCCAGCCGTCTTCGACTTCGACCCCGAAGGCGGCCACTCCGGGCGTCAGCTCGTCGAGCCCGTTCTCGGAGTGAAAGACGATCGCGCGCTCGTTGCCGAGCGCCGCGAGGGCGTCGGCGAGCAGGCGCGTCAGGTCCGGCCGGCCGACGCCGATGAGCTGGCGGGTCGCTCCCGCCGGGTTCGCGAGCGGCCCGAGCGCGTTGAAGATCGTGCGGATGCCGAGCTCGCGGCGGACCGTGCCGAGCTCCTGCATCGCAGGGTGGAACGAGGGAGCGAAGAGAAAGACGAGACCGGTCTCGTCGAGGATCCGGCCCGCCCGCTCGGGCGAGAGCTCGACCGAGAGCCCGGCCGCCGCGAGCACGTCCGCCGAGCCGACGCGCGACGAAACGGAGCGGTTTCCGTGCTTCGCGACGGCGGCTCCCGCTCCGGCCGCGACGATGGCCGTCGCCGTCGAGAGGTTGAACAGGTCGCGGCCGAGCCCGCCCGGCCCGCAGGTGTCGAGCAGCGGCGCCCGGCGCGTCGAGACCCGGCGCATCCGGCTGCGGAGCGCCGCGACTGCGCCCGCGATCTCCTCGGCGGTTTCGCCGCGCGTCGCGATCCCGAGAAGGATCGCGCCCTTCTGCGCCTCGGTCGCCCTCCCGTCCATGAGGTCGCCGAACGCGGCCTCGGCCAGGGAACGCGGGAGGGTCCGCCGCGCGGCCACGGTTTTCAGCGCCTCGGCGACGTCGGGCGTCATGAGGCCAGTCTCAGGAAGTTCGCCAGGATCCGCTCGCCCTCCGGCGTCAGGACCGATTCGGGGTGGAACTGGACGCCGAACACGGGAAGCGCCCGATGCGCCAGCGCCATCACGAGACCGTCCTCGCTTCGCGCGACGACGCCGAGCTCCGCCGGGAGCGTCTCCTCGCGAACCACGAGCGAATGGTATCGCCCGGCTTCGAACGGCTGCGGCAATCCGTCGAAGAGTCCGGTGCCCTCGTGCGAGATCCGCGAGCTCTTGCCGTGGCGTGGCGTCGGCGCGCGCTCGATCGTCGCCGCCGTGGCGAGCGGCGATCGCCTGGTGACCGAGGCAGACGCCGAGAAGCGGCACGCCCGCTCGCTCGGCTTCCGCAATCATCGGGATCGTCCGCCCCGCCCTTTCGGGCCGGCCGGGCCCCGGCGAGATCACGACGGCGCGAGGACGCAGGGCGACGACGTCCGCGGGCTCGAAGCGATCGTTGCGCGCGACCCGCACGTCGGCGTCCAGCTTGCCCAGCGCCTGGACGAGGTTGAACGTGAACGAGTCGTAGTTGTCGACGACAAAGATCACGCGAACCACTCCCGCGCGAGCTCGATTGCGCGAAAGAGCGCCGCGGCCTTGGCCTCGGCTTCGGCGTACTCCTTCTCGGGAACCGAGTCCGCGACGATGCCAGCGCCGGCCTGCACACGCCACAGGCCGCCCTCGATCACCGCCGTCCGGATCGCGATCGCGAGGTCGCAGTTGCCGGCGGCGTCGAAGTAGCCGACGGCGCCGCCGTAGATCCCGCGCCGGCACGCTTCGAGCGCGTCGATGAGCTCCATGGCCCGGATCTTGGGCGCCCCCGTGAGCGTGCCCGCCGGAAAACAGGCGGCGAGCGCCTCCGCCGGGCCGGCTCCCTCGCGGAGACGCCCGCGGACCTCGGAAACCAGGTGCTGCACGTGGGAGAACTTTTCGACGTCGGCGAAGCGGGCGACCTCGACGGTCCCGACCTCGCAGACGCGGCCGAGGTCGTTGCGCGCCAGGTCCACGAGCATGACGTGCTCGGCGCGCTCCTTGGGATCCTCGCGCAGGCGCGCGGCGAGCGACTCGTCCTCCGCCGGTGTGCGGCCGCGGGGCGCCGTCCCGGCGATCGGGCGCGTCTCGACCTGCCGCCCCCGGCAGCGCACGAGCATCTCGGGCGAGGAGCCGAGCACGGTCGCCTCGCGCGTCTCGAGAAAATAGAGGTACGGCGACGGGTTGAGCGCGCGCAGCGCCCGGTACACGTCGAACGGGTCCACGCCGAGCCGGGCCGTCCAGCGCTGGGAGATGACGGCCTGGTAGACCTCTCCCTCCGCGATGGCCTCGCGTGTCGCGGCGACGGCATCGAGGAAACGGCTGGGCTCCATCACCGGAACGAAGGGCGCGTCCTCCGCGGGGCAGAGGGAGGCGGGCGGGTCCGGCGCGGCGAGAAGCTCCTGGAGGCGATCCAGCCGGAGGATCGCGTCCGACACGGCGCCCTCCGAGCCGCCGTCGGAGCTCGCGTCGAGCGTCGTCAGCAGAAGCACCCGCTGACGCGGATGGTCGAAGGCCACGACGGCGTCGAAGAGGAGGAAGAGCGCGTCGGGAATCCCGCCCTCGCGCGTCTGACGGTCCGGGATGTCTTCGAAGAGCCGCACGGCGTCGTAGGACAGGTAGCCCACGGCTCCGCGGGAGAGCGGCGGAAGCTCCGGATCGGCGAGAAACTCGTCCGGGCGGGCGAGCCGTTCGAGCGCTGCGAGCGGAGGCTCCTCGACGAGCTCGCTCTTCCCTCCTCGCTCGAGGCAGGTCTTCCCATCGCGCACAGTCAGCCGCGCCGACGGACCGGCGCCGAGGAACGTGTAGCGCGCGACCGACTCTCCCCCCTCGACGCTCTCGAAGAGAAACGCCTCGCGGCCGGGACCGCGCATGCGCCGGAAGAGCATGACGGGAGTCAACAGGTCGGCCGGAAACACCCTGGCGACCGGCACGCGCCGGCCGGTTCTCGCTCTCGCGAGAAAGCCGGCCTTCTCGTCCGCCGGACTCATCCGAGGAGTTTCCGCAGGATCGCCGTGACTTCGTCGAGCGTCACGTCCCGCAGGCCGAAGAGCTGGGCCTGTCGGACGGCCTGCGCCGCGAACATCTGCATGCCCTCGACGACCGGGCACTTCGCGGCGCGCGCCGCCCGGATCGTCGAGGTCTCCCGTCCGTCGCGACGGTACACGCAATCGAAGACGAGCGGCTTCGCCTCGAGCAGGTTCGGCGGAACCGCCGAGGGGTCCTCGTCGCGCCAGCCGACCGGAGTGGCATTGACGTACAGGTCCGCCTCGCTCGCCTCCACGTCCGCCCAGGCCAGGGAGTCGACCCCGAGCGACTCCGCGAGCCGGTCCGCCTCGTCGTCGCGCCGCGCGGACACGAGAACTTCGTAGCCGAGCCGGCGAGCCGCGACGACGACCGCTCGCGCGGCGCCTCCGGCTCCCAGAATCACGGCGGTCCGTCCCTCGCCGGTTCCGTGGTCGGACAAGCGGATCGAAGACCCCGTCCACGTCCGTGTTCTCGGCTCGCCAGCCGGCCGGCCGTCTCAGCCGCACGAGCGTGTTGGAGGCGCCGATGAGCCGCACGTCTTCCGAGGCCGTGCCCACGCGGGCCGCTTCGAGCTTCCAGGGCTGAGTGACGGCGAATCCCCGGATGGCCGGCTCGAACACGATCTCGTAGGGCTTCTCGCGCGCGAAGTCGGAGACCTGGAACGGAAGGTAGAGACACGGGAGGCCGCGCGTGCGAAACAGGGTGTTGTGCAGGAACGGCGAAAGCGACCGCGCCGTGCTCCCGGCGACGACGCCGTAGAGCGCCTCGAGCGGGCGTGGGCGGTTCACTTCGTAGATCGAGAGCAGATCGCCGATCGCAATCTGCCCCGCCGCGGTCTCACGTTCGACCGGACCATAGACTAGAGCGGCGCCGAAGAGCGCGGAGAGCACTCGGCCGGGAGCGCTCGCCGGTCCCATCGGAATGATCGCCACGCCGCCGTCCCCGGCCTGCTTCTGCAGCTCCGCGATCCGGAGACTCCCGGCGACGTCGGCGACACCGGCCACGAGCTTCACCGCCCTCGCCCCGGCCTGCTTCATCGCCGAGACCTTCTCGTTCCAGTCTGCCGGCAGCGAGAAGGGCGAGTGCTGGGACACGACCACGCGGTCGCGGTTCGGGAATCGGAGGCGATCCGAGAGCAGGCCGCGAGCGTGCTCGACGTCGACCGTCGCTCCGGCAGCGTAGCCCTCCCCGACGAGACGCGCGTACTCCTCGGCCGACCCGCTGAAGTTCCCGCCTTCGGCGAGCGAGCGCCACGTCAGGACGATCGGACGCGGGTCGAGGCCGAGCAGCGCCTCCGGCGGAATCGGGCGGTCCGCGAGATCCATCCGGAACTCGATCGCGTTCGCTCCGGCCGGGACGCGCGCGACCAGACGCGCCGCATCCCCGGCGTCTTTCGGCGCCAGCGAGGCGATGTACGCCGGGATCGGAAGAGCTCTGTCCATCTAAATCAAAAACCCCCGAGCCCTTCGGGCCGGGGGTTCCTATTCTCTCGTCTGGATTCGCCCCGCCCGAACGGATTCGGCAGGGCGCGAGTTTCGCCCTACCGGGTCTCCCGCCACCACCAGCAGTTCGATACGGAGCGCTTCATGGAGTCGCGATCATCCCGCCGGCGGGGGTGGGTGTCAAGGGAAGCGGTGCCGGCGTCGCAGAGACCGTCGCCTTTTGACCTCCGACGCTTCGGAATGAGAGCGGCAGCAGGAACCCGCCGGTCGGAGCCGGCGCGTTTCCTTCGAAGCGAATCTCCATGCCGCCCGCAGTGGCACGATAGACATACTCGGCCGACGGGCACGCGCTCGACACCACGTTTTCCATTCGCGCGGGCCAACGCTCTTCGGCGTCCTGCTCTTTCGCCAGGCGGAGCCGCAGAATCTCCAGTGTGAGCTCGCGGTCCACGGCCAGCCGGGCGGCGCGACGGACCGCATTCGCCATGTTCGGGATAGCGATCTCGCGGTAGGCGTCGCGGGTTTGAACGACCACCGGATCGGACGAGGGGAAGAGCTCCCGTTCGGCCAACTTCCAGATCCCTTCATCGTCCAGGCTCGCCCCCTGGCAGGGGCCGAGCTTCTTGAGGCTGGCGGCGATGAATGCCGGCGCCTTCCGCGCGACCTCTTCCCAGGGGTCGGACGACGGAAGCAGGCTCTGAGATTCCGTCCCCTCCATATCAGACGCGTAGGCGTCGAGCATGTCGGTCCAGGACCGGTCGCTCGAGAAACGATCGATCCACGAGAGAGGAGCGCTCGGCAGCTTCCGAAGCACGCCCGCCTGCCAGCGACCCGACAGGACCGCCATGAGCTGCGTGATCAGCAGCGGCGCTTCCGCGGCCGGGCGAGCGAGCGACCAGGAGGCTTCGAGCAACCGCTCCGCTTCGATGTCGCGACCGGCGCGGGCTTCGATGAGGGCCGCCGCGAGAAGGACGCGCTGCAGACGGATCGACGGCGCGAGGGCGGGCGTGTTGACGGTCCCGTCCTTGTCGAGCTCGTCCTTTCCCCAGTCGGGCGCCTGACGCTCCAGCGCGGAGACGACCGCCTCGAGCGCCTCCCGGCGCTCATCGAGGTACTGTTTCAGAGGCTCCGGCGGTTCCCCGATCGACTCGTCGGGGACGTCGAGCTGGGACTGGAGCCAGGCCCCGGCGCCAGACTTGGAAAAGGCGTCGGAGTCCTCAGACGTCGCCGCCCTCGCCTTTCGCTCGAACGGGATCCCGAGGTCGGCTCCTCGCTCTTCGAGAACCTCTGCCGCGGCGTTTCGTCCCGTCGGCCGCGACTCGATCGGACGCTCGCCGGCCGTTGCGTCGGCGGATGCGAGAAACCCGAGCAGGATGGCCGCAGGAATCATCGGGGGCTTGGCGTGGGCGTGGCCGTCGGCGGCGGCGTCGGCGCGTTCGGATCGGGGACTTCCTTCGCATCGTTCCGGGCACGCAATGCGAGGGGAAGGGAGCCCTTCGGAGCCTCGACGGAGCCGAGGAAGCGCAGAGTCGTTTCCGCCGTGGACTCGTAAGAATAGGACGCCTCGGGACAGGCGGCCGAGGTCGTGTCGCTCATTTTCTCCGGCCAGGCTCCATCCCGAGAGGATTCCTTGTCGAGCCGCAGCTGGAGGACCTTCAGAGTCATCTCCCGGTCGACCTCGAGCCGCGCCGCGCGGCGAACCGCGTTGCCGACGGTTTCCCCCATGTTCGCTTCGTAAAAATCTCGTATGGCGCGCTTCGATGCATTGGTTTCGGCCGCCAGAGCTTTCGTTGCCGGCTGCCAGATCTCTTTATCTGAGCCGAGGGAGGGATCGCACGCCGAGCGCTTCTCTAGGGAGCCGGCCACCGCCGAGCTCGCCTTCCTCCAAACCTCCGAGAAATCGTCGTTCACAGAGTCTTCCGAACTTCGACGACGAAGCTTCGCCTCTTCCCGCAGCGCGTCCGGCATCCGCTTCCACGGTCCATCCGACGACAGCCGCCCGAGCCATTGAAGAGGCGGTGCGCGGAACTTCCGCAGAGCGCCCACCTGCATTCGCTCTGCTCCGATCGTGATCAGAAGGTTCATGAGGGTACCCGGCGACGACACCGATCGACCCAGCGTCCAGGCGGCGTCGAGAGCGCGGCCGGCTTCGATCGACCGGCCCTCTCGTTCCTCGACCAGGGCGGCGGCGACGAGAATACGCTCGAGACGGAGGACCGGAAGAAACGGCAGCTGAAGATGGCCGTCCTCGCCAAAGAGCTCCGACCCCCAGTCGGGCTCGCCGCGCTCGACCACGGCGACGACGGTCCAGAGCGCATCGCGGTTCAGCTCCAGGTACTCGCGCAGGGCCGCCGGCGGCTCGCCGATCTCAGCCGATTCGTCCTCGATTTGGGCGTCCAGCCACGTTCCGGCTCCGGCGCGACTCAGCGCCTGACTCGCTTCGCGGCTCGGACCACCTTCAGCATCCTTGGCCTGCCGAAAATCGATGCCCAGCAGGCGGCTTCCCTCGGCGACAGCCTCGGCCGACGCATTCCACGGGCTTGACGTGGGGACCAGCAGGAACAGGAGCGCTGCCAGGGCCACGCACCCAGTCTAAGCCCTCTTCCACCTCGTGCCCGTCGGGCCGTCCTCGAGAACGATCCCCTTCTGCGCGAGCTCTCCGCGCAGCCGGTCGGACTCGGCGAAGTCGCGGCGTTTTCGGGCGGCGTTGCGAGCCTCGATCAGGGCCTCGATGTCGGCGGACAGGGAGTCCTCCTTCGGCGGAAGGACGCCGAGGACCTGGTCGGCTTTCCGGATCGCGGCCGCGGCGACGGTCGCTCCCGCCGAGTCGAGGCTGTTCTCGACGAGGGCGGCGTTGACCTCGCGCAGAAACGTAAAGAGGACGCCGAGCGCCTCGGCCGTATTGAGATCGTCGTCGAGGGCCGCGGCCCAGTCCGCCGAGAACTTCGCGGCGCGCTCGGCCGCCGGAAACGCACCCGGCTTGCTCCCGCCCGAGGCCGCGGCCTCGTCGATGCGCACGACCGCCGAGCGAATGCGCTCGACGGCGGACGCGGCTCCGGCGAGAGCGTCCCAGGTGAAGTTGAGCTTCTTGCGGTAGGGCACCGAGAGGAGGAGATAGCGCACGGCCACCGGGTCGTTTCGCTTCGCGAGGATGTCGTCGAGCGTGTAGAAGTTGCCCTTGGACTTGGACATCTTCTCGCCGTCGACCAGGAGATGCTCGCCGTGCATCCAGAGATTCACGAACTTCTCCCCCGTCGCGGCTTCGCTCTGGGCGATTTCGTTTTCGTGGTGCGGGAAGATGTTGTCCACGCCCCCCGTGTGAATGTCGAAGTGATTGCCGAGATACTTCGCGCTCATGGCCGAGCATTCGATGTGCCACCCGGGACGCCCCGGGCCCCAGGGCGAATCCCACGTCGGCTCCCCCGGTTTCGCGGCCTTCCAGAGTACGAAGTCCTTGACGTCCTCCTTCTCGTACTCGTCGTCGGCTACGCGCTCGCCGCGGCGCGCCTGCGAGAGGTCGATCCCGGAGAGGCGGCCGTACGTCGGGAAGGTCGAGATCCGGAAGTACACCGACCCCTCGGATTCGTAGGCGTGGCCGCGTTCGATGAGCTTCGCGATCATCGCGATCATCTCGGGAACGTGCTCGGTCGCGCGCGGGTACCGTTCCGCGCGCTCGAAGCCGAGCCGGTCGAGGTCGCGGAAGAAGAGGTCGGCGTATCGGCCCGTGAACTCGGCCAGGGACTGGCCGGCCTTCGCCGCGCCCTTCGATCGTCTTGTCGTCGATGTCGGTCAGGTTCATGATCTGCGTGACACGCAGGCCCTTTGGCCTTCAGGTGTCGCCGCAGGACGTCTTCCCAGAGGAATGTCCTCAGGTTGCCGATGTGGGCGACGTTGTAGACCGTCGGACCGCACGTGTAGAGGCGGACGTGTCCCGGCTCGATCGGCGCGAGAGGCTCGACCGTGCGGCCCAGCGTGTTGAACGCCTTCAGCGTCACCAGAGCCCCTTCTCTTTCTGCCGGCGGATCTTTCGCCAAGTCAGCTCGCGCTTCAAGCCCCGCAGCCGGTCGACGAACAGCATTCCGTTCAAATGGTCGGTCTCATGACACAGGGCGCGGGCCAGGAGGCCCGTCCCTTCGATTTCGCGGACCACTCCCGAGGCGTCGCCGGCACGGACCCGGACCCGCGTCGGGCGGGACACCTTCTCGGCCATGTCGGGGACCGAAAGGCAGCCCTCCTCCTCCTTCTGCTCGCCGTCGCTCTCGAGGATGACCGGGTTGACGAGGACGATCACGGACCCCGGATCCGCCCCGATGGAGAGGTCGATGATCGCGATCCGTTTGTTCAGGCCGATCTGGGGAGCCGCCAGCCCGACTCCGGGCGCGGCGTGGCAGGTCTCGACCATGTCGGCGATCAGGCCCGAGATCTCCTCGGCTCGAGGATCCACGTCGGCGTTCTCCGCGATCAGCCGCGGATCGCCGTACCGCACGATGTCGCGGATCAAGCCGAGAGGCCCGCCTCAAAGGCCGGACGGCGCCGGGCGGGCTTGTCCTCCGGGGTAACGAACCTGTCTCCATCGCGTGACAGGATGTCCCTCCTTCCCTCGCTCGCCGCTTCCATAAGTGCTCGATTTAAAGCACATTCTTGCGACGGCGGCAAGGCGAAGGGGTGGCACGCGGCTCGCTATCCTCGGCATACGGAGACGAAGGAAAACGATGAACCACAAACGGTTCGCTCTTCTGGCTTCGTTGATCGCCCTCGCCGCCGCACGGCCGGCGGCGGCCGACTACGGTCGAAGCGCGTATTCGTACGTCCGGGAGACGAGCGGCGAGGTGACCGTCGTCTCCCCGTCGAACGGCGAGGTCCAGGCCAAGCGCAATCTGCCGATCTCGGCCGGCGACGAGATGAAGACCGACGACCCGGCCCGCGCCGAAATCGCGCTGGCCGACGGCAACGTCCTCCACGTCGGTGGCGCTACCCGCCTCCGGTTCGTTTCCCTCTCCGAGCAGCAGGGCTCCGAGAGCAACGTGTCCGCGATCGACCTGTCCGACGGTTCCGTGATCCTTTCCGTCGTCGGGGCGGATGAAGGGGCGGTTCCCCGCATCGACACCGTCGACGCGACCGTCTACGCCAACAGCGGATCCCGCGTGCGCGTCAACACCGATGTCCGGCGTGGCACGGGAGTCGTGGTTCGCGCCGGGTCGGTCGAAGTCAAGACGCGCTCGGGCTCCTACACGGTGCGCGCCGGCAACTATCTTCTGGTCCAGGGCGACCAGGAGCCGGAGATCGCCCGCGGCAGCTTCTCGCGGGACCGCTTCGACCTCTGGGCCTCCGACCGTCTCGAGACGACCTACGACGCGCCTCAGAGCGCCTCGAGCCAGTACGTCGGCGAGGGGTACTCGGACGATGTCCAGGCCCTCGACGGTTACGGGGACTGGGACTACAACTCGACGTATTCGAGCTACGTGTGGCGCCCGAACGTCGCCGTCGGCTGGAATCCCTACTCCTACGGCAGCTGGTACTACACGCCCATCGGCCTGAGCTGGTGGTCGTACGATCCCTGGGGCTGGTATCCCCACCACTACGGCAACTGGTTCTTCGACGTCGGCTGGAACAACTGGTGCTGGTCTCCAGGCTACGTCTATTCGCCCGCATGGGTCTACTGGGGGTACACCTCGAATTACTTCGGCTGGTGCCCCACCGGCTACTACGGCGGCTACTATGGCGGCAATCACCCGCAGCCGTACAACGCCGGCGGGGGCCGCGACAACGTGTACGCGGTCAACGGGCGTTTCTCCACGCGCCAGGTGGACATGCGCGGCTGGAACTTCACCAACGTGAACAACCTCGGAACCCGCGGCCGTCTGGACGTCGTACCGGGCACGCGCGTCGTCGACCGGCTCGGTAGCAATATCTCCGTATCCTCGCGTCCCATCGTGCTCTCGGAGCGCGGCGGCAACACGCGCGAAGCGCTCCGCGACCACGTGCGCGAGGCGCCCCGGACGATCGAGCGGACGACGAACCCTCGGGACTCGGAGCGTCTGGCGCCCTTCCTGGCTCGGGAGCGACAGCTCCCCGACGCCACCGTGCAGGCCCTCCGCGAGCGGACGGTCGTGGCGCAGCGCGGCCGCCTCGTCGGCCCCGGCGTCTCCGAGATGACTGCGCGGAGCGGCGGAGGCGTCGTCGATCGCGGCAGCCGCGTCCCGCTGCAGAACGAGTCGCGCCGGGCCGAAAGCGTGGATCGCGCCTCGCCGGGATCGGACCTCGACCGCGGACGAACCGCGAATCGCGCCGAGCGGCCCTCGGTACAGTCGGCCCCTCCCGAACGCTCGGACACCTGGCGAGGGCAGCCCCAGACGCGCTCCTTGGAGACCCGCCCGCAGGTCGAGCGTTCGCAGCGCCAGGCGGAACGGCCCGCCTCGGAGTGGCGGGGCCGCCCGGCGCCCGGCTCTTCCCCGGAGCGCGGCGGACCCGCGCGCCCCGAGGCTTCAAATCGCGGCACCCGCGACACCTGGAGATCCCGTCCGGACGTGCCACCGGCCCAGCGCGTGATCGAGGGATCGGTGCCCGGCCGGCGACCTGTCCAGCGCGATGCCGGCGACGCCGAGCGGCGTCGCGGCTACGACCGTCAGGCGCCGCGGAATGTCGAGCCGCGCGACAGCGGCCGTTCCAACGCCCCGCGCAACTACGCGCCTCCCAGCGACTCGGGCCGCGGACGAAGCTCGTCGCCGCCCTCGAGCCGCGACTCCGCCCCGCGTTCATACGACAGGGCCCCGGCTCCGCGCTCGGCGCCGCAGGCCGCTCCTCCTCGGTCCGCGCCAGCCCCGCGAAGCGCACCCGCTCCGCGAAGCGCGCCGCCGCCGAGCACGGGGCAGCGGGGCCGCCCATAGGAACTGTGTCTCCCTGAGGTTTCCTCCTCTTCCCACCGCGCCTTCGGGCGCGGTTTTTTTTCGGCTGCGGGCCGGGCCGGGAAAAACCCGGCGCAGAGGGCCTTCCCGCCTTTAGAATCCGCGCAGGTGCGGCGCCTTCTCGAGATCCTCGGAAACGCCTTGTTCGTCTTCTACTGCACCACCGTGGGGATCTATCTCATCCTTCGTCCGTGGACCGGCCGACCGGTCATTCCGGGTCTCTACGGCTCGGGGTTTTTTCGGGGCTTCGTCTCGGGTCTCGGCCTCCTGCACCTGGCGGTGGGCGTCGCCGACCTGAGGGTCCTCTCGCGCGCGCTCCAGAACGGCCGCGCGATACCGGAGAAGCCGGAGTGAAGGCGCTCTACGTCACCGACCGGGAGGCGGTCGGCGAAGCGCGATTCCTCGAAATCCTCGAGTCGCTGGCCGGAGCGCCCATGGCCGTCGAGCTTCGTGAGCGGGCCGCCGACGATCGGGAGGTCCTGCGCCTGGCGCTCGCCGCCCGCGAACGCCTTGGACCGGACGTGCGCCTGTCGATCAATCGCCGTTTCGACCTCGCTCTCGCCGCCGGCGCCGACGGGGTCCATCTCCCGGCCGACGGGCTCCCGCTTCCGCGGGTCCGCGCGGCCACGCCCCGCGGGTTTTCGATCGGCGTCTCGACGCATTCGGTTTCCGAGGCGTCGGCCGCGATCGAGGCAGCGGCGGACGTGGTCGTGATCGGCCCGATCTTCGACACTCCGTCCAAGCGCGCCTGGGGAGCGCCCCTCGGACCCGAGGCGCTCCGTGACCTGCCCCGCCGGGATTCGCACGCGACCGAGGTGCTCGTCATCGGCGGGATCACCGAGGAGAACCTCGAAGCGCTCGAGCCCTATCGCGACCGGATCTCCGGCATCGCGGCGATCCGGCTCTTCCAGGAGGGCGGAAGCCCGCGCGCCGTCGCCGAGCGGCTGGCGGCACGATGACCCTTCGCATCGCAGAAACCGCGGCCGCCGGCGCTCGCCGCCTGTTGCCCGCGATCGCACTCCTCGCGCTCGTCTTCGGAGCGGTGCTGCTGCTTTCGAGCTTCGGTGTCCCCTTCGTCGAGAAAGAGCGGAACTACGGCGCGTTCATCGTCGGCATCGCCGCGGCCCTCGTGGCGACCCGATTGACCGACTTCCTGGTTTTCGACATCGGCTACCCGCTCAAGCGCGGCCTCCCGGCGCCGGCGCTGCTTCGCCAGATCGTCAGCCTGGTGCTCTTCGGCATCGCCCTCGGCGTGCTGTTCCAGGTCGTTCTCTCCGCGAGCCTGCCGGCGCTGCTCGCGACCTCCGCCGTCATCACCGCCGTCGTGGGCCTCGCCCTCCAGGAGACGCTCGGGAACCTCTTCTCCGGTCTGGCCCTCGCCCTCGAGCGCACGGTCCAGGTCGGCGACATGGTCCGCTCGGCCGAGACGATCGGCCTCGTCGAGCAGCTCTCCTGGCGCTCGATCAAGATCCGCACGATGGAGGGGAACACGATCCTGATCCCCAACAGCCTCGCGAGCCGGGAGCGGCTCGAGGTCTTCCGGCGCGGCGGCCCGCCGATGGCGCGCATTCTCCACGTCGGCCTCGAGTACGACGCGCGGCCGGCCCACGCCCGCGCCGCCCTGGAAGCGGCTGTCCGCGACCTGCCCGGACTGGCCCGGCACCCGGCGCCCGTCGCCGATCTGCACGCCTTCGACAACTTCGCCGTCGTCTACGAGCTGAGGTACTGGCTCGAAGACTATGCGCGCTTCCAGGAGATCGACTCCGACGTCCGCGAGCGCGTCTGGTACGCGCTCGAGCGCGAGAAGCTCGCGATCGCTTACCCGCTCGCCCGCCAGCACCAGTATCTGGCGGGGCCGCTTCCAAAAGCGGACGACTCCCGGGCCGTCCTCGACGCCGTCGAGGCGAGCGAGCTCTTCGAACCGCTCTCGAGCGAAGAGCGCGCGAAACTCGCCGCGGGCGCCCGCCGGCTCCGATTCGCCGCTGGCGAGACCGTCGTCCGCGAGGGTGAGCCGGGGGCGTCGATGTTCCTCATCGCCGCAGGAAGCGTCGGGATCTCGGCCCACGGCGCCGCCGTCGAGAGCCACCGCGTGGCGCTTCTCGGGGAGGGCAAGGCGTTCGGCGAAATCAGCCTGCTCACCGGCGAGCCCCGGCTCGCGACCGTCCGGACAACCGCCGAATCCGAGCTCATCGAGATCGACAAGGGCACGCTCGCGCCCATCCTGCAGGCGAATCACTCCCTCGTCGACAAGCTCGACGCGACGGTGCTCGAACGTCGGCGGCAGACGGCGGGACAGCTCGACAGCTACCGCGGCGAGACGCACGACGCCGAGCAGTCCCTCCGCACGAAGATTGCTCGCTTCTTCGGATTGAAAGGCCTCGAGTGATGCCGGGCGCTCCCGGACTTCTCCTCGGCCTGGACCTGACCGAGGTGGACCGCATCGCCGGTGTCCTCGAGCGACACGGCGAGAGATTCCTCGCGCGCATCTTTCGCGAGGGAGAGATCCGCCGGGAGCGCCGGCACAAGCGCGCCTTCGCCGAGCACATCGCGGGCCGCTTCGCCGCCAAGGAAGCGGCGATGAAGGCGCTCGGCCTCGGCTGGCGCGGGCTCGCATTCCGCGACATCGAGGTCGGCCGCGACGCCCGCGGAAAGCCTCTCGTCCTGTTTCATGGAAAGGCTCTCGCTCGGGCGCGGTCTCTAAAAGTGCTCTCGTCGGAGGTCTCGATCACGCACGGCAAGGACATCGCCGCAGCGGTCGTCGCGCTCGTGACCTCCCCGAGCTCCCACAAGGCCTGACGCGGCCGCTCCGGCGCACTCCTGGGCTACACTGCGCCCTCGATGAGCGAGGGATCCGACTACAAGAGCACCCTCAACCTGCCGCGCACGGACTTCCCGATGAAGGCCGACCTCGCCCGGCGGGAGCCGCAGCAGCTCGCGGCCTGGGAGGCCATGCGGCTCGAGGAGAAGCGCCGCGCGGCGGCGGCCGGACGTCCCCGCTTCATCCTCCACGACGGCCCCCCGTACGCCAATGGCAACATCCACATCGGGCACGCCCTCAACAAGATCCTCAAAGACGTCGTCGTGCGCAGCCGCTCCATGATGGGCTTCGACGCGCCGTACGTTCCGGGCTGGGACTGCCACGGCCTGCCGATCGAGCAGAAGGTGGACAAGAAGCTCGGCGGCAAGAAGAAGGACATGAGCGTGGTCGATATCCGCCGCGCCTGCCGCGCCTACGCCGAGGAGTACATCGGGATCCAGCGCGAGGAGTTCAAGCGCCTCGGCGTCGGCGGGCTCTGGGACCGTCCGTACACGACCATGGCCTTCCCTTACGAGGCCGAGATCGCGAGAGCCTTCGGCGGCATCTACGAGAAGAACCTCGTCTACCAGGCCCTCAAGTCGGTGCGCTGGTGCTTCACCGACCGCACGGCGCTCGCCGAAGCGGAGCTCGAGTACGAAGAGCGCCAGGATCCCGCGATCTACGTCGCGTTCCCGACCGAGCTGCGACTTCCCGACCGCACGGTCTCACGATGCCGCGCTCCTGATCTGGACCACGACACCCTGGACGATCCCCTCGAACCTCGCGATCGCTGTCCACCCCGACGAGAGCTACGCGTGGATCGAAGTCGATGGCCGCTACTATCTCGTCGCCGAGCGTCTCGTGACCCGCGTCGCCGAAGAGCTCGGCTGGAAGAACTGGAACCGCGGTCCTCTCGTTCCGGGCCGCTCGCTCGAAGGCACGGTCTACGCACATCCGCTCCCGCCCGAGTGCCGCGGCGAGCTCACCGCCGAGGAGGACGCAAAGTCGTTCCGCGTCATCCTGGGCGATCACGTCACGATGGACACCGGCACCGGACTCGTGCACACCGCTCCCGGCCACGGTGAAGACGACTTCCTCGCCGGCCAGCGCGAGAAGCTTCCGATCCTCTCGCCCGTCGACGAAGCCGGCCGCTTCACGACGGTCGCGAAGTACCGCGGGCAGAAGGTACTGGATGCGAATCCGGCGATCGTCGAGGACCTGAAGGCCGCGGGCGCCCTCGCCGGTTACGACCCGAAGTTCCGCCACGAGTACCCGCACTGCTGGCGCTGCAAGAACCCGGTCATCTTTCGGGCGACGATCCAGTGGTTCGCCAAGCTCGACGACCCGGCCACCGATGTCCGGCGCGCCGCGCTCGAGTCGATCGCCCGCGTGAAGTGGACGCCCTCCTGGGGCGAGGCCCGCATCACGGGCATGGTCGAGAACCGCCGGGAGTGGGTCATCTCGCGGCAGCGGCGCTGGGGCTCGCCGATCACGCTTCTGTACGCCATGAAGGACGGAGAGCGCGCGGGAGTCTACCCGTGGCGCGACTCAAGCGACGAGCAACGCCGCTTCTTCGAGCACCTCGCGGGGATCTTTCGCAAAGAGGGCGCCGACGCCTGGTATGCCAGGCCCGCCGTGGATTTTCTGCCCGCGGGCGCCGACCTGCGCGGCTTCGCCCGCGAGGACTTCCAGTCCGAGACCGACATTCTGGATGTCTGGTTCGATTCCGGCGTCTCCCACATCGCGGTCCTGCGCTCGGGCGAGTGGCCGGAGCTCACGAAGAGCGGCTCGGCGTCGGGCCGCCCCGCCGACCTCTATGTCGAGGGGCACGACCAGCACCGCGGCTGGTTCCAGTCGTCCCTTCTGACCTCGGTCGCGCTCTACGGCGACGCGCCCTACGAGGGCGTCATCACGCACGGGTTCGTCGTCGACGGCCAGGGCCGCAAGATGTCGAAGTCGCTGGGCAACGTCGTGGCGCCGCAGGACCTGACCCAGAAGTACGGCGCGGACATCGTGCGGCTCTGGGTCGCGAGCCTCGACTATCGTGACGACGATCCGATCTCCGAGGAGATCCTGGCGCGCTGCGGCGAGGCCTACCGGAAGATCCGCAACACCGCGCGCTACCTGATCTCGAACCTCTACGACTTCGATCCGGGCGCCGACGCTCTCCCCTTCGACCGGCTCCAGCCTCTCGACCGCTGGGCGCTCGGCCAGGCCCGCGCCGTGGTCGGGCGGATCGTTACGGCGTACGAGAGCTACGAGCTCCACGTGATCTACCACCAACTCGTGACTTTTTGCGCCACCACGCTCTCGGCGTTCTATTGCGACATCCTGAAGGACCGGCTCTACGCGTCCTCCGCGGCATCGCCCGAACGCCGGTCCGCGCAAACGGCCCTCTGGCGCATCGCGCGCGCCCTCGCGGCGGCCATGGCGCCCGTCCTGCCGTTCACGGCCGAGGAGATCTGGGCGGCCCTTCCGGGAAAGAAGGAAGAATCGGTCCACCTGTCGCGTTTCGACGGGCTGGACGACCTGAAGCAACCGGCCGAAAGCGATTCCGAAGCGGCCTGGGAACGGCTGACCAGGTTGAGGGAAGAGGCCTCCGTGATTCTCGAACAGGCGCGGCGCGACAAGACCATCGGATCGTCTCTCGAAGGCGCCATCGCGCTGTCGGGAAGCGAGGCCCTCGAGGCCGATCGCGCCGCCACGGGAGCCCGGGGCGCCGGCCTCGCCGACCTGTTCATCGTCTCCGAAATCGTCGAAGACGCGCGAGCGGAGTCCGGGCCCGCGGAATGGCGCGAGTCCCAGGTCTACCCGGGTGTCCGGCTCGGATTCCTGAAGGCCCGGGGCCGTCGCTGCGACCGCTGCTGGAAGGTGACCCCCGAAGCGGAAGCGACGGGTCTCTGCGACCGTTGCCGCGCGGTCATCGGTGAGGTCGCCGCGTGACCACGAACCTGCGCGAGTCGACCCTCTACCGCGGCGCCTACCTGGCGGTCTCCCTCGCGGTCCTGTTTCTCGATCAGTGGACCAAGGGCATCATCACCCGCACGATGGACGTCCATCAGTCGAAGACGATCATCCCGAACGTCTTCGACCTCACGTACGTCCGCAACAGCGGCGCGGCGTTCGGCCTCTTCGCCTCGGTCGACTCGGCCCTGAAGGCCGTGGTGCTCAACAGCGTCGCGATCGTCGTCTTCCTGATCGTCTCCGCCTACGCCCTGCGCTCGTCGCATAGAAGCGTCCGCCTGCAGGTCGGTCTCGCGCTCATTCTCGGAGGGGCCGTCGGGAACCTGCTCGACCGTGTTCGCTTCGGATACGTCGTCGACTTCCTCGACTTCGCGGTCTCCGGGCACCACTGGCCCGCTTTCAACGTCGCCGACTCGGCTATCTGCATCGGCGTCGCGGTTCTCTTCCTCGACATGCTCCGACACGAGGAAGAGCCCAAACCCGGCGCCGAGGCCGCGCCGGGCGGCTGAGGAACAGCCTCATTTTTCCGCGTCTCGTTCAAATCGGACAGTTCTACCTGCCGACCTATGGGGTCGTTCTGGCCATCGCCTACCTGACGGGGATCTGGCTGTTGCGCCGGAAGGCCCTCGCCGACGGCCTCCCCGAGCAGAAGGTCCTCGACCTCGCCCTCTACATTCTGGCCTCCGCGATCCTCGGCGCGAAGCTCCTCCTCGTCCTGGTCGAGTGGAAGCGCTACATGGCGAACCCGAAGGACCTGATCGAGGTCGTCCGTTCGGGCGGAGTCTTCTACGGAGGCCTCATCTGCGCGACGACCGTCGCGATCTGGTACATGAGGAAGAACGGCCTCCCGGCCTGGCGGATCGCCGACATGGGAGCGCCGTCGATCGCGCTCGGCGAGGCAATGGGACGCTGGGGCTGCTTCGCCGCGGGCTGCTGCTACGGGAAGGAGAGTCACGGTCCCTTCGCCGTGACCTTCTCCGACCCCTTCGCCCACGAAGCTGTCGGCACGCCGCTCGGCGTGCCGCTGCATCCCACGCAGCTCTATCTGTCGCTCAACGCGTTTCTGATCTTCCTGATCCTCCAGTGGGCCTACCGGCGGAAGACCTTCGACGGCGAAGTCTTCTGGCTCTACGTGCTGCTCTACGCGATCACGCGCGGAATCCTCGAGACCTGGCGCGGCGACTTCGTGCGCGGTTTCCTGATCCCCGGGGTGCTCTCGACGTCGCAGGCGATCGGGCTCGTCGCGGCCGCCGCCGCCGGCGCCATGCTCGTCTACCTCTCGCGGCGGCAACGCGCCGAGGCATAGACAGCGTCCCGTGATTCGCCGCTTCCGGGTCGGCTCTCCATCCGCCGGAACCCGCCTCGACCTCTTCCTCGCGTCGGCCTGCTCGGACATGTCGCGCTCGCGGCTGCAGAAGCTGATCGCCGAGGGTGCCGTCCGGGTCGACAATGGCCCCGCGCGCCGCTCGCACGTCGTGCACGCGGGCGAAGAGATCTCGGTGGACGTTCCCGAGCCGAGGGCGTCGGTCCTCGAGGCCGAGGACATCCCGCTCTCGATCCTCTACGAAGACGAGCACCTGATCGCGATCGACAAGCCGCCGGGCCTCGTCGTGCACCCCGCTCCGGGCCACGCGTCCGGCACGCTCGTCAACGCCCTGCTCCATTACGTGCGCGATCTCTCGGGAATCGGCGGCGAGATGCGGCCGGGGATCGTCCACCGCCTCGACAAGGACACCTCCGGAGTCCTGCTCGTGGCGAAGACCGACCGCGCCCACCAGATGCTCTCGCGCCAGATGCGGCGCCGCACCCTTCGCAAGGAGTACCTCGCGCTCTCCGCCGGAGTTCCCCGCGTGCGCAAGGGCGAGGTCGCTTTCGCGATCGGCCGCGACCCGCGCGACCGGAAGAAGATGAAGGCCTTCCGGCCCCGCGACGTCGCCGGCGAGCCGCCGTCCGGCGCCCGCGAGGCCCGTACTCTCTACGCGATCGAAAAGGAGTGGCCGGCGCTCGCGCTCACCCTGCTGCGCTGCCGCCTCGTGACCGGCCGGACTCACCAGATCCGCGTCCACCTCGCGGCCGCGAACCTCCCGATCGTCGGCGATCCGGTCTATGGCCGTCCGCGCTATCCACGCGTCGCCGACGCGGACCTTCGTCGCCGGCTGGAAGGATTCCCCCGACAGGCCCTCCACGCCGAGCGGGTCGAGTTCCACCATCCCGAAACGCAGGAGCTCGTCGAAGTCGTGGCGCCGATGCCGGCCGACCTCGCCGGCCTGCTCGCGGCCGTCGAAGCCGGCGCGGACTAGCAGGTTGCGGGATACCCTTCGCCTCATGGCGAACGACACCGAGATCCTTCACGACGGCCGTCACCTCGTGCTCCTGTGCCGCAACGGCTGGGAGTACGTCGAGCACAGGACGGCTCCCGAAGCCGCCATGGTCGTCGCGCTGACCGACGGGGGCGAGATCGTGCTCGCCGAGGAGTTTCGACCGCCGATGAACGCCCCGGTCGTCTCGCTTCCGTCGGGCCTGATCGGCGACGAAGGGCCCGAGAACGCGATCGATGCCGCGCGCCGCGAGCTCGCCGAAGAGACCGGTTTCGCCGCCTCGGGCTGGCGGCGTCTCGCGCGCGGGCCGGGCTCGGCCGGCCAGAGCTCGGAGATGATCACGTTCTTTCTGGCGCAACCGGCCGTCCGCGCGGGCGCGCAGGCGGCGCACGACGTCGGCAAGATCCGCGTCCACGTCGTGCCCGTCGCGGGCCTTCCCGAGTGGACGCGCGCACGCGAGGCCGAGGGCATCGTGATCGATCCCAAGATCTGGGCGGGTCTCTACCTGGCCGGACGGCGCTGAGTTGCGTCGTTCCGCCGTCATCCTGAGCGCAGCGACTTGTTCGGGATCGTTACCGCCGACCTGAGGTCGGCGTTGCCTACTGCCGTGGGTCTGCCGCTGGTGGCCGGCTCGTCGCTGCGCTCCTCAGGATGACTGCCGTAAAGAAGGGCGACGCGGGGGCCTTCGCGCCTACTTCAGGGAGAGGTAGATCGTCATCCCGTCCCGCACGAGCGCGACGCGGCCCTCCTCGATCTTCGAAACGGTAAAGCCCTCGACGTAGGCGTCGGTCGCGACGATCCGGTCGTTCAGAAGGGCGCGCGGCTCCTCCTCCGACCAGACGATCCCGCCGAGCTCGATCCGGCGGCCGTCCGGCAGGTTCACGACTCCGACGTAGGTGCGGCCGTCGTCCAGCACGGATCGAGGCGGCGGGACTTCGACCACAGCCGTGGAAACGTCCTCCGCCTGCGGCATTGCAATCCTCGTGGGGCGGGGACGCGTCGGAGCCGCGACGGCCGCCGGCGGGGCATTCGGGGTTGGCACGAGCGTCTCGGGCAGGGTCGGAGCCGGAGTGGGAACCGGAGCCGCGGCCACGCGTACTTCCGGAGCCGGCTCCGGGGCCGCGGCGTCCCAGACCATCCGCCCGAGAAACGCGAGAACAACGACGGCCGCGATTCCCGCGAGCGCGCGGAGGCCCAGGCGCAGGAGCGCGCGGCGCCTCGCGAGACCCGCGTCGGGCAGGGGCGCCGGCGTCCAGGGACGCGACGTCTCGCTCTTCTGCCCCTCCCGCTGGCTGGCCTCCTGGGCGCGCTTGAGCGCCTCGTCGATCAGGCTCACGCGGCCTCGCCCTCGAGCTCCCGGATGGCCTGGCGCACCGCCCTCGCCCGGAGCTCGTAGGTGCCGTTCACGTACCCGTAGAGAAGCGCCTTGTCGCACACGGCGTTGATGAGCCGCGGCACGCCGCCCGAATACCTCTGGATCGTGCGGATCGCCCAGGGCGAAAAAGTCGGCCGCCCGTCGGCGCCCGCCACGCGCAGGCGGTGGGCGATGTAGCGCTCGGTCTCGAAACGGTCGAGGGGCGCCAGGTGATAGCGCACGGTGATCCGCTGGCGGAGCTGCCGCAGCTCTTTGCGGTTCAGCTTCTCGCGAAGCTCCGGCTGGCCGATGAGCACGATCTGGAGGAGCTTGCGCTGATCCGTCTCGAGGTTCGAAAGCAGCCGGACCTGCTCGAGCAGCTCGGGGTCGAGGTCCTGTGATTCGTCGATCAGGAGGACGACGTCGTTTCCGGCGCCGGCCTGGTCGAGGAGAAAGCGGTTCAGGATCTCCAGGTACGCCGTCCGGTCGAGCTTCCGCGGTTCGAGACCCAGCTCCGAGAGGATCGTCCGCATCAACTGCGTCGCCGTGACCATCGGGTTCAGTATGAGCGCCGTCTTGTAGGTCGGGCCGAGCTCGGCCAGGATCGCCCGGCAGACCGTGGTCTTGCCGGCGCCCACCTCTCCGGTGATCTGGATGAACCCCTTGCGTTCCCGGATGCCGAAGAGGACGTGGTTGAACGCCTCGCGATGCTTGTCCGAGAAGAAGAGGAACCGGGGATCAGGCGTGATGTTGAACGGCGCCTCGCGGAAGCCGTAGAAGTCGTTGTACACCGCGCCGAAAGCTTAGCAGTCCCGGCCCCTCCGCGCTCGGCAGCGCGCCGGCGATTACGACGCGATCGCCAGCGGCCGGCATTCTTCGCAGGGGTGGTAGCCGGCCTCGAGGGCCTCCGCGTCGGTGTGGAACCGGACCGTGTTCGACTCGACGAGCGTCTCGATTCCCCCGCACGTCGGGTAGCAGTAGTGCTTGCCGGTCGAGTTGCCCAGGTAGCGCACGCGCGAGGAGGCGAGCCGCTCGAGCGTCTCCGGATGCGCGCCCTCGAGGGTGAGGAGCGTGCGCTTGTTGCGCGCCCCGCCCATGGAGTATTTGCCGAGGTGGCCGTCGCTCCGCACCACGCGGTGACACGGGATCAGAAGCGGCACCGGGTTCTTGGCGAGCGCGGTCCCCGCGGCGCGGACGGCACCTGGGTGGCCGATCTCCTTGGCGATCCAGCTGTAGGGCCGCACCTCTCCCGTCGGAATCTCCAGGGCTTTCAGGAGCACCGCCTGCTCGAACTCGGAGAGGCCGCGCAGGTCGAACCGCAGCTCCCGTCTCTCCTCGCCCTTGAGCTTGCGCACCAGCGCGCGGACCGCGGCCGGAGGCACCGACTTCTCCGGGTACGCCCGGCGGCCGTAGCGCCGCTGGAAGGCCCGCTCGAAGTCCGCGCCGGATCGGGCCCGCGTCACCATCGAGATGCCCGCCTTGCTGTGAGCCACGAAGACTGGGCCCAGGGGCGATTCGAGACGCCAGTAGGCGTCGGCCAGGCCGACCCGCCGAAGGACCGCCGGCAGCAGTGTCTCGGGCGCGCGGATGGAAGCCGCGGGCATCGCCCGAAGCAGCTTCGAGATGGCCAGCGACTCTCTCACCTTCTTCACGACCTCACCCCCTCCCGCCGAGACTCCGTCAGAGCCTCGCGCAGGGCATTGATTCCGCGATGCACGTTCGACTTGACGGTCCCGAGCGGCTGGCCGAGGACGGTCGCGACCTCTTCGAGTCGCAGGCCCTCGACGTAGCGAAGCTGCAGGGCCGCCCGATAGCGGTCGGGAAGGCCCGCCATGACGCCGGCGATGTCCCGCCGCTCCCGACCCTTCTCGTACCGTCTGTCGGGTCGCTTCTCCGGATCGTCCGGAGCTTCCCATGTCGCGTCGCTTCCCGGCGCGATTGGGTGATCCAGCGAGACGGTCCGGAGCTTCTTGCCGCGGAACCGGTTCCTCGCGTTGTTCAGAGTGATCCGATACAGCCACGGCCGCAGGGCGAGGCCCCGGATGCGTTCGGCCGGGTACGACGCGAGCGCGCGGTAGGCCTTCACGAACGCGTCCTGGGCGACCTCCTCCGCGTCCTCGCGCCGTGCCGTGAGGCGCAGGGCGTACGAGTACAGACGGTCCTGGTACGTGCGGACGAGCTCCTCGAAGGAGCCGTCGAGATCCTCGGCGATTCTGTTTCGGAGGCTCTCGTCGTGCGACATCGGCGTCCGCCCGCCCTTCCCCTGTTCCGGCTGGCCCAGCACCAGCCGGAAACCCCCTCGCCCGGACGGCCACGCCGACATGCCGGCCTCGGGGATGCGTTCGATCATCATCGTGCCCTCCGCCGCTCCAGAAACACGGCCGAAGGGCCCGAGGTTGCAGCCTCTTACACCGTCGCCGCCTGCAGCCGCCGGGCGATGGCGTCGGAGATCAGGCCGGCGTGATGCCGGCTGTTCTCGATGAAGATCTTCCCGACCTCCCGGCCGCCGAGAATCGCTCCGGCGAGATAGAGCCCGGGGACGTTGGACTCGAGGGTCTCCGGGTCGTGGGCGGGAACCCGGTTCTCGCCCTCGAGCCGGATGCCGCAGCGCTCGAAGAGGGCGAAGTCCGGCTCGTAGCCGATGAGCGGAAAGACGGCGTCGGCCGCGATCCGGCGCTCCCCTTCCGGAGTCGCGGCGCGGACGAAGTCCGGCCCGATCTCGAGAATCGACGAGCGAAAGTACGCCCGGATCGTTCCCGCCGCGATTCGATTCTCGAGGTCCGGCTTGATCCAGTACTTGACGCGTTCCGAAATCGCCGGAGCGCGGACGACCAGCGTGACGCGGGCTCCGTGGCGATAGAGGTCGAGGGCGGCCTCGGCCGCGGAGTTCTTCCCGCCCACGACGACGACGTCACGGCCGTGGAAGGGGTAGCCCGAGACATAGCGGGCGTGGACGTGGGGCTGATCCTCGCCGGGAACGCCGAGGCGGCGGGGATTGGGGAAGAAGCCGGTGGCGAGAATCGCGGCCGGGGCCTCGATCCGTCCGTCGCCCGTCCGCGTCGCGATGGAGACCCTCACGCCTCCGCCCGGCCGCGGCTCGATTCGCTCGACGGTCGTCTCGGCGCGGACGCGGACGCCGAACTTCTCGGCCACTCCCCGGTAGTACGCCAGCGTCTCGAGGCGCGTCGGATGGGCGTCCGTCGAGGTAAAGGGGACGCCCGCGATGTCGAGCAGATCGCGCGTCGAGAACCAGCGCATCTCCTCGGGAAAATGGTAGATCGAGTCCAGCATCGAGCCGCGGTCCAGACACTCCGCGGCGACGCCTCGCCGGCCGAGCTCGATCGCGCAGGCGATCCCGGTCGGACCGGCGCCGGCGACGATGACGGGCGCGGCTGCCACGCCCGTCATTCTATCGGCGGGACTACAGCGACTGGATCCGGACCGAGCCGCCGCTCGTGTGGAGCCGCAGCAGGTTGCCACCCTTGCCGAGAGTCCCCGACAGGTGGCCGCGCGAGATCTCGCCGCGCACCGCGAGGGGAAGATCGGTTCGGACGGCGTTGCCGGAGGCTTCGATCGCGAGATCCGAACCCGGATCGATCGACACTTTTATGCCGCCGCCCGAGGTCGAGAGCGAGCCGCCGGACGAGTTGCCGCGGGTGAAGCTGGCCTCGATCCCGCCGCCCGAGGTGTCGCCCTTCACGTGGCCGCCGGCGTCGACGATCCGGATGCCGCCGCCCGACGTGTCCGCCTCGATGTCGCCGGTCACCCGCTCGAGCTCGATCGAGCCGCCGGAGCTCTCGGCGCGGATCGGGCCCTCGATCTCGATGGCCTCGACGCCGCCGCCCGAGGTGTCGGCCGTGACGCGGCCCTTGATCTTCTGAAGGGAGATTCCGCCTCCGGACGTTTCGGCCTGGACGTCGCCGACGACGTTCGTGATTCCGATGCCGCCGCCCGAGGTGTCCGCGCGAACGGAGCCCTCGATGGCGGAAATCGTGATTCCGCCGCCCGAGGTCTCGACCGAGACACGGGTCTGGGTGGGAACACGGACCTCGTACTGCACCTTGTCGCCCGAGCTCGAAAACCAGTCGAACTTGTGCCGCTTGACGGCCGTGATCGAGACGACGCCGGGGCCCTCGTCCCAGCGGAACGTCATGAGCTCATCGAGGTCCTTGCGGCGGGATGTGACGACGACGTGAACGTCCGCCTCGGAGGAACCGACGAGGGTGACCTTCCCCATGTCGGTGTCGAGGCGGAACTCGCCGCCGGGGGCGAGCTTGAGGGTCTTCTCGATGCGCAGCTCGGCCAGGGCGGGCAGGGCGAGAGCGAGTGCAGACAGAGTGAGCGCGAATCGGGCAGGGGCACGGTGCATGGGACTTCCTCCCTGTCCCCAGTTACGCACGTCCGGAACGAATGTTCCGCCCCCTCCGACTTGTTCTTAGGCGAGCGCCTGCTTGAGCGGGGTGTACCCCTTGCCCTGGGCCTCGGCCACGGCCTTGTAGGTGAGCTTTCCGCCGTAGGTGTTCACGCCCTCCGCCAGGTGCGGGTTTTCCTCGGTCGCCCGCTTGACGCCCTTGTTGGCGAGCTCGAGGCCGTAGCGGAGGGTCGAGTTCGTGAGCGCGAAGGTCGAGGTCCGGGCCACGGCTCCTGGCATGTTGGCGACGCAGTAGTGGATGACCCCGTCGACCTCGTAGACCGGGTCGGAGTGCGTCGTGGCCTTCGTCGTCTCGAAGCACCCGCCCTGGTCCACCGCCACGTCGACCGCGACGGCTCCCTTCTTCATCTGGGAGATCAGCTGTCGCGTCACGAGCTTGGGCGCGGCGGCGCCGGGGATCAGGACGGCGCCTATCAGGAGATCCGCCCGCCGGCAGCCCTCCTCGAGCGTGACCGGGTTCGAAGCGATCGTCTTGATGCGGCCGAGGAAGATGTCGTCGAGATCGCGCATGCGATCCGGAGACATCTCGAGGATCGTCACGTCGGCGCCCATGCCGGCAGCCACCTTGGCCGCATTCGTCCCGACGACTCCCCCGCCGATGATCACGACGTCGGCGGGCGGAACCCCGGGCACGCCCGAGAGCAGCACGCCCCGGCCGCCGTTGGACTTCTGCAGGTAGTACGCCCCGACGTGGACGCTCATCCGCCCCGCAACCTCGGACATCGGCGTCAGAAGCGGCAGGGAGCCGTTCGAGGCCGTGATGGTCTCGTAGGCGACGCCCGCGACCTTTCGCTCGAGGAGCATGTCCGTCAGCGCCTTCGCCGGCGCGAGGTGCAGGTATGTATAGAGGATCTGCCCTTCGCGCAGACGCTGGTACTCGGGGCCGACGGGCTCCTTGACCTTGACGATCATGTCGGCTTTGGCGAAGACCTCATCAGCCGTGCCGAGGATCTTCGCTCCCGCCCCGGCGTACTGCTCGTCGGTAATCCCCGAGCCCGTGCCGGCGTCGTGCTCGACGTACACCGTGTGGCCGGCGGACGTCAGCGCCTTCACGCCCGCCGGCACCATGCCGACGCGGTTTTCGTTGTCCTTGATCTCCCGGGGAAGCCCGACGATCATGCGCGCTCCTCTACTGTCTGTCGACCGTGGACCGTCGACTTCCCTCAGTGGGTATCGATCTGCGCCTTCTGCAGCTTGCCCGAGAAGTCGACGTAGATCGACTTCCACTCCGTGAAGACGTCGAGGCCGGCGATGCCCGCCTCGCGGTGGCCGTTGCCCGTGTCCTTGATGCCGCCGAAGGGCAGGTGCACCTCGGCGCCGATCGTGGACGAGTTGACGTAGAAGATACCCGTCTCGAACTCGCGCATCGCCGTGAATGCCTTATTGACGTCCTGCGTGTAGATGGAGCCCGAGAGGCCGTACGCGACCGAGTTGGCCACCCGGATCCCCTCCTCGAGCGAGGAGATCGGAACGACGGTCGTCACGGGCCCGAAGATCTCTTCCGCCGCGACGCGCATCTTCATGTCGGCGTCGGCGAAGACGGTCGGCTCGTGGAACCACCCGCGGCCCAGCTCGCCGGTCGCGAGCTTCTGCCCGCCCGTCACCAGGCGCGCGCCCTCGGCCTTGCCGATCTCGACGTACTTCGCCACCGTCTCGCGCTGTTTCTCGGAGACGCAGGGCCCCATGTCGACGTTGGGATCGAGGCCGTTGCCGACGCGAAGGGCTTTGACGCGCGCCGCGAGCTTGTCGACGAACTCCTTGTAGACCGTCTTGTGGACCAGCAGGCGTGACGACGCCGTGCAGCGCTGGCCGGTCGTGCCGAAGGCGCCCCAGACCGAGCCGTCGACCGCGAGATCGACGTCCGCATCCTCCATGACGAGAATCGCGTTCTTGCCGCCCATCTCGAGATGCAGCCGCTTAAACGTCGGAGCGCAGGCCTGCGAGATTCGCCGGCCGACCTCGGTCGAGCCCGTATAGGAGACGACCTTGACGTCGGGATGCTGGACGAGCGGATCTCCGACCTCGCCACCCGAGCCCATGACGACGTTGAACACGCCGGCCGGAAGCCCGGCCTCCTCGAAGACGCGCGCGAGGGCGACGACCGAGGCGGGCGTGTCCGTGGCCGGCTTGATCACGATCGTGTTGCCGGCGATGAGCGCGGCCATGGACTTCCACGCCGGGATCGCCATCGGGAAGTTCCACGGCGTGACGAAGGCGCAGACGCCCACGGGCTGGCGGATGCACATCGCGAACTTGTTCGGCAGCTCCGAGGGTGTCGTGAAGCCGAACAGCCGGCGTCCCTCGCCCGCGGCGAGGAAGGCCATGTCGATCGCTTCCTGGACGTCGCCCCGCGTCTCGGCGAGGACCTTGCCCATCTCGCGCGTCATCAGCCGCGCGAGCTTCTCCTTGTCGCGCTTGAGGATCTCGCCCGCGGCGTAGAGCACTTCGGCGCGCCGGGGCGCCGGAGTGTTCTTCCAGCCGGGAAACGCCTTCTTCGCCGCGGCGACCGCGGCGTCGACGTCCGCCTTGCCGCTCTTCGGGTAGAGGCCGACGAGGTCGTCGCGGTCCGCCGGGTTGCGGTTCTCGAAGGTCTGGCCCGAAGCGGCCGGCACCCACTTGCCGCCGATCCAGTTCTGTTGCGTTTCGACTGCGATCTCCGTGGCCATCTAGTTCTCCTCCGTGCTCAATTTCTGCGCCGGGCCGGCCGCCTTGGCGGGCGACGCCGACATCGCGACGCTCCCCTGAAGCTGCGCCCCCTCGGCGATGACGACTTTGGGCGCCTGGACATTCCCCTCTACGGACGCCGAGGCAAGCAGCTCCGCCCGCTCCTCCGCCCGGATCTGCCCGTAGACCCGGCCGCCCACGATCACCGAGCGGGCGTGAACGTCGCCGCGGACCTCCCCGGAGGCGGCGATCGTCACCTTCCGGTCGACCTTCGCGTTGCCTTCGAGGCGGCCGTGGATGACGATGTCCTCGTCTCCGCCCAGCTCGCCGACGAAACGGGCGTTCGGCCCGATGACCGTCGTCCCGACAGGCCCTCCCCCGACTGGCGTTGCGCCGGGCGCGCGGTCCCCCGGCGATACCTGTCCCTGTGTGTTGTCGGTCTTTCCGAAGATGGCCACCCAGCCTCCGAGAGGCCGGCTAGTCTAGCAAAAGGCGCTCGCGAGCCCGATTCAAGGCAGCTCGAACGTCGCGACCAAGAACACGGCCATCTGAGAGCGCGTGCTGTAGCTCGCGGGACAGTAGAGCAGGGGCGAAGCGCTGCATCCGGCCGTGATGCCGCGGCCGTAGAGGTCCTCGATGTAGTTCGCCGCGAAAGCGTCGACCGGAACGTCCTCGAAAACTCCGACCGCGTCGGGCGGCATGTAGCCCGGCCCGAGCAGGGCCCGCAGCAGGAAGGCCGCCATCTGGGCCCGCGTCACCGCGTTCTCAGGGCAGTAGAGGCCGCCCCCGCATCCGACCGTGACCCCGCGCGCGGCGAGGTCCTCGATGTAGTCGGCTGCGAACGCCGAGGCCGGAACGTCCGTGAATACCGTTCCCGTGGCCGGCGGGGGGATGTAGCCCGCGCCGAGCTTCGACCGAAGCAGGAAGACCGCCATCTGCGCGCGGGTCACCCGCTGGCTTCCGCAGTAATAGCCGTAGCCGCATCCGACGGTGATGCCGTTGCGGACGAGGCTCTCGACCGAATCGTGAAACAGGTCGTCGACCGGAACGTCGTGGAAGTCGGCAAGCCACGCCCTCGCAAGCGACCCCGACCCTCCGTCGGGGTTGACCACGAAGGCGTAGTAGAGATTCCCGGCCTCGAGCACGGGCGTGGTCGCCGAAATCTCGTTGTCCCCCAGAACGGAGACCCCGGTCGCTGCGACTTTGCCCAGGGACACCGAGGCTCCCGGCTGGAACCCGGCCCCGGAGAGCATCACGGGCGTGCCGGCATTCGCCGGGCCGGAACTCGGAACGAGCGCGGTGACCGAAAGGGCCGCGCCGGGATTGATGCGATAGACTGCGCCGCCGCCGAACTCGCCGCCGGCCGTCGTCGTTCCGTAGAGACGCCCGTCCGACGCCGGACGAACACGCGCATCCGGGTCCATCCCGTCGTCGCCGCCGCTCCCGAAGGAGTGCACGACGGATTCTTCGCCCGTCGGCGCCACGCGGAAGACGGTTCCCCGATCGTGCAGCCCGCCCAGCCGCGAGGTCCCGTAAAGCGAGCCGCCGGGGCCTTCGTGCAGACCCCCTGGTTCCGAAGCGTCTCCGGAAACGGGCGACCCGAACGAGCACAGGGTCGTCAGCGCCCCGGGCGCCGGCTCGTACCGGAACACGGTGCCGCTGTCGTCAGCTCCCCCGGTCGTCGTCGTTCCGTAGAGGTTGCCGTCGCTGCCGAGAAGCAGACCCGAATACGGCCGCCGGCCGTCCGCGCCGCCCGTGAACCCGTACACCTCTTCGAACGCGCCGGAGGCGTCGAACCGGAAGATGTAGGAGCGATCCGTGGACGTGTCGCGCCCCGTTCCATAGATCCAGCCGTCGGCGGTCTGAGCGAGCTCCGAATTGAATGCCTCGTTGGAGGGAGACGCAACGAGGAGCTCGACGTCTCCGGTGAGGTCGAGGCGAACGATGCCGCCGTACTCGGCGACGCCGTAGAGATAGCCGTCCGACGCCTGGATCAGGTCCTTCGGCGAGCTCATCTGGATTTGTGAAAAGTCGCCGAGCAGCGTGAACGCGCCGTCGAGACCGAGGCGGAAGATCGTTCCGAACGTGCTCGTGCTGTAGGCCGAGGTTCCGTACAGGAGGCCGTCGTTCGCCTGGAACAGCGACGACGCGGGGTCCCTCCCGTCCGAGTCCGAAAAAGCGTGAAGCGTCTCGAAGGCGCCGGCAAGGTCGAGTCGAAACAGCGTCCCGAATCCTCCGGGACCGCCGTCGGTCGTCGAACCATAGAGGACGCCGTCCGTCGCCTGCCGCACCTCCGCTGCCGGCCAGGCTCCCTCCGGCGTGGCGAAATCCCGCAGCAGCGTCAGGCTCGAGGGCAGCTCGAAGACGAAGAGCCCGCCGTAGGGGCTGATGGGGCTGCTGCCCCCGCCGACGAAGGTCCCCGGCTCGAGCTCCAGCAGCTTCCCGCCGATGTGCCCGGGCTCGGAGCTCGCACACGCGTGAAGAAGCTCGAAGGCTCCCAGCGTCGAGATTCGAAAAATCGTCCCGCGATTTTCAGAGCCTCCATAGCGTGTCCCCCCGTAGAGGTTTCCGTCGGATGCCTCCACCAGCCTGCCGGGAAACGCTCCCTCCGCCGCCGTCAGCGCGTGCAGAAGCTCGAACGTCCCCGAAGTGTCGATGCGGTAGACGACACCCGCGTTCACGCCCCCGTTCGCCACGCCGTAGAGCTTGCCGTCCGTCGCCTCGACGAGCTCCCAGATCGGCTGCGCGCCGTCGGTGCCCGAGAACGTGTGGACCAACGTGACCGCTCCGGCGAGCGTCATCCGGTAGAGGATGCCGCCCGTGCCCGCGTCCGTCCAGGCCGCTCCGTAGAGGAGCCCGTCGCCGGCCTGGACCAGGCCGCCGCTGGGACGGTCTTCGAACGGCGTGAAGGCGTGAATCGTCGCCACACCGGACGCCGTCAGCCGATACGCGGTTCCAAACCCTCCAGCGCCTCCGAACATGGTCGTTCCGTAGAGGTGGCCGTCGTTGGCCTGACAAAGTGGGCCGGCCGGAGTCTCACCGTCGGCGCCCGAGAACGAATGCAGCAGCTCGAAGTTGCCCAGTGCGTCGACGCGAAAGACGGCGCCGAGGTTGTGGGCGCCTCCCCAGTACGTCGCTCCATAGAAGAGCCCATCGTTCCCCTTCACCAGCGGCGCCCTCGGAGCGTCGCCGTCGCCGCCGTTGAACTCGTGCAGCTCCGCGTAGCCGAAGCCGCCGAGCCCGTCGGGCGTCAGGACGAACACCGTGCCTCTGCCATAGCGGCCTCCGTTGCCGGCGACCCCATAGAGCTTGCCGTCCGGCTCCTGGATGAGACCGCCGCTCGGTCCCCCGCGATCGGACGTGAACGAGTGCACGGTCTCATAGGCCTGCGCTGCGAGCGCCCGCGCCGTGAGAATCCCTCCGCACAGCAGAAGGAGAAAACACAATTTCGAGCGGGCCGCGAGCTGTTTCGGTCTCTGCTCTTGCATAGACCGATGATCTGTCGCCCGGATAGCGACAGCCTGATGCGTTGGTATCAGCCCGTGCTTTGTTTGAGCGGTTTAGCGAAATACCACTGGTTTCCGAACCCGTCGGTCACCGCCGCCGTGCGGTGGCCGTAGGGCTGGTTGGCGGGGGGCTTGAGGGATTCGGCGCCGGCCGCAAGGGCGCGCGCGTACGAGCGGTCGACGTCGGCGACGTAGACGTAGAGCATCGCCGGGATCACCGGATACGGCCCGTGCGCCTCGCCCATCTCGATCATGGAGCCTTCCACCTTCATCATCGCGTGCATGACGACACCTTTCGGGTCGGCGTGGCGGGCGATCGTCTCAGCGCCGAAGGCCTTCTTGCCGAACCCGAGCAGCGCGTCCACGCCGTGCACCTGCAGGTGCGGCGTCACGGTGTGCATGCCCTGGGGGACGTGCGAGGGTCCGGCCTGGTGCGTAGCGATGTACCACGTGTCGCCGAAGGGATCTTTCACGCTGGCCTCACGGTCGCCGTACGGCTGGTCCTTCGGCGGATACAGCACCTCCGCGCCGGCGTGGACGGCACGCTGGAAAACGGCGTCGACGTCGGGCACGTAGAGGTGGAGCGCCGCGGGGATCGTCGGATCCTGCCGCGGGAGCATGCCCCCCATCATGACGTGGGCGTCGCCGATGCGGACCTCCGCGTGGAAGCCCCCGCCGGGAGCTTCAGGCATCCGATGCAGCACTTCGGCTCCGAAGGCGCGGACCAGGAAGTCCGGCAGCTCCGGCGAGCGGTCGACGATCAGGTACGGCACGACGGACGGCGAGCCGGGAGGAATGCCCTTTGCCGCCGGCGTGAGATCCGTCTCGGTTTCGATTTCGGTCTCGGCCGGGAGGGTCGCGCCGACGAGATCCGCCTTCAACCGCGCGCGGAAGTCCTCGCCCGGCAGGCCGAGCAGGTGCGCCGCGATTTGCGCGAGATCGCGCACTTCCTCGCCCACTTCGGACGGGACTTCCTGCCCGGCAACGATGGCCGACAGCGCGGCTTCCAGCTCGTCGAAACGCTCGCGCTCAGACATGGGAGTCCCTCATGCGTTCCCGCAGCGTCTGCAGGGCGCGGAACTGGAGCTGCTTCACGGCGCCCTCCGAGCGCCCCAGCGTCTCGGCCACTTCTCGAATGCTCTTCTCCTCGGCGAAGCGAAGCTGGATGACGCGCCGCTGATCGGCCGGCAGGACGGCGACGTTGCGAAACACCTGTGCCCTGCGATCCGCGTCCGCGTCTTCGATCCCGTCATCCGGAGGCGGGTCGGCCGGCGGCAGTTCCTTCTGCTTCGCCTCCCGCCGATAGTGGTCCGAGATCGCGTTCGAGGCGATGCGGAAGAGCCAGGCCGCGAACGGCACGCCCCGCCACTCGAACTTCGGAAGGTTCTCGAGGGCCTGGTGGAACGTCTCGGCCGTGATGTCCTCGGCTTCGGCGCGGCTGCCGACCCGGCGCGACACGTACGCATAAATTCGATGGAAGTGGCCGTCGTACAACGCGGCAAAGCGAGACGGGTCCCTCTTCGCGTCCTCGATGAGGAGCCGCTCGCTTTCCCCGTCCGTCCGGTTCGCTCCGTGCGCGTCGGCGCGCGGCTCCGCCATGATTCGAAGGCTATAACCGGGATGCGAAGAGAAAGTTACGAAGCGGAAATCAGCAAAACGGGCCCTGAGTCCGCCGAGCGGGCCGTCTGCCAGCTCCCGAGGCGCCGCTCGACGGACGTCAGGACCTCCTCAAGCTTCTCGAGCATTTCGATCACGTACGCGGGCCCCTCGACCACGCGGCAGGAGAACGAGATCGTCCCGCGCCCCCGATCGACCGGAAAGTTGCGAAGCACCCCTGCCTCGTCGCAAACCGCGGCGTAGGCGCCGTACCAGGCCTCGTCGGGCCGCCTCGTCAGCGAGATCGTGTATCGAGTGTGCGTGCCGGCTTCCTGGCTATGCAGGCTCCCGTGATCGATTCCCACGGGACTGGCCTTCGGGAGGCTGGACGAGCCGAAGGTTGGGTTCATGGCGTACAGGTAGGGGCAAGACAGGGGCCAAGCCTGAAGATCCTTCGCGCGATTGGACTTAGGCGCCACGCCCTGGCCGGGAACGGTTGCGAAGCGTCACCATCGGTAACACATATACCTGTCCTCGGGGACAGGCGTCCGGCTGCCTACGACTCGTTTTCCGGTCTCGGAATGAATGCCTCGCAATTGCGCACCGGCTGCGGCGGATACGTCTTCAGGATCGGGCAGCGGATGAAGACCGACCGCACGGTGCGGATGTAGCGGGGCGGCGCGGCGCAGCGGTGGCAGAGGCTGCCCGGAAACGGCAGCCCCTTCGCCTCGTCCTCCGCGGTGGGGTCCGGAGGGCTCACCAGACCAGGACCCGGGCCTCCGGAGCCAGATACAACTTCACTCCCGGCCGGACGTCGAAGGCGCGATACCAGGCGTCGAGGTTGCGCACGGTGTCGGCGCGGAAGGGTCCCGGAGCGTGTCCGTCCGTCATGAGCGACGTCCTCAGCGCTTCGGGCCGCTCCTTGACGCGCCAGGCCTGCCCGAAACCGATGAAGAAGCGCTGGTCGGCCGTGAATCCGTCCAGATCCGGAAGGGGCTTGCCGGCATACGCGATCTTGTAGCCGTCGTACGCGGCCGACACTCCGGCGACGTCGGCGATGTTCTCCGACAGCGTGAGCTTTCCGTTGAGATGAATTCCCGGCAGCGGCTCGTAGGCGTTGTACTGCGCGACGAGACGCTCGGCCGCGGCGTTGAAGTGCGCCAGGTCTTCCTTCGTCCACCAGTTGGCCAGCCGGCCCTGTGCGTCGAACTGGGCGCCCTGATCGTCGAAGCTGTGGCTGATCTCGTGGCCGATGACCGAGCCCATAGCGCCGTAGTTGCGGATCGGATCTCCGCCCGGGTAGTAGAACGGCGGATTGAGGATCGCGGCGGGAAAGTTGAGCGCGTTCTGCATCGGGAGGTTCACCGCGTTGGCGGTCTGGGGCGTCATGCACCATTCCTTCCGGTCTACGGGCTGGCCGAGCTTCGCGAGGCTGCGGCGGTAGGTGAAGAGCTCCGCCCGCTGCGCGTTGCCGAGAGCATCATCCTTGCGGATCTCCAGGCCCGAGTAGTCGATCCACTTCTCGGGATACCCGATGCCGACATAGAGCGTCCCGAGCTTCGCGCGGGCCTTCTCCTTCGTCGCCGGCGACATCCACTCGAGCTTGTCGATCCGGCGGCCGAACGCGGCGACGATGTTCTTGACCATCTCCTCAGCCTGGGCCTTGTCCTCGGCCGAGAAGTATTTCTCGACGTAGAGCCGGCCCACCGCGTCGCCGAGGGAGACGCTCGTCGCGGTGACGCCCCGCTTCCAGCGGTCTCTCTGCTTCTGCGCGCCTCCGAGCGCCGTGCCGTAGAAGCGGAAGCGCTCCTCGGCAAAAGCGGCGGGCAGCAACGCCGAGGCGCGGTCGACCGCATGGTAGGTCAGATAGTCCTTCCACACTTCGAGCGGCTCTTTTCCGGCGAGCGCCGCGATTCCGGTGACCGCGCTCGGGTGCCAGACCATGGCCATCGGCTGGGCCGCGAGGCCGGCCGCCTCGAAGTAGGCCGCCCAGTCGAGCCCCGGCGCCTTCGTCGCAAACTCGCGCAGGGGCCAGGGATTGTTCGCCTTGTGCACGTCGACCGAGTCCGTGCGGCTGCCGTGCGACTCGGCGATGCGGCGCTCGAGCTCGTAGATGCGCGCGCCTCGCGCTTCGGCGTCCCCGACGCCTGCGAGCTTCAGGACGGCGACGATGTGCGCCTTGTACTTCGCCTGGAGCTCGACCGCATTGCGCGTCGGTCTTCAGATAGTTGTCCCGATCCGGCATGCCGAGCCCGCCCTGCAGCAGGTACGGCACGTAACGGGTCCCGTCCGCGAAACCGGGCGCGGCCCACATTCCGAACGGGCGGTCCGTCTGGAAGTCGGTGCTGTTGAGGGCGTCGACGTCGGCGCGCAGGCCCGCGCCGAGCACTCGGGCCAGCGCGGCTTTATCAAGGATCGCCGCGATCGCGTCGAGCTCTCCCTTCACCGGCGAAAGCCCGCGCTTTTCGATCGCCGCCTCGTCCATGTAGGCGTCGTAATACGCGCCCACCATCCCGGCCGCCGAGCCGGGAGAGGTTCCGTCCTTCCCGGCACTCCGGATCAAATCCACGGTGCGCTTCTCGACTTCGTCCTGGACGATCGTGAAAGAGGCGTACACGGAACGGTCCGCGGGAATCGGCGTGGCGTTCATCCAGCCGCCGTTGGCGTAGCCGTAGAAGTCGTCCCCGGGCCGGATTTCCCGGTCCATGGCGGCGACGTCGACGCCCGGAGCCTTCGGCCGGGACTCGGCGCCCGCCCACAGGCTGATCCCGAAGCCCAGAATCAGGAGCAGCACAGCCGCCACCCGTTTGATGTCTGTTTTCATGAATCCCCCGCTTTCATCCGCGTCTCCGGCGCCCCGGCCGGGCCAAGAAGCCTACATTCGCAGGACCGAAATCGCGAAGCCGCGGGCTCCTTGGCGCATTCTTGGCGCCCGGAGGGCCGCCGTGATTAAGTCACGGCGCTTCCGAAACCGAGAATGACGATCGCGTGATCGACGCCGCTCGAGCCTCCTCCCACTCCGGATCCAGCGGGGTCCGGTGGCGGATACTCGGGTGGATTTGCGCCTCGAGCTTCGTCGGGTACCTGTTGCGGACGAATATGTCCGTCGCGGGCGAGCCGATGATGCATGAGCTCGGCCTGACGAAAGTGCAGCTCGGCGCTGTGCTGGCGGCGTTCGCCTGGGCCTATGCGGCGTTCCAATTCCCCGGCGGCGTCTGGTCCGAGCGCATCGGCGGGCGCAAAGCCATCGCGATCCTGGCGATGCTCTGGGGCTTCTGCAACCTCCTCATCGGGTTCGTCCCCGGCCCCGGCTCGGCCTCCGCGGCGGTGACGATGGGTTCGCTCATCGTGCTCCGAGCCGCGATGGGCGCCGCGCAGGCGCCCCTCTTTCCGGCCACGGGCGGAGCGATGACCTGCAGCTGGTTTCCGGTCGCGGGCTGGGCATTTCCGAGCAGCCTCAGCAACGCCGGCCTGACGTTCGGCGCGGCCGCCGCCGGACCGCTGATCGCCTGGCTCATGGTCCGCTTCGGGTGGCGCGCGTCGTTTCTCTCGACGGCGCCGCTGGCGTTTCTGCTGGCCTTTCTGTGGTGGCGGTCCGTGCGCGACAGTCCCGCCCAGCACCCTCGCGTGACTCCGGCGGAGCTCGCCCTGATCGACCGTGACCGCCCGGCAGCCCTGAAGGAGCCGCCTCCGCGCGGGATGGCGGGGCGCATCCTGAAGGATCCTCAGATCCTGCTGCTTTCGGCGAGCTACTTCCTGAGCAACTACGTCTACTACTTCTTCTTCAACTGGCTCTTCATCTATCTCGTCGAGAATCGCGGATTCAAGGTGCTCGAGGGCGGCGTCTACTCCGCGGCGCCGTGGATCACCGGGGCCTTCGGAGCGCTGGCCGGCGGCGCCGTCTGCGACAGCCTCTCGAAGCGCTTTGGCAAGCGGAGCGGACATCGCTGGGTCGCGATGACGGGCCTCGCTCTCTCCGGAATCCTGATCGTGGCGGCCGCGCTGGCCAGCAACGTCGCTCTGGCCGTCGTCCTTCTCTCGCTGTGCCTGGGTGTCCAGCAGGCGACGGATCCCGTGTTCTGGTCCGCCGCGATTTCGGTGTCGGGCCGACACTCCTCCTCAGCCAGCGGTGTGATGAACACTGCCGGGAACGTCGTCGGGGGCGTGGCGGCGCTGCTCGTTCCGCTGACGGTCCGGGCGTTCGGGTGGCCCGCGGCGCTCGCCACCGGCGCGGCCTTCGCCCTGGTCGGCGCGCTCCTGTGGCTCTGGATTCGGGCTGACCGCGAGTTCCCGCACACGTCTCCGGCGCGCTGAACCATAGAATCCGCCGCAATGAACGACGCCGACGCCGTCGACCGGGCGCGCCTGCGCTCCGGTCGCCTGGCGCGCCTCCAGAACGAGATGCGGAGGCAGGGCGTCGAGGGGTGCCTGCTCTTCAACGACCCCAACGTGCGCTACGCCGTCGGTGCCTCGGCGATGCCGATCTGGAGCAACACGACCTTCGTCCGCTGCGCGCTGGTCCCGGCCGAAGGACGGCCGATCCTCTTCGACTATCCGAACGCCGTGCATCTCTTTCGGGGAATCGAGGCGGAAGTGCGGCCGATGGTCGCGTGGGAGTTCTACGACGACACCGCGTCGCGCGCGCGGGTCTTCGCCGGCGAGGTCGCGGCGGCGTTGCGCGATCTCGGCGTCTCCTCCCGCCGCCTCGCCGTCGATCGTCTGGGAACGCCGGGGTTCCTGGCGCTCCAGAAGGAAGGCATCGCGATCGTGGACTCGGCGCCGGTCACCACCGTCGCGCGAGAGATCAAAACGCCCGAGGAGCTCGCCCTCTTCGCACTCGGCGGCGAGATCGTGATGGAGATGCTCGAGAACTTCGAGCGTTCCCTCACCCCCGGCGTGCGCGAGCGCGAGCTCCTCGCCGTCCTCTCGGAGACCCTCCTGAGACGCGGTGGCGAGCACCTCGCGACGAGCACCGTCTGTTCCGGGCCCAACACGAATCCCTGGCGCGCCGAGGCGACCGCCCGCGTGCTCGAGAACGGCGATCTCGTCTACGTCGACACCGACGCCGTCGCCGTGGAGGGCTATTTCTTCTGCGTCTCCCGGGCGTTTCTCTGCGGCGACCGGCCGCCGACTCCCGCGCAGCAGGAGGTCTACCGCGTCGCGCACGACTGGCTGCGGGAGCTGCGCGGGTTGATCCGGCCCGGCCTGACCTGCCGCGAGCTCGCCGCGAAAGCGCCGCGGCTCCCGGCCAAGTACATGCCGCAGCGCTACGAAGTCATGATCCACAGCATCGGTCTCGAGGAAGAGAGCCCGAGCGTCGCCTATCCCGAGGATCCGCAGCCCAATGGCGAGCGCGTGATCGCCGAGAACATGGTGCTCGTCGCGGAGCTCTATTGCGGCGAGGTCGGCGGAAACGTCGGCGTCAAGCTGGGCGACCAGCTGGTGGTGACGGCGCAGGGTGTGCGCAACCTCGTACCGTACCCGTACTGCAGCACACTGCTCGGGTGAAGCCGGTCTGATCGGCGCCGAGCGCGCCTCCTACCGGTTGAACGGCGCCTCGTTGCGGCCGGCCGGCTCGGGCTCGGCCGGGTCCAGAAACCTCGCCGCGATTTCGGGAGTTGGAACCATGCAGGACTCTCTGCGGCCGAACCATTGGTACCGGTTCTTTGCGACCCACGCGTAGGCGGCATCTCGCAGCGGCCGGGGCAAGAGGAGGGCCAGCGACGCCAGAGACCACGGAAACCCCAGTCCTCGCGCGATGCGAATCGTGGCGTCGGAACGTGTGTGGGAGCCGGCGGCGTCGATGAGCACCATGCTCTCCAGCAGGGGCCCGACGTGTCTCGCCGCTGCCAGCGCGGCGCGCCCCGCCGTGGACTGGAGGGACCCGAAGCGGAACACGGCCCGCCGATCCCGCTCGATGACCCAGCCGACCGCGGCGTTGCAGAGGTTGCAAACGCCGTCGAAGAGAATGAGCGGCTGCGCGGTTGGGCGCTCCGAGCTCACGACATCCGGCCTAGCCGAGAGCCTCGAGCAGAGCGGCGGCGTCCATGAGGTCGGGCGTCGTGAATCCCTCCGTGTACGTGCCGTAAACCGGTGCGAGCGCCGCCCGGGCTTCGTCCAGGCGGCCCTCCGTCTGCCGGAGGCGCGCGAGACTCGTGGCGGCGCGCAGCTCCCAGCCCCGGCTCCCCTGCTGTCTCGCCGTCTCGAGGGCGAGGCGGAAGCAGTCCTCGGCGGCGCGGACCTGTTCCGGAGCCTCGGCGCGCAGGAGCTCGCCCTTGAGCCGGTGCAGCTCGGCGTCCTGGCAGCGCTCGTCGGTCTCTTCGCTGATCGCCAGTCCTTCGTCCAGCGCCCGACGCGCCTCCTCGTATCGGCCGGCCCGCGTGAGGGCTTCGCCCAGCGTGCTGAGCTGGTACGGCAGGGTCAGCCTCGCCCCGCCGGCGCGGAAGATCTCGTGACCACTCCGAAGAAAGGGCAGCGCTTCCGCCGCCTCGCCTTCGAGAAGCATGCCGGCGCCCTTGAAGAACGTACCGGTCGCGTGCCAGAGGGCGAACGCCTGCTCAGCGGCGATCTCGATCTCCTCCTCGGCGGCCGCGCGAACCTCGGATCCGAAACGGCAGAACTGCTGGAGCCAGCACGTGTGATGGAGGGCGTAGGCCAGGCTGTAGGGATGTCCGATCTCGCGGGCGAGCTGCCGCATCTCCAGGTTGACCGCGCGGGCGCGATCCGGAAACCCCAGGTGCCACAGGCACACGGCCAGGTTGGAGCGGCACGTCACACCGGCGTTGTGGCTCGTCCTCGCCGCCCAGGTCCGCGTGCGCTCGCGGTCGTCGAATTCGGCCACGGCCGTCGCAAAGTCGTCGCGCGCGCCGGCGAAATCCGCCCGATAGAGCTTCGTCTCGGCCGACATGAACAGGGCTTCCATGGAGATGCCGGGGTCCTGGAGTCGATCGGCGAACGCCATCCCCTCCGCGGCCAGATCCACGCACAACCGGAGATCGGCGCGTACGGTGTGCCACTCCCAGATTCCCAGCATGAGCGCGAACAGTTGCTCCGGTTGCCCGATCCGCTCGCACAGCTCGCGCGCCCGGCGAAAGACGGGGCCGACTTCGGGCGCCGCATAGCCTCGCGAGGCAATGTATGCGGTGCCCAGTGGACTCTGAAGCTCCAGCTCCTCCCCGTCCCGTTTCGGGGATTCGGGCAGAGTCGCGAGAAGTCCCAGGCCCCGACTCAGATGACCGATCGCCTCGACCTCCGCGGAGCGCTCGCGCGAAAGCAACCCGGCCTTGAGCCAGTAGCGAACCGCCTTTTCGGCGAGTCCCGCCTCCGTGAAGTGGTGCGCGATCAGCTCCGGCGGCGTGTCGACGTTCTGAATGCCTCCGGGCTCCAGAACCTCGGCGACCCTTCGGTGAAAGTCCTGCCGCTTTTCTTTCACCAGCGAGTTGTAGAGCGCTTCTTCGAGGAGGGCATGCTTGAACACGTAGCGGCAGCGGGGAACCCGGCCCTTGGGATAGAGGATGTCCGCCTGCACCAGCTTGGCCAGCTCGTCCTGGAGAAACGTCTCGTCCACGGTGGCGACGGCATCCAGCAGCTCGTAGCTGAACTCGCGGCCGAGCGTGGCGGCGACCTGTGCGACGTCCCGATCGCCTTCCATGCGATCCAGTCTCGCCATGATGAGGTCCTGGAGCGTGGACGGGATCTCGCGCGTCAAAGACGGCGGAAGCGTCGCGGCCCCCGCGTCCGTGCCGGCCGCCTCGAAGGTCCCCGACTCCTGAAGCATCCGCGTGTACTCCTCGACGAAGAGGGGCACTCCCCCCGTCCGGCCGTAGACCTGCTCGACGAGCGCCTTCGGCACCGCCCGTCCGGTTTTCTTGTCCATCAGCTCGCCGACCTGTCGCTCCGTCAGCGAGGTCAAGGCGAGGCCCGTCTGGTGAGCGGACGTCGGCCAGGCCGGCTGGAATTCGGGCCGGAAGGTCACGACCGTCAGGATCCGGTCGTGGAGTCCCTCGGCGAAAAACTGCTGGAGGAATTCGAGCGTCGACGCGTCCGCCCAGTGAAGGTCCTCGACCACGAAAAGGACGGGGCGACGGCCGGAGTAGGCGCGCAGCCACTCGACGAGTGCCCGGAATGTCTCTTCCCTCTCCCGAATCGGCGGCAGGCCGAGGGACGGGAAGCGGTCGTCCGGGGACAGCGACAGGAGCGACGCGAAGAGCGGCACGAGCTCGGTCCGGGCCAGGTCGTAGTCCCCCAGATGCCGCACCAATCGCTCGAACCGCGGGGCCGGCGCCTCGTCCAGCCCGAGGCCCAGAAACCGCGCGAAGAAGTCAGTCGCGGGATAGAGACCCGTATTCTGGAGACGGCTCGAGCAGCGCCATTCGACGACCGGGGGGTCCGCTCTGGCGGGAGACGTCAGGGACATCGGTGCGTCGGTCCACGAAGCCGTGCCCTCCTGGTTCCGAACGATCTGCTTCATGGTCTGAACGAGGCGCGACTTGCCCAGGCCCGGCTCACCGATCAGGAGCACGATCTGTCCGGCGCCCTGCTGCGCCCTTTCCCATCGGTCTCTGAGCAAGGTGATCTCGACGTCCCGCCCGGTCAGCGGCGTCAGACCGGCCGCCCCAAGGGCCTCGATCGGGTTGCGCACCTCGGCGAGGCCCTGGACGCGGTAGATCTCGATCGGCTGCGGGAGGCCGCGGATCTTCTGCTCACCCTCGGCGGTGCAGTCGAATCGACTGCGGATCAACCGATGCGTCGCACCGCTGCAGAGGATCTGGCCGGGACGGGCGAAGTCTTTGAGACGAACCGCCACGTTGCGCGCTTCGCCCACGAGCGACACGTGGCCGGGCCCGCCTCCCACGACCGCCGGACCCGTGTGAACGCCGACCCAGGCTCCCAGCTCCAACCCGTCCGTGCCGCGGAGGCGAACGGCGAGCGCGTCCATCTCCTCGCGAATCGCCACGGCCGTGTGCGCCGCCCGCCGGGCGCCGTCCTCGAAAGCGACCGGATATCCGAAACAGACCAGAAGACCGCGCTCGTCACACTGCACCACGGTCCCTTCGAAACGGCTCGCCGCGACGTCGCAGGCCTGCTGAAAGCCGCGAAGCACACGCGCCTGGTCCTCGGCATCGAGGCGCTCGAGATAGGCCTCCGACTCGAACAGCTCGCAGCCGCACACGAGGACGGTGACCTGCCGGCGCTCGGCCTCGGGAGCGGTTCGCCGAGAGGACGACGACGGAGTCGCCTGGATCGCGATGACCGACGAGGCGCCGCCGCTGGGCCTCCGCGGCGCGGACGCGACGCTCTCCGCCTCGGGAAACGACGCCTGCTCCAGCGCGGCGACGAGTTCCTGCGCGGTCTGGAAACGCTTCTGCGGCGTCTTCTCGATGCAACGCCGGACGATGTCGTCGAGGGCCAGCGGAATGCTGCGCCCCGACGCGGAAAGGTCGGCCGGCTCCTGGTGGAGGATGGCGGCCATCGTGTCCGCGGGCGTGTCCTTCTTGAACGCTTTCCGGCCGGCGAGCAGCTCGTAGAGGATCGTCCCGAACGCGAAGATGTCCGCGCGGTGGTCGACGGTATAGCCGCGCACCTGCTCGGGGGACATGTACCCGGCGGTCCCCATGATGGTGCCGGGTTCCGTGAGGTCCGAGACGGGGGCCGCGTTCCCGTCCTCGCCCGCCACTCCGGAGCGCTTCGCCAGGCCGAAGTCGAGGATCTTGATGTGGCCGTCCGCCAGGATGAACAGGTTGTCGGGTTTCAGGTCGCGATGGACGACGCCCTTCTTATGCGCCGCGGCGATTCCCCGGGCGATCTGCAGCGCATAGCTGAGGGCCTGTCCCTGCGGAATCGGCGCCGCGGCGAGCCGGGAACGGAGCGTTTCCCCTTCGAGCAGTTCCGTAACGGCGTAGGAAATCCCGCCCTGCGTCCCGAAGTCGAAGATCGAAAGAATGTTCGGGTGCGAGAGCGCCGCGACGGCCAGCGCCTCACGCTCGAAGCGCGCCTGGAACTCCCGATTCTTGGCGATCGGGGTCGGGAGAACCTTGACGGCCACGTCGCGGCTCAGTTTCGAGTCGCGCGCGCGGTAGACCTCCCCCATGCCGCCGGAACCGATCCGGGCCACGATCCGGTACGGCCCCAGGCGCTTGCCTGCCGCGAGTGTCATCAGATGGTCGTCGCGTCCACTGTATCAAGCCGCCCGCCGCGTCTCGGGCTCCCAAAGGGGCGAGCGCGGCAGGTATCGGTGATAGCGTGATTTGCAATCTGGCGGGCTCCGACGAGCGGATCGACGGGCACGCCCATTCCCGGGGGGCACATGTTCGGACGCCGACATCCGTGGGCAACGTGGATCGCGGGGGGCCTGGCTCTCGGCGGGGTGCTGGCGGCGCAGGAGCCTGCCGCCGCGCCCTGGCCGGTCGCGAACGCTCAGGCGGTGCCCGCGGCTCCCGCCGCGATGCGGTGGACGGATGTCGACGGCAAGCCACTTCCCTTCAAGTCCGACGAAGAGCTCCTCGAGTTCCTGCAAACCGCCGACGTCACTTCGGAAAAAAAGCTCACCGGAGGCGTCACGTTTCCCCGGAAGGTGCGGCTCGAGAAGAACGGCATCCGCGCCGATGCCATCTTCCGCGACATCAACGAGCAGCGGAACCAGCCGACCTTCGGCGGCGGCCCGGACGAGCTGTACTTCCGTGACAACTACATCTTCGAGCCGGCCGCCTACCAGCTGAGTCTTCTTCTGGGAATGGACAACGTCCCGCCCGCGACCCTGCGCACGCTCCGCGGGGAAAGGGGCAGCATCCAGATCTGGGTCGCGAACGCCATGACCGAGCGGACACGGGTCGACGAGAAGCGCGAGCCGCCCGTCGAGCTGCAGTGGAAGAAACAACTGCAGATGATGAACGTCTTCGACGCGCTCGTGTACAACACGGATCGCAACCGCGGCAACATGCTCGTCACGCCGGACTGGAAGCTCTGGTTGATCGACCATACGCGCGCCTTCCGCCGGCATGGGAACCTGCAGAAGTCCGCGACGTTCAATCAATGCGAGCGCGGCATGTACCAGAGGCTCAAGGACATGGACGAAGCGGTTGCGCGCGAGCGCCTGAAGCCCTACCTCACGAGCTTCGAGATCGACTCCCTGCTGAAGCGGCGCAAGTTGATCCTCGAGCGGCTGGACAAGCTCATCGCCGAGAGCGGCGCCGCCAGAGTCCTGTACACGTACGCCGCCGAAGCCCAGCCGGCCGCAGTAGCGAAACCGGAGTAATCCGAGGCGCCCTTCAGTCGGCCGGCGCCAGCTGCCGGCTGGCGGCGCGCGCGGTTTCGCGCAGGAGCTCATCCTCGGAATCGAGGCAGGCCTCGACCTGGCCGGCGAGCTCCCGCAGGCCGAGGGCGCCGACGGAGGAGATCCCGCAGGCCTTCAGCCACGGGTCGTCGCTTTCGACCAGTGCGGCCACCAGCTCGCCTGCGGTGGGCGCCTCCAGGCCGCTGCGTTTCAGAATCGGGACGACGCGTTCGTCGAGAGGCGTGCTCGGGTCGAGCAATGCCACGAGAGTCTTGCGCAGGTTGCTGTCCAGGACGAGCTCGAGGAACTCGAGGGCGTGATCGCGGGCGGTGGGGTCGTTCGACCGCAGGCCGTAGTGCGCGCTCCGAAAATCGGTTTCGGGATAGCGCAGGCTCAGGATGCGGAAGATGCGCTCGATCTCCTCGCCGTGACCCGCCTGGAGCCGCCGCATCACTTCGGTCGCCTGCGCCTCTCCCGGCCGCGCCTCGGCGGTCCGGCCGGCCACGGAGAGAATCTGGCTCGTGCGGCAATGGAGCATCATCTCGAAGCCCAGCGCTGCGTTGAGGCGCGCCGGGTCGATCACCGTCTCGGGGCGGGCGGCGCGCAGCTCGTTGAGCGCGCATATCGTGCGGAAACGCAGATTCGAATCGCTCTCGAGGAGACTCTCCACGAGCGCATTCGCCGCTTCCTGGTTTCCGACACGCGCCAGGATACCGGGGACCTCGCGACGGGCTTCGAGCGGGGCATCCCCGTCCCGGAGCTGATCGCGCAGAGCGCCGAGCACGCGGTCGCCCATCCGGGCGAGCGCGTTCGCCGCTTCGTCCCGCACCCGGGCGTCGCCCAGGAGTGCGATCAGCTTCGGCACGACACGGCGCTTGCCCAGCTTCGCCGCGGTTCGCACGGCCGCGCGGAGGACCTCGGCGTCCTCGTCGGCGAGCAGGGCGTCGAGCTGGCTCTCGAATTCGCCGTCCAGAATCCCGATCAGCGACGCCGCTTCGAGTCGCGAGGGCTTGCCCGCCTCCCCCCGGTCGCCGATCATCCGGTCGAGCAGCATCCGCGCTTCGGGCAGGTTCTCCCGGCCACCCGAGTGCATTAGGAACGTGACGATCCCGGAAACCACCGACACGTCCTGAAAGGCGTCGAGCTCCTGGATCCGCCTCAGCGGATCCGCGGGCGCATGGTGAGCGAGAAACAGGAGGGCCGCCGAACGCACGCCGACGTCGGCATCGCGCAACATCTCCTCGGCGCGCGGCAGGGCCCACCGGTCGCCCGCGGAATCCAGAAGCTCGATCGCGCGCCGCCGCACGGCGGGATGCTCATGACCGAGCAGGTCGCGCACCCCCGGATGCGCCTGCCGCTCCGGCGACACGCCGAAGGCTTCCAGCGCGTAGAGCACCTCCCCGTGGTCGGAGGAGGTCAGCTGCTTCGCAAAGAGGTCCGCGGTCGAGCGGTCGAGAACCGGAACGAACTGGCTCTCGGCGTCGAGTCTCCGCTGGCGGATGCTCCGAAGGAGCGTGTCCAGGTAGCGCCGCCGCGCCAGGACCGCGGCCGAGATCCAGCCGACGATGAAGACGAGATTGACGAGCGACACCCTCTGTGCCGACCACTGGAGCCGGTCCGTGAAGACGGCGAGCGTGAGGCCAGCCAGTCCGTCGCCGAGGCGCCAGATCACGGTATCGATGGACGACTTCGCCTGCAGCTTGATCTCTGCGGGGACCGGCAGATAGAGGAGCTCGACCGAGGACTTGTCGACCGAGTAACGCAACACCTGATCGGACCCCTTGAGCAGGATGGCCGCCCCGATCGTGCCGAGGGCGAGGACGGCCAGCTCACCGCCGAAGAGCGCCAGCGGAACACACAGGAGGGCGGGTCCCACGCCAAAGCGGCGCAAGAAGCGCGAAGTGAGCAGGAGCTGGAATCCCAGGCAGGCCAGACCGGCCCAGAAGTTGAACTGGCCGAAGAAGGCGGTCAGCGCGTTCGTGCTCGGGTAGGCGGTCTTGGCGATGGCCTTGAACTGCCACCCGGCAAAGGAGGTCGCGAACGACGAGAGTGTGATCAGCGAGGCGATCGCTATGAGATACGGAGAGGAGAACACCACCGCGAGGCTCTCCCGCAGGTTCCCCACTTCCGTCTCCGGGCGGATCGTCTCGCCGGCGTCCGGGGAGCGTTCCTTCTCGCGCCACAGAAGCAGCACCAGCCAGGCGCACCCGAGGAGGATGACCGCCATCACGAGGAGCAGACTGGCGGTTCCCAATCCCCGGCTCCGGGCGAGCGCACTGGCGAGAAAACCGGAGAAGATCCAGCCCGTGATGCCTCCGGCCCCGACGAGCCCGAAAATGCGCTTGGCCTCCCGGGTCGTGAGGAGATAGTTGGCGAGCATCCAGACCTGCGTCGGCGCCAGCACGCCGAAGACTCCCACCCAGACGTAGAGGAGCGGGAACTGCCAGCGGAGCTCCGGGTGAAACTTCGCCAGATACCAGAAGCCGCACTGCAGGACCGCGAACGTCAGCAGGCAGCCGACCATCAGGGTGCGAGGCCGCATGCGGCGGCCCATCGCGAGGTAGATGGCGATGACGACACCGACGGACAGCGCGATCGTCATGTCGGCATAGGGCAGCTTCGAGGCCTTGAACGCGCTCAGGAAGAGCGAGTCCCGAGCCATCTTGCCGAGCTGGTAGCAGGTGATGATCAGAAAGAGGTACGCGAAGAGCAGCGCACCGCGCCGGCCGTCACCCCGCTGGAGGTTGAAGAGGCGCGCGATGGTGTTCGACATGGCGCGCCTCACCGGGACCAGGCCGAAAGTACGGCGGTCTCGCCCACGGGCGGGGGTAAGACGCCGGCCGCGGGGCGGGCCGCCTGCCAGATCACGACGCGCGGCTCGCCCGCATAGATCGCACTCACTACGCCGTCGGCGATCTCGAGGGCCGAGGCTCGACCCCCGGGGACATACGAGCTGAGCATTCCGGTGTCGATCAGAAAGACGGCGCCGCCGAATCGGACGTGAATGCGCCGGTCCTCCTGGACCGAGTGTCCGACGACGAACCGCTCGACGCCGGCGGCCGCCAGCAGCCGGGGCAGCTCGGCCGCACCCGCGGCGTCGCTCCACCGGGCGAAGCCTCGAAACCAGAGAGGGCCGTCCTCGGAGCTGATCGTCCAGCTCCCCCAGTTCAGAAAGCGCTGGTAGGTCTCGCGCCGCGTCGCCTCCCCGGGTGGCGTCGTGTACGTCCGGCCGGCCTTGGAAGCGGCCGCACGCGCGGCCGCCTCTGTGGCATCGAGCGCCGCGAGCTCCTCCCGGACCGCCTGTGTCGTCTCCTGGAAGTCGAAGAACGGCAGGATCAAGCCCTCCGACACGAAGAGCGCCATGTCGGCATCGAAGCGCGCGAGGTCTTCGTGCACGCGCCGATCGATCTCCTCGAGCGAGCTCCCCGCGAGAGCCGGCGAAAGGCCGCCGTGCATGAAAGCTGTCCCCTGAGCGCGATGGATCGCCGGCCGGGTGCGCAGCCAGCGTCCGTACGGGCCCTCGGGGCCGAACGCCTCGCGCTGCTCGAGGTAGCCGGCAGGGTGCGCCTGGAACCACTTCTCCCGCGCCTCGCGTCCGGAGGACGGGGCCGGCTGCCTGAGCTTCTGCGCCCGGCTCTTGCGGAGGGCCAGCACCTGGTTCCAGGCGTCGGCACGGCGCTTTTCCGACCCGGCGTCCGCGAATTCGGCATAGTTCCCGGCCGTCACGTAGCGCAGGTCGCCGATCACGTTCATGACCTCGTGGTTGCCCAGAAGCACGACCGCGCGCCCGCCCCCCGCCGAAGCCTTCTGCTCCAGCCCCATGACGAAGTCCAGCGTGCCCCGCATGCTCGGGCCCCGATCAATCAGATCGCCGAGCTGCACCAAGACGGTCTCGCCGCCGACCCAGGCGCCTCCGGCGTCGACCACGCCGGCTTCCTGGAGGATCTTCCGGAACGCCGGTAGATCACCGTGGACGTCACCCACCGCAACGAGCCGCGGCGCGGCGGCTGCGGTTGCGGCGGCGAAGACGAGCGAGAGGCAGATCGCGAGGGCAGCTCCGAGCCCCCGCCGATGGCCGAGGAACCGGGCTCGGATTCCGCGCATCACGGGGATTCTACCGGGCGCGAGAGCCTGCACTAAACTCCAGCGCGCGGCGACGAGCGTTCGTGGCCGAGGCAAGAGAGATGGCGAGCAAGCGTCCGACCACGATCCCCGAGTACATCCGGGCCGCCCCGCGCAAGGGGCAACCCCACCTGCGCCGGCTGCACGCGATCCTCAAGAGCGTCGCGCCGGAGGCCGAAGAGGCGATCAAGTGGGGAACTCCCTTCTTCGTGGAGCCCCGGTTTCTGTTCGCCTTCTCCGCGAGCAAGAGCCACTGCAGCTTCGTGCCCACGGCGGCGGCGCTCAAACACTTTCGCAAGGAACTGGACGAGCACAAGAGGACGAAGTACACGCTTCAGATTCCCTACGACGAGCGCGTGCCCGAGGCTCTGGTCCGCAGGATCGCGGAGTACTGTCTCCGGACCGTTCGTGAACGCGAAGACGACGCCTTCTGGTGAACTTCCCAGCCTCACCTGTCTGACACTTCCGCGTCGGCCTCGATTTCGACGAGATACTCGTCGCCCACGAGGGACGCGCCGACGAGCGTGTTGGCCGGCTGGATGTGGCCGAAGCGCTCGCCGTGAGCGCGGGCCACGGCCTCCCAGTCGTCGAGGCGCGCCACGAACACCCGAGTGCGCACGACATCCTCGAGCTTCGCCCCGAGCGAATGCAGCGCGCCTTCGATCTTGTCGATCGCGAAGTGCGTTTGCGCGGCGGCATCCGTACCGCCGATCGCGAGATCGCCGTGCGTCGCCGTCGTGCCCGATATCGTTATCCCGCGTGCCGCGCCGCGTCGCCCGGGAGAACCCGGCCATGCTCTCCCAGGGCGTCCCGCTCAGGCACAGCAGGCGCCCGTCGGCGCGGCGCTGCACCGCGTAGGGCGCCGGGAACGACTCCACGTGATGACTCAGATCGCCTGAGGCCGTCAGAAACGGCGGCTTGCGGTACTCGTCGCCGCAGTCGCCGGGAATCGGGTTGAGCGTCGCGAGCGCCGCCTGCAACTCCTCGCGATCCTCGCCGCTCAGCGCGAAGGAAAAGACGCGGAGGTTGTCGGCGATGTGCTCTCGCTCGCCAGGCCGGGCGCCGATGATGACGCCGGCCACGGCCGGCTGCTCGAGGATGTAGCGAGAGGCCACGTTGGCGATCGACACGTCGTGCCGCCGAGCGACCGCGATCCGCGGCGCGCAGCACCCGCTGCAGGGCATCCCACCCGCCGGCGACGCGGATGAAGCGGCCGTACTTCATCTGCGACCAGGTGCCGCTGCGTTCCCAGTCGGGCTCGGGTTGACCGAGCCACCGATTCGACAACCAGCCTCCGGCGACCGTTCCGTAAGCGAGCAGCTTCACGCCACGCGCGCGGCACACGTCCGAGAGGGCACCGGCCGCGCGCCGATCGAGCAGCGAGAAGCAGACCTGATTCGAGATCACCTCGATGCCGGAGGCGAGCACCATGTTGAGATGCGCCGCGTCCACGTTGGTCAGTCCGATGTGCGCGATCATTCCCTCGGATTTCAGCGCCTGCAGATGCCGCAGGCCGTCGATCCAGCTCGGATCGGCATAGCTCCACGCATGGAACTGCAGCAGGTCGATCCGGGGGGTGCGAAGCCGCTGCAGCGATCGCTCGACCGCCGCGCGCACGTCGCCGAGCGTCAGCGGCCCGGGCTTCGGCACCCATTTCGTCAAGAGCTGGACCGGATGCGCAGCGCCCGCTCCTTCGCGCAGATGGCTCGCCACGATCTCGGCCGAGCCGTAGTGATCGGCCATGTCGAACGACGTGAAGCCGGCGTCGACGTAGGGTCGAAGCGCGCGCGCGGTAGGCTCGGGGTCGAGCGCGCGGCCGTCCCGCTCCATGTCGGCGATCTGCCAGAGGCCGGTCAGCACGCGGGAGATGGAGAGATCGGGGGCCAGCGCGACCCGGTCCACGGTGAGTGCCATGCGTCCTATCCGGGAGGAAGCGTCGCGAAGCGCGCGTCGAGGTCGACGCCCTGCCTGCGCAGCTTCTGCGTTTCGCGACGGTAGATGACCGTGCCGGCGGCCATGACGAGAAGCCACAGCGGCGTCGAGCGGAAGTACCACGCGGCCGCAGGCGCGGTCAGGTCCTTCCAGGTGTGAACGCCGAGAAAGAGCGCCAGGACGACGATGGCGGCCACGGCGAGCGGCACCTGCGCCGCGCGGGACGGGAGGACGGTGACGTCCCGCGCGAGCGCGGGGTTGCGCCGGGGCAGCGTCACCACCGAGACCGCCATCAGCAGAAAGTTGACGAGCATCGAGGTCACGAGGATATCCACGCCGAGAAAGAAACTACCGGCCACGTGGCTGCCGACGATGCCGAGCGTGGCCATGCCGGCGCTCGCCAGGATCGCCACGTGCGGCGTGCGGAAGCGCGGATGCACCGCCGCGATCCGGCGCGGGAAGATCCCATCCTCGGACCAGGCAAACATCAGGCGCGAGACCGCGAGCAGCATCGCCGGCAGATCCTTGATCAAGCGCGACCGCCGCAGCGGACACGATCACGACCGTCCAGAAGGGCGGCAGGAGATATCCCAGAAGACCGGGGGCCGTCAGGTCGCGACTCTGGGCTTCGGCCGCGATGAACTGCCACGGCACGGCGTGATACACCGCGCCGGTGAACAGCATGTAGAAGAGGCCGACCGACACGACGGCGATGCCGATCGCGAGCGGCAGATTGCGTCCCGGACGTTTGGCCTCGCCGCCCGCCTGCGCGATCGAATCGAAGCCGATGAACGAGGCAAACATCAGTGCAGAGGCCGGCAGCAGGACCGACAGCGTGAGCGCCGGCGCGGCGGTCGCCGCCACCGCGCGACCCTCGCGCGCCTGCAGCGCGGCCGCAAATGCGTCATGGTCGAAGGAGAACCCGGCGACGATCACCACGCCGCCGAGGATGAACGTCAGAAACATCAGCGGAACGATCAGGCGTTCGACGACTTTCACGCCGCGGATGTTCACGAGCACCGCCGCCCAGAGAAACGCGAGGGAGATCGCCAGCCGGATCGGCCCGGTCTCCAGCGTGGCCGCGACCGCCGTCGATCCCGCGGCCACGGCGATGTCGCGCAGGAACGGAACGATGAGGTACGAGACCACCCCGATCGCCACGCACAGGGAGAACCACTGCGAGAACGAGGCGACGAAGCCGAGGTAGGGATCGAGCCCGCGGCTCGCGTACACGTAGCTGCCGCCGGCGCGCGGCATGGCCGAGGCCAGCACCGCGTACGCCAGGCCCGCCAGCACGGCCGGCAGCGCCGCGAAGATGAAGGCGCGCAGCACGTTCGGACCGATGCCGGGCACGTGGCGCTGGATCATGAACGGGATGACGTTGATGCCCGCGCCGATCATCGAGCAGACACCGGTGGCCACCAGGCCGAGCAGCCCCATCTCGCGAGCCAGTCCGGATGTCGGAGGCACGGCCGGGGCTGGAGCTTGCGGGGTCGTCATGTCGTGGCGCTTCTGTATCACGTGACGTTACGAAGCGCGCGGAGGAAGAGGTTGGAGCGGGCAACCGGGATCGAACCGGCGACATCCAGCTCGGGAAATTGATGAGATGCTTCGGGATTCTTGCCGACCGTTGAGTATCAACCCTTTGCGTTGCGGCATGAAGCGTCGCGAAGCGTCCAAGAGCGTCCTTTGAACTCCGTTTGAACTCGTTTTTGAACTCGTCTCCCGTATACCACGATCACTCCTGCACCTCGGAGAGTCTCGCGGCGGCCGGCTTGTCTCTTCGATCCTCTGTTCCAGGCGAAAGCATGAACGCGCGCCAGATCGACTTGCGGCCGAAGGGGACATGGCTCTCCAGACTCGGCCGGGGGCGAGCATTACGCCCCGAGGTGGATCGGAACTACGATGGCTCCGGCGCCCGCGATCACGAATGATCCGCGCCTCAGCTTTGACGATGAGTTAGGCCAGGAACTCTCCGAATCGCTCGCTTGGACACTTGGCCACTCTCCCCTCCGGACGCACCGAACCCCGGGAAGCCGACAACCAGGAGACGGCCGTACTCGGCCAGCGTGACCCATACGGAATTGCAAGCGGAGAGGACATTCCGGCCGTGGGGATCTTGGCCGCCCCCGAAATTGGCGCGATAGTCACGCTCGCAGGGTTCCTGTTTCGTTGGTCGTCATTTTGCTGTGCCTCACCGCCAATCCTCGCTCTTTCTGTTTCGCAATCAATGGTTAGCCGAATGGAAAAGCCGTTGCATGATCATGTTCCGACGATGGATTCCTTTGATTATCTTTCGTTCACGAAAGGAAAGCACGATGCGCTACACCACACCATTTTTGCTGTTGGCTCTGTTGAGCACGGGTGCCGCAGTTGCAACTGCGCAGCAACAAGTCGGCATCAGCCCATGGGGGCCGAAAGACGAGATCGGCCGTCTGAACCTGATGACACCCGCTTCGCGCAGCGCCATATTGAGCCGGGTATCGGGCCAGAAAAGTTATGATCTGGCGGTCGATATGTATATCGGCATGCCGGGCTTTCAAGACGCCGGCGATGCGCCGTATCAAATGTGGATGACCCACACGCCGCACGGCAATGTGGTGGCCGATTCGATGAAGGTCGGCGAAAAGATGAACCGCCACGTCAGTTATACCGGCTCAGCGGTATCGATGTACGCCCACACGGGCACGCATATCGACGCCTTGAATCATTTCGGCTTGAACGGCAAGATCTGGAATGGCTTTAGCGAAACCGAATACCTCGGCGACCGTGGCTGGACTGTCAGCGGTGCCGAAAAACTGCCGCCCATCATCGCACGCGGCGTGCTGATCGACGTGGCTGCGGCTAAGGGCCTGCAACAGTTGCCAAACAATTACCGCATCAGCCGCAAGGACTTGCGCGAGGCGCTGGACTTGCAGGGCGTCAAGCTGGAGCAAGGCGATGTAGTGGTGATACGCACCGGCCGCATGCGCGACTACGACAAGGCGCAAGTCTATATGGCCAATTCGCCCGGCCTGAGCCTAGACGGCGCCAAGTTCCTGGTCGAGGATGGCGGCGCGATGGTGGTCGGCGCGGACAATCTCAGCCTTGAAACCTTTCCATCTGAAGTGAGCGACAATTACCTGCCGTTGCATACTTACCTGCTGGCGGAACAAGGCGCGCCGATTATCGAAATGATCAATCTGGAAGAGCTGGCGCGCGACCGGGTCTACCAATTCGCCTTCATCGGCGCCTCGCTCAAGTTCCGTGGCGGCGACGCGGCACCGATACGTCCCATCGCCCTGCCTATCAAATAAGGAAAATTCTATGACTCAACAAGCATTTAAGCTGATCAATCCCGCCGGCCTCTACGACCCGGCGCCGAGGGCTTATTCCCATGTGGCGCGGCTGGAGCCGGGCGTGCGGCTGGTGTATCTGGCCGGACAAGTCGGCGAAGATGTCGAAGGTAAAGTATCCAACGATTTCGGCGCGCAAGTGCGTCAAGCGCTCGTCAATCTGCAGACCGCGCTGGCCGCGGCCGACGCCAGCATCTCTGACGTGGTCAAGCTGACTGTGCTGATCGCCAATCACAATGAAAGCAAGCTGGCCGTGCTGGGTGCCGAGCTCGGCTTGGTCTGGGGGCCGCTGATGAAACCGACTTGCACGCTGATTCCGGTGCCGCGCCTAGCTCTCGATACGCTACTGATTGAAGTGGAGGCGATCGCCGCCGTCGCTGTCTAGCAAGATTCTGACCCCTAGAGTTCGAGCGACTTCGCGCGCCTGGACGTAGGTTCGTTCGAGCATCCTGTTCCCCCGCTTTGAGCCGCAGGGGGCGGGCGTGGGAAGACGTCCGAGCAGTTGAGCTCGCGAGAGCGGCGTCCTCGGAATCCTTTTGAACTCTTTCTTGAACTCCTGCGCGCGAAGACTCCGCGTCAGAAAGAAGCGGGTCGAGCCTAAGGGGCTCGCGGCGCGGAGGCTAGGTTGGAGCGGGCAACCGGGATCGAACCGGCGACATCCAGCTTGGGAAGCTGGCGTTCTACCGCTGAACTATGCCCGCACGGGCCGGATCTTAGCGAACGGATGGGCCGGGGACAACCGGGGTGGATGGCGCCGGCGGCGTCGCCTTCCGCAAGCTCCTCGATCTCCGCGAGGATGGCCGCGACGAGCGCCTCGGTGACGATCCGGCCCTTCTCCTTCGTCGCGAGCGTGGCGTCGCCGTAGACGCCGGTCGGCGAGTACGTCTTACCCTCGGCCTTCGGGTCGCGCGTGAGTGCGCCCTTGCCCGGGTGGTAGTCCTTGACGGCCTTCGCCATGTCGACGTCGCCGGGGCTCATGTAGAGGATCATGGACGTCTCGATCTCGTCGGCGTGGGTGCCGCCCTCCTGGCGGGCGATCTGCTTCTCGACGGCGGCGGTCGCCTTGAGCAGGTCGGTGTAGCGCAGCAGGATCCCCTCCGCCGCGAGCACCTCGGCCGCGGGCGCGAGCGCCCGCACCGTGGACAGCCCCGTGTTCAGGACGTAGAACCTCTTCGGGCCGAAACGCGAGAGGCCGCGGCAGATCTCGACGATCGTGTCGCGCGAGGTCTCGAGCGAGAGGCTCGTGGAGCCCGGGTACTCGACGAACGCCGGATAGAAGCTGTACGGAACCGTCGGAGCGATCACGACGTCGGCGCGCTGACGGACCCGCTCCTTCAGATCGTTCGCGAGGATCAGGTCGTTCTTGAGCTTGAGGTGGGGTCCGTGCTCCTTCGACGCCGCCCCGAGGGGAATGACGACGACCGTCTCCGGCCGGAGCACCTTCTCGGCCTCGACCCAGGTCAGCTCCTCGAGGAGGACGCCCGGGACGAGCGCGAGCAGGACGACGCCGATCATTTCTCCGACTCCCCCGCGGCCCTCCGCAGGAGCCTCAGCCGCGCCGCGAGCTTCGGGACGCGGAGCTTGGCGAAGAAGCGGCCGTTGACGAAGAGGACGGGGATCGAATCGCCCCAGCGTCGGGCGATCTCGTCGTCGGAGTCGACGTCGACGATCTCCCAGCGATGCGGATCTCCCGCGAGCAGCCGGTCGACCTCGGCCCGCATCTCCTCGCACAGATGACAACCCGGGCGCGAGAGCAGGCGGAGCTCGATCATGGGCTCGCGGCGGCGGGCGCGGACTCGCGGGCGACGCTGAACACGTAGCCGAAGCCGGAGATGACCGTCACGGTCGCCGTGGCACCGAAGGCGATCAGCAGGATCGGCCGCGGCCAGTTCCAGACGTTGGCGCACAGGACGAAGAGAACCGTCAGGATCTGCGTCACGGTCGCGACCTTGCCCGCCCAGCTGGGCGGAAATGCCCGCTTGCCGATGGTGAGGATCATCAGCAGCCCGACGAGAAGGAGCAGGAAGTCCCGCGACAGGACCATCACGGCGAGCCAGACCGGGACCTTGGCCCTCGCCGGGTAGGACGGGATGGCGAGGAAGAGGTACGAGGAGATCAGGAGCAGCTTGTCGGCGATCGGATCGAGGTACGCGCCCAGCGCCGACTTCATGTTGAAGTGCCGGGCGAGGTATCCGTCCACGCCGTCGGAAATGCCGGCCACGACGAAGATCGCCAGGGCGATCCCGAACCGCCCGTCGGCGATCGAGACCAGGAAGAACGGGAGCGCCGCGAGGCGGAGCAGGGTGATGAGGTTGGGAAGGGTCCAGGGACCCTTCAACGGCGCCTCCACTCGTTCTCGCGGGCGCCGGCGGGCACGTCCGCGGGGACCCAGACCGTCGAGCCCTTGGTCCGGATGAGCTTGCGGTCCTCGAACTGCTTGAGCATGCGCGTGACGGTCTCGCGCGTCGCGCCGATGGAGTTGGCGATCTCCTGGTGGGTCGGGCGCGTGACGACGATGAAGCCGTCGACCGGAGGCTGCCCCGTCTCGTCGGCGAGCCGGATGAGGTAGCGGGCCAGGCGGCCGCCGACGTCGAGGAGCGCCATCGACTCGATGACGTCGTTGGCCTTGCGCAGCCGCGACGAGAGCGTCTGGAGGATCTTGCGCGTCAGCGAGAAGTCGCGGGCGAGCACGGCGAGGAACTCGGCGCGGGCGAGGACGGCGAGCTCGCAATCGGTCAGGGCCGTGACCGAGGCGCTCCGCGTCTCGCCCTCGAGCAGGGCCATCTCGCCGAAGAAGTCTCCGGCCTGCAGGTGCGAGAGCACGACCTCCCGGCCGTCGGGCGAGTCGACGAAGACCTTGACCTCGCCCCGGAGGATGACGAAGAAGAGGTCTCCGGGCTCGGATTCCCGGATGATCGCCGTTCCCGGCGGGCAGGTTCGCGGCGTGACCGCGCGGGCGAGAGCTTCCAGCTCCGTGGCGCCGAGCTCCGAGAAGAGCGCGACGCGGCGAAACACTGCGGCATCAATCACGTTTCGTGCCCTCCCCGGCCGGAAAGAGCGAGCGGAGCCGATCCAGTCCCTTCGTGAACTCCGCGCCGCTGACGACCGAGGCCCCCGATTCTGACAGCAGTTCGCACCGCGCCGCCACGCGAATCGCTTCCCTCCCGCCCTTTCCGGGCCCCGGCACGCCCTGGAAGCACGGCGGCATGGGACCGGAACGCGCCAGCCGCGAGGCGAGGAGCAGCATCATCCGGGCCGCCGCGGTCCGCGTCAGGGGCGCGTCCGGGCGGACGCGGTGCGTGTCGGGATCGACCTCCAGAAGCCCCAGGGACACCGCGCGCATCATGACCCGGCTGTCCTTGCGCGCGAGCACGTCGGTCGCGACGATCCCGGCCGATTCGACGCGCGCCTCGCGCACCTCGGGAAACACCCACCAGACGAGCAGCGCCGCGCCGCTGCGGGTCAGCCGGCGCGACCGGGCGGCTTCCCGCTCGGTGTCCGGCCAGTTGGCGACCCGGAACGCGAGACGCGCCTCCGCCGCCCGTGCGGCGAACCGCGGATTTCGCGCGGCCAGGGCCGTCGAAAATCGACGCGGCCGTGCCGTAGTCCTCGAGCTCGAGCGCGAGGTCGCCCGCCTTCTCTTCCAGCGCAGGATCCACGCCGCCCAAAGTCATCGCCTCGCGGTAGTACTCGAGCGCCCGTTCGCGGTCTCCGGCTTCGCACTCCACGTCGCCCGCGCGGACGAGAACCGGGGCGGAGCGCGGGCTCCATCCCAGGGCGCGCGCCACCTGCAGGCGCGCATCGTCCCGGCGTCCCTCCGCGGCATTCTTGTAGGCCTCGTCGAGCAGGGACTCGGCCGCCGCCTTGCGGAGCTCCTCGGCCCGCGCGGCCAGGCCGGGAAGGCTCGGCGCCGCGGAGGCCGCGCGGTCGTAGAGCTCGACGGCGCCCACCGGATCCGCCGTGCGCGCGCGCGCTTCGCCGCAGGCGGACAGAAGCGGCGCGGTCGGCTCTCCACTCGAGAGAAGCTCGTCGCAGGCCCCGAGGGCCTCGGAGGACCGACGCGAGAGAACGAGGGCCTCGATCGAACCGATGGCCCCGGCGCGCGCGGAAGCCGCGCTGCGCGATGCCGCTCCGCTTCGGAATTCGCGCTCGGCCCCTGTCGTGTCGCCGGCGAGCAGGGCCTGCCATCCGCGCGCCACCGCCTCGTCGAACGGACCGCGGAGGCCGTCCCGCGGATCCAGCGGAAAGGAGTCCCGGGGAGGTCCCGCCGCCGTGGCGCAGCGCAGCAGGGTCAGCGGAAGGGCGACGGCGACGAAGGCCCAGGAGCGAAGAAACCGGCGACGCATGCGCCGCCGCGCTAGCGAACGCGGAGGAGGCGGCCCGCCGGCGTCGGTCCGGTCATGACCCCGCGGGCAGGCTCTCCGCCCGGATCGAGGCGATCGCGTGCTTGTAGATCATCTCCTCGCGCCCGTCGACTTCCAGCACCAGCGCGAACTTGTCGAATCGCCGCAGCCGTCCCATGCGGTCCTCGCCGGAGGTCAGCCGCACCGTCACGGGCACGTTGTCTTTGCGCAGGTTGTAGAAGAACGAGTCCTGAACGTTGATCGGCGCCTTGTTCATCGCGTCTCCTCGTCGACCTCTCCCGAAAGTAGCGCGAGGGCGGCGGAGAACCCCTCTTCGGGGCTCGACCACCGGATCCCGCGCTCACGCGCAAACCACGTCGACTGCCGCTTGGCGAGGCGACGCGTTGCGCTCAGAATCTCCAACTCGGCCTCTTCTCTCGAGATGCGCCCGAGCATCCACTCGGCCACCTCGCGATACCCGATCGCCTGAAAGGAATTCGAATCCCGGGAAAGACCGCTGTCGAGGAGCCGCCGCACCTCCTCGCCCCACCCAGAATCCAGCATCCGGCGGACTCGATCTTCAACTCTAGCATGGAGTTGCGCCCGCGACGGGCGCAGGCCCAGCATTCGAACGTGGAAGGAGCGGGCCCACCCGTCGCCGCCGACCTCCCGCGTCGACGCGGCGGCGCCGGTCGAGAGCAGGACCTCGAGGGCGCGCAGCGTGTACTTGAGGTTCGCGACGGGAATCCGGCCGGCCGAGACGGGGTCGTTGAGCGACAGGAAGCGGTGCGCCGCGTCCGGCCCTCGCGCCCTTCCCCATCGCGCGAGCGCGGGCCGCAGTCCCTCCTCGAGCGCCGGTCCCGGCGGCAGGCCCGAAAGAAGCGCCGAGACGTAGAAGCCGCTGCCCCCGCAGACGATCGGCAGGCGCCCGCGCCGGACGATGTCCTCGACGATCGGCCGCGCCTCCTCGGCGTAGCGTCCGGCGGAATACGCCTCCGCCGGATCGGCAACGTCGAGCATGTGGTACCGGACCTCCGAGCGCTGCGCCGGCGATGGCTTGGCGGTTCCGACATCCAGACCGCGATAGATCGCGAAGGCATCCGCCGACACGATCTCCCCCGCCCGCGCGAGAGCCACGGCGTGGGCCAGCTCCGTTTTGCCGGAGCCCGTGGGCCCGACGATGACGAGAAGCTGCGGCGCCCGAGTCTCGGCGCTCACGGCTTTTCCAGGCCCCGCCAGGCGAGCCGCGTCGCGCCGGGCAGGAGCTCGACGCGGCAATCCGAACGCTGGTCCGTGCGGAGAACCGGGACGCACCGGCGGCCGAGCGTGGCGAGCGTCGCGGGCGCCGGGTGGCCGAACCGGTTCGTCCGCCCGCAGGAGATCAACGCGAGCTTCGGCTGCGCCGCGTCGACGAAGTCCGGGCTCGTCGACGTCCGGCTTCCGTGGTGCGCGACCTTGAGGACGTCCGCTCCTGGAGCGGCGCCCCCGTACACCAGCGCCGACTCCGCCGGCCGGCCGATGTCTCCGGTCAGAAGCGCCGATCGTCCGTCGCGCTCGAAGAGGGCCACGATCGACTGATTGTTGACTCCGTCGACTTTTCGCAGCGGTCCGCCGGAATGCAGGACCGTGAGCCTTCCGCCGTCGCGCTCGAACGTGTCGCCGCTGCGCAGCATGCGGGAGGACACGCCGCGGCCCTCGGCGAGCGCCGTCAGCCGGGCGTGGAATCCTCCCTCGTCCTCGCCGTCGGAGATCCAGAGCTCTCCGACGGGCAGCTCTTCGAGGACGGCGAAGAGGCCGAGCGCGTGATCGGGATGCGGATGCGTCAGCATGACGGCGTCGAGGCGCGTGACCCCGCGGTCGAGGAGCTTCGGCAGCACGCGTGCCCGGCCGAACTCCGTCGCCTGGATGTCGAACGGCCCTCCCCCATCGACCAGGATCGCCCTCCTCTGCCAGCGAAGCAGTATCGCGTCTCCCTGCCCGACGTCGAGGGCCTCGATGGCGAATCCGCGCTCCGGACCGGCCGGACCCGGACGCAGGGCGAAGAGGCCGAAGACCGCGCCCGCGCCGAGCGCGGAGACACGCCGCAGCCGCCGCGGGCCGAGAGCCGCCGCCGCAAGCAGGCCTCCGATCATGACCATCGCCCAGAGCGGCGGCGTGGGCCGGAGAAACGCGGCGCCCGTCGCCCGCTCCGCGAGCCACTCGAGCAAACGGGACCCGAGCCCGAAGAGGTTTTCGAGAACTCCGGCGGGGATCCCCATCGCGTAGAAAGCGAGCAGCGCGCCCCCGAGCGCGATCAAGCCGGCGGAGAGCGGGATCGCGAGCGGCGCCGTCAACCAGGCTCCGGCGGCCACGAGATTGAAACGCCAGAACAGGACGGGCGCGGTCGCCGCTTCGGCGGCCAGCGTGCCGGCGAGACCCGACCAGAGCCATTCGGGGCGAGGCGGCAGGCGCTCGCGGATCGGCGGGGAGAAGAGCGCGATGCCGCAGACCGCGGCAAACGTCAGGACTGTCCCGACCGAGAACATCGCCGCCGGCGCCGCCAGAAAGAGAACCAGGGCCGAAAGGCCGATCGCCTGCGCGGAGCCGATCGGGCGCTCGAGCAGACGCGTCAGAAGGAAGACACCGACGACGACCCCGGCCCTCACGGCGGGCGGATTCGCCCCGCCGACCAGGACGAAGAGGAACACCGATCCGAGAAGCAGAAGGTCCCGCGTCTTGCCCTCGACCCGAAGCAGCGCGAGCGCGAAGGAGACGAGGCCGGCCGCGAGCACCACGTGAAGGCCGGAGACGACGAGCAGGTGGTAGAGACCGCCGCGGCGATACCGCGCGACGAGCCCGCGATCGAGCTCGGAGGTCCGGCCGAGAAGCAGCGCGGCGAGCGGGCCGCGCACGTCGCGCTCGTAGGCCGTTCCGTCGTGCGCCCGAACGGGCGGCAGAGAGTGGGTCCGAACGGGCGGCAGCGAGTCGAAGAGCGCTCGGTTGGGCCAGGTGAGCGCCGAGACGAGTGTCGCGCCCCGCCTCTCGACGAGCCGCGCGCTCTTCACCGACATCCGGTAGCGCGGCCAGGCCCTCGGAAGCTCGCGCTCCGATGCCGGAAGGTCCTCCTCCTCGAGCCGGCCCGTCACGAGGACCCGATCGCCGCGGTCCGCGATCGGCGCGACGGCCGTCTCGCCCGAAACGAAGACAGTCACTTCCGCGGAGAACTCCCGCCACGACGCCCCTTCGCGCACGCGCTCCGCGGCGAGCGTGGTCCGCGCGCGCGGAGGCCGGCCGCTCCAGAAGTCGGCGAGCCTCCCCTCGACGACGGCTGCCGAGGTCACCGAGGGCGGCAGGTTCGCGTACGTTCGAGCGGCGCGCACCGCCGGCAGCGCAATGCGCGCGCTCCCCGAGAGGAACCCGGCTCCGGCCCAGAACGCGGCGAACGCCAGCCGGGCGGCCGCGCCCCCTTCTCCCCGAACGGCCGCGCGCGCCATCGCCGCCGCCGAGACGAGAACCAGCGCCGCGGCGGCGAGCGCTCCGCGCGTCGAGAAGGCCCCCGCGAGAATCCCCGCGACCAGCCAGATCGCCGCCCTCGCCGCCGGCGCCCGGCCGCCGGCGAGGACGGGCCGGATCACGCGGCTCGCTCGAGCGAGACGAGGGCCTCGACGCGATGGGTGAACGCGAAGAGGTCGAAGAGAGTCGCGGTGCGGATCGTGAACCCTTCCGCCAGGATGACCGGCAGGTCGCGGGCGAGGGTCGCCGGGTCGCAGGAGACGTAGACGAAGACCCGCTCGGCCCGCTTCGCGAGATCCCGCGCGAGGTCCAAACCGAGGCCCGTCCGCGGCGGGTCGGCCACCACGCAGGAAAAACGACGAGGGTCCCGGTGGAGGAATTCTTCGACGCCGCTCCGAACGAGCTCGACGTCCGTGCCGTCCTCCCACCGCGAGACCGTGGCCGCGGCGTCCGCGGCCGCCGCCCGGCCGCCCTCGACCGACACGACGCGATGACCCGCGTCGAGAGCCGCGCCCGCGAAAAGCCCGACGCCTCCGAAGACGTCGAGAGCCAGGCCGGCGGCCGCGCGGCCAGCCTCGGCCGCGACCGCGGCATAGAGCGCGCCGACGAGATGGCGGTTTCCCTGGAAGAAGGAGTCGACCGACACACGGAAAGCCCGGCCTCCGACCGGAAGATCGAGCGCCGCCTCCCCTCTCTCGTGGAGCGTCGCGCCGGCCGCGTCGAGAACGCGGACTCCCGAAAACCCGGTCAGGCTCGCCGCCACGTCCTCCGCGTCACCGCTCGTCCCCGCGATCGTCAGGCGGCAGACGCGGTTCGAGCCCTCCGTGTTCTCCAGGATCGAGACTTCGCTCGCCTCCACGCCGGAATCGCGCAGCGCCGCTTCGATCGAAGGGAGAATCCGCCGCGTGGCCGGGGCGATCGCTTCGCAGTCGGCCGCCGACGCGAGCCGGTGGGTTCCGGGCGCGAAGTAGCCGATCGCGGAGCCGGCGACATGCAGGCGGGCCCGCAGCCGATAGCCCGGAGGCGACGGCTCGACCGGGAGCTCCCCGAACGCCGTCGGGTCGAGGTGGCCGAGCCGCTGCATGGTCTCTCGAAAGAGCTCCCGCTTCGCCCGCCGCGCGGCCGCCGGCTCGAAGAAGGCCCAGTCGCAGCCGGCGCAGTCGGAGTGGTCGCTCTCGACCCGCTCGGCGGACGCCTCCCGCACGGCCGTCACGCGGCCCCTCCAGAATCTCCTCTTCACCTGATACACATTTGTCGCGACGAGCTCTCCCGGCAGGGCTCCGTCGACGAACCCCACTCCGTCGTCGGTGCGGGCGATCCCCTCCCCGGTCGGGGCGAGCTTCTCGATGCGAACGGTTCTTTCGGTCACAGCAGGGAAAGCCGCGGAAGGCCGAGCCTCTCGCGGAGGAGCCTCCGCTTGAGCGCCCGCGCCGTCTTCTCGAGGGTCACCGCGTCCATCCGGGCTCCGGCTCCCGCGAGCATGCGCCCGGCCTCCGAATCCACCTCGGCGCGCTCCGCCTCCGAGAGCGCCTCGGCGAGCGATTTCGCGAGCCGGCGATCGAGACCCGCGAGCGAGCCTTCGATCTCTTCCGCCGTCTTCCCCGAGCTCTCGAGCTTCGAGAGCGAGCGGTGCGCGGCCTCGAGCGGCGCCCCGAGGTCCGGCCGCCGCGCCGCCACGCCCTCGAGATCCTCCGCGAGCCGCCGGAGGGAAGCGGCGACCTGCCCCGCTTCCATCGTCTCCGGACCACCGCTCCCCTTTCCTCGCGACGTTTCCGCGCGCCTCTCCCAGGCCAGGAGCACGGCGTCGCGGCAGTACGAGAGGGAGTTGACCCGGCCGACGGCGCTTCGCTCCTCCCGCCGCGTGAACGCTTCCTCGATCCCGGAGACGATGGCTTCGAGCGGCACGCCGAGGGCGCGCCACTCCCGCAGCAGCGCAAAGTCCCTGGGCGAGAGGAGAAAGGGCGTGCCGCGGCGCTGAACGAACGCGGCTTCGGCGGCCGCGTAGTAGCCCCTATCCTCCGCGGTTTCGCTCATCGATCAGCCGCAGGCCGCGAAGCGTGAGGAGCGGGTCGATCTCGCCGATCCGCTCCGATCCTCCGCCGAAGAGCTCGGCGAGGCCTCCCGTCGCGATCACTTTCGGCTTCCCCCCGATCTCGGCCGATATGCGATCGATCATTCCGTCGACGAGCGAGAGGTACCCGAAGTAGAGGCCGGACTGGATGGACCCCGCGGTCGTCTTTCCGACGACGCGGTCGGGGCGGCGGATCTCGACGCGCCACAGCCTCGCGGCCTTCTCGAAGAGCGCCTCGGCCGAGATCGCGATCCCGGGCACGATGACGCCGCCGGCATACTCCCCTTTGGCGGTCACGACGTCGAAGGTCGTCGCCGTCCCGAAGTCCACGACGATGCAGGGCCCGCCCAGCCGATCGAATGCGGCGACGGCGTTGACGATCCGGTCCGCGCCGACTTCCTGCGGCATGTCGTAGAGGATCGGCATTCCCGTCTTGACTCCCGGCTCGATGAAGACCGGTTCCCGCTCCAGAACCTGGCGGAGCGCCTGGCGAAGCGAGAAGCGCAGCGAGGGAACGACGCTCGCGACGATGACCCGCATGGGCCCGAGCGCCTCCGGCGCCGGCCCGGCCGCGAAGAGCCCGCGGATGGAGAGGGCGATCTCGTCGGCCGTCGCGTCGCGCCGCGTCGTCAGCCTCCAGGAGCGCGCGAGCTCCTCTTCGCGCCAGAGGCCGAGGACCGTGTTCGTGTTTCCGACGTCGACGGCGAGAAGAGCGCCGTCGCTCACGACTTCACCACTGCGCGACCTCGCCCGCGGCGACGATCGTCTCGCCCGCCGAAGTCTTGAGCCGGAGAAAGCCCGCCGGATCGAGCCCGAGGTATTCGCCGCGCACCTCTTCGTTGGCGCGCCGGATCGTCAGCACGTCGCCGGGGCGGTGGAGGGAGACGAGCTCCCAGGCGCGGATCTCCTCGTCCCAGCGGGGACCGGCGAGCTCGGCGTCCAGCCGCTCGAGGAGGGCCTGAAGAAGCGAGGCGAGGGAGACGCTCCGGCCGGTCTCCTCCTCGATCGTCGTCGCATTGGGCACGGCGAGATCGCCGGAGCGGCCGCGCACGTTGATCCCGACGCCGATGGCCAGCCCCGTCTGATCTCCCTGCGTGCGCGACTCGGCGAGCACGCCCGCGAGCTTGCGCCGCCCGACGTAGAGGTCGTTCGGCCACTTCAGCGCGACGGCCACGCCGGTCTCCCGCAGGAGCACGTCCCGAATCCAGCGCGCGAACGCGATCGGGACCACGGACAGCGGCTCGCCCTCGGCGGCCCGGCGGAGGATCGTGAAGTAGAGACCCTGGCCCCCCGGCGCGGCCCAGGATCGCCCGTTGCGGCCGTAGGCCCCCGGCTGGGCTTCGGCGGCGATGACCGTGGGACGGAGCTTCTGATCCTCGTCGAAGTACATGTCGATCAAATCGCGCGCCAGGGCGTTCGAGGAGGGGATCGAACGCAGGCAGACGAGATTCTCGAGAACCCGCAAACGGTTCGGATCGATCGACCCGTCGGAAAACGTGATCACGATCGCGCGAGCGCCGCCCGCTTCTCCTCGAGCTCGAACAGACGCGTGCGCACTTTCTCGACGACCGGCGGCGGGGCCTTCTCCAGGAATTCCGGATTCTGGAGCTTCGCGCGGAGAGACGCGATCTCGGCCTCTGCGGCCGCCGCGGTCTTCTCGATCCGGGCTCCCCCTTCGGCCGAAGCTCCCCGGGGCAGCGACAGGCCCAGGGAGAGGCCGGACACGACGTCCTGGAAGACGCCCTCCGAAGCGGGCCCGAACGTCAGCCGGTCGAGCCTCGCGAGGTGGATGAGCAGAGGCGAAAGCTCCGGCAGCGCCGCGGCGAGCACCCGGTTGGGGGAAGCCGGGTCGATCGTCAGCGTCACAGGCTCGGTCGGAGTCGATCCGCGCTCCGTTCGGAAGTTGCGGATGCGGGTCACGACCGCGCGCAGCGCCTCGACGGCGCCCTCGGCCTCCGCGTCGCGCGCGCCGTCGCCGGCGGGATACGTCGAGACGATCAGCGTGCCGGAACGGCCCGTCAGCTTTTCCCAGATTTCCTCGGTCAGAAACGGCATGAACGGATGCAACAGCGCCACGGAGCCTTCGAGGCAGTGCCGCAGCACGCCGCGCGCGGTCTCGGCGGCCTCCGAATCCGAGCCCGCGAGGACGGGCTTCACCATCTCGAGGTAACCGTCACAGAGCTCGTGCCAGACGTACTGGTAGATCGCGCCGGCGGCCTCGTCGAAGCGGAAGGCCTCGAGATGCCGGTTCGCCTCGGCGGCCGTGGCCTCGAAGCGCGACAGGATCCAGCGGTCGGCGAGCGCGCGCGCGCGGATGGGGGCCTCGGCGGCCGGACGGCCCTCGAGCTGCGCCAGCGCGAACCGCGCCGCGTTCCAGAGCTTCGTCGCGAAGTTGCGCGAGCCGGCCATGCGGCCCCGCTCGACCGAAACGGAAGGTCCCGAGGAGGCCGCGGACGCCAGCGTGAATCGGACGGCGTCCGCGCCGAACTCCTCGATCGCCTCCAGCGGATCGATGACGTTGCCCTTCGTCTTGGACATCTTTTCGCCGCCGACGCGGACGAGGCCGTGCAGGTGGACCGTGTGAAACGGCGCCTTCCCCATGAACCGGAGCCCCGCCATGATCATCCGGGCCACCCAGAAGAAGAGGATGTCGTAGCCCGTGACGAGCACGTCTGTCGGATAGAAATTCTTCAGGTCCTCCGTCTCCTCCGGCCAGCCGAACACCGAGAAGGGCCAGAGCTGGGAGGAGAACCAGGTGTCGAGGACGTCCGGATCCTGGGTGAGCTCCGTCGAACCGCACTCGCCGCAGGCCGAGGGGTCCTCGTCCGCGACCGTGATGTGGCCGTTCGGACACGTGAAGGCGGGAATCCGATGCCCCCACCAGAGCTGGCGGGAAATGCACCAGTCGTGGATCTCCCGCATCCAGGCGAAGTACGTCTTGGACCAGGACTCCGGAGCGAACCGCACGTCCCCCGTCTCGACCGCGGCGATGGCGGGCTCCGCGAGGGGCTGGATCTTCACGAACCACTGCGTCGAGAGATACGGCTCGATGACGGTGTCGCAGCGCTGGCAGTGGCCGAGGTTGTAGACGTGAGGCTCGGTCTTGACGAGCCTCCCCTCCTCCTCGAGCCTCGCGATGACGCGCTTGCGCGCCTCGAACCGGTCGAGCCCGGCGAACTCGCCGGCCTCCGCCGTCATCTTGCCGTTGCCGCCGATGACCACGACGGCGGGGAGGTTCAGCCGCCGCGCCGAGGCGAAGTCGTTCGCGTCGTGCGCCGGCGTGACCTTCACGACGCCGGTTCCGAACTCCCGGTCGACGAGGATCGGGTCCTCCACGATCGGGATCTCGCGGTTCATGATCGGCAGGATCGCCTTGCGCCCCCGAAGAGCGGCCGTTCGCTCGTCGTCGGGATGGATCGCGAGGGCCGTGTCGCCGAGCATCGTCTCGGGACGCGTGGTCGCAACCACCGCTCCTCCCTCGAGGCCCGGCACGTCGTAACGGACGTGGTACAGCGTCCCCTTCGTCTCGCGGTGCACGACCTCGAGGTCCGAAACCGCGGTCTCGCAGCGCGGGCACCAGTTGACGACGTAGCGCCCGCGGTAGATCAGCCCGTCGCGATAGAGCAGAACGAAGGCGTGGCGCACGGCCCGCGAGAGATCCGGGTCCATGGTGAAGCGGAGCCGGCTCCAGTCGAGGGAACAGCCGAGACGCCGGAGCTGGGCCAGGATGGCGTCGCCGGAATCCCGTCGCCACGCCCAGACGCGCTCGATGAACTCTTCGCGCCCGAGGTCCCGCCGGCGGATTCCCTGCTTCGCGAGCTCGCGCTCCACGACCATCTGCGTGGCGATGCCGGCGTGGTCGGTGCCCGGGAGCCAAAGGACCCGGCGCCCGCGCATCCTCTGCCAGCGGGCCAGGATGTCCTCGATCGTGCGGCCGTAGGCGTGCCCGATGTGCAGCCGGCCGGTGACGTTCGGCGGAGGAATGACCATGACGAAGCGCCCCGAGCCCGCCGGTCCCGTCGGCTGGAAGCGGCCTTCCCGCTCCCAGAGGGAGTACCAGCGCTCCTCGAAGTGCGCCGGGTCGAAGGTCTTCTCGAGTGTCTCGACGACTCTGATCTGCTTTTCGGGCATGAAAAAAGGGCTCTCTGGAGCCCTTTCATATACCAGAACCCCGAAGGGGCTCTACTCGGCGCCCGCCTCCAACTCCTTGATGCGCTGCTTGATGACGAGCTCCGCGACGTCCGGGATGACTTCCCATGCGATCTCGCGCACGATCTTCTCGGAGAGCCGCTCGACGACGCGCGACGCGACCCGGTCGATCTCGTCGTCCGAAAGGCCGCCCTCGGTGCGCGACACCGACGAGAGCATCTCCTTCAGCTGGCCGATCGAAGTCGATTGCGCGAGCTCCTCGATCTCGGGCGGCACGGGCCGCACCTCTTCCGGCCGGCGAACGCCGGTCGGGATCGGCGCCGGCGTGTCGGCCGGAGCGGGCGCGAGAGAAGCGGCGGACAGGATCGGGATCTCCGCCGTGTGCTCCTCGACGGCGTCCCGATACGGAGGCGTCGTGTCGTCGTCCTCGTCGCCGTTGCGCTCGGACGAGCCGCCGGGGCGCCCGAGCGCCGCGTAGTCGGCCGCCAGCGGAATCTGCTGCGTCGGACCGTCGTCGGCGCGCATCGGTTCAGCCGGCGCGCGACGCGAAGACGCGGAGTCGTCCGAAGCGAACGGAATCGGTGTGAGCTCGGGCTCCGCCTGGCGCGGCACCCAGAAGGGAGCCGGCGCGGGAGCGCGAGGCGGCTCGGCCGCCGCCGCCGCATCCCGTTCGTCCTGGAGCCATCCGGCGAGCTTCGGCTTCGCCGGGGGCTCATCCTCCTTGGCGGCCGCCTTCTCGGGCGGCGAGTCGCCGTCCGCGCCGGGCGTCATCGCGGCGGTCGCCGCGCCGTCCTCGACATAGGAGAACTCGGGGTGCGCCTTCTCGAAGGCCGCGATCGCCGACTCCACGTCGGCCTGCCCGTACTCTTCCTCGAAGAGGTCGGGGCCGCCCGCGATCTCCGCGGCCTTCGGGATCGAGCCCGTGAAGTCGTCGGACGAGAAGCCCGGCTCGGCCGCGGCCCGCTCGGCAGACCCGGACGCGGAGAGAGACGCCGGAGGATTCGCCATGATGGGAATCGCCATCGTCGCGGCCGAGGGAACGTCCTGCGGCGCGCGGGCCAGCAGGGCTTCGACCTGACGGAGCAGCTGCTGCGAGTCGAATGGCTTGGAGACGATTGCGTCGCAGCCCAGCCGCTCCGCGCGGTCGCGGTCGAACGGCTCGAACGTCCCCGAGAGCAGAACGACGGGAATGCGCGCGGTCGCCGGGTTCGCCTTGATCGCCTCGCAGACTTCGTAGCCGTTCTTTTCCGGCATCACGACGTCGGCGAGGATGAGATCCGGCGCGCTCTCGGCGACCTTGTCGAGAGCCCGCTGACCATTGGGGACGCAGACCAGGTCGTACTCGCCGTCTGAGAACGTCAGCTCGACGACCTTCTGGATCGTAAGACTGTCGTCTGCCAGGAGAATGCGTTTTGCCACTGGGTTAACCGCCGTTGAGTCAGGAGGTTACCCGGATCGGCTCAACCTGTCAACGGGTTTCTCCCCAGACCGCCGCCAGATACCGTCCCGGCGGCCGCCGGCCGAGATGCTTCGCGAGAAATCGCGACGCTTCGACGACTTTCGCGAGTGTGACGCCGGTCGCAATGCCGAGCCCCTCGAGGAAATAGAGCAGGTCCTCGGTGGCGAGATTGCCCGTGGCGCCCGGGGCGTACGGACAGCCGCCGAGGCCTCCGGCCGAGGCGTCGTAGGTCGTGACGCCGCACTGCAGCCCCGCGTAGACGTTCGCGAGCGCCGTGCCCCGCGTGTCGTGGAAGTGCAGCGCCAGAACGCCGCGCGTCACTCCGGATTCGTAGAGCGCCTCGATCACGTCGTAGACGTCGGAAGGCGTCGCCACGCCGATCGTGTCCCCCACCGAGATCTCGTCGACTTCGAGGTCGAGCAGCTTGTGGACGACCTCCCTCACCGCCTCGGGTGCGACGTCGCCCTCGTAGGGACAGCCGAAGGCCGTCGAGACGTACCCGCGGATGCGGATCTTCTCGGCCTTCGCGCGCTCGACGACCGGCCGGAACCGCTCGATCGACTCGTCGACGCCGGCGTTGATGTTCTTGCGGTTGAAGGTCTCCGACGCCGCCGTGAAGACCGCGATCTCGCGGACGCCGACCGAGAGGGCGCGTTCGAGGCCCTGGAGATTCGGAACGAGGGCCGGGTAGCGCACGCCGCTGGCCGGATGAATCAGGCGATACAGCTCCTCGGAGTCGGCGAGCTGGGGAATCGCCTTGGGGGACACGAAGGAGCCCGCCTCGATGGCCTCGAGGCCGGCGTCGGCCAGCAGGTCCACGAAGGCCGCCCGCACGTCGACCGGCAGCGTCTCCTTCTCGTTCTGAAGGCCGTCGCGGGGCCCGACTTCGTAGACCGTCACGCGCTCCGGCAGGTGGGGCCGCCGGATCGCATGATCTTCCCAGGATTCGCTCGTCATGTCCCGATTATCCTCCCGCGGCCGCGGTCAACTCGGCGAGCTCGGCGCCCGCTTCCACCAGGTCGCCCTCGGCGACGTGAAAGCGCTGGAGCACGCCGTCGTGCGGTGCCCGGATCGCATGCTCCATCTTCATCGCTTCGAGCACGAGCAGCACGTCACCGCGCGCGACCGCGCTCCCCTCGACGGCGACGAGGCGGCGCACCCGTCCCGGCATGGGCGCCTCGAGGCCGCCGACGTGCTCGGCCGCCGCCGCGCGACGGGACGCGCGGGGCGTCTCGAACTCGTACACGACGCCCTCGCACCAGACCCACGTCCGATCCCCGACGCGGGCGGTCGCGACGCGAAGGCGCCGGCCGTCGACGAGGATCTCCCGGACGATCCCCGTCCCGGGCCGGCGAGAGACGATCGGCAGCGCACGGCCGTCGAGCGAGGCCGAGGCACGATCGAGCCGGACCTCGCGCGCGTGCCCGCGATGGACGAGCCGCATCGTCTTCATGAGCCCGCCCTCCACGAGGGATATGCGGTCCACGGATCCGCCGCGTGCGCTCCCGCTTCCGGACGCCGTTCCCGGAGCGGCCGCGTTCGGCGCGAGCGCGGCCGCGATCCAGGCTCCATCCGGCGGCTCCGGCTCGCCGAGCGGAGGCAGCCGGGCGAGGAGGTCCGTGTCGTAGCGGCCCGAGCGGAACGCCTCCGACGCGAGAACCGCCGAGAGGAGACGCGCGTTCGTCTCGACGCCGAGGACGATCCAGTCTTCGAGCGCGCGCCGCGCCCGCGCGATCGCCGCCTCGCGCGTGGCCGCTGAGACGACGAGCTTGGCGAGCAGCGGGTCGTACTCGACGCCCACCACGCTCCCCTCCTCGACGCCGGAGTCGACGCGGATCCCGGGGCCCGAGGGCTCCCGGTATACGAGGATCGGCCCGGCGCGGGGCAGAAACTCGACGGGATCTTCGGCATAGAGCCGCAGCTCGATCGCATGCCCTCGCGGCCGCAGCGACCCGTCCGTCCAGCCCGCGGGCAGCGAGGCTCCCGCCGCAACCTCGAGCTGGGCCCTCACGAGATCGCAGCCCAGAGTCTCCTCCGTGATCGGGTGCTCGACCTGGAGCCGCGTGTTCATCTCGAGGAAGTAGAAGCGGCTCCCCTCGACGAGAAACTCGACCGTGCCCGCCCCGACGTAGCCCACGGCCCTCGCCGCGGCGACCGCGGCCTCGCCCATCTCGCGCCGCAGGCTCTCGGTCACCGCCGGGCTCGGCCTTTCCTCGACGATCTTCTGGTGCCGTCTCTGGACGCTGCACTCGCGTTCGAAGAGAGACACCGTATTGCCCGCCGTATCGGCGAAGACCTGGATCTCGACGTGCCGGCAACCCTCGAGGAGGCGCTCGAGGTACACCGTGCCGTCACCGAACGCGGCCTCGGAGAGGCGGCGGCCCTCGGCGAGAGCGGCGGGCAGCTCCTCGATGCGCGCCACGCGCGACATCCCCTTTCCTCCGCCGCCCGCCGACGCCTTGATGAGAAGCGGGAAGCCGAGCCGGCGCGCTTCCGCGAGGAGGTCCGCGTCACTCACGGCCTCGCGGCGCGAGCCCGGCACGACCGGCACGCCCGCCTTTTCCATGGCCGCGCGGGCCCGGAGCTTGTCACCCATCGCCTCGATGGCCGCGGGCGGCGGACCGACCCAGGTCAGGCCCGCCTCGCCCACGGCGCGCGCGAAGGCGGCGTTCTCCGAGAGGAACCCGTAACCCGGATGCACCGCGTCGGAGCCGCTCTCCCGAGCGGCCGCGATCAGCCGCTCGATCGAAAGGTACGTCTGCGACGGCGGTCCCGGACCGAGCGACACCGCGTGGTCCACGTTGCGGGTATGGAACGCCCCGGCGTCGGCCTCGGCGTACACGCCCGCGGTCTCGATCCCCATCTCGCGGGCGGTCCGCGCCACGCGCACGGCGATCTCGCCGCGATTCGCGATGAGGAGACGGCGGATCATTTCGCCCGGCCGCGCTCGCCCGATTCCCACTCGCTCCAGAGCGCGTAGACCTTCATCTGTCCTTCGAGCCCCTTCCGAACGAGCAGCTCCTGGACCTGCGCGCGGGTCTGGCGCGGCCCGGGACGCCCGGGAGCGTTGGCGAGACCGAGCACGGCCACCGCCGCGACCGCGGCGTTGCGCCGCGCGAGCTCGAGGTCGACCTTGTCGAACGTGTCGGAGGAGGCGTGGTAGTCGGCGAGATAGCGCTCGGTCTCCTGCATGGCCACGAAATTCGGGACGCCCTCGAGGAGGAAATCGAAGTTGTCGGTGCCCAGGATCGCCTCGTCGTTCGTGTTGTTCGATCCCCAGCTGGCCACCGGAGCGAGCGCCGCCCGAATGGGCGGGTCCAGCTCGGGACGTCCGTTCGTGAAGTAGCCGACGACCTTCCCATCGCCGATGTCGTGAATGAGCGCGGCGACGTGGGCGTCGAGCTCGTCTTTGTGCCGGCGCACGTACCCGAGCGAGCCGAGCAGTCCGGTCTCCTCGCTCGTGAAGAGCACGAAGCGGACGGTCCGCCGCGGCCGCGGTCCGGCCGCGATCGCACGGGCGACCTCCGTGACGAGCGCGCAGTTGACGCCGTTGTCGAGCGCTCCCGTGCCGAGGTCCCAGGCATCGAGGTGGGCGCCGAGGAGCACGATCTCCCCGGGTTTCTCGGAGCCGCGGATCTCGGCCACGACGTTCGCGGCCTGCCAGGGCCCGCCGATGGTGTTGCGGATGTCGAGCGTCACGCGCGCGCCGCCGCCGTTGCGCGACTCGAGCAGGCGCGCGAGGCGCAGGCCGTCCTCGCGGGCTACCTGAGCCATCGGGATCGGCGCGAGCGTGCCCCATGTGATCGTGTGGCGATAGAGCAACTCGCGGGGACGCGTCGACAAGAAGAGAATCGCAGCCGCGCCCTGCGCGACCGCCGCGTGCATCATGGCCGGCGCGGCGAGGTACTCGGCGAAGAGATCGTCGAAGGACTGCATGGGCTTGGAGCGCACGAGGGCGACGGCGCCCTTCGCCGAGGCGCCGAGGCGTTCGAAGTCCGCCTTCGTGCCCATGCCCGCGTCCACGAGCGGCGCCGTGATCGCTCCCGGTGTCGACGGCGCGAGACCGAACGAGATGACCGAGAGCGGAAAGGCGACGGGAGCGACCAGGGAGGCGGTCGCCGAGACCGGCGCCCATTTCAGGGGCACCGGATAGGTCTCGAGCTTGACGGAATCCGCGCCGGCGCGTTTGAACGCGTCGATGCCCCACTGGAGCGACTGCTCGTAGCCGGCGCTTCCCGTGACGCGAGGCCCGATGTCGTCGGTGAGGCGTCGGAGATCCGCCTCCATGCGGGACGAGGGGCCGGTCAGCCTCTCGATCACGGCCCCGCTGGGGGGCGACGCTTCCTGCGACGACGCGAAGCCGGTGACCGCGACCGCCAGAACGGCCGAGACGATACGGGCGGCCGGCCTCATGAGGGCTTGGTTGCGGCGGCGTCGGGCGCCGGCGCCTCGGGAGCGGCGGCAGGCGCGGGCGCGGGCGGCGGCAGGGGCGGCCGCTTCGCGGCCTCGTCCGCGAACGTGTGGCCGCAGAAGTAGCACTTGACCTGCGCGCCCGGCAGGTCGGCCGGCCGCCAGGAGAAGAAGACCTTGCCGCACTTCTCGCAGACCATCCGGCGTTGAGTCCCTTTCATTCCTTCTCTCCCCTTCCCCAGGAAGGCTTGCGCTTCTCGAGAAACGCTGTGAGGCCTTCCTTCGCCTCGGCGGACGCTCGGCGCTCCGAGATCGTCCGGACCGTCCTCGCCGCCACCTCCTCCGGGGATTTCCAGGCGACCTCCGCGATGAGCCGCTTGGCCACGCGCACCGCCTCGGGAGCCGAGGCGACGAGCGAGGCCGCTTTCCGGTCGCCGGCCGCAGCGAGCTCCTCCGCGGGCACGACCTGGTGGACGAGGCCGATCCGCTGGGCCTCGCGGGCGTCGAAGCGGTCGCCCGTCAGAAAGAGGTCCCGCGCGTTCCGCGGCCCGATCGCCCGCAGGACGAAGGGCGAGACGACCGCGGGCAGGATCCCGAGCCGGACCTCGGCGAGGGAGAAGACGGTGCCCTCGGCGGCGATCGCGATGTCCGCGGCCGCGACCAGCCCGACGCCACCGCCGATGGCGGCCCCGTGCGCGAGGGCGATCACCGGCTTCGGGCAGGAGTCGATCGCCCGGAGCATCCCGGCCATTCGCTCGGCATCCGCCTCGTTCTCCGCTTTCGTGTAACCGCCGGCCTTGCGCATCCAGTTCACGTCGGCCCCGGCGCAGAACGTGGGACCCTCGCCCGCGAGGACGACGGCGCGGATGGCGACGTCGCCGCCGGCCTGCCCGAAGGCCCGTGTCAGCTCTTCGATGAGGACGTCGTCGAACGCGTTGCGCACCTCGGGACGCGCGAGGGTGACGCGCAATATCGCGCCGTCCTTCGCGAGGCGGAGGTTTCGGTACGCGTCGGCGCCGCTCACGAACCGCCCGTCAGGTTGCCCGAAAGATCGAGCGGCACGGAGACGTCGCCGCCCTTCAGCCGCAGGACGATCTTGCCCTTCAATCGCACCGCGACGTCGCCTCCGGCGACCAGCGCCTTGCCCGCGGCGGAGATCAGGGAGGCATGGTCGATCCCGATGGGGAGAGTCAGCGTGTTCTTGCGTCCCCCGCGGAGAATGAGGCCGCGGGCCGAGCCTTCGCCGACCGGTTCGCCTTCGGCAAAGAGCACGTAGGTCATCTCGGCGATCCGGACGTCGAAGCCGAGCGGGTTGACGATCATGAGCTCCCCGACGCCTTCGCTCGACGTCAAAGACATCTCGGTGAGGCGCACGTTCTGAAGGGCGAGAAACCGCTCGGAGCCCTCGCCCGAGACGTCGACATCCTCGAAGGGCTGCGTGCCCGTCCACTCCCGAGGCGGCTGCCCCGCGACCTGGCCGCGGACGCGGTAGGCGAACGTGTCGGTTCGGAAGGTCCCGGTCCAGGCCTCCGGCAGGTCCTTGAATCGCACTGTCACCGGGAGGAGGAACTTTCCGCCGGAATGCGTGACGTCGCCTGAGATCGGAAGCTCCGCCGGAGAGCCGTTGACCGAGACGGAACCGCGGAAGGCCCCGGCGGGAACCTCCGCCTCCGGGCCGGAAATCGTCAGGCGGGCTTCCGTCACGGAAGCGACATCGACCGAGAAACGCAGCACGCCCGGGGCGGGAGTGGCAGCGGCGAGAACGGCGGCGAGCAGGAAGGCGAGGATTTTCACGGCGAGCTCACATCCGGAATACGCCGAATTCCGTCTCCGGAATCGGCGCGTTGTAGGAGGCCGACAGCGCCAGCGCCAGGGCCGTCCGCGTTTCCGCCGGATCGAGAACTCCATCGTCCCAGAGACGGGCCGACGCGTAATAGGGATGGCCTTCGAGCTCGTACTTCTCGCGCGTCGGCCGCTCGAACTCGACGACCTCCTCGGCCGTCAGCGCGGGCTTGCCGGCGCGCCCGAGCTGGTCCTGCTTGACGGTCGAGAGGACAGCGGCGGCCTGCGGCCCCCCCATGACGGAGATGCGCGCATTGGGCCACGTGAAGAGGAAGCGCGGGCCGTAGGCCCGGCCGCACATCCCGTAATTGCCGGCGCCGAAGGAGCCGCCGATGATCACCGTCAGCTTCGGCACGGCCGCGTTGGCCACTGCGTGCACCATCTTGGCGCCGTCCTTCGCGATGCCGCCGCGCTCGTACTCCTTGCCGACCATGAAACCCGTGATGTTCTGGAGAAAGAGGAGCGGCACCTTCCGACGCGCGCACATCTGGATGAAGTGCGTGGCCTTCAACGCCGACTCCGAAAACAGGATGCCGTTGTTCGCGACGATGCCGACCAGAAACCCCGAGAGGCGGGCGAACCCGCACACGAGCGTCGTGCCGTAGCGCGCCTTGAACTCGTCGAAGCGCGAGCCGTCCACGAGACGAGCGATCACTTCGCGCACGTCGTACGGCTTGCGCAGGTCGCGCGGCAGGACTCCGTAAATCTCCTTCGGGTCGTACGCGGGCTCCTCGGGCTCTTCGTAATCGGCCGGGAGCGTCTTGGACGTATGCAGGGTGCCGACGATGGTGCGCGCCAGCTCGAGGGCGTGCGCGTCGTCCTCGGCGAGGTAGTCCGCGACGCCGGAGATCCGCGTGTGCACGTCGCCGCCGCCGAGCTCCTCGGCCGTGACGTCCTCACCCGTCGCCGCCTTCACCAGCGGCGGGCCCGCGAGGAAGATCGTCCCTGTCCCCTTCACGATCACGGCCTCGTCCGACATCGCCGGGACGTAGGCCCCACCGGCGGTGCAGGAGCCCATGACGACGGCGATCTGGGGAATGCGCTTCGAGGACATGCGCGCCTGGTTGTAGAAGATGCGCCCGAAGTGCTCGCGGTCGGGAAATACGTCGGCCTGCAGCGGCAGAAAGGCCCCTCCCGAGTCCACGAGGTAGACACAGGGCATCCGGTTTTCTTCGGCGATCTCCTGGGCCCGCAGGTGCTTCTTGACCGTGATCGGAAAGTACGTGCCGCCTTTGACGGTCGCGTCGTTGGCGACCACGACGACTTCGCGGCCCGAGACGCGGCCGATCCCCGTGACGAGGCCGGCCCCGGGAGCCTCCCCGTCGTACATGCCGTAGGCCGCGAGCGGCGACAGCTCGAGGAAGGGAGAGCCCGGGTCGAGAAGCGCGTCCACGCGGTCGCGGACGAACATCTTCTTCTGCTCGGCGTGGCGGTCGCGGCCCGCGCCACCGCGACGCGCCCGGGCGAGCTCATCGCGGAGCCCGGCGGTCAGGGCCTCCATGGCGCGACACCGCTCCTCGAATTCCGGAGATTTGGCGTCGACGCGGGAGGGAAGCCGATCCATCGGGAGGACGGTCAGGCCCGGCCGACCTTCGCTCCCGCTTCGCGCTGGATGAACTCCACGAGCGTCCGGGTCGGCGTTCCGGGCAGGAAGATCTCGCGGATGCCGATGGCCTTCAGAGGCGCGATGTCCTTCTCCGGGATGATCCCGCCGGCCAGCACCACGATGTCGTCCCCGCCCTTCTCGGCGAGCAGCTTCATGATCTCGGGAAAGAGGACGTTGTGCGCGCCGGAGAGGATCGAGAGACCGACGACGTCCACGTCTTCCTGGATCGCGGCCGCGACGACCTGCTCGGGCGTCTGGCGCAGGCCGGAGTAGATGACCTCCATGCCGGCGTCCCGCAGCGCGCGCGCGATCACCTTGGCGCCGCGGTCGTGCCCGTCGAGGCCGGGCTTGGCGATCAGGACGCGGATCGGTCGGGACATGCTCTCTGCCGAACTCCTTGTCGTTGCCGCGGACTCGGAGTCTATCAGTCCACGAGCGCGACCGGGTCGCCGACGCGCAGCCGGTTGCCGGCGAGCGCGCGGGCCGTGACGCCGATCTTGCCTCCGCGTCCGCGCGCGATCGCGGAGAGGATCCCCGGCGAGCGCTCGGTCGTCCCGCCGTTGACCGCGGGGAGCACGCAATGCTCCGAGCCGGCGACGATCTCGAGCAGGACGTCGCCGATCCAGAGCTGCCGTCCCAGCCACTTGTCCTCCTCGAAGGGGCGGCCGTCGGGCAACTCGAGGAGCACGTTCGAGCGAAGCCGCTCGGGCTCCAGAGCTCCGCCGTACTGCTTCTCGAGGAACCGCACCGTCGGCACCGAGATCAGGTGAAGCGGCGCCGGGTCCGATTCCACGTCGGCGCGTGTGCGCAGACTGACCGGGTGGCCGCAGCGCCGCGCGACGTCTTCGAGCCAGCTCCGGTCGGTGAGCGGCGCCTCGGCGCCGTCCGGCGTCATGACCCGAACCCAGGCCGCGAGCTCCGTGCCCCGCACCGCCGAATCGAGGAAGCGCGCGTGGTACCGGAGCAGAAGCGGCGCGGCGCTCGCGCTCAGCAGCGCGCCGTGCGCCTCGTCGAACACGTCGTAGATGCGGTCGCCGGCCAGGCCCGAGCCCTGGACCAGGCATTCGTCCGGCGACTCGCCGCCCAATGCACGCACCGGGAAGCGCCGCAGGACGGCGAGCTGTCCGACAACCTCCGCAAGTTCCATCGAGAAGCGGTCAATCTAATGCACGGGAGCGACTTCGACAACCCGGAGAATGCGGTCGTCGCCGGGCCGGGGCTGTCCGCGGCCGTCGCGGTTGCTCGTCGCGACGTAGAGCGCGCCGTCGGGGCCGGTGACGACGTCGCGGAGACGCCCGTAGACGTCCCGGAAGAGCTCCTCGGTCTCGAGCACGCGCCGCGGGTCCTTCGGGTCGAAGCGGACGCGGATGAGGACCTCGCCGCGGAGGTTCGTGAAGAAGAAGTCGTTTTTGAAGGACGGCAGCGCGGCGCCGGTCGAGAAGGAGGCGCCGGCCGGCGCAACCGCCGGCGTGTACTCGAGAAGCGGGGAGACCATGCCCGCGGCGGACTCCTTGTGGTGCACGACGGGCCAGCCGTAGTTTTTCCCCTTTTCGACGAGATTGACCTCGTCGCCGCCGCCTGGGCCATCGAATCCCGAAGGGCCGTGCTCCGTCTGGTACTGGGCGCCCGACCGCGGATCCCAGTCGATGCCCTGAGCGTTGCGGTGCCCGGAGGAAAACACGGGCGAGCCCGGGAACGGATTGTCGGCCGGGATCGAGCCGTCCGGGTTGAGCCGGAGGGTCTTGCCGCCGAGCGACTTCGGGTCCTGGGCGATCTTGCGGTCGGTCGCGTCCCCCGTCGTGATGTAGAGCTTCCCGTCGGGTCCGAACCGGATCCGGCAGCCTGCGTGATTCCGCGCGGCCGGGATGCCCTCGATGATGACGGCCCGGCCCGAGAGCGTATCGCCGTCGTCCCGATAGCGTTCCACTCGCACGCGTGTCCCGTCCGACGCGTCGTACGCGTAGGCCAGGTACACGAAGCGCGACGTCGCGTAGTCCGGCGCCAGCGCGATGCCCATGAGGCCGCTCTCCCCTTTGGCCTCGACGTCCGGAAGGACCGCGAGCGGTTTGGGTGCGAGCACGCCGTTCTCGACGACCCGGACCCGTCCGGGCCTCTCCGTCACGAGCATGCGGGTGGGAGACGTGAAGACGATTGACCAGGGAACCTCGAGACCGGAAACGAACGTGGTGACCTCGAGTTGCCCCCCGGCCTTCGTCGGGAACCTCCGGACATCGCCGGCCGCCGCCGTCGCGGCCGACGCGTCCGTCGCCGGGGCCCCGCACGCGAACGCCGGAAGCAGGATCGGCAGGATCGCGGCCGCGACGAACCGGCGCATCCTCAGACCCTCCGCGCGATCGGCAGCCGGTCCGCGAGCGCGTCCCACGCCCGCCGGCGGTGCGAGATGCGGCCCTTCTCCTCCGGCGCCATCTCCGCGTACGTCCGATCGCTTCCCTCCGGCACGAACACCGTGTCCCATCCGAAACCTCCGCTCCCCCGCGGGGTGGCCGCGATCGCGCCGTGAGCCTCTCCGCGCGCCGTGATGACCTCGCCTCCATCGCAGTAGGCGATGGCGCAAATCGCGGTCGCGGCCCTGTCCTCGAACGCGTCGAGCATGCGCGGGAGCGCGGCAACTCCCGCGCTCGACTCGACCCATTTGACGAGCGCTCCCGGGAACCCGCCCCAGGCGCGGATCGCGAGGCCGCTGTCCTCCACGAGGACCGGCCGCGAAAGCATGGCGTATGCGGAGCGCGCCTTCTGCTCGACGACCTCGGAAGGATCGAGGGCCTGGGGCTCAGGCAGATCCGCGTCCAACCGCTCGATCATGAAGCCGAGCCGCTCGGCCTCCCACGCCTTTTCGGCGCGGCTCGTGACGAAAACGACGGGCAGCCGCTCCACCCGGCGATTCTGCCACGCCGGGACGCGCGTCAGCGGCCCGGATCTCTCGCCGAGAGGACCTTGTAGAGCGGCACCTGCGCGGAGAGACCCTTCAACGCGAAGAAGCCCAGCTGGGCCACCTCGAACCGATCCTTCACCGCCTGAAAGGTCTCGGGACCGACGACGATGTCCCCCGGCTGGGCCACGAACTCCTCGAGCCTCGCGGCGACGTTCACCGCGTTGCCGAGGACCGTGTAGTCCACGCGGCGCTCGGATCCGATGTCGCCGACGATCGCCTCGCCCGTGTTCACGGCGATCCGGACCTCGAGGGGCGGATCGCCGCGCGTGGCCCGTTCCGTGTTCCACGCCGCCATCCCCTCGCGGATCTTCAGCGAGGCCGCGACCGCCCGCTCGGCGTGGTCGGGCTGCTCGAGCGGGGCGCCGAAGAAAGCCATGACCGCGTCGCCGATGAACTTGTCGATCGTGCCGCCGCAGGCGAACACGGCGTCAGAGGCGAGCGTGAAGAACTCCGTCAGCAGCCGCGACAGCTCGTCGGCGGACATCTTCTCGGACCAGCCGGTGAAACCGACGATGTCGGCGAAGAGGATCGTGACCACCTTCGTGCGCGCCGCCTTGAGGTCCCCCGACGCCGTCGCCTCCGTGATGATCTCTTCGATCACCTGCGGCGAGTGATACCGCTCGAGCCGGCCGCGGATGCGCTTCTCCGCGGCGACGCGGTCGTGGAGCCGCGCCCGCTCGATCGCCACGGCGGCGAAATTGGAGAGCGCCGTCAGGAGGTCGAGGTCCTGCTCCGAGAAGCTCCCCGCGTGCAGCGGCGAGTCCACGTAGACGACGCCGATCACAGCCGCGCCGCTCCAGAGCGGAGCGCACATCGCCGAGCGGATCTGCTGCAGCCGGATCGAGTCGCCGCTCTCGAAGCGCTCGTCCGTCTGCGCGTCCGAGGTCAGAATCGCCACCTTCTGCTTCACGACCATGTCCACGATCGTCCGGGAGTACGGCGCCGAGGTGTCCGAGGTCGTGCGCTTCTTCGTCGTCTTGAAGCGCGAGACGGAGAGGGTCAGCGTGCCGTCGGCCTCCTCGAGCAGCAGGTAGCCGCGGTCGGCGGGGAGGAACTCGAAGATGAGGTCCATGACCTTGTCGAGCACGGAGGAGAGGTCGTCGGCCGAGATGAGCGCCTTCGCCACCTGGACGAGGATCTCGAAGACCCGGTTCTTGTAGGACACATCGACAGCCGCGCGTCTCCGCTGGGCGGTCGAGTCCGACAGCGGCACGTCGCTCTTCTCGAGGCCGAAGTCCTGGTTGAACTCGGCGATCGGCCGGATGTGCGTGGCCGTCGAGTCGACGAGGCGCCCGCCCTTGCGGCCGCCCGCCGGTTCGTCGCGGAACCGGAGCACGAAGGTCCCGATGAGCGCCTGGTCGCCGTCGCGCACGTCCGCCTGCGGCACGGCCTGGTCGTTCACCTTGACGCCGTTGGTCGACTGGTTGTCGTAGATGACCCAGCCGTCCTTCTCTTTTTTGAGAAACGCGTGGCGGCGCGAGACCGAGAAGTCGTTCAGGACGATGTCGTTGTCGTTCGCGCGTCCGATGAACGCGACGTCCTTCGACAGGGTGAAGACCTGCGTCCGCCCCTCGGTTTCGAACATGACCTGGAGCATCGAGACAGAAATTATAGATGGGTCGGTGAATCAGTCCGACTGCAGGACGAAACGGACGCGCACCGACTTTCGGGAGGCGACGGGACCGGACGACGTGCGCGCCGGCTTGTACTTCCAGCGATGCACGGCGTCGGCGGCCGCCTCGGACATGCCCAGAGGAAGCCCCCGCACGACCTCGACGTCCGTGACCGCGCCGGTCGCGTCGATCGACACCTCGAGCTCGACGGTCCCTTCGATGCCCGCGCGGCGGGCGAGGTCCGGATACGCGGGGTCCACCCGCTTGAGAAGCGTCGCTCCTTCGATCACACCCGACGCCGGAGGGGGGCCCGCCGGCGTCGGCCGCGCGGCCTGCGCGGTCTCTTCCGCCGCGGCTTCGGACCCGGCGAGCTCGTCGAGCGGCTCCTCGTCCGGCGGCGGTTCGCCCTCCAGATCGATGACCGTGAGGTTCTTGAGGGCCTTGACCTTCTCGGGCTGGATCGCGGGCTCGCGCGGGTCCGGCGGGATCAGGTCGACCGCGGCCGAGCTGACGAACGCGATGCCCCACGTCTTGTCCTTGAACGCGAAATAGGAGTGATCGACCGAGTGGATCGCGATGACGCTCCCCTTCGCGAGCCGTCCGCCGCGGGCCGCCAGCGGATAGGGCGCCAGGATGACGTCCGACGCTTCGCCGACCACGCCGTACACCGGCGCGAAGTCGAGCAGCGTCTTCTCGCGACGCCGGCGCGTGTCGCGGTCGGAGGCGCGCTCGACGACGTCGACCGGCACGTAGCCCCGGGCGCCGGCGCCGGAGCTCGCTTCGAGCCAGGTTCCGCTCGCGCGGAAGGTCTCGATGCGGTCTCCGACCGACAGAGTCGCGACGGCTTCCGCCCCGGCCGACGGCTCGCGCCGCAGCTCGACGCCGTCGAGCGTCACGAACGCCGGCACGCCGGCGACCGACGCGGTCGACGCTCCGCTCGTCCGGGGCCGGAGGAGCGAAAAGACCGCGACGAGAGTCCCGGCGATCAGGACGACGGCCGCGACTACCGGCCAGGCCTTTTGGAGGAAGGTGAGCGGGCGCTCGGGCTCGGGCTCGCTTGCGGGCTCATCCAGGGCAGGCGGAGCGGCGTCGGCTGCCTCGACACTCTCGGACGCCGGCTCCGGCGGCTCCGGCGGCTCGGAGACGAACGGAATGTCCTCGTCGGTCATCGCGCGGCGCGAATGAAGGTGCCCGTCTTCCCCTCCAGAGCCTCCGACAGGGATTCGGCTCGTGTCACCAGGACCTCGTGGCCCCCGGCCTCGACGAAACGAATCGCGGCGTCGATCTTCGGTCCCATGCTGCCCGGCGGGAACTGGCCCTCCGCGAGCAGCTTCCGGGCCTCGCCGACCTCGAGCGTTGCGAGCTCCTTCTGGGTGGGCTTGCCGTAGTCCTTCGACACGCGGTCGACGCCCGTGAGGATGATGAAGAGGTTCGCGGACAGGGAAGCCGCGAGCATCGAGGCCGAGTAGTCCTTGTCGATCACGGCCTCCACGCCGCGGACTTCGCCTTCGTCCGAGACGACGACCGGGATGCCGCCTCCGCCGGCGGCGATGACGATGTGGCCGCGATTGATGAGGGCCGCCGCGATCTCCACGCCGCGCACCGCGCGCGGTTTGGGAGAGGCCACGACCTTCCGCCATCCGCGCCCGGCGTCCTCGACCATCGTCCAGCCGGCCGTCTTCTGCAGCACGTCCGCCCGCTCCTTCGCAAAGAACGGGCCCACGGGTTTCGAGGGCTTGAGAAATGCCGGGTCCGCGGCATCGACTTCGACCTGCGTCATGATCGTGACGACCTGCTTGCGGATGCCGGCCCGCGGGAGCTCGTTGTCGAACGCGAGCTCGAGCAGGAAACCCATCGAGCCTTCCGTCTGGGCGACGCAGAAATCCAGCGACTGGGGCGGGACCTTGTCGGCCGCCTCCTCCGCCTGGATCAGGATGCTGCCCACCTGGGGCCCGTTGCCGTGCACGACGATGAGCTCGTAGCCCTTTCCCAGGATCGGCAGGAGCTTTCGGACCGCCTCGCGCGCGCGCTCGAGCTGCTGCGCCGTCGAACCGGAGTCCTCGGGGCGCTGGAGGGCGTTCCCGCCGAACGCGACGACCGCGAGGGGCCGGACGAAAGAGAAAAAGGGCGTCGGATTCATGCGGTCGGGGCCAACGCGGCTTACAGCTGGACGTCTTCGCGCACGAGCGGCATCGTCATGCAGCGCGGGCCGCCGCGGGCGCGCGACAGCTCGTGCGCCGCGAGCAGGATGACGTACTTCTTCTTGGGCTTCCAGAGCTCGAGCTCTTCGCGGCCGAGCAGGAGGTCGGCCTCGTCCACGACCGTGTACCCGGCGCGCGCCAGCTCCGCGGCCGTGGCCTCGTTGCGGTCGTACATCAGCACGACACCCGGCGCGAGGGCGAACGCGTTGGCGCCGTCCGTCCACTGTTCGCGCCGCTCGGCGATCGGGTCCTGGCCGCCGCATCGGATCGGCCGAAGGTCGAGCTTGACATCCTTGAGCGCGGAGAGCAGGTCCTTCTCGGTCGTCCAGGTGATCTCGCGCTTGCCGAGATCGCACTCGTAGACGTCGGCCTCCTCGGCGCCGTCGGGCAGGATCATCGGCCCGTACACCAGGCACTCGTCCTGGGAAATCATCGTGAAGACCGTGTCGAGGTGCATGAACGAGCGCGCCGGGGGGATCGCGACGACGAGGAGACGCTTGATGGGAGACTTGAGCTTCTTCAGGGACTCCGCCAGCCGCTCGATCGTCGTCTTCTCGGTCCGCTCGGAATAACCGATCGCCAGGAGGTCCTCGCGGAGCACGAGCACGTCTCCGCCCTCGAGAGTCGGCCGCATCCGGGCGTACGAGGACGGCTTGGCGTAGTCCGCCGAAAACTCCTGAAACCAGAACTTCCCGCCCTCCGGGTTCGCGAACCGGGGATGCAGCGAGAGCACGTAGCCCGAGAGCAGCGGCTCGCGGAGGCGGGCCGGCGTCGCCATCGAGCCGCGCACGGCCCGGTCCCCGACGACGACGAGGGGGTCTCTCTGGAAGAAGTAGTTCGGGATGGGAGGCAGCCAGTACAGCTCCGACGCCGCGCTCGCCATGTCCGGAGCCGGCTTTTCGATGCCGGTGATCAACGCCGAGGCGAGCTGCTCGGCGGCGAGGTCGCGGAGCCGGTAGTCCATGTCGGGGCCCCAGCCGAGGGTCTTGCCGAGATCGTCCAGGATCGCGCTGCGCTGCTCGGGAACCTGGAGGACCTCCTCGAGAAGGTCCTGGATCTCGAGGACCTCGTCGGCCACGTATCCGAGCACCTGCTGGAACCGCCGGTGCTCCTCGCGGGCCCGGTTGCCGTAGAGGATGTCGTCGAAGAGGAGCTCCTCCATCATCGCCGGCACCATGCGATCGATCTCGGGCCCCGGCAGGTGCACCAGGACGGACTTCAGCTTGCCGATTTCAGAAGTGACTTTGAGGGTCATGCAGGCACCGAGAGGAAGGGCGGATACTACAGGAGCGGCGGGGGTTCGGGAAACCTTTCGAGGAGCCCACTCGCCGCTAAGTCTCGCGGCGCGAGCGGGCTACGCCGGATCCCGGTCAGGGCAGAAACGCCGCCACATAGAGCCAGCGCCCGTCGCGGAGCTCGAAGACGTTCACAGAGTCGTACTCGGAGACCCGCGTCGTGCCGTCCGGGTTGCGGTAGACGATGCGCCCGTGGCCGCTCGCCACGGCGACGTTGCCCCAGCGCCGGACGTTGACGAGATCGTAGGCGCCCTCGACGATTTCGGGCCAGGTCGCAAGGCCGTCGAGGAGCTCCTTCTTCGTCGTGACTTCGCCCTTCGCGTCCATCGCCGTGTAGTCGTCGGCGTAGAGCCGGTCGAGCGCCGCGCGGTCGCGGGCCTTGTGCCCGGCGAGGATTCCCTTTTTCACGGCCGTGACGGCGCGCGTCGTCTCGGCATCCGCGGCGGCCGGATCGGAGGCCGCCTGGAGGACCGCACAGCCGGCCGCGAGCAGGACGCCCAAGGCGACCCGCGCCGTCGCCCGAAAACCGGTCACGTGTCCGTTCACCGATGGAGTTGTACGGATGCGCGCGTTCCGGGTTCAGGAAGGCGGCAGCAGGACGAGGGCCGGCTGGCCGGCGTCTCCTCTCTCTTCGTCTCCTTCCGCGGCCTTCTCGGCGATCGTCTCGAGGCGGGTCGAGAAGCGGTCGAGGGCCCGCGAGGCCTCCTCGTACTGCTTCTGGGCGTTCGTCAGATGCACGCCGAGCTTGTCCACGGGGCCCGCGACCCGGTCCCAGAGGTGGGCGAGCTCGGAGAGATTCTTGTGAACTTCGCGGGCGTTCTCCTGAAGCTCCATCCCCCGCAGGCCGAGAGCCACGGTCGAGATGTACGCATACAGAAGCCGTGGCGAAACGGGGATGACGCGCTTGCCCGACGCGTAGTCGGCGAGGCCTCCGCCCTCCTCGTCGGCCACGATCTCGGCGTAGACGGCTTCGGCCGGGATGTACATCAGGGCGAAGTCGCAGGTGCCGTTCGCCGGCCGGATGTATCTCTCGGCGATCGCGTCGACGTGCTTGCGCACGTCGCGGCTGAACTGCAGGCGGGCGCGGCGCCGCTCGGATTCGTCCTCGGTCTCTCGCGCGCGCCGGAAGTTCTCGAGCGGGAACTTGCTGTCGATCGGAACCAGCCGGTCCTGCATGAAGACCACGGCGTCGACGACGACGCCGTCGCCCAGCGGATGCTGGGTCGCGAAGGCCTTCGGCGGAAGGACCTGGGCGAGGGCCTGCTCGAGAAACATCTCCCCGAGCATTCCGCGGAGCTTGGGCGGCTTGAGGAGATCCTCGAGGCGCGTCACGTCCCCGGCCAGCTTCTCGATGCGCTGCGACGCTTCCTGCAGGCGCCCGAGCCGCTCGCCGAGCTCCTTCATGAAGTGCGTGGATTTTCCGAGATGGTCGACCACCGACTGCTGGCCGGCGGCGAGGCGCTTCTCGACGCTTTCGACCCGGCCGTCCACGGAGCGGCGTAGCTCGTCGAACCGCCGGTCCACCGACTGCGCCGCTTCCCGGGCGCTCCCGGTCTCGGCGAGGAGCCGGTCGAGCCGGGCCGAGTCCGCAGACGCGGCCGAGGCGCGCGCGCGCAGCGACAGGAACACCAGCGTGGCCGCGACGAGCACCGCCGCGGCCGCCGCCACAAGGATCAGGACCGTCCCCGTACCCATCCAGCCTCCAGAATAGGCGCCGGTGCGGACAAATGATGTCCGTGCCGGCACTTCCCGAACCGGCACTCGCGGCGGCGTTCGCCTTGTCCGTCCCCGGCGGCGGTGCGAGAATGGGTCCGAGGTTCAAACGTGACCGAAGCCAGCGGCCCGCCCAAGAAGGCAGACTCCAAGGAAGATCGGGAGATCGACTACCTGATGTGCTCGCAGTGCGGCACCCCCTGCTACGTCTTCGAGATGGACGGCAGCCGCATCGTCGAGGCGACGTGCCTCGTCTGCGGCAACGACGAGGTCGCGATGTTCAACCTCGGCGAAGAAGCCGGTCCGGATGATGACTGACGCCTTCGTCCATCCTCTGACCGAGCGTTATGCCTCGGCGGAGATGTCCCGGATCTTCTCCCCGCAGTTCAAGTTCGAGACCTGGCGCCGGCTCTGGCTGTGGCTCGCCGAAGAGGAGCGCCGGCTGGGCCTGCCCGTTCCCGAGGACGCCCTCGTCCAGATGCAGGCTCACCTCTCGGACATCGACTTCGAGGCCGCGGCGGCCGAGGAGGCGAAGACGCGCCACGACGTCATGGCGCACGTCCGCGTCTTCGGCGCCGCCGCGCCGGCCGCTCGCGGCATCATCCACTGGGGCGCGACCTCCGCCTACGTCACCGACAACACCGACCTGATTCAGATGCGCGACGGCCTCGGGCTGATCGAGCGCCGGCTCGTCTCGGTGCTCCGGAAGCTCCGCGATTTCGCCCTGGCGCATCGCGACCTCCCGGCGCTCGCCTACACGCACTTCCAGCCGGCCCAGCCGACGACCGTGGGCAAGCGCGCGACCCTCTGGGCGTCGGACTTCCTGATGGACCTCGAGCGAGGTCCGCGCGGCGAAGCAGGGCCTCCGCTTCCTCGGCGCGAAGGGGGCGACGGGCACCCAGGCCTCCTTCCTCGCGCTCTTCGGAGGCGACTCCGCGCAAGGTCGAAGAGCTCGACGCGTCCCTCGCCCGCCGCGCGGGCTTCGACCGCCGCCAGCTCGTCTCGGGGCAGACGTATTCGCGCAAGCAGGACGACTTCGTCGTTCACGCGCTCTCCGGCGTCGCGCAGTCCTCCCACAAGTCGGCGACGGACCTGCGCCTCCTGCAGCACGAGGGCGAGATCGAAGAGCCCTTCGAGTCGACAGCAGGTCGGCTCCTCCGCGATGCCCTACAAGCGCAATCCCATGCGTGCGCGAGCGGATGTGCGCGCTGGCACGCCACGTCATCGCGCTCTCGATCGACACCGCGATGACCGCCGCGACGCAGTGGCTCGAGCGGACGCTCGACGACTCGGCCAACAAGCGCATCGCCGTGCCCGAGGCGTTCCTCACGACCGACGCGATTCTCGTGCTCGCGGAGAACGTCTTCGGCGGGCTGGTCGTGCACCCCGAGGTCGCGCGGCGCCGGCTGGACGCCGAGATCCCCTTCCTCGCGACCGAGAACGTCATGATGGAAGCCGTCCGTCGCGGCGGCGACCGCCAGGAGCTGCACGAGCGGCTGCGCGTTCATGCGCGGGCTTCGGCCGACTTGCGCTCCTCGACCGGTGCCCCGGCCGACCTCTTCGATCGCATCGCCGCCGACCCGGCCTTCGGCCTGACGCGCGCCGCGCTCGAGCAGGTCGGCCGCGCCGAAACGCTCGTCGGAAGAAGCGCCGCGCAGGTCGAGACGTTCGTCCGGGAGGAGCTCGATCCGGCGCTCGCGGGAGCGACGGCGGCGGAAAGCGCGCCCGTTCGCGTGTGAGGGCCCGCCGCTCCTCCGGCGCCGCCTGGGTCCTTCTCCTTCTCGAGGTCGGTTGCGCTTCGCGCGCGGCGAGCCGGCCCGTCTCGAAACCGATCCCGCCCTCCGCGGCTGTCTCCGGCTGGAGCGAGGACGGCCTCGCGTCCTGGTACGGCGGCAACGACGGCTTCGAGGGCAAGCCCACCGCCTCGGGCGAGATCTACGACTCCTCGAAGATGACGGCCGCGCACCGCGACCTCCCTCTCGGCACGCTCGTGCGCGTCACAAACCTCGACAACGGAAAGTCGGTCGACGTGCGCATCAACGACCGCGGTCCGTTCATTCACGGACGCGTGATCGATCTGTCGCAGGAGGCCGCGCGCCGCCTCGACCTGATCGGTCCGGGCGTCGGACCGGTGCGGATCGTGATCCTCTCTCGCGGAGTCGCGCCCACGCCGGTGCCACCCGCGGTCGCCGCCGGGCCCTGGTCCGTGCAGCTCGGATCTTTCGGCGAGCCGGACCGCGCGGACGCCCATGCCGAGCGTCTCCGCGCCGCGGGATTCTCGCCCGTGTACCTCGAGCCGTACGAGGGCCTGACGCGTGTGAAGATCGGGCCGCTCGAGTCGCGCGCCGCCGCCGAGACGATGCTCGCGAAGGCCGAGGACGCGGGCTTCGAAGGCATCGTCGTTCCCGACGACCGCTAAAGCCGCGGGTACAATTCCGCTCCCATGTCCGCCCCCGCGATCTCCTGCCGCGGCCTGAAGAAGCACTACGGCGACGTGAAGGCCGTCGACGGCCTGGACCTCGAGGTCGCTCCCGGCGAATGTTTCGCCCTGCTCGGGCCGAACGGCGCGGGCAAGACCACCACGATCGAAATCCTGGAAGGCCTGACGACTCCCGACGCCGGCGAGGTGACCGTGCTCGGCCGGCGCTGGGGAAGCCAGGAGCGCGAGCTGCGCGAAAGGCTCGGCGTGTCCCTGCAGGAGAGCCGGCTCACCGAGAAGCTCTCGGTCTACGAGACGCTCGAGCTGTTCCGCTCCTTCTACGAACGCGGGCGCTCCCCGGAGCAGCTTCTCAAAGATCTTTCGCTCGAGGAGAAGCGGGACGCGCGCGTGGGCAAGCTCTCGGGCGGCCAGCGGCAGCGGCTCGCCGTGGCCTGCGCCCTCGCCGGCGACCCCGAGATCCTCTTTCTCGACGAGCCCACGACGGGCCTCGACCCGCAGAGCCGCCTCCAGCTCTGGGAGCGCATCGCCGCGTACAAGGCCGCCGGCCGCACGGTCCTCCTCACGACGCACTACATGGAGGAAGCCGAGCGGCTCTGCGACCGCGTCGCGATCGTGGACCACGGCCGGATCATCGCGCTCGGCACACCGGCGCAGCTCGTGGCGAATCTCAAGGCGCCGCACTTCGTGGAGTTCTCGACGGAGCCTCCGGTGGACGACGCGGTGCTCTCCGCCGTCGCCGGCATCGGCGAGCGCCGCCGCCGCGATGGCGCCTGGTTCGTCGGCTCGGTCTCCCTCGCCGAGACGGTGCCCTCGCTGCTGGCCACACTCGAGAAAGCCGGCGCGCGGCTCGTGTCGCTTTCGACGCACCGCTCGACGCTCGAGGACGTGTTCATCTCGCTGACCGGGCGGGAGCTCCGCGATGAGTGAGCGCAAGAACCCTCTCTACACGCTGACCCGGGCGCGCATCCTCGAGTTCGTGCGCGAGCCGGAGGCCCTCTTCTGGGTCTTCGCCTTCCCGATCATCATGGCGCTCGTCCTCGGCTTCGCGTTCCGCGACCGGCCGCCGGATCCCCTCCCGGTGGGCGTCGTGGAGGGACCGACCTCCGCGGCGATCTCGCAGGCGCTCGAGAAGTCCGGCCTCGTCCGGCCGCTCCCGTACCCGGGCCGCGACGCGGGACTCCATGGGCTGCGCACGGGAAAGATCGCGCTGCTCGTCGAAGAGCCCGGCGGCTCGGAGCTCGCGTATCACTTCGACACGACGCGCCCGGACGCCCGCCTCGCGCGGCTCGAAGTGGACGACGCCATCCAGCGCTCGCGGGGACGGACGGATCCCTCGACGCCGCGGATCACGCTGGTGCACGAAAAAGGCTCCCGCTACATCGACTTCCTGATTCCGGGCATCCTCGGCCTCAACCTGATGGGCACGGGCATCTGGGGCGTCGGCTTCTCGATCGTCAACGCGCGCCTGAAGAAGACCCTCAAGCTCATGGTCGCGACCCCCATGCGCAAGAGCGACTTCCTTCTCGCGCAGATGCTTTCGCGCTTCGTCTTCCTGGTGCTCGAGGTCGCCGTCATCCTGGCCTTCGGCGTCTGGGCCTTCGATGTGCCGATCCGCGGCCCCTTCTGGCTCCTCACGCTGGTGACGGTCCTGGGATCCGTGTGCTTCTCCGGCGTGGGGCTGCTCGTCGTCGCCCGGGCGCGGACGCTGGAGGCCGCGAGCGGCCTGATGAACCTCGTGATGGTGCCCATGTGGCTGCTCTCCGGCGTGTTCTTCTCGTCCGAGCGCTTCCCCGCGGCGGCCCAGCCGTTCATCCGAGCGCTCCCCCTGACGGCCCTGAACGACGCCCTGCGCGCCGTCATGCTCGAGGGCAGCGGCCTCGCCGCGGTCTCGGGCGAGCTCGCCATCATGGCCGCCTGGGGCCTGATCAGCTTCGGAATCGCCCTCTGGATCTTCCGCTGGCAGTAGGCGGGGCGAAGGCATATCCTCCATCGCATAATTCCGTTTCGCTGCATTTCTCGTCACCTCTAGCGCGCAGGGGGAAGACCGTGATCGAAGTGCTCATCGTCAACCAGGCCGAGGTTCCCCGGCTGCTTCCGATGAAGGAATGTGTCGATGTCATGGCGCGCGCCTTCGCCGCGCTCGCCCGCGGCGAGACGGACATGCCGGTCCGCCAGATCCTCTGGATGCCGGATAAGCGCGGGGCGCTGGGCCTGATGCCGGCGCACCTGACGAGCCATGCCTCGCTCGGGTTGAAGGCGGTGACGTTCTTTCCCCGCAACGAGGGCACCGAGCTCGACTCGCACCAGGGAGCGGTCCTGCTCTTCGAGACCGGCCGCGGACGACTCCTCGCCATCATGGACGCGACCTCGATCACATCCGTGCGCACCGCGGGCGTGAGCGGCCTTGCCACGCGCCTCCTCGCGAAGCCGGACGCGTCCGACCTCGCGCTCGTCGGCTCGGGGGTCGAGGCGCGCACGCATCTGGAGGCCATGCTCGCGGTTCGAACGCTCAAGCGTATCCGCGTCGCGAGCAAGACGTTCGAGCGCGCGAAGAGCTTCGCCGACCGCGAGTCCAAGCGGCACGGGATCACGGTCACGCCCTGCCGCACGGTCGAAGAGGCCGTCAAAGGCGCCGACATCGTCTGCACGGTGACGTCCTCCAGCGAGCCGGTCGTGCAGGGGGCCTGGCTCGCGCCCGGCGTTCACGTCAACGCCGTCGGTTCGAGCGTCTCCACGTCGCGGGAGCTCGACTCCGCGGCGGTCGCAAAGGCGCGCCTCTTCGTGGACCATCGGGATTCGACGCTCGCCGAAGCCGGCGACTTCCTGCTCGCGCGCGCGGAGGGCGCCGTCGACGACGCGCACATCCTCGGCAACCTCGGCCAGCTCGTGACCCAGCAAGTCCCGGGACGCCAGTCGCCCACCGAGATCACGCTCTTCAAGTCGGTCGGCCTTGCGATCGAGGACGTCGCCGCGGCGCAGCACATCTACTCCAAGGCACGCGGGTCGAAATACGGCAAGTTGGTGGAGTTCGGCGGAGGCCGCCACGACGCCGATTGAGCGCCCCGGGATCGAGGCGATCCGCGCCGCGCGCGAGCGCATCGCGGGATCGGCGGTCCGCACTCCTCTCGTACGACTCGACGCGGACGGCCCGGGCGAGATCTTCCTGAAGCTCGAGTGCCTCCAGCCGATCGGCTCCTTCAAGCTCCGGGGAGCCGGCAACGCCATGGGGCTGGCGGCGCCCGAGGACCTGGCCCGCGGTGTGTGGACGGCGAGCGCCGGCAACATGGCCCAGGGCCTGGCCTGGGAGGCGCGCCGCCGCGGCATTGCCTGCACCGTCGTCGTGCCGGAGGCCGCTCCGGAGGCGAAGCTCGCGGCGATCACGAGGCTGTCGGCCCGCATCGTGAAGGTGCCGTTCGAGCGCTGGTGGCAGATCCTCGTGGATCGCGGCTATCCCGGCATGGACGGGCTCTTCATCCACCCGACGGCGGATCCGGCCGTGGTCGCGGGAAACGGAACGATCGGCCTCGAGATCCTCGAAGACCTCCCGGACCCCGACGCCGTGCTCGTGCCCTGGGGCGGCGGAGGCCTCTCCTGCGGCATCGCGTCGGGACTGCGCGGAGCGGGATCGGCGGCGAAGGTCTTCGCCTGCGAAGTCGAGACGGCGGCTCCGTTCGCGGCCTCGCTCGCCGCCGGCCGACCCACCCCGACCGACTACACGCCGAGCTTCGTCGACGGCATCGGCGGACGAAGCGTCTTCCCGGAGCTCTGGCCGCTCGCGACGTCTGTTCTCGCCGGATCGCTCGTCGTCTCGGTCGCGGAGACAGCGGCCGCCATCCGCCACCTCGCGTCGCGCGCGCGCGTCGTGGCGGAAGGCGCCGGCGCGGCGCCGGTCGCTGCGGCTTTGTCGGGCCGCGCTCCTACCGGGAAGATCGTCTGCGTCGTCTCCGGCGGCAACATCGACGCGGCGGTCCTCGCGCGCATCCTCGGCGGCGCCTCCGCGTAGGCGCCGCCCTCTCCGGCCGTCAGCGAAAGCGCCAGCCGGCGAGCACAACCATCGAGTTGATCCCCAGGTTCGGGATAGGAGGTTCCCGCGTTCGATGTGTGCGCGAAGCGCGCTTCGAGCGTCCACGCCGACGTGTCGTCGATGGGAATCCGAAGGCCTCCGTAGGCCTCGAGCCGGAAGTTGAATCGCCGGCTGATCTCGCGGAGGTCGAGCAGATCCGTCCAGCCGAAGCCGAGCCCGACGCCGACGTACGGAAGCACGTCGTCCTTGCCGATCGAGACCCGGAGTCCCGCCGGAAGCAGCCCGACGAAGTAGCCCGCGGGCTCCAGGTATCGCTCGAACGTCGCGGCGGAAACGAACTCGAGCCGTGAAGAAAGCCGGAATCCGGCAGAAGGCGTGAGCACGATCTGGCGTTCCGTCGACGTCACGGCGCGGCCGATGTCGACGTGCGTGCCGTAGCCGGCTGCGATTCCCCACTCGGGCGGCCGTCCCTCGGGGATCGCCTGGGCGAGGGACGCCCGGGCGCCCGAAGAAACCAGGGCGAGCACAGCCATGCCGATCATGGTTCGACGCATGCGTGTCTTGTTTGAGTCGGGAGTTCCGTCCGCGGCGAGATCCTACGACACCAGCCCTACGGCTACGGAAAGCGCCAGCCCGCCATAAAGACGATGGCGTTCAGGCCGAGATTCGGCAGCACCGTGCCCGCGTTCGAGAGGTGGCTGATCCGGGCCTCCAGAGTCCAGGCGCCGCCGGCCGGGCGGTTCCGGCGGACGCCGACGCAGGCCTGCAGGATGTAGTTGAAACGGCGGTCGAGCTCGTCGAGCTCCTCGAGATTCGTCCAGCCGAAACCCGCGCCGAGCGCGAGGTACGGCTGCGTCGCGCCGCTCGAGAAGTGGTAGCGACCGCCGATCGGGACGATTCCCAGCATGTAGCCCTCGGGCGTGAAGAAGCCGGAGAGGTGGCCCTCGACGAAGAGCTCGAACCGCCGCGAGAAGGAATAGGCGACAGCCGGCGTGAAGAGCACGAGCTGCTCCTCAGAGCGGCCGCGGCTCAGCTGGACCGTGAAGCCGTAGCCGGCGGCGAGCGACCACTGCAGGCGGCGCTCGGCGATCGGGCTCGCGGAATCCTGTGCCGCCAGCAGGCTCGGCCACGAGAGAAGAAGCGCCGAGACGCCGCGGAGCCTCACGCCTTCTTGCGCTCCTCGAGCTCCTCGAGCGTCCGCGGCCAGTCTCCGCGCAGAAGCTGTGACAGCGCGCGATCGGCGAGGAGCTTTCCGCCCGTCTGGCAGGTCGCGCAGTAATTCGATTCGTTCTCCGCGTACACGATCCGCTGCACGGGCGAGCCGCAATCCGGGCACGGCTTGCCGTAGCGGCCGTGCACCGCCATCCCTTCCCGGAAGGCCGTGACCTTCTCGGGGAAAGCGCGGGCGGCCTCCCCCGAAAGCTGCGCGACCCACTCGCCGAGCACGCTTTCGACCGCGGCATGCAGCCGGGCGATCTCGTCCTCCGACATCCGCTGCGTGAGCTTCGCCGGAGACATCCGCGCGCGATGCAGAATCTCGTCGGAGTAGGCGTTGCCGATGCCGGAAAAGAGACGCGGATCCGTGAGAGCCCGCTTGGCCGTGTGGTTCTCACGGATCAGAGCCTCGCGAAAGCGCGCGAGGCTCGCGCCGAGGACCTCGATCCCCCCGCGGTCGAGCTCCCCCAGGCCCTGCTCGCCGGCGACCAGGTGGAGCGAGGCGCGTTTCTTCGTCGAGACCTCCGACAGCACGAGCGAACCGTCGGGAAAGTCGAACGCCGCGAGCGCTCCGCGCCCTCCCACCTTTGCGCCGCGCTTTCTCCAGTGGAGCCGTCCCGCGACCATCAGGTGCAGGACGAGAAAGAGTCCGCCTTCGAGGACGAAGGCGATCCGCTTGCCGATGCGTCGCAGAGCGACGACCTCGCGGCCTTCGGCGTCGCGCAGCGGCGGCGAAATCGAGCGGAGAAGAAACGGGCTCCCGAGGCGCACGGACTCGAGACGTCGGCCGACCACGCGCGGCTCGAGCGCGGTCAGGTAACCGAGGATGTCCGGCAGCTCCGGCACGGTTTCGAAGCTTACTGTTGGATCGAAAACCGGAGTGAGAGCGATGGCAATCGACTCGCTGACGGTCGCGCTGCACAATCGGTCCCTTCCCAAGAAGTCCTGGGTGACGGTCGGGCAGATCCGAACGCTCTCGGTCGAACGCCTGGGCAAGCGGATCGGCTCGGCTACGCCCGAGGAGCTGGAGCAGGTGGTCGAGGGTCTGGACGAGATCGTCGGATCGTAGCGACCGCCACGCTTCTCCCGAGCTAAACTCCCCTCCCCCATGATCCTCGTGACCGGCGCGACCGGAAAGGTCGGTAGCGAGCTCGTCCGGCGGCTCTCCGAGGCCCGCGCCTCGTTCCGCGCGCTCGTGCGCAGCTCCGGCAAGGCCCAGGCGATCCGCGCGGCCGGCGGCGAGGCGGTCGTCGGGGATCTTTCGGACGCGGCGGTACTGGAGACGGCCCTTGCCGGCGCGGAGCGACTCTTCGTCCTGACGAGCTCCCTCCCCGATCAGCCTTCGACCGAGGCGCGCCTGGTGGACGCGGCGAAGGAGGCGGGCGTCTGGCAGGTGGTCAAGCTGTCGACCTCCGGCGCGGACGCCGTCGAGCCGCCGCTCTTTCTGAAGCTCCACCGCGACTCCGAACGCCACATCGAAGCGTCCGGCCTCTCCTGGACGTTTCTGCGGCCGAACTTCTTCATGCAGAACTATCTCGATTTCGCCGACGCGATCCGCGCGCACGGCGTCCTCGCTTCGCACGCGGGGGCCGGCCGCCATGCGGACGTGGACGCGCGGGACGTCGGCGAAGTCGCCGCCCGGGTCCTGACCGAGACCGGCCACGAGGGCCGCGCGTACGAGCTCACGGGTCGGGAAGCCGTCTCGCTGGAGGACGTGGCCCGCCGCATCGCGAAGATTGCCGGCCGCGCGGTGCGCTTCGCGGACCTCTCCCCGGAGGAGGGGCGCCATGCGCTGGTCTCCGCCGGCGAAAGCGAGTGGAGCGCGGACGCCTGGATCGAGCTTCTCGCCTGGTTCCGCCGGGGCCCGGGCAACGGCACGGCCGTTTCTCACGACGTCGAAAAGGTACTGGGCCGCGCGCCGCGGAGCCTCGACTCGTTTCTCCGCGAGAACGTTCGGGCGTTCGGCGAATGACGCCCTTCGGCTTTGTTCTCCTTGCCGCGGCGGCCGCAGCGAGTCCGGACCGCCGCGTGGCCGTCACGATCGACGACCTGCCGGGACCGACGCAAACCGTCGTCAAGGTCGCCGGCAGTGATCTCGCCGGCCTACAAGCCATGACCGCGAAGCTCCTCGCGGCTCTGCGGGCCAGCGGTACTCCCGGCATCGGGTTCGTCAACGAGGGAAAGCTCGCGCCGAACGGAACGGTCGAAGCGGCCCGCGTGGCCCTCCTCGAGTCCTGGCTCGAAGCCGGCATGGATCTCGGCAACCACGCCTACTCTCATCGGTCCTTGAACCGTATTCCCCTCGCGGACTTCGAAACAGATGCCGTCCGAGGGGAAGAGACGACGAAGCGACTCCTCGCGGCGCGGGGGAAGACGCTTCGCTATTTCCGCCATCCCTTCCTCCATACCGGCCGCTCCCTCGAGGTCAAGCGCGGCCTCGAAGCATTCGTCACGAAGCGCGGGTACCAGATCGCCCCGGTCACGCACGACAACGGCGAGTGGATCTTTGCGGTCGCGTACGCGAAGGCGGGCAACGCCGGCGACGCGGCCGCCCAGAAGAGCATCCTGGCGACCTACCTTCCCTACATGGAGGCCAAGTTCGACTACTTCGAGCGCGAGTCGAAGGCCCTCTTCGGCCGCGAGATTCCGCAGATCCTGCTCATCCACGCCAACTCGCTCACCGCCGACACATACCCCGAGCTCGCCCGGATGATGAAGGCCCGCGGTTACCGGTTCGTTCCGCTCGCCGAGGCGCTCGAGGATCCCGCCTTCCGCTCGCCCGATACGTTCACCGGCGCCGGCGGCATCAGCTGGCTCCACCGCTGGGCGCTGACGCGCGGCGGCAAAGCCCTGATCCTCCCGGACGAGCCGATGGTGCCGAAGCCGATCCTCGAGCTCGCCGGCGTCGAGGGCGAGTAGGCGAGCGGATTCCGGCGGTGAGGAGCTCCGCCTAGGAGCCGGCGGTGGTCACCGGCACGCTGTCGTCGTACTCCTGCCGGTAGAGAAGCATCCACGGTTCCGCTCCGCGCATCTTGTCGATGCGGATCCGGTGCGGACCGGGCGGCCCGGCGGGCTTCGAGAACGTCACGGCGTAGTGGCCCTTGACGGCCTCGCGCACGACGCCCATCGCCCAGTCCGGAAAGGTCTCCGTCCGCATGTAGAAGCCGCCCGTCTCGAAGGACAGCTGCTTCAACCCGGGGCCGAGCTGGTGCGCTCCCGCGCTGATGTCGAGCGAGAAGACCGGAGCCTGCGCGGCCGCCAGCGCCTTCTGCGCCGCGTCGAGATCGCGCGTCGAAACGAAGTGCCCCATCCCGGCGTTCGAGGCCGACTCCGAGAGCGCGTTCCAGCGTCCCACCGCGTAGCCGAAGAAGAGAATGGCCTTCGAGCCTGGAAGCGGACGCAGCGCGCGTCCGATCGCCGCGAGGCCCTTCTCCATCGACGTCGCTTCCCTTTCGTCCTCGAGCGAGAGATGCGCACCGATCGAAAGGTCCTCGGGGTTCGCGGCTCGCGCCGTTTCCTCCTTGCGCGGCGCCGCGTGGATCGCCTTGCGAAGCACGGCCTTGTCGGAGGTGAAATCCTGCGACAGCCAGAGCCGCGAGCCGAACACGAGGAGCGCCACTTCGTCGGAGGGCGCGAGCGTGTCGAGGAACGACAGCGCCTGGCGCTTCATCCGCATCAGGCCCTCGTCCTTCTGGCCCTCGATGTGGGACTGAAAAACCATCACGAACAGGCGACCCGTCGCTTCGGCCGGCGTTTCCGGGGAGACCGGCGCCGCGGCGCCGACGACCTCGCGCGTCTCCGTGCGGCTCGGCACGGCCGCGGAGACGGCGCCGACCCATTCGACCGACTCGATCGCCACGGGCTTGCCGTCGACGAAGAGCTGAAAGTCTTCCTTTCCGAGGCCCGGGACCACGCGGCCCTGCTTGTCGGTGACGTGGAGGGTGACCTCGACGAGGGAGACCGTCACGTCCTCGCGCACCGGTTCCTGAAGCTGGGCCGTCGCCACCGAGGTCGCGACGCCGAGCACGAGAGCGGCGCCAAGAAGTTTCCGAGACTTCACGAGAGCTCCGCGGGCGGAGTCGTCAGCAGGCGCGCTCGCCGCTCGTGGCGCTCGAGCGCCAGCCGGATCAGCTCATCGAGGAGCTTCGGAAGCGGCAGGCCGCTCGCCTCCCAGAGCTTGGGGTACATGGAGATCGCCGTGAATCCCGGAAGCGTGTTGACCTCGTTCACCAGCAGTCGTTCCGTTCCTCTCTCCAAGAAGAAATCCACCCGCGCCATTCCCGAAAGACGGCAGGCTCGGAACACGCGCACCGAGAGCTTCCGGGCCTCCTCGGCGACCGCCGCCGGGACGTCGGCCGGGATCACGAGCCTGGCCTTGTCGTTGCGGTACTTGTCGTCGTAGTCGTAGAACTCGTGGCCGGGCACGATCTCTCCCGGCACGGTCGCCCGCGGGTCCTCGTCGCCGAGCACCGCGCACTCGAGCTCCCGCGCGTCGATGCCTTCCTCGACGAGCGCTCGCTCGTCGTAGCGCAGCGCGGACGCGATCGCGGCGGCGAGGTCCTCCCAGCGCTTGACCTTCGCGACGCCGACCGAGGAGCCGCCGTTGGAGGGCTTGACGAAGACCGGCAGGCGGACGCCGGCCTGCTCGAGCTCTCCGCGCGCGCGTTCCGCGTCCCGCTCCGAGTCGGCGACAGCCGTCCGGGGCGTCGGAATCCCGGCGTCGCGCATGACGGCCTTGAAGAGCGACTTGTCCATGCCGACCGCCGAGCCCGCGACTCCGGCGCCGACGTAGGGAACGCCCAGCGTCTCGAGGAACCCCTGCAGCGCGCCGTCCTCGCCGGTCGTGCCGTGGATGATCGGGATCACGACGTCCACGCGTCCCGGCGCGATCTCTGCCGGAACGAGGGCTTCCGTCGCCGGGTCGGACCGGCGGAATCGTTCCGGCACGGCGCCCGAGGCGAGGAGCTTGGCCGAGTCCGGGGCGGGCAGGAATCGTCCGTCCTCGGCCACCGCGACCGCGAGCACCTCGTATTTCGATGGATCGAGCGCGCCCGCGATCGTGCGGGCCGAGATCCGGGACACCTCGCGCTCGACCGATCGCCCGCCGAAGAGCACGGCCACCCGGGTGCGGGTCACCAGTGGACCACCCGGACCTCCTCGACCGCAGGAAGACTTCTCAGCCGGTCCAGGACGGCCCGAGGCGGGGCGGTATCGACCGCGATGACGGCCGCGGCTCTCGACCCGTCGCCGCGCGCGAGGGAAAAGTCCGCGATGTTGATTCCCGCTTCGCCGAGGATCGTGCCGACGCCGCCGACCACGCCCGGCACGTCGCGGTTGCGCAGGTAGACGACCGTTCCCTCGGGCCGGAACTCGAGCGGCAGGCCGTCGACTTCCACGACGCGGGCGTCGCGGCCGGTGAAGAGGGTCGCGTCCGCGCTTCCCTTCGAGCCCGCGCCGGTCAGCGTCACGCGGATCGACCGCGCGTAGTGCCCCGGCTCTTCGTGGCGCGTGTCGCTCACCGCGAGCCCGCGGTCGCTCGCCATGTAGAGGGCATTGACATAGTTGACGATGTCGGGCGTCTGGGCCTCGATCGCTCCCTTGACGGCGGCCACGGCCACCGGCCGCACCATGTCCTCCGGCAGCCCCCAGGTCTCGACGGCGAGCCGCGAGAGCTGTCCCTTCGAGATCGCCGAGAGAAAGTGTCCCGTCCGCTCGGCGAGGCGCATCCAGCCCGTCGCCCCGCTCGCGTCCTTCGGACCTCGAAACGGGTTGTTGACCGCGGGAACGTACGCCGCGCCCGCGAGCGCCTCGAGCAGCGCCTCGACCGTCTGGATCGAGACGCGCTCCTGCGCCTCGACCGTCGACGCGCCGAGGTGCGGCGTGGCCACGACGTTCGAAAGCTTCGGCAGAGGATCGTTCGGGTCCGGCGGCTCCGGGTCGAAGACGTCGAGAGCGGCGCCGGCGATGCGTTTCGTCTGGAGGGCCTCGGCCAGGGCTTTCGTGTCGACGAGGCTTCCCCGCGCGACGTTGACGAGCACGGCGGTCGGCTTCATGCGCGCGAGCTCCTCGGCGCCGATCAGCGGCTTGCCCTTGCCGCTGGCGGTCGAGTGCAGCGTCACGACGTCGGACTGGGCGAGAAGAGCGTCGAGAGGCACCAGAGGCACGCCCATCTCCTGCGCCTTCTCCGCGGGCAGGAACGGATCGTGGCCGAGCAAGCGGGCCTCGAAGGCCCGGGCCCGGGACGCCACGCGCGAGCCGACCTGGCCGAGGCCCACGATGCCGACGGTCTTGCCCGCGAGCTCCGTGCCGACGAACTTCGCCTTCTCCCAGCGCCCCTGCGCCATGGACGCCGCGGCCTCCGGGATCCGGCGAAGCAGCGCGAGCAGGACGGCGAAGGTGTGCTCGACGGCGGACACGACGTTGCCGGTCGGCGAGTTGAGGACCAGCACGCCGCGGGCGGAGGCCGCCGGAACGTCCACGTTGTCGACGCCGACACCTGCGCGCCCGACCACGGTCAGCTTCGGCGCCGCGGCGAAGAGCGCCGCGTCCACCTTCGTGGCGCTGCGCACGAGCAGCGCGTCGGCGTCGGCAAGAGCCTCGAGGAGCTTCTCGCGCGGAGTGCCCGCGAGGTCCACGACCTCGTGACCGGCGGCTCGCAGGAGCGCGAGACCCGCCTCCGAGACCTTCTCCGCGACGACGACCCGGCTCACGCGGCGGCGTCCCCGGCGGCGGCGTCGAGCGCCGCGAGAAGGGTCTCGAGCGAGGCCAGGTCCACGTCGCCCATGTGGCCGATCCGGAACGTCGAGGGCTTCCACTTGCCGTACCCGCCGCCGATCGTGAAGCCGCGCTCCTTGACCTTCGCGACGAGCGTCTCCGACGACACGCCCGCCCGCGGCTTCAGGCACGAGACCGTCCAGGAGCGGCGCGCCGTCGGGCGGGACGAAGGCGTGGCCGCGCTCCCCCGCCCAGGCCTCGACGCGCCGACGCAGCGCGTCGTGGCGCGCCCAGCGGCCCTCGACCGTCTCCGCGAGGATGTGGTCGAGCTGGACGTCGAGCGCGAAGAGATGCGGCGTCGACGGCGTGTAGGGTGTCTGGTGCTTCTCGGCGAAGGCTTCGGCCTCGGAGAGGCGCAGGTAGTGAGCGCGGGAACGCTCGCGGGCGCGCGCCCGGAATCGATCCGAGGCGAATGCGACGCCCAGGCCCGGCGGCAGCGCGAGGGCCTTCTGCGAGCCGGCCAGCGCGAAGTCGACTCCCCACTCGTCGCACTCGACGGGCGAGCCGGCGAGCGAAGTCACGACGTCGGCGAGCAGGAACGCCTCGGAGCCGGCCTGGACGGTGCGCGCGATGGCGGCGAGGTCATTCAGCGTGCCGGTCGAGGTCTCCGAGTGGACGACCGTCACGGCGTCGTAGCGGGCCTTCTTCAGCGCGGCGCCGACCGCTTCGGGGTCGACCGGACGTCCCCACTCGGCCTCGAGGACGTCCACGGCGAGGCCGAGGTCGCGGGCGCAGCCGGCCCACCGCTCCGAGAACGCGCCGGAGACGATCGCAAGGACTCGCTCGGGCGAGAGGTTCAGAAGCGCGGCTTCCCACAACCCGGTCGCCGCCGAGGTCGCCGTGAACACGAACCCCTGCGTCCGGAAGATCTTCTGAAGCCGCGGCGGAATGTCTTCGTAGAGGTCGGCGAAGGCCTTGCCGCGGTGGCCGATCGCTTCGTGCGCCATCGCCTCGCGCACGGCGGCCCGCACCCAGACGGGCCCCGGCAGAAAGAACCGCACCTGACCCGGGACTCCCCCGGTCGGATCGAAAGCGGTCGTCATGAGGCCCGCGATTCTACGCGAGCCACGCGGGCAGCGCCGCGATGGAGTCGAGCAGGGCGTCCGAGTCCACGCCGAGGAGCTCTTCACGCGTCCGGGAACCGCCCGGGATCAGCACGACACGGCAGCCGGCCGCGCGCGCGAACTCCGAGTCGACGTCCATGTCTCCGATCGCGATGGTCTCGGCGGGCGCGGCGCCGACGCCGGCCATGAGGCGCCGGAGCATCGTCGGATCCGGCTTGGCCGGAGTTTGCGCGTCCGGGCCTCCGATTTCCGCGAAGTGCCCGGCGATGCCCTTGGCCTCCAGGATCATCCGCGAGAAGGGCGCCGGCTTGTTGGACGCGAGCGCCATGCGGTATCCCCGGGAGGAAAGCGCCTCGAGCGTTTCGGCCACTCCCGGCAGGAGGTGCGACTTTTCGACGGCGACCTCCGGATAGCGTTCGCGGAAGAGCCGCACGCCCTCCGCCGCCCGCTCCGCCCCGACGGACTCCTCGACGAGCGACTCGAGGCCGTGCCCGACCATCCGACGGACGACGGCCGAGCGGAAGCGGCGTCTTCGCCCAGCCGCTGCATCGCATGCGACAGCGCGTCGGCGATCGCCTCATAGCCGTCGATCAGCGTGCCGTCGAGGTCGAAGACCAGAAACGGGCGGCTCAACTCGACTTCCGCGCGTCCTTCTCCAACGAAGCGGGCTCCGCGGGCTCCGCAGCCTCCGCAGCGACCGCGGGCGCGCCGCGGCTCGTCCGCGGAGCGCTCGCCGATGCCGTCCCCGCGCTGACCGGCGAGTCCCGCCGGTCGAGCCCGGCGAGTCTGACGACCATGGCGGCGATGCCGTCCCAGTCTCCGAAGGAGAGCGTCGGCACCGAGCCCGAGAAGGGACCGTCCGAGATACGCGCCGCCGGCTCGATGACGTCGGGCCGCGACACACCGGACCGCACGACCTCGATCTTCGGAATCGGAAGCGACTTGTAGCCCTCGACGAGAACGAGGTCGCAGTGCGAGAAGCTCCGCCCGAGCAGCGTCTCGAGGGGCTCCGTCTCGCGGAAGCGCCGCACGGTCGTCCGCTCGGGCGTGACGAAGGCCCCGGTGACGGCGCCCGCGGCGGCGTGGCGCTGCGAGTCCTTTCCGGCCACATCGTCCTCGGCGTCCTTGGTGGAGTGCTTGACGGTGCCGACCGTGAGCCCGCGCGCCTGCAGTCTCGGGAGGACCTCGACGATGACCGAGGTCTTTCCGGAGTCGTGGCCGCCGACGAACGCGACGGCGGCGGGCTTGCGGTCGGCGTAGAGGAGACAGGGCTCGCGTCGCGCGTGAAACGGCTGCGCCGCGTCGAAGTGACGCGTGATCTCGGCCCGCAGGTTGCCTCCGCGCTCGACGATGTCGCGAAAGCGATCCGAGCCCGTCAGAAGATCGATCGCCGGCCGGGTGTCGTACTCGTAGGGCTCGGTGCGCCAGTGGAAGTCGAGCGGGGCGAGGCGCCGCGCCGCCTCGATGACGCGCAGTCCGGTCTGGAAGGGCCGGAAGGCCGCGCGATCGGTGACCTGGATCTGGGCGCCGCCGCAGGCCGCACCCGCGTGCTTGTCGAACATGGGACGGAACCGGTACGGCAAAAACTGCACGCCCGGCAGCGCGAGCGCGTTGAGCGCCTCGGTCAGCGCCGTGGCGTCGAGCCACGGAGCCCCGAAGACCTCGAAGGGCCGCGTCGTCCCGCGACCTTCGGAGAGGTTCGTCCCCTCGAGCAGGCACATGCCCGGGTAGACGAGCGCGGTGTCGACCGTGGGCATGTTGGGGGACGGCGCGACCCAGGGCAGGCCCGTGCGCTGCCACGGCGTCTCGCGCGTCCAGCCCGCGACGGGACAGACCACGAGATCCAGGTCCAGCCTCCGCTCGGCGGCGAAGAGCCGCGCCAGCTCTCCCGCCGTCATACCGTGGCGCACGGGGATCGGGTGGAGGCCGACGAACGTCAGATAGCCCGAGGCCTGGGGCGCGCCCTCGATGGCGCCGCCGATCGGGTTCGGGCGATCGCAGACGACGAAGCGCAGCCGCGAGCCCGCGCAGGCCTCCATCGCGAGGAGCATCGTCCAGATGTAGGTGTAGTAGCGGCTGCCGACGTCCTGCACGTCGAAGACGATCGCCTCGAGGTCCGCGAAGTCCTCGCGCCTCGGCTTGAGGTCCTCGGCGGTGGCGCCGTAGAGCGACACGACCGGCAGGCCCGAGGGCTTGTGGACGGCCGACGCCACGGCCTCCATGTACACGGCGCCGCCCTCCAGCCCGTGCTCGGGCCCGAAGAGGCGCACGAGCCGGACGTTCGGCGCCGCGCGCAGCGCCTTCCAGCTCGGCACGCCGGCGGCGGTGACGCCGGAACCGTTGGTGATGAGGCCGATGCGCCGGCCGGCGACGGGCCAGAGGTTCTCCAGGAGAACGTCGATTCCGAAGCGCGCCTTGCTCATGGGGGGAGCGATCTTACCTGTCGCGCGCGGAATCGCCGGTCACGGCGCGGCCGGATGGTCGGGCCGGTTCCCCGCAACGAGCGCGAGCGCGTGCGGGAGGACACCGAGAATCGAGCTCAGACAGTCCGCCGCGCCTTTGGGGGATCCCGGCAGCGCGACGACCAGCGTCTTCCGCCGCACGCCCACCACCTGCCGGGACAGGTAGGCCGCCGGAAAGCCATGCGAGGTTTCCGCGCGCATCTTCTCGGCGAGCCCGGGGACCTCGAAATCGATGACCTCGCGCACGCCCTCGGGCGTGCGGTCACGGGGCGAGACGCCGGTGCCCCCCGTCAGGACGATGAGGTCCGCCTCGTCGGCATCGGCGCACATCCGCACGACCCGGGCCACCTGCTTGGGCTCGTCGGGAATGGTCTCGCGGGACACGATCCGATGCTCGAGGCCCGATCCGCGGAGCACCGCCTCGCAGGCCGGGCCGCCGCGATCGGCCCGCGCCCCCGCGGCGACGCCGTCGGAGACCGTGACGATCGCCACGCGGACGCTCACGCGGGTACTATAGACCGCTGATGGGAACGCGCGACCTTCTCGGCCGGCCGCTCCGAAACCTGCGGATCTCGGTCACCGACCGCTGCAACCTCCGCTGCGCCTACTGCATGCCGGAAGCGGACTACGCCTGGCTGCCGCGCCGGGACATCCTGGACTTCGAGGAGATCGGCCGGCTCGTCGACGCCTTCACGGGACTCGGCGTCGACCGCGTGCGCCTCACCGGCGGCGAGCCTCTCGTGCGGCGGGACCTCCCCCGGTTCGTTTCGATCCTGGCGGCGAAGATCGCGCTCCGCGACATCGCGCTGACCACCAACGGCGTGCTCCTCGCCGGGCAGGCGGCGGAGCTCAAGGCCGCGGGTCTCCATCGCGTCACCGTCAGCCTCGACACGCTCGATCCGGCGCGGTTCCGCGAGCTGACGCGCTTCGACGAGCTGCCGCGCGTCCTCGCCGGCCTCGACGCCGCCGCCTCCGCCGGATTCGACTCCCTGAAGATCGACTCCGTCGTCATCCGCGGCGTCAACGACGACGAGATCGTCGCCTTGCTCGAGCGAGGGCGCGGATGGGGCGCCGAGGTGCGCTTCATCGAATACATGGACGTCGGCGGGGCCACGCACTGGTCCCCCGAGAAGGTCGTTTCGCGCGCCGAGATCCTGGAGCGCCTCGGCGCCCGCTACGGGGAGATCGCGCCGATTCTCGAGCAGAGCTCGGCTCCGGCGGAACGGTTCCGCCTGCCGGACGGCACGACGTTCGGCATCATCGCCTCGACGACAGCGCCGTTCTGCCGGGCCTGCGATCGCAGCCGGCTGACGGCCGATGGGCAGTGGTACCTCTGCCTCTACGCGAAACGCGGGCTCGATCTGAGGGCGCCGCTGCGCGCCGGAGCCAGCGCTTCCGAGCTTCAGGAGATCCTCGCCTCCGCCTGGCGAAGCCGCGACGACCGCGGAGCCGAAGAGCGCCTCGCCCTCGTGTCCCGGACCCCGCTTCTCCCCCGCGCCGAGCTCGCGCGGGACCCGCACCTCGAGATGCACACGCGCGGCGGCTGAGACTCAGCGCCTCAGCGCGTTTCTTCCTCCGGCACCTCGATCCAGCCCTCGCCGACCCGCACGCTCTCGCCGCCGATGTGCGCGGAGATGAGGGCGCCAGCCTTCTTCTCGACGCGGGCCTCGAGCACGCTCGGCCGTCCCATCTCCACGCCCTGGGCGATGCGGTAGCGGAAGGTCCCGTCGGGCTTCGGGTCCAGCGAGGCGAGCAGCGCCGCGAGCGCGGTGTTCGCGCTGCCCGTGGCCGGATCCTCGGGAACGCCGTCGAGCGGCGCGAACATCCGGGCGCGGACGTCGAAGCCGTCGGCGTCGCCCGGGGTCCGGACGTAGAGGTGGATGTCCGGCGTGACGCCGCGCGAGGCGACGACGTCCAGCGCGGCGGCGTTGGAGCGCGCCTTCTCGAGCGCCCGGCGATCGGTGAGCTCGAGCATGAGAAACGGCAGGCCGACGGACGCGCTGCGGGGCCGGTGCGCGCGGAGGTTCACATCCTCCGGCCGAAGCGACACGGCCGCGGCCACCTCGGCCGGGTCGAGCTCCTTCCCGAGGGAGAGAGGCTGCGGCGCCGTGAGCTCGCAGGCGATCGCGCCGTCCGCGCGCCTCTCGATGGCAATCGGAACGATGCCGGCCTTCTCCTCGAAGGTCACGCTGAGCGGCGTATCGAGCGGCCCGAGCTCGCCGGAGATGGCCAGCGCGAAGGCCGTGCCGACGTTGGGGTGACCTGCAAACGGGATCTCCGCCGTCGGCGTGAAGATCCGGACCTTCCGGGTGTTTTCGGCCTCGGGCGGCAGGACGAACGTGCTCTCCGAGAAGTTGAACTCGCGGGCGATCTGCTGCATCCGGCGGTCCGACAGGCCGCGGGCGTCGGGCAGGACGGCGAGCGGGTTGCCGCCGAAGAGGCGGCCGGTGAAGACGTCGCAGAGGATGTAGCGGTAGCGCATGGCGCTCCTCGGGGCTAGAGCCGGCGGTAGTCGCCGGAGCGGCCGCCCGACTTCTCTCGAAGCACGATCTCGCGGATCGCCGCTCCGCGATCGAGGGCCTTGATCATGTCGTAGAGGGTCAGGCACGCCGCGGACACGGCGGTCAGGGCCTCCATCTCGACGCCGGTTTTTCCGGTGATGCGCGCGGTCGCGGTCACGACGGCCTCGCGCCGCGTCGCATCGAGCGCGACGTCCACCTCGACCGACTCGAGCGCGAGGGGGTGGCAGAGGGGAACGATCTCGGAGGTGCGCTTCGCGGCCTGGATGCCCGCCAGGCGGGCGACCGCGAGCGCGTCTCCCTTGGCGAGCCGGCCCCCGGCGAGCGCCTCGAACGCCGGCCGCCCCATGGCGACGACTCCGCGCGCGACGGCGCTCCGGCGCGTGACGCGCTTGCCGCCGACGTCCACCATGCGCGCCCGTCCGCGGGCGTCCACATGCAGAACGCTCCCCCGAAGCCGCGAGACGTCCCGCGGACGCCGGGGCTTTCCAGCCCTTCCGGTCCTCGGCTTCGCGTCGTCGCTCAAGCGTTCACGCCCTCTCCCGCAGCGCCGCGTACTGCTCGAGGGTGTTCAGGTTCGTGAAGGCGTTGCCCGAAGGATCGTGCGCGCGCCACTCGAGCTCCTCGAGGATCTCCGCGCCGACGTCCTCGGCGAGCCCGTGCAGCGAGAGCTCGCCCGCGGCGAGACGCCGCGCCCCCGCCGGCAGAACCGCCCGGCGCCAGACCGCGGCGAGCGGCTGGAGCCGTCCGCCCGCTCGCGGCACGACGGCCGCGGCGTCCGACGCGAGACCCCGCCGCGCGATCTCCCGGATCAGCGCGTCGGGCAGAGCCGGCAGATCCACGCCGAGAACGAAGATCCGATCCGAGGCTTCCTCGATCGCCCGCAGAAGACCGTGGATCGCGGCGTGCTCCGGCGCGCCATCGAGCAGGATGCCGGCCGGCCCCGGAGGAAACGCGGGAGGTTCCTTCGCGACGACGAAGACCTCCTCGAAGACCTTCGCGAGGCGTTTCGTCTGGAACTCGAGCAGCGTTCCCGCGCCGTAGGGCAGCGCGGCTTTCGACCGCCCCATCCGACGTGACGCGCCGCCCGCGAGAACGGCGGCCGGCATCGGAATCCGCATGAGACCGGATGCTAGCATCCGCCGCCGCAGGATCTCCGTGCTCGTCGCCGCGCGGGGCGAGCCCTACTTCGAATCGCTTCCGATGATGATCGGCAGCCCCGACTTCGGGTTGCCCACGATGACGACCTTGGCGTTCGGGCTCGTCGCGAGTTTCTCGGTGGCCTCGATGCCCTTCCACTCGAGGATCTGAGGCGAGAGCCCCAGCGCCACGATCTTCTGGTAGTCCGCGATGCCCTGGGCCTCGATGCGCTTCCGCTCGGCTTCCTGCGACTCCTTCTGGAGCACGAACTTCATCTGCTCGGCTTCCTGCTCGCGCTTGAGCTTCTCCTGGATCGCGTTGGCCACGATCGGCGGCAGGCCGATCTTCCGCAGGAGCACGGCCTCGGCGATGATGCCGCGCCCGCTCGCCATCTTTGCGAAGAGCTCGAAGGTTTCCCGGGCGATCTGCTCGCGCTGCGCGGAGTAGAGAGCCTTCGCGTCGTAGGACGCGGTGATCTCCCGGATCGCCGACCGGATCTGGGGATGGACGACGACCGTCTGGTAGTTCCGGCCGACCGTCCTGTACATCTCGGCGGCCTTGGTCGGGTCGAGCCGGTAGAGGAGCGACCCCTCCAGCTCCATCATGAGGCCCTCCTTCGAGGGGACCTCGGTCGTCTCCATGACCTCCAGCGTCTGGATGTTCATCTTGATCACCCGCGTGAACGGAAAGACCACGTGGACTCCGGCGGGCAGGACGTTCGGGGACACCCGCCCGAACAGGTCCTTCACCCCCACGTGCCCCGCCGGCACGACCTTGATCGGCCCGCCGATGATCAGAAGGACGAACAGGATCAGGGCGATGATCGCGTTGCGCACGAAGCGGCTGCCGACGCCCGAGGGCGGAACGATCTCGAAGTTTCTGCCGACCATGACGATCTCCTTCCGAGGGCGAGCCGCGAAGCTAGACGAGCTTCAGCAGGTGCCCCATCTTGTTCTTCTTGGCCTCGAGGTATTTGCGGGAGCGGTCGGTGGGATGGACCTCCAGCGGAACGCGCTCGACGATTTCGAGCCCGAAGCCGCCGATGGCGACGTACTTGGACGGGTTGTTGGTCATCAGGCGCATCTTGCGCACGCCGAGGTCGCGCAGGATCTGAGAGCCCACGCCGTAGTTGCGGATGTCGGGCGGAAAGCCCAGCTTCTCGTTGGCCGAGACCGTGTCGTGGCCCTGGTCCTGGAGCTCGTAGGCCTTCAGCTTGTTGACCAGGCCGATGCCGCGGCCCTCCTGCAGCAGGTAGAGAAACACGCCCTTGCCGGCCTCGACGATCTTGGCCATGGCGAGCTCGAGCTGTTCGCCGCAATCGCAGCGGGAGGAGCCGAAGACGTCGCCCGTCAGGCACTGCGAGTGGACGCGCACGAGGACGGGCTCGTCTTCCCGGATCTCGCCGTGGACGAGGGCGAGATGCTCCTCGTGGCTGACCTCGCTCTTGTAGGCATGCAGTTGGAAGTCGCCGAGGCGCGTGGGAAGGTGCGGAGACGCGATGCGGTGCACGAGCCGCTCCGTCTTCATGCGGTAGCGGATGAGGTCGGCGACCGTGACCATCGCGAGGCCGTGGCGCTCGCAGAACGCCGTGAGGTCGGGAACGCGGGCCATCGTCCCGTCCTCGTTCATGACCTCGCAGAGCACCGCCGAGGGGTTCAGCCCGGCGATCCGGGCGAGGTCGACGGAGGCTTCGGTCTGTCCCGCCCGCTTGAGAACGCCTCCCGCCTGGGCGCGCAGCGGGAACATGTGCCCCGGCCGGTTGAGATCCGACGGCTTCGTCGCCGGGTCGATGGCCGTCAGGACCGTGGCCGCCCGGTCGGCGGCGGAGATCCCGGTCGTCGTCCGGCCGCGCGCCTCGATCGAGACCGTGAACGCGGTCCCGAAGTTCGAGGTGTTCTGCTCGACCATGGGCGGAAGACCGAGCTCGGCGCAGCGCTCCTCGGTCAACGCCAGGCAGATCAGGCCCCGGCCCTCGCGGGCCATGAAGTTGATCGCCTGCGGCGTGGCCTTCTCGGCGGCGAGCACGAGGTCGCCCTCGTTCTCCCGGTCCTCGTCGTCCACGACGACGACGAACTTGCCGGCGCGCAGGTCTTCGACGGCCTGTTCGATGGTGGCGAAAGGGGTGTCGGGCATGGTCCTCAGAACACCGCCGGCTCTTCGTAGGTCGCGAAGACTTCGCGCATGACGTCGGAGATCTCCCCCACCGTCGCGTAGGTCTTCACGGCCTCGATCAGCGGAGGCATGACGTTCTTTCCGTCGGCGCAGGCCTGGCGGAGAGCCGCGAGGGTCGAGGCCACGGCCTTGCCGTCGCGCGTCCGCCGCAGCTCGGCGACCGCCTGCTTCTGCTGATCCTCGACCGCGTCGTCGATGTAGAGGATCTCGAGGGGATGCTCCTCCGCGTCGACGAACTCGTTGACGCCGACGACGAGCTTCTCCTTCGCGTCCACGGCCCGCTGGTACGCGTAGGCCGCGTCCATGATTTCGCGCTGCGGGAACCCGGCCTCGATCGCCTCGACCATCCCGCCGAGCTCGTCGATCCGGCGGAAGTAGTCGAAGCAGCCGCGCTCCATCTTCGTCGTCAGCTCCTCGACGAAGTAGGAGCCGCCGAGCGGGTCGATCGTGTTCGTGACGCCCGACTCGTGGGCGATGATCTGCTGGGTGCGCAGGGCGAGCTGACGGCGAAGTCCGTCGGCAGCGCGAGCGTCTCGTCGAGCGAGTTCGTATGCAGCGAGTTCGTTCCGCCGAGGACCGCCGCGAGCGCCTGGAGCGCCGTGCGCACGACGTTGTTGTACGGCTGCTGCGCCGTCAGCGAGCAGCCCGCCGTCTGCGTGTGGAAGCGGCACATCCAGGAGCGCGGATTCTTCGCTCCGTAGCGCTCGCGCATCGTCTTGGCCCAGATCCGGCGCGCGGCGCGGAACTTGGCGATCTCCTCGAAGAAGTCGTTGTGGGAGTTGAAGAAGAACGACAGCCGCGGCGCGAACTCGTCGACCGGCAGGCCGGCCTCGATCCCGTACTGGACGTACTCGATGCCGTCGCGCAGCGTGAAGGCGAGCTCCTGCAGCGCCGTCGAGCCGGCTTCGCGGATGTGGTACCCGGAGATCGAGATCGTGTTCCACTTCGGCACGTGCTTCGCGCAGAAGGAGAACTGGTCCGTGATCAGCCGCATCGAGGGCCGCGGCGGGAAGATGTACTCCTTCTGGGCGATGTACTCCTTGAGGATGTCGTTCTGGAGCGTGCCGCCGACCTTCTCCCAGGACGTGCCCTGCTTCTCGGCCACCGCGAGGTACATCGCCAGCGCGATCGGCGCCGTCGAGTTGATCGTCATCGAGGTCGTGACGTCGCCCGAGGTCGATGCCGTCGAAGAGCATCTCCATGTCGCGCGAGCGAGTCGATCGCGACGCCGCACTTGCCGACTTCGCCGCGCGACATGTGGTGGTCGGAGTCGTAGCCGTAGAGCGTCGGCAGGTGAAAGGCGATCGAGAGTCCGGTCTGGCCGTGCGCGAGCAGGTAGTTGAAGCGCTCGTTCGTCTGTTTCGCCGTGCCGAAGCCGGCGAACTGGCGCATCGTCCAGAGCTTGCCGCGGTAGCCGGTCGGCTGGATGCCGCGGGTGTACGGGTACTCGCCCGGCCAGCCGAGGTCCCGCTCGAAATCGAATCCGGGCTGCGTGTCGGGCGCCGCGAGCGGCTCGACCGGCGCTCCCGAGACCGTGGTCCAGTCCTTCTTCCAGAGGGGCGTCTTCTCGAAGGTCTTCGCGGCTTTCTCGGCGGAACGCTTCCGTCCGGCCGCGACCGAGGCCGGAACCAGCGGATCTCTCTCGCTCATGGAGCAGATGATACGACGGCCGGCGGGTGGGGATAAGATGCCCGCAGTCCGCAGTTTGGGAGGTGCTCGTGAAGGGTGATCCGGAAATTCTGAAGGTCCTGCAGGAAGTCCTCTCGGCGGAGCTGACCGCCATCAACCAGTACTTCATCCACGCCCGGATGCTCCGCAACTGGCGTTACATGAAGCTCGCCGACCACACCGAGAAGGAGTCGATCGGCGAGATGCGGCACGCCCAGGAGGCCATGGACCGGATCCTCTACTTCGACTCCGTCCCGAACATGCAGAAGTACATGAAGATCAACGTCGGCAAGACCGTCCCCGAGATGATGAAGGTCGACCTCGACCTCGAGCACGATGCCGTCAAGCGCCTCAACCACGGCATCCACCTCGCGACGCAGAAGGGCGACAACGGCTCGCGCGCGCTGTTCGAGAAGATCCTCATCTCCGAGGAAGAGCACATCGACTGGCTCGAGGCGCAGCTGCAGCAGATCAAGGACGTCGGGCGCCGAGAACTACCTCGCCCAGCAGATTGACGGCGGGGCGGCGTAACGCGACTCAGACGGTCGGGAGAATCGCCTCCCGGGCAAGGTGCGCCACGCCCTTTACGGAAAAAGGCAGCGACGAGGTCATGAAGCAGGAGTGCGTGCACCAGCACTCGCGCCGCGCGATCCGCTGTCGCATCTCGGCGGCCTTCTCCGAGAACCAGGCCTTCTTGAAGGAGTAGCCGAAGTCCCGGATGTTGCCGATCTCCCACTGCACTTCGCACAGGGAGACCGTGCCCTCGGGGTTGAGCACGCCGGAGATCGTTCCCGCGTAGCACGGGTAGACCATGCGCTCCTGCTCGAGCGTCTCGAGCTCGGCCGTGCGGGCTCCCACCTTGAGGTTCCGAAGCACCGGGTTGTAGTCCCCGAATCGCGCCCAGTAGGGCCGCAGGAAGCGCAGCGCCTCGGCGTACTCGGCGGGAGTCAGGGCGCGGATCGAGGGGTCCGGAAACGGCGGACGCAGGAGCTCGAAGGAGTGGAAGTTGATGGCCGGCAGGCTCCGCGCGACCCACTCGGTGATCTCGGCGAGGTCGTCCTTGTTGAAGGAGGCCAGCACGGTCTGGACGTTGAGCGTGAAGCCGCGCGACCGCGCCTTCAGCGCCGCGAGCCGGCGATACGTCTCCTCGAGCTTGACGAAATTGCCGGGCGCGCCGCGGATGAAGTCGTGCCTCTCGCCGAGGTGGTCGAGGGAGAGGCCGACCGTGAAGGTCTGCCGCTCGTCCTTCCGCGACTCGAGCACGCGCGCGACGATCGACTCGACCTGCTCCGGGATGATCGAGTTGGTCGGCATCGTCACGTTCGAGGCGTCGTGGCGGCGATAGAGGAGCTTCGTGATCTCGGGGAGCTCGCGGTTGAGCGTCGGCTCGCCGCCGGTCAGCACGACGGAGTAGAGGGACCCGAGGTCCGCGAGCGCGCGGTCGTACTCCTCGAGCTTCATCTCGAGGTGCCGGTTCACGTTGAGGTGGTCCCAGTAGAAGCAGGTGACGCACTTCGAGTTGCAGAGGTTCGTCATCCCGAGGATGAGGTAGCGCGGAAGCGTGTCGCGGCCGCGGAACCAGTGGGCGGCGAGCTCGAGGTTGTTCATCGCGCCGCCGGCGCGAAGACTCCCCGCCCGATGCCGGCGAGAAGGCCCGCGAGGTACGTCAGGTGGTGCGCCGCAAACGCGAAGGGCACCGCCGGAAAGAGCGCGAGATCCCGCCGCCAGATCGGAAACGAGAGCGCCCAGCTCACGAGCGCGTAGAGACCCGCCGCCGGAAGCAGAAAGCGGGCGCCGAAGAGGACGAGCGCCACGGAGGCCGCGAAGGCCGCCGCGAGAAAGCGCCGCGATCCGGCCACGCGCATGCAGGCCCGGCTTCTCCACGAGGAGCCGGCCGGTCTTGACGCGATATCGCCAGCGCTGCGCGAGATACGGCCCCGGGAACGCGCGGCGCCGGTGGCGGACCCGCGCGGCCGGCTCGAGCACCACGCGCGCCCCGGAGTCGAGGGCCCGGCGGACGAAGTCGGTGTCCTCGCCGATGTAGCCGAACGACTCGTCGAAGCCGCCGAGGCGCTCGAACGTCTCGCGCCGCACGAAGAGGTTGCACAGCGCGACGTCGTGCGCGCTCCGCACGCGGCCGCCCCGCGGCTTCCATTCGTGCGCCGGCACGCCGCTGCCGATCAGCGGCGTGGCCAGCAGGAGGTTCGCGAGGCGCTCGCCCCAGGGCGCATCGCGCGGTCCGGGGTCCGGCCCGCCGGCGATGTCGGACTCGGCGAGCGCGGAGACGCCGGCCGTGAGCCAGCCCGGCTCGGCCGTGGCGTCGTCGTCGAGAAAGGCGAAAAGACGACCCCGGGCCTCGCGCGCCGCCGCGTTGCGCCGCCGCGCGGGATTGCCCGAATCGGCGACTGCCCAGCGGACGGGGATCGCGAGACCCGTCGACCGCCGGAGACTCCGCAGAACACACGACGACTTCGAAGGTCGGCCCGCCGCGCTGGGCATCCTGTTGGAGCGAACGCAGGCACTCCGGCAACAGCGTGCGCACGCGGTCGGAGGCGATGAGGACGGAGAGGACCGGCTCCATGGACGGATGATAGTCGGCGCCGACCGGACGCCGGCGTTCCGCCCTCGTATAATCTCGGGCCCCGGAGGCACCTTTTTGGACCTGACCCGCGAACAGAAGCTCGAGCTGTACCGCTTCATGCGCCTGAACCGCGTGGTGGAGGAGCGGCTCGTCAACCTCTACCGCCAGGGCAAGGTCGTCGGCGGGCTCTACCGCTCGCTCGGCCAGGAGGCGACCTCGGTCGGCACGGCCTACGCCCTCCGAAAAGGGGACATCGTCGGCCCCCTGATCCGCAACCTCGGCGTCGTCCTCGTCATGGGCTACTCGCCCCGCGATGTCATGACGCAGTACATGGCGCGCGCGACCTCGCCCTCCGGCGGAAAAGACTGCAACCTGCACTTCGGCCGGCCCGAACGCGGGGTCATCTCCCCCATCTCGATGCTCGGGGCCCTGGTGCCCGTGATGGCCGGGATCGCCCTCGCGGCCCGCATGCAGAAGAAGGACCTCGTGACCATGACCTGGATCGGCGACGGCGGCACCTCGACCGGCGCCTTCCATGAAGGCATCAACTTCGCGGCGGTGCAGAAGCTGCCGCTGGTCATCGTCGCCGAGAACAACGGCTGGGCGTACTCGACGCCGCGTGCGCAAGCAGACGGCCGCCGCCCGCCTCGCGGACAAGGCCGTCGGCCTACGGCATTCCGGGCGAGACCGTCGACGGCAACGACGTGCTCGCGGTCTTCGACGCGGCGCGCCGCGCGGTCGATCTGGCGCGCGATCGGGCGGCGGCCCCACGCTCCTCGAGGCCGTGACGTACCGGATGAAGGGACACGCCGAGCACGACGCCCAGGCCTACGTGCCCGAAGGAGGAGCTCGAGGAGTGGAAGTCCCGGGACCCGATCGAACGCTATTCGCCGCACGCTCGTCGAGTCGGGCGCGGCTTCGGCCAACGAGCTCGCCGCGATCGATCAGGCCATATCGGACGAAATCGATCGCGAGGTCGAGTTCGCCGAGAAGAGCCCGATGCCCCAGCCCGAGTTCGCGCTCGAGGGCGTGTACGCGAAGAGCCCGCCCGAGGCGGTGCCCGCGCCTTCGGGCTCGCGGGCAGCAGCGCCAGAGCGCATGAGCGGCGCCCCGCACCTCGGAGGCGACGGCGTCGCCGCTCCGTCCAAGGGCCAGACCACCTACGTCGACGCCATCCGCGAGGGGCTCCGCGAGGAGATGCAGCGCGACGAGCGCGTCTTCCTGCTCGGCGAGGACATCGGCGTCTACGGCGGCGCGTTCAAGGTGACCGACGGCCTGTGTCGACGAGTTCGGCGCGGAGCGCGTCATCGACACGCCGATCGCCGAGACCGCGATCGTGGGCGCCGCGATCGGCGCTGCGCATGATGGGCCTGCGCCCCGTCGCCGAGATGCAGTTCATCGACTTCATCTCCTGCGCCTTCGACCAGATCACCAACTTCGCCGCGAAGTAGCCGCTACCGCACCGGCGTCGGCGTGCCGATCGTCGTGCGCGGCCCGTCGCGGCGGCGGCGTCCACGGCGGCCCGTTCCACTCCGCAGAACCCCGAGGCGTACTTCGCGCACACGCCGGGCCTCAAGATCGTCCCGCCGGCGACGGCGTACGACGCGAAGGGCCTGATCAAGGCGGCGATCCGCGACGACGACCCGGTGCTCTTCTTCGAGCACAAGTACCTCTACCGCCGCATCAAGGAGGAGCTGCCCGACCGAGGACTACATCGTCCCGATCGGCAAGGCCGCGGTCCGCCGGACCGGCCAGGACCTCTCGATCATCACCTACGGCGCCATGGTCTGGACCGCCCTCGAAGCGGCGAAGACGCTCGAGGCCGAGGGCATCGAGGTCGAGGTCGTCGACCTGCGGACGCTCTTCCCGATCGACGAGCGAGACCGTCCTCGACTCGGTGGCGAAGACGAACAAGGCGATCCTCCTCCACGAGGCGACCCGCACCGGCGGCATCGGCGCCGAGATCGCCGCGGTCCTCTCGGAGCGCTGCTTCGAGTATCTCGACGGGCCGCTCGTGCGCGTCACATCCCCCGACACGCCCGTGCCGTACTCGCCGCCTCTCGAAGAAGCCTTTCTGCCGAACGCGGAGAAACTCTGTAAGGCCGCACGCGCCCTGGCCGGCTATTGATGCAGGCCGAGCTCGCTCTTTGCTCCCTTCGGCGGCGTCGAGCCGCCGCTCAAAACGTCAGAGCCCTGGCCGGCTACTGAATCTTCCGCTGGCGATAAGCTAGGCAGCCCGTTCCGTTCGGAACGGCGTGAGCAGAGGAGGACGGACATGGTCACGCTTCAGGACGCCCGACGAGTCATCGCCGCCGCAGAGAAGAAGGCCGCAGGAGATCGGCCAGCCGATGAACATCGCCGTCGCCGACGCGCGGCGGCAACCTCGTCGCGCACGTCCGGATGGACGGTGCGTGGATCGGCAGCATCGACATCTCGATCAAGAAGGCCTACACCTCGCGCGCGTTCGACATCGCCACGAAGGACCTGGCCACGCACTCGCAGTCCGGCGGCCAGTTCTTCGGCATCCACGCATCCAACGACGGCAGGATCATGATCTTCGCCGGCGGCATCCCGCTCAAGAAGGACGGCAAGGTCGTCGGCGCGATCGGCGTCAGCGGCGGCTCGGGCGAGCAGGACCACGCCGTCGCGGAGGCCGGCGCCGCGGCGTTCTGAAGACGGGGTCAGTCCCAGGAAGGCAGGTCCCAATGGCCACCAATCGTGGAGTCGCGTACCTCGGGCCCGGCAAGGTCGAGGTCCAGTCGATCGACTATCCGAAGTTCGTCGCGCCCAACGGCAAGAGCATCGAGCACGGCGTCATCCTCAAGATCGTCTACCACCAACATCTGCGGGTCCGACCAGCACATGGTCCGCGGCCGCACGACCGCGCCGAAGGGTCTGATCCTCGGCCACGAGATCACCGGCGAGATCATCGAGAAGGGCAAGGACGTCGAGTCCCTGAAGATCGGCGACCTCGTGACCGTGCCCTTCAACGTGGCCTGCGGCCGCTGCCGCACCTGCCGCGAAGGCTTCACCGGCGTCTGCCTCACCGTCAATCCCGGCCGCGCCGGCGGCGCCTACGGCTACGTGGACATGGGCGGCTGGGTCGGAGGCCAGGCCGAGTACGTCCTGGTCCCCTACGCCGACTTCAATCTGATCAAGTTCCCGGACAAGGCGCGGGCGATGGAGAAGATCCGCGACCTGACGATGCTCTCGGACATCCTGCCGACCGGCTTTCACGGCGCGGTTTCGGCCGGCGTCGGCGTCGGCTCGATCGTCTACATCGCCGGCGCGGGCCCGGTCGGCCTGGCGGCGGCGGCCTCGGCCCAGATCCTGGGCGCGGCGGTCGTCATGATCGGCGACATGATTCCGGAGCGCCTCGCCCACGCGAAGGCGGTCGGCTTCGAGGCGATCGACCTGAAAAAGAGCGACAAGCTCGAAGAGCTCATCGAAGCCGTCGTGGGCACCCCCGAAGTCGACGCGGCCGTGGACGCCGTGGGCTTCGAGGCCCGGGGCCACGGAAAGGACCACGACACCGAAGCGCCGGCGACCGTGCTCAACTCGCTCATGACGATCACCCGGGCCGCCGGACGGATCGGGATCCCGGGTCTCTACGTCACCGACGATCCCGGATCGAAGGACGAGGCGGCCCGGCACGGCAATCTCCGCATGCGGTTCGGGCTCGGCTGGGCGAAGTCGCAGGCCTTCTTCACCGGCCAGACGCCGGTCCTGCGCTACAACCGCCAGCTGATGCAGGCCATCCTTCACGACCGGCTGCCCATCGCAAAGATCGTCAACGCCACGGTGATCTCGCTCGACGCGGCGCCGGAGGGCTACCGGAACTTCGATTCCGGCGCGGCGAAGAAGTTCGTGATCGATCCCCACAAGATGGTGGCGTAGCGGACGCGCGCGCGATGCGTTTCGAAGGCAAGGTCTCGATCCAGGCGCCCCGGCAGAAGGTGTGGGAATTCCTCACGGACCCCGAAAAGGTCTCGAAGGCGGCGCCCGGCCTCGAGTCTTTCGAGGTCCTCGAGCCGGGAAAGAAATTCCGCGCGACGACCTCGGTCGGCTTCGGCGCGGTCCGTGTCCGGTTCGTGAACGACGTCGAGTGGGTGGAGATGGATGCTCCGAACGTCGCCCGCATGAAGGCCCACGGAAGCGCGCCCGGCTCGGCCGTGGACGCGACCACGGCGATGACCCTGACCGATCAGCCGGACGGCGGCACCCACCTCGGCTGGTCCGCCGATATCCAGGTCGTGGGCACGGTGGCGAGCATGGCCGCGCGGTTGATGGGCGGCGTCACGAACAAGCTCACCGCCGCGTTCTTCGAACGGGTCCGCGAGGAGATCGAGTCGGCCGCCTAGCGCGCCCGCTCGGATTCGGACTGTCCGTGAGAGACGTTCTTCCCGACATCGAGCGCTGGCAGGGCGAAGGCCGGCAGGTCGCGATCGCGACCGTCGTCGAGACGTGGGGCTCGGCCCCGCGGCCGGCGGGCGGCAAGATGGCCCTGACGGAGGACGGCCGCATCGCGGGCTCGGTCTCCGGAGGCTGCGTCGAGAATGCCGTCGTCGAGGCCGGGAAGAAGACGCTCGCGAGCGGCACGCCCCAGCTTCTGCACTACGGAATCTCGGACGACACAGCCTGGAGCGTGGGCCTCGCCTGCGGCGGATCGCTCGACGTGTTCGTGGACCGGCTCGACCCGGCCCTCTTCCCGGCCGTCGACGCGGCCCTCCGCGCCGAGAAACCGCTGGCGATCGCGACGGTCATCCGCGGAACCGAGGAGGAGCTCGGCCGAAAGCTCGTTCTCTTCGAGGACGGGTCGGTGCGGGGCGCCTCGGACGAGGCGCTCCTGGCCGAAGCGCGCGCCGGTCTCGCCTCGGGACAGAGCCGCCGGATCTCCGCCGGCGAACGCGAGATCTTCGTCGACGTTCTCCGTCCCGCGCCGCGCCTGGTGATCGTCGGAGGCGTCCACATCGCGATCGCCCTCGTGTCGCTCGCGAAGACGCTCGGGTTCCGGACGATCCTCGTCGATCCGAGGGAGTCCTTCGGCAACGCCCGGCGCTTCCCCCACGCGGACGAGATCGTGAACGACTGGCCGGACGCCGCCCTTGCCCGCATCGCGCCGGACAGCTCCACGGCCGTCGCGATCCTGACGCACGACCCCAAGCTCGACGATCCGGCCCTTCTGGCCGCGCTTCCCGGACGATCGTTCTACGTCGGCGCTCTCGGCTCGAAGCGCACCCAGGAAAAACGGCGCGCGCGCATGGTCGAAGCGGGGCTCGCTTCGGATGTCCTGGCGCGCCTCCACGGACCGATCGGCCTGCCGCTCGGCGGCCGCTCGCCCGAGGAGATCGCGGTGGCGATCCTGGCCGAAATTGTCGCGACGCGAAACGGCGCGCCCGGGATCGCCGCGCGAAACGGAGTCGCGGCTTCGAAAGCCTCAGGCCGAGCCGAGGTCGAGGAGCGCACGGCGAAGGCGTGAGTGCCGGCGCAGAAGGCGGAGATACCGCCGCTCGCCGCCCGCCGCCTTCGCCCGCACGACGTCGACGGCGGCCGCTCGCTCGGCCGGGCTCCAGCGCGACAGACCGGGCACCAGATCGAGCACCAGCGCGAAGCTCGAGAACGCAATACGCTCGTTCGCGGACAAAGACCGCGGCGAGAGCCGCAGGGCTCGCGCGACTCGCGTCTCCGCCCTCTCGCGAAACCGGTCCGCGCTCGTTCCATCCTTCCGCATGCGCCGGTTCACGGCGAGACCCAACCGCCGGACATGGAAGCGGTCCCAGGCCCCCGGCGTCGTCCCCGGCGCGTCGTAGATGAGGTTTCCGACGACGAGCCGCTGGAGCGTTCGCCGCGAGGAGCGATAGGCCGGGTCGCGCGCGATGCGCCGCTCCTCGCTCTCGAGCAGCCTGCGGACCGCCGCTTGTGTCGGGCGGAATCCGAGCTTGCGGTAGAACCAGAAGGCGCCGGAATCGAGCGCCTCGTCGTTTTCGAATCCGAGCTGGTAAGGGTCGATCGAGAACGACGTCACGCCCAGCGCGTCCTTGTGCAGCTTGAGGACCTGGGCATAGATCCAGGCCGACTCCCCTTCGCGGAACGTGTAGTACATGTTGAAACCGATCTCGAGCCGCTCGGCCAGGGCGAGACCCTCGATGTACCCGATGGGAACGCCGTTCTTGACGACGAAGCCGCCGTAGGCCGAACGCAGCGGCAGCCGACGCTCCGGCAGGACGCCGACGAGAAAGAGCTCCACGCCACGCCCCGGGCGGGCGGCGACGACCGAGGCCGGATCCGCGTAGGTGAACGTGTAGAACTCGCGGTAGCGCGCGGCCGTGGCCTCGCGCATCCGATCGCAGATGCGTTCGCCTTCCGTGCGCGAGAGCCGGCGGAGGGCCAGGGGCGGCCCCGACAGGATGGCGTCCAGCGAGACGTCCCGGCGCGAAAGAAACGGCGCGTCGTGAAAGAACGCCGCCGGACCGGGGATTCGCATCCGCGTCCGCGAGGCCGGGCCGTCGCCCAGCTCCCAGGAGATCGGGACCTCCAGTGCGTCGAAGCGCTCCGCGCGGTCGTCGCGGGGCAGCGGCATCCGCGCGTAGCGCTCGAGAAGCCAGGCCGGATCGTCGCGACGGGGTCCCGCACCCGCGTCCAGCCACTCGAAGTACGCGACGTTGGCGTCGGCGAGCGCCTCTTCCTCGAGGAGCGGCAGAAACTGCGGCCAGCTCGCGCGCATCCGGTCGGTCGCGACACCGGCGTCCCAGTCGAGGCGAACCCGCCGCGGGAACCGGCCCACCAGGAAGCGCGCGGCATCGAAGGAGTAGTCCGTTCCGATCGTGGTTCCCGCGATGCCCGCGACTTCGGGAGCGTCGAAGGGCGAGAGATCCGCGCCGTCGTCTTCGAGGGCCGCCACACGCCGCGCCAGGGTGCGCAGAAGGCGCTCCGCGCCGTCGCGAACATGCCGATCGTGCGGATACGCGCACAGGAAGAGAAGCGCCTCGTGAAAACGAATCAGCCGCTCCGGGTCCGAAGACGCGAAGCGGCGCGCGGAAGCGATCGCGCGCCTCGCCTCGCCGGCTCCCGGGCGCACATGACGCGCGCGCTCGAGGCGGCGGAGGATCGCGTCGGCGCGGATCGGCACGGCGCGCATGCTACCTTCGATGTATGCTCCGGCGCTCGGAGGACGCATGACCCCGTCTCGACCGCGCCTGCTGCTCGCGGCCGCCGCCTCGCTCGCCCTCGCCATCCCGCTCTGCGCGCAGGCGCCGACGTCGGTGATGAGACCGTCCCCCGCTCCGGCGAAGCCCGTCGCTCCCGCCCCGACCGCCGCCCCGACTCCTTCCGCCGCCGCGCTCGCCGAAGGGAAGGTGCTGTTCGCGAAAGTCGTCGAGTGGCTCGGGGGACCGCAGAAGATCGCGTCGGTCAAGGACGTCCGGACACGCGGGCGTCTGACGGCGAAGACCGGCGATGGCGACACGACCATGGAGGTCCAGTCCGCCATGGCCTTCCCGTACCACCTGCTGCAGGAGGTCGACTCGCCGTTCGGGCGCGTCGTCATGGTCGTGACGCCCTCGAGCGCGTTTCTCGCGAGCTCGAACGGCACGCAGGACCTGCCCCCGGCGGCCGCGGCGGAGCTGCGCAAGCAGATCGTGCGAATCCCTCTGAACCTCACGCGCAACGCCAGCGATCCGAAGCTCGTCGTTTCCGCCGGCGGCAAGGAGACGGTCGCGGGGGTCGAGACGGCGGCCCTCGACATCGCCTACGGCGCGACGTCGGTGCGGTGGTTCGTGGACCCCGCGACCGGCCGGATTCTTCGCACCGCCCACACCGGCGTGGGGCCCGACGGCCAGAGCGTCCAGATGGTTTCGGACTACCACGATTACAAGGTCGTCGAAGGGTTCCCCGTCGCGCACCGCCTCGAGATCACGTCCAACGGCGAGAAGGACCAGACGCTGATCGTCGAGGAGTACAAGTTCAACGTCGGCGTCGACCCCAAGCTCTTCGAGAAGCCGAAGACGGCGGCCGAACCGCGGCACCCGCTGCATTCGGCGCCGGCCACCCCGCCCGCCGCCCCGCCCGCGGAGCCGCCGAAACCGAAGCCCTGAGCGCGCGCCGCCGCCGGCCTCAGGGCTCCCGGGGCGGACAGGTCGTGGGCGCCCGTTTTCCGTCGAAGCGGTCGCGCATCCACTGGATGGCGCTCGTGGCACTCGTGCGACCCGCCCGCATGTGGTCGACTCCGGCGAACGTCTCGTAGCGGACGCGCTCGCCGGTCCGGCAGAGGCCGGCCACGAAATCCGCCGTCACGGACGGCCGGACGATGGAGTCTTCTTCGCCCTGCGCGACGTAGATCGGCGCCAGGATCGGACGCCGGCCCGGCCGGTTCTCTTCGAGCAGCGCCTTCCACGGATCGGCCTCGAACGCGCCGGGCTTCAGCATGCCGGCGTGGAGGCCGCTCGAGTCGAACCCGGCGCGATAGACCTCGCCCCACGTCTCGACGCAGTCCCGCGCCGAGCGGTCGATGACGGACACGGACTTCTCCGCGACGACCGGCTCGAGCGGCGCGCCATAGACGCGCGTCCAGGACCAGAGGCTGTAGGCCGCGATCAGCCGGCCGGCGCGCTCGGCGACGTCGTCGGCGAGCAGCTGCGCGAGCTCCGTCGCCGGGGCGATCGCGGCCACACCGGCGAGCGTGAGCTCCGGCGCGTAAATCGAGGCGATCTCGCCCGCGAAGAGCGCGGCGTGGCCGCCCTGCGAGTGTCCCCAGACCGCATAGCGGACGCTCGCGCCCGTCTTCTCGAGCTCGCGCGCGGCGCGGACCGAGTCGATCACGGCGCGGCCCTCGCTCTCGCCGACGAGATACGGGTGCGGCCCGGCCGTGCCGAGGCCCGGATAGTCCGTCGCGGCGACGACGTAGTCGAGGGCGATCAGCGCCTGCAGGTGCGGGATCGTGTCGAAGACTTCGGCGCGGAGCGAGGGCGCGCAGTTGTCGGCGACGCCCGTCGTCGGATGCGCCCAGGCCACGACGTGCCGGCCCGCGATCGGCGCGGGCAGCTCCGGCGCCACGACGATGCCCGAGACCTCGACGGGCTTTCCGTCGAGCCCGGTCGAGAAGTACAGGATCCTCCAGGCCTTCGCGCCGGGCGGCGGCTCCGAGATCTCTTCGGACCGGATCAGCCGGCCCGGGGATCGCGAGGCCACGTCCGCGGGCGCCGTGTAGAACGGCCCCGGCGGCGGCGGCCCGCCCGCGCAACCGAGGGCGAAGACGACGGCGAGCCACGCGAAGCGGCGGGACGAGCCCAAGCGGGTCACAGTGTACCTTCGGGCGGCCGCTCTTCAGCCCAGGAGCGTTTTCAGCCGGGCGTGGCCCTCGCGGCTGACCGGGACGCGCGATCCGTCGGCCAGGATCGCGACATAGCTGCCCTTCGCATATGCCTCGAGCCGGGCGATCGCGTCCACGCGCACGAGGTGGGAACGGTGCACGCGCACGAAGCGCTTCGGATCGAGCCCGGCCGCGAGGCTCGCGAGCGTCTGCGCCTTCAGGTACGTCTTGCCTTCGCTCGAGAGCTCGACGTAGTCGTCCTGGGCCCGCGCCCCGAGCAGCTTCTCGACCGGAATGATGTGGACGCGGGCGCCGTCGCGCACGACCACGCGCTCGAGCCACGTTCCCGCGGGTCGGGCGGCCGCGGACAGGGCCCCGGCGTCCCGAGGCGCGCGGGAAGCCAGGCGTTCGCGAGCCCGCTCGACGGCCGCCGCGATCCTCGCCGCCTCGAACGGCTTCAGCACGTAGTCGACGGCGTGCACCTCGAAGGCCTTGACCGCCCATTCGTCGTAGGCCGTGACGAAGACGGCCGCGATCTTCGGGTCGAGCAGCTCGAGGACCTCGAACCCCGAGAGCTTCGGCATCTCGATGTCGAGAAAGACGACGTCGGGCGAGAGCTCCCCGGCGGCCCGCAGGGCCTCGATCCCGTTCGCGCAGTCGGCGAGCACGCGCACGCCGGGCACCTTCTCGAGGTGCTCGCGGAGGATGCTCCGCGCGGGCGCTTCGTCGTCGACGACGAGGACGCCGAGCGCGGAGGGCTCTTTGTTCACGCCGGAGCCTCCGCTCCGGACGTCACGCGCCCGCCTCCGCCGGGACCGAGATGACGACGAGGAACCGGTCGGCGAGACGCTTGGCCGCGAAGAGCCCGTCGGGCCCCCACTTGGCCGCGAGGCGCTGGCGGACGTTTGCGATCCCCACTCCCGTCCCGGGGCGCGAGGGCGCGTCCGGGTCGAACGGGTTCTCGATCAGGATCCGCAGCCGTCCGGCCGAGCAGGCCACGCTGACGCGCACCTTGCCGCCTTCGATCCGCGACGCCACGCCGTGCCGCACGGCGTTCTCGACGAGGGGCTGGAGGAGCAGCGGCGGCAGCTGGCACAGGTCGCCCCGTTCGTCGAGGTCCTCCTCGACCTGCAGCCGGTCGCCGAAACGCAGCGCCTCGACCTGCAGGTAGGCGCGCGAGAGGGCGAGCTCCTCGGCGACGGAGATCGTCTTGCGATCGCCGACGGAGAGGCTCTTCCGCAGAAAGTCGCCCAGACGCACGCACATCTCCTGCGCCTTGGGCGGATCGGTCGAGGCCAGGGCCGAGATCGAGTTGAGACTGTTGAAGAGGAAATGCGGCCGGATCTGGGCGCGCAGGGCCGCGAGCTCGGCCTCGCGGGCCAGGATCTCGAGCTCGGCTTCTCTGCGTTCGGCGTCGCTCGCCGCCTGGAGCGCGAGGAGCACGTAGTTCAGCGCCCCCGACAGCAGGTAGAGGAGGAAGCCCGCGGCCAGCAGCGTGATCGCCTGGGCGGCAAAGCGGCCGGGCAGTCCCTGGAACGCCGGAGCCACGCCGTACGCGGCGGCGAGGACGGCCGCGAAACCCACCCAGAGCGCGGCGATGAGCGCGGCGGCCAGCGCGTGCGCCACGACGAGAGGCACGATCCGCGCCTTCTTCAGGGGAAACTGGCGGCACACGTACCAGGGCGAGAGCCCCATGAACGCGTAGGCCACCGTCAGGGGAATCGCCAGCGCGACGGCCTCGCCGAGAAACAGGCCTCCGGGCCGGGCGAGGAGCGCCGTCACGATGGCCGCGAGCGGGGCGCACGCCGCGAGATACGGAAGCAGGCGGCCGGGTCTTGCGAGTATCGGGTGCATGACGTCGTGGCTCCGTGCTCAGCGTTGCGGCTCAGTGCTTGACGTCGATTCCGCCCATGAACACGAACCCCGAGACCGTGAGGACTTTCGGCGGGCCCTCGGCCGGCGCGCGCCGCGTCCCGGGACGATAGTCCGCGCCCCCCATGAACGGCGTCACGTCCAGAACGACGGTCCAGCCCTCGGGCACCTTCATGTCGATGCCGCCCATCACGACGAAGACCTCGATCCGGGCCGCGTCGCCTTCCATCAAGGCGTCGCGCAGGTCGATGTCGAAGCCGCCCATGATCGCCGTGACGCTGCCTCCGCGGAAAGCCGACGAACGGATCATGCGGTCGCCTCCGCCGAACATCGCGAACTCGTTCAGCCGGTCGACTCCCGTCGGCGTCGGGCCGCGAAGCCCTTCGCCGGGGCCGAGGTTCGAGCTCGTGGCGTCGAACGGCCTTCCACCGCCGGCGCCGCCCGGCGGGCCGCCTTCTTTCCGGACGTCCATCGTTCTCCAGATCAGATAGATGCCGAGCGCGACCAGGATCACAGGCCAGATGTGACGGAAGGAGACCCAGATGATTCCCAGGTTGCGTAGAAGCAGGAGGGTCCCGACGCTGGCGAGCACCGCGCCCCAGAAACGATCGGCGTTCTTCCGCGGCCAGCAGATGTTGACGATGCCCGGAATGATCAGGACGACCGGCCAGTAATCGCCGAGCGAGCCGGCGTCGATGACGTTGAAGCTGTCCAGCGTGAAGAGGACGCCGAGAGCGATCAGCACGAAGCCGGCGACGACTCGGGGAGAGAAGGGTGGTCTCGAAATTTCGTTCATGTCTTTCCTCCACTCCAACGTACGCGAGGACGCCGGGCGCCTCTCACCCGAATCGGCCAACGGCGGCTCGCTGCCGGCGAACGGATGCTATTCTTCGGTGGAGTGATTCGTCGCGGCGACCCGTGAGGTCGCCATCGGGCGGGGCGGGCCCCGCCCCGAGGTCAGGCGAGGGAGGAGCAATCATGTCGACGCCGGTCATCATGCCCCAGATGGGCGAGTCCATCGCCGAGGGCACCATCACCAAGTGGCTCAAGAAAGTCGGCGACACGATCAAGCGCGACGAGCCGATCTTCGAGATCTCGACCGACAAGGTCGACGCCGAGATCCCCTCGCCGGTCGCGGGAACGCTCCTCGAGATCAAGGTCGCCGAGGGTCAGACGGTGGCGATCAACACGGTCGTCGGGACGATCGGCGAAGCGGGCGAACAAGCCGCCTCGGCACCAGCCACCGCCTCCGCCGAAGCTACGGAGGTCAAGCCCGCTGCCCAGCCGCCAGCGGCGCCTGCTCCGGCGGCTCAGGCCGACGGCGCTTCGGCCAAGACCACCGCCTCCGCCGAGGCTACGGCGGTCAAGCCGGCGCCGGCTCCGCCGGCGGCCCCACCCGCTCCCGCGCGGCCCGCGGCCGCTCCGCCCGCCACCGCCGTCCGCCGAGGCTCCGGCCGTCAGGGCCCCCGCACCGCGTGTCGAGCCTGCCCCGAGCGCCGGCGGCCAGGTCGAGTCGATCGAGGAGCGCATCCGCCGCAAGTCCTCGCCCCTCGTCCGCAAGATTGCGCAGGAAAACGCGATCGACATCTCCGAGATCGAGGGCACCGGCATCCACAACCGCGTCACGAAGAACGACGTCTTCTCCTACCTCGAGAACCGCAAGGTCGCGCAGGCGCCCATCCGCGGTTCGGCCGCGCCGGCCGAGGCGCCCGATGGTCGGACGGGCCGAGCCGGCGGAAGCGCCCGCGCCGCGCCCGGCGATCCCGGTGACCGAGCGGGATGAAGTCGTCGCGATGTCCAAGATCCGGAGGATCACCGCCGAGAACATGATGCTCTCGAAGCGGACCTCGGCGCACGTCACCACCGTCTTCTCGGTCGACTACACGAACATCGCGCGGCTGCGGGCGAAGCACAAGGACGACTTCCTGGCGAAGAACGGCGTCAAGCTCACGTACCTGCCCTTCATCTTCCGGTCCGTGATCCAGTCGATTCCGCAGTTTCCCCAGGTCAACGCGTCGATCGACGGGGAAAACATCGTCTACCACAAGGACGTGCACCTCGGGATGGCCGTGGCCCTCGACTGGGGCCTCATCGTTCCGATCATCAAGAACGCCGACGAGAAGTCGATCCTCGGCCTGGCCCGCGCGTCGCAGGACCTGGCCGAGCGCGCCCGCACCAAGCGCCTGAAGCCGGAGGAGATCCAGGGCGGCACGTTCACCGTGACGAATCCGGGGGTGTTCGGCTCGCTCTTCGGGACGCCGATCATCCCGCAGCCGCAGGTCGCGATCCTCGGTGTCGGCACGATCGAGAAGCGGCCCGTGGTGGTTAACGACGAGAACGGCCAGGACGCGCTGGGCATCCGGACGACGGGCTATCTCGCGCTGTCCTTCGATCATCGCCTGATCGACGGCGCCGACGCCGATCAGTTCATGGCGGCCGTCAAGAAGACCCTCGAGACGGGAGAGTTCGACCTCGGTTAGGGATCTCGAGGTCCCCCGGCTCGGCCGGCGAGCCGCCGCCGGGCTCTTCCTGCTCGCACTCGCCGCGCGAGTCGCCGCGATCGCCTGGTTCGGGATCGCGACCACGCGCTTCGGCGACGCGCAGTCCTACCGGCGGGCCGCGGCGGAGCTCGTCGAAACCGGCCGATACCCGAAACGCACCGAGCCGTACTACTTCCGGGCGCCCGGCTATCCGTTCTTCCTGGCCGCGGCGACGCTCGGCCATCCCCGGTCGGTCGTGGCCGGAAAGGCGGTCAACGCGGTCGTCGGCGCCCTCGGCGTCCTCGTTCTCGCCGCGCTGTCGGCCCGGATCTTTCGAAGCCGGAGGATCGCGCTGGCGACCGGGATCGCCGGCGCGCTGCACCCGGGCCTCGTCATGCTCTCGACCGACGTCCAGAGCGAGCCGCTGTTCGTCCTGCTCCTGCTGTGCTCGGCGTACCTCCTGCTCGTCGCCGCTGATCGGCCGTCCTCGAATCTCGCCATCGCGGCCGGGGCGGGACTCGCGCTCGCCGCCCTCACTCGCCCCTCTGCTCTCGCGCTCGCGCCGCTCGTCGCGGCTCCCCTCTTCGACCGGCGCTGGCCGTGGCGCGTCCGCGGGCAGGTGGCGGCCTCGGCGGTCCTGGGGCTCTTTCTGACCCTGCTGCCCTGGACGCTCCGCAACGCCCTGGTCTTTCGCGAGCTCGTGCCGGTCAACGACGCCGCCGGCAGCGCCTTCTACCAGGGCAACTCCGACTGGATGGTCCGTTTCTACGAGGTCGAGTCGCTCCCGGAGTACCGGACCTGGGTGACCGCGGCGTTCTCCGATCTCGAGCGCGAGACGAGGCGGATCGACGAGGCGAGCGGAGGCTCGCCGGCGGCGTTGTCCCGACACTTCGTCCGGAAGACGTTCGAAGAGCGCCGAGGCGATCCCGGCGGCTGGGCCCGCCTGCTCGGGCGCAAGGCCTGGGACTGGCTCCGGCCGTATCCGAGCCCGCTGTTCTGGCCCCCGTGGGTCCTGTGGGTCGTCGGGTCAGTCAACGTCCTCGTCGCGGTGTTCGCGGTTCGCGGCTTCGCGAGAGCGCCGGGAGGCGTGCGCGCCTTCGCGCTGACCTATCTCGCCGTGACCATGCTCGCGCACGTTCTCTTCATCGTCGTGTGGCGCTACCGGATCGCCTCCTGGGATCCCGTGCTGCTCCTCTTCGCGGCGCCGGGCGCTCTGGGACGCCGATGATCGGCGACGCGCTGCGATCGGTCCGCACGCTCGGGTTGCGGCTCGCGAGTCCGCTCGACCGCGCCTGGCGGAAAGCCACCGGGCGCCGCGAGCTTCCGCCGCTCTGGCTGCGCCGCCATACCGGCTCCGTCACGGCGTTCGAGAGCGCGGCGCGAGAGACCGGAGCGTTCCTGGATCGCCTCGATCTCGCGCGCGACGCGCGTCTGGTCCTCGACGTCGGATGCGGCGCCGGCGCGATGGTCGAAGAGCTCCTGCGCCGCCTGCCGGCGGAGGGACGCTACGTCGGGTTCGATGTGCACGCGGCCTCCATCGCCTGGTGCCGGCGGCGCTGGGCGGACGAGCCGAGAGCCGCTTTCGAGCTCGCGCCGGTGGCCTCGCCCTACGGGTCCCAATCCGGGCCCCCGGCGGCGGGCTACCGCTTTCCGATCGCGAGCGGCGAAGCGGACCTCGTCCTCGCCAAGTCCGTATTCACGCACCTGCTCGAGGCCGACGCGCGGCGCTATCTCGCCGAGACGCGGCGCGTGCTCCGCCCGGGAAAGCCCGCGGTCGTCACGGCGTTCCTCTACGAGGCGGGCGCCTCCGGAGTGGAAACGGCCTTCCCGCTCCCGGTGGCGGACGGCTTGCGCGTCCGATGGCGCGCGCGGCCGACGGCGGCCGTGGCATGGGAGAAGACGCGGTTCCTCGCGATGCTCGAGGAGGCCGGCCTGCGCCTGCAGTGGCACTCCGAGGGCTATTACCCCGGACGCGATCGCCTGACGGCTCAGGACATCCTCCTTCTCGGACATTAGACTGTCCGCATGGAGGCGATCGTGGCGCCCGCGACCCGCACGCTCCGCGCCCACTGGCTCGGGCGCGTGTCGTACGACGACGCCCTCGCCGCGCAGGGCGAGGCGGCGAAGCGGGCGGCCTCCGGGGATGAGTCCCTTTTCCTTCTGGAGCACGAGCCGGTCTTCACGCTCGGTCGCAACGCCACGGCGGAGGACATCCTGTTCACGCCCGAACGCTGCCGCGAGCTCGGCGTCGTCGTCCGCGAGTGCGACCGCGGAGGCAAGGTCACGTACCACGGCCCCGGCCAGCTCGTGGGCTATCCGATCCTCAACCTCGCGCCGGACCGCAAGGACGTGAAGCGCTACGTCCGGGACCTCGAGGAGGTCCTCATCCGCACGCTCGGCGGTTTCGGCATCCGCGCCGAACGCTCGCCCATCCGGGAGCGGGTCACATCCGTCTGGGTCGGCAACGACAAGATCGCAGCCATCGGCATCCACATCGCGCGCTGGGTCACGACCCACGGGTTCGCCCTCAACGTGACGAACGAGCCGCTGCCGTTTTTCGGCGGGATCGTTCCCTGCGGGATCACGGACGGCGGCGTCACCACGATGGAACGCCTCGTGGGCCGCCCGGTCGTGCTCTCGGAGTTGCTCGAGCCCATCCGCTCGCATTTTTCGGACGTCTTCGGACGGGAGATAATCCCGGCGTGAACGGCCCTTTGGAGCTGCCCGTCCTCGCGCCTGCCCCGCCCTCGCGCCCCTCCCGGCTCGAGCGGCCGGAGTGGCTCAAGGTCCGCCTCAACACGACCGGCGAATACGAGGAGGTGCGCGCCATGATGCGCCGCCTCTCGCTCGTGACGGTGTGCGAGGAGGCCCGCTGCCCCAACATCCACGAGTGCTGGGCGCGGGAGCGGACGGCGACCTTCATGCTGATGGGCGACATCTGCACGCGCCATTGCGGCTTCTGCGCCGTCGGCAAGGGCCGGCCCGGAAGCCTCGACCCCGGCGAGCCGGGGCGCGTGGCCGAGGCGGCCCGGGAGCTCGGCCTGTCGCACGCGGTCGTCACCTCGGTCAACCGCGACGACCTCCCCGACGGCGGCGCGGCCCACTTCGCCGAGACGATCCGGTCCATCCGGGAACGCAACCCCGGGTGCACGGTGGAAGTTCTGATCCCCGACTTCCAGGGGAACTGGTCGGCCCTCGAAACGGTGCTCGACGCGAAGCCCGAGATCCTGAACCACAACGTCGAGACGGTGCCCCGACTCTATCGGCGGGTGCGCCCCGACGCGAAGTACGCGCAGTCGCTCGAGCTGCTCTCCCGCGCGCGGACCTGGCGCGACGAACGGGCGCTGCCCTTGCGCACCAAATCCGGCCTGATGGTCGGGCTGGGGGAATCCCTGGACGAGCTGCTGGCGACGCTCTCGGAGCTTCATGCCTCGGGCTGCGACATCGCGACGGTCGGGCAGTATCTCCAGCCCTACGAGCGCCGGCTGCCGGTCGAGCGCTACTACACGCCGGACGAGTTCGCGGCCATCCGCGAGCGCGCCGAGGCCATGGGCTTTTTTCGAGTGGAGTCCGGCCCGCTCGTCCGTTCTTCGTACCACGCGCGCCGCGCGCTCGCTCCGGCGAGCCCGGCGGCCTGAGGAGACAGCATGTCCCATCGGAGCCTCCGGATCCTCTCCATCCTCGCCTGCGCGCTTCTCGCCGCCGCCGCCGCGTTTGCCCAGAACCGGGGGGCCACGCGCACCAAGTTCATTTCCGCGATCTACCCGGAGGACCCCGACAAGAAGGACATCCAGGGCAACGTCCTGCTGATCGGCCGGATCGACAAGGAGGGCAACGTCTCGGACCTCCACGTCGTCGCCGCGACGGGCAAGGAGTTCATCGCACCGGCGATGGACTCGGTGCGCCTGTGGAAGTTCTCCCCGGCCATGCGCGATGGGAAGCCCATCGAGAGCCCGCTCAACGCGGGCGTGCGCTTCCGCATGACGGGCGGAGGCCGCGGGCGGATTCCGCGACCGATTCTGGGCGACCTCGCCGTCTTCCCCGCCGACGCTTCGGGGGCGAAGACCGGCCCGGACGGCTTCCCGCTCTGGAAGGGGAAGGACGCCGCATTCCGCGCCGAGGTCCTGCTCGACGTCCCCCCCTCCGAGCAGCCGCGCACGATGACTGTGAAGGTCGAGGCGGTCTCGCCCTCCGGCCGGAAGGTACCGCTCTTTCAGCCGCCGGTCGCGATCCCTGCTCTCGCGACCGAGGTGACCTTCCCCGCCGTCGCGCAGATCGGAACGGACTGGGAGGACGGAGTCTGGATCCTGCGTTTCTCCGTCGACGGAAGCAACGCCGGAGGCGGCCAGTTCTGGCTCGCGAAGGACCCGCTGACCTTTCCCTTCGCGCTTCCCGTGCTGTGACGTTCGCTCCGCGACTGGCGGCCGCGCTCGGCGCGGTTCTCCTCGGCGCCCTGGCCGCGAGCGCGACGGCGCAATCAGCCCCCGCAGCCTGCGAGGGGATCACGCCGCCGCGCCGTCTGACGACGGCGTTCGTCACGCTGCCTGCGTCCTACACCGCGACGCGGCTCGGGGGGATCGTCGTCGACGAGGCCGTCATCGGAATCGACGGCCGGGTCTCGGGCGTGCGTGTCGTTCGTGCGCGCGTGGAAGGCCTCGCCCCCTTCGGCCAGAAGTCGATCGAGGAGTCGATCTTCGACCCCGCGCTGATGGAAGGCAATCCCGTGGCGACGCGGGTCCAGATCGCGACGACGCTCGGGACCGTCTCCAAAGCCCGCATCGAGCCCGAGTACGACATCCTGTGGGCGCACGTCTCGGGCGGCCAGTCGCGCGAGGCGCGGTGGCAGCTCGCCCAGAGCGTCGAGAGCCTGACCGTCACCGCGCACCTGGGCACGCTTACCGGTAAGGGGGGCGACGTCGTCGCCGTCGCGCCCGACGGCAAAGAGTTGATCCTCGCCCGTGTGCCGCCTTCCGAAAAGCCGGTCGACCTGACGGAGACGGTGTCGACGGAACGGTTCCTGTGGGCGGCGGGGGACTACCGGCTGGAGCTTCGATCCGACGGCCGGACTCTCGCCTGGACGACCCTGACGATCGCCGACGATTACACGCGCGCGATCGTCAACGCCTGTCGGCCGCTCTGAGAGCCGATGCAAAAAGGCCGGGGCACCCGGCCCCGGCCCGCACGCGATCCCCTCGACTCCCCGTTCCCTGCGTCTAGTTTCGCACGCGGACTCCCTCCGTGTCGACCGGTTCGGGGACGTGGGTGTGATCGGAGTGCGTTGCGCGGAAACCGGACACTGTCCGGCCGGTCAAATTCCGATCAGCTGAGCTGTCGGCTGTCGCTGTCAGCTCTCGATGCGAAATCGCGAATGTCCCTGAAGGGCTTCTCTCTGTCTGAGAAGTCGGGACGGTAGTACTTCGCCGACGTCTCGAGCTCCTGCTCGAAGCCATGCGAGAAACCGTTCGCCTCGAGCGCGTCGAGCGCCTCGCGCCACTCGGCCGCGGTGATCGAGCGGTCGAGCGCGCGGTACTTCTCGTTCGAGGCGGCCCGGTGGATCGGGTAGTACTGGGCCATGAGCGAGATCGCGACGGAGGGCGAGAGCGTTTCGGCGATCCAGGCCAGCGACTCCGAGACACCCGCGACGCCGTTGGGAAGAACGAGCAGGCGCACGAGCAGCCCGCTCTTCAAGAGGCCATCCTCGCCCATCTCGAGGCGGCCCCCCTTCTGCCGGTACATCTCGATGAGGGCCGCGCGCGCATGCCGCGCATAGTCGGGCACCTTGGAGTAGAGCGCGCCCGCCTCCGAGTCCGCGTACTTGAAGTCCGGGAGGTAGACGTCGACGATGCCTTCGAGCAGCCGCAGGACCTCGACCGAGTCGTAGGCGTTGGTGTTGTAGACGATCGGGAGAGAGAGGCCCTCGCGTGCGGCGAGCAGCACCGCCTTCGCCATCTGGGGAGCGAAGTGCGTCGGCGAGACGAAGCCGATGTTGTGACAGCCGCGGGCCTGGAGCTCCAGGGCCATCTCCGCCAGCCGTTCGACGGAGACCTCGTTGGTCTTCTGGACCGTGTAGTCCTGGCTGATTTGAAAGTTCTGGCAGTACACGCAGCGCAGGTTGCAGTTGCCGAAGAAGATATTGCCGGCCCCCTTCGTCCCCGACAGGCAGGGCTCCTCGCCGAAGTGCGGCGTATGGGACGAGACGATCGGCCGCTCAGCCGAGGCGCAGGAAGCGAGAACACCCGCCAGGCGGTCGTTGCCGCAGTCGCGCGGACAGACCGTGCAGGCCCTGAGAAGCGCGTAGAGCCGCTCCACCCGCTCCTCGAGCTCTCCCGAGGCGAGCAGCCGCGCATATCCGGGCTCGTAGGCGTCCATGGGCATGATCCGAGCGCGAAAGTTTAGCATTCGGCATGCCCGAGTCCTGGCGCACGCGGATCACGAGGTGGGGCTTCAACCTCTTTCCGGCCTGGCGCGGAACGGGCGCCCGCGTCACCTACATCGCGGACGACTGGCGCGAGGTGCGGGTTCGCCTCCCCCTCTCCTGGCGCACGCGCAACTACGTCGGGACCATCTTCGGGGGGAGCCTCTACGCCGCGGCCGACCCGATGTACATGATCATGCTCATCCGGAACCTTGGTCCGGCCTACACCGTCTGGGACAAGGCCGCGACGATCCGGTTCCAGAAGCCCGGCCGTTCGACCCTATATGCGCGGTTCGTCCTCGACGAGGGCGAGCTCCTGGAGATCCGGAGGCTTCTCCAAACGGCTCCGTCGATCGACCGTGTCTACGTCGTGGAGCTCGCCGATGCGGACGGCGCCGTGCACGCGACCGTGGAGAAGACGATCTACATCCGGACGGACTCGGGGCGCAGCCGCGGAAGCGCCTGACGCCCCCGCCAGAACCCTTCCCACGGATCGCCCTGTTTGAGGCGGCGCTCGAAGTTGCCGAGGTGGAACTTCGCGGGATCGAGCGACGAACGCACCTCCGACCAGTCGAGGGGTGTCGAGACGAGAGCGTGCGGCCGCGCACGCACCGAGTACGGCGTGACGACCGTCTGGGCGAAGCCGTTGCGCGCCGCGTCGAGATAGAGACGGCCGCGCCGGCTCGCGATGCGGGTCTCGTCGGTCAGCTCCTTCGGATACGCCTGCGCGAGAAGGCCGCCGAGCGCTCGCGCAAACCCGTGGACCTCGTCGGCGTCGGGCCCCCTCCGGATCGGGACGAACACGTGGAGCCCCTTTCCGCCGGACGTCTTGACCCAGGAGGTCAGGCGGAGCGCCTCGAGCGCCTCGCGGACCCGGAGCGCCGCGGCGATCGCCGCCGGAAATCCGCCCTTTCCCGGATCGAGGTCGAAACAGACCCAGTCGGGCTTCCGCGGCGCGTCCGCGCGGCTCCCCCAGACGTGCACGGCAATGCAACCGAAGTTCGCGAGGGCGAGCTGCGTCTCGCGCCGCCCGCCGACGACGTAGTTGGTGACCCCCTTCTCGTGCTGGATGGCTTTCGTGGGCGTCTTCGGCGGAAGCCCGCGGGGAGCCTCCTTCTGGTAGAAGCACTCTCCGCGAATGCCTTGCGGGCAGCGCTCGAGCGAGAGCAGGCGCCCGTTGACCCACGGCCGGAGCTTCGGAAAGACGCGGTCGTAGAAGACCGCGAGGTCCATTTTCGTGTAGCCGTCGCCGGGGAACAGGACGCGCTCCGGGTGCGTGATCGTGACGGGGAGGCTCTTGGGCCGGGCGCTCATGGGAGCCTGGGAAGCCTCGCCTCGCGCGGGCTCTTGTCGTCGCGCAACCCGAGGAAGACGGGCTGGCGCAGCTTCGCATCGGCCGTCCATTCCTGGAAGGCGATCTGGGCCACGAGCTTCGGCAAAAGCCACGTCGCGTCCTTCTCGCGGGGCGGATCGACGAACGGCGGGCGGGCACGGATCAAGGGACGGAGCTTTTTGGAAAGCGACTCGAGCGTCGCTCCCGAAAACCCCGTTCCGACCTTCCCGACGAAGTGGAGGTCCCGACCCCGGTAGGCTCCGAGAAGCAGCGCCCCGAGGTGCTCGCGCGCTCCGCGCGGCGCGGTGAAGCCGCCCACGACGAGCTCCTCTTCCTGATGCACCTTGACCTTGAGCCACTTGAACCCCCGGCGTTCTTCGTAGGGCGACGACGCGTCCTTGGCAACGATGCCCTCGAAGCCACGGCGCCGTGCGATCCGGTAGGCCGAGAGCCCGTTGGCCGCGAGGCGGCGGGACAGGAGGATGCCGGCCTCAGCGCCTCCGACGGCCTTCTCGAGCTCCGCGCGGCGCACGTCGAGCGGCTCCTGCCGCAGGTCGCGGCCGTTTCTGTAAAGACAATCGAACACGGCGAAGACGTGCCGGGCCGAGCCGCGCTGAATCAGTTGGAACCGCGAGACCCGATGCTTGTCGAACGCCACCGCCTCTCCGTCGAGAAGCAGCGTCCGGTCGCGCAGCCGGCCGATCGCCTTCGCGATCTCCGCAAATGTCGCAGTCCGATCGATGTCGTTTCGCGAGAACAGGCGCGTCGCGCCGCCTTCCTTGTACGCAAGGATCCGGTAGCCGTCGTACTTCTCCTCGTAGACCCAGCCCGGCCGGTGGAACGGCTCGTCGACGAGCGTCGCGAGCATCGGCCGGATGTGGAAGGGAATCCGGGTCGCCGGGCGCCTCTCCGCGGTCACGCACGGCCGCCGTTCGAGCTCGCGGGGCGTATGTTTGCAGTCACGCCATCTCCGCCGTGCAAGCGGCGCGCCCGCGCGGCTCGTCTACAATGCTTCTCACGGCATGCGGGACATTCTGGCCTGGGCCCTGACGACGGAGATTCTGGGCCTCGCCGTCCTCCCGATGCTGCGCGCGTACTTCGGCAACCGCCGGGACGCCGCCCTGCTCTCGCGACCCCTGGGCCTCGCGATCGTCGCGTATCTGGGCTGGGTGGTCTCGCTCCTGCTGAATCCTCCGGGCTTCCGCCGGGTCACACTCCTCGCGGTCGTCCTGGCCGTGGCCGCCGTCGGGTGGCTCGCCCGCCGCCGCAGCGCCGATGAGACGGCGATCCGCGAGCCGATCTGGGGAGACGAGGAGAAGCTCGCGGCGATCCTCTTCTGGGCCTCGGCCGGCGTCTTCATCGTCCTTCGGGCCGTCGGACCGGCCATCGTCGGCGCCGAAAAGTTCATGGACCTTGCGTTCGTGAACTCCCTGGCCCGCTACTCCGCCATGCCGCCCGCGGACACCTGGCTTTCGGGTTCGACGATCAACTACTACTACTGGGGGTACCTGCTCGCCGCGGCGCAGGCCAAGCTCTCGGGAGTCGCGCCGCTGACCGCGTACAACCTCGCGCTCGCGTCGTTCGCCGGCTTTTCGTTCGTGTCGGCGGCCTGCCTCGGGCTGCGGCTCTCGCGCGGCAATCTCCGCGTCGGGCTGGGCGCCGGCGGCCTGACCGTCTTCGCCGGCAATCTCGCGGGCGCCTTCCATGCCTGGGCGAAACCCATCTCGACCGCTTTCGATTACTGGCCCGCGTCGCGCGTCATCGGCCCGGAGCAGCACAAGACGATCAACGAATTTCCTTTCTTCACCTTCTTTCATGCGGACCTGCACCCGCACCTCATCGCCTTTCCCTACTTCATCGCGGCCTTCGTGGTCGCGCACCGCTGGGTCGAGGCTGGACGGCCGCAGGCACGCCGCGCCTGGCTGTGGGTGCTGCTCGTGGCTCTCGTCTGCGGCACGGCGCGCGCGGCGAACTTCTGGAACCTGCCGGTGATGGGCGTCCTGCTCGTCGTGTCGGGCGCCCTCTGGTTCACCCGGGGCGAACGACTTCCCCGATTCCCGCAGGCCGTCTCCGGAGTCCTCCTCGGCGCGGGCGTATTCGTGCTTTCGCTCGCCCTCTTCTACCTCTACACGGCGTCCTTCCAGCTCGAGAACCGGGGCCTCGGCCTTGCCACGATGTTCTCCGGGGCGATCGAGCACCTCGGCGTCTGGGGCATCCTCTTCGCGCTGTGCGGCGCCGCCCTCTGGCCGCGGGCCTCGGCCGCGGGGCCCGAAGACACGGAAGCCGCCCGACGGCGGCGCCACCTGATCCTGACGGTGGCCGCCAGCGTGTCGCTCGCCACGGGCTTCCTCCTGAAGAGGCCGGCGATGCCGATCCTGCTCTTCCTGCTCTTCCTCGCGGCCCGCTCCACCTGGCGGAGCCTGCGCGCCGAGACGGCCGATCCCGACGGCGTCTTCGCCGGGCTCCTCGTTCTGCTCGGCCTCGCGGTGATCGCGGGCTGCGAGGTCGTGTATCACCGGGACACGTACGGCGTGGAGCTGCAGCGGATGAACACGATCTTCAAGTACTACCACCAGGCCTGGCCGCTGCTCGCGATCGGCGGCGCCGTGTTCGCGGGCCGCGCGTGGGACGCGGCTCCCGCGCGCCAGCGCGGCCTCTGGCGGCTCGGGCTCTCCGCCCTGGGCGTCCTCGCGCTCGCCTGGCCGTTGAACGTCACGATCTCCCGAATCCGGCAGAAGGACGGCCCGCTCTCGCTCGATGCCCGGGGACCGCTCGCGAAGCGCAGCGCCGGCGATGCCGCGGCGGTCGACTGGTTCCTGAAGAACGCCCCCGTCGGCTCGACGATTCTCGAGGCGTCCGGCGATCCCTACACCGAGTACGCGCGCATCTCCTCGCACAGCGGCGTGCCGACCGTGCTCGGTTGGGCCAATCACGAGCTGCTCTGGCGCAACAACGACACGGAGGTGCAGGAGCGGCTCAACCGGATCCGCCACTTCTACACGGCGGGGGACCCGCGCGTCGCCTGGGACACGCTCGGCAAGTACCGCGTCACGCACGTCGTCGTGGGCGACATGGAGCGCCGGACGTATCCGAACGCCGACGTCGTGGGGACGTTTCCCTTCCTCACCCCCGTCCTGACGGGTGACACGACGATCTACGCCGTCACGCGCCCCGAATGAGGATCCTGATGGCGATCGACTACTACCGGCCGAACGTGTCGGGGCTGACGATCTACGTCGAGCATCTCTCCGAAGCGTTGGCGCGGCGGGGCCACACCGTCAGCGTCCTCACCAACCGTCACCTCCCCGAGCTCCCCCTCGAGAGCCGGGAGAATGGCGTCCGGATCGTGCGTGCCCCGGTGCTCGCGCAGGTCGGAAAGGCTCTCGTGGCCCCGGCGATCCTGGCCCGCGCTCTGGCGGAGCTTCCGCGTTCCGACGTCCTCCACCTCCACTCGCCCGCCGCCAACGCGATCCCGCTCTCGCTTCTGGCCGCTTCGCTTCGCGTGCCGATCGTGATCACCTATCACTGCGACCTGCAGCTCCCGGCCTCCGGCGGGCCGGCGCTCGTGCGGATGCTCGCGCAGGCCTCCCAGAACTTCGCGCTCGACCGCGCCGACCGCGTGATCACGTACACCGAGGACTACGCGCGGCACACGGCCCCGCTCGCCGACCGCCTCGAGAAGGTGGGCTGGATCCTGCCGCCGGTGACGGATCCGCCGAGGACGGGACGCGGCGCAGCCGAGGCCCGGAAGCGCTACGGCATCCGCGGGAAGCCCGTCATCCTCTTTCTCGGCCGCTTCGCCGAGGAGAAGGGGCTGCCGCATCTGCTGACGGCTTTCGCGGAGGTCCGGCGGCGGTTTCCGGAAGCGATCCTCCTGCTCGCGGGTGCGAAGCAGGTCGCCGGGGAGACGGTCTGGGAGCGCGTCGCTCCCCTGGCGGCCGATCCGGCGTCGGGCGTCCTCGCGCCAGGCATCGTTCCGCCGGCGGAGATCGCGGACCTCTTCGCTGTCTCCGACGTGCTCGCGTTGCCGTCGATCAATGCCACCGAGTCCTTCGGCCTCGTCCAGGTGGAGGCGATGCTCTCGGGCGTGCCGGTCGTCGCCTCCGACCTTCCCGGCGTGCGTCAGCCGGCCCGGCTCACGGGGATGGGCGAGATCGCCCGCATCGGCGACGCCACCGATCTCGCGCGGCAGCTCATCCGCGTCCTCGAGGCGCCCGAGCGGTACCGCAAAGACGCGGCCGAGATACGCGCGATCTTTCCGCCCGAGAAGACGCTCGACTTCTACGAGGCCACCTATCGCTCGCTCGCGGGAGGCTCCCGATGACCGAGGCCGACCGCGCCGAAAGCATGCTCCGCGCCCACCTGCGCGAGATGCCGCTCCACCGCGTCATCATGCGCACGCTCGAAGCGCGGATCCTCGCGGAAGTCCCCTTTCCCCGCCCGATTCTCGACATCGGCTGCGGCGACGGCCACTTCGGGTCCGTCATCTTTCCGGACGGCGCCGACGTCGGCCTGGATCCGGGGCTCGGGGACCTCTCCGAAGCCGGGCCCCGCGGCGTGTATCGGCTGCTCGTCTCCGCCGACTCGGGCGCGATGCCCTTCCCGCGGTCGTACTTCGGGTCGGTCGTCTCCAACTGCGTGTTCGAGCACATCCCCGACATCGACAGGACGGTCGCCGAGATTGCCCGCGTGCTCCGGCCGGGAGGCACGTTCGCGTGCACGGTCGTGGGCGAGAACTTCAGCGAGTTTCTGACGAGCGCCCGCGCATGGAGCCGTCTGGGCCTGGCGCGAGCGCACCGCGCGTACCTCGACTGGTTCAATCGGAAGTCGGTTCACTACCGTTTCGATTCGCCGCCGGTCTGGAAAGAGCGGTTCGAGCGGGTCGGACTCGAGGTCCGGCGGTGGCGCTACTACCTCTCCCCGGCGGCGGCGCGCGCCTTCCACCGAAGCCACTACGTCAGCCTGCCCCACCTCGCCGCGCGCAAGCTGACCGGCCGCTGGGTCCCGGTTCCCGCGCTCATGGACAACGCGTTCTGGGTGCGACGCCTCTCACGCTATACGGGCGAGCCCGAGCCCGGAGCGGGCTCATGCATCGCGTTCGTCTGCGCGCGGCGCCCCGATCCTCCTGTAAAATGAAGGGCTTAGGGTAACCACAGCCGACATGCGATTCCTGATTACCGGCGGAGCCGGCTTCATCGGCTCGAACGCGGCGGCGCGGCTGCGCGAGCTCGGCCACGACGTGGTCGTCTTCGACAGCTTCGTCCGCGCAGCTTCGCGGTTCAACCGCGCATGGCTCGAGAGCCTGCATCCCGCCGTCCGCTTCATCGAGGGTGACGTCCGCGACGCCGGTGCCCTGCGGGACGCTCTCGCTCCGGATTTCGACGTGGTCCTTCATCTCGCCGGACAGGTCGCCGTGACGACCTCGATCGTCGACCCGGTGACCGACTATGAGATCAACGCGCTCGGCACGTTCCGGCTCCTCGAGGAGCTTCGCCGCCGGCACGCCGGCGCCCCCGAACGGGCGCCGCTTCTGATCTACGCCTCGACCAACAAGGTCTACGGGCACCTGAGCATGGGAGAGACCGTCCGCGACGGCCGCTGGGACTTCCAGAACCTCCCGACCGGAGTCTCGGAGACGGAGCCCCTGTCGTTCGAATCGCCTTACGGCTGCTCCAAGGGCGCGGCCGATCAGTACGTGATCGACTACCACCGCAGCTTCGGCCTTCCCACCGTGGCCATGCGGCAGTCCTGCATCTACGGTCCGCGGCAGTTCGGCGAGGAGGACCAGGGCTGGGTGGCGTGGTTCGCGCTCGCGGCGGTGTTCGGCCTGCCGATCACGTTTTACGGCGACGGGCTGCAGGTCCGCGACCTCCTCTGGGTCGACGACCTCGTGGCGCTCTATCTCGCTGCGGCGCAGAAGCGGGACACGGTCTCCGGACGGGCCTACAACGTCGGAGGCGGCCCGGGGTACCGGCTGTCGCTCAAGGAGCTCATGGGCATGCTCGAGACGCGCCTGAAGCGGCCGATCCCGGTCGCCAAGGCGCCCACGCGTCTGGGCGACCAGCCCGTCTTCTACTGCAACGTGGACCGCGCCATGCGCGAGCTCGACTGGAAGCCCCGCGTTTCGCCGGAGCAGGGCGTGGACCGCCTGCTCGCCTGGATCCAGGGGAACCGTGAAGAGATCGCGCGCTTCCTCACCAAGAAGGGCCTGCAGATCGCGTGACCCGGCTTCCCCGACGGCGCGCGCGCGCGATCCTTCTCGGAATCCTCCTGCTCGGAGGCCTCTTCCGGTTTCAGGGCCTGAACTGGGACGAAGGCCATCACCTCCATCCCGACGAGCGCTTCATCTCGATGGTCGAGGAGAAGCTGGCCTTCCCGAAGGAGCCCGGCGCCTACTTCGATTCCAAACGCTCGACGCTCAACCCCTACAACCGCGGCGAGGGCTCCTTCGTCTACGGGACGCTGCCCATGGTCATGGCCAAGGCGGTGGCGCCGCTGTTCGGGAAGAAGGGCTACGGCGAGACGCACCTGGTCGGCCGCGCGCTCTCGGGCTTCTTCGACCTCGTCACCGTGTGGCTCGTCTACCGGATCACCCGCCGCTTCACGCACCGCCGCGCCGCGCTCTTCGCCGCGGGGCTCTCGGCCTTCTGCGCGCTGGGCATCCAGCTCTCCCACTTCTGGGCCGTCGATGCCGTCCTGACGGCCTTCACCGCCGCGGCGCTCCTCGGGGCGGTCCGGATTGCCCAGGACCGTTCGGGCCTCGCCGGCGATGCCCTGACGGGAGCGGCGATCGGCCTGGCCGCGGCGTGCAAGATCACGGCTCTCGCGCTCTTCGCGCCGGTCGGCATCGCCCTGCTCGTTCGGGCGCTCGCACGCGGGCGGGCCCGCGGCTGGATGGTCGGGCAGATCTTCGCCGCGATTCCCCGCGGCCTTCTCCTGCTCGCCTCGGCCGCGGTGACCGTCCGGATCTTCTTGCCGCACGTCTTCCTCGGGCCGAGCCCCCTCTCCTTCCGCCTCGACCCGCGCTGGATCGACGACCTGAGGAAGCTCAAGCTCTTGTCGAGCTCGGTCGCCGGGTTCCCGCCGGCCCTCCAGTGGGCGGGCCGCACGCTCTTTTTCCCCGTCGAGAACTTCGTCCTCTGGGGAGCGGGCGTGGCATTCGGCCTCGCGGCGATCGCCGCCCTCCTCTGGTCGTTCGGCGCCATCCTCCGCCGCCGGCAGTTCGTCCTCGCTCCGCTGAGCCTCTACGTCCTCTTTCTCTTCGGATACCACGGCCTGACGCTCGTGAAGTCGATCCGGTACTTCTACCCGGCGTACCCCGCCCTGGCCGTGCTGACCGGCGTCGCATTCTCCTCGTGGCTGTCGCGCTCGCGGACTCCCGGCCGCGCGCGCTTCGCCCGAATCTGCGCGCTCGTCGTTCTCGCCGCGACGTTCCTCTGGGCGGTGGCCTTCACGTCGATCTACCGCCGCCCGAACACGCGCGTGGAGGCGACCCGGTGGATCTACTCGCATGTGCCGCCGCCGAAAGCCTTCGCCAACGAGAGCTGGGACGACGGCCTGCCGATGCCGATGCCCAACTACGACCCGGCGCGTTATGCCGGGCCTTCGCTGCCCCTCTTCGACCCGGATTCCCCCGAGAAGGTGGAGGCCGTCGTCACAGCCCTGACGCAGGCCGATTGGGTGGCCGTGACCTCCGGCCGCGTCTACATGAACGTCACGCGCGTGCCGGTCGTCTTTCCGATGTCGATCGCCTACTACCGGGCTCTGTTCGACGGTGAGCTCGGCTTCCGGCGGGCGGCCGACTTCACGTCCTACCCGTCCCTCGGCCCGCTGCGTTTTCCCGACGACCGTGCCGAGGAGCAGTTCACCGTCTACGACCATCCGCGCGTCCTGCTCTTCCAGAAGACCCCGGAGTTTTCGCCCGCGAAGGCCCGCGCTCTGCTCTCGGCCGCCATTCCCCAGACCCCGCCGACCATGCACGACTGGGAGCGCTGGCCGCGGGCCCTGCGCCGCGTCAGCGCGCCGGTGCGTCCCGATCGGAGCGCGCGGCCCGAAACTCCGGCGCCTTCGTACGCCGAGCCGGGCGAGCCCGTGGGCCGCTCCTTCGGCGCCGCGGCCGTCTGGTATCTCGGCCTCGCCCTCGTCGGGCTGCTCGGCGCGCCGCTCTGCTTCGCGGCCTTCCCGCGGTTCGCCGACCGCGGCTTCGGATTCGCCCGGATCTTCGGGCTCGTGATCGTCACGTATCTGCTGACCCTCGCAGTGACGTTCCGCGTCCTGGCCAACGGACGTCGGGCGGCCCTCGTCTGCCTCCTGCTTCTCGCGGCCGCATCCGCCTGGACCTTCCTGCGGAACCGCCACGACCTCCTCCGCTTCGTGCGCGAGAACCGCCGCGCGCTCCTCCAGAGCGAGCTCGTGTTTGCCGCGGGCTTCGTCCTCTTTCTCGGCATCCGCGCCCTCAACCCCGAGATCTTCTGGGGCGAGAAGCCGATGGACTTCTCGATCCTGAACATCCTCGCGCGCACGCGCTCCCTGCCGCCGTCCGATCCGTGGCTGGCGGGAGCTCCGCTCGGCTACTACACGTTCGGCCAGGAGATGGTCGTCTTCCTGACGTTTCTGACGAACCTCTCCACGCGCTTCACGTTCAACCTGGCCTTCGGCATGCTGGGCGGCACGATCCTGCAGGGAGCGTTCTCGCTGGCGCGCAACTGGGGCGGCCGCCTTCGCGCGGGCATCGCCGGGGCCGTGCTCACGCTGCTCCTCGGCAATCTCTCGGGCCTGCGCGAATGGCTGGAGCGCAAGCGCCCCCTCGACTGGGACTACTTCTGGGCGACCTCGCGGGTCATCCGCGACACGATCAACGAATACCCGTTCTGGAGTCTCGTCTTCGCGGACCTCCACGCCCACGTTCTCGCGATTCCAGTCTTTCTCTTCTTCGCCGCGGCCGCTCTCCACTACGTCCGGCTCCACGCCCTCCCGGCGGGGTCCTGGGGCCGGCGGCTCTCGGGCGCGGTGCTGCTGGGTTTCGTCGCGGCGTGCCAGGCCCTCACGAACGCGTGGGACGTGCCCGTTCTCACCGGGATGCTCGTCCTCGTCATCCCCGCCGCGGCCGCCCTGATGCCGGGAGTGACGCTCGCGGGTCTCGGCCGGGCGGGCGCGGGGCTTCTCGTAGGCGCCGGGTCGGCCTATCTCTTCGCCCTGCCCCTCTGGTTCCGCGCGGGAGGCCGGCCGGGAATCGGAAAGAACCTCGAGCCTTCCTCGCTGGGCGTCGATCAGCTCACCGTCTTCGGCCTCTTCGTCTTCCTGGCGCTCGGATGGTGGATTTCTTCCGCCGGCAGCCGACTCGCGGGACGGGGCCTCGGCCGGCCGGCGCGGTGGGTCGCCGGGCTGCTCCTGGTCGCCGCGCTCGTGTTCCTCGCCCTGCGCTTCCCGGACGCGTTCCTTCTGGTCTGCGTGCTGCTCTTTCTCGCGGCCTTCTTCTTCTTCGCCGAAGAGAAAGAAGACCGCCTGACGCTCGCGTTTCTCGCGGCGGCGTTCTTCCTCGTCCTCTTCACCCAGCGTTTCTACATCGTCGACCGGATGAACACGTTCTTCAAGCTCTACCTGGAAGCCTGGATCCTCTTCGCGATCGGCACCGCCGTTCTCGTGTTCCGCGGCCGGAATCGCCGGGGCGTGATCGACGCGTGGCCGTGGCCCGCGAAGGCCGCCACCGCGCTCCTCGTTCTGGCCGCCCTCTTCACGAGTGTGACGGGGGGACGCGCCGCCGTGAGCCGCCATTTCGCGCCGTACTCGGGGCCGTCCCTCGACGGGCTCCGATACCTGCAGGAGCAGCGGCCGGGCGAGTACCGCGCCGTCGAGTGGCTGCGACGCAACGTGGCGGGCACTCCCGTCGTGCTCGAGGCCCAGGGGCCCTCGTACCAGGACTTCGGCCGGATCTCGATGCTCACGGGTCTTCCGACGCTGCTCGGCTGGGACTATCACGTCAAACAGCGGGGCAATCCGGAAAGCGAAATCGAAACGCGCAAGAACGTGGTCCGGACGATCTACTCGCACACCGAGGCCGGAAGAGCGATCGCGTACCTCAAACGCTACGGTGTCGGCTACATCTACGTCGGCCCGGTCGAGCGCAAGACGTATCCGCCGGCGGGCTTGCTGAAGTTCCGTACGAACCCGCAGCAGTTTCCGCTCGTGTACGAGAACCCCGAGGTGCAGATCTACCGCGTGGCAGGAGGTCCGGCGCAGGACGTGCTGGTTCCCGTCCAGGAGACCCTGCCGCAGACCACCGCCTCCGGGCCTCCCGCCGACGAGCCGGAAGAGAAACCCGCGGTGGCGGCTGAGGCCTCGGGCGAGGCCCCCTGGGCGAAGCTCCGCGAGCCGCGCGGCATCGCGGTCGACGGACGAGGACGCGTCTGGGTCGCGGATTTCGGCAATTCGCGCCTGCGCGTCTTCGATCGCGACGGGGGCTCGCTCGGCGGATGGGGAGGCCGCGGTTCCGGCGAGTTCGGCTTCCGCGAGCTCTGCGGTCTCGCGATCGCGGGAGACGCGCTCTACGTCGCCGACACCTGGAACGGCCGGGTCCGCGCGTACACCGTCGAGGGCCTCCTGCGCGGCTCGGCCGCCGAGCTCTACGGCCCGCGCGGCGTCGCCGTCGCTCCGAACGGGCGGGTCTGGGTTGCGGACACGGGCAATCACCGGATCGTCAACTACGGCCCGCTCCTCGACGATCCGCGCATCGTCGGGAAAAAGGGCGGACGCCCCGGCGAGTTTGCGAGCCCCATCGGCATCGCGGCCTCCCCCGGCGGCGAGATCTACGTCGGCGACACGGGCAACCGCCGGATCCAGGTCCTGCATCCGGACGGCTCCCTCGCCCGCGTGCTCGCGTTCCCGGGCTGGGGCGAGAACGTGGAGCCCGGCCTCGCCGTCGACGCCGACGGAACGATCTGGGCCACCGATCCCGCTACGGCCTCCGTCCTGGCGCTCGATCCGAGCGGCGAAGTGAAGACGCGGATCTCTGCGGACGAGAACGGGCGCAAGTTCGAGAACCCGACGGGGCTCGCAATCGACGCGAAAGACCGTATCCTCTACGTCGTCAACTCGGGCTCGAGCACGGTCTCGAAGATTCGACTGGCGGCCGCGGCGACTCCCGCCGCTCCGCGGGGCAAGGGGGCGACGCGTTGAACGAAACCGCAGCAGCGGAGCTCGCGGGCGGCCGGCGGAGAATCTCCGGCCGGCTCGCCGCGGCCCTGCTCCTCTTCGCGGCGCTCGCCGTCGCTTCCCGCTTCTGGGCGCTCGGCGACCGGCCCCTCCACCACGACGAGTCGATCCACGCCTATCAATCGTGGACGCTCTCGCGGGGAGGCGACTGGCGCTATGACCCCGCGTACCACGGCCCGTTCCTCTACTACCTGAACGCCCTCGTCTACAAGATCTTCGGCGCCACCGACGCGACGGCGCGCCTCGCGCCGGCGTTCTTCGGAGTGATCCTCATCGCGTTTGCCTTCCCGCTCGCCCGCTGGCTCGGCCGCAAGGCCGCCGTGGCCTACGCGATCTTCGTCCTGCTGACCGCGCACTATCTCTATTTCTCCCGGTTCATCCGCGAGGATCTCTATTCGCTGGTCTTCACGCTCGGCACGATCGTCGCCTTCCAGCGGTTCCTGGAGACGGACCGGGCGCGATGGCTGCTCGGCTCGGCGGCCTGCTTCGCCTTCGCCGGGGTCACGAAGGAGAACGCCTACATGACCGGCGTCCTCTTCGTCGCGTACGGGCTCTGGTGCCTCATCCGCACCGCGCCCTCGCCGGCGGGCCCCAAACCCGGTGCCGCCGTGGCGGCCGGCTGGCGCTGGACGATCGCGCGCATCGCGCCGGTCGTCTCGGCCGGCCTGCTCTTCCTCGTCATCTGGGCGGCGATGTACACGGCCTTCGGCAAGTACCCCGGCGACTGGCTCGCGATCCCCAAGGCCGTCAAGTACTGGATGGGCCAGCACGCCATCGCCCGCATCCCGGGGCCCTGGTGGTACTACTTCCCGCAGCTCGCCGCCTACGACACCGCGATCGTCGTCGCCGCGCTCTTCGCGTTTCGCCGGCGCGACTGGCGTACCGATCCCTTGCTCCGGACGGTCCTCGTGGCGCTTCCCCTCTTCGCCGCCTATGTCGCTCTGCATGAGTGGAAGCCCGCCTTCGGCGGGCCCGCGCTGCTCGTGGCGCTCGGCCTGTCCGTCGTGGCGTTCGTGGTCGCCGGATGGGTCTGGAAACCGCCACCGGTCTCGGAGCTCTCTCCCTTCCTCCAGTTCGTCGCCTTCTGGGCCGTCGGCTCGCTCGCCATCTACGCATGGGCCCGCGAGAAGGTGCCCTGGCTCACGGTCCATCCCCTTCTGCCTCTGACGGTGCTCGCCGCCATCGGCGTCGCGCGGCTCTGGGAGGAGCGGCCGAAGCCCTATGCGCGCGCCGGTCTCGTCGCCATCGCCGCGCTTCTCGCGGTCAACGCCTGGGGCGCGTACCTCGCGGCCTTCCGCTACGGAGCGCACGACGTCGAAAAAGTGCCCGGGCACGCCGAGATGCTCGCGTACGTGCAGACCTCGGAGGATCTCGTCCGCTCCCTTCGCGCCGTTCAGCAGGCGAAGGGGCGGGTGCCCGACGGCCAGAACCTCGTCACCGTCGCGGGTGAAGCCGCCTGGCCCCTGACCTGGTACCTGCGCGACATCCCGACGACGTGGGCCTCGCGGATCGAGCAGGCCTCGACACCGGTCATCATCGCGGACTGGGACGCCGAGGGGGCGCTCGAGAAGCAGCTCAGCGACAAGTACGACGCGAAGCGCGTGCCGATTCGCGCCTGGTGGTTCCCGGAGATTCGCAAGGAAGCGGGGAAACCCACCCGCCCGAGCTTCCGCGACATGCTCCGCCTCTGGCTCTTCCACGAGATCTGGAGCCCGATCGGGTCGCAGGACGCGACCGTCTACGTCCGCAAGGACCTCGGCGGCAGCGGCATGCTCGAGCCGCTCTCGGTCGAGGTGCAGGACACGTCCGCGCGGGACTACCCCAACGAAGCCGTGGAGCTTCCCGCGGGACGCGAGTTCGGCGGACCCGGCGCGGGCCCCGGCCAGCTCTCCGAGCCGCGAGGAGTCGCCGCGGACGCGAAGGGCAACCTCTACGTCGCGGATTCGAAGAACAGCCGGATCGCGATCTTCGACGGCAACGGTGCGTTCCTGCGGACGGTCGGTTCTCGGGGCGACGGCGACGGCCAGCTCAACGAGCCGAGCGGCGTCGCCGTCGGGCCGGACGGCGAGATCTACGTCGCCGACACCTGGAACCACCGCGTCGCGCGCTTCGGGCCGAACGGGGAGTGGCGCGGGCAGTGGAAGGATTCGGACCGTGCTTTCTTCGGTCCGCGCGCGGCCGTCCTCTCGGGCGGATCCTTTACGTCGCCGACACGGGAAACAAGCGGATCGTCCGCTTCGACGCCGAGGGCAACGTCGCGGGCTCCTGGGGGGGCGCCGGAAACGGACCTGGCCAGTTCGTCGAGCCCGTCGGGCTCGCCGCGGACGCGGGAGGGCGGATCTACGTCGCGGACACCGGCAACCACCGTGTCCAGGTCTTCGAGGCCGACGGCCGGTTCGTCCGGCAGTTCCCCGTCTACGGCTGGAAGGATTTCTACACCGAGCCCTACCTCGCCGTGGGCCCGTCCGACGGCGTCTTCGTCACGGATTCCTGGAAGGGCCGGATCGCGCACTACGACGCGGCGGGCAATCTCCAGAAGTCGTACTCGGCGAAGGGGCTGAAGAGTCCGACGGGGATCGCGCTCGATGCGTTCGGGAGGGTGTTCGTTTCGGACCGCGGACAGAACCGGATCGTCTCGTGGGGGCTCGCCGACTTGATGAGGTAGTCGCTACCTCAGCCGCACCTCGCGGAGATGCACATGCTGGGGCTCTCCGGCGTTCACGTCCCGCACCGAGATTCTCACCGTCGCCACCGGGCCGCCGATCGGCGGTAGCGGCACCGTCACCGTGGGGTCGGCAGGCAAGTCCCGGTAGAGCTGCGAGAAAGACCCCTCTCCCGATGGCCCGGAGACGTCGACCGTGATCTCGCAGTGCATGCTGCCGAGCGTCAGAGCCAGCTCCCGAAGCGGCCGCGGCGGGTCGAAGTGGACGGCCACGACCGCGGGATTCGCGCCCCCGGTTCGGACGACCGAAGCATCCTCGCCGTCGAAGAGGTGGAACGCTCCGCCGACGTCGAAGACGGAATGTTCGACTTCGGCTTTCGCGCCGCCGATAACGACCTCTTCCCTCACGAGCCTTCGCCATTCCTGCTGCTCGGCCGCGAGAACCTTCTCGAATTCCGGCGCGTAGCGCAGCCAGACGGCGCGGAACCCGGGCCGGCCGTCGGGGTACAGAATCGTCTTCTCGAGGCGCAGCGGCTCGAAGCGCGGGTCGGCCTTCGCCTGCTGATATTCGGGCTCCGTCAGGACGGCGAGGGTCTCCGCGGGGATGTCCTGCTTCTGATAGCGGAACCAGTCGATGTTGGCGACCAGCATGCGCTCCTGCCCGGGAACGAAAAACTCCAGAAGGTCGTCCATGCCGTTGGCCCAGTCCGGTGAGACCACGATGAGGGCGTCGGGGTGACGCTTTCTCAGCCGCGCGACCTCGCCAAGGACCTCGCGCCCCCCCCACTGCATTCCGTAAAGGCCGTAGTCGCGATACCACGTCGGTCCGTGGACGAGGGCGTCGGCGAGCATCGCCCCCTGCGACACGGCGAGGCCCGCCCAGACGAGCGCGCCGACGACGATCGGGCGCACCCATCGCGTGAGAAACCGCAGAAGAGGATCCGCGGCGACTCCGACGAGCATCCCGAACACGACGACCAGGATCATCGCCCGCGTGATGCCGGAGTGGACGATGGCCGCTCCGGCCGGCGCGCAGAGGAAGGCCACGAGCAGGGTGCGCTCGCCGGGTGAGCGGATCCGCCAGGCGCAGAGGACCGCGCCGGCCACGATGAAGGGCAGGGCCAGCAACGGAACGTGCGTGTAACCCTTCATCGTGTGGCGGGCGATGTCGTCCGGCGGATTCGGGCGGAACCAGTACCGCGGGTTGTAGGCGTTGGCGTACTCGCGGCCATAGAGGCCGAGCTTCTCCGGCAGACTGCGCCGGGAGTCCGTCCAGTAGGAGTCGAGGCTCCGCAGGCGCTCCCCGACTTCGCGCGAGTGCGCCCGGACGAATCTCACGTACGGGAGCGCGAGAAGAACGGCCAGGGCCGCGGCGGCGAGTACCGTCCGGCGGTTCTTCCAGTGGAATCGGGCGTCGACGACTCCGAGCAGCAGCGCCGTCGCGACGATGACCGGCTGGAACGTGTTGTACCCGTAAAACGTGAGGGCGCCGAAGACGGCGGCGGCGTAGAGCGAGCGGGTTCGCCCGCCCCGGTAGCGCAGGTAGAAGTAGAGGAACCAGACGTAGGCCGCGGTCGCGAGCATGAGCTCGAAGGCGATGCGCGTGTGCAGGAACCATCCCGGGAAGCCGGAGAGCGCGAGGATGCCGACCCAGTAGAAACGGAGCTTCAGGAAGTCGCGGAGGATCAGGCCGGCCGCCAGCATGGCCGAGAAGAGGACAGCGACCGGCACAGCGCGCGCGACGAAGACCGACCGGGGCAGGAGCTTCTCCGGAAGAACCTGGAGGTAGACGCCGACGCTCAGGTTGAAGAACTCGGTGTTGCGGAAGTAGGCCGGAAAGAGCTCGCCCTTCTCGCCGCGAAACCCGTTGGCCGAGAGGCGCGCGGCCTGGACGGTCTGCACGGCCTCATCGCAGAAGAAGAAGATCGGGAACCTCTCGAGGCCCCAGAGCCGGGTCCCGAGAAAGACGGCGAGCGTCAGCGCGAAGAAGACGAGGTTTTGCCGGGGCGTGGGGCCGTCGCGGCCTTCGCCCATCGCCCTCGCGTCCATGCTCCGCCGGCGCTCAGCGAAGCTTGAGCGTACGAATGTGGATGTGGCCGTCGTCGCTGTCGAGGTCGAGAATCTCGAGGCGGAGGGACTCGATCGGGGTGCCGCCCGTGTCGAAGTCCAGCTCGAGCTCCGGGTCCGCTCCCGCGCCGCGGAAGTCCTTCGTGTAGGTCTTCGGCGCGCCGCCTCCGGCGGGCTGTACGATCGCGGTCACCCGGAATTCCGCGCCCCCCATCTTGAGAGAGACGCCGCCGAGCGGACGGGCCTCCGGAAGCTTCAGCTCGAGGATCGCCGGGTTCGCTTTCTCGGTGCGCGCCATCGAGGCGGGATTCGTGTCGAACATGTCCGAGGTCTGTCCGCCGTCCCACTTGCTGTGCGTGACGAGGACGAGATGCCCGTCGAGGAGCGCCTTGTCCGAGACGAGGGCCGGGGCGGCAGCGGCCGCCGCTTCTCCGGAGGCCGCCGGGCCCCCGCCGGCGGCGGGAGGAGCCGCGGCGCCACCCGCCGCTTCCTTCCGGGAGCACGCCGGGGAAAACAACGCAAGACTCAGAACGAGAGCCGTCAGGCCGCGTTTCGACACGCTTCCTCCCTTGTTTCGGATGCTTCTGTACGCGCGATTTTACCGCACCGCCGCGCCGGGTTATCATCGAAGCACACTTGATTCACACGTCGGACTTCGCCCCCGCGCGCGACGAGGCGGGTTCGTCGTTCGCGGATCCGGCGGCGCGCGCTTCCAGCGGTCTGCTCGCCCTCGGGATCGCCGGCGTCCTGCTTCTGACGGCCGCCTGCTGGCCGATGCAGCGGCACGCGCTCCCGGCCTGGGCGGCCGCGACCCTCGCGGCTGGCCTCCTCTCGTGGCTCGCCGTCGCCTGGAAATCGGCCGGCGCGGCGGAGGCGTTGCCCGGGATCGCGCCGGCGCCGGCCAACGTCAACTGGCTGGCCCCCGCGCTCCTCGCCGCCCTCGCGCTCGCAGCTCTCTCCTGGACGCGCACGGCGTCCGGCCGGTTCGAGATGGTTGGCGTCGCCTCCTGGCTCGGCGCGGTCGTGATCTGGCTCTGGGGGTGGTCGCAGAGCTTCCACGAGACGCCTCGCGACGCGCGGCCCGCGCCACCGGCGCCAGCGTCTCCCCGCGCTCGACTGTCCGTGGGGCTCGCCCTCCTCGCCATTCTCGCCGTCGGCGCGTTCTTCCGGTTCCACGACCTCGCCGGAATTCCTCCGCATCCCGGAAGCGATCATGCCGAGGACCTCCTGAACGTCGAGCAGCTCTCGCGAGGGGAGCGGCCCGTCTTCTTCCCGACGAACACGGGGCAGGCGCCGCTCCCCTTCTACTTCGAGTACCTGCTGGTGAAACTCGGCCTGCCGATCAACTACCTCATGCTCAAGATCTCGACCGCCCTCGTGGGGATGCTCGCGATCCCGGCGATGTACGTTGTCGGCCGCGAGCTCGGCGGCGCGCCCCTCGGGCTCGTGGCCGCCGCGCTGTGCGCCTGGAGCAAGTGGCCGACGCTGGGCGCACGCCGGGGCCTCACGTTCGCGTGGGCGGTCTTCCCGGCGGCCCTCTTCCTGGCGGCGATCCTCCGGTACATGCGGCGAGGCGATCGTCCGAGCGCGCTCTCCGCGGGCTTCTGGCTGGGCCTCGGCCAGTACGGATACAACGCTTTCAAGATCGTCCCGGCGATGGTGCCCCTCGCCTTCGGGCTCTGCCTCTTCGATCGGCGCTGGAGGCGCCATCGCGGGCGGCTCGTCTTCGACGGCGTCCTCGTCGCGGCCACGGCCCTGCTCGTGTTCCTGCCGCTGCTCCAGTACATGTTGCAGCGTCCCCAGGACTTCTGGTACCGCGCGATGACGCGCGCGGGCAGCCAGGAGAGGCCGCTCCCCGGCTCGCCCGCCGCCCTCTTCGCCGGAAACCTCGGCCGCATGGCCCTGGCTTTCCACTACCGCGGGGATCAGGCCTGGATCAACACCGTGGCGGAGGAGCCGTTTCTCGATCCCGTCACGGGCGCGTTGCTGCTCGCTGGCCTCGTCGTCGCGGCCGTTCTGATCGTTCGAGGCTCGACCCGCTGGGCCCTCGTGGTCCTCTCCCTGTTCGTGCTGACGCTCGCCTCGACGCTCGCGCTCGCCTTCCCGGTCGAGAACCCCGGGATCAACCGCGCCTCTGTGGCCATCCCCTCCGTTCTCGTGCTCGCGGGGTTGCCGGTCGTCTGGCTGCTGCGCCGGGCGCGGGAACGCGGACGCGGATGGCTGTTGGTCGCCGGCGGCGTTCTCGCGGCGCTGGGCGCGCTGTCCCTCCAGCAGAACTACGAGAGTTACTTCGTGCGCTTTCGCCACGAGCAGGTGACGATCCTCGAGCCAACCATGGACGTCGTGCGGGTCATGCGCGAGTACCGCGACAACGAGGGCGTCCCGTTCGACAACGCCTATCTCCTCAACACGACGAACTGGATCGACGGCCGCTGCATCGACTTCGAGATCGGGGACCGCCTCTGGTCCGGGCCCCACGACGTCCCGCCCGCACAGCCGGTGCCCCTCATCCGGGACCGGCCGCTCGTGTTCTTCGTCCACCAGAGCGACCGCCCGCGCCGGGAGCAGCTCAAGACCGACTACCCGAACGCCGAGGAACACTTCGTCGCGCAGCCGTTCCGGGACCGGAGCTACTTCACGTATTTCGTTCCGCGCTGAGGCGCCGCCAAAGAAAACGGCCGGCCCGAAGGCCGGCCGTCGCACAAACGGAACTCGGGGTTATTCCCAGCCGAGGCCGAGGGCCTTCGCGAGGAACGTCGCCATCTGCCCGCGGGTCACCGGGCTGTCGGGGCAGAACAGCGGCGGCGCCTGCTGACACCCGCCGGTCACACCCGACGCCGCGAGGGCCTCGATGAACTGGAAGAAGATGTGGCCCGTCGGCACGTCGTTAAACGTCGCAACGGCCGGCGCGGGAGACGGTTCGAGGACGTAACCCAGAACGACGCCCGAAAAGCTGTTGGTCCCGTCGCTCGCTCCGAATTTGACGTCCAGCAGCGTCTGGCCGAGGAAGTTGTTCACGCGGTGGCTGATCGCGCTGTCCGTGACGATGTGGCACGGGTCGGGAACATCGCTCACCGTCGTGAGGCTCGTCAGGGGCGTGTCGTCGCAGAAACCTTCGAAGTCGCAATTCCAGACTGTGAGGTTCAGGTGCAAGTCTGTCGTGCTGGCGTCGCAAGCGTCGAGCTCCACATAAACGATGCGGGCACCGCCGGGGATGGTCGGCGACGAAACGAGATGGTTGAAGCCATCGCCGACGAAGTACCGCTGGTAGTCATAGCCGTCGAAGTCCGGATTCCACGTGCTCGTGTAAGTGTCGGTGCTGACATCGGAGGTGAACTGCATCACCGAGACTCGCTGGTACTGAATGCCGACGCCGCCGAACTCGGGGGACATCAGCGGCCGCACTTTCGGGGTTCTGGGGCTCGTGTTCCGAAGAGGCTGGGCCCTCTTCTTCGACGCCGAGGCCTCCTGACCCATCGCGATACCTGCCGCGAAGACCGAAACGAACGACAAGGCGAGGATTCCCCTGATTTTCATCTCCGGCTCCTTCCCAAATGAAATAAAAACTCCGTTCCCCGTAGAGAGAGAACCGCCCGCGAAGTCCGAGGCAAGGAAGCAGTGCCGGCTATTCTACCAGCGCAGACCCGTGAGGGAGGTCACCTACGAGCGGAAAACCTTCTCCTCGCTTCCGTCCAGCCAGCGGTCGACGAGCTCGACACCCTGCATCAGCGAGTGGTCCTGGTTTCCGATCTCGTACTTCCAGGAGCCGAAGCGGCCGCGCGAGAAGATCCCGCGGGGCTCGAGGTAGGCGTGGATCGTCTCCAGGGCCGGGTTCCGATCGGTCGACGGGATCGGATAGGAGTGGCCGGCGTGGATCAGGAACACCGTCTCGATGAGCGGCAGGTCGGACGGTTGGAGGATGCCCTCCGCCACCAGCCCGTCCACGACGGCCTTGCCGAAGTCCCCCTTCGGGAGCGGCTTGAACTTCGAGTAGGACGTCTCGGTCAGGACCGAGAAGTACCGGCTCGTGTCGCCTCCCGGCACGATCTGGGGCGAGTAGTTGGAGAGGTACGTCATCCGGTAGAACGGCGTCTCCAGGTTCGGGAAGTAGATCCAGTTCTTGTCCGACGGCGACGGCCGCTTGAGGCCGATGCCGACCGAGAAGAGGCGGTTGAAGAGCAGCTTCGAGGCCGCGGCGCGCACGCTCTCGGGGGCGCGCGTCAGGCGCGCGACGAGCGCGTCGAGGGGCATCGTCGAGAGCAGCCGGTCGTACGACCGCGTGGAGCCGTCGGCGAACGTGACTTCCCGCTTCTCCTCGTCGATCGAGACCACCCGCTTGTGGAGGCGGACGCGATCGCCCAGAAACGGGAGGACAGCCTTCCAGAGCCCGAGCGTTCCGCCGCGCGCCGGATAACCGAACTTGGCGTTGGGACCCCACTCCGTGGATCTCGGAACGAGCGTCGTCTCGATGGCCTTCCGCCAGTCCACGACCGAGACCCGCTCGGCGATCCAGTAGTGCCCCATCTTCGCGAGCGGCGTCGCCCAGACCTTGAAGTTGTAGGGGTTCATGAAGTGCTTGGCGATGCCGGCGCCGAACTTCGCGAGCACCCACTCCTCGAAGTTCGTGAAGGCCTTGTCCTTCGAGATGGTCTGGGACTCGACGAGGCCGATCAGGCACTCGAGCATCGCCTGTTCGGGGAGCGAGGAGAGGTGGTTCTGGAACGGGTAGCGGACGTACTTGTCCTCGAACTTGATCCAGCTCTCCCGATCGATCCAGCGGATCCCGTCCGAGCCGAGGACCTTCGCGAGGAAATCGTTGAAGTACTTGTAGCCGGAAAAGATGATGTGGCCCGAGACGTCCCACGTCCAGCCCTTCGGGTCGACGAAGCTCGTCGCGAGCCCGCCGACCTGGCCGGCGCGTTCGAAGATCTCGAAGCCCGTCTCGCCCCGTTCGACGAGCCGGTAGGCCGCGCCGAGCCCGGTCGGGCCGGCGCCCAGGATGACGGTGCCGCCGCTCACGCCTTCTTCCTCGTCACGCGCTTCAGGGCGTCGGCCTGCTTCATCTCCCTCCGCAGGTCGAAGAGGTACCGGATGACCCGCAGGATCGTGCCCAGCATCTTGAACGGACGGTGAATCGACTGGCCGGCCTCCCGCGGGAAGTGGCGGACGATCACCTCGTCGACCTTCCACCCCGCGATCCGGCAGCGCGCATAGATCTCGTCGCCGACGAAGTTGATCCGGTGCTTGATCTCGATGCGGCGCGCGACGTCCCGCCGGAACGCGCGGCAGCCCGCGTTGATGTCGTGCAGGGGCGAGCCCAGGATCCAGTGCGAGAGGATCCGCAAGCCGCGCGAGAGGATCAGCCGGCCCACCGGATCGTGGCGGACCTTCTTCCAGCAGAAGACGACGTCGGCGCCGCGGTCGATCGCCTCGATAAAGAGCGGGGCGTCGCCCATGGTGTGCTGGCCGTCGCCGTCCACGACCATCACGACTTCGCCCGGGACGTTTCGCAGCGCGGTCTCCGTCGCCACGGCGTAGCCCTTGTTGCCGTCGTGGTGGACCACCGAGACGCGCGGGTCCTTTTTGGCCAGCTCCTCGGCGATCTCGCCGGTGCGGTCCCGGCTCCCGTCGTTCACGACCACGACGTGCCAGGTGAGGCCCGGGATCGCCGAGAGCGAGGTGACCGCCTCCTCGACGGTCTTCGCGATCAGGTCCTGCTCGTTGTAGGCGAGGAAGCCGACGCCGAAGCGGACCTTCCGCTCGGCGGTCTCCGTCGCGGGGGCCCGGGAATCAGCGGCCATAGATGATCCAGCCGGCCGTGGCCACCCAGCCGATGACGACCAGAAGAAGCCAGGGGTCGTCGGTCAGCAGCGCGCGGGTCGGGTTGCCGCCTCCTCCGCCCTTGTACACCAGCCGGACGTAGCGAGCGATTCCGAGCACGACGAAAGGCACCGTCGGCGCGAGCGAGCGGCCGTAGTGCGTGACCGTCGCGGGCGAGGTGCTGTAGGCGGCATAGCCGGCGACGGTGGCCAGTCCCGTGACGATGAAGAGATGGTCCAGGCCCTCCTCGCGATACGCGGCGAGGGCGGGCCGATGCCCGGGCGCGGCGTTGAGAAACTCCCACTGCCGCTTGCCCGCCACGAGAAAGAGGGCGAGGAGGTACGCGCAGCCCATCAGAAACAGGGAGGGATGCACGGCGGCGAGGGCCGCGCCGGCGAGCGCCCGCAGCGGCATTCCCGCCGCGACCACGAGCGCTTCGAGAAACGGCACGCGCTTCCAGAGAAGCGAGTAGGTCAGCATCAGCGCGGCATAGACCGCGCACCAGAAACCGAACGGGCGCGAGAGGAGGAACGCCGCCCCGAGGCCGGCGGCCTCCAGGATCGCCGCGACGGAGATGGCCGTCGACGGCGTGAGCCGGCCCGAGGCGAGAGGGCGGAATCTCTTGACCGGGTGCGCCCGGTCGCGCTCTCGGTCCGCGACGTCGTTGACGAGGTAGATGCCGCTCGTGATGACGCAGAAGACCGCGACCCCCGCGGCGGCCAGGGCCCAGCCGGCCGGCTCGCCGAGAGCCACGCCGAACAGAAACGGCAGCGGCACGACCAGGTTCTTGACCCACTGGGCCGGCCGCATCGCGGCCAGGAGCGCGCTGGCGACTCCGCCGGAAGTAGACAAGGGTTCCGCGGGCGTCGCGTCTCCCGGCGCTGGCGCAGACATTTACGCCATTTTAAAGGATTGAGCCGCCGAAGTCTCCGATCTTCGCGAGCTCCCGCCTCAATGCCCCGCGTGGCCCCCGTGTCCTCCGCCCAGACCGATGTCGAATCGGATCCGCGTGAACACGTGGAACGAGACGGGATTCGTCGAGTAGACGTCGTCGAGCCGATCCGTGAAGCGGTAGAGCGTCAGGTCCGCGCCGACGCCGGTCGTGGCGTTGGGCAGCAGCGTGAAGTCGCGCACGTACCCAAGCGTCCCGGCGTAGACGCGCGTGCGATCCAGCGGGACCTCCTCGGGACGCTGACGCTTGAACCTCAACTCGAAGAGATCGCGGTCCACGGCCTCGAAGCGACCGTAGATCGTGTTGCAGTCGGCAAACTTCCACGTCCCCTCGAGAAGCGTTCCCCAGAACTTCGTGGCCTCTTCGACCTCCTGGTTCTGTCCGGTGATGAGCGAGACCGCCAGGAACCCGCGCGGAAACGCCTTCTCCCAGGCGAGCATGGCCGTGAACCGGTTGAGGTTCCCGGGCTCCGCCGCCTCGGGATTCGTGAGGTGGCCGCCCGAGAACTGGACCGTCCAGCCGGGAAGCGGGACGGCGGTGAGCCGGACGGCGTAGGAGTCGATCGCTCCCGCCTTGATGTCCCAGCGGTTCTCATCGGGCTCCGCGCCGTGGAAGGCCGAGCCCTCCAGCGTGAAGATGGAGGCCTCGAGGCCCAGCGTCAGCACGTCGTAGGAGATGTGCGTCGAGTCCTGATTGTGATGGGACAGCGGCGCGGTCGGGTTCGCCGAAGCGGAGAGGCGATGAACGAAAGCCGGAGGACCGAGCGCCGGCTCTCCCACCGCGGCTGCGTAGAAGCGGAGACTCAATCCGGGTGCGAACGTTTTCTCCCACGCTCCCGCGAGTTGCATGAAGAAGTCGTGGGGGTGCTGGTAGTCCACGAGGAGCACGCCCTGAAACGTCTCGCCGACCTGGAAGAGCTCCCGGCTGCCGGGATCGGGGATCGTCGCCGGCTCGAGCGAGAGGGTTCCGTAGAAGGAGAGCTTCCCTCCGAGGAACGAGCGGGTGGCCATCCCCATGAAATGGTTCTGCGACCCGAACTGGTCGCCTCCCGAAGGGCCGCCCTGGTCGTTGTAGGTCAGGTAGGCCCAGCCGTGGACCATCGTCATCCAGTGGTCCATCGCGGGCATCTGCTCCATCGCGACCATCGGGTCGACCGGGGCGACGGGTTCCTGTCCCGACACGAGCGGGGCCGCGAGGCCGAGAGCAATCGAAAGTAGGCCGACACGAAGAAACATCCCATCCTCCTGAGGCCGGGCGGACGCGCCCGGCGAAACGCGCGAAAACAACGGCTCGCGCCGGAGGATCAGAGGCGCTGGGGGATGTGGGCGATTCGCGCGACGAGAGCGGCGGGCGAAGCCGCAGTTCCGGTCTGCGCATGCGCCGTCGTGCGGAGCTCGACGGCGATGACTGCAACGCCGGCCGGCGCTGCAGGAGCGGAGGGTCTCGCGGCGGCCAGGCTGTCCGACGGCGACGGCGGCGCCGGGGCCATGGCCTCGTCGCATCCGCAGCAACTCGCGTCCGTGATGGAGAGGTCGATCTCGGCGGCCGGCGCGCAGCAGTCAAAGCAGAATGCGGCGGCCGGACCGGCGAGGACGGCCAGGGCGATCAGGGCGGCGACGAGGGAACGCAGCATGGACACGGAAGAAAGCATGCGCCCGCCCATCTTATTCCGGCTGCGTCAGCTTCCGGTACGTCCGGAGGTGACGCAGGGCCTCGGCCGGCCGGCCGAGCTTCTCGGCGAGCGATGCGGCGTTGAAGTGGGCGTCGGCGTTGTCCGGGTCGATGCGGACGGCTTTCTGGTAGGCGAGCAGGGCCTCGGGCGTTCGCCCCAGATCCTCGAGGGCTACGCCCAGGTTGAAGGCCGCTATGGCGTCGTCGGGGCGCGCCGCGAGAGCCGCCTCGTAGTGCGGCTCCGCTGCGGCGGCATCACCGGCCTCGTGGAGGAGCCGGCCGAGGTTCACGTGCGCGTCCGGATGGGCCGGATCGATCGAGAGCGCGCGCCGGTACGCCGCGATCGCCTCGCCCGGCGAGCCGGGCTCGAGCTCGCAGCCCCACTCGTACCAGTCGTCGGCGGAAAACTCGGTCCCGTTCGCCCGGGCTTCCTTGAACGCGCGGCGCACGACCGGAGCGGCTTTCTTCGCGAGATCGGCGACGCCGAAGTCGAAGAGGATCTGTCCGGACTCGGGCTGCCAGCGGCGCGACCCGTCGGCCACGACGATCCGGCTCCCTTCAACGGCGATGCGCACGGCCGCGAGCGGCCGGCCGTCGGGAAGCTGTTCGCGCAGGCGCCGCAGCGCCTTTCGGATCCGCCGCGGCGCCACGCGCGCCGAAAGGAGGCCGCGGGCCGTGCGGAGAAAGACGAGGTCCTGGAACGAGAACGTGAGCCGGCCGGCGGAGCCGCGCTCGGGCGAGAGAAACCCGGCGCGCACGTAGCCGCGGACCTGGGAGGCCGAGAGACCGAGGAGCTTTGCGACTTCGGAGGTCGAGTAGCCCGTCATGGCCATCAGCTGTCAGCTCTCAGCTTTCAGCCCCGCTCGCGTCCGGCTGATCGCTGATGGCTGATCGCTGACAGCTTACCCCTTGGCCGTCCGCATCTGGGCGACGCGTCCCGGCGCGCGCTTGGCCGGCTTCCGCGCAGGCGCTTGTTCGCCGGACGCAGCCTTCTTCGTATCCGCCGTAGCCTTGGCGGAGGCGGAGGGCTTCTTTGCGAGGCTCGCCTTCAGGGCTTCCATCAGGTCGATGATCTGGCCGCCGCCCGTGGCCTCGGGAACGATCGAGATGTCCTGGCCCTCGACCTTCTTCTGGATGAGGCCGAGCACGCGCTTTTTCACGTCGTCCTCGTAGGTCTCGGGCTTGAAGGCGTTCGCGGCGCGCTGCTCCACGAGGAGCTTCGCGAGATCGAGCTCCTTCGAGCTGACCTCGGCCGGCTCGAGCGGCACTTCCGAGAAGGACCGGACCTCGTCGGCGTAGAGGAGCTGCTGCATCACGATCCCGTTCTCGAAGGGTCGGAGCATGACGAGGTACATCTTTCCGCGAGCGGCGTACCGGGCGAGGGCGACCCGCCCGGTCTCCTTCATGACCTCGGAGAGGAGGGCGTACGCTTTGGCGCCGCCCTTGTCGGGGCCGACGTAGTAGGTCCGCTCGAAATAGACCGGGTCGACTTTCGTGATCGGCACGAACTCGACGACCTCGACCGACTGGGTCGACTGCTCTTCGAGGGCCTTGAGCTCCTCGGGCGTGAAGGTGACGTAGCGGTCCTTCGAGAACTCGAAGCCCTTGACCATCTGGTCGCGGGGCACGATCTCGCCGTCCTTCGTGCAGATGTACTGCTGCTTGAGGCGCGCGCGTCCTTCGCGTGCAGCATGTTGAAGGAGACTCCCGCCGAGGCATCCGAGGCGGCGTAGAGCTTGATCGGGATCGAGACGAGCCCGAAGGAGATGGTCCCTGACGCTATCGGCCTTGCGCTCATAGGTTTAGGGACCGACAAATGTAACATGCCCGCGGAGTCATAGTTCTTGCCCCTCGAGAAATACAGGCAAAAACGGTCGGCGGATTCCACCCCCGAGCCCTTCGGCCGGGGGGGTGAAAATCGCCCGCATCTCTTCGTCGTTCAGAAACATGCGGCCACCCGGCTCCACTGGGATTTCCGCCTCGAGTGGGCCGGCGTCCTGAAGTCCTGGGCCGTGCCGCAGGGCCCCTCCGCCGACCCGGCCGACAAGCGCCTGGCCGTCGAGGTCGAGGACCACCCGGTCGAGTACGCTGATTTCGAAGGCGTCATCCCCGACGGCAACTACGGCGCCGGCGAGGTCATCGTTTGGGACCAGGGCCGCTGGACTCCGCTCGCCGACCTCGACGAGGGGTTGAAGAAGGGCAAGCTCCTCTTCGAGCTGCACGGCTACAAGCTCCGCGGCACCTGGACCCTCGTCCGGATGAAGACGAAGGGCAAGACGACCGGCAAGGAGTGGCTCCTCATCAAGGAGCGCGACGGGTGGGCGAAGAAGGGGCCCGAGGCCGCGTACCCGCAGGAATCGATCTTCTCGGGCCTCACGATCGAGGATCTCAAATCCGGCAAGAGCCGGGCGGACGAGATCCGCGCCGAGCTCGAGAGACTCGGGGCGCCGCGCAGGAGAGTCCGGGCCGCGGACGTCAAGCTGATGCTGGCCGAGACGCGCGACTCCGCGTTCACGCGGCCCGGCTGGATCTGGGAGCTCAAGTACGACGGCTATCGCCTCCTGGCGGGGCGCGAGAGCGGAAAGACGATCCTGCGCTACCGGCACGGCATGGACTCGACGGCGACGTTTCCGGAGATCGCCCGCGCCGTGTCCGCTCTCCCCTGCGACGCCTTCGTCCTCGACGGCGAGGTCGTCGTGCTCGACCCGAGCGCGCGGCCGCGGTTCGGACTTCTGCAGAAGCGCGGCCTCCTCCAGCGCCGCACCGACATCGAGCGCGCCGCGGTCGAGCTTCCGGCGACGTACTTTGCCTTCGATCTTCTCGGCTTCGAGGACTACGACCTGCGAGGCCTGCCGCTCTCGACCCGCAAGGCGCTCCTGCAGCGCTTCGTGCCGAAGGCCGGGCCCCTCCGCTTCGCCGACCACATCGAGGAGAAGGGCGACGACCTGCTCGCGGCCGCGGGCGAGCTCGGCCTCGAAGGCGTCGTCGGGAAGAAGGCGGACTCGACGTATCGCGGGGCGCGCTCCGCGGACTGGCTCAAGGTGAGGCTCGATCGCGCGGGCGATTTCGCCGTGGTCGGTTACACGAAGCCCGACGGCGGACGCTCGGGATTCGGCGCGCTGCATCTGGCCTACTGGCAGGAGGGCGGACTGCGTCTACGGCGGCCGCGTCGGCACGGGGTTCTCGGACAAGCAGCTGCGCGAGATCCACGCCCGACTCGAGAAGAGCGTTCGGGAGAATCCCGCGTTCGGCGGCGCCGTCCCGACCGGACGCGACCACGTCTGGGTCGAGCCGGAGATGGTGGTGGAGGTGCGCTTCAAGGAGTGGACGGGCGACGGGCTCCTGCGGCATCCCGCGTTTCTGCGCCTGCGCGAGGACAAGCCGATCGAGGAGTGCGTGCGCGAGGCCGACCCGGGCAGCCATGAGCCGCCGGCCCGAACCGCCGTAGCCTCGGCGAAGGCGGTCGAGAAGGACGAGAAGACCGTCCCGTTCTCGAACCTCACGAAGGTCTTCTGGCCGGACGAGGGCTACACCAAGGGCGACCTCATCGAGTACTACCGGGCGATCTCGCCGTGGCTCCTCCCCTATCTCGCCGACCGTCCGCTCGTCATGACCCGCTACCCCGACGGCATCGACGGCAAGTCGTTCTTCCAGAAGGACGCCCCCAACTTCGCGCCGGACTGGATCCGACTCGAGCGCATCTGGAGCGAGCACGCCGAGCGCGAGATCGACTACTTCGTCTGCGACGACCTCGAGACGCTGCTCTACGTCGCGAACCTCGGCTCGATTCCCCTCCACGTGTGGGCCAGCCGCGTCGCCGCGCCGGAGCGGCCGGACTGGTGCATCCTGGATCTCGATCCGAAGGGCGCCCCGTTCTCGCACGTCGTCACGATCGCCCGGGCGATCCGCGAGCTCTGCGAGGAGATCGAGCTGCCGAGCTTCATCAAGACGAGCGGAGCGACGGGCCTCCACGTCCTCATCCCGCTCGGCGGCCAGTGCACGCACTCGGAGTCGCGCGTCTTCGGCGAGATCCTCGCCCGCGTCATCGAGCAACGCCACGGCAAGATCGCCACGACGGCCCGGGCCATCGGAGCCCGCGACGGAAAGGTCTACGTCGACTATCTCCAGAATGGCCACGGCAAGACGATCGCCGGGCCCGTTCTCGGCGCGGCCCGTCCCCGGCGCCACCTGCTCGGCGCCCCTGAAGTGGAGCGAGGTGGACGGGAAGCTCGACCCGAAGAAGTACACGCTGAAGACGCTTCCGGCGCGGATGAAGAAGCTGAAGGACGATCCGCTCGCGCCGGTCCTGACGCTCAAGCCGGATCTGCAGAGCGCCCTGACGAAGCTGACCGGACGGCTCAAGCCGTGAGACAGCGCCGCGCGACTCCGATCACGTCGCCGATGAGCCAGGTCGCGGCGGCCGCGACGCGAGGATAGACGACCCGGCCGTCGACGGCGAGGCCGCGCCGCTCGAGCGCCGAGAGGAGCGTATCGGGCTCCGGCACGCGCATCCTCTCGAAGGAGTGCGTCGCCAGAGGATAGAACCCCCTCAGGAAGCGGCCGGTGACCCACTCGAAGTAGTAACGCCCGCCGGGCTTGAGGACGCGCCGGACTTCGTCGAGCGCCTGCTCCCAGGGCGCAATGAAATGAATCGCTCCGAAGTCGAAGACCGCGTCGAACGTCGCGTCCCGGAAGGGAGTGCCGGTCGCGTCGGCGAGAAGCACTCGAGCGCTCCGCGGGCGCGCGGGCGAGCATCCGAGGATCGAGATCGATCCCGACGATCTCGGCGAGTCCGAAGCGCTCGCGCAGCATCGCGAGCGCGGCGCCCCGACCGCAGCCGACTTCGAGACCCCGCCCGCCGGGAACATGACCGCCGAGGCGCTCGAGCCACGGGGCCATGAAACGCCGCTGCAGAAAGGCCCGCAACGGGTTGTTCATCGAGGCCCGGCCGAGCGCGTTGAGCCTCATGGCGTCGCGAAGCGGCGCAGGAACTCGGCGGCCAGCTTCGGCCCCGAGCCCGCGTCCTCGTGCTTGAAGAAAACGTACGCGTCGCTCCACGCTCTGCCCCCGGACCTTCTCCGCCCAGGCGGCCACGGCCGCGTCGTCGTAGTCCTGACGGCGGAGACGCAGGTACCCCCATCCGGCGGTGGCGACGAGAGGCGTCGCGAGCTCCTCGTCTTCGGCGACGCAGAGGGCCGCGCCGCGCGCACGGAGCGCGGCAAAGACGTCCTCCTCGAACCACGAGGCGTGGCGGAACTCGAATGCCGCCCGCGCACCCTCGGGCAGCACGCCGAGGAACGCCTCGAGGCGCGGCAGGTCCTTCTTCAGGTTGGGCGGAAGCTGGAAGAGCGCGGGCCCGAGCCGATCGCCCAGCGTCGACGCGGTCTGGAAGAAGTACTCGACCTCCGCTCCCGCCTCCTTGAGCCGCTTGAAGTGCGTGATCCTCTGCGAGGCCTTCAGGACGAAGCGGAACTCGGCCGGAACCTGCGCGGCCCACCCTTCGAGCAGCGCGGGCTTGGGCATCCGGTAGAAGGTGTTGTTGATCTCGACCGCGGGAAGCTTCGCGGCGTAGTACGCGAGCATCTCTTCCGCGGGGAGATCTTCCGGATAGAAGCTCCCCTTCCACTCTTTGTACGAGAAACCGCTCGTCCCGGCGAGGACGCGCATGGCGAAACTCTATACTCTCGGCTCCTCCGCATGACCGTCCCCCGCTTCGACCCGAAACGCCGGCGAGCCGTCACGATCGCCCTCCTGCTCGTCACGGCGCTCGCGTCCTTCGAGGCGACCGTCGTCTCGACCGCGATGCCGACGATCATCGGCGATCTCGGCGGCCTCGCCCTCTACTCCTGGGTCTTCGCGATCTACCTGATGACGGCGACGGTCATGATGCCGATCTACGGCCGCCTCGCCGACATCTACGGGCGCCGCCGCATCCTCCTCACCGCCGTGTCCGTCTTTCTGGCGGGCGCGATCGCCTGCGGCTTCGCCCACTCCATGCCCCAGCTCATCGCGGCGCGCGCCCTGCAGGGCCTGGGCGCCGCCGGCCTCGTGCCGATCGCCCTCACGGTCTCGGCCGACCTCTACTCGCTGGAGGAACGCGCCAAGGTCCAGGGCCTGTTCTCCGGAGTGTGGGGCGTCGCGAGCCTGATCGGTCCGCTCCTCGGCGCGTGGATGACGATCTCCTTCGGCTGGCGCTCGATCTTCACGATCAACATTCCCCTGGGCCTCATCGCGCTGATCCTCGTGGCGACGCAGATGCAGGAGTCCCGCGCGGCCCTGCCCGACCCGCTGGATTTCGCCGGCGCGGCGACGCTCGTGGCCGGAATCGCGGGCCTTCTGTTCGCGGTCCTCCACCGGCCCGCCGAAGCGGCGATGCCCTTGCTCTGGCGCGCGGCGATCTTCGCGGCCGCCGCTCGGATCGCTCGCCCTCTTCGTGCATCTCCAGAATCGGCGGACGCATCCTCTGGTGCCGCCGGTGCTCTTCCGCCGGATGGCGACGGCGGCGCCCGTTCATCGCGGGCGTGCTCCTCGGCACGACCATCTTCGGCGTCGACACGTTCGTGCCTCTCTTCGTGCAGGGCGCGCGCGGCGGAACGGCGGGCGCCGCCGGCGCGGTCGTCACGCCGCTCGTTCTCCTCTGGGCCGTCTCCGCCACGCTGGCGGCGAAGCTCATCGTCCGTTTCGGCTTTCGGCGAACCGCCCGCTGGGGCGCGCTGCTCTCGCTCGCGGGTCTCGTCGCCCTCATGGCCGCCGCCTGGTGGAATGCCTCCGTCCCCTGGATCTCGGCCGCGTGCGCGCTCGTCGGCGCCGGCCTCGGACCGTCGTCGATGTCGCAGGTGCTGGCGGTGCAGGCGTCGGTGCCCGAGCGTCAGCGCGGCGTCGCGACGGCGCTCGTTCCGTTCTTCCGCACGCTCGGGGGCGCCGTCGGAGTCGGGGCGCTCGGAGGCCTCCTCGCGATGGGCCTCCTTCAGCGGCTGGGGCCTGCGGCGGAGAGCGCGGGACGGCTCCTGGCGGCGGGGCATGGCGACGTCGGTGACCGCGACCTCGGTCGATCCCGCGGCGTTCCGCCTCGCGATCGAGCGCTCGCTTCTGCCGGTCTTCGGCATCCTCATCGGCCTCGCCGTCGTCAACGTCCTCGTGACCGGGCGCTTCCCGGAGCGCGCCGTCGCCGAGGTGGATTCGCCGGCGGAGAAGGTGATGCTTTCCGTCGATTGAGCTCGGCGTAGCCGTAGACGAGCGCGAGGCCCCGGTGCGGCGCCCAGCGCTCGGCGAAGCGGCGCATGTCCTCTTCCTTGGCCTTCGAGGTCGTCGCGTGGCCGAGCAGTCCCTGCGCGAGGTACTTCACGACGCCGAGATCGCCCGCGGGAAAGATGTCCGTCCGGCCGAGGCCCCTCAGGAGCCCGATCTCCGCCGTCCAGCGACCCACGCCGCGAAACGAGGTCAGCCGCCCGATCGCATCCTCGTCGGAGAGCGGCGTCAGGCTCTCCTCCGAGACATCGCCGGAGGCGAAGGCCCTCCCGATCTCCCGGATGGCGACGGCTTTCGAGCGCGAGAGGCGAAAGCGCCGCAGGCGAGGAAGCGTCTCGGCGGCGAGCGGCTCGGGCCCGGGAAAAGAGATGTAGGTCTCGCCCGAGAAGCGGGCGCGGCGCCCGTAGGCGAGACAGAGCTCGCGGCGGATGTCGTAGGCGAACTTGAGGTTGACCTGCTGCGCCAGGACCGCTGTCACGAGCGCCTCCCACAGCGACGGGACGCCCGCGATGCGGAGCCCTCGGAACGCCCGGATGGGCGCGCAGAGAACCGGGTCGGCGCCATGCGACCGGTAGAAGCCCGCCACGGCCGTCGAGGCGCCGAGCGAACGATCGACGACCTGGCGGGCCGCCTGTTCCGCGGCAGGAGAATCTGCCGTTCTCCCCTCGAGCCGCACGTCGAGCACGGCCCGCGAAGCCGGCCCGAGCTGCTCGACCGAAAGGAGCACCCCGCGCGTTCCGACCGGGAGGAGCCGCCGGTAGACGCGTCCGTCGAAGCGATCCACCACCTCGGGAAACCGGGTGTAGCGCTCGGCCGTCAGGGCGAGCGAGTAGGGACGCGGCGGCACCACCGTGAAGCGAACTGGCACTCGACCTCCTCAACACCGAATGATGTCACCGGGTTGCGACTATGATTCGCGCGACAGAAGTAAGGAGGACGGAATGCGGTTTCTTCTCCGGCTCCTGATCAACGCCGTGGCGCTGTGGGTCGCCGTCAAGATCGTCCCCGGGATCTCCTACACCGGTGACTGGCTTCCCTTCCTCGGCGTCGCCCTGATCTTCGGCATCGTCAACGCGTTCATTCGCCCGATCGTCAAGCTGTTCACGCTGCCGATCATCTTCCTCACGCTCGGCCTGTTCGCCCTCGTCGTCAACGGCCTGATGCTCTGGCTGACGAGTTGGCTCTCGACGGGGTTCGGCGTGAACTTCCACGTCGAGGGCTGCCTCGCGGCGATCCTCGGCGCGCTCGTCGTGAGCGTGGTCAGCGCGCTGCTGTCGATGTTCCTGCCGGACGGGGACTAGCCGTCGCTAGGCGCGGCGCTCCGGGTCTGCGCCGTGGCGCACCGGCCTGCGGCTCGCCCAAAGGGGCTCGACCGCAGGCCTGACCCTGCGCTTCGCGCTTCGCTCCCGCGGCGCGAACCTCCTCCCTACCTTCGGTCGGGAGACTATTCGCGCCGCGAGCAAAGAGACCAGCGCGGCGAGTGGAGGTATCAGGTCGCGGAGAGACGCCCCGCGAGAAGAGCCATCCGGCGAAGCCGCTCGGCCTCCTCCGGCCGGAACGCCCAGTCCGGCGCGCGCCAGGTCCAGTTGCCGGCGGGCTCGGCGGGCGTGTTCATGCGGGCCTCGCCGCCGAGGCCGAGCACGTCCTGCACAGGAACGAGCGCCACGCCGGGCGACGGAGCCGTAGGCCGCGCGGATGAGCGCCCAGTGGACCTCGCTGCCGTCCGAGCCGAGGTAGTCGTACACCCGTTCTCGCTCCTCGGGCTTGAGCGCCGCGTACCAGCCCTTCGCCGTGTCGTTGTCGTGGGTGCCCGTGTAGACGAGCGCGTTCTCGGTGTGACGATGCGGCAGGTATTCGCTGTCCGCTCCGTAGAACGCGAACTGCAGGACCTTCATCCCCGGAAAGCCGAGCTCGGCGAGAAGGGCCTTCACGTCCGCGTCGATGTCGCCGAGATCCTCCGCGACGATGGGAAGCGGGTCTCCCCCGAGCGCGACGCGAGCGGCTTCGAAGAGTTTCGCGCCGGGACCCGGGACCCACTTTCCGTTCAGAGCGGTTGTTTCGCCGGCGGGCACGGCCCAGTACGCCGAGAACGCGCGGAAGTGGTCCATGCGAAGGAGGTCGCAGAGGCGCAGGTTCGCGCGCAGCCGCTCGATCCACCACTCGTAACCCGTCGTCTCCGCCTGTTCCCAGTCGTAGAGTGGGTTGCCCCAGAGCTGGCCGGTCTCCGAAAAGTAATCCGGCGGCACGCCGGAAACGGCCATCGGCTGCCCCATCTCGTCGATCTGAAAGAGGTCGGGGTGTGCCCATACGTCCGCCGAGTCGAGCGAGACGTAGATCGGCACGTCGCCCATGATCTCCACGCCGCGCTCCTTCGCCGCGGCGCGCACGCGGTCCCACTGGCGGAAGAAGAGGTACTGGAGGTAGGCCTGAAAGGACACTTCCGCCTCCAGCTCTCCGGTGGCTCGCTCCAGCGCGTCCGGCTCGCGCTGCCGCAGGTCCTTGTCCCACGACGTCCAGGGCCGACCCGAGAAACGCGCCTTGAGGGCCGCGAAGAGCGTCCAGTCGGCGAGCCACGCCGCACGTTCCGGCGATTTCCGAAACTTCTCGAGCTCGTCCCGCGCCGGATCGCCGGCGTGGGCCAGGAAGTGGTCCCAGGACTGGTGGAGGATGCGCTCCTTCCAGCGGATCACCGACGGGAAGTCCACGCGCTCCTTCGAAAACGTCGGCAGATCCTCGAAGGCCGAGACGGGAAGGAATCCGTCCTTCAGCAGAAGCTCCGGCGAGATCAGCAGCGGATTCCCGGCGAAGGCCGAGGCACCGCCGTAGGGCGCGCCGCCGCCGCCGATCGTCGTCAGCGGCAGCACCTGCCACAGTGTCTGGCCGGCCGACTTCGCCCAGTCGAGGAAGCGATCCACCCACGGACCGAAGTCGCCGATACCGAACGGGCCCGGAAGCGACGTGGGGTGAAGGAGAATTCCGGCGGACCGGGGCGCCGAAGACGTCACGAAGCCGGAGTGTAACGCCTCGCACTGCGGCTCTCTTCTCCCCACCAGAGAACGAGCCCGGTGTCGTTCGGGTGCGCGAGGTCGCGATGCGTCGGGCGGACGCGGACCGTGTAGCCGAGGTTCTCGTCCTGGGGCTTGCGGTGGGTCAGGCGGAAGATGCCGGTCTCGCCTTCGCGCGCCGCGGGCTCGAGCCGGGTGACGGCGCCGGACTCGAGGCGCCCGTCCTCCTCGATCGGCCCCTCGAAGAGCTCGACCGAGACTTCCGACGCGTCGAGGGGGCCGAGGCGGACCCGCGCCAGCGACGTCGAAGGGCGCGGCCGGAGGAAGCGTGGCCGGATCGGGAACGACCTCGACGCTTTCGAACGCGACGCCGGGCCACGCGCCGCGCACCCGTTCCTTCCAGGCCACGAGGCGCTTGAGCGGCTCGCGCCCGCCGTCCTTCATCGCCCGCCGGTAGAACGCGCCCGGCAGATAGCAGTACTTGAGGTACTCCGCGACCATGCGGTCGGACGAAAACTCCTGGGCCACGCGCGAGGCTGCGACGATCATGCGGTCGAGCCAGCGCTGGGGCGTGCCGGTGGCGTCGCGGTCGAAGAACATCGGGCAGGACGCGCTTCTCGAGCGTGTCGTAGAGAGCGCGGACGATCTCCTCCTCCGGCATGTGGTCGACGGCCTCCCCGACGGCGAACCCGGCCTCGTCGTGCGGGGCTTCGTCCCACCATCCGTCGAGGACCGAAAGGTTGAGAGCGCCGTTCATCGCGGCCTTCATGCCCGAGGTTCCGGACGCCTCGCGCGGCCGCTCGGGCGTATTCAGCCAGACGTCGCAGCCGGCGACGAGCTGCCGGGCGAGAGCCATGTCGTAGTCCGACAGAAGGACGATGCGGCCGCGGAACTCCGGGCGCGCGGCGGCGACCGAGACCGCACGCAGGTACTCCTTGCCGGCCTCGTCCCGCGGATGCGCCTTGCCGGCGAAGAGAATCTGGACCGGGCGCCCGATCTGGTGCAGCAGGTACTCGAGGCGCTTGGGCTCGCGGAAAAGGAGCGTCGCGCGCTTGTAGGTCGCGAAGCGCCGGGCGAAACCGATCGTCAGGGCTTTCGGGTCGAGGGCCCGTCCGGCCTCGGCGATCTCCTCCTCGCGCGCGCCCTGCCGACGCTTCTCCTCGACGAGCTTCTCGCGACAGGCCGCGACGAGCTTCGCGCGCAGGGCCTCGTGCGCCTGCCAGAGCTCCGTGCGATCGACGGCCTCGGGAGCCTCCACGACTCCCGTCTGTGCGATCTCGGGCGCGGTCCAGGTCGCCGCGTGCACGCCGTTGGTGATCGGCAGGATCGGGATCTCGGAAAGCGGCAGATCGGGCGCGACGTTGCGCCAGAGCTTGCGCGACACCTCGCCGTGCAGCTTCGAGACGGCGTTCTGGTGCGTCGAGAGCCGCATCGCGAGGACCGCCATCGAAAAGAGCTCCCGGCGGTCTTCTCCCACCTCGCGTCCCAGGTCGAAGAATTCGTCGAAAGAAATGCCGAGCTCGTCGACGTAGGAAGCAAAGTACTTCCAGAGAAGCTCCGGCGTGAAGACGTCGATCCCCGCCGGCACGGGCGTGTGCGTCGTGAACACGTTGCCGCTCGTGGCCGCTTCGCGAGCCTCGGCGAAGGTCAGATGCTCTTCCTGCACGAAGCGGCGGATCCTCTCGAGCGAGACGAAGGCGGCGTGGCCCTCGTTGATGTGGCGGATGGTCGGCCACTGCTGGACCCTCTCGAGCGCGCGCAAGCCGCCGATACCGAGAACGATTTCCTGCTGGAGCCGCATCTCGTGGCCGCCGCCGTAGAGCCGGGCCGTGACTTCGCGGTCGGGCGGCTCGTTCTCCGGCAGGTTCGAGTCGAGAAGCAGGACCGGGACGCGGCCGACCCGGGCCAGCCGGATGAGGAGATTCACGTTGCGTCCGGCGAGATTCACCGAGACGACCGGCGGCGACCCGTCCGGCGGCTCGGCGACCGACAACGGCAGCTCGTCGGGCTCGAGGACCGGGTAGGACTCCGTCTGGCGGCCTTCGCCGTCCACGACCTGGCGGAAGTAGCCCTCGCGGTAGAACAGACCCACTCCGGTCATGGGGACGCCGAGATCGCTGGCGGACTTCAAGAGGTCGCCGGCCAGGACGCCGAGGCCGCCGGCGTAGATCGGGAGCACCTCGGTCAGGCCGAACTCCGCCGAGAAGTATGCGATCCGCTCTCCCCGCGCGACGAGCTCGCGGGCGGCGGCGTCGCGAGGCTCGGCCCGGTCTTCCTCGGCGAGCTGCGCGACCATGGCGAGGACTCGCGCCTGGAACTCCGGATCCTCCGCGGCCCGCCAGAGTTTCTCCGCCGACGCCTCCCGGAACAGCCGCATGGGGTTGCCGCGGACTTTCCGCCAGGCCTCCGGGTCGATCCCTTCGAAAAGCGCGCGCAGGTCGGCGCGCCACGTCCATCGGAGGTCGTGCGCGAGGGCGAAGAGTGGGAGGAGCTTTTCGGGAACGCCGGAGACCCGAAGCGCCTTTTCGAGGACGGGTGTCAATCCAACAGGGAGTGTAACAGAGCGACCGGCGACACTAGCGGCTGTGGGATGGTGTCTCCGGGTCATCCGCGTCGTCGCCCACGCGCACAGCGAGCTTGTCGCCGAGGGCGCGGAAACGCTCCACCCACTGCGTCGCGGTGGACGAGCCTCCCTCGGCGGACCGGCGCATCACCGGCAGGACCGTCCGCGACAGCTCGTAGTACGCGTTCTGGGCCTTGCCGAAGTCGACCTCGAAGGGCAACGACTTCGCGAGCGCGACGACTCCCTCGAAGGTCTCGATCAGCTCGGCGTCGTCGGGCTTGCCCGCGAGCCGGCCCGAGAGACGCGCGACCGTCTGCTCGAGAGCGAGGCCCAGGCCGTCCTCGTGGAGCGTGATCCCCGCGTGGCCGGCTTCCTCGAGGAGCGCGCGCATCCGTCCGAGGTCGGGCCGCGGGGCCTCGAGGGCCTGCTTGAAACCGGTGGCGAGCGCGCGCTCGGCCGCCACTGCGAATCCGCGCGGCAGGCGCACGCCGTGGCCGGAGAGGAACCGCATGAGCGGCGCGTGCTCTTCGTAGAGCCGGCGGTAGACGTCGTCGGCATGCTCGAGGGCCGAGGCCAGGATGATGCGGACGACCTGCCTCTGCTCGTCCTTGAACAGGAGACGGAGCGTGTAGACGTCGGAGCCGAAGCGCCGGTCGACCAGCCGCAGGGTCTCCGTCAGGTCCGCGGCGGCGAAGGGCGCGGAGATCTCCCGGACGAGCTCCTCGTACTCCTTCTCGTCGGTGAAACGCGTCACCCCGCCGGAGAGGTTGTGGTCCCCCAGATGGAGGACGCCGAAGACGACACGCTCCGACTCCTCGGTGATCACCGAGGTGACCCGGACCCGGCCGAGCGCGAGTCGGGCGCGGCCGCTCGGCAGCTTCCGGTAGTCCTCCCGCTCCACGCGGTAGCAGTAGACGGGCGCCGTGTCCGCATACTCGGTGAAGAGGGAGTGCACGGCGTAGTGCGCGGCGACGCGCTCGAGGGTGACGCGCGCCGGGCGGACGGAGTGCTCGTAGATGCGGCGGCCGTCCCCCGCCTCCGGGTCGTTGCTCTTCGCCAGCGCGAGCGTCTCGAGAAACGGCGCCTCCAGATCCGTGCCCGGGAAGACGTCCCGGCAGAGCTCCAGGGCCCGCCCGGCGTACTGGAGGATCTGCCGGGCCTCGATGCCGCCGATGTCGTCGAAGAACCAGCCGCAGCTCGTGTACATGAGCTGCGCGTGCCGCTCCATCTCCAGAAGCTTCAGGGCCCGGATGCGCTCGGCGCCCTCCAGCGCGCGCTGGCCGTGCCGGCCCAGAAAGCGCGCGACGCTCTCGCGTGCGCGGTCGAGGATGACGTCGACGTAGTCGTCGCGCGCCGCCCAGGGGTCGCGGAAGATCTTTCCCGCGGCCTCTGTATAGAGGGGCGCCAGTCCGTCGCGCAATCCATCCAGCGCCTCGCGCAGGGGCGCGCGCCAGTCCTGGCGCCACGCCGGGTGAGCCTCCGTGCGGCAGCCGCAGTGGCTCCGCCAGCGCTCGATGCCGTGCGCGCAGCTCCACGACGTGGCCTCCAGGATCCGGACCTCCTCGGTCGGAGGGTGGGCCTCGAGAAACTCGGCGTAGTTCGTCAGACGCGCCCGCCCGGCCGTCTCGATCGTGCGGAGCGCGTAGGCGAGCGCCATGTCGCCGTGGCGATGGTGGTGGCCGTAGGTCTCGCCGTCCGAGGCGATGTGGACGAGCTCGGGACGCTGGCGCGCCTCGTCGAAGGCCCCCATGAGGCGCTCCGCCAGATGGTCCCCGCGGGACAGCAGCACCGGATCGAAGGCCACCGCGCGCGAAACCGGGCCGTCGAAGAAGAAGACCGCGATCGAGCCGCCGGACGGCAGGGCCACGCGGTACGGCCGCGTCGGATCGATCCCCTCGGCGGGAACCGCGGACCCACTCCCCGTCCCCCGAGCGGACGTGGCTGGCCTGCTGCGGCGCGAGGATCGTGAACCGGATCCCGGCGGCCGCGAGGACTTCGAGCGAGGCCAGGTCCACCGCCGTCTCGGGCAGCCACATCCCCTCGGGACGCCGCCCGAAGCGGCGTTCGAAGTCGCGAATGCCCCAGGTCACCTGCGTCGTCTTGTCGCGGGCGTCCGCGAGCGGCAGGATCATGTGGTTGTACGGCTGGGCAATGGCCGAGCCGTGCCCGGAGAAGCGCTCGACGCTCAGGCGGTCGGCCTCGAGAACCGCGGCGTAGACGTCGGGCCGCTTCCCTTCGAGCCAGGAGAGGAGCGTCGGCCCGAAGTTGAAGCTCATCGATGCGTAGTTGTTGACGATCGCGACGATGCGGTTCTCCCCGTCGAGAATCCGGGCGCGCGCATTCGCCGCATAGCACTCCGACGTGATCCGCTCGTTCCAGTCGTGGTACGGGTACGCGGAGTCCTGCGCCTCGATCGCCTCGAGCCAGGGATTCTCGCGGGGCGGCTGGTAGAAGTGGCCGTGGATGCAGACGAAGCGGTCCATGGCTACGCAGGCTACGCCGGGGCCAGAACCAGCTCGACCTCGTCCTCCGGCGTCTCGGCCGCGGCGGTTTCCTGCGCCTTCGCCGGCTCGGGCGCCGGTATCGGCTTGAGAAAGAGCGCCCCGAGAGGAGGCAGCGAGAGCGCGAGGCTGTGGGAGCGGCCGTGCACGGGAACTCCGAGCGCGACGGCCCGCCCCATGTTGCCGACGCCACTTCCCCCGTAGACCGTCGCGTCGCTGTTGGCGAGCTCCACCCAGTCCTCTCCTCCGTCGACGCCGACGAGATAGCCGTGGCGCGGCACCGGCGTGAAGTTGAAGACGCCGACGACCCGCTCGCCGCGTGTCTGGCCGTGGCGCTCGAGAGAGACGATGCTGTGGTCCGCGTCGTTGCAGTCGATCCACTCGAACCCCCGGGGATCGAAGTCGAGCTCGTGGAGGGCGGGCTCCGCCCGGAGCAGCCGGTTCAGGTCGCGGACCCAGAGCCGCAGTCCGGCGTGCCGCGGATCGTCGAGAAGATGCCAGTCCAGGCTGGTGTCGTGGTTCCACTCCTTCCACTGGCCGAACTCGCCGCCCATGAAGAGGAGCTTCTTGCCCGGCAGCGCCCACATGTAGGCCAGCAGCAGGCGCAGGCTCGCCGCCATCTTCCAGGCGTCGCTCCCGGGCATCTTGGAGATCAGCGACTTCTTCAGGTGCACGACCTCGTCGTGCGAGAGCGGCAGCACGAAGTTCTCCGAGTACGCGTACATCCGGCGGAACGTGAGCTTGCCGTGGTGGAACTTGCGGTGGATGGGGTCGAGCTCCATGTAATCGAGCGTGTCGTTCATCCAGCCCATGTCCCACTTCATCGAGAACCCGAGGCCGCCGATGTAGGTCGGACGCGAGACCATCGGCCAGGAGGTGGACTCCTCGGCGATCGTCACGGCGTCGGGGAAGCTCCGCCCGATTTCCTCGTTGAGCTTCCGGAGGAACACGATCGCGTCGATGTTCTCCCGACCGCCGAACTGGTTGGGCACCCACTCGCCGGCCTTGCGCGAGAAGTCGAGGTAGATCATCGACGCGACCGCGTCGACCCGCAGCCCGTCGATGTGGAAGCGGTCGAGCCAGTACAGCCCCGAAGACAGCAGAAAGGACCGCACCTCGTGCCGTCCATAGTTGAAGACGCAGCTTCCCCAGTCGGGCTGGTAGCCCTTGCGCCAGTCAGCGTGCTCGTAGAGGTGGGTGCCGTCGAAGTAGACGAGGCCGTGCTCATCCGAGGGAAAGTGCGACGGCACCCAGTCGAGCAGAACGCCGATGCCGGCCTGGTGCAGCGTGTCGACGAGATACATGAAGTCCTGGGGCGTGCCGAAGCGGGAGGTCGGCGCGAAGAAGCCGGTTGCCTGGTAGCCCCACGAGCCGGTGAAGGGATGCTCGTTGACCGGCAGTAGCTCGACGTGCGTGAAGCCCATCGCGCGCGCGTACTCGGCGAGAAGGGGCGCGGTCTCGCGGTACGTCAGCGAGCGGTTCGCCTCGTCCGGCACGCGGCGCCAGGAGCCGAGGTGGACCTCGTAGATGGACATTGGCGAGGTCGTGAACGGCCGCTCGCCGCGCCGGCGCATCCACTCGCCGTCGCCCCACGTGTAGTCCAGATCCCAGACGACCGAGCCCGTCCGCGGAGGCGGCTCGTGGCGCACGCCGTAGGGGTCCGCCTTGTCGACCGTGTACCCCTGAATGCGCGACAGGATGCGGTACTTGTAGATTGCGCCCCGGGAAACTCCCGGGATGAAGGCGTCCCAGATGCCGGAGACGCCGACCGCCTGCATTGGGTGCTTCTCGGCGTTCCAGCCGTTGAAGTCTCCGACGACCGAGACGGCGGCCGCGTTCGGCGCCCAGACCGAAAACTGCGTCCCCGCGACGCCCGCGACCGTCCTGGGATGGGCGCCGAGCTTTTCGTAAAGCCGCGCGTGGTTGCCTTCGTTGAAGAGATAGAGGTCGTCGGCCGACAGGAGCTCTTCCCCGTAGCGCGGCGGACCAACCAGCGCTTCGGATCGCCGCCGCGTCTTTCTCGGCTCCTGCTTCTCCGCCAGTCGAGCCTCCCGTTGGGGAGGCAGTCTACCCTCTCGCGCGTGAAGCTGACGGTCGCGCCGTCGTGGTGGAAGGAAAGCTGTCGCGCGGCGAGAAGTCTTGTGGCGGCAGGCTCCCGCAGCTTACGCGCGATCCCCGGGGACGGCTCACTCGCCGCGCAGCGCGATCATCGGGTCGACGCGCACCGCGCGGCGGGCGGGGATGAGCGCGGCCACGAGGCCGACCGCCGCGAGCACGGCCGCCGCGGCGACGAGCGTGCCCAGATCGCGCGGTCCGACGCCGTAGAGGAGCTTCTGCAGGAGACGCGTCATCAGGAGCGAGCCGGCGAGCCCCGTCAGAAGCCCCGCGCCCACGAGCCCGACGGTCTGCCGCAGGACGAGCCAGGCGATGTCCCGCGGGCGGCCGCCGAGGGCGACGCGGACGCCGATCTCGGTGGAGCGCTGCGCGACGGTGTACGCGAGGATGCCGTAGATCCCGATCCCGGCCAGAAGCAGCGCGAGACCAGCCAGGGAGGCGGCGATCACCGTCGTGAAGCGCGCCGCGGCGCGGGCCTGCCGCACGTAGTCCTCGAGCAGGCGAACCTTGGAGACGGCGAGGTCCCGATCGAGCCGCGCGACTTCGCGGCGGGCGGGGGCGGCGAGGCTCCGGGCGTCGGCGCCGGGAGCTCCGCGCAGCGTGAACGCGAGCTCGGGGCGGACGCTCTGGAAGAACGGGACGTAGACCTGCCCCCGGCCGTCGGCGCCGAGGTCCCGATACCGGATGTGGCGGACCACGCCCACGACTTCCGCGACCGTCGAGTCGAACGAGCCCTCGTGAATGAAGGAGACGCTGAGCCGCTTTCCGAGCGCGCTCTCGCCCGGCCACGTCTTCTTCGCGAGCGTCTCGTCCACCACGATGACGTTCGGATGCGCGGCGTCGTCCGCGTCGGCGAAGGTCCGGCCCTCCGTGACCGCGACGCCGAGGCTCTCGAAGAACCCGGGGAGCACGGCGCGGTGGTCCGCCATCGCACTGTTCTTCTCGGACTCGGCCGCGCCCTCGCGCCAGTAGTACTCGTACCAGTTCGGGTAATCGTCGAAAGGCAGATGCGACGTGGCGCCGACGGCCTCGACGCCCGGCAGCGCCGCGAAATTCGCCGAAAGCGTCTTCGCGAGACGCCGCCGGGACTCGTCGTCCGGATATCGGCCGCCCTGGGCCGAGACCTGCAACGTCAGCGTTCCCTGGGGACGGAACCCGGGATCGGCGCCCGAGAGCGCGACGAAGGTCCGCACGAGAAGCCCCGCGCCGACGAGAAGCAGAAAGCCCAGGGCGACCTCGGCGAAGACGAGGACTTTCTGGGGCCGGGTGCGGCCTCCGCCGGAGCCCGACCCGCGGCCGCCCTCCTGGAGCGCCCGCGAAAGATCCCGCCGGGACGCGGTGACAGCCGGTGCGAGCCCGCAGACCAGGCCCGTCGCCCCGGCGAGAAGCAGCGTGAAGCCGAGCACGGTCCAGGAGAGACCCGTCGGAGCGAGCCGGGAGAGGCTTGCGGGGCGCAGCGCGAGGAGGGCCGCGAGGCCGAGGCGCCCGACGAGGAGCCCGAGCAGCGCGCCAAGCCCCGAGAGCACCAGGCTCTCGGTCAGAAGCTGCCTCGCGATGCGGCTGCGACTCGCGCCCAGGGCCGCGCGCAGCCCGATCTCCTTCTCGCGGCGGGTCGCTCGCGCGAGGAGGAGGTTCGCGACGTTCGCGCAGGCGATCAGGACGACGAGACCGACGCCGGCAAAGAGCGCGAGCAGGGCCGGCCGCACGTCCCGCACGGCGTCGGCGTGCAGCGGAACGATCTGGAGCTCGAGGCCGGGGGTCTTGTACTCGGCGAACTCCGCGCGCAGCCGTTCGGCGATCGCGGAAAGCTCCGCCTGCGCGCTGGCCGGCGTCGCCCGGGGCGCGAGGCGGGCGACCATGCGGATCCACCCCATGTCGCGGGGCATTTCCGCGAGGTCCTGGCCGAACGTCGTGAAGATCTCGATCCTCGGAGGAACGCTCGAGTCGCCCGCGAAGACGACGTCGAAGCCCTCGGGCATGACGCCCACGACCGTCGCGAGCCCGCCGTCGATGCGCACGGCTTTTCCGATCACTGCCGGGTCGCCGCCGAAGCGGCGCCGCCAGAATCCATCGGAGAGCACGACGGCCCGCGAGTCTCCACTCGTCTCGTCGGCGGGAAGAAGCGTGCGGCCGAGCGCCGGAGGGACCCCGAAGATGGGAAGGAAGTTCGAGGTCGTCAGGGCGACGCGGACTCTTTCGGGCTCGCCCTCCCCCGTGATCGAGCCGGCGCCCACCCAGATCCCCGCCACGTCCGACAGCTGCCGGCTGCGACGGCGGATCTCGAGAACTTCGTGCCCGGAGGCCGGTACGCGCGGCTGCCGCGCCTCGCGGTAGCCCGTCCACAGCATCACGAGACGCGACGGCTCGGCGTACGGAAGCGGTGCGATCAGAGTCGCGTCGAGCACGGTGAAGATCGCCGTGTTGGCGCCGATGCCGAGGGCGAGCGTCGCGACGGCGACGGCGGAGAAACCCGGGCTCCGGCCGAGCATCCGGATGGCGTAGCGCACGTCCTGCCAGAAGGTCTCGAGGCCCGCACCGGCGCGGCTCTCGCGCACGGCCTCCTGGACCTGCGCGACGCCGCCCAGCGAGATCCGGGCCTGGCGGCGGGCCTCCTCGGGAGTCATCCCGGCCGCGACGTTCTCCTCGGCCAGCATCTCCACCGACGACGCCAGCTCCTCCGCGAGATCCCGCTCGACGCGCTCACGCCGGAAGAGGTTGCGCAGGAGAGACCGAAGTCGGGCTCCGACGGCCATGGCTTACGTCGACTCCAGCGCGAGACCGATCGCCGCCGACACGCGGGCCCACTCGCGCGCCTCCGCCGCGAGCTGCTTCTGGCCGGCCTTCGTGAGCGTGTAGAAGCGGGCGCGCCGGTTGTTCTCGGACCGCCCCCAGGAGGCCGCGACCCAGCCGTTTTCCTCGAGGCGATTGAGCGCCGGAAAGAGCGAGCCGGGTTTGACGTCGAAGGCGCCGCGCGTCACGAGGCCGATTCGCCGCGACACGCCGAGACCGTGGAGGGGACCTCCGGCGAGAGCCTTGAGGACCAGGAGGTCGAGGGTGCCCTGCAGGAGCTCCGAGGTTTCGGCCGTCATCGTCTTCCTACAGACAGTCTATACGAACGCCGCGCCCCGGGGTTTTGAAGGTTTCATCGCATAATGCGCCGGCCATGGATGGGACCGCGCTCGTCGTCTGCGACGGCTTCTTCGACACCGCGAACGGAAAGACCGCCCACGGCCTCGTCCGCGGGACGGAGCGGTACCGCGTCCTCGGCGTCGTCGACGCTCCGACAGCCGGCCGGGACGCCGGCGAGGTGCTCGACGGCCGGGCGCGCGGCATCCCGATTTTCGCGACTCTTCCGGAGGCGCTTCGCGCCCTGGCCGCCACTCCGGATTTCTGCGTCGTCGGCGTCGCGACCTCCGGCGGCCGCGTGACGCCCGGCCTGCGCGGCCTGCTCGCCGAGGCCATCTCCCTCGGAATGTCGGTCGTCAACGGGCTCCACGAGTTCGTCTCCGACGACGTCGAGCTCGCGGCCGCCGCCGCCACGAAGGGCGTCGCGATCACGGACGTACGCAAGACCGCGAAGCGGACGGAGCTTCACTTCTGGAGCGGGGAGATCGGGGAGGTGGCCGCGCCCCGCATCGCGGTCCTCGGCACCGACTGCGCCCTGGGCAAGCGGACAACGGCGCGCTTCCTGCTCGAGGCCTGCCGCCGGGCGGGCCTGAAGACCGAGCTGATCTTCACGGGCCAGACCGGCTGGATGCAGGGCGCTCCGTTCGGGTTCATCTTCGACTCCATCCCCAACGACTTCGTATCGGGCGAGCTCGAGCACGCCGTCGTCTCCTGCTGGAGGGCCGCCCGTCCCGACCTCATCCTCTTCGAGGGGCAGTCCGCGCTGCGGAATCCGTCCGGCCCGTGCGGCTCCGAATTCCTCCTTTCGGGCGGTGCCAGGGGCGTCATCCTCCAGCATGCCCCGGCGCGTACCTTCTACGAAGGCCTCGAAGACCTCGGGTATCGGATCCCGCCGCTGGCCGACGAGATCGCGCTCATCGAGCGCTACGGCGCGAAGACGCTCGCCGTGACGCTGAACGGCGAGCATCGAACGCCCGACCAGCTCCGAGCCGACCAGGATCGCTACCGCGCCGAGCTCGGAATCCCGGTCGTGCGGCCGCTCGAGGAGGGCGTCGAGGAGCTGGTCCCGTTGATCCGCGACTTCGTAGCCCGAGAGGCGGCGGTGACGCGGTGAGGATCCGCTCGATCCAGGTCGCCCGCGAGCTGTTCGCGCTGACCCGCCCGTACGCGATCGCCGGCCAGGCGCCGATGACGGATGTCGAGAACGTCGTCGTGCGCATCGAGACGGAGGACGGCGAGATCGGCTTTGGCGCCGGCTCCCCCGGCGAGCACGTCACCGGCGAGACGAACGAGAGCTGCCGGGCGGCCCTGGCGCCCTCGCAGCTCGAGTGGCTGCGGGGCCGCGATGTCCGGACCCTCCGCGCCCTCTGTCGCGAGTCGGCCGATCGCTTCCCTCTGACGCCGGCCGCGCGCGCCGCCGTGGACATCGCCCTCCACGACCTTCTCGGCAAGCGCGCCGGCCTCCCGCTCGTCGACGTGCTCGGGCGGGCGCACGAGGCGCTGCCGACGTCCATCACGATCGGCATCAAGCCCCTGCCGGAGACGCTGGCCGAGGCCGACGAGTACCTCGGCCGCGGCTTTCGCGTCCTCAAGGTCAAGATCGGCGACGCGCTCGAGGAGGACGTCGAACGCCTCGTGAAGCTCCGCGAGCACGTCGGGCGGAGGGCCGTGATCCGCGTGGACGCGAACATCGGCTACTCGCTCGAGGAGACGGCGCGGTTCTTCGAGCGCAGCGCCCCGCTGGAGATCGAGTTCGTCGAGCAGCCCGTGACGCGCGAGAGCTTCGAGCAGATCCGGGGACTGCCCTCCGCGTGGCGCCAGAGGATCGCCGCCGACGAGAGCCTCCACGGCGAGAGCGACGCTCTGGCTCTCGCCGGGCCAGCGCGCGACCCGGCCTGCGGGATCTACAACATCAAGCTCATGAAGTGCGGCGGCATCTGGCCGGCCCTCCGCATCGCGGCCATCGCCGAGACCGCCGGCGTCGCGCTCATGTGGGGCTGCATGGACGAGAGCCGCATCTCCATCGCCGCCGCGCTCCACGCGGCCTTCGCCTCGCCGGCGACGCGCTACCTCGACCTCGACGGCTCGCTCGATCTGGCCCGCGACGTCGTCGAAGGGGGCTTCACGCTGGAGAACGGCGTGATGCGGACGACGGACGCGCCGGGCCTGGGCGTGTCGCCGATCTCGCGGGGCTAGCTCCAGGCCGGCGACCCGTCCCGATACGGCCGCCACACGAGCGCCACGCGACGGACGGTGATGTCGGTCTTCTTGGGGCGCACGGCGATTCGCTCGAGCTTTTCGGCCAGCGGATCCGTCGCGGCGGAACGGGCCGACAGCTCCGCCTGAAGCTCGGCATCGACCGCCTGGATCTGCTGGCGGACGGCCTCCGCCGATTCCTGGGCGCGCTGGACGTCGCCGGCCTGCCTCATCGTGCGCCCGGCTCCGCGCGCGGCCGTCGTGGCCCGGCCGACCGTCGTCGCGGAAAGCTTCTTCCGTCCGAAGAGGGCACCGAGCACCGTCGCTCCGACCGAGATGGCCGTCTGCACTCCGGCCTCCACCGACTGCTGCTTCTCGCGGCCCACTGCCTGCTCGGCGCGGCGCAGGCGCTCCTCGAGCGAAGCCAGCTTCGCCGCGTACTTCTGCCGGAGCTTGTCGGCGACGGCGTCCCGCTCTTCCCGCGCGCCCTGCTGAATCCTGGCGCGGAAATCCGACTCGCTCTCCCCCGGTTTCGAGACGACTCCCGCCGAGGGGCTCTTCAGGAGCTCGAGTGACTTCTCGCGATAGAGCCAGGTCGCAAAGTCCTTTCCCCAGGCCTCCGCCGACTTGCCGGTGACGGCGCCGTCGAGATCGGCGAATGCCGCTCCCGCTTCCGGCTCCTCCTGGAGGTCCTCGGATGCGAAGTCCGGATCCTCGCCCGCGCTCCAGTCGACGGACGCGGCGAGCGCCGCGACACGCCCGATCCGCTCGGTCGACGACACTCCCCTCTTCGGATCCGAGAAGAAGACCTCGGCGTCGGCGAGGACGTCGGCGCGGTATACCAGTCCGTCTGTTGCGCCTCGCGCCGGAACGAAGAGCTGGGGCACTCCCGGCGCGATCACGGGGCGGGAGCCGCCGGCCGAAGCGGCGGCACGGACCTCCGCTTTGTTCCCCGTTGCCGGCGCCGCCTTTCCGCGCACCGGATCCATCAGGGTCTTGATCTGCGCGCGCGTCAGCGGGCCGCGCAGATACGACATCGCCCAGCGCGTCTCGAACACGACCGGGGCATCCTCGTGAACGTTGTTCAGCAGGAACACGCGGCTTCCCAGCGCCGCCAGCGTCTGCTCCATCTTCCCGCGGTCGAACTTCTGCGACGCGCTCACGGCCGCGCCCTCGAGTCCCTCGAGAACGCGCGCCTTGTCGCGCTCCGTCTGGAGCCGCCCGAGGAACCAGGTCCCGATGTTGGAGAGCCCCTTGTAGTCGAGGTCCACGGGGTTCTGCGTCGCGAGCACGACGCCGAGGCCGAAGGCCCGGCCCTGCTTCAGGAGCGTGAGCAGCGGCGCCTTCGCGGGCGGCGTCGCGACGGGAGGAAAGTACCCGGCGATCTCGTCCATGTAGAGGATCGCCCGCAGGCTCGTGGTGCCCGACTGGGCGCGCATCCAGGCCAGCGTCTGGTTGAGGAGCAGCGTGACGAAGAACATCCGCTCGGCGTCGGAGAGGTGGGCGATCGAGAAGATCGCGACGCGGGGCTTGCCCGCCGGCGTGCGCAGAAGCGAGCCGACCTCGAGAGGCTCGCCCTCGAGCCAGGACGCGAAGCCCGGCGCCGCCAGCAGATTGTTGAGGCTCATCGCCAGCGAGAAACGTTCCTTCGCCGGAAAGAACGATTCGAGGTCCACGACCCCGATCTTCTCGACCGGAGGCGTCTGGATCCGGGCGATCAGGGCCGCGAGATCGAGATCCTCGCCCTTCTGCCACGCCGTCGCCAGGATGGTCGAAACGAGGATGTGCTCCCGGCTCTTCAAAGGATCGGCGTCGACGCCCGCGAGCGTGAGGAGCCCGGTCGCCGTCGACGAGACTCGCTCCCGGAGGGCTTCCTCGTCGTCCTGCGCTTCGCGCGGCGGAGCCGCGAAGGACTTCAGGATCGAGACCGGTAGTCCGGCCGAGGAGCCGGGCGTGTAGATGACGAACTCCGCGGCCTCGCGCAGCTTCCGGATCCGCGCGCCGTCCTCACCCCACTCGGCGAGGCCCTTCGTCCAGAGCTCGGCCTGCTGCTTCGCGAAGTCGCCCGGCGACAATCCCTTCCTCGCGGCGTCCTCCTCGTTGATCCATGGACGGAAGTCCGAGGGCGCGAGCTCGGGAAACGTCAGCAGCAGGTTGCAGAGGTCGCCCTTGGGATCGATCAGGATCGCCGGCACCCCGTCGATGGCAGCCTCCTCGATCAGGGAGAGACAGAGCCCCGTCTTTCCGCTCCCGGTCATGCCCACGCAGACCGCGTGCGTCACCAGGTCGCGCGAGTCGTAGAGGAGCAGGTCATCGAGCCGCTTTTTAGTCGCGAGGTCGTACGACTTGCCCAGATAGAAAACACCGAGCTTCTCGAAGTCCGGCATGGGCCGGATCATAGTCAGAACTGAGGTCTTTTCGGCTAGACTCCGGAGGGCTTGCCGGAATCCAGCGTCACCCACTCCAGGCTCGCCAACCGATACGAGATCGCCGGAGAGCTCGGTCGAGGCGGAATGGGTGTCGTTTATCGCGCCCGGGACCCGCTGCTCAACCGCGAAGTCGCGGTCAAGCTCATCTCCGCTGCGGACCTGACCCCAGACCTTGAGGAGCGCTTTCAGCGCGAGGCGCAGCTCGTCGCTCAGATGGACCACCCCGGGATCGTGCCGATCCATGACCTCGGCCGGGATCAGGGCTCGCTCTTCTTCGTCATGCCGCTCGTCTCGGGGACGACGCTCTCGCGGCTGATCCGCGACCAGTCGCTGCACCTGGGCGAGGTCGTGGACGTCGGGATCCAGGTTGCCGAAGCCCTCGACTACAGCCACGCGCTCGGCGTCGTTCACCGCGACATTAAACCCGCCAACATCATGGTCACGCGCGAGGATGGCGGCCCGGGTGTCCGTGTGCGCGTCATGGACTTCGGCCTGGCGCACGCCGCGTCGGAGTCCCGGTTGACCAAGACCGGCACGCTCGTCGGAACCGTGGCCTATCTGTCGCCCGAGCAGGTCGCCTCCCGGGCCTTCGACGGCCGCTCCGACATCTATTCGCTCGGCGTCGTCCTGTACGAGTGTCTCGTCGGGGAGCCGCCCTTCACCGGTGAGGTCCAGTCGATCCTCTACCGGATCGTGCACGAGATCCCCCAGCCGCCGCGCGCGCTCGGCGCCGAGATCCGCGAGGAGCTCCAGGACATTGTGCTGCGGTGCCTCGAGAAGGACCCCGGCAAGCGTCCGCAGAAGGCGGGCCAGATCGCGGAAGCCCTGAAGCGCCACCGTTCGAGCCTGGCGAGCGACGAGTTCCGAATGTCGGTCGTTCTCTCGGCGAGCCGCGTCATCCAGCGCCCGGCCACCTCCGTCTTCGTCGGCCGCGAGAAGGAGTTCGCCGAGCTCCAGCGCCGCCTGAACGCCGCGATCGCCGGCGAGGGCCAGTTCGCCGTCGTGGCCGGAGAGGCCGGCATCGGAAAGACGCGGTTACTGGAAGAACTGAAGAACCTCGCCACGGTCCGGAAGATCCGGGTCCTCTCCGGCCGCTTCGTCGAGCAGGACCGCTCCTTCTCCTATCAGGGGTTCTGCGAGCTGATCGAGGACTACTTCCAGTCGCGCGACTCGGGCGCCTCCTCCGAGCGTCCCGACTTCTCGGACCTCGCCCCGGACCTGATCGCCCTCTTTCCCCAGCTTTCCGAAATCGGCGAGCTGCGGTCGAGCGTCAGCGGCGATTCGCGGATCGCGGTTCCGGCCGAAGAGAAGAAGGCCGAGGATCGAATCCAGATCTTCGAGCTCATCGCCCGGACGCTGACGCGGATCGCGGGAGGCAAGCCGCTGGTCTTGATCCTCGACAACCTGCATGCCGCCGAGGTCTCGATCGAAGCCCTGCAGTACATCGTGAGGCGTCTGCGACCGACTCCGACGCTCATCGTCGGCAGTTACCGCCAGACGGAGACCGACAAGCGCCATCCACTCATTCGGACGCTCGAGTCCTTCGTAGACGATCCTCGCTTCGTGTCGATCACGCTACCGCCCTTCTCCCCCTCCGAACACCGCTCGCTCCTCGAGTCGCTCGTCGGGGCGCCGAAAGTCTCCGACGATCTCGCCCGGCGGCTCCGGGACGCGACGGAAGGCAACCCGTTCTTCACGCGGGAGCTCGTCCGGTCGCTCGTTGAGTCGGGAGGGATCGGGAAGGACGACACGGGCGCCTGGAGCTTCTCGAAGGATGCCGAGATCTCGGCCGACGCCCTGCCGGCGACCATCCAGCAAGCCGTCGAGAAGCGGATCGAGCGGCTCCCGCAGGAGCTCCGGGATCTTCTCTCGGTCGCTTCGGTACTCGGCAAGACCTTCGATGCGAAGGACCTCGCGACGCTCGCCGAGGGCGAGCGGGACCTCGACGACGACCTCGACCGGCTGATCCGCGAGGGGATGCTCGAGGAGGAGCGCGAATCGCGCGGCGACCGACTGACTTTCTCGAGCGGTATCGTTCGCGACGCGCTCTACGCCGCGCTCTCCCGGCGCAAGCGCCGCTCGCTCCACCGCAAATACGCAGAGCTCGTCGAGACCCGCAACGCCGGACGGCTCGAGCGCGTATATCCCGAGCTCGTCCATCACTTCTCGCAGGCCGATGTCCCCGAGAAGACCGTCGAGTACGCTCTGAAGCTCGCGCAGAAATCGCTCGACGCCTTCAGCGCGGAGGACGCCGTCCGAGTCGCGAAAACCGCGCTCGACTTTCTCGAGGACGCCGAGGACGCCGAGGACCGCAAGCGCGAAGGCCAGGCGCGGCTGCTCCTCGCTCAGGGCCATCGCCTGGCCGGGAACATCGACGCGGCCCTGCGGGAAGGAGAATCTGCTCTCCGCGTCTTCGAGGCGGAAAAGCAGCCGAAACGCGCCGCCGCCGCCGTCCTGCTCGTCGCGGAGACCGCCTGGCAGGCCCGCCGCATCGACGACGCGCGCCAGTGGGCCGAGCGAGGGATCCAAACGGCGCGCGTCTCCGGCGACGCCGAGCATCTGGGGAGGCTCCTGGCTCTCGCCGCGACACTCGCCAACCTGCGCGGGGAGTATGTGAAGGCCGCGGCATACCAGGCGGAGATCGAAAAGCTCACACCGGAACACCAGGCGGCCGAGGAAGAGCTCCCGCAGGGAGGAACGCTCGTCGTCGCCGTCGCCAACCCGATCGCGGCGACTGAGCCGGGCCGTTACGAGACCAACGAGGAGCAGGAAGTGCTCGCCAACGTCTACGAGTGCCTGGTGACGACGGACCACCAGGGCAACCTCGCCCCGGCCCTCTGCGACAAATGGACCTTCGAGGAAAACGGGCAGGCGGTCCGGCTGGAACTGCGTCCCGGCGTCGTCTTCTCGGACGGCGCTCCTCTGACTGCGGCTATCGTCAAGGCCTCGCTCGAACGCTCGGTCCGCCTGTCCCGGGACCAGATGCCTGCGGCCTTCGTCGCCATGCGCGGCGCCGCCGAGCATTCCGACGGAAAGACCGAAGGCGTCGAGGGAATCTCGGCGCCGTCCGAACGGGAGATCGTCATTCGCCTCGCGGACCCTCTGCCGATCTTTCCATCGCTCCTGACCGATCCGCGCACCGCCATCGTCGCGGCTCCGCCGTCGGGTGGCCCGTCGCTCGGCACCGGGCCGTTCCAGGTGGCCCTCCACGAGCCGGATCGGGTTGTTCTCGAGCGCAATCCGCGCTACGTGAAGGAGCGGTCGCGCGTCGACCGGATCGAGTTCCGGGCATCGCTCGCCGCCTCCGCGATCGCGGACGGCCTGCGCGACGGCTCGCTCGACATCGCGCGCGATCTGCTCCCGAAGGACCTCGATTCGTTCCTTCGCGAGCCGCGCTTTCGGGCGGGTCTCGTGGAGACGCCCAAGAAGAACACGTACTTCGTCGTCTTCCACACCAGAAGCCCCGCAGGTTCGAACGCCGCGCTGCGGACCGCGCTCGCCGGCGCCGTCCGGACCCAGGATCTCGTCTGGGGAGCACTCGGCCGCTTCGCCCTGCCCGCCACGGGCCTGGTCCCGCCCGGGATCCTCGGGCACGACGCGGGACGCCGTCAGCCGCACGTCTCTCGCGAAAAGGCGATGGAGATGATTCGCTCGGCGGGACTGCCCTCGCCCGTCCGGCTACGGGCCGCCATTCATCCGATCCTCCTGAACCAGTACGCGGCTCTCACCGAGGCTCTGTTCCGCAACTGGAGGGATCTCGGCGTCGAAGTCGAGATCGTGACGAAGACGATGGCCGAGTTTCTGGAGTCCTGGCTCCAGAACGAGGACATCGACGTCATGCTCGGCCGCTGGATCGCCGACTACGACGATCCGGACAACTTCACGTTCACGCTCTTTCACTCGGGGAACGGGGCGACGCGCGCTTACTTCTCATCTCCGGAGACCGATCGAATCCTCGAAGAGGCGCGCGGCGAGGCCCGTCCGGCCGCCCGCGAGGCGCTCTACCGGAAATTCGAGCACGCGCTCCTCGACCCTGCGATCGTCGTTCCGCTCTTCCACGACGTGGACTACCGGATCGCCAGCCCCCGGGTCCGAGGCCTCCAGCTGCAGAGCACCGCTCCCTACGTGAACTATGCCCAGCTCGGGAAGGCCGAGACCGAGGCGGAGAGGGATCGTTCGCCCGCCGGCCGGACGGGCGGCGGGATCCTCCACGTGCCCATCGCCGGCGTCGTCCGGAACCTCGATCCGGTCCGCTGCGAGACCCTGGAGCACAGCGAAGTGGTGCCCAGCCTCTTCGAGACCCTCACCCGGGCACTCGAGGGAACACGGATCGTGCCCTGGATCGCCTCGGAGGTGCTCACGGAGAACGACGGGAAACGCTACCGTTTTCGGCTCCGCTCGGGCGTGCGTTTCCACGACGGGCGGCGCTTGACGGCTCGCGACGTGCGTTTCTCTTGGGAGCGGCTCCTCACGACGGAGACCGTGAACCGGTGGCTGCTCTCACCGATCCGGGGCGCGCCGCGCGTCATCGCCGGAGAGACCACCGACCTCGAGGGTTTCCACATCGTTTCGCCGAACGAGTTCTTCATCGAGCTCGAGAAGCCCGTCGCGTTCTTTCCGGCCGTGCTCTCCTACGCGCCGACCGCCATCCTTCCGGAAGGGACCGTGGCCGTGGATGCGAACGTGGAAAAGGGGGCCCAGGCCGTCGGGACCGGCCCTTTCCGGTTGGTCGCCTTCGACCCCGGCCGGCGGCTCGAGCTCGAGCGCAACCCGTCGTACTGGCGGGAGGGGTACCCGCGTTCCGACGGAGTCGTCTTCCGCTTCGGCGTCTCACCCGAGGAGATCCGTTCCGAGTTCCTCGCCGGAAGGTTCTCGCTCGCTTTCGATCTGCTTCCCGCCGACACCGAGGCGTTCCGGCACGATCCCCGCTTCGCCTCCGGGTATCGGGAGAATCCGCGGCTCACGACCTATTACGTGACGTTCAACACCCGCCGCGGACCGCTGACGGACGTCGAGCTCCGCCGTGCCCTCGTACGCGCTGTCGACGTCGCGGGTCTCGCCCGCCGCACGATCGGAAGGCTCGCGATCCCCGCGCACGGCATCATTCCGCCGGGTCTTCTCGGCTACTCCGCCGCGAGCCAGCCTTCCGCGCCCATATCGGGGGCTTCCGGCACATCGGACAGCTCGGTCCAGGCCACCGTTTCGCGGGAAACGATGGAGCTCACCGCCGGCGTCCACCCCGTCTTCTTCGGCGAGTTCTCGGCCTACTTCCGGGAGCTCTCGGAAGCGTTCCGCGAGATCGGATTCCGCATCCGTCCGAGAAACAAGACGATGGCCGAGTACCTCGAGCTGCAGCGCGCGGGCGAAGACGATCTGAACATCGGGCGTTGGAACGCCGACTATCCGGACGCCGACAATTTCGTCCACACGCTCCTGCATTCCGACTCCGGGTTCCTCGGCCACTTCCTCGGCAATTCCGAGCTGGACGCGCTCGCCGAGCGCGGGCGCGCCGAGACCGATCCGCGCGTGCGGCACTCGATCTACCGGCGCGCGGAAGAGCTGATCGCGCGGGAAGCCCTGCTGCTCCCGCTTTTCCACGACCAGACCTCCTGCTTCGCGAGGCCGGAAGTCGAGGGGCTGACCTCCGTCAGCCAGGGTAACCCGATCGTCGACTACGAGAACCTGTCGATCCGCCGCTAGGGCGTGAGGGCTAGGTCTTGCCGCGGTCTTTGAGCGCGCCCTGCTCGACCCAGTGGGCGAGCACGCGGCGGATGCGGTAGGAGTCCGAGGCCACGGCCTCCTCGAAATCCAGCGGCGTACCCCCCTGGTTGGCGCGTTGCCAGAGCTCCTGGAGAAGACTGCCGTCCTTTTCGGACGGGTGCGCGGTGGGCTTCTGGCCGGTCGGGACGAGAAACACGGAGTCGGGCACGAGAGCCACCGATTCCTGGAGCTCGTCGTACCGCCGCATGGCCTCGAGGGTCAGCGGCAGGATGGCCTTCGCCGTCGCCCCCGGAACGACCGGAGGCGCGCCCTTTACGAAGGCGAACTGGCCGGGCGTGGGCTTCTCGAAGAGCTGGTAGAAGGCGTCGTCTCCCGTGAGGCGGCCGCGCTTGATCTCTTCGAGCTTTCCGTCTCGCAGCGTCACGCTCGCAAAGACCGTTCCGCCCTTCGACTCGCGGAGCGTGAGGGTCCCGGAAGCCGAGGATTCGCCGAGACTCTGGAGCAGCGCGGGCAGGCCGAAGACATCGAGGTCGCCCTGGAGGCTCGCGGCCGGCGCGCCCGGGGCCGCGCTCGCTCCCGCTTCTGCCGCAACGGAGGGAGATGACGGCGTTGCTCCGGCGCGGGCTTCGGCGGCCACCGGAGGCTTGTCCCATGCGTGGATCGCACGCTTCGCGGCGCGGGCCGCGTCTTTGTCCGGGAACTTCGCGACGATGTCCTCGAAGGCCTTCCGGACGGAAGGCAGCGGCGTGCCCGAGAGGGCCTCGACGAGGTGGACGAGGCTCTCGTCGTTCTGCCGCAGGGTCAGCCCCAGCACCTTGAAGGGCAGATTGGTCTTGATCAGCTCGAGGAGCTGATCCACCGTGCCCGGATCTTCCGAGAGATTCTGCGTCCCGAGCTCGGCGAGCCTCGACATGGTGTCGCCGAGCTGGACCTGTTTCTTGCCGGCGTGCTCGATGAGCGCCCGCCGCGCCGGCCGGGACGGGAGGCGCGCCAGCGTCGCGGCGACGCGGTCGAGAACGGCGCGCAGCTCCTTGGCGTCGTACGGCGCATTCTCGGATTTCAGGAGCATCGCTTCGAGGTCGGTGATCAGCTGCGCGAGCCCGACCTCGGCCTTCTCGTCCTTGAACTGGCCCAGAGCCGCGACGGCCTCCTTGAGGACGACGAGCGGGACGCCGAGCCGGGTGTGCTGGAGAATCACGTCGATCTCGGAGTCGGGGGGCGGGGAATCCGGGCCGCGAGGAATGCGGCGCAGAAGGTAGAGGAGGTTGCGCCGGAAATACCACTCCTCCTCACCGACGGCCGGGCCGAGCGACCGCGTGAGCCGCTCGAACGCGGCATCCCGCGCGGGCGCTCCGTGGATCTCGAGAAGCAGCAGCATGAGGCGGCGGCGGTCGCGCTTCTGCTCTCCGGGCAGGGCCTCGAGCAGGCCCTCCGGCTGATAGGCCGTGAAGAACTGCAGGACCAGTCGTAGCTGCGGCTGGTCGCTCGTCTGCTCGGCGAACTTCTTGAGCTTCTCCCCATCGAGCGTCTCGCCCAGTTTCCGGCGGGCGATCTCGGCGCTGCCCGCATCCACCTTCTTGTCGGAGACGAGGCGCTCGGCGAGCTCCAGCATCTGAACGGCCTGAGGCAGCGAGCCCTCGTTGAACCGCTCGATACCGGCCTTGACCATTTCGTGGAAACGCTTCGCGGCCTCGGCCGGGTCTTCCGCGTCCGTGATGATCCGCCGCATCGCTCCGATCGCCCCGGCCTCGTAGCCGGGCCCCGGCGCGCTCGCGGCGGCGGGCGGCGCGACCCATCCGGGTACCGAGAGCGCGAGGGCGCGGAAGAGGTTGTCGGTCCCGGTCTCCACGCCCATGGCTTTCAGGCGGCCGAGCATCTGCTCGAGCTCCTCCTTGGAGTGCGAGCTCCGCGCGGCGAAGGCCAGCGCCTCCGACGCCGGGGCGGGCAGCGCGGAGACGCCACCCGCGGCCGCCGACGGTTCCGCCGAACCCGCCCGCGGCTTCCAGTCTCTCGAGGAGCAGCGAGACGCGTTTGAGTCCGCGCAGCGCGTCGCCCGAGACGGCCCCCGCCGCGCTTGCCCCGCCGCCGGAGCCCGCGGAGTCGGGCTCGGCCGCCGACGCGCTCCGCGCGGACGCCGCGGTCGCGGTCCCCATCTGCCGATGCACCTGCTGGACGGGCGACACGGAGGCGGAGGTCGTCGTGGCTTCGCCGAGACGGCTCAGGTTCTGGGCGAGGATCTCCCGATCCTCCGCCGGACAGATGGACATGACGATCGGCTTCAGCAGGCCGAGGTACGCGTTCATGGGTTCCTGCGGGACGAGCTTGAACTCGCTCATCATGTGGATCTTCTTGAGGGCGTGAAACAGATAGTCGGAGACCGGCAGGCGGCCCCCGCCGCCTCCCCGGTATTGCGCGGCGGTCCAGGCCCGGATCGTGGGCATGACCGCCTCCGGCGGGTATTTCAAAAGCAGCTGGATCGAGTCCGCCACGACCAGCGGCGGTACGCTGTCGGAGAGGTATTGCTGAAGCTCGAGGATCGCCTCTTCGAGCTCCGACGAGATGTTCGGCGGCTGCCCGGACATGGGTTTTCTTCACTCTAGGGTAACTCAATCTCCGCCCGAGAACTCCGGAAAGGCGCACCCGTATCAACCCGAGCGGGTGAAGACTCTCCAGATCGCCGGAAAGTCGAGGTCTCTCTTCTGGCCGCTCCAGCTCGCCGGCTGGGGTGTCTTCGGCGCCGGCATGTTCGTCGCCGGGATCTCGCACTGGCCTCTCGCCTACACGGCGGTCGCCAAGACGAGCCTGACGCTCTTCGGATTCGCCGCCAGCCTCGCCCTCCGTGCCGTCTACCGCGAGCTCTTTCGCCGCCGCGTGGCCCTGGCGGTGATCGTCGGCGCCGCGGTCCCGCTCTCGTATGGCGCGGCGGGCCTCTGGATGGCGCCCCACAACTTCGTCGTCGATTCGTACCAGGCCGCGCCGGCCCTCGCGCGCTTTCCCGACTTCGGCAACACGATCTACTTCTTCTTCGTGCTGCTCTGCTGGAGCGCTCTCTACTTCGGGATTCCGGCTTTCCGGGAGCTCGCGCTCGAGCGCGAACGTCTCCTGCGCGCGGAGGCCCGCGCCCACGAGGCGCGGCTCGCCGCCCTTCGCCTCCAGCTTCAGCCGCACTTTCTCTTCAACGCGCTGAACGCCGTCTCGACGCTCGTCACCGACGGCCGCCCGGCGGAAGCGAATCGGATGCTCGCACGTCTCGCCGATTTCCTCCGCGCCACGCTCGAGAGGAAGGACACGGCCGAGGTGCCCCTCGCCGACGAGATCGCGTTCACGCGGCAGTATCTCGAAATCGAGGAGGTACGCTTCGGCGAGCGCCTGCGGGTCGAGGTCGACGTCGATCCCGCCGTTCGAGGCGCTCTGGTGCCCGCCATGATCCTTCAGCCCCTCGTGGAGAACGCGGTGCGGCACGCCGTCCTGCCGCGGACGGAGGGCGGCGCCATCGGGATCGTGGCCTCCCGCGAGAACGGGTCGCTCCGACTCTTCGTGCACGACGACGGCCCGGGGCCCGCGCCCGGAGGAGTCGAGACGACCGTTCCGGCGCGTCCCGGCCTCGGCCTCGCGAACACGCGCCAGCGCCTCGAGGAGCTCTATGGCGCAGGCGCCGAGCTCACACTGGGCACGAGCGAGCGCGGGGGGCTCGCCGTCTCGCTCCGCCTGCCCTGGCGCGAGAGCGCTCCGGAGCCGGCGTGAAGCCGATTCATTCCGTCGTCGTCGCCGACGATGAGCCCCTGGGCCGGCGCGGCATCGTCGCGCGGCTGGAAAAGTCGGAGCGGGTCCGCGTCGTGGCCGAGTGCGGCGATGGACGCGCGGCCGTGGACGCGGTGACGCGTCTTGCTCCGGACATCCTGTTTCTCGACGTCCGGATGCCCGACCTGGACGGCTTCGGTGTCCTCGAGGCGCTCCCGAAGAGGACGCGCCCGCACGTCGTGTTCGTCACCGCCCACGACCGGCATGCCGTCGAGGCGTTTCGCGTGCGCGCCCTCGACTACCTGGTCAAGCCGATCGACGACCAGAGGTTCGCCGAAGCCCTCGGGCGGGCGGTCGAGGCCGCCGACGCGGCGGCGGCCGCCCCGGTCCCCGAGAGGCCCTTCCGCGTGCCGTCCCGGGGACGGGTCGCGCTCGTGCCGCCAAACGAGGTCGATTGGATCGAGGCCCAGGGCGACTATGCCTGCCTCCACGCGGGTCCCCGCGACTTCCTCGTCCGGGAAACCATGGCCTCCCTCGAACGGCGACTCGACACCCGGTTCCTCCGGATCCACCGCTCGGCGATCGTGAACGTAGACCGGGTCCGCGAGCTTCGCTCCCGCGAGAACGGGGACTACCTCGTTTTCCTCGAGGGCGGCGCCGAGGTGCGGCTCTCGCGGACACGCCGGGAAGCCGTGCGGCGCCTCTCGGATCGAAGCTGAGCGGTCGATTTTTCTTGACAGGCCGGCTCGACGGCACTATGTAAACGATTACAGTAAACGATTACATCGATCGGAGGACCTTCGAACGGTGCAAACCCGATGAGCGTGACGATCAAAGACGTCGCTCGGAGCGCCAGGGTTTCCGTGGCCACCGTCTCCCGCGTCCTGAACTCCACGGGCCCCGTCCTCGCCTCCACTCGCACCCGCATCCGCTCGGCGATCGACTCCCTCGGCTACGTTCCCCACCACACCGCCCGCAGCCTGATCACCCGTCGGACCAATACCCTCGGCGTTCTCCTCCCCGACATCTACGGAGAGTTCTTCTCGGAGCTGATCCGGGGCATCGACGCCACCGTGCGCAAGGCCGGCTACCACCTCCTCGTTTCGAGCTCCCACGGGGAACGAGGAGAAGCCGGCGCGATCTTTCGAGCGATGCGAGGCCGCGTCGACGGGCTCGTCGTCCTCTCTCCGGACATCCCGGTCCCGGCTCTGCGGGCGGCGATCCCCGACTCGCTGCCGGTCGTCCTTCTCAACTCTCCGGACGAGAGTGGCGGCTCCTTCGACCTGATCCACATCGACAACGTCAGCGGCGCCACGGCGATGGTCCGCCATCTCCACGGCCTCGGCCACCGCCGGATCGCCTTCATCCGCGGTCCCGAGCCGAACGCCGACGCAACCGAACGGCTGCGCGGCTACCGGCAGGCGCTGAGCTCCCTCGGCCTTGGGATCAACGCCGCCCTGGAGCTCCCGGGCGACTTCCGCGAGGACGGCGGGTATCGCGCTGGCCGGCGTATTGCAGGTATGCGGCACCTTCCGTCGGCGATCTTCGCGGCGAACGACGCCATGGCCATCGGCTGTCTCGCCGCGCTCCGGGACGAAGGCCGCTCGGTTCCCGGGGACTTCGCGCTGGCCGGCTTCGACGACATCCCGATCGCCCGCTTTACTGCTCCCCCGCTGACGTCCGTGCGGGTCTCGATCGCCGAGCTCGGCGCCGCCGCAGCCGAGCGGGTTCTTCACGGCGTCCGTCACGGCCGGGGGCACAAACCCCTCCACCTGACTCTCCCCACGACGCTCGTCGTGCGCGAATCCTCGGGATCCGCGCCGGCGGCGACGCGATCCACCAATCGCCCGAAAGGGATCCATGGAAGGAGGAAGGACGCATGAATCGAGGCACGAGGCTCCCGCGGCGAATTCTTTCCCGGGCGGCGGAGTGGCTGCCGCACATCCTCGCGATCTGGATCATGGTGGGCGCAATGCCGGTCTTCGCGCAGACCACGACGGGGACCGTTCGCGGTGTCGTCGCCGACGAATCCGGAGGCGCACTGCCCGGCGTGGTCATCGAGGCGACGAACGTCGCGAGCGGGACGACCCGGACAATCACCACCGGGCCCGACGGGTTCTACAACCTGATCCTGCCGCCCGGCGAATACACGCTCAAGGCGAACCTCGAAGCCTATGGCGCATCGACTCGCAAGGTCATCGTCCAGGTCGGACAGACGCAGGGGCTCGACTTCCTGCTGTCGCTGCGGGCCGCGCAGGACGTCGTCGTCACGGCGACGGCGCCGATCATCGAGACGAAGCAGAGCGAGATCTCGACCAACGTCACATCGCAGCAGCTCGAGGAGCTGCCTCAGGACAACCGCAATTTCCTCAACTTCGCGAAGCTCGCGCCGGGAGTCACCACCTCGAACAACGAGAACAACCAGGAGGTCCTGGGCGGCGCGTTGCCGGGATTCAACGTCAACGTCTTCATCGACGGGACGAGCTACAAGAACGACGTCCTCAACGGCGGCGTCGTCGGCCAGGACTCCAGCCGCGGAAACCCCTTCCCCCAGAACGCGGTCCAGGAGTACCGGGTCATCACGCAGAACTTCAAAGCGGAGTATGAGAAGTCTTCGAGCGCGCTGATCACGGCGGTCACGAAGTCCGGCGGCAACGTCTTCCACGGGTCCGGCTTCGCCGAGTATCAGGACAAAGGCCTCGTGGCCACCGACCCCTGCGCCGAGTTCATTCGCTGCACCGGCGATCCGCGCAGCGCGACGTTCACCAAGCCCGACTACTCCCGCTGGCAGGCGGGCGCCTCGATCGGCGGCCCGATCGTTCAGGACCGGGTCCACTTCTTCGGGTCGTGGGAGTACAACGATCAGCAGCGCAACGCCATCGTCTCCCTCGGGCCGCAGGCCAACCTTCTTCCGCCCGACGTATTCGCGCGCCTGGACGAGCAGACCGGCGTCGTCCCGACTCCGTTTCTCGAGAACCTGGCGTTCGGAAAGGTGTCGTGGCAGATCGCCCAGAGCGACGTCCTCGACATGAGCGGCTTCTATCGGCACGACGACGAGGTCAAGGACGTCGGCGGCCAGCGGGCGTTCCAGTCCGGCACCGACATCATCAACAGCGTCTGGAACGCGCAGGCCAAGAACACCTGGCTCTCGAGCAGGTTTCTGAACGAGACGACGATCGGCTACCAGGACTATCAGTGGAACCCGAGCTCGGTCGTGCCGAACATCGTCGGCCAGGACTACCAGAACGCCCTGCGCGTCGGATCCGGCGACAACCTGCAGAACTTCAACCAGAAGCGCTTCTACATCCGCGACGACTTCACCTGGCTCGACCTCCACGGCTGGGGCGACCACGTCGTCAAGGTCGGGGCGGTCTTCGCGGCCAACGACTACGACGTCCAGAGGAGCGGATTCGCGATCCCGGTCTACCGCTTCCGCTCGGACATCCCCGCCGACGAGCCCTACGCGTTCCCCTTCGAGGCCCAGCTGGGTTTCGGCGACACGGACCTTTCGCAGAAGAACAACCAGTTCGGCATCTACGCCCAGGACGACTGGACGGTCACACCCCGCCTCACGGTCAACGTCGGCCTCCGGTGGGATTACGAGAGCGACATGCTCAACAACGAGTACGTCACGCCTCCCCTGGTCGTCGAGCAGCTCTCTCCCTTCTTCGGGCCCGAGTACTTCACCGACGGCGAAGATCGGCCGGCCTTCACGGGCGCCTTTCAGCCGCGCGTCGGCTTCGCCTACGACCTCACGGGCAAGGCGGAGACGGTCTTCTTCGGCGGCTGGGGCCGGTACTACGACCGCGTCGAGTACAACGCCATCCTGGACGAACAGTTTCGGCTGCAGTACACGATCCTCACGTTCCGGTTTTCGGAAGACGGCCAGCCCCGCGACGGCCAACCCACGATCGTCTGGAATCCGATCTATGCGACGCAGGCGGGGCTCCAGGGCATCATCAACAGCGGCACCGGCCCCCGGCCCGAGGTCTTTCTCATCAACAACGAGACGGACCCCCCCTTCTCGGACCAGTTCAGCGCCGGCATCCGCCAGCAGTTCGGGCTCGTGGGCATTTCGCTTGCCTACGGCGGCGTCCGCTCCTCCAACGGCTACACCTGGATCTTCGGAAACCGCAACCCGGACGGGAGCTGCTGCATGTCGCTCTCGCCGGACTTCGGCAACGTCCTGATCTCCGACGCCACGAAGTCGGCCTGGTACGACTCGCTGCTGCTCCAGGTGAACAAGCAGTACACGGCCTCCTCCCGCTGGGGCGCGACCCTCGCGTACACGTACGGCCACGCGACGGCCAACGGCGGCGACTTCTTCACCCTCGACTTCCTCGACGTGGCCGACTCGCCGCGGCACCGCGCGCCGCAGGACCAGCGCCACACCATCGTGATGTCGGGCATCGTCGGCCTTCCGTGGGGAATGATGGCGACGACGCTTCTCCAGCTCGGCACGGGCACGGGTTTCACCATCGTCGACGCATCCAACGGATTCGGATTCGACGAGATCCAGATCGACCTCTACGGGGGCTTTACGGACGAGGCCCTGGGCGAGACGTTTCCGTTCGTCCAGTGGGACATGGCGCTGCGCAAGGACTTCAACGTCGGCGGCGGCGCGACGGTCGGCGTGCAGGCGTCGGCTTTCAACCTGACGAACCACAACAACTACGGCTGCTTCGACGGGTTCATCCGGCCGTCGAACGAGGAACCGAACCCGAATTTCGGCACACCGGACTGCCTGATCACGCAGCCCCGGCGGTTTCAGTTCGGTCTCCTGCTCGCGTTCTGAGTCGGCATGTCTTCGGGTGAGGGATGGCGGCAAGCCGCAGCCGTGAAGGCGTGACTCGGCCGGGGGCGGACGGATGGCCGTTCGCCCCCGGTATCCGGCGATGCGCCGCCGCGGTTCTCGCCGCGGCGCTTCCCTTCCTCCTGGCATTCTGCCGGGCCGCGGAGCCGACCCCGAGCGTCGCGGCTCCCCGAACGGTCGCGGTCGCGTCGGACTCCGAGTCGGCCGCGTTTCTCGACACGCTCCAGCGTGAAACGTTTCAGTGGTTCTGGGATCTCGCCGACCCGCGCACGCAGCTCATCCCGGACCGGGCGCCCACGAAATCCTTCTCGAGCGTGGCGGCCGTCGGCTTCGGCCTGACCGCGTACACGATCGGCGCCGAGCGGGGCTGGGTGACTCGCGCGGAGGCCGCCGAGCGGGCGGCGAAAACACTCCGTTTCCTGATCGATGCGCCCGACGGCGCGGCGGCGCGCGGAATGACGCGCCACCGCGGCTTCTACTACCACTTCCTCGTCATGAAGACGGGAGAACGCTTCGAGAAGGTCGAGCTCTCGACGATCGACACGACGCTGCTCGCGGCGGGAGCGCTGAGCTGTCAGAGCTACTTCGACCGCGAGGACCCCGTCGAGGCGCAGATCCGCGCCGACGCCGACACCCTGTACCGGCGCATCGAGTGGGACTGGGCCTCGCCTCGCCCGCCCGGTGTCTCGATGGGTTGGACGCCGGAGGAAGGCTTCCATTCCTACGACTGGCGCGGCTACGACGAGGCGATGATCCTCTACATCCTGGCGCTGGGCTCGCCCACGCACCCCATCGACGCGGCCGCCTGGCCCGAATGGACGAAGACCTACAAGTGGGGCACCTACTACGGGCAGGAGCACGTCAACTTCTCTCCCCTCTTCGGCCACCAGTACTCGCACGTCTGGATCGACTACCGCGGGATCCGGGATGCGTACATGCGCGAGAAGGGCATCGACTACTTCGAGAACTCGCGGCGCGCGACCTACTCCCAGCGCGCCTACGCGGCCGCGAATCCCGGACGCTTCACGGGCTACGGCCTCGACGTCTGGGGGCTGACCGCCTGCGACGGGCCGCTCGACGGCGAGAGGACGATCCACGGCCGGAAACGAAAGTTCCAGGGTTACGCCGCGCGGGGGGCGTCTCTGGTCCACGTCATCGACGACGGGACCCTCGCTCCCACGGCGGCCGCGTCCTCCCTGCCGTTCGCGCCGGAGATCGTGCTTCCCGCTCTCCGCACGATGACGGACCGCTGGGGAGCCCACCTCCGGAACCGTTACGGGTTCCTCGACGCTTTCAATCCGACGCTCGACGATCCCGCGATCACCTCGCCCCAGGGCACGATCGTCGCGGGAGTCGGCTGGTTCGACCGCGACCAGCTCGGCATCGACCAGGGTCCCATCGTCGCGATGCTCGAGAACCACCGCTCGGAGCTCGTCTGGAAAACGATGCGCAAGAACCCTTACATCGTCGCCGGCCTGCGCCGCGCGGGCTTTACGGGCGGATGGCTCGACGCAACCGGGCGCTGACGGCGCTCGTCGCTGTCGGCGTGGCCGCGGCCTCGGCGGCCGCCGCGTGCCGGGGCGGCGGAACGGCCGAGGACGGGCGCACGATCAAGTTCTGGGCGCTCGGCCGGGAAGGCGAGGTCGTCCGGGAGCTCGTTCCCGATTTCGAGCGCTCCCATCCGGGCATCCGCGTCGTGGTCCAGCAGATCCCGTGGACGGCGGCGCACGAAAAGCTCCTGACGGGCTTCGTGGGCGGCTCGCCGCCCGACCTCGCGCAGCTCGGGAACACCTGGATTCCGGAGTTCGCGGCCATCGGGGCCCTCGAGCCTCTGGCGGGGCGCGTCGGCGCCTCGGCCGGCGTGTCCGAGAAGGCGTACTTCGAAGGCATCTGGAAAACCAACCAGTACGAGGGCGCCCTCTACGGGATCCCCTGGTACGTCGACACCCGCGTGCTCTTCTACCGGCCCGACATCCTCGCGGCCGCGGGCTACGCCGAAGCGCCGCGGACGTGGTCCGCCTGGCGCGACGCGATGCGGAAGATTCACGCCGGAGCCGCGGGCCGGTACGCGATCCTCCTGCCCACGAACGAGTGGGAGCAGCTGACCATCTTCGGCCTCCAGAAGGGCTCGCCGCTGCTCGCCGACGACGCCACGCGCGGCGCTTTCGCCGGCCCGGCGTTCCGGGAAGCCGCGGAGTGGTACGTCGGCCTCTTTCGCGAGGGCCTCGCGCCCGTCGTCAGCTACACCCAGCTCGGCAACCCGTACCAGGAGTTCACGCGCTCCTACTTTTCGATGTGGATCACGGGGCCGTGGAACCTCGGCGAGTTCCGCCGCCGCCTCAAGCCCGAGGAGCAGAAGCTCTGGATGACCGCGCCGCTGCCCGCGCCGGATGAGGTCGCCTGGCCCGGACCCTCGCTCGCCGGCGGATCGTCTCTCGCGATCTTCCGCGCCTCGAAGCAGAAGGACGCGGCGTGGGCCTTCGTCGAGTACCTCTCGAAACCCGAAGTCCAGTCCCGCTTCTACGCGCTCTCGGGAGACCTGCCGGCCCGGCGCGAGGCCTGGGAGGATCCGGTCCTCGCCGGAGACGCGAAGGCGCAGGCGTTCCGGGTCCAGCTCTCGCGGGTCGAGCCCCTGCCGCGCGTCCCGGAATGGGAGCAGATCGCGCAGAAGGTCGCGGAAGACCTCGAAGCGGCGGTTCGGGGGCGCGGCTCCGTGCCGGCGGCCCTCGCGGAGCTCGACGAGAACGTCGATCGAATGCTCGCGAAGCGTCGGTGGATCCTGGCCCGGGCGACGAACCGATGAGCGGCGCGGCCGCGGCCGGACGCGTTCGCGGCCTGCCGCACGAGGCCCGCGCGGCCTTCGCGCTTCTCGCCCCGGGGCTCATCGCGATCCTCGTCCTCTTCCTCGTGCCGATCGCCGCGGCGTTTCTGCTCTCGCTGACGGACTTCGACATCTATGCGCTGGGGGATCCGGACAACGCCCGCTTCATCGGACTGAAGAACTACGCGAACCTCCTGCGCGACCCGCTCCTCTGGAAAGCGATGGGCAACACCGCGCTTTTTCTCTTCGTGGGCGGCCCGCTGACCCTGGGCGCCGGGCTGGCCGCGGCGCTTCTGGTGAACTCGAAGCTCGCCCGCGCCAAGGGCCTCTTCCGCACGATCTTTTTCGCGCCTTACGTGACGACTCTGGTGGCGGTCGCGATCGTCTTCCGCTACCTCTACCACCCGCGGTTCGGCCTCATCGACCGCGCCCTCGCGCTCGTGGGCGTTCCCCCGATCGACTGGCTCGGGGATCCCCGCTGGGCGATGCCGGCGATCATCCTGCTCGCCGTCTGGAAGAACTTCGGCTACGCAACGCTCCTGCTCGTCGCGGGGCTGCAGAGCATCCCCGAGTCGCTCTACGAGGCGGCGCGCATGGACGGGGCCGGCGCCTGGCCTCTTTTTCGCAAGATCACGCTGCCGCTGCTCTCTCCCACGCTGCTCTTTCTGGGCGTGATCACGACCATCGGCTACTTCCAGTTCTTTGCGGAGCCGTACGTGATGACCGACGGGGGCAAGCCCCTCAACGCGACGCTCTCGGTTGGCCTGCTCATGTACAAGAACGGTTTTCGCTGGTGGAACATGGGCTACGGCGCCGCCGTGGCGTTCGTGCTCTTTCTCGTGGTGCTCGTGCTGACGTCGATCCAGCTCAAGATCCAGGGACGGCAGGACGCATGAAGAAGCTTCTGCTCCACCTCGCGCTCGGCGTCATCGCGGTCATCTCGCTGACGCCGCTCGCCTGGATGGTCTCGGCTTCTCTCATGCCGGCGGGAGAAGCCAGCGAGTTCCCGCCGCCGTTTTTTCCTTCGTCGCCGACGCTCGTCCACTACGGGGAGCTCTTCACGCGCCTCTCGCTCGGCCGAGCGGCCCTCAACAGCCTCCTCGTGTCCGTCCTGGGAACGGCGGGGGTGCTCCTGCTCAACTCGATGGCCGGGTACGCCTTCGCGAAGCTCCGATTCCCGGGCCGGGACAAGCTGTTCCGCGCGCTCCTGGCGGCGCTGGTGATCCCGGCGCCCGTGGCGATCCTCCCGCTCTTTCTGATGCTGCGCTCGGTCGGCCTCGTCAACACGTACGTCGGCGCGGTGGCGCCGACGCTCGCCGGGATCATCGGGATCTTCCTCATCCGGCAGTTCGCCCGCGCGATCCCGGACGATCTTCTCAACGCCGCGCGGCTGGAAGGCGCGTCGGAATTTCGCATCTACCGGACGATCGTCCTGCCTCTTCTCGCGCCCGTTCTCGCGACGCTCGGCATCATCACCTTCCTCGCGACCTGGAACGACTTCGTCTGGCCGCTCGTCGTGCTGACCGACGAATCGCGCTACACGCTTCCCGTGGCGCTCGCAAACCTCATCGGGGAGCACTCGGCGGACATCGAGCTGATGATGGCCGGATCGGTCCTGACCGTGCTGCCGGTCCTCGTCCTCTTCCTTCTGCTTCAGAGGCAGTACGTCCAGGGAATCACCCTGGGCGGGGTCAAGGAATGAGGGGCCGCACCGCCTCGGCCGCTTCGGCCGCTTTGGCCGTTGCCGCCGCCCTTCTCGTCCTCGCGGCCGCGCCGCCCGGACCGGAAACCTCGCGCCGTCCTGCTCGACTCCTTCGACGGGATCGCGGGCTGGATCGCCGCGCCCGTCCGAAGGCGTCTCGCTGACGCTCTCGCCCGACGCCGGCGAGAACGGCCGCGGAGCTCTGCGACTCGACTACGACTTCCGCGGGCACGGCGGCTGGGCCGCGGCCCGGAAGGAGTTCCCCCGCGAGCTGCCCGAGAACTGGTCGATCCGTCTGCGTCTGCGGGGAGGGG
>CAWAKL010000002.1:0-617081 GCA_963782585.1 uncultured Acidobacteriota bacterium
GGCCATACTTAGAGGCTGAGGAGAACCTATGTCCACTGTCGAAACTTCAACTCCCACTCCGATCACGACCGGACCCACCGGCGCCCTCCTGTCGCTGACGGAGAAGGCGATCGAAAAGGTCAAGTACTTCGCGGGCACCATGCCGGACGTGGCTGGCAAGCCCCTGCGGATCTTCATCCAGGGCGGAGGCTGCTCCGGGTTCCAGTACGGCTTCACGTTCGATGAGAAGAAAGAGGGCGACACGCTGATCGAGACGGGCGGCATCCAGGTCGTCGTCGATCCGCAGAGCGCCAACATGCTCAAGGACGCCAAGGTCGACTTCGTCGAAGACATGCGCGGAGCCGGCTTCTCGGTCACCAACCCCAACGCCACCGGCGGCGGGTGCGGCTGCGGGAAGAGCTTCAGCGCGTAACGCGCCCCCGATACGGATTCTCAGGGCGGCCGAAAGGCCGCCCTTTTCGTTTTTGGGGGGGCGGACCCGTGCGCCCGCTCGCGTACTCCTGAGCCTTTCCTCGCGTTTCCTGAGCGCCCTTTCGCGTCATCCTGAGCGAAGCGAAGGATCCCAAACTCGCAGCGCCGCAATCGAGTCTGGGATCCTTCGTCGCTGCGCTCCTCAGGATGACGGCGGGGGCGCGTGGGTTCGCGACAACACCCCAGTGTGCGCTCGTACTGGACCTACATCATGGCTAGTCGCCGCCGCACGCTCTACACCGGCGTTACCAACGATCTCGAGCGGCGCGTCTTCGAGCACAAGACTGGCCTCACCCCGGGTTTCGCGAAGAAGTACGGATGCGACAGGCTCGTCTTCTTCGAGGAGACAGACAGCCCGATCCTCGCCATCGCGCTGGAGAAGCTAATCAAGGGGTGGACGAGAGAGCGGAAGGTCGCGTTGATCGAGGAACGCAACCCGAAGTGGCGGGATCTGAGCTCGGACTGGCAATAGCCGGTCATCCTGAGCGAAGCGAAGGATCCCAAACTCGCAGCGCCGCAATCGAGTCTGGGATCGTTACCGCCGACCTGCGGTCGGCGTTGCCTACTGCCGCGGGTCTGCCGCTGGTGGTCGGCTCGTCGCTGCGCTCCTCAGGATGACGGCGCTGGGAGGGCGAGTCGAGTCTGGGATCGTGACCGCCGACCTGCGGTCGGCGTTGCCTACTGCCGTGGGGATACCGCCGGGCTCGCGCCCGGCGTTGCCTACTGCTGGGGGTCTGCCTTCGGTGGACGGCTCGCCGCTGGTGGCCGGCTCGTCGCTGCGCTCCTCAGGATGACGGCGTAAAGCCGGCTCCTCAGGATGACGGCGGAAAGAGGAAGCCCCGCCGGGAGGCGGGGCTTTTCATTTTGACCGAGGCCGTCCCGGCCTCCTCCCGGGCGGGAGGAGGCGGGACGCGGGAGCTTCGAGCTAGAACCGCACCACGGCGCCGAACTGGTAGCCGCGGGGCGCGTTGAACGAGAGGCGCGATGTCGGGGTGCCGAAGTCGTCGGTCGGCGTGAGGACCACGCGGGTCGGGTCGATGACGGGCTGCTGATTCGTCAGGTTGAAGATGTCGGCCTTGAGCGCGATCTCGACCGGGTCGACCACCGGGAACGCCGCTTCGAGCGAGAAGTTGAGCTGGTACCAGTCCTTCAGGCGCGCGGAGCCCTGCGGCGTGTCGTAGTAGGTGTCCGTGTTGCCGTTGATCTGGAGGAGCCGCTGCTGCTGGAACGGAAGCCCCGAGAACCACGTGACCGACGGGGCCGCCGTGAGGTTCACGATTCCGAGAGGCATCGTGTATGCGGCGTAGAGCTTGACCGAGTTGGTCAGGTCCCATGGCAGCGGGCCGCCCCGGTTGTGGCCGAGGATCTCCGGGCAGGGCCCCGAGACCGCCGGCAGGATCACGTTGCCGTCGCCGTCGAGCTGCGCCGGCACCTCGCAGATGTCGCCGGGATAGTCGAGGAGCTGGGAAGTGAAGGCGACCTGGCCCCACGAGCGGTCGGCGTTTCCGGTGACCTCGGAGAGCGTGTAGCTCGCGACGGCCTGGAAGCGGTTCGAGAAACGCTTGTTGAACGTGAGCTCGAAGGCTTTGTACTCGCGGTTGATGAGGTCGTTGGAGAAGTTCTGCGGGGTCGCGATCCGGATGCCTTCGTCCGTCATGACTTTGATGTCGTCGATGATGTCGTGCCATTGCCGGTACACGCCGCGCGCGCCAACGGCCATCGTGTTGCCGATCTGGTGCTGGATCGCCACGTTGAACTCATCGACGTACGAGGGCGTCAGGTCCTCGTTGACCGGCTGGTCGTTGCCCCCCGCGCGGATCGCGTAATCGAACGCCCACTCCGAGCCGGTCCAGGCGAAGACGTCGGCATTGGTCTGCTGGGGGACGCCGCTGTAGAGAGAGTCGACCATGGACTGCGCGATGAACTCGTAGTAGCGGCCGAATCCCGCCGACGCGATGGTCTTGCCCTTCCCCGAGATGTCGTACGCAGCCGAGAGGCGCGGTGAGACGTTAGTCGTGTCGACGACGACATTGGCGAGGTCGCTCTTCGCCTGCTGGATATCGACACGCACTCCCAGGTTGAAGGAGAGGCGGTCCGTCAGGTCGAAGCGGTCGAGGGCATAGATGCCGTAGATCGATCCGGTCGATGTGGACGGCTCGAGCGGCGTGAACTGGAACCACTGGTCGCCCGGCTGGAGGATCGGCTGATGCGCCACCGGATCAAAGTCCGTGACAACGAAGACCTCGTTGTTCGGGTACGTGTACGCGTTGGTCGATGCGATGTCCTGGTAATCGACGCCGGCCTTGAAGGTGTGCGAACGGCCGAAGATCGCCGTGTAGTAGTTGAGGGCCGCGTTGAACTGGTTGCGCGGACGGGCGACGCTGCCCACGAACGCCGAGCCGTTGTAGACGAGACCGTCGGTCAGATTGATGTAGGGCGACCCGTCGCCCTGGAACGATCCGATCGTCAGGCCGCCGCGCTGCTGCGCGTAGGTCAGTTCCGCCGATACGTTCGGCCCGAAGACGCCGGAGTAGCGAAGCTGCCAGATGCACGCCCAGGAGCAATCGTCGCTCTGGCTCTGGGCCGTCAGCGCCCGGAGGTCCGCGGCGGCGCCCCAGTAGTCGTTGACGATCCCGGTGAACGGATCCGCCTGCGCCTGGAAGGTCAGCGAATTCGAGCCGTTGATCTGCGCATTGAGCTTGCCCTGCCAGGCCACGAAGGTCGGCGAGTAGTCGTACTGTTCGCCCGTTCCGACCGGATGGACCGGCGAAGTCTGTGTCTGCCCGATTTCGATCCCGGGGTTGCGCTGGTAGGCGCCGAAGAACCAGATGTTGTCCTTCCAGACGGGGCCGCCGAGCGTAAACGAATAGTCGTAGACCGCCTCGTCGAGCTTGTCCCGGTTCCAGGGATCACCCGAAAGCTGGTTGACGCCCTTGTTGTCGGCGTTCCAGGCGTCGTTGGTGACGAGCGCGCGTCCGGAGCCGTGGAAGAAGTTGGTTCCCGTCTTCGTGATGACGTTGACCACGGTGCCCTGGACGCGGCCGTACTCGGCCGAGAGGTTCGCGTTCGAGACGACGACTTCCTGGATCGTGTCGAAGTTGTTGTTCGCGCCGAAGGCCCCAACCGTCGGATCCGTCGTGTCGACGCCGTCGAAGAAGTAGACGTTCGCCGAGTCCGGCGCGCCGCGGGCGTTGGGGTTGCCGTCGCCGTCGATGTCGTTTTGCCCGGGCGCGAAGTCGACGACGTTCTGGTAGGAGCGGCCGATCGGCAGCTTGTCCGTCAGCTCGGAGCTCACGATCGTCGTGTCCGAGGTGTTGGTCTTGTCGACGAGCGGCGTGTCGCCGACGACCTCGATCGACTCCGCGGCCCTCGAGAGCTTGAGCGCGAGGGCGACCGTCGTGGTCCGTTCCGCCGCGACGATGTTGCCGGTCGAAACGACCGACTCGAAGCCCTCGAGCTCCGCGCGCACGGTGTAGGTTCCCGGCAGAAGCTGCGGGAAGTAGAACGCGCCATCCGCGTCCGTCACCGTGCTCCGCTGGAATCCCTTCTCGTCGCTGGTCAGAGCCATCGACACGCCCGGCAGAGCGCCTCCCGATTCGTCCTGCAGGCGTCCGGAGATCGTCCCGAACTGGGATCCGTCCGCCAGAAGGGGAAGCGCCGCGATCACTCCTGCGAACAGAAGCCAAAGAATCGCGAACCGATTGTGCCTGTATCTCGCCATGTCTTTTCTCCTCGGGCGCCAACGCGGCGTCCGTTCGGTGCGGTAGGAGAGCAACACGTTTGCCACGCGCCCGCGCGGGCGCGCACCTGACGAGACACGCGCTTTTCAGGACGACGGGCGCCGCGCGCATGACGGAAATCCCCCGAGAAGTTTCCGAATCCGGTTCCTTGAGCGGCGAATCGGGAAATTGGTTCCGACACGCGGCGATGGATCGCGGCAAGGACTTTCTGAGAAGATCCGGCGTCCATGCGACGGAGCACGCTTCGCTGGATTCTCGCGGGCGCCCTTGTGGTCGCGCTTCTGGCCGCCGGCCGCCTTCTTCCGCTCGCGGACTGGCTCGCGGACTTCGGCGCGTGGATCGCTGGTCTCGGCGCCGTCGGTCTCGTTCTCTATGCCGCGGCGCACGCCGGCGTGACGGTGCTCATGCTGCCGGCGGTGCTCATGACGATCGGCGCGGGCTTTCTCTTCGGGCCGTACGTCGGGTTCCTCGTCGCGCTCGCGGGAGGCATCGCGGGCTGCACGGCGGCGTTTCTGATCGCGCGCTACGTCGCGCGGGACCGCATCGCGGCGTCGGCCGCGCGCGACCCGCGCTTCGCGGCGCTCGACCGCGCCATCGGCGAGAAGGGATGGCGCATCGTGTTCCTGCTGCGGATGTCGGCCGTCGTGCCGTTCGTGCTGTCCAACTACGTCTACGGCCTGACCGCGATTCGCTTCGGGTCCTACGTTCTGGCGAGCGCGGTCGGGTTGATCCCGCTGACGGTGCTCTGGGTCGGGCTCGGGGCGGCCGCGCGGCGGGCCGGCCAGTCCGGGCTCGCGGCCGAGGCCGCGCCGCTGCCGCAGGCCTGGGCGATCGCGGTGCTGGCCGCGGGGCTTCTCATCACGACCGGCGTCACGGTCTACGTCGCGAAGTTGACGCGGGGGATTCTCCGCAACGAAACGACGGAATAGACTCGCCCCGCGTATGCCGATCCACTATCGCATCGACCGGGAGACGAAGCGCATCCTGACGCGCTGCACCGGCGAGACGACGCTCAAGGAGGTCCTCGGACACTTCGAAGAGCTCGAGGTCGATCCGGACTGTCCGCCGCACGCCGACGTCCTGCTCGACCTCTCGGAGATCGAGAATCTCCCGAATGTCGGCCAGATCCGCGCGGCCGCGGAGCGCGCCGGCGACGCCAGCAAGAAGGTCGGCTTCGGCGCCTGCGCGATCGTCGTCGGAAGCGAGGCCTGGTTCGGGATGGCGCGCGTCTTCGAAGCGTTCACGGAGCGCTACTTCGCGCGCAGCTCCGTTTTCCGCTCCCGCGAGGCCGCCGAGACGTGGCTCGACGGCGTCGGTTCACACTAGCCCACGAGGGCGTCAGCTCGGCTTCTTCGCCGAGGCCTTCGCCGCGTCGAGCGTGGCGAGCGTCGCGTGGTCCCGCTGCATGATGTTGACGCCGTATCCCTTCCTGGTGATGAACTCGACGTCGACCTGGTGGTACCCGACGCCCTTGGGCAGGAGCTCTTTGCGATAGTGCCAGACCTCGCGCCATTGGGAGCTCGAGTCGAGCGCCTTGGTTCCGGGTCCCGACGTCGAGTCCGAGACGATCGCGCGCTGCGCGGACGAAGGCTTGCCGCCGCCCGCCCCCAGGGCGCGCTGGGCGTTGGCGGCGTCCTGCGAGCCGACCGTCGAAAGTCCCTCCGCTTCCTGCGCGTCGTCGCCCGTGCGAATGGGCTTTCTCCCGACGTACGTCGGCGGCCCGAGCATCACGAACACCATGCCGCGATCGGTCATGCTTCCGCGGGTTCCTTCGGCCTGCACGAAGTGGGTATCGGCGTACCCCACGCGGCGGTCGAAGCCGGTCTTGAAGACGTTGTCGGGATTGCCCGGCTGCGGATTGCGGGTCTCCCAGAACTTGTCGACGAACTCCTGCCACTCCGAACCGGACGCAAGGCTCGCCCAGGTCTTCTTTTCCTGATTCGTCATGATCCACCGGACGGGACCGTCGCCCCACTTGTCGTTGACCTGCTCGCCGGAGTTGGGCGGAAGCTTGAATTCCTGGAAGGAAAGAAAGATCGAGGCCTTGCCGTCGGACTCGGTCGCGGGCGTGATGTTCGTGCGCGCCGTCTCGAAAGCCGCGATGGCCTTCTTCGAGTACATCGAGGGATCCAGGTTGGCGTTCGGCTGGAGGTTCAGGAAGATCTCGAAGTCCGCGGTCGCCTTCTCGGCCATGCCGAGATTGGCTTCGACAACGCCGCGGTAGAAAGCCATCGGGGCCTCGAGCTGCGCTCGCGCGCTCTCGTTGCCCGGTTTTGCTGATTCCGTGTCCAGAAGGGTCAGGGTCGTCATGGCGTCCTGCCAGGACTCGCCCTTGACCTGGGCCTTGGCCTTCTGGAAGAGCTCGGGAAGGGTCTGCGCGGAGAGGGAAACGGAGAGAAAGAGAGCAACGGCGGCAACGGCGAGAGATACGGCGAGTCGCTTCATGGCGGCCTCCGGTGGCGGATTGTACGCCCGCCGAGTGGGTTTAAAGGCCCGATCAGCCATTCTTAACGGTCGGTGAAACGGTCCCGCGCCGCCTCGAGCGTCGCGACGGCGGCCGAGTCGCGCTGGAGCATTCCGACGCCGTAGCCCTTCTTGGTGATGAACTCGACGTCCACCAGCTGATAGCGGACGTTCCCGGGAAGGAGCTCGCGGCGGTAATGCCAGACCTCCCGCCAGCTCTCACCGACCTCCGCGGACCGGACCCACGGGCCGAACAGCGCATCCGCCGCGGCCGGACCCGAAGCAGGCTGACCCGCGGCGGCCATCGTGCGCTGCGCGTAGGCCGTGCCCCGGGAGCCCACGAGCGACATGCCGCCCCCCGACTCCTCGGCCTCGCCATTTCGAATGGGCTTCTTCCCGATCCAGCTCGGCGGCCCGAGAAGGACGAACACCATGCCGCGGTCCGTCATGCTCCCCCGCGTGCCTTCGGCCTGAACGAAGTTGGCGTCGGCGAAGGCCACACGCCGCTCGAAGGTGTTCCGATACGAGTTGTCGGGCTTTCCGGGCTTCGGGTTGCGCGATTCCCAGAACCGCTCGGCGAACTCCAGCCGCTCGTCGGCGTAGCCGAGAGACTGCCAGCTCCGCTTCTCTTCCTCGGTCATGATCCACTGGATGGGACCGTCGGCCCACAATTCGCCGACCGGCTCTCCGGAATTGGGCGGCATCCTGAATTCCTGGAACGCGACGAACATCGCGGGCCGCTTGTCGGACGAGTCCGGAGGCGCCGCCTTCTTCTGCGCCACACGGAACGCGTCGATCGCCTTCCTCGAGTACATCGACGGATCCATCGACGCGTCGGGCTGCAGCGCCAGGAACGCCTCGAAGTCGGCCTGCGCCTGCTCGGCCATGCCGAGGTTGGCTTCGCAGACGCCGCGGTAGAAGGCCATCGGGGCTTCGAGCTGCGGACGCGCGGTTTCGTTGCCGGGCTTCGCGGATTCGACTTCGAGCCTTTCGAGCGTCCTCAGAGCTTCGCTCCAGGACTCGCCCTTCACCTGGGCTTTGGCTTTCTGGAACAGCTCGGGAAGGGACTGCGCGGAGAGCGAAGCGGCGAAGAGAAGGGAGGCGATGGTGATTACAGGTCGTCGCACAGTGGGCTCCGCGGCCCATTCTGCTCCGAGCGGAGGTCCACTAATTCTTGGATCTTTCTGGGCGCGCGGCGTCGAGGGCTCGATTCCGCCCCGGCTAAGGCTTAGTGGAAGCGAGCCCGGGCCGCGTTGAGAACCGCGAGCGACGGGGTGTCCCGCTGCAGAACGGCCACGCCGTACCCGCTGCGGGTGATGAACTCGACATCGACCTGCTGGTAGCCGAGGGCGTCGGGCAGGAGCTCCCGGCGGTAGTGCCAGATCTCGCGCCAGCTCGGATTCGTGTCCATCATCCTGGCCCCGGGACCCAGGATGGCGTCGGTGGCGAGCGTGCCCGTCGAGCCCGAGGGCTCTCCGGCCGATGTCAGGGCGCGCTGGAGGTACGACTCGGTTCGCGAGCCGACCCTGGACAATCCGTCGGCGTCGTTCAGGTCCTCGCCGCTGCGGATGGGCTTGCGGCCGACGAACGAGGGCGGTCCCAGCAGCACGAAGACCATGCCGCGGTCCGTCATGCTGCCCCGCGTCCCTTCGGCCTGCACGAAGTTGGCGTCGGCGTAGGCCACGCGGCGCTCGAAGGCCGTCTTGAAGACGTTGTCCGGGCTGCCGGGCTGCGGGTTGCGCGTCTCCCAGAACTGGTTCGCGAAGTCCTGCCAGTCCGCGCCGGGCATCAGCTCGGCCCAGCGCCGCTTTTCCTCCGCCGTCATGATCCAGCGGATCGGGCCGTCGGCCCAGCTCGCATTGACCGACTCTCCGGGATTCGGCGGAAGCTTGAACTCCTGGAAGGCCTGGAAAACCGACGGGCCGCCGTCGTCCGCGGCCGGCGGAGCCGTCCGCTTGCGCGCGGTTTCGAATGCCGCGATGGCCTTCTTCGAGTACATCGACGGGTCCAGGGAGGCGCGGGGCTCGAGAGCGAGAAACGCGGCGAACTCCGACGCGGCCTGATCGGCCTGCCCGAGGTTCGCCCGACAGACGCCGCGGTAGAAGACGAGCGGCGCGGCAAGCTGTTCGCGGGCGCGTTCGTTGCCGGGCTGGCTCGCCCCGGCCTCGAGCAGCGCGAGGGTCTTCAGGGCGTTCTGCCACGACTCGCCCTTGACCTGGGCCTTGGCCTTCTGGAAGAGCTCGGGGAGGGGCTGAGCGGCGACATCGCAGACGTTCAGCAGGAGGGAAACGGCGGCCAGCGCACCGAGTCGTCTCATTGGGAACCTCTTGGGGGATTCTAAGGTAATTCTTGGCTGGTTGTTCCAGCCCCCAAGTTCCTTGAAATATGCTCCTTGCCAGCCGTGGCTCAGATCTTCCACCGCAGCACGAACACGGTGTCGCGCGTGTCCGTCTTCGGCGCCGTGTTCTTCCTCGGCCTTCTGCTCTGGCTGTTCGACGCCCTGAATCGCTCTCCCTACACGACGCAGCAGGGCGTCGCCCGCGTTCAGCCGGTCCAGTTCTCCCACCAGCACCACGTCGGCGCCATGGGCATCGACTGCCGCTACTGCCACACCACGGTCGAGCGAGCGTCCTTCGCCAACATCCCGCCGACGAAGACCTGCATGAACTGCCACACGCAGATCTGGGCGCAGTCGCCGGAGCTCGAGCCTGTACGCGAGAGCTGGCGCACCAACGCGTCGATCCCCTGGGTCAAGGTCTACGACCTGCCCGACTACGTCTACTTCAACCACTCCATCCACGTGGCCAAGGGCGTCGGCTGCGAGACCTGCCACGGCCGCGTCGACCGGATGCCTCTCGTCTCCCAGCATCCGACGCTGCAGATGGCGTGGTGCCTGGACTGCCACCGCGAGCCGGAGAAGAACCTCCGGCCGCGCGATGCGATTTTCACGATGGGCTACGTGCCGGCGGGCAATCAGGAAGAGATCGGCAAGAAGCTCGCGGCCGAGTACAAGATCCGTCCGCCTCTCGAGCTGACGGATTGCACGACGTGCCACCGATGAGTAAGCACCGTCATCCTGAGGAGCGCAGCGACGAGCCGGCCACCAGAGGCAAACCCCCGGCAGTAGGCGACGCCGACCGCAGGTCGGCGTAAGGTCCCGAACTCGCAGCGCCGCGATCGAGTCTGGGATCCTTCGCTTCGCTCAGGATGACGGCGTGGGGGTTGACGTGAGGGCTCAGGACGCGATTGGACAGGGCGCGTACGCAGAGGAGCGACTGGACATCGCGAAAGCGCGGAAGCGTCTGGAGAGCCTCGAGGGGCGCGAATACTGGCGGAGCCTCGAGGAGCTGCTCGAGACGGAGGATTTCCGCGAGCACCTCCACCGCGAGTTCCGGGTGCCGATCGACACGGGTGTCGACCGCCGCGAGCTTCTGGCGCTCATGGGCGCCTCGATCGCGCTCGCGGGCCTGACCGGCTGCACGCGCCAGCCGACCGAGCGGATCTATCCGTACGTCAAGCCGCCGGAGGAGATCGTCCCCGGCGAGCCGCTCTTCTACGCCACGGCGCATCTCCACGAGGGTTACGCCCGCGGCGTCCTCGCGAAGAGCTACGAGGGGCGGCCCATCAAGCTCGACGGCAACGAGCTCCATCCGGCGAGCCTCGGCGGCACGGACGTCTTCGCGCAGGCCTCGATCCTCAACATGTACGACCCCGACCGCTCGCAGACGCTCTCGGAGCGCGGGCAGATCCGGCCCTGGAGCGCGCTGCTCGCGGCCGTCAAGCTGGCCCTCGAGCAGGAGCGTTCGCGCCGCGGCGCGGGGCTGCGCCTGCTGACGACAACCGTCACCTCGCCCACGCTGCAGGCGCAGATCGCCGCCGTTCTCGCCGAGCTGCCCGAGGCGAAGTGGATCGCGTGGGAAGCCGGCCGGCCGCGACAATGTCTTCGCGGGCACGAAGCTCGCCTTCGGCGAGGAGCTGCAGCCCGTCTACGCATTCGACAAGGCCGACGTCGTCCTCTCGCTCGAAGCGGACTTTCTGGGCGCCGGGCCGTCGATGCCGCGGCACGTGCGCGACTTCGTCTCGCGCCGCAAGGCGAGACGATGAACCGTCTCTACGTCGTCGAGTCGACGCCGACGCTCACCGGAGCGCGCGCCGACCACCGGCGGCCCCTGTCGCCGGCCGCGATCGAGGCTTTCGCCTCGTCCGTGGCGGCGGGAGTCGGCGTCGGATCGTCGGCGGCGGGCGAAGCCGATCCGTTCGCCGCGGCCGTCGCGGCCGATCTGAGACGGCCACGCCGGCACGAGCCTCGTCGTCGCCGGCGACGCGCAGCCGCCGTCCGTCCACGCGCTGGCCCACGCGATGAACGCGACGCTCGGCAACGTCGGAAAGACGGTGCGTTACGTGGCGCCGGCCGCGAGCGCGCCGCGCGGCGCAGACCGCGGCTCTCGCCGAGCTCGTGAAGGAGATGGCCGGGGGCGGCGTCTCGACGCTCGTCATCCTCGGCGGGAATCCGGTCTTCAACGCGCCGGCGGACCTCGATTTCCCGAAGGCGATGCAGAAGGTCGGCACGCGGATCCGCCTCGGCCTCTACAACGACGAGACGTCGCGCCTCTGCCACTGGAACGTGGCCGAGGCGCATTCGCTGGAGAGCTGGAGCGACGCCCGCTCCGAAGACGGCACGGTCACGATCCTTCAGCCGCTCATCGCGCCGCTCTTCTCGGGCAAGACGGCGCACGAGCTTCTCGCGGCCTTCTCCGCCGAGCCCGAGAAGTCCTCGCACGACATCGTGAAGGAGCACTGGCGCGGGAAGCTCCCGGTCGACCGGCGCCGATCCCGACGCCGAGTGGCAGCGGGCCCTCCACGACGGCCTGGTCGAGGGCAGCGCGTTCCCGTCCCGTCCGGTGAGCCTGCGCAGTTTCCCTCTCGACCCTCAACCCTCAACCCTCAACTCTCAACTCACCCTGCTCTTCCGTCCCGACCCCGACGATCTGGGACGGCTCCTACGCCAACAACGGCTGGCTCCAGGAGCTCTCGAAGCCCCTGACGAAGCTGACGTGGGAGAACGCCGCGCTGATGGCGCCGGCCACGGCGGAGAAGCTCGGCCTCACGACGGAGGACGTCGTCGAGCTCACCTATGCGGGGCGGCGCGTCGAGGCCCCGGTCTGGGTCATGCCGGGGCAGGCCGAGGGCTGCGTCACCGTGCACTTCGGCTACGGCCGCACGCGCGGAGGCCGGGTCGCGGACGGCACGGGCTTCAACGCGTACGTTCTGCGCGAGAGCGGCAGCCTCTGGGCGGCGTCGGGCGTCGAGATCCGCAAGACGCTCAAGCGCCACTCGCTCGCGACGACGCAGCACCAGCATTCGATGGAGGGCCGCGCCCCCGTGCGCGCGGTCACGGCCGCGGCCTATCGCGAGAACCCCGCGATCGTGGCGCACATGGGCGAGCCGCCGCCGGGGCCGCACGACACCATGTACCCGCAGCTTCCCCGCGGCAGCTACGCCTGGGGCATGGCGATCGACCTCTCGACCTGCGTCGGCTGCAACGCCTGCGTGATCGCCTGCCAGGCCGAGAACAACATCCCCGTCGTCGGCAAGGAGCAGGTCCAGCGGGGCCGCGCCATGCAGTGGATCCGCATCGACCGCTACTACCGGGGCAGCCTCGACGCCCCGCAGACCTTCCACCAGCCCGTGACCTGCATGCACTGCGAGAACGCGCCGTGCGAAGTCGTCTGCCCGGTCAACGCCACGGTGCACAGCACCGAGGGGCTGAACCAGATGGTCTACAACCGCTGCGTCGGCACGCGGTACTGCTCGAACAACTGCCCGTACAAGGTCCGCCGGTTCAACTTCTTCCTGTATTCGCGACTTCACGACCGAGATCCACAAGATGGTCAACAACCCCGAGGTCACGGTGCGCAGCCGCGGGGTCATGGAGAAGTGCTCCTACTGCGTGCAGCGCATCAACCGCGCGCGCTACACGGCCGAGAAGGAGAACCGCCCGATCAAGGACGGCGAGATCGTGACCGCCTGCGAGCAGGCCTGCCCCGCCCGGGCGATCACCTTCGGCAACGTCGACGACCCGGAGAGCCGCGTCTCGCGCGCGAAGGCGGAGAAGCGCGGCTACGGACTGCTCGTCGAGCTCGGCACGCGGCCGCGCACGAGCTACCTGGCGTCGCTTTCGAACCCGCTTCCGTCGCTCGCGCCCGCGGGCGAGAAGCCCGAAGAACCCGGGAAACACGGCGCATGAGCACCCCCGAGCCTCCGCACCCCGAGCAGCAGAAGCCGCCCACCGGAGCGATTCTCGCTCCGGGCTACACGTTCACGACGCTCACCGACAAGCTCGCCTCGATCGCGCTCTCGCGCCGCACACCCAAGTCCTGGTTCTTCGGCGCCGCCGTCGGGTTCCTTCTGACGATGGTCCTCCTCGCGACGATCACGCACCTCGTCTTCAAGGGCGTCGGCATCTTCGGCGTCAACGTCCCGGTCGGGCTGGGGCTTCGACATCCTCAACTTCGTCTGGTGGATCGGCATCGGCCACGCCGGCACGCTCATCTCGGCGATCCTGCTTCTGCTCCGCCAGCCCTGGCGCAACTCGATCAACCGCTTCGCCGAGGCCATGACGATCTTCGCCGTCTCCTGCGCCGGTCTCTATCCCCTGCTGCACACCGGCCGCCCCTGGCTCGACTACTGGCTGCTCCCCTATCCGAACACGATGGGGATGTGGCCCAACTTCCGCAGTCCCCTCATCTGGGACGTCTTCGCCGTCTCGACGTACGCGACGGTCTCGCTCCTCTTCTGGTACGTCGGCATGATCCCCGACCTCGCCACGCTGCGCGACCGGGCGAAGGCGCTCTGGGCCAAGATCCTCTACGGCGCGCTCGCCATGGGCTGGCGCGGCTCGGCGAGGCACTGGCACCGCTACGAGACGGCCTCGCTGCTCCTCGCCGGGCTCGCGACGCCGCTCGTCGTCTCGGTCCACACGGTCGTGTCCTTCGACTTCGCCGCGGGCATCGTGCCGGGCTGGCACGCCACGATCTTCCCGCCCTACTTCGTCGCCGGCGCGATCTACGCCGGCTTCGCGATGGTTCTGACGCTCGCGATCCCGCTTCGCAAGATCTACGGCCTCGAGGACTTCATCACGATGAAGCACCTCGACAACATGGCCAAGATCCTCCTCGCGACGAGCCTCATCGTGGCCTACGGCTACGCGGTCGAGGCGTTCATGGCGTTCTACAGCGGCAACGTCTACGAGCGCTTCATGATCTGGAACCGCATGACCGGCCCGTACAAGCACATGTACTGGGCGCTCATCTTCTGCAACGTGCTCGCGCCGCAGATGATGTGGTTCAGGAAGCTGCGCCACAACATCCCGGTCCTCTTCCTCATGGCGATGATCGTGAACGTCGGCATGTGGCTCGAGCGCTACGTCATCATCGTCGTCAGCCTCTCGCGCGACTTCCTGCCCTCCTCCTGGGGCCTCTACAAGGGGACGGTCTTCGACTGGTCGATGTTCCTCGGCTCGATCGGTCTCTTCATCGCGCTGCTCTTCCTGTTCGTCCGGCTGCTGCCGATGATCTCGATCTTCGAGATGCGCGTGATCCTCCCCGAGGCCAAGGTCAAGGAGGAGGAGGCGTGAGCAAGATCTACGGCCTCATGGCCGAGTTCGACAACCCGAACGCCCTCGTCGAGGCGACGCGCACGGCGCGCGAGGCCGGGTTCACGAAGCTCGACGCCTACTCGCCGTATCCGATCGAGGCGCTGACGGAGGCCCTCGACATCCACGACCGCAAGCTGCCCTTCGTCGTGCTCATCGGCGGAATCGTCGGGGGGCTGCTCGGCTACGCGCTCTGCTACTGGACCTCCGTCATCGAGTACCCGCTGAACGTCGGCGGCAAGCCCTTCCACAGCGCGCCGGCCTTCATCGTGCCGACGTTCGAGACGACGATCCTCTTCGCCGCGTTCGCCGCGGTGTTCGGCATGCTGGCCTTGAACGGCCTGCCCATGCCCTACCACCCCGTCTTCAACGCTCCCCGCTTCGCCCTCGCTTCGCGCGACCGCTTCTTCCTCTGCATCGAGTCGAAGGACCCGAAGTTCAACCACGACGAGACCTGGGCGTTTCTGACGAAGCACGGGCCGCTGGTCGTGATGGACGTGGAGGAGTAGTGCGCCGCGCGGTCCCGCTCGCTCTGCTGCTCGTCCTGGCCGCCGCTTGCCGCCAGGACATGCAGGACCAGCCCAAGTACAAGGACCTGCGCGGCTCGGCGTTCTTCGACGACCACCGGTCGGCCCGGCCCGTCGTCGAGGGGACGGTCCCCCGGGGTCGGCCGTACGGAAACACGCCGTTTCTGACGGGGAAGGCGAACGGCCAGCCCGTCGCGGCCCTGCCGATGCCGCTGACGCGCGAGCTCCTCGAGCGCGGGCGCGAGCGCTATCGGATCTTCTGCACGCCCTGCCACGGTCTGACGGGCGACGGCCGCGGCATCGTCGTGCAGCGCGGCTACCGCCAGCCGCCGGCCTTCAACATCGACCGGCTGCGCGCGGCGCCGGTCGGCTACTTCTACGACGTCCAGACCAACGGCTTCGGCGCGATGATGGACTACGCCGCGCAGATCCCGCCGGCCGACCGCTGGGCCATCGCGGCGTACCTGCGCGCCCTGCAGCTCTCGCAGAGCGCCACGCTCGCCGACGTCCCGGCGGGCGAACGCTCCGCCCTCGAGAGCGCCGATGCGCCGCCGCGGGTCCCCGCCCTCCCGGCCGAAATGGACGACTGGCGCAAGGCGCTTCCGATCGAGGAAGAGCTCTCGACGCCGCCTCCTCCGAAGGAGCACTGAGCGTGGAGTCGAGGACGGGGGCCGGGCTGCCGGAAGCCGCACTGCCGCAGGCGGGGCTGCCGCGGGCCATCGCCCGCTTCGGCAAGCGGGCGCTCGCCGTGGGCGCGGTCGCCCTCATCGTGTCGATCGTCGGACTGATCGCGGGGCCGACACAGTTCTACCGCTCCTACCTTCTGGCCTTCGTCTTCTGGAACGGCCTGGCCGTCGGTTCGCTCGCAATTCTGATGCTCCAGTACCTGACGGGCGGCGCGTGGGGCATCGCGATCCGACGCCCGCTCGAGGCCGGCCGTCCGCACGCTGCCTCTCTGCGCTGTCTTCTTTCTACCCGTGATTTTCGGGATGCACCGGCTCTACGAGTGGACGCACGCCGACGTCATCGCGAAGGACGAGCTTCTCCGCAAGAAGGTGCTGTACCTCAACACGCCCTTCTTTCTGATGCGCACGGCCCTCGCGTTCGCCGTGTGGCTCCTCCTCGCGTACTTCCTGACCCGACTCTCCACGCGGCAGGACGCCGCGTCGGACCACCGCGCGATCGACCGCAAGCTCCAGAAGCTCTCGGGCGGAGGCCTCGTCCTCTACGCCCTCACCGTGACCTGGACCTCCGTCGACTGGGTCATGTCGCTCGAGCCCCACTGGTTCTCGACGATGTACGGCGTCATCTTCATGGTGAGCCAGGGGCTGGGCGCGCTCGCGCTGGCCACCCTCGCCGTCCTCCGCGTGGCGCGGTGGGAGCCCGTCTGGGGCTTTCTCGGCCCCCGGATCCGGCACGACCTCGGCAAGATGATGTTCGCCTTCGTGATGATCTGGGCGTACGTGAACTTCTCCCAGTACCTGATCGTCTGGTCCGGAAACATCCCGGAGGAGATCCACTGGTACCTCGCCCGCTTCCACGGCGGATGGGGCGCCCTCGGCATCGTGATCCTGCTCTTCCACTTCGTCCTGCCGTTTCTGCTGCTGCTCTCGCGCGAGGCCAACCGCAATCCCCGGCTTCTCGCCCTGGCCGCCACTCTCCTCGTCGTCATGCGGTTTCTCGATACCGCCTGGCTCGTCCTGCCCGCGTTCTCCGCGGGCAAGTTCTCCGTCCACTGGCTCGACCTCACGCTGCCGGTGGGGCTCGGCGCCCTCTGGCTCTGGCTCTTCGCCCGCAATCTCGCGTCCCAGCCGCTCCTGCCGCAGCACGATCCCGGTTTCGAGGAGGCGCTCGCGCATGGACGCGAATAGCAGGAAGCCCGGCGTCAACGTCCACGGCGTGGCCGCCGAGCCGGACCGCGTGCCGACGAAGATCGCCGTGAGCCTCTTCGGGCTCCTCGCGATCGTGACCGTGGCCGCGGGGCTCATCGTCTTCGTCTTCTTCCGCGCGCTCGAGGGCGGCGCCGAGAAGAAGGACCGGGCCGCGATCGCCGAAGCCGGCCTCGAGCGGCCCCAGGACGCCCTTCCGCCTGCGCCGCGCCTGCAGATCCACGGCGTCGCGAGCGGAAAGGAGTTTCGTGACGCCGAAGCGGCGCGCCTCTCGACCTACGGCTGGATGGACCGCACGGCGGGCGCCGTGCACGTGCCGGTCGAGCGCGCGATCGAGCTCGTGCTCGAGCGGGGCGTCGGCCCGCTGGCGCCGGGGCCGGTGGGACAACCGCAAGCCGCCCCGCCGACTCCGAGGCGCGAAGCCGTGAGGATCAGCACCGTCGTCCTGAGGGCCGAAGGCTCCGAAGGAGCCGAGATCGATCGCGGCGCTCGAGTCTGGGATCCTTCGCTTCGCTCAGGATGACGGTTGGAATCCTGGCGCTCCTCGCGTCGGCGGCGTTCGGCCGTCGGCCCAGTCCATGGCGCCGCCGCCGGGCGAGATCGTCCCGGCGAATGAGACGCCGGGGGCCCTCCAGGGAATCGGGATCGACCAGCGACTGAACGAGAGCCTGCCGCTTTCGCTGCCTCTCAAAGACGAGGCCGGCCGCGCGGTCACGCTCGGCGACTACTTCGGCAAGCGCCCGGTCATCCTCGCGCTCGCCTATTACAACTGCCCGATGCTCTGCACGCAGGTCCTGAACGGCCTCGTGGCGTCCCTGAACGTGATGTCTCTCGAGGCCGGCCGGGACTTCGACGTCGTCACGGTCAGCTTCGATCCGCGGGAGACGCCGGCGATGGCTGCCGCCAAGAAGGAGGCGTACCTCACCCGCTACAAGCACCCGGCGAGCATGGGCTGGCACTTCCTGACCGGGGAGGCCGCGTCGATCGAGGCGCTCACGAAGGCCGCCGGGTTCCGCTACCGCTACGACGAGGACCTCGATCAGTTCGCCCACGCGAGCGCGATCATGGTCGCGACGCCCGAAGGGCGGCTCGCCCGCTACTTCTACGGCATCGAGTACGCGCCGCGGGATCTCCGCCTCGGGCTCGTCGAGGCCTCGGCCGGCAAGATCGGCACGCCGGTCGACTCGATCCTCCTGTACTGCTTCCACTACGACCCGAAGAGCGGGAAGTACGGCCCCGTCGTCGTGAACATCGTCCGCGCTCGCCGGGCTTGCGACGGTCCTCGTGATCGCGGCCGCGATCGTGCTCATGTCCCGCCGCCGCGCGCGTGCCCTGCGGGCCGCCGAGGCGGGCGGAGGCCACCGCTGATGCCGTTCTTCCCGGATCAGGCCTCCTCGTTCGCGCCGCACGTCGACGCGCTCTACGGCTTCATGATCGCCGTGACCGCGTTCTTCTCGCTTCTGATCGGCACGCTCGTCGTCGTCTTCGCGATCAAGTACCACCGCAAGTCTCCCGACGAGGTCGCGACCGACGTCCACGAGTCGGGGGCGCTCGAGATCGCGTGGACGATCATCCCGTTCGGGATCGTGCTCGTCATGTTCTACTGGGGAGCGCAGGTCTTCTTCCGGATCACGCGCCCGCCCGCCGACGCGCTCGAGGTCTACGTCACGGGCAAGCAGTGGATGTGGAAGATCCAGCACTCCGACGGCCACCGGGAGATGAACGAGCTGCACGTCCCGGTGGGCCAGCCGGTGCGGCTGACGATGGCCTCCGAGGACGTCATCCACTCCTTCTTCGTGCCGGCCTTTCGCTTCAAGCGCGACGTCGTGCCCGGCCGCTTCTCGACCGCCTGGTTCGAGGCGACGAAGCCCGGCAAGTACCACCTCTTCTGCGCCGAGTTCTGCGGCACGCGCCACTCGGGGATGATCGGCTGGGTCTACGCCATGACGCCGTCCGACTACCAGGCCTGGCTCTCGGGCGGCGTGGCGGGCGAGTCCCTGGCTTCGGCCGGCGCCAAGCGGTTCGTCGAGCACGCGTGCAACACCTGCCACGGCGACCAGCCCGGCGCGCGCGGCCCCTCGTTGAACGGCATCTTCGGCAAGCCCGTCCGTCTGCAGGGCGGAGGAACCGCGATGGTCGACGAGGCGTACGTCCGCGAGTCGATCGTCAATCCGCAGGCGCGGCTCGTCGAGGGCTATCCTCCGATCATGCCGACGTTCCAGGGCCTCATCAGCGAGGAGGGCCTCCTGCAGCTGACGGCGTACATCAAGTCCCTGTCCCCGGCGACGTCGCCGGCCGCGCCCGCTACGGAAAGGACGTCCAACAAGCCATGAGCTCTCACGTTCCCGCCGACGCGACCCCCCGAGCCGTGCGGCCGAACTATCTCAATAGCGGCTACGGCGTGAAGTCGTGGCTCCTGACGATCGACCACAAGCGGATCGCCATCCTCTATTTGATCGGCGTGACGTTCTTCTTCGCGGTCGGCGGTCTCTACGCCGCCGCGATCCGGCTGGAGCTGCTGTCGCCGGCCGGCGACGTCTTCCAGGCCGAGACGTTCAACAAGCTCTTCACGACGCACGGCGTCATGATGGTCTTCTTCTTCATGATCCCGGGCATCCCCGGCGTCCTCGGCAACTTCCTGATTCCGCTCATGATCGGCGCCAAGGACGTCGCCTTCCCGCGCCTGAACCTGCTCTCCTGGTACCTCTACATCGTCGGCGGCCTCATCGCCCTCTGGGCCACGGTGCACGGCGGCGTGGACACGGGCTGGACCTTCTACACGCCCTACTCGACGGTCTACTCGAACGGCTGGGTCGTCGTGACCGGGGTCGGAGTGTTCATCGCCGGCTTCTCGTCGATCCTGACGGGCCTCAACTTCCTGGTGACGATCCACACGATGCGGGCCCCGGGGATGAAGTGGACGCGCATGCCGCTCTTCTGCTGGAGCATGTACGCCACGGCGATCATCCAGATCCTCGGCACCCCGGTCATCGCGATCACGCTCCTGCTGCTGGTCGCCGAGAGGGTCTTCCACCTCGGCGTCTTCGACCCGGCGCAGGGCGGCGACCCGGTGCTCTTCCAGCACCTCTTCTGGTTCTACTCGCACCCGGCCGTCTACATCATGATCCTGCCGGCGATGGCCGTGATCAGCGAGCTCGTCACGGCTTTCGCGCGCAAGCCGATCTTCGGCTACAAGTTCATCGCGGCCTCCTCGGTCGCGATCGCCACGCTGTCGCTTCCTGGTCTGGGGCCACCACATGTTCGTCTCGGGCCAGTCGGTCTACGCCGGGCTCGTCTTCTCGATCCTCTCGTTCCTGGTCGGAGTGCCGTCGGCGATCAAGGTCTTCAACTGGACGGCCACGCTCTACAAGGGCTCGATGTCGTACCAGACGCCGCTGCTCTACGCGCTCGGCTTCATCGGCCTGTTCACGTTCGGCGGGCTGACCGGGTTGATGCTCGCGGCCCTCGGCCTCGACATCCACGTGCACGACACCTACTTCATCGTCGCGCACTTCCACTACATCATGGTGGGCGGCACGATCATGGCGTACCTGGGCGGCCTCCACTACTGGTGGCCGAAGATCTCGGGCAAGCTCTACCCCGAGTACTGGTCGCGCGTCTCGGCGTGGGTCATCTTCATCGGGTTCAACCTGACCTTCTTCCCGCAGTTCATCGCGCGGCTACCTCGGCATGCCGCGCCGGTACCACGCGTATCCCGACGAGTTCCAGGTCCTGAACGTCATGTCGACCGCCGGCGCGTCCATCCTCGGCATCGGCTACGTGATCCCGCTCGTCTACTTCGCCTGGTCGATGCGCTACGGCAAGGACGCGGCGGACAATCCGTGGGGCGCCACGGGCCTCGAGTGGGACACGCCGTCGCCGCCTCCCACCGAGAACTTCCCGGTCACGCCGACGGTGACGGGCCGTCCCTACGACTACCTGACGGGACGCGAGGAGGCCGCCGTTGGCTGACGCGCACGCCGTGCACGCGGCACGCGGGAGCGCACGACTCGCCCCCGGAGCTCCGTCACCACTTCGTCGACCTCCCGGCGCAGAGGGAAGCCTCGGCGCTGGGCATGTGGGTCTTCCTCGTGACGGAGGTCCTCTTCTTCGGCGGGCTGTTCACGGCCTACGTCATCTACCGCGCGAGCTACCGCACGGCGTTCGAGAGCGCCTCGAACCTGCTCGACATCAAGCTCGGCGCGTTCAACACGGCCGTGCTGATCATGTCGTCCTTGACGATGGCGCTCGCCGTCTGGGCCTCGTCGCTCGGAAAGAGGAACCTCATCGTCCTCTTCCTGATCCTGACGATCCTGCTGGGCGGCATCTTCCTGGGCGTGAAGGTCATCGAGTACAAGCAGAAGTTCGACCATCACGAGGTCCCCGGGCCGCACTTCGGTGCCGGTCGACGAGCGGACGCATCAGCCTCTTCCGCCCCAGAGCGAGCTCTTCTTCTCGCTCTACTTCTGCATGACCGGCCTCCACGCCCTCCACATGATCATCGGCGTCGGCCTGCTGGCCTGGCTGATCGTGAGGGCGCGCCGCGGAGACTTCACGCCGCGCTACAACACGCCGGTCGACATGGTCGGGCTGTACTGGCATTTCGTCGACATCGTCTGGATCTTCCTCTTCCCGCTTCTTTACCTGCTCGGGAGGCACACGCTGTGAGCGGCAAAGAGCAGCGACAGGCGCACGGCGCCCACGCCCATTCCTCCGGGATCGGCGCGTACCTCGGCGTCTTCGCCGCGCTGATGATCCTGACGGCCCTGACCGTCTGGGCCGCCTTCCAGCATCTGGGCGTCTGGAACACGCCGGTCGCCCTCGCGATCGCGGTCACCAAGGCCCTGATGGTCGCCTGGATCTTCATGCACCTGCGGGGCTCGCCGAAGCTCACGCTGTTCGTCGTCTCGGCGAGCATCCTGTGGCTCGCCTTTCTGATCGTGATCACGGCCTCGGACTACCTGACGCGCCCGTGGCTGCCGATCTACGCGCCGTGAGCCGCGCCGCTCGCGTCGGTGCTGCTCGACGCTGCCTCGCGACGGGCTGCGCGCAGGCCGAGGACCCCTGCGCCACCGCGACCTCGAGCGCCGTCCTCGCTCCGAAGGGCGAGCCCGGCGATCCGCTGCGCGTCCGCGGCGTGGTCTACCGGCCCGACGGCGTCACTCCCGCCGCCGGAGTCATCCTCTACGCCTACCAGACCGACTCGAAGGGCCGCTACATCCACCTGCCCTCGAAGAGCCCGCGCATCAAGGGCTGGATGCGCACCGACGCGCAGGGCCGCTTCGAGTTCCTGACGATCCGGCCGGGGCCCTACCCCAACCGGACCGAGCCCGCGCACATCCACTTCCACCTCTGGGGACCGGACGTTGACCCGCAGTGGAACGTCGACCTCCTCTTCGAGGACGACACGTTCATCAAGCCCTCCAGGCGGGAGGAGTCCGAGTCGCTCGGCAAGTTCGCCTTCGTCAAGGCGCCGGTGAAGGGGCCCGACGGCGTCTTCGAGACGACGCTCGACATCCGCCTCAAGCCCGGAGGCGACACGTTCGAGGACATGATCCTCCACGGCGTGAAGCCCTGCGGCGTGAACCCTCCCGTGCGGGACTGAGTCATGCGCTGGTTTGCCGCGCTGATCCTGGGGCTGCCGATCGCGATCGTGTGCCGCATGCTCGACGCGCCGGCCTGGACGATCTTCGTCGCCTCGGCGCTCTCGCTCCTGCCGCTGGCGGGCTGGATCGGTCTGGGCACCGAGCACGCCGCGACGCGCCTCGGCAGCTCGCTCGGCGGGCTGCTCAACGCGACCTTCGGAAACGCCGCCGAGCTCATCATCACGATCTTCGCGCTCCGTCGCGGCCTCACGGACCTCGTGAAGGCCTCGATCACCGGCTCGATCATCGGCAACACGCTTCTCATCCTGGGGCTGTCGGCCGTCGCGGGCGGGACGAAGCACGGCGTACAGCGCTTCAACGCCAAGAACACCGGTCATCACGCGGCGATGATGATCCTGGCGGTCTCGGCGATGGCTCTCCCCGCCGTGTTCGCGACAGTCGAGAAGGACGCCTGGATCCGGGAAGAGGTCTCCATCGGCGTCGCGATCCTGCTGCTGCTGACCTACGGCGCCTACATCTACTACTCGTACTTCTCGAGGGAGTCGCGTTCCGAGGCAAGCGCCGAGGCGCACCGCCACATGGAGGGCAAGGCCTGGAGCCTCGGGCAGCTCGCTCGGCGTGCTCGCGGCGGCCGTCGTCGGAACGGCGGTCGCGAGCGAGCTCCTCGTGCACGTCGTGGAGCCCGTCTCGAAGTCGCTCGGGCTGACCGAGTTCTTCGTCGGGCCTGATGGTGATCCCGATCATCGGCAACGTCGCCGAGCACTACGGCGCGATCACGTTCGCGCGGCGCAACCAGATGGAGCTCTCGATCTCGATCGCGGCCAACTCCTCGACGCAGATCGCGATGTTCGTGGCCCCGTTTCTCGTTCTCGCGAGCCTCGCCTTCGCTCCCACGCCGATGAACCTGATCTTCCAGCCGATCGAGCTCGTGACGCTCTTCGCCTCGTCGGCGATCTTCGCGTACGTCTCTCTCGACGGCGAGACGAACTGGCTCGAGGGCGTGCAGCTGCTCGCCCTCTACCTGATCGCCGCGATCTCCTTCTACTTCCTGCCCGGCCGCATCTGACGCCCGGTCGAGGCGAGGAGGACGGCGACGAGGATGAGCGCCGCCCCGGCCAGGACCCGGGGCGAGAAGCTCTCGCCGAGGATCAGGCTGCCGAGAGCGACGGCGATGACCGTGTCGACGACGGGAATCGTGCCGATGACCGACATCGGGACGCGCTTGCAGCAGCCAGAAGAGACCCGCGAACGGCAGGGCCGTGCCCAGGATCGCGAGGTAGAGAAGGGAGCCGATCGCCGAGGGCGTCCAGCGCAGCGTCGCGCCGGGCTCGAAGACCGCCGCGAGGGCGAGGAGCAGGCTCGAGCCCGACAGGAGCTGGAGCCAGGTGGTCCAGATCGCCGGGACCGTCGCGAGGTGCTTCTTCACGTACACGTTCGAATAGGCGGCGACGAGCGCCGCGAAGAGCACGAGGGCGCTGCCGAGCGCGCGCTGGCCCGTCGCTCCGGACGCGAGACGCAGGAGGGACGGCGCCTCGATGATGGCCACGCCGACCAGCCCCAGCGCCGCGGACGCCGCGACGCGGCGCGTGAGGGGCTCGTCGGGAAGCATCAGGTGGGCGAAGAATCCCGCCCAGAGCGGGAAGGTCGCGAAGAGCACGGCCGTGAGGCCCGACTCGATCCACTGTTCGCCGACGAAGATGCATGCGTAGTTGACGCCGATCTGGAGCAGTCCGGCCCACAGGAGCTGGCGAGTTCGTCCCCGGGCCTCGTCGCGCGCGGTTTTGGCGATTGCGAAGGGCGCGATGAGCGCGCACGCGAGCCCCATGCGGATCCCGCCGAACCAGAGAGGCGGCAGGTCGCGCAGTCCGATCTTGATGACGAGCCAGGTCGAGCCCCACACCGCGCAGAGGCCGATGTACATCGCAAGTCGCCGGCCGGCGAGCGCGGACATGGCGCGCGCATCCTATAGAATCTGGCGCGATGTTCGAAGCGAGCATCGACCGCGGCCTCCCCAAGCCGGCGCTCTACCGGGATCTGGCGAAGTCCTTGGAATCGCTGCTCGAGGGCGAGACCGATCCGATCGCCAACCTCGCGAATGCGTCGGGCCTTCTCGCGGCCGCGCTCGAACGGATCAACTGGTGCGGGTTCTACCTTCTCCGCGACGGCGAGCTCGTGCTCGGACCGTTCCAGGGAAAGCCGGCCTGCGTCCGCATCGCGCTCGGCCACGGCGTGTGCGGCACGGCCGCGGCGCGCCGCGAGACGCTCGTCGTTGCCGGACGTGAACGCCTTCCCCGGCCACATCGCCTGCGACGCCGCCTCGCGCTCGGAGATCGTCGTGCCGATCCTGCACGACGGGCAGCTGCGCGGCGTCCTCGACGTCGATTCCCCCGAGAAGGCCCGCTTCGACGCCGAGGACCGCGCGGGCCTCGAGGAGTTCGTCCGCGTGCTGACGCCGCGGATCGCCTGGGAGAGGGTCTAGGGCTCCTACACCGTCATCCTGAGGGCCGAAGGCCCGAAGGATCCCGAACTCGATTGCGGCGCTGCGAGTCTGGGATCCTTCGTCGCTGCGCTCCTCAGGATGACGGCGGTGGGGGCGCGAAGGTTCCGGCCTAAGCGAGCGGCAGTCTTCCCGCGAACCCTTCCTCGTAGGAGTGGAAGTGGTTCAGGGACCGCTCGGGGTACTTCCAGCAGTAGTACCCGGCGCCGGAGTCGAAGTCGACGAGCCAGAGTCCCTTGATCTCGAGGCCGAGCGCCCGGAGCTCCTCGGCCCAGGCTTCCACGACCTCGAGCCTCGCGTCCTCGAGATCGCCCGGAAGCTTCGCGTAGCGCTCCACCGCTTTCGCCGTGAGCTCCTGCACCTTCGGCATGAGGGCGCGCGCCTCTTCGAGCGTGAACGTCCGTTTTTCCTCGGGCGCGTCGAGGGCCTCGGCTCCGCGCGCCCGGAGAGCCTCGACGAGCCGCATGGTCATCTCCGCGTCCTTCCCTTCCGCGTGGTCGGCATAGGCCTCGAGGACCACGAGCGCCTCCTCGAGACGGCCGCAGCGGACGAGCAGGAGCCCGCGCTCGCGGCGGAGCGTCTCGTCGCCGGGCTCCAGCGCTTCGGCGCAGGCCACGGCCTCGAGCGCTTCCTCCCAGCGGTCGCGCCGCTCGTAGGAGCGCCGCAGGTTCAAGAGGACGCGCGACAGGATCGCCCGCGGCGGGTCCGGGCTCAGCGTCTCGCGCCCGACGGCGACCGGCTGGCCGAAGATCGACGCCAGCCTCCTCGCGAGAGCGCCCGCATCGTGGAGCGCACCCGCGTCGAAGGGATCCAGGTAAGAGCCCTCGGGCAGGTCCGGGCCGCCGACGACGAAATGGCCGGGCAGGCCTATGCCCGTCAGCCGCAGGCCGGCGAGCCGCGCGACCTCGAGCGCGACGATCGAGAGCGTGATCGGCATGCCCTGGCGCCGGACGAGAACGCGGGCGACGGAGGAGTTGGACGGCTGATCGTACGACTCCGAGTCGCCGCCGAATCCCTCCTCGTCGAAGAGCACGGCGCGGAGGGCGGCGTGCGGCGTTTCTCCGGCGTCGAGCCGCGCGCGGACCCGGCCCGCGAGCGCGGCGACCTCGTGCCGGGCGGCCTCGAGGTCCTCGTCGGGATCCACGAGCGCCGAAACGAGCAGGGCGCCCTCGAAGAGGTCGATATCCGCGCCGCCGGCGAGCCGGCGAAACTGTTCCGGAAGATCCGGCGCCTCGGCCACGGCTACGCCTGCCGCCGCGCGATGGCCACGCCGTCCCGCAGCGGAACGATGACGGTCGAGAACTCCGGGAGCGCGAAGAGCCTCTTGTTGAACTGGCGGATGCCCTCGGTCGCGGCGTCTTTGACGTTCGGGTCGACGACCTTTCCCGACCAGAGAACGTTGTCGGCGACGAGAAGGCCGCCGCGACGCACGCGGGGCGCCGCGGCCTGCAGCGCCCGCGGATAGCCGTCCTTGTCGACGTCGATGAAGATGAGGTCGTAGTAGCCGGTCGTCGCCTCGAGGGCCTCGGCGGCGTCGCCGACGCGGATCACGACTCGATCCATGAAGCCGAGCCTCTCGAGGTATCCCTTCGCCTGCTCGGCTTTCTTCGGATCACCGTCGGTGTAGGTGACCTGGGCTCCCCGGCCGACCGCCCGCGCGAAGAAGGCCGTCGAGTAGCCGATCGCGCTGCCGAGCTCGAAGACACGCTCGGCGGAAATGGAGCGGGCGAGCGTCTCGAGCAGCGTGCCGACCGCCGGGCCCACGATCGGCACGTTGTGCTCCGCGGCGTAGGCCTCCATCTCGGCGATCACGGGGTCCCTCGGCGGGAGAAGGTCGAGGATGTAGCGGTCGAGCTCGGGAGCGACGAGATTCACGGCGGGATTCTATAATCGCCGGCGTGCCTCCCCTGCCTCCGCGCGTCGAAAAGCTCCTCGCGGAGTTTCCGGCGCCGGAGCTCGAGACGCTCGCTGCGACGCGCCGCGACTTCCACGCGCACCCCGAGCTCGCATACGAGGAGCGGCGCACGGCGGGCATCATCGCCGAGCGTCTCGCGCGCCTCGGCCTCGCTCCGCGCACCGGCGTCGGCCGGACCGGCGTCTTCGCCGACTCGGGAGCGTCCCGGGGCCGCATCCTGCTCCGCGCGGACATGGACGCGCTGCCGCTCGAGGAAGCGACCGGCCACCCCTTCGCCTCGCAATCGCCGGGGCTGATGCACGCCTGCGGGCACGACGGCCACATGGCGATCGGCCTCGCCGTGGCCGAACGGCTGACCCGGAACGCGCCGGCCCGCGGCCTGCGCTTTCTCCATCAGCCTGCCGAGGAAGGCCACGGCGGCGCCGAGGCCTGCGTGAAAGACGGCGCGCTCGAGGGCGTCGAGGCCGCCCTGGGGCTGCACCTCTGGAACACGCTGCCCGTCGGGAAGATCGGCCTCAATCGCGGCGCCCTCATGGCGGCGGTCGACGAGTTCACGATCGAGATCGAGGGCCCCGGCGGCCACGGCGCGATGCCCCACGAGACCGTCGATCCGATCCTCGCGGCGGCGCGCGTCGTCGAGGCCCTGCAGTCCATCGTGTCCCGCGAGATCTCGCCTCTGGATTCCGCCGTCGTGACGATCGGCCGCATCCAGGGCGGCACGGCCTTCAACATCATTCCGAAGACCGTCACGCTCCAGGGCACGGCCCGCTCCTTCACGGCCGAGGCCGGCCGGGCCCTTCCCGAGAAGATCGCCCGCATCGTGCACGGCACGGCCGCCGCCTCCGGCGTGACGGCGAAGATCGACTACGCGCGGCTCAACGGGGCCACGGTCAACGATCCGCGCATCGCGGACATGGTCATCGAAGCCGCGGCGCGGATCGTGGGCGAGGAGAACGTCGTCACCGACGCGCGGACGCTGGCCGGGGAAGACATGTCGTCCTATCTCGAGCGGGTCCCGGGCTGCTTCTTCTTCGTCGGCTGCGCCCCGGAAGGCGAGCAACGGCCGCACCACTCGTCGCGCTTCGACCTCGACGAGCGGGCGCTCGGCGTCGGCGTCGCGGTGCTCGAGGCGGCCGCCCGCGACGTCGCCCGGCAGCTCTGACGGCGGCCTCGTTGCCGACACTCCCGGTCGTCGCCCTCGCCGCGTATCTGGCGGCGGTGCTCGCGATCGGCTTCCTCTCGCGCCGCCGCGCCGGCCGCGACGAAGCCTCCTTCTTTCTGGCGGACCGCTCGCTCGGCGCGTTCTGGGGCTTCACGGGCCTCGCCTCGCTGACGACCGGCGGCTCGACGACCGTCGCGCTCGCGGCCCTCGTGTACACCCACGGCGTCACGGGCCTCTGGCTCGACCTCGCGGGCGCCCTCGGCCTCGTAGCACTCGGCCTCTTCCTCGCGCGGCGGATCCGCCGCGAAGGCGCCGTCACGCTTCCGGAGATCGTCGGCCGCTACTACGGGACGGCCGCGCGGCGCGTCGCGGCGCTTCTCGTGCTCGCTTCGGAGATCGTCTGGTTCGCCCTGCTGACGGAGACGACGCAGGTCGTGCTGACCGCGGCCCTCGGCATCGCCCCGACGGGAGCCCTGCTGCTCGCCACGGCCGTCTTCGTCGCGTACACGGCGCTCGGCGGCCAGTTCGCCGTCGTGCGCACCGACCTTCTGCAGTACGGGCTGATGCTCGTCGGGATCCCGGGCGTCGCGCTCGTCTGCGCCCTGCGCGGGGCGGGAGGGCTCGGGGGCCTGCCGGCCGAGCTCTGGAGCTTCCCGACCTCGCCGGGCTTCGGCGCCTGGGACATCCTCGGGATGCTGGTCCTGATCGGCCTGCCGCACATGGTCGGAAGCGACGTCTACCTGAAGCTTCTCTCCTGCAAGGACGAGGAAACCGCCCGGCGCTCCGCCCTCCTCGCCGCGGGGTCCAAGGTCCTCTTCGGCCTCTCGGTCGCGGCAATCGCCCTGGCGGCGCGCAAGGCCCTGCCGCCGCTCGACGGAGCCGCCTCGCTGGCCCTGCCGACCGCCGTCCTCGGCTTCGTGCCGCCTGCCCTCGCCGCCCTGGTCCTCGTCGCGCTGGTCGCGACGATGCAGACCTCGGCGGACGTCGTCCTGCTCTCCGCGACCGCCGTCACCGCGCGCGACCTGGCGCCCGCCGTGCTCGGGCGGCCGATGACGCTTGCAGCCGCGCGCCTGCTCGCGCCGGTCTTCGGCGCCCTCGGCCTCGCGACGGCGCTCGCGCTGGACCGCGACGTGCTCGAGACCCTGAAGCTCGGCTACTCCATCTTCGCGGCCGGGCTGATCCTGCCGGTGCTCGCGGCCCTCGCCCCGCTGCGGCGCCGCGTGCCGGCCCGGGGAGCGATCGCTGCGATGGCCGCCGGCGGTACCGTGGCCGCGGTCGGGCGGTTCGCGCCGGCAATTTTCGCGGGACACGATCCCGTGCTCGTCGGCACCGCCGTCAATGCGGCGGTGCTCCTCGCGGCGTGGACGCTGGGGCGCTCCCGGGGAGAGGACGGGGGGCCAGGCTACGGCGGCCGGCTTCCGCTGAGCGGAGCCTCGGCCAGGCACTCGTAGGCCGGCTCTTCCGGCGAGCGGATCACCGCGAAGTCCCAGTGGCTCTTCTCGCCCTCCCATTCGCGCAGCGGCTGGTAGAGGACGATGTGGGCCGGGCAGTTCACCCGTTCGAAAGAGACGATCGCGAGGCCCGGCTGCTTGACGAACACGCGCGCCTCGCGGGCATCGGGGAACCGCTTCTTCACGAGCTCGACCGGATCGAGCGCCCAGGGCGCTTCGGCGGGGATCTTCTTCTGGCGCTCCTGGAGCTTGACGAGGTCGCTCGCGAACGTCGGCTGGTGGACCAGGCCCCAGTAGGCGAGGTCGAGTACGCCGCGGTCGGCCCACTCCGGATCCAGGCTCTCCGAAGCGATGCGGAACTTGCGCTCGCCGAAGACATAGCTCGTCGTGAGCGTGAAGGAGCGGTAACGCGGCGGCAGCTCCTTGTTGATGAACGTGTCGACCGCGATGCGCCGCGTGACCCCCTCCGGCCCGAAGGTGACTTCGACGGCCTGGCGCGGCAGGGCGATGGAGAACGTCGAGTCGAACCGGCCGCGATCGAGCCGGTACATGTGCGTCTCGAAGAGCCGGGGCTCGCCGGCGTGCACGATCTGGAGGACGACCTGCGGCCGGTCGTCGAAGCGAAACTCGACGCTGCGGAACGCCAGGAGCTCGTCGCACTTGGCCGGGTCGTCGGTCTGGTTGCACTCGAGGGGCAGGTGGCCCGCGAGCAGCAGCTCCCACTCCGCGCCCTTGCGCTTGAAGACGGCGAGGATGGGGTTCTCGAACGGGAGCCGCGCCCGATTGACGAAGCCGACCGCGGGGATGTCCGTCGGGAGGCTCCGGAACGTCCCGGTTCCGGAAACGAGGGCTTCGAAGACGCCGTCCCGGTCGAGGTCCACCTCCTCGACGCGGGTCAGCTTCGAGAAGCTCACGTTCCGGTTCTCGTAACGCGTGACGCGGCGCTCGGGCGCGGCCCCTTTGTGCTGCCGCTCCTCGCGCTGCGGCGGAAGCGGCGTCGGGATCGGCGTGGGCACGGCCGTGGCGGCGCGCTTCGGAGCCGCCGTCGGCGGCAGAGTCGCGCGCGGCCGCTGGGCGAGCGCGTCCATGGCGCAGAGCGCGGCGGCGAGGGCGCAGGCGCCGAGACGGAACGTTCTCTTTTGGCTCATTCTCAGTCTGCGAAAAGGGTACCAGACTTGCCGACGGGTGCGAGCGCGGTGAAATAGTCTTCCCCAGCCGCCATGCGCGTTTTTGACTGTCATGTCCACGTCCAGCCCTGGGAGCAGATGCGCCCGGAGGTCCGGGCGCGAATGACCGCCGGACGCAAGGACCTGCCCGCGGTCCAGGAGGCGCTGGCGGATCCCGGCGCCCTGCTCGCGCTGATGGATCGGGAGGGCGTCGAGAAGGCTGCGCTCATCAACTACGTCGCGCCCGAGGTCATGGGCTTCGAGCCGTCGGTCAACGCCTGGATCACCCGGTACGTGCGCGGGCACGAAGACCGCCTCTACGCCGTCGGGTCCGTCCACCCCCGCCACACGCCGGACGCCGGAGGCGAGACCCGGCGTCTCTTCGAGCAGGGCATCCGCATCCTGAAGATCCATCCGCCCCACCAGCTCTTCGCCGCGAACGCGTACCTCTCCGGCGAGCCCGGGCTCGCGGAGGTCTACCGCGCGGCCGAGGAGCACGGCCGCCCGGTCACGATCCACACCGGGACGTCGATCTTTCCGGGCGCGCGCAACCGCTTCGCCGACCCGATGCCCGTCGACGACGTCGCGGTGGACTTCCCCCGGCTCAAGATCCTCCTCGCCCACGCCGGACGCCCTCTCTTCATGGAGACGGCCGTGTTCCTCGTGCGGCGCCACCCCAACGTTCACATCGACCTCTCCGGCATCCCGCCGAAGCGGCTCCTCGAGTACCTCCCGCGGCTCGAGGAGCTCGCGGACCGCTGTCTCTGGGGGACCGACTACCCGAGCCCCGGCGTGCCTTCGATGCGGCGGAACGTGGAAGAGTTCCTGGCGCTGCCGCTGTCCGAAGCCGCCCGGGAAAAGATCCTCTGGAGCAACGCGGAGCGCGTGATCGGCTGATCGGTCGGGGAACCGGTCGTTCCGACGCCAGGGCCGGGCTCCCGGCCATATGATCCGACCATGTTCTCCGTTCTCGTGATCGGCGCGGGCACCATGGGCCGCGGCATCGCCGGGGTCTGCGCGCTGGCCGGCCACGACACTCGCGTCTTCGACGCCGACCCCGAGGCCCAGCGGGCGGTGCGCGCGCACGTCGAGGGGGCGTGGGCGCGGGCCGTCGACAAGGGCAAGCTCACGAGCGAAGCCGCCGAGTCCGCCCGGCACCGGCTGAAGATCATCCAGCGGCTGAAAGACGCCACGGAAGTGGACGTCCTCATCGAGGCGGTCCCCGAAGCGATCGAGCTCAAGCAGATGCTCTTCTCGGAGCTCGACGACCTCTGCCCTCCCCGAACCATCTTCGCCTCCAACACCTCCTCGCTCTCGATCACCCGGATCGCGAAAGCCACGGGTCGCCGCGATCGGGTCATCGGAATCCACTTCTTCAACCCCGTCGCGGCCATGCCCCTCGTGGAGATCGTGCGGGGCCGGGAGACGTCCGCCGAGACCGAGGGCCGGGCGCTCGAGCTCGTCCGCTCGCTCGGCAAGGAAGCCGTTCGCGTTCACGACTCCCCGGGCTTCGCGACGTCGCGCCTCGGGGTCGCCCTGGGCCTCGAGGCCATGCGCATGGTCGAGGAAGGCATCTCCAGCGCGGAAGACATCGACCGAGCCCTCGAGCTCGGCTACGGCCACCGCATGGGCCCGCTGAAGACGACCGATCTCGTGGGCCTCGACGTGCGCCTGGCGATCGCCGAGACGCTCGCGACCGAGCTTTCGGCGGAGCGTTTCACGCCCCCGGAGATCCTGAAGACGCTCGTTGCGGAAGGGCGGACCGGCAAGAAGAGCCGGCGAGGGCTTCTACCGCTGGGACGGCGACAAAGCCGCCGGGCCCGCCCCGCGCGCCATGGAGCTCGCGAAAAAGCGATGAACCTCGGGATCGCCGTCGGCTTCGCTCCGCTCGGGATCTGCGCCCTGACGGGCGCACCGGCCCGCGGCTCGCGGACGGCGCTCGACCGCGGGCCTGATCCCTCGTTCCGCTGCGCCTCCCGCGGCGCGAGGCTCCTCCGCTGCCCTCGCGGAGACTCCTCGCGCCGCGAACTGATGCCTCATCGCTCCGTGGAAGCGGCACAGCCCCCGTAGTCCGCGGCGCGAATAGTCTCCCGACCGAAGGGAGGGAGGAGGTTCGCGCCGCGGGAGCGGAGCGCGAAGCGCAGGGTCAGGCCTGCGGTCGAGCCGGCAGCCCGGCGAGCCGCAGGCCGGTGCGCCGCAGGCGCAGACCCGGAGCGCAGCGCGCAGCGACGGCTAGAGTCCCAGAACCTTCACGACCTCTTTCGGCTTCTCGGGCGCCGGCGGCGCCGCGCGGCGCGCGGAAAGCAGGCTCGACGTCGAGATCAGCATCAGAAGCGCCGCGGCGATCTCGAGCGAGAAGAACCCCGTCGACAGCCGGTGATAGCGGTCGAGGAGCACCCGCGACGGGTCGGACGCCGGCAGGCTGTCGATGAGGCCGGGAGCCTCCTGGCGGATCCGGTCGATGGGCGGGATCAACAGCTGCCGGATCACGAGCGCCGCGAAGAAGCCGAGCACGGGCAGCCGCGTGAGCAGGGCCCGGGTCATCCGCGGCGTATCCCGGCGGGTCAGCCACCAGGACGTCGCGAAGAGGACCGCGAAGCTGATCTCCGCCAGCAGGCACGTCTGGGAAAGGATCGGGCTCTGGAGCGCTCCGGCGAGGTCGCGGGTCGGGAGCACCCGGAAGACCGTACGCGCGATGACGGCCCCGAAGTAGACGGGCGGCGCAAGGGCGAAGGCGACCGCCGCCAGATGCAGGCTCAGAACGAGGGAGTCGAGGCGTCCCTCGCTCCGCACGTCAGGCCACCCACTCGGCCCGCACGGCCGGCGTCAGGCCCGCCGCGTGCGCCCGGTCGAGGAGGGTCTGCACGGCACGCCGCCCGGCCTCGCCGTAGCCCTGCGTCCAGGCGTTCACGTACATCCCGACGAACTGATCGGCCTTTTCGCGGGGAAGGCCGCGGGCGTAGCGCATCGCGTGGTCGAGGGCGTCGGAGCGGTGGGCGAGGCCGTATTCGATCGAGCGCGACAGGGCCCTCGAGATGCGGCCGATGCGCTCCTCGCCCAGGTCCCGCCGCACGACGTTGCCGCCGAGCGGCAGGGGAAGGCCCGTCTCCTCTTTCCACCACCGTCCGAGATCGACGATTTCCGTCAGCCCTTCGTCGCGAAACGTCAGCTGCCCCTCGTGGATGAGAAGGCCCGCGCGCTGGCGTCCCGACGCGACCTCGTCCTGGATCCGATCGAACGCGAGAGCCTCGGTGGAGACTCCGGGCGCCCACAGGCGCAATGCGAGCGCCGCCGTGGTCCACGGACCGGGAGACGCGACGACGACCTCGCCCGAGGCGATCGCTTCGCGGGCGATGGGCTCGCGCGCGACGACGACCGGGCCGTACCCGTCGCCGAAGGACGCGCCGTGCGGCAGGAGAAGGTAGCGGTCGGCCAGATGCGCGTAGGCGTGGAACGACACCGCCGTCACCGCGAGCTCCCCCGCCATGGCGCGGCGGTTGAGGGACTCGATGTCGGAGAGCTCGTGGCGGAAGTTCAGGCCCTCGGTCTCCACGCGCCCTTCGGCGAGCGCGTAGAACATGAAGGCGTCGTCGGAGTCGGGACTGTGCGCGACCGTGATGGTCTCGGCGGAACTCACGGGCGGATTCTATTGCTCCGGATGGCGCCGCCGAGGTCCCATCGACTTGACTTGCATCGCGGCGGAAGCCACAATGAAGTCAAGAAGGAATTGCAAGGGCAAAACTTTTGGACACCGAAGCGAGAGAATCTCAAAATGAAATCGCCGGATGGGTTGTGGCCCAACCGGCGATTTGACGAGCGCATGACCCAGCAATCAATCGGCAGCGACAGACTGAAGGCGATACGCCCTTTGAACGGGGCGGAAAAACTAGCACCTCGCCCGAAGGCTGTCAATTGGCTGTCGGGAGGGAGGTGACGTAATGGCGACGAAGAAGAAGGCCGCGAAGAAGTCGAAGAAGGCGACCAAGAAGAAGAAGTAAGTCAACGACTTACAGCTTCCAACACGGTTTCTCGGGGGCCTGCGGGCCCCCTTTTTTTGCGCCTTGATTTTCCCCTCCCGAGGACACCGCCGGCCCGGAAACCGCCCGAAGCTATATCTATATTGATATAGTTGCGGCGTGTCGCTTCCCCACGTGCTCCTCGGATTGCTGCACGCGGAGCCGCGCACGGGCTACGACCTCGCGAAGGCGCTCGAGTCGGAGCTCGCGGCGGCGTGGAGCGCCGGCGTCTCTCAGATCTACCCCGCCCTGGCCCGGCTCCGGCGGAACGGCTGGGTCCTGCTCCGGACCCTCGGACCCCGGCGGGGCCCACCGCGGCTCCTGTATCGGGTGACGGCGGCGGGCCGCCGGGAGCTGGCCCGCTGGGTCTCGGCGCCGGCGCCGCCCGCGCGCCGCCATGACCCCCTTCTCGCCCGGATCGCCTTCCTCGACGTCCTGCCTCCCGCCGAACGCCGCCGTGCGATTTCCGATATCGACGCGGAGCTCGCCTCCGCGATCGAACGCTGGGAGGCGCCCCCCCTGCCGGCAGGCTCGCGCGGCCTCGTGCGGCGCGCCGCGGCCGAGGAGTGCGACGCCCTTCGCCGACTCCTCGAGCGCGAAGCCACGCCGGAGACTCCATCCGCCGGAAGCACCCGGCGCCGGACGGCCACGCGTCGGCGCGTCGGTACGACATCTCGTCGCAAGGTCTGATCCTTCGGCCTCCGCGGACGTATGATTCGAGATGAGGTGGGTGAATGAGCGACGGTGACGGAAACCGGGGCGGATTCACACGTCGAGATCTGGTTCGGGGCACTCTCGTGGGCGCCATTGCCGCCCGGACCGGATCCAAGACCGCGGCGGCGGAAACGGGCAGCGTGGGGCCGGGACCGGCGCCCCTGGAGCTGAAGGTCAACGGCGCGGTTCACAAGCTCTCGGTCGAGCCCCGGGTCACGCTCGTGAGCGCGCTTCGCGATCGCCTCGGTCTGACGGGCACGAAGGTCGTCTGCGATCGGGGCGCCTGCGGCGCCTGCACCGTGCTCGTGGACGGGACGGCCGTCTGCTCCTGCCTCACGCTCGCGCACGAGGTCGCCGGGCGCAGCATCACGACGATCGAAGGCCTCGCGGCCGACGGCCGCCTCTCCCCCATCCAGCAGGCCTTCGTCGAGGCCGACGCCCTCCAGTGCGGCTTCTGCACGTCCGGGATGATCATGTCGTGCAAGGTGCTCCTGGACTCGAACCCGAAGCCCAATCGCGGCCAGATCCGCGCGGCGGTCGCCGGCAACCTCTGCCGCTGCGGCACCTACCCCCACGTGATCGACGCCGTGGAGAAGGTCGCGGGCATCCGGACGGCGGATGGAGACCTCCCGGGGTCTTCCGACGCTCGACTCTCGACGCTCGACTCGCGACTCTTCTCCGACGACGTGCGCGTGGCCTCCGCCACCCTCGAAGTGATGGAGACGGACGGCGGGGAGGCCTGACATGAGCGAAAAAGTCCGCGTCGGCTTCAACGGCGAGTTCCAGACCAAGGAGGTCAAGGTCGCGCCGGGCGATCCGGCGCCCTGGGACCCCTCCACCAAATTCTCGATCCTCGGCAAGCGCGTGCCCCGCCTCGACGGCACGGCAAAGGCGAGCGGAGAGGCGCGCTACTCCATCGACGTCCGACTGCCCGGAATGCTCTACGGCCGCATCCTCCGCTCCCCCTATGCCGCGGCAACGATCAAGTCCATCGACCTCGTGCCCGCCCGGACGATGCCGGGCGTCAAGGCCGCCCTCGTTCTGACCGAGCCCGGCGAAAAGGTCCGATTCGCGGGCCAGGAGGTCGCGGCGATCGCGGCCGATACGCCCGAGCGCGCCGACGATGCCCTGCACGCCATCGCCGTCCTCTACGAGCCCCGGCCGTTCGTCGTCGGGATCGGGGCGGCCGAGAAGGAGAATGCTCCTCTCGTCTTCGACACCCGGAACGAGACGAAGGCCTCGGCGGGTGACGTCGAGGATCGTGCCAAGGGCCTCGCGCGGAAGGGCAACGTGGTCGGCCCGCGCTCGAGCGGCAAAGGCGACGTCGAGGCCGGTTTCAAGGAGTCCGACGTGGTCGTCGAAGCCACCTACGTCACCCAGGTCCAGGTCCATTCGGCGCTCGAGCCGCACGGCCTCGTCGCCCAGTGGGAGGGCGACAACCTCAACGTCTGGTCGTCCACGCAGGCCATCTTCGTCGCCCGCGACGAATTGGCCGAAACCCTGAAGATTCCGGCTTCCCGTGTCCGGGTCGTCACCGAATACATGGGCGGCGGGTTCGGCGCCAAGTTCGGTCCCCGCGTCGAGGGAGTCGCCGCGGCGAAGCTCGCGAAAGCAGGCCGGAGCTCCGGTCAAGCTGTTCCTCGACCGCAAGGAGGAGCAGACCGCCGGGGGCAATCGCCCCTCCTCGATCCAGACGATCAAGGCCGGCGCCACCAGGGACGGGAAGCTGAAGGCCCTGCACCTCGTCGTCCACGGCACCGGCGGGACCAACGGCGGGACCGGCACGTCGGGCCCGGCCAAGAACATCTATGACTGCCCGAACCTGAAGATCGACGAGTACGACGTTTTCACAAACGCCGGCCCGTCGGCGGCGTTCCGAGCGCCAGGTCATCCCCAGGGCGCGTTCGCGCTGGAAGCCACGATGGACGCGCTCGCCCGCAAGCTCGGCATGGACCCGCTCGAGTTCCGCATGAAGAACGATCCGTCCGAGGTCCGGCGCGAGGAGTTCCGCATCGGCGCCGAGAAGATCGGCTGGAAGACCCGGGACGGCCGCAGGGCGACGAAGGACCCCGCGATCGTCCGCGGCGTCGGCGTCGGTGCGGCGGTCTGGTACAACACGGGCAATCCCGGCCCGAGGGCCACGGTGACGCTGAACCGGGACGGCTCGGCCGAGGTCGAGCACGGCGTCCAGGATCTGGGAACGGGCGCCCGGACGGTCGTCGCGATCGTGGCCGCCGAGGAGCTCGGCTTGCCGCTCGAGAAGGTCGCGGTCCGGATCGGAGACACCCGGATGCCGTTCGGCCCGTCGTCCGGAGGCTCGAAGACGACTCCATGCTCCGCGCCGACGATCCGCCGCGCCGCGTTCCAGGCCAAGAAGGGACTGGCTGCCGCCGCGGCCAAGGAATGGAAAGTGCCGGCCGAGTCGGTCACCGTCGACGGCGGCTTCGTCGCGGCCGACAGGAGGAAAGCGGATCTCCTGGGCCGAGGCCTGCAAGCTCCTGCCTCCCTCGGGCTTCTCGGCCACGGCCGACCGCGCCGAGAACAACGAGGGCGCCTGGAAGCGGTTCGTGGCCGGCGCCCAGTTCGCCGAGGTCGAGGTCGACACCGAGACCGGCAAGGTCCGGGTCGAGCGGATCGTGGCCGTCCATGACTGCGGTCTGGCGGTCAACGCGCTGACGACCGAGAGCCAGATCCAGGGCGGCGTGATCCAGGGCGTGTCGTACGCCCTCTTCGAGGATCGGGTCCTCGACCCGGGGAGCGGACGGATGCTCAATCCCAACGTCGAGGAGTACAAGATCGCCGGCGCGCTCGACTGCCCGGAGATCGAGACGATCGTCCTTCCGGTCTGGGAGGGCGTCAACAACACGCAGTCGACCGGCATCGGCGAGCCCGCCACCGTGCCGACGGCCGCCGCGATCGCCAACGCCGTCTCGCACGCCATCGGCGCGCCGATCACGCAGCTGCCGATCACACCGGAGGTCGTGCTGGCGGCGGTCGACGCCGCCCGTTCCAAGGCGAAAGGGAGTCGGTCATGAAGGCGTTCACGCTCGTCCACGCGAAGTCGCTCCCCGAAGCCTCCCGCGAGGCGGCGAAGCCGAAGGCGGAGCTGAAGGCCGGAGGCGTCGATCTCCTCGACCGCATGAAGGAAGGCTTCGACAACCCGCAGATCGTCGTCTCGATCGCCTCCGTGCCCGGCCTCGACAAGATCGAGACCGGACCGCCGGCGAAGCTCGGCGCGCTCGCGACTCTGGCGTCGATCGCCGCCAACCCGGGGATGCAGAAGATCTATCCGGCGCTCGCGGCCGCCGCGGCCGGCGCCGCGACTCCCCAGATCCGCAACATGGCGACGCTCGGCGGGAACCTCTGCCAGAGGCCCCGCTGCTGGTACTACCGCCTCGAGGAGTTCGACTGCCGCAAGAAGGGCGGCGCGGACTGCTTCGCGAAGGAGGGCGAGAACCGCTTCCACGCGGTCTTCGACACCGACCTTCTCTGCTGCTGCGTCCACCCCTCGGCCACGGGAACGGCCCTCTCCGCTTACGGCGCGAGCCTCGAGGTCGTGTCGGCGAAGGGCAAGCGAACGCTTCCGATGGACAAGTTCTTCTATCGCCCGACCGAGAGCGCGACGATCGAGAACACGCTGTCGCCGGGCGAGATCGTCGAGTCCGTGTCGATCCCGGCGCAGGGGCCTGGGTCGCGGTCCGTTTACCGGAAGCTCAAGGAGAAGGAGTCTTTCGACTGGCCGCTCGTCGAAGTCGCCGTCGCCCTGTCGATCACCGGAGGCTCGATCCAGAACTCACGCGTGTACTTCGGGTCGGTGGCGCCGGTCCCCTACCGCTCGCCCGAAGCCGAGGCCGCGTTGAACGGATCGAAGCCCGGGCTGGAAACCGCGAAGCGCGCGGCCGAGGCGGCCGTCCGGGCCGCGAAGCCGCTGTCGCAGACAGCCTACAAGGTCCGGCTCGCCCGGGTCGAGCTCGAGCGCGCCCTGCGGGAGGTCTTCGCCTGACCGACGATCCGCTCGGACCGATGCGGCGTTTCGCGAAGAAAAGCCGCGACGCCGCTCCCGAGCCGGACCCGTTTCTCTGCCGCCACCTCCGGACCAAGACCTGGTTCGCGCCCGACGCCTTCGGAGAGGGCGACCCGCGTCAGTCCCCCTCGACCGCGCAGTACTGGTGCCTGCGGACGATGCGTTCCGACGGGCCGGACGGGGATCTCGTGCTGCCGGAGGAGTGCACGGACGAGAGGATCTGCTTCGAGCCGCTGGTCGGAAAGGGCGGGGAGAGTTGAAAGTCAGCGGGGTCTGACCCCCGAAGGGGGTCTGACCCCAGGTGCCCTGGTCGTTGAGCTCCGCTACCTCTTCTTCAGGTCCATCAGCACCTGCCGCGCCACGGCCTTCAAGGTGTCGAACACCCCTGCCCCCGTCGTGGCGACGGCCTCGAAGGTCGGCTCCCGCTTGATGTTCAGGCGCCGGTAAAGATCGTCGGCGGGCAGAGCCGTGGGCAGGTCGCGCTTGTTGAACTGCAGGACGTACGGGACCGTGGCGATGTCGTAGCCCTGCTCCTTGAGGTTCTTGTCGAGGTTGCGGATCGACTCGACGTTGGCTTCCAGCCGCGCCTCCTGCGAGTCGGCGACGAAGACGACGCCGTCGACCCCCTTGAGGATGAGCTTGCGCGAGGCGTCGTAGAAGACCTGGCCGGGGACGGTGTAGAGGTGGAAGCGCGTCTTGAAGCCCTTCACCGTACCGAGGTCGAGCGGCAGGAAGTCGAAGAAGAGCGTCCGGTCCGTCTCCGTCGCGAGCGAGATGAGCTTGCCCTTGGCCGCCGGGTTCGTCCGGTCGTACACGTACTGGAGATTGGTCGTTTTTCCGCACAGGCCCGGACCGTAGTAGACGATCTTGCAATTGATCTCGCGGGCCGCGTAGTTGATGAAAGTCATCGAGCCGCCGTTTGTCGAGTCGAAACGTCCGCGCCTACTCGGAGAACAAGCGGTCGATGTCCTCGTCCGTGATCTCGGCGAACGGCGAGTCGAAATCGGCCTGGAGCGCCTGCTTCTCTTTTTCGGCCTTGCGGGCGATGTCCTCGAAGATCTTCTCGAGCTCCGCCATGGCGCGGCGCACCCGGAGACGGACGAGCCCGAGCGACGTCCGCTCGTCGAAGATGACGACGAGGATCACGCGCTGGGCGACGATCGAGATGTGGATGTTGTCGCGCTCGCCCTCGTGGAAGAGGATCGAGAACTCCTTCTCACCGATCAGCCGGGCCAGCCCGTCGGTCGCGGCCACGTTGCCGGCGGTGAGCGAGGCGAGCGAAGTCGTGTCCAGCGTCGTGAGGTCGCCGACCGCCGCGATCTGCTGGCCGTTCTTGTCGACCAGGAACACCACGTTCGCGTTGGCGTCCGACGCCAGCCGGTGGAGCGAGTCTTTGATCTTCCGGAACTCCTCGTCGTAGAGGACGAGGTCAGGCAACGTCATGGATTAACTGATTCTCCTTGTGGGACTTATTCTAGCAGCATTCTCCGGAATCCCCGTCACAGCTCGCGGCGGTTCTCCAGAGACCGCGCCATCGTGACCTCGTCCGCGTACTCGATGTCCCCGCCGACCGGAAGCCCGAAGGCGATGCGCGTCACGCGCGCCCCGGTGGGCTTCAGCCGCCGCGCGAGGTAGAGCGCCGTGGCCTCGCCCTCGACGTTCGGGTTGGTCGCGATGACGACCTCTCGGACCTCGGACGTGACGCGCGACACCAGACCCGCGACGTCGATCTCGTCGGGCCCGATCCCCTTCAGCGGCGAGAGCGCGCCCCAGAGGACGTGGTACCGGCCCCGGTACTCGCGCGTCTTCTCGATCGAGGCGAGATTGCCCGGCTCTTCGACGACGCACAGAAGCGTCGCGTCGCGCTGGGGGTCGGAGCAGATCTCGCAGGGGTCCTCCTCGGTCAGCGTGTTGCAGACCGAGCAGCGCCTCACCGCGGCCCGCGACTCGGAGATCGCGCGGGCGAGCCGCTCGGCGTCCTCGTCGGGAGCGCGGAGGAGGTGGTAGGCGAGCCTCGAGGCGCTCTTGGCGCCGATCCCGGGGAGACGCTGGAACTCGGCGGCCAGGCGCTCGAGCGCGCGGGGAGTGCCGGGCAACGGGCGGCCTCTTAGCGCATTCCCGGCATCATGCCGCCGAGAAGCGAGGCCGTCTTTTTCTCCACGGCCTCGTCGACGCGCCGCGACGCCTCGCGGGCGGCGGCGAGGACCAGGTCCTGCAACGTCTCGACGTCCTCGGGATCGACGGCCGACTTCTCGATCTTCACGGAGAGAACTTCCTTCGCTCCGGACATCTCGATCGTGACCATGCCGCCGCCGGAGGTCGCCTCGATCCGCATCGCGGCGAGCTCCGCCTGCATCTTCGTCTGCATGGCCTGGGCCTGCTGCATCATTTTCTGGATGTTCATGGGCCGGGCGGTTACTCCTCTTCCTTGATTTCGGTGAGCTCCCCGTGAAACAGCTCCATCGCCGAGCGCACCATCGGGTCGGCCTCGGCCCGGGAGCTCGCGCGCTCGCGCGAGATCGTCGACCGCGGCACGTCCCGCGCGGCCTTTCCGAGATCGCCGTCGGCCGGCGGCCCCGTCTTCAGGACGATCCGGAGCGAGCGGCCGAACGCCTCGCGCGCGACGTCTCCGAGAAGCTTCTTCGCCGCATGCTCCTCGAGGGCTTCCTTCGCGGCCGCGCGGTCGATCCCGAAACGCAGCACCAGATCATCGCCCGCGACGCCGATCGATTCGGCGAGGCTGACCTGCGCGGCGGTGACGCGGCGCCTGGAGTCGAGGATCTCGTGGAAGCGCGCGAGGGCATCCCCGCCCGGTGCGGCGTCGGCACGCGCCGACTCCGGCTCCGCCGGCTCGGGCTCGACCGCCACCAGCGAAACGATGCGAGGGCCCGCGTCCGCCGGCCGCGAGGGAGGTCCGGCCGGCGCCGGAGCGAGACGGCTCGAACCCGGACCCGCCGCGGCGGGCGCGCCCGCGATCGCAGCTTCGATGTCCTTGAGTCGCGGCAGCTCCGCGAGCTTGAGGACGAGCATCTGGATCACGAGGCCCGGATCGTCCACGCGGCGGACCTGCTCCTCCGCCTGCAAGGTCAGCGAGACGGCGCGCAGGAGGTTCTCGTACGGCATCGCGCGTGAAAGCGCGGTCAGCCGCTCCTGCTCCGCCTTCGGCAGATCCGTTGTTCCGCCGGCGGCCGCGACGAGGGCCCGACGCAGGAAGCCGACGAACTCCTTCAGCACGTGGCGGGGGTCGGAGCCGCCGTCGGTCAGGCGCGTCAGCGACGCGATCGCCGCCGCGCGATCGCCGCCGGCGATCGAGGAAAACAGGCCTTCGAGGACCTCGCGGTCGACGAGAGCGAGAATCTCCGCGCAGCGGGCCTCGTCCACCGTTCCGCTCGCGAGCGTCGCCGCCTGATCCAGCAGCGAGAGGGCGTCGCGCAGGCTCCCCTCGGCCGCGCCCGCCAGAAGGCGCAGAGCCCCGGGCGTCGCGCCGATCTTCTCGGCCTTCGCGACCTTCGCCAGCTGGGACACGATCTCGGGCACCGTCAGGGCGCGGAAGGCGAACCTCTGGCAGCGGGAGACGATCGTCGCCGGGATCTTGTGCAGCTCGGTCGACGCGAGGATGAATCGGGCATGGGGCGGAGGCTCCTCGAGCGTCTTCAGGAGCGCATTGAAGGCCTCGGTCGTCAGCATGTGGACTTCGTCGATGATCGCGATCCGGAACCGGTCACGCTGCGGGGCGTAGCGCACCGTCTCGATCAGCTCCCGGGCATTCTCGATCTTGCGGTTGGACGCCCCGTCCATCTCGTGGACGTCGAGCGACTCGCCCCGCTCCAGGATCTCCCGGCAGGAGGCGCACTCGCCGCAGGGCCGGATCGTGGGGCCCTTGTCGCAGTTGAGGGCCCGGGCGAGCATCCGCGCCGTCGAGGTCTTGCCGACGCCGCGCGGCCCGGTCAGGAGGTAGGCCGAGGCAACGCGCCCGTCGGCGATGGCGTTGGAGAGCGTCCGCGCCACGGCCTCCTGGCCGACGAGGTCCTCGAAGACGCGGGGCCGCCACTTGCGGGGAAGGGCGAGGTGCATCGGTAAGAAGTTATCAGCTTTCAGCTGTCAGCCATCAGCCGGAGGGGTCGGCTCTCCCGGCTCAGCTGAGAGCTGAGAGCTGACAGCTGAGAGCTCTCAAACCGGCGGCCGAAGATGAGCTCAGGTTGTCCTGCGGCGCACGGGGGCGCCTCCTGATCGCTGCTTCCTTCCGGACCTGACGAGGTTCGGAGGCTTCCGTCGCACAGGGCCCGAACTCATCTTCGGCCGCCGGACGGGAGATTCTATCCCAGAGGACGCCGGAGGCGGGGCGCGAGAAGCGTGACGAGCAGCACCAGCGCGAAGGCGACGCCCGCGGCGAGATCGCTTCCCCGGAATCCTCCGTCGGGAGGCGGCGGCCACACTCCGAGAGCCGAGCCCGCCGAAAAAACCAGTCCGAAGAGACCCAGAAAGACCGCGCCCATCGCCGCGAAACGCGCCGGGGAGCTCACTCCTTGTCGGAGCAGCGGGCCTTCACGAATTTCATGACCGCCTCCGCCAGGTTCCGGGGGATCTCCTTCGGCTTGAGCATGCGCAGCGTGCGGCCGGTCGCGCGGTAGCTATGCAGAAACAGGACGCAGGGCGGGCAGTGCGAAAGATGGGCCTCGAGATCCTTGCGCTCGGCCGACGGCATGGAGCCGTCCTCGTAGTCCGCAAGATAGTCGAGGATGAGCTTGCGGCAGCTCATCTCGTCGTGGCTCACGGCGCGGCCCTCCTCTCGCTCAGTGCCGGAGCGCTGGTCGCGGCCTCGGCCAGTTTCTGGCGGACGAAGAGCCTCGCGCGGTGGAGGCGGGACTTCAGCGCCGGCAGCGAGATCTCCAGGACCTCCGCGACGTCGGCCGGCTTCATCTCCTCGATGTCGACCATCCAGATCGCGTCCCGGTAGGCGTCCGGGAGCTCGTCGATGAAGCCCTCGGCCCGCTCCGCGAGGTCCCGCGCGATCACTTCGTCCTCCACCCCGCTCACCCAGGCCTGGTACTGGGGCGAGGCCTCCGAGCCGTCGCCGCCGAAGCGCGGCGCGTAGTCGTCGAGCGAGACCGTGATCGCGGGCTTGCGCCGGCGCGCGCGACTGTAGGCCGAGTTGAGGGCGACGCGGTAGAACCAGGAGAAGAACTTCTTCGACTCGTCGAAGGTCCCGATCTTCCGGTACAGCGTCAGGAACGTGTCCTGGGTCGCCTCTTCGGCGTCCTCGGCGTTTCTCAGAACGCCGTACGAGAGCGAGTAGACCCGCGAGTGATAGCGCTCGACCATTTCCCGAAATGCCTCGTCATCGGACTGTTTGATCCGCCGCACGAGCTCGAGATCGGAGGCGTTCGGATCGTCTGCCATCGAAAGTACGCTATCCCGGAGGGGGGTGATTCGGGAAATGTGGGGGTCCTGTCGCCTCCATCCGCGCCCTGTTGTAGGATTCCCCGCCTCCCGGAGAGGTGTCCGAGTGGCTTAAGGAGCACGCTTGGAAAGCGTGTGTGCGCAAAACGTACCGGGGGTTCGAATCCCCCCCTCTCCGCCACACTTTCTTTCGCCCAGCAGGGGTTCGAGCCGACCACCAACGGCAGACCCCCGGCAGTAGGCAACGCCGTCCGAAGGACGGCGCTAATCCCCCTCTCTCCGCCACACTTTCCAAAGGGCTACCGACGTAACACCCTGAGAGGGGTTACACTTTCGCTGGTGAGCGAGAAGGGCGACTTCCCCTTCCTGGCCGGGCACTCGAGCCTCGACTTTCTCAACACGCGGCCGACGGTCCGCAAGCAGCCCGTGGAGCTCCTCTCCAGCCTCGAGGACTTCGTCCGCTGGCTGGGCCGGGCCGGGGCGATGGACGCCCGCGCGGCGGCCGAGGCGATCCGGCGCTGGGGAGGCGGCGCGGAAGGAGCCCGCATCGCGGAACAGGCCCGCGGTCTCCGCGAGACGCTCCGACAAATGGTCGACGGGATCGTGAAGGGCCGGGGAGTACCGACCGAGGCGCTGGCCGCCATCAACTTCATCCTCGCCGAGAACGACGGAGGCCTCCGGCTCGAGCGTCAGGGCGGCGGATTTCGCACCCGCTTCGTCTCGCGGCCGACGCAGCCGATCGCATTGCTCGGCCACATCGCCGAAGCCGCGGCGGACCTGCTCTCCCGGCGAGACCTCCGCCTCGTCCGCCGCTGCGGGAACCCCGACTGCGTCCTGTACTTCTACGACGTGACGCGCAATCACCGCCGGCAGTGGTGCGCGATGGCCACTTGCGGGAACCTGATGAAAGTTCGGGCGTTCCGGAGACGGCACCGCCGCCGCACCTGAGGGTCCGGCGATTTATCGCGGACGATCGACGCGCCCCTCTTCGTAGCGCTCGTTGAGGCCCCGGTAGCGAGACGGGAAATAGGTCAGAAAGAGCCCGCTCCGTGACTGAGCTCCGAGATTTGGCCCGCTGCGATGAGGCAGCATGCTGTGGAAGAGAACGACGTCGCCGGGCTCGAGCTCGACCACGACGCTCCGACGACCTGCCAGAAATGCTTCGTCGGCATCATAGGGAGATCCGGGGGGCGCGGGAATTCGCTCGTGATACAGGCCGGAAAAGAACTCGAGCGGTCCGTTCGAGGCGTCGAAGCGATCGAACGCAATCGTGGCATTCAGGTACTCGTCGGGCCCCGGGCCCAGAAACTCCCAGTAGGGATAGTCCTGGTGCAGGCCGTAGCCCGCGGTTCCCGGCCGCTTCATGATGATCTTGGCCTTGAAGGGGATCGCCGTACCATCGAGAAGGGTGCCGACGGCCGCGACGAGCCTCGGGTCAAGGGCGAGACGCGCAAAGAGCGGAGAGAGGTCGAGGATCGGATCCATCCGATCCGCAATCTCGCCTCCGGTTGCGAGTCCGCGCCACTGGACGCGCGGGTTCCCGCGGTCTGCAGCGACGGCGGCCCAGAGTCGGCCGCACTCCTCCGTCCAGGAACGCACCTCCGCGGGATCGAACATCCCTTTCACGATCACGTGGCCCTCGCGCCGATAGGCCTCGATCTCGCGCGGGTCGAGCGGCCGCGGCGCGCGGGTCATCGCAGCTCGCCCGTGTCGAACATGCGCACCCACTCGGTCTGGCGCGCCACCTCGCGGTAGCCGGCGCGGGGATACAGCACGACGCCCGGCTCCCCCTCCAGAGCGAAACATCCGGCGGCCGCGAATCCCTGCCGCGCGGCAAGATCCGCGAAGACGACGGCCGTCGCGGACGCAATCCCGCGCCGGCGATGCGCGGGATCGACGACCAGGTTCTTCATGCGGAGGATGCTGCCACACGCCGCCGCCGCCACGGCGCCCACGACGTTCCCGCCGGCCTGGATCAGATAGGGACGCAGATATCCGGAACGGTGCTTGCGTCGCTCCATCGCGATCCAGGCCTCTGCCTCGCCGGCATGGCCATCCGGGAAATGCTCGATACGGCGCATCAGGTCCAGCCGCGACGACCATCCGGCTTCGTCCTCGGCCGGCACGAGCTCGACTCCGAGGTCTTCGCCCGCGGAGCCGGCCGGCCGCGCGAGGCCGTACTCCGTCCGAGATCGGTATCCGCGTCGTCGCAGGGCCGAATCGAGCGAGTTCTGCGGCGCCTCGAGGTACAGGCGGGCCCGCCTGGCGCCGAGTTGGCGCAGCCGGACCTCGACGTCCGAAAGCCAGGGGTCAGCGTCCGCCGCGACACGCCCGGCGTCGATTCGCAAGACGACGCATCCCGCCCCGAGGGTTTCCGCGCCGGTGAGCCGGGCGATCACCGCTCCGGGAATCGGGATGATCTCGGCGTCAGCCTCGAAATATCGCCGGTCGCTCTCGAGGAGATCGCGCGCCCACTCGGCCGCTTCGCGAGCCTGCTCGAGAGCTCCCGTCACCAACCGACTCCGCTCTACCCTTCCGCTCCCATCCGCCGGAGCGTCTCGAAGCTGTAGATCCCGTCGTTGTGGCCGTCGGCCCAGTCGATCTGAAGGGCGTAAGAGCCCACCCAACGATGCCCCGCGACCTCCACTGAGCGCGGGGTCAGCGGGCGGTCCGGCCCGCGGTAGATCTTCCCGAAGAGGTCCGGCTCTCCCTTGCACATCGCGCATGGACAGTCGCGGCGCAGAGCATCGAGCTTCAGGTAGTCCTCGCGTCCGTCGTCCCAGACGATGACGAGCTCGGAGCCGACGACCATCACGTCGCGGGGAACTGGGATCGCCATCCGCTTACTTCAGCCCTTCGGCCACATAGAGATCCGACAGCCTGCGGATGTACGTGTAAACGTAGTACCTCCCGTCCGGGGTCGGCAATGGTGAGGTCACCTCCGTAACGCCGCTCGCGTCGGCGGGGAGGAGCTCCTTCCAGAGCTCCCGCTTTCCGGTCGCGATGTGGAGCCGGCTCACTCTGGCCGGAAGCTCCGCGCGCCGAAACACCCAGAGCGCTTGCCCGTCGGCGGTCCATCCGCTCGGCTGATCGGCGGTCTCGAGCCCGAGCACCGGCGTCGGCTCGCCTCCTTCGATCGGGTAGAGGTACCAGCGCTGGTCGGGGCCTCGGGCGATGGCCTGCCGCCCGTCCGGCGACACCGAGCGGGCCGACGTGCGGTAGCCCTCAGGGCTGATGGCCCGGGGCTTTCCGTCCAGGGGGCGGAGGAAAATGCGCGGGCCGTGGCCGGGCTCGCTCGCCGTCATCAGCAGGCTCTTGCCGTCCGGCATCCACGCCACGCCTTGAACGTCGATTCCTTCGCGCGGCAGGGTCCGTGGATCTCCGGCGCCGATCGGATAGATGAAGATGCGAGGCTCCGAGGAAGTCCCGAGTATGCCCACGGCCCACTTCCCGTCGGGCGAGAGAGACTGGGCGGCGCCCTCGCCCAGGCGGACCGCGGGCGCACCGTCGGTGCTGCGGGTGTACGCGGAATACCCCGGACCACCCCCCTCGCCGGACTCGGTGAAGAGAAGCGTCTTGCCGTCCGGCGAGAGGTCGTTGGCCAGAGCCCAGTCGAGCCAGGTCAGCTCGATCTCTTTCTCCTGACCGGGGCCCCGGCCCAGGTTCCCGAGCCGCTCGACATCCTGGGTCACGAGCACGCGACCGTCCCCTGCGACATCCTGCAGCGTGAGGTTCCCCGTGATCCGGTAGAGCGCGCGTTCCTTCCCACCAAGGGTCGCGGCGTAGAGGGCGCGGTTGCCGCCGACTTTCGCCGCGGTGTACCAGACTTCGTCTCCCGAGGGGCTCCAGGCCAGACCGTGGCCGGACGCGAAGGCTCCCCCCAAGGCCCGCTTCTTGCCGGCCGTGTCGACGACGGCGACCGTTCCGCCGTCGTCCCCGCGAGCCGGATGGTCCAGAAATGCGACCAGATCGCCACCGGGGGAAACGCGCACGCTCTCCAGCCAGCCCGCCGTCCGATACAGGACCTTTCCGATCGGGTACTCGAGCTGTTGCGCGCCCGCGACCTCTCGGACGATCGCCAGCTGCTTGCCGTCCGGAGACCAGTCCGCCCAGAAAACGTCATCGAGAACTTCGCGGGGAGATCCACCGCCCGCCATCGACAGTTTCGCCAACGTCCCGCCACGGATGAACGGGTCGACCGCACGCCGGTTGAGAGAGAGGGCGAGCTCGCCCGTGCGCGACATGGCCAGCACCTCCGCACCGGGCAGACCGAACGGGCGCGACTCGGGGCTCTCGGGTCGGCTGATGAAAATCTCGAGGGGATTGCCCTCCCAGCTCGCCGAGTAGTAGATCGTTTGCGAATCCGGCGCAAAGCGCGCGGAGGTGATCACGCCGCGGCGGAACGTCAGCTGCTTGAAGCTCGGAGGCTCGACGCGCCAGACGCGCCGCCCCGCGAAGAGGCCGGCCGCGCCTGCAGCCAGGACGGCCAGAGCGACGAGAAGCCACGTCCACTTCGGCCGGCCCGCGCGCACCGCCGCCGCTGCGGCCGCCGACTGGTCGGTCGTCGAAGTGATCGAGGCCTCGGAGAGGTGATCGCGGACGTCGGCGAGATCGCGCGCCAGGTCCTTCGTCGTGCCGAAGCGGTCTTCCGGATCCTTCGCGAGGCAGCGCTCGACGAGCCAGCGCACGGGAGACGGGACGCGCGGGTTCAGCTGCGCCACCGGCGGGGGCTCTTCCCGGATGATCGCCGTCATGGTCTCGGCGGTCGTGCCGCGCTCGAACGCGCGCTTGCCGGTGGCGAGCTCGTACACAATCGAGCCGAAGGAGAACTGATCCGATCGGTAGTCGACCGGCCGCCCGGAGGCCTGTTCCGGCGACATGTAGCCAACGGTGCCCATGACCATGCCGGGGCGCGTCGGATCGCCCACGGCGGTCTTGAGTCCCGAGACTTCCTGATCTTCCGGCGTGACGAGCTTCGCGAGGCCGAAATCGAGGATCTTCGCGAAACCGTGCTTCGAGACCATCACGTTCTGGGGCTTCAGGTCGCGATGCACGATCCCGGCGGCGTGGGCGGCCGCAAGGCCTTCCGCGATCTGCACGGAGATGTCGAGGAGCTTCTTGACCGGCAACGCGCCGTTCGCGCCGATGTCCTTCAGCGTGGATCCCTCCACGAGCTCCATTGCGATGTACACCGTCTTGTCGTGCGTGCCGATGTCGTAGACGGTCAGGATGTTGGGATGCGAAAGGCCCGAGGCCGCCCGGGCCTCGCGCTCGAATCGGCCGCGCCGTTCGGAGTCCTCGGCGAGCTCGGGGGGCAGGACCTTGATCGCGATGTCGCGCTTGAGGCGTTCGTCGCGCGCGCGATAGACCTCGCCCATACCGCCCGCGCCGATCGGCGCGAGGATCTCGTAGGGGCCGAGCTTCGTTCCAGCGGAAAGTGTCATCGGGAGCGGCGGGATTCTAACCGGTCGGAGCCTACTTCAGGCTTTCGACGACGTAGAGGTCCGCGATGTTACGGATGAACGAGTAGACATACGCGTTGCCGTCGGGCGGGACGCGGATGCCGCCGATCGCGGTCACGCCCGACGCGTCGGCCGGAACGAGCTGCTTCCAGAGCCGGCGCTGGCCCGTGGCGAGGTCCAGGATCCACACGTCACCGGGCAGCGTCCCGAGTTTCTGAACATAGATGGACTTCCCGTCGGGCAGCCATCCCGAAATCCGTTCATTCAGAGCCAGGCCCTCGATCACCTTGGGCTCTCCGCCCGCCAGCGGGTAGAGATACCTCCTCCGATCGGGCCCCGACGCCGCGACGTGGCGTCCGTCGGGACACGCGCGGGCAGCGACCGTGCGATACCCCTCCGGCGAAATGGCTCGCACGTTCCCGCTGGCAAAGTCGCGAACGTAGAGACGGTTTCCCCGCTCGCCCTCGGTCGCGGTCAAGATCAGGGCCGAGCCGTCGCGGGACCAGGTGACCTGGTCCACCGACAAGCCCGGAACGTCGATCGTCATGGGTTCCCCGACACCGGTCGGATAGAGCCGGATCAGGCCACGGTCCTCGCGCAACACCACCGCGGCGGCCCGGGTCGAGTCGGGGGACAGGGCCTGGGCGGATCCTTCGCCCAGGCGCACGGCGGGCGAGCCGTCCAGTTTCCGGATGTAGACCGAGTAACCCGGCCCGCCTCCCTCGCCGCTCTCGTCGAAGAGGAGCAGCTTGCCGTCGTCCGAGAGATCGGCCGGCAGGCCCCAGTCGAGCCAGGAGAGCTCGATCTCCTTGGTGCCATCGGGAGGCATCCCGACCATCGTTTGGCGGGCCTTGTCCTGAATGACCAGCGTCCGGCTCTCTTTCGAGACGTCCTCTACGGCCAGCCCTCCGGTCGCTTCCGCGAGGCTCCGCACGCGCCCGGAGAGAGTGACGGCGTTGAGGTACCGGTTGAAGCCGACGCGGGCGCCGGCGAACCAGATCTCGTTGCCCTCCGCGCTCCAGCACAGGCCGCCGATGCTGGCGAACGTACCGCTCAGCTCCCGGACCTTCCCCGAGCGATCGACCACGGCGACGAGGCCGCCGTCGTCGCCGCGAACGGGATGGAGCATCACGGCGACGGATCTGCCGTCGCGCGAGACACGGGGATGGCTCATCCACCCGGAATAAGAATGAATCGTCTTGCCAATCGGATACTCCAGGCGCGACTTCCCCTCGACGTCCTTGATGATGGCGAGTGTCTGCCCGTCCGGTGACCAGTCGGCCCAGAACACATCGCTCGCAATCTCGCGGGGCGCTCCGCCGCCGGTGATCCCGATGCGCGCGAGCGTCCCCATGCGCTGAAAGCCGCCCACACTCCTGCTGTCCAGGCCGACCGCCATCTCGCCGGCGCTCGAGATCGACATCAGGGAAGAGCCCGGGAGGCCGAACACCCGCGAATCCGGGCTGTCGAGTCGCGTCTGGAAGATCTCGAGGGGCCGGCCCTCCCAGGCGGCGGCGTAGTAGATCGACTGGCCGTCCGGCCCGAACCGCGCCTGCTGAATCATCCCATTCCGGAATGTCAGCTGCCGGAAGGTCGGGTTTCCGCGCGACCACATTCGGCGCCCGGCAAAGAGGCCGCCGGCAGCGCCGACGGCGAGCCCGCCGACACCCGTCGCCAGGAGCGGCAGGAAGCTCCGCCGTGTCGTCGCCCGCGGCCCGACCGCGGAGACGGTCGACGTGCCCGAGGCTCCCGAGAGGGCTTCGAGGTCGAAGGCGAGGTCGCGCGCCGACTCGAAGCGCTCCTCCGGGTTCTTCTCGAGGCAGTGCCGCACGATCCGGTCCAGACCCGGATGGATGTCCTTGTTCGTCTGCGACAGATCCGGCGGCTCCTTCGTCAGGATCGCCGTGATCGTGTCCGCCGCCGTGTCTCCACGGAAGGCCCGCTGACCCGAGAGCATCTCGTAGAGGATGGTGCCGAAGGAGAAGAGGTCGGATCTCTTGTCCGCGGCCCTCCCCCGCACCTGCTCGGGCGACATGTAGCCCATCGTCCCCAGCACGACACCCGGCTGCGTGCCGCCGGAGACCGTTCCCGCATCCGTCTGGCCGCTCTCCGCGCCATCCAGCTTCAGCTTCGCGAGACCGAAGTCGAGGATCTTGACCCGGCCGTCCTTCGTCAGGAAGACGTTCTCGGGTTTCAAATCCCGATGCACGATCCCCTTCTCGTGCGCGGCGGCCAGTCCCTTCGCCATCTGCACCGCGTAGTCGATCGCCTTGCGCGGCGAGATCGCACCGGGCCCCAGGCGGCTTCGCAGGTTTTCGCCTTCGAGAAGCTCCGTCACGATGTAAGGGGCACCGTCGTGCATCCCGAAGTCGTAGACGGCCGTGATGTTGGGGTGGTTCAGCACTCCGGCCGCACGCGCTTCCTGCTCGAAACGCTTCAGGCGATCCGGATCCTGCGAGAACGTTGCCGGCAGCACCTTGATCGCGACCTCGCGCGTCAGTCGCGGGTCCCTCGCTCGGTACACCTCACCCATCCCTCCGGCGCCGATCGGCGCAAGGATCTCGTAGGGGCCCAGCTTCGTTCCCGTTGTGAGAGTCATGTCCTCAATTCGGAGAGGGTCCTCGCGCGACTTCCCCTCTCTCGTTCGTTGGCCCGCGAAGCGGGCCGCTAGGTGTCCGTGTCGGGGGATTCTACGACGACCCGGGGTCAGGCTCCGGCGCCGCCCGAGGCGAGCTTCTGAAAACGTGGATTCGTTCGGAGCGGATCGAAGTTGGGATCGATCCGCAGCCAGCCGGGAGAGAGGATGTAAGGGATCTTCAGGAGGGGCTCGAGCTGGTCGAGCGCCTTTTCCGGCTCGCCCGCGAGGACGTAGATGCGCGCGAGTTGATGCTGGAGGAACGGCCCCGTGAACCCGTCCTTCGCGATCGGGAGCATCGCGACGCCCGTTTGCGCCTCGCGGATGCCGGCCGCAGTGTCGCCCGCGTACGCAAGCGCCAGGCCGAGGCCCACTCGCCTCTGGGCGTCCTCGGGCGCTTCTTTGAGTTGCTCCTCGATCGCCTTCTTCGCCTCCGTCGCGTGAAAGCGCGTCTTCGCCGCGTCGCCGCGCAGCGCCCAGGCCTGGGCGAGACAGAGACCCCAGGTCGCACGGTCGCCGTCGAACGCGCTCGGGGCCAGGCTCACGAGCAGGTCGCGCTGCTTGTCATCGAGGAGCCAGACCACGTCCCAGTAGGCGGCGACGTAGGCCACGAGCGCCGCCGGGTCAACCTCGCGCGGGGCCGCGGCGAGCACCGCCCTCCCGCCGCCGAGGTCGGCTTCCCCCAGAAACGTCATCGCCTTGCCCTCGATCAGTCCCAGATGCGTGGGCGCGAGAACGAGGCCTTTGTCGAAGGCCTCGCGTGCCTCGGGAAATCGGCGCAGCCAGAAGAAAGCGTCGCCGAGCCGCCGCAGGACGCTGACCGAGCGCGGATCGAGCCGCTGCGCCTCCTGCAGAGTTTCGACCGCCGCGTCCCAGCGTCCGCGCGCGACGTCCGCAACCGCGATCGCGGAGAGCAGGTCGGCGCTTCCCGGCGAGAGCTTCCGGGCGCGCTCGAACTGCTCGAGCGCGCGCTCCGCATCCTTGGCGACGAGCCTCTCGTACTGGCCCGCGGCGATGTATCCCTCGGGCCGGTTGGGCGCGAGCCGGACCGACCTCTCGGCGGACTCGCGCGCCGCCTGAGCCAGCGCCGGCGTCGGCCCGCTGTTGCCGTAGAGCATGGAGCTCGCTCGCGACACGCGGGCCCAGGCCTGCGCAAACCCGGGGTCCAGCGCCGCCGCCCGTTCGTAGAAGGCGAGCGACTGGCGCAGGCTCGGCGGGTCCTGGACGCTCATGCTCCGGGAGACCTGCTCGCCCCGCAGGAACTCGTCGTAGGCCGCGATGTCCTTCGTGGGGCGCTCCGCGAGGCGCTGCGCTTCCGTCGGCTGGAGCACGACGCCGAGCTCCTGAGCGACGCGGGCCGCGATGTCCGACTGCACCTGGAAGACGTTCGTGAGCGCGGCGTCGAAGGGTTGCTGCCACTTCGAGGCGGGGGCCTCGGAGCCCGAGACCTCGACCAGCTCCGGCGTCACGTGGACTCGGTTCGCGCCCGCCGACTTGTCCCAGCGGACGGTGGCGGTGAGCAGGTACTTCACGCCCAGCTCCCGGGCGATCTCCTGCGGCGTTTTCGTCGTCTTTCGGTAGGGCGTCGAGCTCCCGCGCGCGATCACCTGCAGGCCCGGCAGGAGCGTCAGCTTGCCGCGGACCTCGTCCGCGATCCCGTCGGCGAAGTACTCGTCTTCGGCGGCTCCCAGGTTCTCGAAAGGGAGCACGGCCAGCCGCGTCGCCGAAGGAGCCGCCGGGGCGCGTCTCGGCGCGGGGGCTCCGCGGCCACAGGAGGAGCGCGGACCCCACGACGGCCGCCAGCGCGATGGCGCTCCAGGCTAGCGTCGTTCCGCGCACGCGCCGGCGGCGCTTCGGGACGGGCACCGGTTCGGCGGCGGACGCGACCGGCCGCGGGCCGCTCCGCTCGGAGTGCGACGCCTCGGAGAGCGCGAAGACGACGTCCTTGGCGGACTGGAATCGGTGGCTCGGGTTCTTCTCCAGACAATGGCGGACGACGTGGTCCAGGGCCGGCGCGATCGGCCGCCCTGATTCGGCGGGGTCCGGAGGCTCGTCGTGCAGGATGGCGGTCATGGTTTCGATCGCCGTGCTCCGGGCGAACGCGTGCTGCCCCGAGAGCATCTCGTAGAGAACGGACCCGAAGGAGAAGATGTCGGAACGGTGATCCACGGGCGCGGCCTTCATCTGCTCGGGCGACATGTATCCGGCCGTTCCCAGCACCATGCCCGGCTCGGTGAGGCCCGGATCCGCGCCGGGCGGAGTCCTGGCTCTCCAGCCGCTTGGCGATGCCGAAGTCCAGGATCTTCAGATGGCCGGCGTTCGTCACGAAAACGTTCTCGGGCTTCAGGTCCCGATGGACGACGCCTTTTTCGTGCGCCGCGGCGAGGCCGCGCGCGATCTGGAGCCCGTAGTCGACCGCCTGCATCTCGATGAGCGGGACCGCTGTCGAGTCGCGCGCGGAGGGTGTCTCCTTCGAGAAGCTCCGTCACGGCGTACGCAACGCCCCGGGAGCTGCCGAACTCGTGGATCGCGAGGATGTTGGGATGCGAGAGGGCGGCCACGGCCTTCGCCTCGCGCTCGAAGCGCGCATACGCCTCCGGGTCGAGAGCCAGATTCTCCGGCAGGACCTTGATCGCGACCTCGCGATCGAGCGCCGTGTCGCGGGCGCGGTAAACCTCCCCCATCCCTCCCGCGCCGAGCGGCCCGAGGACCTCGTAGTGACCGAGGTGCGAGCCGGCGGAGAGGGTCATGGGGATTACTTCACGCCGTCCAGGATGTAGAGGTCGGAGAGCGTGCGCTGAAAGCCGTAGACGTAGCTCTTTCCTTCCGGGGTCAGCATGATCGGCGCGATGTCCACGATTCCGGAGCCGTCCGCGGGCATGACTTCGCGCGCGAGCTCCTTCTTGCCCGTGGCGGGTTCGAGCCGGTAGACGCGGCCCGGAACGTCGCGCCGCCGGTACACATAGAGGCGCCCGTCGTCCGTCCAGCCGCCGGGCGTCTCGTCGGCGGCGAAGCCCTGGATCGCCGTGGGCTCGCCGCCCGCGAGCGGATAGAAGTACCTCCGCCGGTCGGGCCCGCCGGCGATGACCCGCGTTCCGTCCGGAGAAACGCCGTTGGAGAAAGTTCTGTAGCCCTCCGGCGAAACCGCCTTCGCTGTCCCGTCGGGAATCTCGATCGAATAGATGCGCGCCCCGCGTCCGGGCTCGTTCGCGTTGAACACGTAACGCTTTCCGTCCGGCGTGAAGGATCCGCCACCCTGGTACTGGAGGTTGCCGATCTTCAGGACGATGGCCTCGCCCGAGCCCGTCGGATACAGCCTCAGGTTCATTGTCTCGCCCTGGACCTGGACGGCGGCCCAGCGCCCATCGGGGGACAGCGCCTGGCCACCGCCTTCCCCGATGCGCACCGGAGCGGCCCCGTCGGTGGTGCGGGTAAAAGTTGAATAGGCCGGCCCTGATCCCTCTCCGGTCTCGGAGAAGAGGATCGTTTTCCCGTCGTTCGAGAGATCGAAGAGCGAGGACCAATCGAGCCAGGCGAGCTCGCGCTCCCGAGCCTGGCCCTCGCCGCCGGCCATGATGCCGATGCGGATCGAATCGTGGGCCACGAGGGCCCGGCCGTCCGCAGAGATGTCCTGGAGCGTCAGGCTTTGCGTCACGCGCGCCAGCAGGCGCTCTGCTCCCGACATCGAAACGCCATAAAGCGCCCGGTTCGCTCCGACCTTCGCGGCGGTGAGCCAGACTTCATCGCCCTTGGGAGTCCAGGCGAGCCCCCATTCCGAGGTGAACCGCTCCGTCAGTGTGCGCTTCTTGCCGGCCCGGTCGACCACCGCGACCATCCCGCCGTCGTCTCCGCGCACGGGATGCTCCATGAAGGCGACGGTCGTGCCGTCGGGCGAGATCCGGACGTGACTCAGCCAGCCCGCGGTCTGGTACACGACTTTCCCGACGGGGTACTCGAGCCGGGCCTGCTGGCTCACGTCGCGGACGATGGCGAGCTCTTTTCCGTCCGGGGACCAGTCGGCCCACAGCACGTCGTCGGCGATCGAACGCGGAGCCACGCCTCCGCTCACACCGATCTCCGCGAGGGTTCCGGTGCGCAGGAAGGCCGAGAAGTTGTGGCGGTCGAGGGAAACGGCCATTTCGCCTTCGCGCGAGATGGACAGCAGGTCCGCGCCGACGAGCCCGAACACGCGCGACTCGGGGCGATCCGTGCGAGTCGCGAAGAGCTCGACAGGCCGGCCGTCCCAGGCGGCGGCGTAGATGACCGTCTGGCCGTCGGGGGCAAAGCGCGCCGAGTAGACCTCGCCGCGGCGGAACGTGAGCTGCTGGAAGGTCGGAGGCGGGATGAAGCCGGCCTTCTTGCCGTACCGATAGCCCGCCGCGAGACCCGCGGCGAGCGCCACGGCCGCCGCGATCAGCGCCGGGCCGATCCAGCGCGCGCGCTTCGGAGCCACCGCCGGCATCGCCGTCACGCCGGTCGGTGTCGAGACGCCCGAGAGAGCGTCGAGGTCGAAGGCGACGTCACGCGCCGACTCGAACCGCTCCTCCGGGTTCTTCTCCAGGCAGTGCCGCACGATCCGGTCCAGGCCCGGATGGATGTCCTTGTTCGTCTGCGAGAGATCCGGCGGCTCCTTGCTCAGTATCGCCGTGATCGTGTCCGCCGCCGTGTCGCCGCGGAACGCCCGCTGCCCCGACAGCATCTCGTAGAGGATCGTCCCGAAGGAGAAAAGGTCGCTCCGCTTGTCCGCGGCCCTGCCGCGTACCTGCTCCGGCGACATATAGCCCATCGTCCCGAGCACGACTCCCGGCTGCGTGCCGCCGGAAACCGTCCCCGCATCGGTCTGTCCGCTCTCCGCGCCGTCGAGCTTCAGCTTCGCGAGACCGAAGTCGAGGATCTTCACCCGCCCGTCCTTCGTAAGGAAGACGTTCTCGGGCTTCAGATCCCGGTGCACGATCCCCTTCTCGTGCGCCGCCGCGAGTCCCTTCGCGATCTGCACCGCGTAGTCGATCGCCTTGCGCGGCGAGATCGCTCCGGGGCCGAGGCGGCTGCGCAGCGTTTCGCCTTCGAGCAGCTCCGTGACGATGTACGGCGCGCCGTCGTGCGTCCCGAAGTCGTAGACCGCCGTGATGTTCGGGTGGTTCAGAACTCCGGCGGCGCGCGCCTCGGCCTCGAACCGCTTCAGGCGATCCGGATCCTGCGAGAAGGACGCCGGCAGGACCTTGATCGCCACATCGCGCGTCAGCCGCGGATCGCGAGCGCGGTAGACCTCTCCCATCCCTCCAGCGCCGATGGGCGCAAGGATCTCGTAGGGGCCCAGTTTGGTTCCGGCGGACAGCTCATGAAGGGCTGAAGGATTCTACCCGGACGACTACTTCAGGCCTTCGACGAGCTGCAGGTAGGAGAGCACGCGCAGATAGCTGTAGGCGTAGAAGCGGCCGTCCGGCGTCACGACGAACCGGCTCGCGCCTGCGAGGCCAGCCGCGTCGGCGGGCGAGACCTGCTTCCAGAGCTCCAGCTTGCCGGAAGCCACGTCGTACTTGACGACCTGCACGGGCTCCCGATTCTGGACCTGCACGTAGAGGCTCCGCATGTCCGGAGCCCAGCGGATCGGGCGATGGTCGGGCGCGAGGCCTGGCAGCGCCGTCGGCTCGCCGCCCTGAACCGGATAGAGATAGATCCGCTGGTCGGGGCCGCTCACGGCGACGGACTTGCCGTCCGGCGTGACGGTGCCGCGGAACATCGAATAGCCCTCCGGGGAAACGGCGCGGGCTTTCGTTGCCCCCGCCGTGTCGCGCAAGTACAGCCGCGTTCCGCGGCCGGCCTCGGCCGCGGTGAAAATCAGCGTCTTGCCGTCCGGAAGGAAGTCGGCATTGAACACGTCGAGCCCGTCGTGGGACAGCGCCCGCGGCTCCCCCACGCTCGTGGGCAGAAGATGGATCTGCGGCGTGGCGGTGTGGGTGACCGAGATCGCCCACGCGCCGTCGGGCGAGAACGCCTCTGTGGAACCCTCCCCGAGACGCACCGCCGGCGAGCCGTCGAATCCGCGCAGGTACGAGGAGTAGGCCGGGCCGCCCCCTTCTCCCGATTCGGTGATGAGGATCTTGCTGCCGTCCGACCGGATGTCCGTCACGAGGGAGTAGTCGAGCCAGGAGAGCTCCCGCTCCTTCTCCTCGCCGGCCCCGCGCGCCAGGATCCCGAGACGGGCGCTTTCGTTGGTCATCAGCACCCGCCCCTGTGGCGAGATGTCCCGGATCGTGCTGATGCCCGGCACTCGCCCGACCAGGCGCACCTTTCCCGAAAGCGTGACGCCGTGGACGGCACGGTTGAATCCGCCCTCGGCCGCGGTGTACCAGATCTCGCCGCCATCCGGCCGCCAGGCGAGTCCCTGGGCCGTGGCGTAGAGAGGCGACACGTCCCGCTTCTTTCCGGCGCGATCCACGACGGCGACACGCCCTCCGTCGTCGTTCGGGACGGGATGGTCGATGAACGCGACCACTTCTCCATCCGGGGAGACCCGAGGGTGGCTGATCCATCCGGACGTTTCGTAGAGAACCTTCCCGATCGGGTACTCGAGTCGGCACTTCGTGCCGGAGTCCCGGACGATGGCGAGCTCCTTGCCGTCCGGAGCCCAGTCCGCGAACTCGACGCCGTCGAGGATGTCCCGCGGCGCGCCGCCCGCGATGGAGATCCGCGCGAGTCGGCCGCTCAGCACGAACGGCTTCACGCGGCGCGGCTCCAGGATGATCGCCATCTCGCCGGCCTTCGATATCGAGAGAATCGCGGCGGTCGGCAAACCGAACGGCCGGGACTCCGGGCTCTCCGGCCGGTTGATGAAGACCTCGAAGGGAGCGCCTTCCCAGGAGGCGGAATAGACAACGGTCTGGCCATCGGGCGCGAAGAGCGCGCCGCCGACTTCGCCGCGCGAGAACGTGATCTGACGGAACGCGGGCGGCTCGACGAAGCCGGCCATCTTGCCGGCGGAGTAGATGAATGGGCCGGCGACGAGCGCGCCGAGAATCGCGGCGATGGGAAGCAGCCACCAGCGCCCGCGCTTCCGTTCGGCCGGCAGCGCGCGCGCACCCGTGGTCGTGGATGCGGCGGAGACGCCTGAGAGCGCCTCGAGATCGAACGCCACGTCGCGCGCCGACTCGAACCGCTCTTCCGGGTTCTTCTCCAGGCAGTGCCGCACGATGCGATCCAGCCCCGGAGGCACTTCCTTATTGATTTGGGAGATGTCCGGCGGCTCCTTCGTCAGGATCGCCGTGATCGTGTCCGCGGCCGTGTCGCCGCGGAACGCCCGCTGGCCCGAGAGCATCTCGTAGAGGATGGTCCCGAAGGAGAAGAGGTCGCTCCGTTTGTCCGCGGCCCTGCCTCGGACCTGCTCGGGCGACATGTAACCCATCGTCCCGAGCACGACACCGGGCTGCGTGCCACCGGAGACAGTCCCGGCATCGGTCTGGCCGCCCTCGCCCCCGTCCAGCTTCAACTTCGCGAGGCCGAAGTCCAGGATCTTGACGCGCCCGTCCTTCGTCAGGAAGACGTTCTCGGGCTTGAGGTCCCGGTGCACGATTCCCTTCTCATGCGCGGCGGCCAGGCCCTTCGCGATCTGCACCGCGTAGTCGATCGCCTTTCGCGGCGAGATCGCGCCCGGACCGAGACGGCTTCGTAGAGTTTCGCCTTCGAGGAGCTCCGTCACGATGTACGGCGCGCCGTCGTGCGTCCCGAATTCGTAGACCGCCGTGATGTTGGGGTGGTTGAGCACGCCGGCGGCGCGCGCCTCGGCCTCGAAGCGTTTCAAGCGATCCGGATCCTGCGAGAACGACGCCGGCAGCACCTTGATCGCGACCTCGCGCCCGAGCCGCGGATCCCTCGCGCGGTACACCTCACCCATCCCGCCGGCCCCGATGGGCGCGAGAATTTCGTAGAAACCGAGCTTGCTGCCGGCGGAAAGTGTCATTTGGGGCGGCGGGATTCTATACGGGAGCGGTGGCTGGAACCGTCGAGGAAGTAGAGCTCCGCGGAACGCCGGGGGTCTGAGCAGGACTCATCTACTTGAGCCCCTCCACCACGTAGAGGTCCGCGAGGCTCCGCTGGTAGGAATAGGCGTAAGACTTCCAGTCGGGCGTGACGTTGACCGGGCTCACAGTCGTGACACCCGCCGGGTCCGGAGGCATGAGCTCTTTCCAGAGCTCCTTCTTGCCGGTGCGAAGGTCGAGGAGCATGATGCGAGCCGGAACCTCTCCGCGCCGGCGCACCAGGAGCGCGCCGCCGTCGGCGGACCAGGAACAGGGAATGTCCCCCGCGACCAGTCCGGGGATCGCGGTCGGCTCGCCCCCTCCGACCGCATAAAGGTAGTAGCGCTGATCCGGCCCGATGACCACCGCGACCTTTCCGTCCGGAGAAACACCCCCCCAGGGCATCCGATAGCCCTCGGGAGAGATGGCGCGCGGCTTCTCCTCCTCGACCCCCTGCACCCAGAGGCGTATCCCGCGACCGGGCTCGTTGGCAGTGAACAGAATCCTGCGCCCGTCGGGAAGGAAGGTGGCGAGCTCAATGCGGAGGCCGGTCGCGGAAAAGGTCTTCGGCTCGCCCGCTCCGATCGAATAGAGGACGATCCGGTTACCTGTGGCTTCTCCCACCGTGCCGAGCGCCAGGCGGCCGTCGGCGGTAAGACTGAGAGGGTTACCGGGCCCCAGACGCACTGCGGGCGAACCATCGGCCTTGCGGACGTACGCGGAGAAGCCGGCACCGCCCCCTTCCCCACTCTCTCCGAAAAGCAGGGTCTGACCATCCGGCGAGATATCTCGGATGAGCGACCAGTCCAGCCAGGAATAGTCCCGCTCCTTCTCCGCGCCCGGCAGCAGTGCCGAGATTCCCAGCCGTGCCTTGTCCTGAACCATCAGCACGCGGCCGTCCTTGGAAGCGTCCTCGAGCGTCAGACCTCCGGTGCCTTTGGCCAGCACCCGCACCTTGCCGGCACGCGTCGCGGCGTAGAGCTCCCGGTTGAAGCCGACCGTCGCGGCGGTGAACCAGACCTCGTTGCCGTCCGGCGACCAGCAGAGTCCCTGGACACTCGCGAGGAACTCCGAGAGCACCTGGCGCTTTCCGGAGAGGTCCACGATCGCCGCCGAGCCCCCGTCGTCCCCCTGCGCCGGATGATCCACGAACGCCACCTCGTCGCCGCGCGGCGAAACACGAGGATTGGAGATCCAGCCGGCCGTCTCGTACAGGACCTTTCCGGGCGGAAACTCGAGGCGGACCTTTCCGCCGAGATCCCGGACGACCGCCAGGGCCTGGCCGTCGGGGCTCCAGTCCGCAAACTGAATGTCCTCGAGAACCTCTTTCGGCGAGCCCCCGCCCGTCATGCCGAGCCGGGCGAGCGTGCCGCTTCTCGTAAACGGGATCGAAGCATGTCGGTTGAGCGAGACCGCCATCTCGCCGGAGCGAGCGATCGAGAGCACCTCGGCGCCGGCGAGTCCGAACGGGCGCGACTCGGGGCTGTCGAGGCGGGTCTGGAAGATCTCCATGGGCCTTCCGTCCCAGCTCGCCGAGTAGAGAACCGTCTGCCCGTCCGGCGCGAACCGCGCCGAACCGATCAGACCGCGGCGAAACGTCAGCTGCCGAAAGGATGCCGGCGCGACATGCCCCGCCTTCTTGCCGGCCACGATAGGCACCCGCGGCCACAGCCGATCAGGACGACGGCGGCACCGAGCAGCAACGGCAGCCGGCGGCGTCGAGTCGCCGACTCGGGCATCGGTGTCGCGGCACTGGGGGTGGAGACGCCCGAGAGCGCCTCCAGGTCGAACGCGACGTCGCGCGCCGACTCGAACCGCTCCTCCGGGTTCTTCTCCAGGCAGTGCCGCACGATCCGGTCCAGACCCGGATGGATGTTCTTGTTCGTCTGCGAGAGATCCGCCGGCTCCTTCGTCAGGATCGCCGTGATCGTGTCGGCCGCCGTGTCCCCGCGGAAGGCCCGCTGACCCGACAGCATCTCGTAGAGGATCGTCCCGAAGGAGAAGAGGTCGCTCCGCTTGTCCGCCGGCTTGCCGCGGACCTGCTCGGGCGACATGTAGCCCATCGTCCCGAGCACCACGCCCGGCTGCGTCCCGCCGGAGACCGTTCCCGCATCCGTCTGGCCGCTCTCGGCGCCGTCGATCTTCAGCTTGGCGAGGCCGAAGTCCAGGATCTTGACCCGCCCGTCCTTCGTCAGAAAGACGTTCTCGGGCTTCAGGTCGCGATGCACGATCCCCTTCTCGTGCGCCGCGGCGAGCCCTTTCGCGATCTGCATCGCGTAGTCGATCGCCTTGCGCGGCGAGATCGCGCCGGGACCCAGCCGGCTCCGCAGCGTCTCGCCTTCGAGCAGTTCCGTCACGATGTACGGCGCACCGTCGTGCATGCCGAAGTCGTGGACCGCCGTGATGTTCGGGTGGTTGAGCACGCCGGCCGCGCGCGCCTCGGCCTCGAAGCGTTTCAAGCCGGTCCGGGTCCTGCGAGAACGACGCCGGCAGCACCTTGATCGCGACCTCGCGCGTCAGCCGCGGATCCCGCGCGCGGTAGACCTCCCCCATCCCGCCCGCCCCGATCGGCGCGAGGATCTCGTAGGGACCGAGCTTGGTGCCGGTAGCGAGCGTCATGTCAGGTTCTCAGGTGAGGGTACACGACTCACTTCAGGTCCCGCACTCCGTAGAGCGTCGAGAGAATCCGGGTGAAGCCGATGACCACGACGCGTCCGTCGGGCGTGACGCGAGCCGGCCCGAATGACGTGACGCCGGCGGCGTCGGTTCCGGCGAGATCGCGCAGATGCGTACGCGTGCCCGAGGCGACGTCGATGACGTCGACGCGGCAGGACGGACCGTCCCGAGACACGTACAGGCCCTTCCCGTCGGCGGTCCAACCCGACGGAGCGTCTCCGACCTGGGAGGCCGCGAGATCGACGACGGGCCCTCCGGCGATCGGGTAGAGGTGGACCTTCGAATCGGGTCCAACCGCGGCGACGAGATTCCCGTCCGGCGAGACGGAGATGCGGGTGATCTCGATCCCTTCTCCGCTGATGGCCGTGGCTTTGCCACCCTCGATCGACTGGACGTAGAGACGCGAGCCCTGTCCGGGGAGGCCGCCGGGAAACACGAAGCGCTTGCCATCCGGAAGGAAGGCGCCGAACGCACTCTGGAAAAAGTCACCCGCCGGGACCGAGCGCGGTTGTCCCGCACGGACCGGCACGAGGACGAACTCGGTCGCCGTCCGCGTCAGCGCCCACTCGCCGTCGGGGGACAGGTCGATCCCGACCCCGTCGCCGAGCCGCAGGGCCGGCGCCCCATCGGTACCTCGAAGATAAACCGAGAAGTTCGCGCCTCCTCCCTCTCCGGACTCGTCGAAGAGAAACAGGCGTCCGTCGCGCGAGAGAGCGCGGTCGCTCTGCCAGTCGAACCAGCCGAGATCGCGGGACGACTCGGATCCGGGCAGAAAGGCCAGAGCGCCCCCGCGGTAGTCGTCCTCGGTGATGAGCGCGTTGGATCCGGAGAGATCGAACAGGGCCGGCGAGCCCTGCATGGTCCGAACGAGACGCAGCTTTCCGGCAGGAGTCACCGCCGGGACCTCACGCTGCAGTCCGTGGCGCGCCGCGGTGAAGAAGACCTCCCTTCCACCCGGCGCCCATGCGAGACCCTGGACCGTCGCCCACCCGGCCGCGAGATCGACCTTCTTGCCCGGCGCGGTCCACGATGGCGACCGCTCCACCGTCCCCGCCGCCGGGATGATCGATGAAGGCGATGAGGGAGCCGTCCGGCGAGAATCGCGGGTCCTGGATCCATCCGCTCGTCTCGTAGAGGACTTTTCCGATCGGGAACTCCAGCCGATCCTTGCTCGCCACCCGGTGCACGACGGCGAGGTCCGTCGATCCTGGAGCCCAGTCGGCGAACGTGACGTCCTGGAGGATTTCCTTCGGAGGACCGCCGGACAGCGGCGCGCGCGCGAGGATCCCGATATACGTGAAGCCCCGGGTTCTCGGCTCGAGCTGGAGCGCGATCTCGCCGCTCGGCGAGAGCGCAAGAAGCCTGGCCGGCGGCAACGAGAGAGCGGCCGACTCGGGATTGCCCGGACGATGAGAGTAGATGCGCATGGGCGCGCCTTCCCATGCCGCCGTGTAGTACACGGACTGGCCGTCGGGCCCGAAGCGCGCGTTGATGACCGTGCCGCGCTGGAACGTGAGCCGCTGGAATCGAGGCTGCGGCGAGGAGGCCATCCTGCGGCCGAAGAAGACTCCGGCGAGAGTCCCCAGAAGGAGAGCAACGATCGCGAGCGGAATCGCCCGGGAACGGCGGCGCGGCGCCGGCTCGAGGGCCGCGATGCCTCCGGAGGTCGTGGTCGTGACTTCGGACATGTGCTCGCGGACGCTCTTCAGATCCCGGGCGAGATCCCGAGTCGAGGCGTAACGCTCGTCGGGGTCTTTCGCGAGGCAGCGCTCGACGATCCAGCGCAGCGGCGCCGGCGCGCGCGGGTTGACCTGCGCCACCGGCTCCGGGTCGTCCTGGATGATCGCCGCCAGCGTCTGCGCGCCCGTCCCCTTCTGGAATGCGCGCTTTCCCGTCGCCATCTCGTAGAGGATCGAGCCCAGCGCGAACTGGTCGGAGCGAAAGTCGGCGAGCTTGCCGCTGGCCTGCTCGGGCGACATGTACCCGACCGTGCCCATCACCGTGCCCGGCTGCGTCTCCTGGATCGCCGTCGGAGCGCCCGTCACCTGGTCCTGCGGAGCGACGAAGAGCTTCGCGAGGCCGAAGTCGAGGAGCTTGACGTAGCCGTCCTTGGAGACGATGACGTTCTCGGGCTTGAGGTCCCGGTGCACGATGCCGGCGCCGTGCGCCTTCCCGAGCGCTTCGGCGATCTGCACGGAAATGTCCAGGAGCTTCTTGGGGAGCATCGGCCCCGATGCGAGCAGCTCGCGAAGGCTCGGGCCGTCGACGAGCTCCATCGCAATGTAGGAGGAGCCGTTCGCGGTACCGATCTCGTGGATCGTGACGATGTTCGGATGGTTCAGGGCCGACGCCGACCGCGCCTCCTGCTCGAAGCGCTTCAGGCGATCCGCGTCCTGCGAGAAAGCGGCTGGAAGCACCTTGATCGCGACCTCGCGGCCGAGGCGCGGATCCTTCGCCCGATACACCTCGCCCATCCCGCCCGCGCCGATCGGCGCGAGGATCTCGTAGGGCCCCAATTTCGTTCCTGTAGCGAGTGTCATGTCCTCAAATCGGGAGAGCGTCCATACGCGACTTCCCCTCTCCCGTCGGTTGGCCCGCGCAGCGGGCCGCTAGGAGTCTGTGTCAGCGTCACTACTTCACGCCCTCGACCAGGAAAAGGCTCGACAGGTTCCGTGAGTAGCTGTAGCCGTAAGCGCCGCTGGGAGAGAAGCGGAGCGTGACGATGCTGTTCACCCCGGTCGCGTCGGCCGGCATGATTTCTCGCCACGGTTCCTTGCGCCCGGTCGCGACGTCGTGGCGTGAAGAGCCGCACCGGAAGGTCGGTCGACGACCCCTTGCGCAGCAGCAGTGCCTGGTCCGAAGCCCAGCCCACGTAAGTGATGGTGTCGTCGACCTCGCTGTCGGGAATGGGCGTCGGCTCTCCCCCTTCGAGCGGATAGAGGTAGCCCAGGTCTTTGGGTCCCCGCAAGGCCACGCGCTTCCCGTCCGGCGAGATCATCGATCCTCGATAGCCTTCCGCCGCGACGAGAGGCTTCGGAGCGGCGCCCTCCCGGTCGAACACATACGTCCGGGGCGGTTTCCCCGTCTCGTTTCCGACCACCAGGAACCGTCGGCCGTCGGGAAGCCATCGGGCGGCCCGGGCAGCGACTCCGCCGTTGCCCAGTTTCCGGGGCTCGCCCGCTCCTGTCGGATAGATCACGAATTCCGGCGCCTCCCGGGGCCCCACGAACGCCAGGACGGACTTCCCGTCCGGGGAGATCGCCTGCGCGCTTCCTTCTCCGAGCCGAACGGCGGGCGAGCCGTCGAGTGCCGCGCAGGTAGACCGAGTAGCCCCGGCCGCCCCCTTCTCCCGTTTCGGTGAAGACGACGAAACGTCCGTCCGGGGAAACGTCGCTGAGCAGACTCCAGTCGAGCCAGCTGAGGTCGACCTCCTTCGTGTCCCCGGGGCCCTTCGCCACGAGCCCCATCTGGGCGATGTCGTGCGCGATCAGGACGCGGCCGTCGCGCGTGACATCGTGCAACGTGAGCGAGCCGGAGACGCGCGCGAGCGTCGCGGGTCTTCCCGGAGAGGCTCACGGCGTAGAGGATCCGATTGCCGCCGACTTCCGCCGCCGTGTACCAGACTTCCGAGCCCGACGGCGACCAGGCGAGCCCGTGCCGTTGCATACAGCGGCGAGAGGGTCGTCTTCTTTCCGGCCCGATCGATCACGGCGAGCGATTCCGCCGTCGTCGTTGATGGCGGGATGATCCAGGAAGGCGATCCGCGCGCCGTCCGGCGAGATGCGCGGATTGCCGATCCAGCCGCTGGTCTCGTAGAGGACCTTCCCCTGCGGGATACTCGAGGCGGGTCTTTCCCTCGACGGGCCGCACGATCAGGAGCTCCTTGCCGTCCGGGGACCAGTCGGCGAACTGCGACTTTCTCGAGCAGCTCGCGCGGCGCACCGCCGGTGGCACCGACGCGGGCCAGCGTGCCGGCGCGCGTGAAGGCGGTGTCGGAGTCGGCCCGGAGGATGACGGCAATGTCTCCCGTCGGCGAGACCGCGGCCACTTCGGCGCCCGGCAGGCCGAACGACGTGCGACTCCGGGCTCTCCGGACGGCTGACGTAGATCTCGTCGGGCTTTCCGTCCCACGCCGCGGTCGTGAGAATCGACTTGCCGTCGGAACCGAAGCGCGCTCCCCAGATCGCGCCTTTGCGGAACGTGAGCTGCTTGAATGTCGGGGGCTCCGAGACACCCTTCGACTTGCCGAAGAAGTAGCCGGCGGCCAGCAGCGCCGCGGCGGCGAGCGCGCCGGCGAGGAGCGGGAGCGGCCGGAAGCGCGAGGCGCACGGCCGGCCGCGCCGTGATGGCGGAGGCCGACGTCCCCGAGATCGACTCCAGATCGAACGCCAGATCGTGCGCCGAGTGGAACCGCTCCTCCGGGCTCTTCTCCAGGCAGTGCCGCACGACGCGCTCGAGCCCGGGCTGCACGCTCTTGTTCGTCGCGGAGAGATCCGGCGGCTCTTCACGCAGGATCGCCGACATCGTCTCCGCCGCCGTGTCCCGGTGGAACGCCCGCGAGCCCGAGAGCATCTCGTAGAGGATCGCGCCGAAGGAGAAGATGTCCGACCGCGCGTCGGCAGACTTCCCCTTCACCTGCTCGGGCGACATGTAGCCGAGCGTCCCCATCACGACGCCGGGCTCCGTACCCGCGGCCGTCGGCAGGTTCGTCTGCGGACCCGCCGCGCCGTCCGCCTGAGTCAGCTTCGCCAGGCCGAAGTCGAGGATCTTGACGCGGCCGTCGTTGGTGACGAACAGGTTCTCGGGCTTCAGGTCTCGATGCACGATCCCCTTCTCGTGCGCGGCGGCGAGGCCCTTCGCCGTCTGAATCGCGTAGTCCGTCGCCTTGCGCACCGAGAGCGCGCCGCCGGAGAGCCGTCCGCGGAGCGTCTCCCCCTCGAGCAACTCCGTGACGATGTACGGAGCGCCGTCGTGGCTGCCGAGGTCGTGCACGGCCGTGATGTTGGGATGGTTCAGCGCGCCCGCCGCCTGCGCTTCCTGCTCGAAACGACGGAGACGCTCCGCGTCGGCGGAGTAGGTCGCGGGCAGCACCTTGACGGCGACGTCGCGTTTCAGCCGCTCGTCCCGCGCCCGGTACACCTCCCCCATCCCTCCGGCGCCGATCGGCGCGAGGATCTCGTAGGGGCCGAGCTTCGTACCGAGCCGCGAGCGTCACTGCGCGCCTCTGACCAGAAAGAGCGTCGACAGCGTTCGGTAGTAGCTATACGCATATGAGCCGTCGGCGGCCACGGCGAAACCGCGGACCGCGTTGACGCCTGTCGTGTCCGGGGGCGACAGGTCCCTCCAGGGCTGCTGGCGGCCGGTGACGGGGTCGAGTGTCACCAGTCTCAGCACCGCCTGTCCGGGGGTGGGCTTCTGCACGTAGATGAGGCCGTCGTGGGCCCAGTCGGCCACGACATCGTTCGGATCGAGCCCCGGAATCCGTACCGGCTCCCCGCCCTCGATCGAGCCGAAGTAGTACACACCACCGGGCCCGCGCGTGATGAAACGCTTGCCGTCGCTGGAGATCCTCACTCCCCGATAACCTTCCGGCGACACGGCCCGATGTGCTCCGCTCGAAAGATCTAAGAGATAGTCGCGTGCAGGACGGTCGCCCTCCCGGGCGGTCACGAGAATGCTCCGGCCATCGGCCAGCCAGCCGGCTGCCCGCGGCTGCAGGCCGCCGGAGGAGATCTTCCGGGTCTCGCCGGGCCCCGTCGGATAGATGACGATCTCGCGGTTGGTCGGCGATCCCAGCAGCGCAAGCACGCTCTTCCCGTCGGGAGAGAGCTCAAACCCGACGCCTTCTCCGATCCGTACAGCGGGCGAGCCGTCCAGGCCGCGCACGAATGTGGAGTAGCCCGCCCCGCCCCCTTCCCCGGTCTCCGAGAACAGGACCTGCCGTCCGTCGTCGGAGAGATCGTTGAGAAGGCTCCAGTCAAACCAGGAGAGATCGATCTCTTCCGGCGTGCCCGCGGCTCGGCCCATGATGCCGAGGTTGACGGAGTCGTGCGTGACCAGGGTCCGCCCGTCGGGCGCCACATCCCGCAGAGTGAGGGAACCCGCGATGCGCGCGAGGGTGCGAGCCCGTCCGCCGGAGGCCGAGACGGCGTGGAGGGCCCGGTTGGCGCCGACTTCCGCGCCCGTGAACCAGAGCTCGGATCCGTCCGGCGACCACGCGAGGCCGGCGATGGTGGCGTAGCTCCCGGAAATGGTCTTCTTCTTCCCCGCCAGGTCCACGATCGCGACGGTGCCGCCGTCATCGTTCGACACGGGATGTTCGAGGAAGGCGATCCGGTCGCCTTTCGGCGAGAACCTCGGGTCGCCCACGAATCCGACGGTCGAGAAAAGCACCTTTCCGGGGGGAAATTCGAGCCAGGACTTGCCGTCCACGTTGCGGACGATGGCGAGCTCCTTGCCATCGCGCGAAAAGTCCGCCCACTGCACCCTCTCGAAGAGCTCGCGGGGAACGCCCCCCGCCGCGGAGACCCGCGCCAGCGTCCCGACTCTCGCGAATGCCCCATCGGAGCGGGCGTTGAGGAGCAAGGCCACGTCTCCGGACGCGGAGACGGCCGCCACGTCGGCGCCCACCGCCCCGAAGGGCCGGGACTCGGGCGCGTCTCCCGTGCTCATGTAGACCTCGGACGGCCGGCCGTCCCAGGCGGCGGAGGAGAGAATCGTCTTGCCGTCCGCGCCGAATCTGGCGGACCAGATGGTGCCGCGCCGGAACGTGAGCTGCTTGAACGTCGCCGGCTCGGAGGATCGTCCGGAGCGTCCGATGAGGATTCCGCCGCCGAGCGCGGCCGCGAGCGCGACAGCGGCGGCGCCATAGCGGATCGCGCGACTCAGGCCTTTTCGCTGCGCGGGCGCCCCGGAGATCGCCGTGCTCGACGTCCCCGAGAGCGACTCGAGATCGAACGCCAGATCGTGCGCCGAGTGGAACCGCTCCTCGGGGCTCTTCTCCAGGCAGTGCCGCACCACACGCTCGAGGCCGGGCTGCACGTTCTTGTTCGTCGCCGACAGATCCGGCGGCTCTTCCCGCAGGATCGCCGACATCGTCTCCGCCGCCGTGTCTCGGTGGAACGCGCGCGAGCCCGACAGCATCTCGTAGAGGATCGCCCCGAAGGAGAAGATGTCCGACCGCGCGTCGGCGGCCTTGCCCTTCACCTGCTCCGGCGACATATAGCCGAGCGTCCCCATGACGACGCCCGGCTCCGTGCCCGCGGCCGTGGGCAGATTCGTCTGCGGTCCGGTCGCTCCGTCGGCCTGCGTCAGCTTCGCCAGGCCGAAGTCGAGGATCTTCAACCGCCCGTCGTTCGTGACGAAGAGGTTCTCGGGCTTCAGGTCCCGGTGCACGATCCCTTTCTCGTGCGCCGCGGCGAGACCCTTCGCCGTCTGGATCGCGTAGTCCGTCGCCTTGCGCACCGACAGCGCGCCGCCGGAGAGCCGCCCGCGGAGCGTCTCGCCCTCGAGAAGCTCCGTCACGATGTACGGCGAGCCCTCGTGGGAGCCGAGCTCGTACACCGACGTGATGTTGGGATGGTTCAGGGCGCCCGCCGCCTGCGCTTCCTGCTCGAAGCGGCGGAGGCGCTCGCCGTCGGCCGAGTAGGTCGCAGGCAGGACCTTCACGGCGACGTCGCGCTTCAGCCGCTCGTCCCGCGCCCGGTAGACCTCCCCCATCCCCCCGGCGCCGATCGGCGCGAGGATCTCGTAGGGGCCGAGACGGGTTCCGGTTGTCAGAGGCATCGAGGGCTGGCGCATTCTAACCGCGCCCGTGGAATATTCTTGCGGCTGCTCCACGAGGTGAAAACATGCGCCGAGGAACCCCGAGTTTCGTCGCCCTCCTTCTGCTCAGCGCCCTCCCGGCGTTCGCTCAGGCGCCGCCCAGGCTCACGGTCGACTGGGTCTACGGGGAGGAAGCCGTCGCGGCGGCGAGGCTCCCGAAGTTCGCCTGGACGACGGCCGACGAGGTGCTGCTCCTCGATGAACGCAAGGCGCCCGCCCAACGCACGATCGAGCGGATACGGGCCGCCACCGGGCAGCGCTCCGCCGCCGTAGACGCGGCGGCCGCGCTCGCGAGCCTCCGGGCGATCTCTCCCGAGGACACTCCCGCCTCGCTCGACTGGCCGGACGCCCTGGATCCCGCCGGCACGAAGGCCGTCTACGTCTTCGGCGATGACCTCTATGCGCTCGATTTCGCCGCGTCGCGCTTCGCGCGGCTGACGGCGACGGAGGCGAAGGACTCCCTGCCGCGCTTCTCGCCCGACGGCCGCCGGCTCGCCTTCGTCCGGGACAACGATCTCTACGTCCTCGATCTCGCGACGAAACAGGAGACGCGGCTGACCTCCGACGGCAGCGCCACGATCCTCAACGGCACGCTCTCCTGGGTGTACTGGGAGGAGATCTTCGACCGCGGCGACACCGGATACTGGTGGTCGCCGGACTCCCGGTCGATCGCGTACCTGAGGACCGACGAGTCCGGAGTCGACGTGACGACGTTCACCGACTTCTCCCCGGCCGTGCCGCGCGAAATCCGGCAGCGCTACCCGCGAACGGGCCAGAAGAACCCGACGGTGCGCCTGGGCGTCGTCGGGGCCGCGGGCGGGAACACCGCCTGGATGGACACCGCCGCCGTGCCCTACGAGTACATCCTCGGCGTCGACTGGCTTCCCGACAGCCGCTCGCTCGCGGTCCAGACGATGAACCGCGCGCAGACGAAGCTCGATCTGTGGCGTTTCGACGTCGCGAGCGCGCGCGCCACGCTCGTTCTCTCCGACAGCGACCCCGCGCTCGTGTACCACAAGGAGCTCCAGTTCGCCGACGGCGGCAAGACCTGGATCGTGTCGTTCGAGGTCGACGGACATCCGCACCTCTTCCGCTACGGCGCCGACGGCACGCGAAAGAACGCGGTGACGCAGGGGCCCTGGTCGGTCCGGGGAAGCGGCGGCTACGACGCGCCGCAGGAATCGGCCGTCGTGGACGACGCGAAGGGCTGGATCTACTTTTCGTCGATCGAGAAGTCGCCCCTCGAGTCCCACCTCTATCGCGTCAAGCCCGACGGCAGCGGCAAGGTGCGGATCACCAGGGAAGCCGGCACGCACAAGACCACCTTCTCGCCGGATCGGCGCTACTTCGTGGACGCGTACTCGAACCGCAACACGCTGCCTTCACTCGCGCTGTACGACGCTTCGGGCAAGCGTCTCGCGACGCTCTGGGAAAACCGGCCGGACTTCCTGGCGCCGTACGGGCTGACCTCGCGGGAGTTCCTGACGATCCCGGCGCCCGACGGCTTCGCGCTGCCGGCGAGCCTCCTGAAGCCGGCGGACTTCGATCCCTCGAAGAAGTACCCGGTCCTCATCCATGTCTACGGCGGGCCCGGCTCGCCGATCGTGCTCGACCGCTGGCACCGGGACGACCTGTTCGACCACCTGCTCGTCCAGCAGGGCTACGTCGTCGCCGCCTTCGATCCGCGGAGCGCCACGGGCCGGAACAAGACGCTCGAGAACCTGGTCTGCGGAAAGATGATGAGCGACGTCGAGCTCGCCGACCTTCAGGCCGCCGTGAAGTGGCTCAAGGCGCAGAGCTGGGCGGACCCGGCGCGATTCGGCATCTGGGGCTGGAGCGGCGGCGGGTCGTACACGCTCCTCGCCATGACGCGCACGCAGGAGTTCAAGGCCGGCATCTCCGGCGCCCCCGTGACGGACTGGCACTTCTACGACACGAAGTTCGGCGAGGCCTACATGAAGACCGCCGAGACGAATCCCGAAGGCTACGAGTGGACGTCGTTCGTCAAGCGCGCGAAGGATCTGTCGGGGAGGCTGCTCCTCGTCTTCGGCAGCTACGACGACAACGTCCACCCGCAGAACGCGTGGGCGTTCGCGGACGCGCTGATCGCCGCCGGAAAACCGTTCGACATCATGGTCTACCCGATGCAGAAGCACGGCTTCACGAACAAGGACGCGATCCGCCACCGCGCCGCGAAGATGCTGGAGTTCTGGAAGCTCTCCCTGTGAAGTTGCGGTCGGCCGCGGCCGCCCTGATCCTCGCGGCGCTTCCGGTCTCGCTGCCGGGAGCCGAGCTGACCGTCGACTGGATCACGGGACCGGAGGGCGATCAGGTCACGCGCCTGCCCAGGTACACGTGGACGTCGGCCGACACCGTCCTCCTTCTCGACGAGCGGAAACCTCCGGCGGAGCGCACGTTCGAGACGCTGGATCCGGTCACCGGCGCGCGCCGGGCGATCGTGGACCGTGCCGCGGCGCTCGTCAGCCTCGAGGCGGCACAGGAAAGCGGGGAGCCGCCGAAGACTCTCACCTGGCCCATCTCGCTCGACGCCGCGGGCCGGCTCGGTCTCTACGAGCTCGGCGGCGATCTGTATCTCCTCGACCTGTCCGGTTCCCGCTTCACGCGTCTGACGAAAACACCGGCGGCCGAAGTCAACGCGCGCCTCTCCCCCGACGGCCGCCGCGTCGCCTTCGCTCGGGACAACGACCTCTGGGTGCTGGATCTCGCCACGAAGGGCGAAAAACGCCTGACCTCCGACGGAGGGCCGGAGATCCTCAACGGCGTCCTCTCGTTCGTCTACTGGGAGGAGATCTTCCACCACGACGACGACGGCTTCTGGTGGTCGGACGATTCGCAGGCGATCGCGTTTCTCCGAAGCGACGAGTCCGGCGTCGACGTCGCCACGTTCACGAGCTTCGAGCCCGCCGTGCCGCGGGTGATCACGCAGCGCTACCCGCGGGTCGGCCGCCCCAATCCCATCGTCCGTCTCGGCATCGTCGACCTGACCTCCGACACGACGCGCTGGATGGACGCGCCGCCTCCGGGTTACGAGTACATCATCGGCCTGGCGTGGCAGCCCGACAGCCGCGCCATCGCCGTCCAGACGACCAATCGCGCCCAGGACCGGCTCGACCTGCTGCTCTTCGACCGCTCCGGCGCGACCCGGCGGATCCTGACGGATCTCGATCCCGCGTGGGTGAACCAGAAGGAGATCGACTTCCTCGCGGGCGGCCGCGAGATCCTCGTCTCCTCCGAGCGCGACGGGTGGACGCACCTCTACCGCTACAAGACGGACGGCACGCTCGTCGGACAGGTGACGCGCGGCGCCTGGTCCGTGCGCGGCCCGTCCGCGTTCTACGCCGCGCCGATGGGCTCGGCCTTCGTCGACGAGGCCGGAGGGTGGGTCTACTTCACGGCGATGGAGAAGTCGCCGATCGAGCGGCATCTCTACCGCGTCCGCCTCGACGGCACGGGCCTGAAGCGCCTGACGCAGGAGCCCGGCGGCCACCGTGTCACGTTCAGCCCGAACCGGCGCTGGTACCTCGACGTGTATTCGAGCCACACGACACCGCCATCGCTTTCGCTGCGCGCGGCCGACGGCCGCCTGCGGGCGGTCGTCTCACCGCCCCGGACCGATCTGCTCGCGCCGTTTCAGCTTCCGAGCTACGAGATGCGAACGATCCCGGCGGCCGACGGCTATCCGCTCCAGGCACGCGTGCTGCGGGCGCGCGGCTTCGACGCCTCCGTCCGCCATCCCGTGGTTCTCCGCGTGTATGGCGGGACGGGCGTCCCGCTCGTCAAGGACGACTGGGACCGCAACTCCCTCTTCGATCAGTTCCTCGCCCAGCAGGGCTACGTCGTCGCGTCGATCGATCCCCGCGCGGCCACGGCGGCATCGAAGACGATCGAGAACCTCTCGCTGCGGGACGAATGGGGCGCGCACGCTCTCGAGCGATCTCCTCGACGGAGTGAAATGGCTCAAGGCGCAGGCCTGGGTCGATCCCGAACGGATCGGAATCTGGGGGCGGAGCGGCGGCGGCTACTTCACGCTCGCCGCGATGACGAAGTCGTCGGAGTTCAAGGCCGGCGTCTCGATCGCGCCTGTCACCGACTGGCGGTACTACGACAGCAAGTCGACCGAGGCCTACATGCGGACGCCGGCGGAGAACCTCGAGGGCTACGAGGCGACCAACCTGGTGGCTCGCGCGAAGGATCTCCACGGTCGCCTGCTCCTCGTGTGGGGCACGTACGACGACAACGTGCATCCGCAGAACAGCCTCGCGTTCGCCGACGCCCTGATCGCGGCGGGCAAGCCGTTCGACATGATGGCCTACCCGATGCGCAAGCACGGGATCGACGACCGCGCGGCCCGCGCGCACCTCATGGAGAAGGTGCTGGAGTTCTGGAAGCGCTATCTCTGAGCGCTCGTCCCGGTCATCGCGAGGAGCCGCCGGATCCGCTCCTCGACGGGAGGATGCGTCGAGAAGAGCGCCGCCAGGCCCCCGAGTCCCGCGAAGGGGTTGACGATGCAGAGGTGCGCGTTCGTGGGGCTGGCTCCCGCGAGCGGTACGCGGCCGGAGGCCGCGCCGAGTTTCTCGAGCGCGCTCGCGAGCGGCCGGGGGTCGCCCAGGAGCTTCGCGCCGGAAGCGTCGGCACCGTACTCCCGGCTCCGGCTGACGGCGAGCTGGATGAGCATCGCGGCGAAGGGCGCCAGAATGACGACCAGAAGCGCCATCGGATTGCCTCCGCGGCGGTCGCCGCCGCCCCGCGGCGCGACATACGACATGCGCGAGGCGAACGTCATCGCTCCCGCGAGCGTGGCCGCGATCGAGGACGTCAGGATGTCGCGGTTCAGAACGTGGGAGATCTCGTGACCGAGCACGCCTTCGAGCTCCTCCTCGCTCATGGCCTGGAGGATCCCCGTCGTCGCCGCAACGGCGGCGTGCTTCGGGTTGCGCCCCGTGGCGAAGGCATTCAGCGCCGGGCTCTGCACGACGTAGAGCCGGGGCATCGGGATCCCGGCCTTCGAGGAGAGCCGCTGCACGATCGCATGAAGCTTCGGCGCCTCGGCCTCGGTGACCGGCTGAGCACGGAAGGCCGCGAGGGCGAGCTTGTCGGAGAAGAAGTACGACCCGAAGTTCATGACCGCCGACACGATCAGGCCGAGGAACATCCCCTGCGTGCCACCGAGCCAGTAACCGACGAGGAGCAGAAGCCCCGTCAGAAGCCCGAGAAGAAGCGTGGTCTTCATCGAGTTCATGGGGAAAAGCTATCAGCTATCAGCTGTCAGCTACCAGCTGTCAGCCAGAATGAGGATCGAGCGGGTTTGGCTGAGAGCTGAGAGCTGAGAACCGACAGCTACTCGTACCGGAGCGCTTCGATCGGGTCGAGCCGGGACGCCTTCACGGCCGGGTAGAGGCCGAAGAAGATCCCGACGGACATCGAGACGAGCAGCCCGACGAGCACGGACCAGATCGGCGTCTCGGCCGGCAGGGCCGCGAAGGCCAGCTTGATCGCGGCGGGGACGGCAATCCCGACGACGACGCCGATGATCCCGCCGAGCAGGGCGAGGGTCGTCGCCTCGGTCAGAAACTGCAGCACGATGTCGCGACGGAAGGCCCCGACGGCCTTGCGCACGCCGATCTCGCGGGTCCGCTCGGTGACCGAGACGAGCATGATGTTCATCACGCCGACGCCGCCGATCAGAAGCGAGATGAAGGCGATGAAGATCATCGCACCCGTGATCCCGCGGGTGATTCCCTGGAAGTTTTCGATCATCTTGTCGGGCGTCAGGATGTAGAAGTCGTCGTCGGCGTTGAATGGCACGTGGCGGCGGGCCCGAAGCAGCGCCCTTCCCTTTTCGACGACGATCGGGACCTGGTCCGGATGGTAGGGCACGGTCGCGATGTGGATCGTGTCGCCACGGCTGCTCTTGATCTGCGGGAACTGGTGGTCGAAGGTCGAGAAGGGAATCAGGAACCAGTGGTTGCTCGAGCCGCCGCCGAAGTCCCCCTTGTTTTCGAGGACTCCGATGACGGTGTATTTCCAGCCGTTGAGCTCGATGGTCTTGTTCAGCGGGTTCTCGTTCGGGAACAGCGCTTTCTGGACGTCCTGGCCGATGACGGCGACCTGCGAGGAATGCTCGAGGTCTGCCTCGGTGAAGAAGCGGCCGTGCTCGATGAAGTGGTTGTTGGCGAGCGAGTAGTCCGGATAGACGCCGGCCACGGTCGGGTCCTGGGCCTGCCGGTCGCGGTACTTGGCCATCGTCGTCGTGTCCCAGAGATAGCGCTCAGGCGAAACGGCCCGGATCTCCGGGATCTGCGCCTTCAGCGCCAGCGCGTCATCGAGCGTCAGGTCCTTGCGGTTGCGCTCGTCGTCCGAGCGATGACCCGGACCGAAGCGCATCGAGAACTTCTGGAACTGGACGAGCGTCGCGCCGAAGCTCTGGAACTGGCGAACCATGCTGTTGTTGAAGCCCGTCACGATCGAGACCATCGCGATGACCGTCGCGACGCCGACGACGATGCCGAGCACCGTCAGCGCCGCCCGCAGCTTGTGCGCGCGCACCGCGAGCATGGCGAATCGCACGTTCTCGGCGAAACCGCGGCGCAGGTGGGAGATCAGGCTACTCATAGCGCAGCGCTTCGACCGGCGGCAGCTTGCTCGCCTGATTCGAGGGGATCCAACCCGCGAGAACGCCGGAGATCGTGGCCACGGCCACTCCGAGCAGGATGAAGGACAGCTTCACCTCGGCCGGGAAGATCTGCTTGACGGCGAACGCGATGCCCGCGCCGACGATGACCCCGATGACGCCGCCGATCGAGGCGAGCATGGCCGCCTCGAGCAGGAACTGCCGGCGGATGTCGCGGCGCCGCGCCCCCAGGGCCCGCCGCACGCCGATCTCCTTGGTCCGCTCGACCACCGAGACGAACATGATGTTGGCGATCACGATCGCGCCGACGACGAGCGAAATGCCGGAGATGAACGTCATCAGGAGGAAGAGCCCCGCCGAGATGCCGCGCCAGAGCGTCTGGAGGAGCTCGGCCGTGACCAGACCGAAGGGATCGTCGCCCCGGAAGCTGGTCTTGCGCATGGCGCGGAGAATCGTGCGGACCTCGTCGGTCGTCGCGGCCACCGCCTCGACGCCCCCCTTGGGCTTGATGAAGATCCCGATGTCCTCGGTGGGTGCGATGTGCTTGTGGAAGACCGTGATCGGAATGTAGATGACGTTGTCCTGGCTCTGCCCCATCACCGAGCCCTGCTTGGCGAGGGTCCCGATGACTTTGACGGGGTACCCGTCGATCTTCAGCGTCCGGCCGATCGGATCCATGTTCGGGAAGAGCTCGTCCTGGACGTCCCAGCCGATGACAGCGACGGGAGCGGAGTGGTTGTACTCGGTCTCGGTGAAGTAGCGGCCGTTGACGATGTCGAACTTCATCGCCTCGCCCATGTTGGGCGTGTGGCCCTGGATCTCGACCTGCGGGAAGCTTGCGGTCGCCGAACTTGACCGGGCGGCGGCGGTCGCCGCGCGCGCCCACCTCCGCGCACTTCACGCATTCGCGCCGCACGACCTCCATGTCGGTCAGCGTGATGTCGCGGCGCCGGCGGGCCAGGAGCCACTCCTCGCGGCTCGTGATGATCCCGTACTTCGTGAAGATCACGATGTCCGGGTTGAGGCCGATGACCTTGTCCTTGACGTACGTGTTCAGGCCCGAGATGACCGACACGACGCCCACGACCGTCGCGACGCCGATGATCACGCCCAGCAGCGTCAGGAACGCCCGGAGCTTGTGGCGCGTCAACGCCCCCGCCGAGACGCGGAAGAGCTCGGACGGTCGTCACGACGGTTTCGGGCCGTCTTTCTTCTCGTCTTCCTTCTCGATGATGACCTTGTCGCCGTCCTTGACCTGCCGGAGGACCTTGAAGGGGCCCGTCACGATCTCGGCGCCCACGGCCGGGCCGTTCTTGACCTCGATCATGAGCTCGCCGGCGATCCCGGTCTGGACCTTCTCGAAGACGAGCTTGCCGTCCTTGACCGATGAAGACGCCCTCTTCCGTCTCCGCGCGGCCCGCCTGGGGCGGGGCCTTCTCGTCCTTCTTCACGTCGCGCACGATCAGGGCCTGGATCGGAATCGCCGTGGCGCCGTTGCTGTGGCCCGTGACGACGTCGGCCGTCACCGAGAAACCGGGGCGGATCGTGTCCGGCGGGTTGTCGATCCGGATTTTCACCTTGAAGTTGATCGCCTCCGAGTTGGCGACCAGCGTCAGCAGGTCCGGGTCGGTCTTGAGAATCGGCGAGGAGCCGACCTCCGCCACCGTCCCCTCGAACTTCGTGTTCGGATAGGCGTCGATCGAGAGCGCGGCCTTCTGTCCGACCTTGACCTGCGGCACGGAGGTCTCGTCGACCATCATCACGGCCTCGACGGATCCCATGTCGGAGATCGTCATGAGCTGCGTGCCCGCGTTGTTCATCGTTCCGATGACCGTGACCTCGCCTTCCTTGATCGGAAGCGAGGTGACGATGCCCTCGATCGGCGCCGTGACCGTCGTCTTGGACAGAGAGTCGCGGCTCGCCGCCAGATCCGCCATGGTCGAGTTCATGCGCGACTCGGTCGCGGCGAGGGTCGCCACCGCCGTCTCGAGGTCGGACTTCGCCTTCTGCATGTCCGCCTCGGCCAGGATGTCGCCTTGGTGCTGCTGGCTGGCGCGCTCGTAGTCGAACTTCGCCTGCGCGGCCGTCGCCCGGGCGGCCTCGAGGTCGTGACGCATCGCTTCGAGGCTCGCCTCCCGCCCCTGGGCCTGCGCGGCGAGCTGCGCGCGGTCGATCTGGAGAAGGAGCTGGCCCTTCTTGACGTGGTCGCCTTCCTTCACCGCGAGGTTGACGATCTGGCCCATGACGAGAGCGGACATGTCGACCTTGCGCTGGGCCTGGATCTTCCCGTTGGCCGTGACCTTGGAGATGAGGTCCAGCTTCTCGACCTTGGCGGTCGTGACCCGGGGGACGTCCTTGTCTTTGCCCCGGATGGCGGCGGTCAGGGCGCCGATGACGGCGACCGCCGCCAGCGTCCCGAGAATGATCTTCGTTCTCTTCGACATGGCCCTCAATCCTCCGGTCGTACTGGGTTTTCCGGGGTATTCCTTTCTACGGAGCCCGGTCCGGAAAGTTCAATTCCCCGGAGGCCATTGAAAAGACTGGGGCTTTTCGCTAGCCTTCCGCCCCCTGCGCCCATAGCTCAATTGGATAGAGCGTCTGACTACGGATCAGGAGGTTGGGGGTTCGACTCCCTCTGGGCGCACCATTAAGACCACCGCCGCATGACTTGGACCGCCGACGACCGCCAGTTCATGGCCGAAGCGCTGGCGTTCGCCCGGATCGCTTTCGCCGAGCAGGAGGTTCCGATCGGGGCGGTGGTCGTCCGGGACGGCCGGATGATCGGACGAGGACGCAACCGCCGCGAGCGCCTCGCCGACCCGACGCACCACGCCGAGATCGAAGCCATCCGGGAGGCGGCGCGCGAGGTCGGACGCTGGCGCCTCGAGGACTGCACCCTCTACGCCACGGTCGAGCCCTGTCCCATGTGCGCCGGCGCGGCCGTCAACGCGCGGATCCGCCGGATCGTCTACGGCTGCGCCGATCCGAAGGCCGGGTACTGCGGCACGCTGGGCAACATCCCGCAGGACGCGCGCCTCAATCATCGCTCCGAAGTGGAGGGAGGCCTCCTCGCCGAGGAGTCGGCGGGGCTGCTGCGGCTCTTTTTCCAGGCGAGGCGCGAAAGAGGATAATGGTCGTGCGGTCGGTTCGCACGATCGCATCCGAGGAGAGCTCCCATGAAACGACTGCTCGTCACCGTCGGGTTGGCCCTGCTGCTGATCGGTTCGGCGCTCGCCACCGACGGCTCGCGCATGACGTGTTCCATGTCGGGCGAAACCGTGGAGCGTTGCTGCTGCAGCATCGTGAATGGAGCGATGGTCTGCTCCATGACGGGCGAGACCGTCGCGACCTGCTGCTGCGTCGAAGCCGAGTAGATTCCGGACGATCCGTTCGGTAGCCTCCGACCCGGTCGCGTCAGGCTTTCTCGAGATTGCGCTTGAAGGCGGCCGCGCCCTCTTCGATCAGCGGCAGGATGTCGGCACGGATTTCGGCCGGATGGAAGTCCGTGATCCAGACGAAGAGGCAGCGTTTGGGTCCCGCCTCCCGCACCTGCATCGACGCGTGGTGATACGTCATGCCGGGAGCGTCGAGCGCGGCGTACGCCACGCGCCGCCTTTCGTCGTCGACGTCCACGATCCGCTCGCGCACCACCATCCCGTTGGCAAACCGCACGGTGCGGATCTCGCTTTCCATTCGGCTCTCCGTGAGCACGGGAGCGAACAGCTCGCGGGCCTCGCCGACCCGGCGCAGGGACGCCCAGGCGGTGTCGGCGTCGACTTCGACGGTCAGCTCTTTGTGGATCGATGCCACGGAAACCTCCCGACCGGCGTCGGCCGGTCCTCTATGAAGGTATCGAAAATGCCGCCGTGGTTCATTGGGGAAACATTGTTCCCGATCGTCTCGCTCGGCCGGGGTTTACAGTGTCGGCATGTGCCGCAACATCCGCACCCTCGCGAACTTCGCGCCTCCGGCCACGACGGCCGAGATCCGCGCCTCCTCGCTTCAGTTCGTGCGCAAGCTGAGCGGAGCGAACAAGCCGTCGAAGGCGAACGAAGTGCTGTTTCAGACGGCCATCGACGAAGTGGCCGCCGCCGCCGAAAAGCTGGTCCTCGGATGGGTCACGAGCGCGCCGCCCAGGGATCGCGACGTCGAAATCCGAAAGCACATCGAGCGCTCGCGAATCCGATTCGGGAAGGAGCCGAAGCGAACGCCGATCGATCCGCTCCGCTAGGAACGGATCAGCCGTTCACGAACGCGATGTGAAGAGGTCCAGGAGCTTCCGCTTGAGGTCGGCGATCGGCGAGGGAGGCGGCTTGGGGGTTTTCCCGGACGAGGCGCTCGCGGTAGACCGCGGGGGTTTCACCTTGCCGGTGTTCGTGAACGTACCCCGCGGGAACGCGGCGGTCTGTCGGGGATTTCCCGTAGCCTGAGGTTGCGAGGGCGGAGCCAGAGGCTCGAGAGGCTCCTTGCACAGGGCGCAGGCCGCCGGACGAGGTTGCCCGGAAATCGCGACGATCTTTCCGCCGCAGGCGCTGCAGATGATCTGGACGTAACTGCCCATTCCCCACCTTCCGACGCGCGTCCGACGCGAACGATATGCGAGTCCGAGGCCCTCATCAAGAAAGACCTGCAACGACGCGTGACGTATGGCCGGGGGCGCGAGAGACGCAAGCTCATCAGGGCCTCCGGAGCAGGCGGCGCCTTCGGGATTTGGCTGGCGGTACGAAGATCCGGATCGCGAACCGGACGGTCCGAATCTCGCCCGGGTCGGGTCAGTGGAATGTGAGAAGACGTCAGCACCGACGAGGTTCGCCTCCCCATCGTCTGCGGGGACGAACATGCCCACGGTCGGCCGGGCCGCTCCGGCGATAAGTCGGCCGCGACCAGAATCTCCTCGAGCTCTCGAACTCGACGGCGCACCGGTCTCGGGAATCGAAAAGCGTCCGGACGATGTCGGCGAACACTCGCATCTCACCCGGAGCGAGCGAGAACGACGCTCGGTTTCCGCAGGCTCCACCGAAGCAGCGATAGCGCGCGGTCACGTCGGCCGGAAGGACGACCGGTTCCAAACTGGGACGTCGGAGGGAATGGCGCCGTTGCGCCGTGGAGACCCGAGCCGGCAGGATCACGATGGATGCTTCGCTAACACACGCGAAACTCCGGCACGTCCGAGCCAACGAAGAACGGGCCGCGACTGGTTGTCGATCACGCCGCATAGGCCGCCACGGATCGTCCCCTCGACAATGGCATAGAACGAGCTCGACCCACGCCGCCGAGCACCGGCATCGTTGATCTGCACCGACGAGAGGGTGGGATTTACCGCCGTCCTTCGGACGGCGTTCCCTACTGCCGGCGGCCTGCCTTCGGTGGTCGAAGTGAACCGACGACTGTCTCGAGGCAAATGTTGGCGGAGAGGGTGGGATTTGAACCCACGAGACCCTTTCGGGCCTACCGGTTTTCGAGACCGGCCTGATCAACCACTCCAGCACCTCTCCGCGCCGTGGGACCGCGAATCCTAGCGAATTCAGAGCGCGATGTCAGGTGGACGAGCGGCCACCCTTTCGGGCCAACCGGGTAAGCGCCGCGTTCGCGCGACGCTGCCTACTGCCGGGGGTCTGCCGTTGGTGGTCGGCTCGAGACCGGCCTGATCAACCACTCCAGCACCTCTCCGCGCCGTGGGACCGCGAATCAGCCGAATTAGAACGGGTTGTCAGTCCCCGGATTTCGAGGCTCAACCGCCAAGACGCGGCCCCCTACTCCTGCCGGAGCACGATGAGGGGCGCGATCGCGGCGGCCCGGATTGCGGGAAGGAGGGTGGCGAGCAGCGCCGCGCCGCCGATCACGGCGATCGTCCCCAGATAGGTGCCGACGTCCCACGGGCTGATCTCATAGAGAAGACCCGTGAGCAGCCGCGCCAGTGCGAGTGCCCCGGCCAGTCCCAGCACCAGACCGATCGCGACCAACCGCAGCCCCTGACCCACGACGAGGCGGATGACATCGGCGGCCCGGGCGCCGAGGGCCCGTCGGATCGCGAGCTCCCTCGTGCGTTGCCCCACCAGGTACGCCAACACGCTGAAGATGCCCACGGCGGCGAGGAGCGCCGCCACAGCCGCAAAGAGCCCGACCACCTGCGTGCGAAACCGCGGATACGCCAGTGCGAAGTCGAACAGCTCCTCCATGGTCTCGAACCGGACGGGCACGGTGGGATTGGCTTCGTGCAGGAACGCGCGAAGCGTGCCTGCGAGCGACTTCTCGTCCAGGGAGGTCCGAGCCAGGATGGACAGCGATTTGCCCCAGCCCTGCGACGAGGATACGAAGAGGACCGACGGGGGTGGGTGGCTCGGGTCCTGCCACCGCGTGTCGGCGACGACGCCGACGATCTCGTGCCAGGGCGTCTTGCTGTTCGTCCGGATCTGCTGTCCCAGGGGGGACTCGCCTGGAAAGGCGGTCCGTGCCAGGGTCTCGTTGATGATGGCGACCGGCGGCCGCTCCGGGGTGTCGGTCCCGTCGAAGTCCCGCCCGGCACGAACCGGAATCTCGAGCGTCTTGAAGTAATCCGACGTGATTGCGTACACCTCGGCCTGCGGCCGTTCCCCCGGTTGTCCTTCCGTTCGGCCCTGGACGAAGTAGTCGCGGGCCGCCCTGTGCTCCCGTCCCATCGGCAGGAACGCGATGCCTGCCGCGGCGCTCACGCCGGGCACCGCGCGCAGACGATCCAGGACGTCCGCGAAGAACCTGGAGCGGATCCGGATCTCCTTCTCGCCGTTCACGGCGTAGTCCGTGTAGGCCACCAGCACACGGTTCGTCGTGAACCCGAGATCCACGCGCTGGAGCGCCAGGAAGGATCGCGCCAGCAGCCCGGCGGTCACGAGCAGGACGACCGACAACGCGACTTCCGTCACGACGAGCGCCGCGCGGAGCCGGGAGCTCCCCGTCGACGCCGTCGCCTTGGAGCCGCCCTGCTTCAACGCTTCCGACAGGTCGAGTCGCGAGGTCTGCAGGGCCGGCACGAGCCCGAAGAGCACCGTCGAGAGAAGCGAGAGCCCGAGCGCGAACAGGAGGACGGTCGTGTCCATCCGCACGCCGTCGAGACCGGACAGGTTAGAGGGTGACAACGCGACGAGTCCCCGCACGAGCACGGACGCGAGCAGGAGCCCCGCCAACGCGGCCACCCCCGCGAGCACACAACTCTCGGTGAGCAGTTGCCGGAGCACACGGCCCCGGCCGGCGCCGAGCGCGGCGCGGAGCGCAATCTCGCGCGTCCGGCTCGCGGCCCGCGCCAGCAGGAGGTTCGCGATGTTGGCGCACGCGATCAGCCACACGAGACCCACGGCGCTCATCAGCACCCACAGCGTCACCTTCAGATTGCCGGTCAGCCGCTCCTGCAGAGGAACCAGAGTTACGGTCTTCACGCGATTCTCGGGAAATCGCCGAGAGAGAGCGTCGCCGATGGTCCGCATCTGCGCCTGGGCGCGTGTGAAATCCACGCCGGCCTTGAGCTTCCCGACGGCCCGATAGTTGTGCAGGCCGCGGAACCTCCCGTCGCGGGTGGTGGGCCAGGGCGCCCAGACATCCGCGGCGCCGGGATGGCGAAAGTCGGGCGCCGCCACTCCGACGATCTCCAGCGGGCTCCCGTACACCGTGATCCTCTTTCCGACCGCGGCCTCGGCGCTGCCGAAGTGCGCCAGCGCCCAGTGATATCGGACGACGGCGACCGTTGGCTCGACCTCGCTCGGCGGAACATCGTGCTCCGTCAGCAGGCGCCCGGCCGACGCGGTCTGGCCGAAGACCTCGAAGAACTCCGCCGAGACGTATCGGGCGTTGGCAAACACGGCGCGGTCGCCGACGATGGTCGCGGAATCGTCGCCATCGTTGTCTCCACCGTTGGCCACGGCAATCTTCTCGAACACGTCGTTTTGCGCCTGCCAGTCCAGAAAGTCGGGGCCCGACACGTCCTGACTGGCGCGTCCGGTGTTGACCCAGAACGTCTCGACCGAGACGAGGCGCTCGGCATCCGGGTATGGGAGCGGCTGAAGCAGGACCGCGTTGACCACCGAGAAAATGGCGACGTTGGCGCCGATGGCCAGGGCGAGCACGGCGCCGGCGCCCAGTGCGAAGCCCCAGCTCCTGGTCAGACTGCGGATCGCGTAGCGCACGTCGCCCACCAGGTCATCGAGCCATCGCGATATCCACGTGTCCCGCACGGCTTCCTGCACCTGGGGCACGCCGCCGAACTCGATGCTCGCCTGTCTTCGGGCCTCGGGCTCGCTCAGGCCGGCCCGGATCCCGTCCTCGACGCGGCGCTCCACGTGATACCGCAGTTCGCGATCGAGGTCCCGCTCCAGCCGGTCACGCCTCCCACGGAAGAGATTCAGGAGCCTGGCCACGGCCTACGCTCCCTCGGCGAAGATCAGCTTCACGGCCGTCGTCAACTTGTCCCAGCTGGCCTTTTCGAGCGCCAGCTGCTTGTGGCCGGCCCGGGTGAGCGCATAGAACTTGGCCTCGCGTCCGGTTTCCGACTCGCGCCACTCGGATGTCAGCCAGAGCTTCTGTTCGAGGCGGTGCAGCGCCGGATACAGGGAGCCCTGATTGACCTGCACCCTTTCGCGCGAGATCTGCTGGAGGCGTTGCGCGATGGCATAGCCATGCGCGGCCCCGAGCGACAGCACCTGCAGAACCAGCATGTCGAGCGTGCCCTGGGGGATGGGGAATCGCGTGGACGCCATCAATGCCTCAACCTTCGTTGCCTCAACCTTCGACCTATAGGCTATGGCCTTCGCCGTGACCCGTCAAGGTCTATTCGTCGTTCTCGCCCCTCAGGTTTCCTTCGCCACCTCGCGAAACCGGCTCGGCGTGATCCCCAGGAGCCGCACGAAGGCCCGCCGCATGCCGTCGACCCCGCCAAACCCCGCCGCCGCCGCCACCTCCTTGAGCCCTCGATCCGTCCGCTCGAGCTGACCCCGGGCCGCCTCGACGCGCAACTGGAGAACGTACTGCGACGGCGTCGTGCCCACTTCGCGTGTGAAGACGCGCTCGAAGTTGCGGACGCTCATCGCCATTCGATCCGCGAGCTCGTCGACCGAGAGCTTCGAGCGGAGATGCTCGGCCATCCAGATCTGCAGCTCCCGAAGCGACGTCATCTCGGACGCCTGAGACGCCAGCGAGACGCTCAGCTGGGGCTGCCCTCCCGGCCGCCGGAGAAAGAGAACGAGCTCGCGCGCGGCTTCGTGCGCCAGACCCACGCCGCAGTCTTCCTCGACCCACGCGAGGGCCAGATCGATGCCCGCCGCGATGCCCGCGGACGTATAGATGTTGCCGTCCTTCACCCAGAGAGGCTCGTGCTCGACGCGGACGCCGGGATACCGTCGCGCCAGCTCGCGGCCGAACTTCCAGTGCGTGGTCGCCCGGCGCCCGTTCAGGAGGCCGGCCTCGGCAAGCAGGAACGAGCCGACGCAGACGGCGCCGAGCCGCCGGACCCCGGACGCCATCTTCTTCAGCCACGCCGAGAGCGCGGCGTCCCGCACGGACCGCGTGCCCAGCCCGCAGACGAGGAGCACGGAATCGCACGCGCCTTCGACCTTGCGGAAGTGGTGCCGCGCGAGAAACGTCAACACGCCGCTCTCCCCCTCGACCGTCAGGCGGTCCGCGGCGGTGACGACCTCGATCTCGTAGATCGCCCGGCCCGCGAGTCGGTTGACCGAGTGAAACACCTGCAGGGGCCCCACCAGATCGAGCTCGTCGACCGGAGGCACGACGACGGCGACGATGCGGCGACCGACAGCCTGCCGGCGCGCGCCGGGTGACTTTCACCGCGGAGGCCATGCCACGGACTATGGCGCCGTGCCCGAGCATTTCGCAAGCGTCCCGGGCGCGGTGGCGGATTCCGACGGATTCCTGTCGGAAATCGACGCGTCGTCTTCCGCTACAACGAAGCGTGGTGAACGATCTCCGCATCGCGCTCCGACAGCAGCTCCGCCGCCCGGGGTTCGCCCTGACCGTCGTCCTGACGCTCGCCATCACCGTCGGGGCGACGACCGCCGTGTTCGCGCTCGTCCACGCCGTTCTCGTGCGGGGGCTGCCGTTCGCGTCGCCCGAGCGGCTGGTCTGGGTGGCCTCGGTACGGCCGGACAATACGGACGCGCCGTTCACACTGCCGGAGTTCATGGACTATCGGAGCCGGACGCGGGCGCTTTCGGGCCTCGCGGCTTACGCCAACTGGACAGCGAGCCTCGCGGGGGACGGCGTGACCCGGAGGCTGCAGGGCGCGAGGATGTCGGCCAACCTCTTCGACCTTCTGGGGACCTCGCCGGCCTCGGGACGGCTTCTCCACGAGAGTGACGACCGTCCGGATGCGCCGCGGGTCGTGGTCCTGAGCTACCGTCTCTGGCAGCGCGAGTACGGAGGCGCCGGGGACGCGTCGGCCGGACGGCGAGGATCAACGGCGAGCCCTTTCTGATCGTCGGGGTTCTGCCCGAGCAGTTCCCATTTCCGCTCCCCAACGTGGACGTCGTCACGCCGCTCGTTCCGGAGCGGGATCCCCTCCGCCACGTTCGGAGCTCGGTCAACTTCCTGCGCCTTCTCGGCCGGCTGAGCCCGGGAACGACGACCGACGGAGCCGCAGCCGAGCTGACGGCCATCGGGCGTTCGCTGCGCCAGCAGTTTCCCGTGGAGTACGCGGGCAAGGACTCCGTGAAGGTCGTTCCGCTGCGGGACACGCTCGTCGCCAACCACCGGCCGGCGATGCTGGCGCTGCTGGCGGCCGTGATCGTCGTCCTCGCCGCGGCGGTTGCGAACCTCGTCTCGCTCGCCCTCGTCCGAGCGAACGGCCGCCGCGCCGACCTCGCGGTGCGCGCCGCCCTGGGCGCCTCGCGGCCACGCCTCCTGCGCCAGCTCGCGGCCGAGTCGCTGCTGCTCGCGGGTGCGGGGAGCCTTCTCGGATCGCTGGTCGCGTCCTGGCTCATCCGCGCGGCGGTGCGGTTCGGGCCGGCGTCGGTGCCGCGCCTCGGGGAGGTGCGGTTCGGCGCGCCGGCGGTTCTTTTCGTGCTCGCGGCCATCGCCGCCGTGACGGCTTTGCTGACCGCCGCGGCCTTCGGCCCGATCGCGCGCACGAGCTCCGCGGACACTCTCCGCGGCAGCGGCCGCGCGATCGGAGGCCGATGGAGCAATCGCGTCCGCAACGTGCTTGTCATCGCCGAGATCTCCGCGGCCCTCGTCCTCGTGCTGGCGACGATCCTTCTGCTCGGAAGCCTCCGCCGCCTGCAGGACCTGGCGCCCGGTTTTCGGCCCGACGGCGTCTTTCAGGCCCGCGTCTCCATTCCGCCGACTTATCGCTCCACCGAAGACGTGTGGCGTTTCGATGAGGATCTCTCGGAACGGATCGCAGCGTCGCCGGGAGTCCGCGAGGTCGGCGTCATCTCCGTCGCGCCGCTCAGTGGACTGCTCTATTCCGCTCCCTTCGCGGTCGCCGGTCAGCCGGAGGATCCCGACCGGCCCAGCGCCAATCTCCGCGCGATCTCGCCGGGCTACCTCGCGGCGGCGGGGACGCGGCTCCTGCAGGGCCGGGCCTTCTCGGAGACCGACCGCCCTCAGGCTCCGTCCGTGGCGCTCGTCAGCGCGGCGCTCGCCGGGCGATACCTCGGCGGGAGGGCGGTCGGCCGGCGGATTCTGATCGACGACAACAACGAAGGACCGCGGCCTCTCGAAATCGTTGGCGTCGTGGAGAACGTCCGCCACTCAACGGTCCGAGGCGATCTGCCGCCGGCCTTCGACGTCTACATCCCGCTGAGCCAGATGCATCCCGACGGGGTTTCGTCGCTCCGCAACAACCAGTTCTGGATGGTGCGGACCGAATCCGATCCCGCGGCGTTCCGCCAGACGTTTCTGGCGCATCTGAGTGAGGTCGACGCGGACGCCGCGGTGTCGGACACCGGCGCGATGCGGCAGCTCCTGGACGCCTCTTTCGGACCACGCCGCTTCAGCCTCGCGATCTTCGGCGCGTTCGCCGCGACGGCGGTCCTGCTCGCCGTGCTCGGCGTCTACGGTCTCGTTTCCTATGCCGTCAGTCAGCGCACGGCGGAGATCGGCCTGCGCATGGCCCTCGGCGCGGCTCCGCGCGAGGTGCGGCACATGATCCTTCGTCAGGCGGCGAGACTCGGATTCGCGGGGTCCGCGGCGGGCCTGGGCCTGGCGGTCGCTCTAGGCGCGCTCGCGGCGCGCTTCGTCCCGGACTCTCGAATCGATCCTGCGGTCGCGGCGACGACCGCGGCCTCGCTCCTCGGCGTCGTGCTGCTCGCCGCCTGGCTGCCCGCCCGCCGCGCGGCGCGAATCGAGCCGACGGTGGCGCTGCGAGGAGGGTGACCGTCCCTACCAGTCGCGAAACGGCGGCTTCGCCCCGTCCCGCCAGGACTCGTTGCCGACCTCCTCGGAGAACGTGACGACCCAGCGCTCGCCGAACTTCTTCCAGCCGTCGCGCGTGATCCAGTAGGCGTACACCTTGCCCTTGCCGTCGGCGCGTTCGTACTCGAGCTTCTCCTGGATCACCGCCACCCACCCGTCAGACGAAGGCGACGGCTCGACGGTCAGGACGCTCGCATCGAACCGCACGAGCTTCGCGCCGGGCGGATTCGAGGAAATCATTCCGAGAAATTCCGCTCGCGAGATCCTTCGGTCGCGGAGCTGGACGTAGAAGTCCGGCGCCAGCGTCCGCTCGAACGCCGCCTGGTCGAGAGCGACCCGCGCTCTCCCCCACTCGCGGTTCCCGTCCGCGATGATCCTGCGCGCCTCCGACGGGGTGAGCTTCGGAGCCTCCGCTCCGATCGACGGGAACGACGCCGCGATCGAGAGCAGAGCGCCGGCGACGACACACGGTACGGTCTTCATGGATTCGCCTCCATTCCGACGATTTGCCGGGCGAGCCTCTTTCGTGTCCGTTGCCGGCGGCGCGAACCGGGTGGACAATCGGCGCGCGTGACACCGAAGTCCCCCGTGCAGCAAATCCAGGAAGGGAGACCGTCGCGGCCCGGGCCCGACGAGGCCGAGCTGCGCGGATGGATGGCGGAATACCAGGAAGGCCGGCTCGAAGCGTTCGATCGCGTGTACGCCGCGATCGCCGGACCTCTGCGCCGGTACCTGACGGCCCTGACGCGGGACGCGGCCGAGGCGCAGGACCTCCTCCAGGAAGCGTTTCTGCAGATCCATCGCTCTCGTCATACCTACGATCGGCAACAGCCACTGTTGCCGTGGGTGTTCGCGATCAGCCGGCACGTCTACCTCATGAGTCTTCGGTCGGCGCGGCGGCGCCCGCTGCGCGGCGCGGAAAACGTGGAAGACATCGAGATTCCGGTTCCGCCGGAAGTCGAAGGCCTGGCGGATCGACTCGTGCTGCGAGCGGCCACCGCACGCGTCGGCGCCGACCGGCGGGAGGCGATGCTGCTGCATCACGTCTGGGGCTTCAGTTTTCGAGAGGTCGGCGCCATTCAGGGCATCACGGAGAGCGCCGCCAAGCTCCGCTCGAGCCGCGGAATCGCGGAGCTGCGGCGGATCCTGAGCGAGACCGGCCGGGAGAGCTCCCGATGATCGACGAGATGGCTCCGCCCGTGCTCCGGGAGCGGATCGCCGCCGAGCTCGCGCCGGTCGTTCCGCTGCGCAAGCCGTGGCTGCGGGCGGCCGCAGCGCTGCCGCTCGCGGTGCTCCTTCTCTTCGCCGCGTCCACGATCTACGGCTTGCGCGGCGACGCCGGACGGCTCGGCTGGGTGCTCACGTGGGGCCTCTCGACGGTCGAGCTCGCCCTCGGCATGTTGTTGATCGGCTTCGCCCTGCGCGAGGCGATTCCCGGACGGGTCTGGTCGCCGCCCGCGCTCCTCGGCTCCCTGGGAGCGGCGCTCGGCGCCGTCCTCTTCATCACGTTCGCCACCTGGCGCATCAGCCCGACGCGAATCGTGAGCGAGTCCGTGGCTTACGTCACGAGCGTCTGCTTCGGCTACCCGTTGCTCGGCGCCGTCCCCGTCATCCTCTTAGCGGGCCTGCTGGCCTCGCGCGCCTTCCCGCTGCGGCCGCAGATCGCCGGCGCTCTGTACGGCGCCGGAGCGGGACTGCTGTCGGACGCGGGCTGGAGACTCTTCTGCCACTACTCCGATCCGGGGCACGTGCTGTCCGCGCACCTCGGGGCCATCCTCGCGGCCACACTTCTCGGCGCCCTGACCGGGCGCCTGCTGCGTCCGAGGCGCTGACGGCTCCGACTGCGCCTAGATGACGTCGACGGCGACGAACCAGGTTCCGTCGGCTCGCCGCTCCCAGATGCGGATGTAGGAGCCGGTCTTCGGCTTGGGATCGCTTCCGACGCCATCTAGCTGATACGAACCGTACGTGTACCCGAAGTCCCCGCCTTCGGAGGCCTCGGCCTTCGTCGTGGTCGCCGAAAACTTCCCCGGCCGAGCGCGGAGCCACGCGACGATCGCGTCCCGTCCGATGACCGGAAGAGTTTCGTCCCGGTGGAGCCGCGATGATGCGAGAAGCGCCGGCGCGTAACCGTCCGCCGCAGACTTCGACGCGGCGCGCTCGTTCAGCGCCCGGTCGGCGGCTTCGAGGCTCGTCGTTGCGCTCCCGCGCCCGCCTCCGCCCGTATATCGGTCGGGCAACGCGAACCTCTCGAAGCCGGCGGCGAACGGAGCCGCGGACGGGGTGGCGACGCCGACGTCGAGGATGACCCGCCAGTCTCCCGAAGGCTGCTTTCGCCACACGGAGAGGTAGACCTGGTGATGCGGGCCCGGCTCCGGCGTGTCAGGCACGAGCATCTCGGAAGGCCCCGTGAGCCACCCGAGGTCGCCGCTCGACGCGACGTCGCCGAGCCGCGGCTCCCAGGTCAGCTGCCGGACCGCGAAGGGCTCGGCGGGACGCTTCGAAAGACGCTCTTTCGCGTTCACGGGAACGGGCGTGAAGAGGACGGCGTCATCCGCGAAGTACTGGAGGAAGGAGTCGCGAAGTCCGACCTTGCGGCACGTCGCCGCGAAGTCGCGCTCGGTCTGCGCCATGGCCGCGAGCGCCGGGGGTACCGGGGTCGCTGCCGTGCCGGCCAGGGCGAAAGCGAACAACAGCAGAGCCGCAACGGACCGACGAATCATGAGTGACCTCCCAGCCTGAAGTTCGCCGGAGGGGCTCACTTGGTATCCGGTTTCGGACCTCGATTCTCGAGAGACCTCAGAAACGCGGCGACCTCCTCCTGCCGGTTGTACTCGGCCCAACCGAGAGGTGTCGCGTCGTGGTCAGGGTCGCGCGCATCCGGATCCGCGCCGAGCGCGACCAGCAGCTTCGCCATCTCGAGATTTCCCATCCACGCCGCGTTGTGGAGCGGCGTGGTGCCGAGGTACACGCCGGCGCGGTCGTGACGCGTCATGCCTGAGAGCTCGAACTCGAGCTCGGCCATGAGCCTCACCCCGTCTAAACGCCCGGCTTCGACCGCACGGTGAAGGAGCCGGATGCGGCCGTGCGCTCCGAGCGTCTCGATCAGGCCGGGATGGCGTTTCAGAAGCGCGAGCGCCTCCTCGCGTCGCCCCGCGACGACGGCGGCCGCAAACGCATCGCCAGGATCGAGCGGCACCTCGCGAGCGCCGTGGGCGAGGAGAAATTTCGCGATCTCCGCGTTGCCCGCGAGGACAGCCGCCTCGTACGGCGTCCGGCCGTCGCGCAGGCCCCGCCCGCCGACATCGGCGCCGTGCGCGACGAGCAGCCGCACACGCTCGGGGAAGTCCCGGCGCGCCGCGGACCAGAGCTCCTCGACGAGAAGCTGCGCCGGGCTCGCGAGGCGCTCGCCGAACCTCGCGTACCACGGGCCGCGCGCGTCCCGACCGAGGCCGAACTCGAAGAGCAACTCGAGGTGATCGTCGGCCCGGCGGAAGTGCCGGTTGTACAGCACCTGGCCGTCGTTGGGATCGGTCCCGGATTCGAGCAGCAGGCGCGCGATGAGATCCCGTCGGGGGTGCGGCGGATAACTCGCTCCCCCTTCGCCCTCGCCGAAAGCTCCCGTCAATGCCGTGAATGGCGGGACGTTGCCCTGCCACAGGAACCCGGCGTTGGGATCCGCCCCGCGCTCGAGCAGAAGCCGAGCCGTGTCGAGCGTCGAGCGGCCGCCGGCGTCCTCGAGGCGCGAATAGCAGGCATAGAGGAGCGGCTCCCATCCGTAGATTCCGCAGGGGCGCCGGGCGCTCGAGGGATCCTCGTCGAGCATCGCACGCGACGCCGCGACGTCGCCGGCGGCGGCCGCCGCGGAGAGGTCCGATGCGCACAGCGCGGGCTCGCGTTCGAGCATGGCCTTCGCCTTTGGCAAATCTGACCGCTGCCAGTGGCCGTAGTCGAGGCAGGCGAGGCGCACGAACGCATCGGCCGCGGATCCCGCCGGACGCGCGACCGTCGGGTCAAAGCGATACGGCGCGATGCTCTCGACGTGGCGCTTGAGCTTCGGCCAGCTCGAGAATCCGTAGGACCGCGCGACCACCAGCTGCGCGCCGCTCAAGGCGAGCCCGGCGACCGCGGCCTCTCCCCGCGGATGGAATTCCCGGACGCGCGCGAGCGCCGCGGGACTGCCGGCACGGACGTCTTCGAGCAGGCTCTTCGCGCGGTGGCGCAGGTTCTCGAAGGATGGGTTTTCGGAAAGCGGTTCGACCGGCACGGCGACCTCCTCCCCCGCGCGCTCGAAGCGGCGGGATAAAGGCCCGCGGTCCGCTATCGGGCGAGGAAGACGCTCATCGTCGCAAAGCCAGAAGCTCGGGTGGGCTTGGCCCTTTCCGCGGACCGGGAGCGCCCCGCGCGCTCGCCGCGAATGCTACCTCAAACCCCGCTCCAAGAAATCCGTAATAATCCGCGAGCCCCATGGACACCGCGATCGAGCTCGCCGGCGTGACCAAGGCCTTTGGCCGCTTCAAGGCGGTCGACGATCTCTCGCTCCGCGTTCCGCGGGGTGCGATGTTCGGTCTGCTCGGGCCGAACGGCGCCGGCAAGACGACTTCGATCCGGATGATCATGAACATCACGGCGCCCGACTCCGGAGAGATCCGGATCCTCGGGCATCCGATGGACCGGCAGACGCAGAACCGGATCGGCTATCTGCCCGAGGAGCGCGGCCTCTACCGGAAGATGAAGGTGATCGATCACCTCTACTTCCTGGCCGCGATCAAGGAAGTCGGCCGGGAGACCGCGAAGCAGCGCATCGCGGTCTGGCTCGACAAGATGGAGCTCCGGCCCTGGCTCAACAAGAAGGTCGACGAGCTCTCCAAGGGCATGCAGCAGAAGCTCCAGTTCATCGCGACGATCGTCCACGATCCGGACATCCTGATTCTCGATGAGCCGTTCTCGGGCCTGGACCCGATCAACGTCGCGATCATGCGGGACTACTTCCTGGAATTCCGTCAGCGCGGCAAGACGATCGTCTTCTGCACGCACGTCCTCGAGCAGGCGGAGAAGCTCTGCGACGAGATCTGCCTGATGGCCCGCTCGAAGAAGATCCTCGAGGGCTCGGTCAAGGAGCTCAAGCGCAGGAATTCGCAGGGGCTCCTGCGGATCGAGTCCGCCGCCTCGCTGGCCGAGGTCGGCGGGCTGCCGGGTGTCGCGAGCGTGAAGGCCCTGAACGGCAGCTACGTCGTGGGCCTGGCGCCGGGCGTCGACCGCCGGAAGTTTCTCCAGGACGCGCTGAACCGCTACGAGATCGAGGCCTTCTCGCAGAAGGAACCGGACCTCGAGGAGATCTACCTGGAGGCCGTCAAGTCGGCCGGCCTCGAAGAGACGCGGATCGTCGAGTGAGAACCGCATGAACTGGAAGAAGATCTTCGCCATCGTTCGCCGCGAATACGTCGAGCGCGTGCGGACCAAGGCGTTCTGGATCGGAACGCTCGTCATCCCGCTGCTCTTCCTGGGATACATCGGCATCTCGATCGCCACCGCCCGCAAGTCCGGCGGAGAACGGAAGCTCGCGGTCATCGACGTCGGAGGCGATCTGTACGACGGGTTCGCGAAAGACGTGGCCGCGCGGGAGGCCGAGGAGAAGAAGAAGGCGCAGGGCCCTTATCCGCAATGGGCGATCGAGCGCCGGCCGGTCACCGGCACCCTCGCCGAGACCAAGGCGGCGCTCAACAAGGACATCCGCGAAGAAAAGATCCACGCCTACGTCGTCCTCGACCCGGCCGAGCTGAAGGCGGGGAACGCCGAGTACTACGCCACGACGGTCTCCGAGTTCATCGCGATGGGCGTCGTCGAACGGTCGATCAACCGCACCGTCCAGAGGCAGAAAATCGCCGCCCGCGGCTTCCCGCCGGAGCTCGCCGACGAGCTCGAGGCCCGGGTCGACCTGAAGGCGTTCAAGGTCACCCAGAAGGGCGTCGACGAGGAGAAGGGGGCCGGCATCTTCGCGGCGATCATTTTCCTGACGATCCTCTACGCCACGATGTTCATGTACGGGTATCAGGTGATGCGGGGCGTCCTCGAGGAGAAGACCAACCGCATCGTCGAGATCGTGGTCGCCTCCGTGCGGCCGACCGAGCTGATGATCGGGAAGATCATCGGCATCGGCCTGGTCGGCCTGACGCAGTACTTCGTATGGTCTCTCGTGGCCATGAACCTCTCGCTGCCAGGGATCGCGTCCATCGTCGCGTCGGGCAGCATGGGAATGCCGCGGATTCCGCTCTCGATGATCGGATTCTTCATCCTCTATTTCCTGCTCGGATACTTCCTCTACGCCAGCGTCTACACGGCGATTGCCGCGCCGTTCAACTCCGACCAGGAAGCCCAGCAGCTGGCCATGATTCCGATGGTGCTCATCATCAGCGGCATGGCGGTGCTCAACGGCGTGCTCGCGAACCCGTCGGGCGGCCTGGCGATCTTCTTCTCGATCTTCCCGTTCACCTCGCCGCTCATCATGTTTCTTCGCACCGCGATCTCCGAGGTGCCGGCCTGGCAGGTGCTCGCCTCCGTCGCGGCGTCCATCCTGACGACGGTGGCCATCGCGTGGTTCGCCGGCCGGATCTACCGGATCGGGATCTTCATGTACGGCAAGAAGCCGACGATTCCCGAGATCCTCCGGTGGGCGCGCTACTCACCCGGCAAGGCCGCCCAGCCGGCCGTTCGGCCGTCCTAGCCGGCTTCCCCGCCCGCGCCGGCCGGGGGGGATTGGCCCCCTTTCCCGGCGTGAAGAGGGTGTGAAATCGCTCGGCAGGAGCCCCCGCCAGCCCTCCGACCCGCGAGACCTGCCCTTTGGTGCATGTCCCCAAAGGCCCAAGAACTGCGATATAAGACCGGGATTGAGGGGAGGAAGGTCATGCGCTTTCCACTGCTGCGTTCTTCGGTTGTGGCGGGCCTCTTGGTTGCTCTCGCCATCCTGTCGGGTTGTGTCACCGCGGAGGTGAAGTCGGCCTCGGCGGCCCTCGAATCGGCGAGGTCCGCGGGAAAGGCGACGGAGTGTCCGAGTCTGTTCGCGGAGGCCGAGGATCTGGTGAAACGAGCAGAGCTGCTCTGCAACCAGTGCAAGCCCTCGGAGGCGAATGCGCTGGCCGCCGAGGCGATGACCAAGATCAACGCCCTCTGCCCGGCCGTCGCCGTCGCGCCTGCTCCGGCACCGGTTCGCACGCCGACACCGCCTCCCGCCGCAGCAGCCACCGTGTCGCTTTCCGCCTCTCCGACCTCGATCAACGAGGGCCAGTGCACCAATCTGACGTGGTCCTCGACCAACGCCACCGGAGTCACGATCGACCCGGAGCCGGGAAGCGTCGGCCCGAGCGGCTCCAGGCAGGTTTGCCCGAAGGCGACCACGACGTATGCCGCGACCACCACGGGACGGCGGGGCCCGAGCCACCGGTTCGGCGACCGTCAGCGTGAAACCCAAGCCGACCGAGACGCTCACCATCCACGTCAACTTCGACACCAACAAGTCCGTCATTCGGAAGGCGGACCAGCCCGAGCTCGACAAGCTGGAGGCGTTCGTCCGCAAGCATCAGGCCTGCAGGTTCGAGGTCAACGGCTACACCGACTCGACCGGCCCCGATGCCTTCAACCAGACCCTCTCCGAGAAGCGCGCCGATGCGGTGAAGGCGTACATCATCTCGAAGGGCGGCGCTGCCGACCGTGTGACGGCGGCAGGCCACGGCGAGTCCAATCCCGTCGCGGACAACGAGACCGCGAAAGGCCGCGCCGAGAATCGCAGGGCCGAGGTCGAGGCCTACTGCCAGTAGAGTCCCCACAGCTAGATCGGGCCGGCATTCCTCGATGAGGGGTGCCGGCCCTTTTTGCGTTCGGCGAGCCGTTGCCCGCTGGCCGGCCCTGTGCTACCTTTCGCGCCCCCGTTCGGCCCCTTCGTCTAACGGTTAGGACGCGGCCCTCTCAAGGCCGAAATACGGGTTCGATTCCCGTAGGGGCTACCAGATTCACCCGGCCCTGTAACTCACACGCCGCGTCCTGCGGACGCGACCCTCTCAAGGCGACTCCTTTGAGCGCGCGCCTTCGCGCGCGACACGGGTTCGATCCCCGTAGGGGCTACCAGATCCTGCCGGCCCTGTAACTCACAAGCCGCGTCCTGCGGACGCGACCCTCTCAAGGCGACTCCTTTGAGCGCGCGCCTTCGCGCGCGACACGGGTTCGATCCCCGTAGGGGCTACCAGCTCTCGCCGGCCCTGTAATTCACACGCCGCGTCCTGCGGACGCGACCCTCTCAAGGCGACTCCTTTGAGCGCGCGCCTTCGCGCGCGACACGGGTTCGATCCCCGTAGGGGCTACCAGCTCTCGCCGGCCCTGTAACTCACACGCCGCGTCCTGCGGACGCGACCTCTCAAGGCGGCTCCTTTGAGCGCGCGCGTTCGCGCGCGACACGGGTTCGATCCCCGTAGGGGCTACCAGCTCCCGCCGGCCCTGTAACTCACCTGCCGCGTCCTGCGGACGCGACCCTCTCAAGGGGACTCCTTTGAGCGCGCGTGACGCCTCGCAGGACCGGCTCGATCCTTGCGGCACCCGCCACTTCCGACGGCCGCAGGCCCCGGTGCCGGCGAAAGGTCGTCACGAAGTGGCTCAGGGACCCGAAGCCGACCGCGTAACAGGTCTCGGTGACCGAGGCGCCCGCGCGGAGACGCGCCTCCGCCTCGGCCAGGCGACGGTCGCGCAGGTAGGCGTGCGCGGGCCGGCCTTCGAGCTCCCGGAACACGCGCGCGAAGTGGTAGAGGCTCATGCAGGCCTCGGCGGCCAGTTGCGAGAGCGAGAGCGGCTCGGCGAAGTGGGCGTCGATCATCGCCCGCACGCGGCCGACGCGGGCCGCGTAGGACGACAGCTGGTGCGCTCGGAAAAGCGGACGCGGGAGCCCGCCAGCGGCAGCCGCAAGGGCCAGATGCAGCTCTCCGGCGAGGGCTTCGGCTCGCGCAGCGTCCGCCACGCCGCTGACGGTCTCGAGCCGCAGCTTCAGGTACGCCGCGCGATTGCTCACGGCGTGCACGCGGGCGTCGAGCCTCGAGGCGCCCTGCCCGAGGAGGCTCTCGACCGCCTCTTCGGTGAAGCGGATCGAGAGACAACGATCCCGCGGATGGTCCTCGTCGTGGCGGCAGGAGAATTCGAGCCCCGGCGCGGCCACGAACACGTGGCGCGACGTGACTTCGCTCCAGGTCCCGCCAGCGAGCTTCAGTCGGAACGAGCCGCTGTCGACGAAGCTCACCGCGTGGCTGCGCGCTCGTTCCGTCTCCGGGTCTCGGTGCTCGACGCCGGGCGCGTGGTCGAACCGCTCGATCAGTACCGCAGGCGATCGCAGCAGGGGAGCGACCCGGTTCATGCGCCTCATTCTCGCCGATCCCGGCGGCCAGGAGCCCGACTGCGCAAGAAACCGCAAGCCATGTCCCCCGCATCAGACCTAGATTGCGCCCAACAGGGAGGATTCATGGAGACGCATGGCAGAGGGCTCATCGTTGCCGGAATCGTGGCCGCCGCGGCGATCGCGACACTCTCGGGTCCGGCGGCGTCACGCGCGGCGGAGCCTGCCGCTTCGGCAGCCATCGACGCGGAGGTCCTGAAGCTCCGGGAGGCCGCCTGGCGCGCGTATTTCGCCGGCGACGAAGCGGCGCTCGGCGCGATGCTGCCGCCCGATTTCATCGGCATCAACATGGACGATAGTCCGTTCGTCACGCGCGACAGCGCCCTGGATCAGGCCCGCGCCTTCCGGGCCGCCGGCGGCCGCCTCGTGAGCCTCGAGTTCCCCGAGACGCGCGCCCAGCACTACGGGGACGTGGTGATCCTTTACGGCCGGTACGCGGTTGTGCTCGAAACAGGCGGCCCCGAATCCACCACTCAGACACTGCGCGGACGCCTGACCGAGTTGTTCCTGCGCAAAGGCAAGAGCTGGATCCATACCGGCTGGCACCTCGATACCGCGTCGACGCCATGATTCGGAGTCATCCCGTCCAGGCGGCTCGGTATGTCGCGGCGCTTCGCGCCGCTCGGTACACCGTATGGGCTACCGGCTCCTCCCGGCTTCGCAGGGAGGCGGTTCCGACGCCCTTCTACGGTGCAGACAGGGATTCGAGAGCGGCCTCCGCGGCCATGATCGAGGATCGGTAGTCGACCTTCACCGCGGCGTCCAGAGCGCGACGGTATGCGTCCCGCGCCGCCGACCGATTTCCCAGCGCTCGATACATGTCACCGAGAGCGGTCTGGACCTGCGCCATCCCCACCGGCGAGTCGAGCCGCTCCGCGGTCTCCCACCCGTACTGCAATGGCTCCCCGGCCTGCTCCGCGCGGCCGGCCTGGACGAGAGTGGATCCGAGTGTCTGCGCGGCGAACAGCGCGGCGTCGAACGCGCCCGCCTCCTTCCGGCAGACCAGCGATTGTTCGAAGTGAGATACCGCGCTCCCGGAGTCGCCGGCCGCCAGAGCGACGTAGCCGACATGCCGGTGATACTCGCCAAGAAACCAAACTCGCTGGCCGCCTGCGCGGTCGAGCGCCAGGGACCACTCGAATAGCTCGACCGCCTGCTCGAGCTCGCGGCCGGGACTGCGACCGCCGCGTTGAAAGTGGATCAGGCCGAGCAGGTGGACGGCGTCTGCCTGCCCATGCTCGTCCCCCAGCTCCTGGAACAACGCGGCGGCCCTCTCGGCGTGTCTTTCCGCCGATCGCAACTCTCTCCCGCTCAACTCGGCGCGGTAGGAGTACTCGGCTTTGGCGAGCTCCACCGCCGCCTTCGACCGCAGGCCCGACGCTTTCCGCGATCCGGTCCGCCCGCTCGATCGCGGCGAGGGCCTCGGGGACGGGCCGGGTGTTCCGGTGCAGGCCGATCCGGTCTTCGATCCTGGCGATCTCGACGAGGAGCTCGACCTGACTCTCCGCGGTCGATGCGCACTCGAGGGTGCTTCGCGCCGCGGCCCGCGCGGCATCGAGGTCTCCGGCCATCCTCTGTTTCTGAATTCCATCGAGGCCGCCGGCGAGCAGCTCACAGGAGGGCGGCGGCCCGCCCGCGGACGACGAGACGGAGTAGCGGAAGAACGTCGCGAGGACCGACGCGAACCACTGCGGCGAGTTGCCGGGCTGGCCGATGTGTCCGCCGAAAGGCGTCTCGATCATGTGCACGAGCGGGTTGCCTTCCGCCGCGCGGTCGAGCTCGCTGATCGAGGACACCGGGATGATCGGATCGTTGGACGTGACCAGGATCAGGAGAGGCCGGCCCGACGTGGCCACGCTCGGCGAGGGATCGGCGCGGTCCAGGAGCTCCGCCGGAGTCGGTCCGAGCTCGGGTCGCTCGGCGACCAGGAACGCGACTGTCCCCGCAAAGGAGCCCTCGGCCGTCATGCCGAGCCCCTTCGCGCGCTTGCGCAGAAGGGAGCGGAAGCCCATTCGGAAGGACTTCGAGTATCCGGCGTCGGCGAAGTAGACCTTCGCGTCCAGGTACTGAACCAGCCGGGGAAGGTCGGCGGCCGGAGAAACGGCCACGGCGCCCGCGGTGAAGACCTCGTCCGCTCCGGGTTGACCCATGGCGTGGAGGACGTCGAGGCCGCCGAGGCTGAACCCGACGAGCCCGATGGGACGGCCCGGATTCTCTCTGGCCAGCCAGCGCCCCCAGGCGAGGAGGTCAGCCCCTTCCTCGATGCCGAGCGTCGGCAGCCACTGCCTCGACAGGAGGCAGCCGTGGCTGCGCATGTCCGGCAGGACGACTCCGAATCCCTGTCGCTGGAAGAGCTCGCCCGTGACCTCGACGTACTGCGTGTATTTGCTGTCGAAGAGTCCGTGAACGACGATGACGATCGGAGCCGAGGGGTCCGACGGCGGCGCGACGAGCGCCACGAGCGGCGCGCGCCCGGCGTCCATGTCGACCCGCCGCAGCTCGAAGCCCGGAGGCGTGGGGCCTTCGCAGGCGGCCGGGAGGCCCTGGTCCCGTTGCTTGCGGCTGGTGTCGGAGACGCGCACCGTGCTCGTGAAGCCGCTTTCCGGCCGGTCGTCGCGCGGGATCCCGTCGAGGCACTGCCAGAGCGAAGGGACGCCCGCCGTCGGGCAGGACGGGATGGAGGGCTCCGGCAGCCGATGAAGCGTGCACGCGGCGAGCGCGAGGAGCGCCGGAACGACCCGGAACGCCGCCGCGAGACGTTTCACGCCGGGATGTTCTCACTTTTTTCGAGAGGCGGGCGCCGCCGGGAACCCTCTTCGCCCCTCCCGGCAATGCGAGAGCTGCGCGGTGTTCGGCGAGCGGAAACGGCGATAGATTAGGGACCCATGAAGCACTCTCCGCCCAAGCGCAACCGCTTGCCTCCTTCGGCCGCCGCGAAAGCCCGCGTTGAGGCTCTGCGCCGTGGCGAGGCGCCGGTCGTGCAGGATCCCGAGGAGGCTCGAGGCGCCACCTTCATTTCTCCGGCCGAACGTCAAGCCGCGTTTGCTCAGGCGGCAAGGAAGCGGGCGGCGGAGAAAAAGCGACCGAAGAAGTAGCCCTCCCACGCGCGTCGGTCGCCGGCTCTCTCTGAGTCGCCAGGGAGAACGCGCGCACGACGGAGCGCGTCGCACGCGCTCCGCGCCGCTCGCTTCGCCGAGCTACAGCTGCCGGCGGGGGTTCGCCTCCGGAATGCCGGCGACTTGCGGCGCCGTGACTCGAAGGGCCTCCGACAGCTGATTGAGGGCTGCCTGCTCCTCGCTGCTCACCGGCGTCCCGCCGAATCCGAGGAAGCCGCCCTCCTTCGATGCGTGGGCCACTCTGGTCGCGACGGACGATAGCCAGCTCCGGTACGCCTCGGCCTCGGCCGGCGACTTCTTTTCGACGGCGGCGACGGCCGCCTTGAGCGTGCTGAGCATGGCATTCCGGGTTTGCGTCGGGTCTCCGCCGATCGGGACATTGGGCAGCTCGGGCCGGCCGCCCGCGCTCCGCACGCTCTCGGCGAGCGCCTTGACGATTTCGGGCACATCGCCCGCGGCCGAATCGGTGATCGCTTTCCCGACCGCCATCGCTTCCTTCGCGACTCCCACCGGGCCGCTCGCGTCGGACATGGTGATGAACAAGCCCGCCACGACCGGCGCGGTCGCGATGGCTTTCCACTCGTCGGCGTTGTAATCGGTTTTCTTCGACATGACGAACTCCATTTCGAGGAATTGCCGCTCCACTTCCCGGCCCGAAGGACCGGACTCGAGCGAACGGCGGCGGGGCCCGAGGACCTCTAGCGGAATGAACCATCCAGCACATTGACATACCCCGCCCTTGGGGCTGGCGGGACCCTCCCTAACGGGCAGTTGCGGCTCCTTCCTGCCGGGCATAGCGTGAAGACAGCAGGGGCACGAGCTCCGCTCCCATGTCTCGCGGTCGTAGCGGCGGAGCCTTCCCTTGCGGGAGGCGCCATGGCGCCGATGGTCAGCGACGAGAATGTCGGACCCCGCCGGACGGCGACCGGGAGACGAATCGGCTCGCGCCTTCCGAACCCGAACACTCTGACTTTGGGACCGGCCTGTGCCGGTCTCTTCTTTTGAGGAGGAGGATCAAGCCATGTTGAATCTGATCATCCAGCTCTTGAGCGGTGCCGTCGGCGGGAACCTGGCCGGGCGTCTCCTGAAGAAGTACGACCTCGGCACACTAGGCAACTCGATCGCGGGAATCGTCGGGGGCGGTCTCGGCGGCCAGCTTCTCGGGATGCTGACCGGCGGGGGCGCGGCTCCCGCGGCTGGCCTGGATCTGGGATCGATCATCGCCAGCGTCTTCGGCGGCGGAATCGGCGGCGGAATCGTGATGTGGATCGTGGGCATGGTGCGCACGGCCATGACCAAGACGGCCTAGCCGGACGGTGTTTTCCGGAACATGGAGGTGCAAATGAAACGGATCGTTGTCGTCTCTCTCGTCGTCGTTGCACTCGCCACCCTGGGATGCGCGTCCTCGACCACATCGACGGTCGAGTCGCTCGCCAGCAACCCGCTCGTTTCGAGCCTCACGAGCGGCCTCGGCCTCAACGCGACACAGGCTGTCGGCGGGGCCGGCGCCCTTCTCGGCTCGGCGCAGGCCAAGCTCAGCTCCGATCAATGGAAGTCCGTGACCAACGCCGTCCCCGGCTCGGATGCGATCGTGAAGGAGGCGAAGAACCTGACCGGCGTCACCGGCAATTTCGGAGACGTCTCGAGCCTCGGCAGCACCTTTTCGAAGCTCGGCATCACCTCCGACCAGGCCACTCAGCTCGTGCCGGCGCTGACCGGTTACGTTTCGAAAGCCTCCCCCGAGGTCGGAAGCATGCTCGCCAGCGTCCTCAGATAGCCCTCCTCCCGAGTCCCCGGCCCGAGGGCCGCCGCCCCGCGCGGTGGCCTCGGATACCGGGGATCATCCCGAGACAATCCCAACAAACCTTCGCCCCCCGCAGGCGTAGACAAATCGGGAGGTGCGCATGAAACCCGTACTGCGCATGATTCTGATACTGCTGTTCTCCGGCGTCACGACGGCCACGGCTCAGACCGTCCCGGGCCGACCCGTCGACCTCGAGGCGACGGACGGCACGAAGCTCGCCGCCACCTACTTCCCGGCCGCGCGACCGGGCCCGGGGATCATGCTCTTCCACCAGTGCAACCGGGAGCGGTCGAGCTGGAACGCTCTCGCGGCGGAGCTCGCCACGAGGGGGTTCCACGTTCTGACCCTCGACTACCGGGGCTACGGGCAGAGCGGCGGCACGCCGTACACCGAGCTGACCTTCCCCGAGCAGCGGAAGGTCGGCGAGAAGTGGCCCGGCGACGTGGACGTCGCCTATGCGTACCTCCGCTCGCAGCCCGGCGTCCGCGGAGACAGAATCGGCGCCGGCGGCGCGAGTTGCGGCGTCAACCAGTCCATCCAGCTGGCGCGCCGGCATCCGGAAGTGAAGTCGCTGGTGCTGCTCTCCGGCAACACCGATCGTGACGGACGGCAGTACCTCAAGCGCGCCTCCACGCTTCCCCTGTTCATCTCGGCCGCGGACGACGACGGCGGCGCCGTGGAGATGATGGAGTGGATCGACGCGAGCTCGGGCAACCCCTCGAACAAGTTCGTGCAGTACAAGACGGGCGGCCATGGCACCGACATGTTCAAGCCGCATCCCGATCTGCCGGGAGACATCGTCGGATGGTACGAGGCAACGCTGCTCGGCAAGGGGCAGGTCGTTGCCGCGGCTTCGCGCAAGCGCACGTTGGGTCCGACGGTCCGCTTTCTCATGCTGATGGAGGAGCAAGGCGGCCCCTCCCGCGCGGCCGAGCTTCTGGCCGCCGAGCGCAAGAAGGACCCGAAGTCCCCGGTGCTCGAGCCGGGCTTCGTGAACCGCCTGGGGTACGAGGCCATCGCGGCCAATGACCCGCAGGCGGCGGTCGCGATCATGCAGGTCAACGTCGACACGCGGCCCTCGTCGTCCAACGCCTGGGACAGCCTGGGGGACGCCTACGTCGCCGCGGGTCAGCCCGCGAAGGCGGTCGAGTGCGCGAAGAAGGCCCTCGCGCTCGTCGACGCCGACACGGTGGAGACGAAGGATCAACGCGAGCTCATCCGCCAGAGCGCCCAGAGCAAGCTGACCGAGGCGAAGCCGAAGTAGAAGGGAACCTTTGCCGCGGTCCCTCGTCTCTTTCCAAAAGAGCGGACGAGGTGTGCCCATGTCGAAATTCCTGGCGGACCTGAAGTACGCGCTCCGGTTCGTCACCCGGAGCCCGGCCTACACGGCCGCGGCCGCCGCGACCCTCGCTCTCGGGATCGGCGCCAACGCCTCGATCTTCAGCGTCGTCTACTCCGTGCTCCTCCGGCCGCTGCCCTTTCCGGCCTCCGATCGCATCGTGGGGATCGCCGAGGCCGACGCGGCCGGCCGCGAGATGGCCCTCTGCGACCCCAACTTCCGCGACCTCCGCGAGCAGAACCGCACGCTCGCGGCCTTCGCCCAGTACGGCGCCTGGGAGACCTCCGTGTCCGGCGGCCGCGAGCCGGTCCGTGCCACGAGCGCCACCGTGTCGGCCGACTTCTTCGCGGCGCTCGGCACGCAGCCCGCGACGGGACGCGACTTTGCTACGGAAGAGCGGACCGAGAACGGACCTCCCGCCGTGATCGTCTCGCACGGCTTCTGGCGGCGCGTTCTCTCCGGGGAGACGGATCTCTCCCGCCTCTCGCTGCGTTTCGATGGCGACCTGTACCGCGTGGTCGGCGTCATGCCCCCCGGGTTCCAGTTTCCGGACGACACGCAGCTCTGGACCGCCCGCGAGCGACGGGAGCCGGAGAACAGCCGCTCGGCGCACAACTGGAAAGGCGTCGGACGTCTGCGCGACGGAGTCTCGCTGGCCGCGGCGCGGGCCGACCTCGGCTCGATCGCGGCCCGCATCCGCCGCGAGCATGGTGAGGAGGCCGATCTCGCCGGGGCGGCGGTGAGGCCCCTCAAGGACACGCTCGTCGGCCGGGTCCGACCGGCGCTCTTGATGCTGCTCTCGGCGGTCGGCTTCCTCATGCTCGTCGCCGCGGCGAACGTGACCAATCTCTCCCTCGCGCGCATCACGGCACGGCGGCGCGAGCTCGCCGTGCGCGCGGCGCTGGGAGCCACGCGGAGCGATCTGTTTCGCGCGATCTTCGCGGAGTCCCTGCTCGTCTCGCTCGCGGGGGCGGCGGCCGGGCTCGTCCTGTGCGCCTGGAGCCTGGGCGCCATCAAGGCCCTCTCGGCCGAGAGCCTGCCGCGCGTCGCGGAGGTATCGGTCGACGCGCCCGTGTTCGTCTTCGCCATCGCGTTGTGCCTCGTGGCGGCCCTGGCCGTCGCCGCCATCGCCTCGAGACGGTCGCCGGAAGGACGGTATCGAGATCTCGTCGCGGGCCGGTCGGGCCAGGCGGGCGGCAGTTTCCGGGCGCAGGGAGTCCTGCTCGCCGCGCAGGCGGCGATGACGGCCCTCCTGCTCGCCGGCCTCGCCCTCTTCGCGCGGAGCTTTCTGCGCGCGCTCGACGTGGCGCCCGGCTTTCGAACCGAGAGCATCGTCGCGATGGACGTTTTTCCCGACTTTCCCGGGACCGAGCAGGCGAAGGCGAAACGCATCGCGATGATCGACCGGCTTCAGGAGCGGCTCACGGCGATTCCCGGCGTCGAGAGCGTCGGCGCCGTCGGGGGGCTGCCCCTCGCCTCCGGGATCCCCGACGGAACCTTCCTGCTTCTCGGCCCGCAGGACCCCACGCCTTCGCTGGACGACTTCGGGCGCCTCATGCGGGTTCCGGAACGCACCGGGCAGGCCAGCTACGGCGTCGTCACGTCGGGCTACTTCGAGACGATGGGCATCCCGCTCAAGAGGGGCCGCCTCTTCGAGACTCGCGACGCGCGCGAGGGTACCCATGTCGCGCTGATCTCGGAGACTCTCGCTCGCCGGAGATTCGCGGACCGCGACCCGATCGGACAGCGCCTCGAGTTCGGGAACATGGACGGCGACATGCAGCCCCTCACGATCGTGGGGATCGTCGGTGACGTCCGGCAAAGCAGCCTGGAGGCTCCGCCCGAGCCGGTCATTTACGTCCACCTGCGCCAGCGTCCCCAGAAGACGTTCCCGCTGACCTGGGTGCTGCGCGTCGGCGGAGACCCCGCCGCCGCGACGGCCTCGGCCCGGGCCGTTCTTCGCGACATCGACCCGACACTCCCGCCCCGTTTCCGTCTCGTCGATCAGATCGTCGCGGAGTCTCTGGCCGCCCGCCGATTCAGCCTGACCTTGCTGGCTGTCTTCGGTTCGCTGGCCCTGCTGCTCGCGGCGAGCGGAATCGCGAGTGTCACAGCGTTCGCCGTGGCGCGCCGGCGGGCGGAGCTCGGCATTCGCCTCGCCCTCGGCGCCAGACCGTCGGATCTCATGCGTCTCGTCCTCTCCCGACATCTGCGGCTCGTTGCGATCGGGGGCCTCGTCGGCCTCGCGATGGCGCTCGGCCTCGCCCGCCTCCTGCGTTCGCAGCTCTTCGGAGTCGCCCCCTCGGACCCGTGGAGCTTCGCGGCCAGCCTCGGGGTTCTCGGCCTGGTCGCCCTGATCGCGTGCGCGGTGCCGGCGCGGCGGGTCTCGCGGATCGACCCGAACGAAGCCCTGCGCGCCGAGTAGCTCTTCGAGCTCCAGATCGCGGGAATGGGCCCTCCGCGGCTCGCGTTCGGGCGCACGTAAACACAAGGAGCTCGCCGATGAAGCGTCTCATCCAGGTGACGTCGCTCCTCCTCGTTTGTCTCGCGTCCGCGGCTTTCGCACAACAGCCGGCGCCGACGCCGACACCCGCACCGACGCCTCCCCCCCGCGACAACCTGCGCTTCATCCGGATGAAGATCTCGGCCGGCGACCTGCCGAGCGCCGAGTCCATCCTGGAAGTCCATCGCGCGGAGAAGGGCGAGGACGGTGAGTACGTTCTGGGTCTGGCGTGGCTCGCGCGCGGTGCGGCGCTCCTCGACGACTGGGGAGCGGCCTCGCGCTACGCGAAGGCCGCGCGTTCGCTCGCGTTGTCGCGGCTCGGCACACCGGCCGACTGGGAGCACAACTCGGAGGCGCAGTACGCGCTCGGGACGGCGATCGAGGTCGAGGCGCAGGCTCTCGTCCACGACGGGAAGAAGGCGGAGGCAATCCGCTTCCTCGAGCGGAGCTCGAAGGAGCTCGAGACGGCCCCCTACAATGTTCGGGCGCGCATCTGGAAGAGGCGCAATCAAATCGAGCTCGTCGGCCAGAAGGCCCCGGTCATCCGCGCCGAAGACGGCGTCGGTCCGCAGTTCCCCGGCCTCGAGTCGCTGCGCGGAAAGCCCGTCGTCGTCTATCTCTGGTGGGAGGCCTGCGGCGACTGCAAGGCGCAGGCGGCGGCTTTTCGAAGGACGGTCGAGAAGTACGCGCCGAAGGGCGTGGCGTTCGTGGCTCCGACCCGCTACTACGACGAGGACCACACGGCGGAGAAGGTCCGGATCGAGAAATCCTGGAAGGAGAGCTACGGTCTTGCCGATTCCGTCGCCGCTCCCATCACGAACGAGGCGATGTTGCGTTACGGGGCTTCGGCGACGCCGACCTTCGTCTTCGTCGATCGCAACGGCGTCGTCCGCGAGTATCTGCCCTATCGGATGAGCGAGGAACGCCTCGCGGCCGAGATCGACGCCCTCCTCGCGCCGCCCTCCTGATCAGCGCACGAGGAGAGCCTTCAGCGCACGAGAAACGTCGCCAGCCCCAGCAGAATCCCCATGCTCGCGACGTCCGTCGCCGTCGTCAGGAAAATGCTCGAGGCGGTCGCCGGATCGGCCCCCAGGCGCTTCAGCGTCAGGGGCACCAGGGCGCCGGAGATGCCGCTGATGGCGCAGGCCGCGGTCATCGCGAACCAGACGATCGCGCCGAGCATCACCGCGTGGCCGCCGCTCTGCCCGCGCGCATAGAACCACATCGCGATCCCGGCGACGAGCCCCACGAGCGCGCCGTTGAGCAGCCCGAGCAGCGCCTCCTTGATCACCAGCCGGCGCGGCGGCACGTTGCGCAGATCGCCGAGCGTCAGGCCGCGCAAGGTGACCGCGAGCGCCTGGCATCCGGAGTTGCCCGACTGGCCGGCGAGCACCGGCAAAAACGCGGCCAGGACGACCAGACGGTCGATCGTGTCCTGGAAGATCCCGACCACCGCGGCGGCGACGAAGGCCGTCAGGAGGTTGAGCTGGAGCCAGGGATGGCGGAACCGAAAGCTGCGCAACAGGTGCGTTCCGACCCGCTCCTCCTTCTCGACACCGACCATGCTGCCGGCCTGGGCGCTGATCTCGTAGGCCTGCCGTTCGAAGAGGGCCTGGCCCCGGACCATTCCGACGAGTCGCCCGGCGTCGTCGGTCACCGGGTAGGCCGGGTAGTGCCGCGTCACGACCGTCCGCATGGCGTCGACGAGCGGCATGTCGGGTTTGAGCGAGAACGGGTCGCGCAGCATGATCTCTTCGAGACGCTGCCCGCTCTTCGCAAAGAGCAGTTCGCGGAACGCGAGGACCCCGACGAGACGCCGGTCCGCGTCGATCACGAAGATGTACGTGATGAAGGCTTTCTGCACGAGCTCCCGAAGGCTCTCGATCGCCTCGCCGACCGTCGTCTCGGTGGAGTAGACCGCGAGCGGCTGCTCCATCAGCCTTCCGACGCTCGTCTCGGGGTACTGCAGGTCGATTCCCCACTGCTCCCCGCGGCCGCCGGGAGCGGCGGCGATGATGCGCGCCCGCCGCTCCGGCGAAAGGTGAGTCAGCACGTCCACGACCTCGGCGGGATTCAGCAGGGCGAGGGCGCGCGCGGCGATCTCGTCGGGCTCGTTCTTCAGCCGCCCGGCCGCTTCCGGCGGCGGGAGGGCGTGAAGGTCTTCGCTCAGGGCCATCGTGCGCGGAGCGTCGCTCAGCACCTGTCGGTTGCCCGGATCCATGTGTCCTCCTGCGATGTGGGCGCGATCTTCGGGGAAGCGGCGGGACTCAGCGCTGAACGAGCTCGATGCGGTTGCCTTCGGGGTCGAGAACGAGGGCCTTCGGGCGGCCGTGCTCGTCGGTGTCGATCCGACGGGGCGAGGTGCCGACGTCGGACAGCTGCCCGAGCACGCGATCCAGGTTGCGCACGAAGAAGAAGATGTCGATCGGGCTCGGGGCCTGCCCCGCCGGAGCCGGGCCGATCGCGAGGGTGATCGGACCGAGGGACGTGTCGTCCTTGCTGAGGTAGCCTCCGCCGTCCGGCTGGAAGGTGAGGCGGAATCGGGTCGAGTACCAGTCGGCGAGCGCCCTGGGATCCTGCGCCTGGAGTCTCGTGACGCCCAGGGCCTCGACGAGCGCCCCCGAAGACTGAGTCTGCGGATTGTTCTTCGCGCACGCGACGAGGAGCAGGCCGGCAGCCGCCACGGTGAGGAGAGCGGCCTTCCCGAGGAATCGCTCGGCTTTCATGGCTGCCTATTCTGCTTCATCGGAGTTCCGGCGCGCGATAGATTCCGCGCGTGAAAGCGCAGTGGTTCTCGCCCCGGCGGCTGATTCACGAAAGCCCGGTCCTCCGCCGCGTCGGGTTTTTCGTGACGCGGGCGCTCACGTCCGAGCCCCTCCGCAGCACGGCCCTGGGCCGTCGCCTCTATACGAAGCTCTATCTGCTCGGCAAACGACTCGGAGAGGCGCCCGAGCAGCGGCTGTTCGAGGCCCACGTCGCGCCCGGAATGACGGTCTTCGACATCGGTGCCAATGTGGGCTTCTACACGGAGGTCTTCTCCCGCCTCGTCGGAGCCGCGGGCCGTGTCTACGCCTTCGAGCCGGATCCCTTCTGCTCGGCCGTGCTCCGCGACCGGATCCGGACGTTCCCGGCTCCGAACGTCCGGATCGAGACCTCCGCCGTCGGGGACGCGAACGGAACCGTGACCTTCTACAGCAGCGGGCGGGATCGCGCCGAGAGCCGCACCCACCCGTTCGACTCGGGCGTTCCTTCGGAGACGCTGGAGTTGCCGGTCGTTTCGCTCGACTCCTGGTGCGAAGCGAATCAGGTCACCCGCGTCGACGTCGTCAAGATGGACGTCGAGGGCGCGGAAGTCCGGGCGCTCCAGGGGATGCGGCGGCTCATCGCGGCGAGCGCGCCGGTGGGCATGTTCATCGAGTTCTCGCCCACGCAGCTCCGCGGCGCCGGAGCGAGCCCCGAAGCGTTCTGGGGCGTGCTGGCGGAGCTCGGGTACGCGCCGCACGCCCTCGACGACACCGGCGGCCTGACTCCGATCATGGACACCCGGGCGTTCACCGAGCGCTACGCCCAGGGCCACGCGAACATCTGGGCCGCCCGGAAACCGTAGCCCGCTCAGGACGGCAGAGGCGGGTGCTGCGCCACGGGGCCCGCGGGCGCGTCGGCTTCCGGATTCAGGTGCAGGTGCCGGATGTCGAGCACGTGATGCTTCAGGAGGACGACCATGCCCGGGGCCAGCCAGAGCAGCTCGCGCGCCCGCCGCACCAGGCCGTACGCGATGCCCTCGGCGGCCGAGAACCCGACGAGGACCCACAGCGCGGTGCGCACGCCCTCGGCCGTTCCGATGCGCCCCGGAATGAAGAACAGCACGGTGTTGATCAGCATCGCGAGCGTTTCGACGGCGAGCGCCTCGAAGAGGCCGGCCTCCGGCGACAGCAGCCGCATGACGACCCAGGTCTCGAGAAAACCGCCGCACCATCCGAGAAAGCACCAGCCCGCGGACTCCAGGAAGTGCTCCTGGCGGCGCTCGTAGATCTCGCCGATGCGCTCGTCGAGGAGCGCGGCCGTCGGGCGGAATCGCGCGAGCCGGCGCAGCGGCCCCCGGCCGAACCGGTCGAGCAGCGCGACGAACGCTCCATGTCGCAGGGCGATCGTCATCCAGAGAATCACGGCGCCGAGGAAGACCAGGCCACCGAGGGCGGCGATGCGCAGCGCCGTGGGAAGCTCGAAGTGGACGAGGCTCACGACCCCGCCGACGAGCAGGAACACGAACTGCGAGGTCATCTCGGCGTGCCGGTGGACCGTGGCCGTCGCGAGCGCCCGCGGATAGCCGATCTTTCCCGCCAGCAGGCTGGCCCGGACGGGCTCTCCCCCGACCGCCGTGAAGTAGTTGACGAAGCAGGCGGCCATGTACGCCGCGAACGTGTCGCCGAAGCGCACCGGCCCGTGGCGGCGGCGGCCGATGATGACCTGGTAGCCCCAGGTGAACGCGAGCTCCGCGAGCCCGTAGCCGACGACGATCACGGGAAACCACCAGCCGATCGTCGAGAGGTTGGCGGCCACGGAGCCCCAGCCCGCGATCGCCAGGACCGCCACCAGGACGCCGACGCCGAGAGCGAACAGGACAATCCGGAGGACGCGGCGCGCGGGCCGCGGGCCGTGGTGGGCGGCCGGACCCGGCTCGGGCGGTGAGCTCATGGCGACGCCGAAGGATACGTCAACAGCCGCGAACAGTTCGGCGGCACGCCCCATGCATTGTTTCGATGCTGTACGCCGATCGGAGGTCCCCGCCATGTCCGCCACGCGGCCGCAAAGTCGTCGTGATCACCGGAGGCTCGGCTGGCGTCGGCCGCGCCACCGCCCGCCGGTTCGCGCACTCCGGTGCGTCGATCGGCGTGCTGGCCCGCGACCCCGGACGGCTCGAGGCGACGCGGCGGGAGCTCGAGGACCTCGGCGCGAAGACGGTCGTGGTCCCGACCGACGTCTCGTCCGCCGAGCAGCTCGAAGCCGCGGCGGTCGCGGTCGAAACGGAGCTGGGGCCGATCGACGTCTGGATCAACAACGCCATGGTCTCCGTCTTCTCCCCCGCCATCGCGATGAGCCCCGACGAGTTTCGACGCGTCACCGACGTCACGTACCTCGGCGTCGTCTACGGCACCCTGACGGCGCTTCGCCGGATGCTGCCCCGCGACGAGGGGACGATCGTGCAGATCGGCTCGGCGCTGGCCTACCGCGGAATTCCGCTCCAGTCGGCGTACTGCGCAGCCAAGCACGCGGTGCAGGGGTTTTGCGACTCGCTTCGCGCGGAGCTCCTGCACGAGGGCGCCCGCGTGCACGTGACGATGGTCCAGCTGCCCGCGCTCAACACCCCGCAGTTCGACTGGGTCAAGTCGCGCCTGCCCGGCCGCGCGCAACCGGTGCCTCCCGTCTTCCAGCCGGAGGTGGCGGCCGAAGCCATTTTCCGAGCCGCCTCGGGAAATCGGCGGGAGGTGCAGGTCGGCTTTCCCACCGTCAAGGCGATCGTCGGGGACAAGATGTTCCCGGGACTCCTCGACCGTTACCTCGCGCGCACCGGGTACGAGGCGCAGCAGACGGACGAGCCCGAGGACCCCGAGCGTGCGCACAACCTCTATGCGCCGGTCTCCGGGAGCTGGGCGGCGCACGGCCGGTTCGACGGGCGCTCGCGCGAACGCCTCGGGACCGCCTGGGGAGGCTGGCTCGCCGCGGCGGCTCTGTCGGCGGCGGCCACCCTGTTGTGGCGGCGGCGGGGGGCGCGGGGGTCCCCCCCGCTTTGGAGTCGCTGATCGGTCCGAGCGCCGACCTCGTGAGGCTGCGCCCGCGCGACGACACGCTTCACGCGAGTCGAGGCCGAACCGTGCTCGCGATGGGGCGGGATGGTTTCCTCGACGGCTCCGGCGAACGCGGCCTGATCGTGCACGAGACCCGCATGCTCTCGCGATACCGGCTGTCCGTCGCGGGCTGCCCGCCCCAACCCGTCGCGCTCTCGAACGTCGAGCAGCACCGGTGGCTCGGCTACTACGTGCTGCGCCCGCCGCAGGCGCCCTCCCGGCCTCGCGACACGGGCAGCGGGAGCCAGCCCCTGCTCTCGCAGAGCACGCTCGAGGTCCGGATCGCCCGCGTCGTCGGGGAAGGCGTCCACGAGGACATCGAGCTGACGAACTTCTCCGAAAGGCGCAGCCGCTTCCAGCTGGCGATCGAGGCCGACGGCGACTTCGCCGACGCGACCGAGCTGCGCGATGGCCCCCGGCGTCCGGCCCGGGTCCGGAGACACTGGACGCCTCGCGGCCGCCGCGGCGGCGTGCTTTCCCTCGAGGCCGAGATCGTCGCGAGCAAGTCCGCGCGCGCTTCGTCCGCGGCCCGCCGCCGTCTCCGCCGGGGCCTCCGTCTCGCCGTCGAGCGGAGCGCCTCCGCGCCTCGGCGCCTTCGCAACGGCATCGGGTTCGCGGTCGATCTGCCTCCCGGCGGGACCTGGCGCAGCTGCATCCGGTGGATTCCCGTTCTCGAGGGCAAAGCGCTCCCGACTCCGAAGCGGTGCTGGCCCGAAACGGAGCCCGACGAGTACGAGCGCAAGCGCCGGATCTTCCTGCGGGAATCGACGGGGTTGCGCACGAAGGAGAGCGGAACGCTCGCGCCGGTCGTCGTCGCCGCTCTCGAGCGGGCCCGGCACGACCTCGCGGCCCTCCGGCTCTACGACCTCGACCACGGTGACCGCGCCTGGACGATGGCGGCGGGACTTCCGATCTACATCGCGCTCTTCGGCCGCGACACGCTCACGGCGTCCTGGCAGAGCGCGCTTCTCGGGCCGGAGATGATGCGCGGCACGCTCGAGGAGCTCCCCCGCTGGCAGGGCCGCAAGGTCGATGCGTGGCGGGACGAGGAGCCCGGGCGAATGCTTCACGAAGCGCACACGGGGCCGCTCGAGATGCTCGGGCAGAATCCCCGCGCCCGCTACTACGGGTCCGTCACGACGTCGGGTTTCTATCCCTTCGTCGTCTCGGAGCTCTGGCACTGGACCGGAGACCGCAAGCTCGCCGCCGCGCTCGTGGATCCCGCGCTCGAGGCGCTCGCGTGGCTCGAGCGTTTTTCGGATCGCGACCGGGACGGTTTCTACGACTATCGAACGCGCTCTTCGCAGGGTGTCCGGCACCAGGGCTGGAAGGACTCCGGCGACGCGATCGTCGACGAGCACGGCAAGCCGGTGAGCCCGCCGATCGCCACGTGCGAAGAGCAGGCGTTCGCCTTTGCCGCCAAGCTGCATCTTTCGGAGGTCCTCTGGTGGCTTCGCCGCCGGGACGAAGCCCGCCGGCTCTTTCACGAGGCACAGGAGCTGAAGAAGCGCTTCAACGACGCGTTCTGGATGGAGCGGGAAGGCTATCTCGCGATGGGGCTCGGGCCGGACGGCCGCCCTATCCGGGCCATCGCGTCCAACGCCGGCCACTGCCTGGCCGCGGGCATTCTCGACTCTTCCCGGGCGAAGCGCGTCGCGTCGCGCCTGATGGCGCCGGATCTCTTCAGCGGATGGGGCGTGCGCACGCTTTCGTCCGAGAACCCGGCCTACAACCCCTACAGCTACCACCGCGGCTCGGTGTGGCCCGTCGAGCAGGGGACGTTCGCGCTGGGCTTCTTCCGCTACGGCCTCTCGGGTCCCCTCGAGACTCTCGCGCGGGCCCAGTTCGAGGCGGCGGCCCTCTTCGACCTCCATCGCCTGCCCGAGGTTCTCAGCGGGCATGCACGCAGCGAGGCCCTTCCATTTCCCGCGCTCTACCCGCGATCCAATTCGCCGCAGGCCTGGTCCGCTTCGGCGCTCTTCTGTTTCCTGCAGGCGCTGCTCGGCCTCTACCCCTACGCGCCGCTGCGCCTCCTCATCGTCGACCCGCAACTGCCCGAGTGGTTGCCGGAGATCACGCTCGAGAAGCTGCGCGTCGGCAAGGCCTGGGCGACGATCCGCTTCTATCGGGAGAAGGGCGGCCGCAGCTCCTACGAGGTGCTCGAGAAGCGCGGGACGCTCCACATCGTCCGGCAGCCGAGCCCGTGGTCTCTCACGGCGGGCTTCGGAGAGCGGCTTCGGGACGTCCTGACGAGCCTGGTCCGCTGACCCCGCCGGGAATACCCGGCCCCGCGGATTGTTCCGGGTGCGAGCCCCACGCATGCCGACCATTCTTCTGCTGGCCGTAAGCCTTTTCGTTGCCGCTCCTTCGCGGGAGGCCCTCGAGCTTCAGGTCCCCCGGACCTCTCACGCCGCGCTCCAGGCGGGGCTTTCGGCCTGGCGCCACGCCGTCGCTTCCGGGACCGTGGGCCGACACGATGTCCTCACCGTGATCGACTACTCCCGTCCCTCGACCGAACCGAGGCTCTTCGTCATCGATGTGCCCGGCCGGCGCGTGCGATACACCGAGCGCGTGGCGCACGGCAAGGGCAGCGGCGAGAACGCGACCCAGCGGTTTTCCAACCGCGAGGGAAGCCGCATGACGAGCCTCGGCGTCTTCCTCGCCGCCGAAACCTACCAGGGACAGCACGGCCTGTCCCTGCGTCTCGACGGTCTCGAGCCGGGTTTCAACGATCACGCGCGCGACCGTGCGATCGTCGTGCACGGCGCCGACTATGTGAACGACGCGATCATCGCCTCGCAGGGACGCCTCGGCCGGAGCTGGGGCTGCCCCGCGGTCCGGCCCGAGTTCGCGAAGACGCTGATCGAAACGATCAAGAACGGCTCGCTCGTCGTCGCCTACTACCCTGACGCCGACTGGCTCGCCCGCTCGGAGTTCCTCAGGGCTTCGGAGGAGACGAAGGCGCCGCCGAAGGCGGATCCGAGTTGACGACGTTGAGCTTCGGACCCGTCGTCTCCGCGAGCACCGGCGCGTCCGTCACGTAGAGCGTCGCGCCCGGCTCGAGGATCTTCACGACCTCGGCTGCGAAGGCGGGCGGCACACCGACGCGCGCCGCGTCTTTCAGATCCATCGGTGCGCCGGCTCCTACGCCCGAACCCGTCAGGGCGATTCCGGTCCAGAGCGCACCGCCCGGGCTCCTCGCGCTCGCCGGTGCGGCGACATCGGCCTTCAGGACGAAGGCCTCGGTCCCGAGCGGCTCCCCCGGAGTCTGGACGGTAATCTTCGCGCGGCCGATCTCGACGCCGTTGCGCATGACGAGAATGCGCTGGTCCGCTGCGCTGACGACGACCGTCACCGGCCCGGCCGGCGACGCGGCGGGCTCCCAACGCATCTCGGCGTCGCCGCTGAGCCGCGGCTGTCCATCCGGAACGCCTTTGGCCGAGACCGGCGAAAGGAACGACGGGTGCGACACCTCCACCGGCGCGCTGACGTTGTTGGCGATCACGACCGTCATCCCGACGCTCGTGATTCCGAAGAGCAGCTCGGCGAAGCGCGTCGGCATGTGCACGCAGCCGTGCGATTCGGGATAGCCCGGAACTCCCCCGGCGTGCAGGGCGATGCCGTCCCAGGTCAGCCGCTCGGAATACGGCATCGGCGCGTTGTCGTAGGTCTTCGAGCGGTGGTCCTTGTCCTTGTTGAGGATCGTGAAGATGCCCGTCGGCGTGACATGGCCCGGCTTTCCCGTCGAGACCTTCGCGACGCCGATCTGCAGGCCGTTGCGGTAGACCCGCGCAATCTGCTCCGGAAGGCTGACCACGATCACGAGCGGCCCCTCCGGCGCCGCGGCGGCGTTCCAGACGAACTCGCCCGGCTTCAGCTTCGCCGGATCCGTGCCGACGGGAGAGGACTCTTTCGCGCCCCAGAAGGGGACGGGGGAAGCCGCGAGCACGCTCGTCACCAATGCCAGGGCGAACACCCCGGCCGACGGACCGACAACTGCATTAGGAACCCCCTGCGCAAAGGGTACTCCGAGACTCGTCACGCGGAACTGTCTCATCCGTTCGCGGCGCGGAGTCCCGACCACCGAAGGCAGGCCCTCAGCAGTAGGGAACGCCGTGCGAAGCACGGCGGAGTCTCCCGACCGAAGGGAGGGAGGTCCGCGCCGCGGGAGCGAAGCGCGAAGCGAAGGGTCAGCCGGTCGGTCGAGCCCCTTTGGGCGAGCCGACCGGCGGTGCGCCCCAAGGGGCGCAGACCCGCAGCGCAGCGCGCAGCGACGGCTAGTAATACTTCCCTTCGATCTCCGCCGCCCGCCGGATCGCGGCGCGGATGCGCAGGTAGGTGCCGCAGCGGCAGAGGCTGTCGTTCATCGCGGCGCCGATTTCCTCGTCGTCCGGCTTCGGCGTACGGCCGAGCAATGCCGCCGCCTGCATGATCTGGCCGGCCTGGCAGAACCCGCACTGGGCAACGTCCTCGGCGATCCAGGCCTGCTTCAGGCCCTGGGCCGCGAGGCCTTCGATCGTCGTGACGCGCCCGGCGCCGACGGCGGAAACCGCCGTCTGGCAGGAGCGCACGGCTTCTCCTCCGATGTGCACAGTGCACGAGCCGCAGACGCCGAGGCCGCAGCCGTACTTCGTGCCCGTCAGGCCGAGGCGGTCGCGCAGAGCCCAGAGCAACGGCATGTCCGCGGGGGCTTCGATCTCCCGCTTTTTCCCGTTGACGTCGATCGTGTAGCGCGCCACGTCAGGCTCCTTTCAGGTCGTTCGCACGCACAGGGATCCGGCGCACGCGCCGCCCGCATGCCGCGGAGAGCGCGTTCGCGACGGCCGCCGTCGTGATCGGTCCCGGAGGTTCGCCGGTGCCGGTGGGGGCGGCCTCGCTCGGAACGATGTGCGTCTCGACCTTCGGCATGTCCTTGAAACGCAGGATCGGAAAGTCGCGATAGTTCGCCTGCACGACACGCCCGCGCTCGAGCGTGATCTCGGAAGAGAGCGCCGACAGCGACCACGCCACCGAGCCCTCGACCTGCGCGCGGATGCCGAGCGGATTGATCGGCACCCCGCAGTCGATGGCGCAGACGATGCGATCCACGCGCCACTCGCCGGACGGGCCAACCGTCACCTCGGCGACGACCGCGGCCGGCGTCCGGCCGTCGTAGGACGCGCAGGACACTCCCTTGCCGCGGCCGGCGGGAAGCTTGCTCGACCACTTCGCCTTTTCCAGAACGAGCGCGAGCGCCGCCGCGAGACGCGCCCGGTCGACGGGCGTGCCCTCGCGCCCGGCCGGAACGACGGCTTCGCGCCGGAGGAGCTCGAGCCGGTACGCGGCCGGGTCTTTACCCGCGGCGAGCGCGACCTCGTCGAAGAAACACTCGGCGGCGAAGACGTTGTGGTTGTGCTGCACGCTGCGCCAGGAGCTCACCCGCACGGGCGTGGTCGCCACGAAGTTCTTCGCTTCGAGCGCCGGGATCGCGTACGGAAGATCGTAGGCTCCCCGCAGGGAGCCGCGCAGCGCCTCCCCGGAGAGCGCCGCGGTCGCCACCGGCCACGCGGGCGCCGAGACCAGATGGCGCCATGCCGACGGCTCGCCCGAGGCGTCGAGCCCGGCCGTGAGCCGGTGGAGGGAAATGGGATGGAAGTCTCCGTTGCGCATGTCGTCCGCGCGCGTCCAGATGATCCGCACGGGAGCGCCCGCGGCGCGAGAGCACTCCACGGCGTCGAGGGCGAAGTCGACGCGGCCCCGGCGGCCGAAGCCTCCGCCGAGGAGCGTGACGTTGACGGTCACCGCCGACTCGGGAATTCCCAGCACCTTCGCCGCTTCGGTCTGCACCCGGTTCGGGGCCTGGCTCCCGGCCCAGATCTCGCAGCGCCCCGCCTTCACGTCGGCGGCGGCGCTCATGGTCTCGAGGGGCGCGTGCGCCTGGTAGGGATAGAAGTACTCGGCCTCGAGCTTCCGCGCGGCCGCCGTGAGCCCCGCCGCCGCATCGGATCCCCGCGTGAGCGCGCCGCCGAGCGCCGGATTCTCGAACGCCGCGCGCAGGCCGGCCAGAACTTCCGCCGAGCCGATCGCGGCATTCGGGCCCTCGTCCCACACGATGGTCGGTTCGAGGGCCTCGCGCGCGGACAGCATCGCCCAGGTGTCGTCGGCGACGACGGCGAGCCCCGTGGAAACCGGCGCGACCAGCCGGAAGCCCGGCACCGCTTTCGCCTTCGTCTCGTCCCAGGACTTCGGCTTGCCGCCGACGACCGGGCAGCGGACCACGCTCGCGACCCTCATGCCGGGCCGCTGCACGTCGGAGGCGAAGAGCGGCTCGCCGGCCACGATGCGCGGTGCGTCGACGCGGAGGCGGTCCTTTCCGATCAGGCGCCACTGCGACTTCGGCTTGAGGGAAGGCGACGCGGGCACCGGCAGACGGCTCGCCGCGGCGGCGAGCTCCCCGTAGCCCAGACTCCGCTTCGATTCGGGGTGGAGCACGCGGCCGTTCTCGGCCCGGCACGCCGATGCCGCAACGCCCCACTGCGCGGCCGCGGCCGCGATCAGCATCTCCCGCGCGGCGGCGCCCGCGGTGCGGAGCGGCATCCAGAGCGTGCGCGTGCTGCGGCTCCCGTAGGTGCCCATGTCCTGAAACTCGGGCCCCGGCGAGGCCTGGAAGAGCTCGACTTTGTCGACGTCGACCTCGAGCTCCTCGGCGAGGATCATGGGCAGCGAGGTTCGCACGCCCTGCCCCATCTCCGACTTGTCGACGGTGAGGGTGACCTTGCCGGATGGATCGATGCGCACCCACGCGTTCGGCCGAAAGTCACCGGACGGCTCCTCGGCGGCTCGCGCAAAGCGGACGCCGAGGACGAGCCCCCCGGCCGAAACGGCGGAGATCCTCAGGAAGTCGCGCCGCGTGCCGGCGAGCACCTCGCTCATTGACCGGCGCCTTGTCTCGCGTACAGAAGGCCCACGATCGTCCATTGCCCACCCACCTTCAGCAGGGAAGCGTAGTCGATCCACCGTCCCGTCGGGAGATCGTGCTCCAGCCGAGCCACCGCCGCGTCGCCTTCGGAGTCCACCGCGACAATCCGCCGCGTGGCCTTCGCCGTTTCGCCGGCGGCCTTCCGCGCCGCGAGACGCGCCTGCCCTTCGGCCGCGGAGATCCCCACGAGCTTCCCTTCGAGCAGCGTGTATGCCATGGCGCGCGGATCCGTCACGCTCGCGACGAGCTCCGCATCGTTGTCGGCGAGCGCGCGGTGAAGCGTTTCGAGCGTCGCGCGAATCGCGTCGCGTTCGGCGGACACCGCGGCGGCCGCGGGCGCCGGCGCATCGGGAGGCACGGTCCGGTGGAACGTCTTTCCGACGATCCACCAGCGGCCGTCGATCTTCATGAGCGCCATGTAGTCCTCGAAGCGGTGCGTCGGATACACCGAGATCACTTTCGCGAAAGCCGCATCGCCGGCGACGTCCACTACCGGGATCTGTCGCGACAGGGCGGCCGTCGGCGTCTTGTTCGCGTCCGAGCGCGCCCACCACTCCGGCTGCGAGACGCCGGAGAGCGCGCCGTCCTTGACGAAGAACATCATCGCGGCGGGGTGAAAGGCCTGGCGCAGCTCGCTCGAGCTCGCCGTGTCGCCGGCCTTGAAGTAGTGGCCGATCGTCGCCTCGATCGCGGAGCGATCCTCGGCGGACGCGGACGGGGCGAGAGAAAACAAAGCAGCGAGGGCGAAGATCGGGGCCATATGCATCCTCCTCTGTCGGGTGGAGATCTTGCCCTCCGGAGGAGACCGCCGCCCAGTACCCGAAGGCACATCCCGCGTCTGTACCTTTCGATACGGTTGCGGGCCCGGCGATTCTCCTAGAATTCCGGGCGTGAGCATCACCCGCGCCCTCCGCGTCACGAGCCTGGTCACCTGGGCGGTGATCGGCGTCGCCGTGCTCGCCAAGTACGCGAAGGAGCGCGATCTCTTCTCGGACTACTGCCTCTGGGTCTGGGTCGTCGGCTTCATCACCGGCATCGCCGCCTCCGCCCTGGCGTGGCGGCAGCATCCCGAGCGGCGAGGCATGATCCTCGCCCTGCTCGTCGTCGCGAGCGTCTCGGTCGTCTTCGTCAACCGCTGGTGGCCATCGCACCTCGGCGGCCTGCCGCTCGTCTTCGTGGCCTGGGAAGCCGCGCAGATCCTGAGCCTGAAGCGCGTCGTCACGTGGATCGCGGCGCAGACCCTGGCCTTCGGCCTCATCATGGTTCCCTTTTCCTTCAACCAGCCGAAGCACTCGATCCCGCTCTCCATCTGGTTTGCGAACACGCTCGCGCTCGCGGGACTGCAGGCGTTCGCGGTCCTCGCGGCGCACCTCATGCGGAGGGCGAGCGCGGCCCGCGAGGAGCTGGCCCTCGCCAACCGGGAGCTGCTCGCCACGCGCGAGCTCGCGATCCACGGCAGCCGCGCGGCCGAGCGCCTGCACATCGCCCGCGAGCTCCACGACGTCCTCGGCCACCACCTGAGCGCTCTCTCGCTGAACCTCGAAGCGGCCGTGCTCGAGCGCGGGACCGCCGCGCCGCAGGGAACGGATTCCCTCGACACGGCCCGGGCGCTGACGCGTACGACGCTCGCCGAAGTGCGCTCGGTCGTGAGTCGCCTGCGCAAGGACGACGCCACGGACCTCTCCTCCTCGCTCGCGGCCCTCGTCGCTGCGATCCCGCACCCGAAAATCCACCTCCGGGTCCCGGAGGATTTGCCGCCGGTCGACGCCGAGAGAGCCCTGACGATCCTGCGCTGCGCGCAGGAGTGCGTCACGAACGCCATCCGTCACTCCGGAGCGAGCAACCTCTGGATCGAGCTCGTCCTGCGGGACGGCGGCCTCGACCTCACGGTCCGCGACGACGGTCAGGGCGCGCCGGCGCTCGCCGAGGGCAACGGTTTCGCGGGCATGCGCGAGCGGCTCGTGGCGCTGCAGGGACGGCTGAGCGTTTTTCCGGGCCCGCCCGGATTCGAGGCCCGCGTATGGGTGCCGTGAAGCCGGCGTCGTCCGGCCGGATCCGGATCTTTCTCGTCGAGGACCAGACGATCGTCCGGCAAGGGCTGAAGAGCCTGCTCGCCTACGCGGGCGATCTCGAGGTGGCGGGGGAAGCCTCCGACGGCGAAGCGGCCGTCGCCGCCGTCGCGGATGCCGCGCCGGACGTCCTCCTCCTCGACATCCGGATGCCGAAGAAGAACGGCCTCGAGGTGCTCCAGGCGTTGTCGGCGCAGGGCCGGCTGCCGCCCACCCTAATTCTGACGACGTTCGACGACGACGCTCTCCTGCTCGACGCGCTGCGGGCGGGGGCGCGCGGATTCCTGCTGAAGGACGTCACGTTCGAGCGTCTGACCGAGGCGATCCGCGAAGTGGCCGCCGGCGGCCGTCTCATCCAGCCGGGCATGACCGACCGCGCGCTGCGCAGCCTCGCCGAGTCGCCGAAGACCTTCGAGGCCTCCGAGATCCCTGAGCCGCTGACCGGCCGCGAGCGCGAGGTCCTGCGCCTCTTCTCGGCCGGTCTCTCCAACCGCGAGATCGGCGAAGCGCTCGGCGTCGTCGAGGGCACTGTCAAGAATCACGTCCACAACATCCTGCAGAAGCTCGGGGTCCGCGACCGCAACCGGGCGATGCTGAAGGCGATCGAGCTCGGGTACTTCTAGGAAGGTTGAGAGTTAAGCGTTGAGCGTTGAGAGTCACTCACGAGGTTGCCGGTTCGGCGAGCGGCCTTCACGCTCAACCCTGAACGCTTAACGCTCAACTTCTCCCGTCTGCGATACCTTTCGTCCTGCTCATGGCCATCGACCCGCGCGCCGGCAAGCCGCCCGAGCCTTCGGACCTGGTCAACGTACCGAAGCTCATCACGGCGTACTACACCGAGACTCCGGACCCTCTCCTGCCGTCGCAGCGCGTGGCATTCGGCACGTCCGGGCATCGCGGCTCATCGTTCGACGCGAGCTTCAACGAGGCCCACATCCTCGCGATCACGCAGGCGATCTGTCTCTACCGGAAGCAGAAGGGTTACGACGGGCCGCTCTATCTCGGGATCGACACGCATGCTCTTTCCGAGCCGGCGCTGGCGAGCGCCATCGAAGTGCTCGCGGCGAACTCCGTGGACGTCTGTGTGGACGCGGCCGGGGGGTACACGCCGACGCCGGTCGTCTCGCACGCCATCCTGACGTACAACCGCAGCCGCAAGGACGGCCTCGCGGACGGGATCGTGATCACGCCGTCGCACAACCCGCCCAGGTACGGCGGTTTCAAATACAACCCGCCGAGCGGCGGTCCGGCGGATACCGATGCCACGAAGTGGATCGAGGACAAGGCCAACGCCTTTCTCGCCGACGGCCTGAAGGGCGTTGCGCGCGTGCCGTACGAGAAGGCGCGCCATGCGAAGACGGTCCATGCCCATCCGTACCTCGACCGTTACGTCGCCGACCTGCCGTCGATCGCGGACCTCGAGCTCATCCGGTCGAGCGGCCTCAAGCTCGGCGTCGACCCCCTCGGCGGCGCGAGCGTCGCGTACTGGGGCGCCATCGCCGAGCGCTACGAGCTGAACCTCGAGGTCGTGAATCCCATCGTCGATCCGACGTTTCGCTTCATGACGCTCGACTGGGACGGCCAGATCCGCATGGATCCCTCCTCCGTCTACGCCATGGCCAACATCGTCTCGCTCAAAGACCGCTTCGACGTGGCGTTCGCGAACGACGCCGACGCCGACCGCCATGGGATCGTGACGCGAGGACACGGGCTCCTCGAGCCCAATCACTATCTCTCGGCGGCGATCGCGTACCTCTTCGCCAATCGTCCCGGCTGGCCCGCCACCGCCGCCGTGGGCAAGACGCTCGTCTCGAGCGGAATGATCGACCGCGTCGCGGCCCGCTTGAAGCGCCCGCTCGTCGAGGTCCCGGTGGGCTTCAAGTGGTTCGTGGACGGCCTGCTCTCCGGAGCGCTCGGGTTCGGAGGCGAGGAGAGCGCCGGTGCCTCCTTCCTCCGCCGCGACGGAACGGTCTGGACGACCGACAAGGACGGCATCGCGCCCAACCTCCTCGCCGCCGAGATCACGGCGCGGACGGGGAAGGACCCCGGCGAGCTCTACCGCTCGCTCGCCGAGGAGTTCGGCTCCCCCGTCTACATGCGGGTCGACGCTCCCGCGACACCGGAGGAGAAGGCGAGGCTCGGAAAGCTCTCGCCCGAATCGGTCGCGGCCGCGACGCTCGCCGGCGAGCCGGTGACCGCGAAGCTGACGAAGGCGCCGGGCAACGGCGCGGCGATCGGCGGCCTGAAAGTCGTCGCCCCCAATGGCTGGTTCGCGGCCCGGCCCTCGGGCACCGAGAACATTTACAAGATCTACGCCGAGAGTTTCCGCGATCGGGCGCACCTGGACCAGATCCTGCGCGAGGCGCAGGCGATCGTGGACGCCTCGCTGCACGTTCCCCAGCCCAAGGAGGTCGGACGATGACCGCGATCCTGCCGCTCGGCTCGCGCCCCGCGTGGAAGGCCCTCGGCGCGCACCACGCGAAGATCCGGGACCTCCACCTCCGCAAGCTCTTCGCCGACGACCCGGGACGCGGCGAACGCCTCACGCTCGAAGCCGCCGGCCTCTTCTGCGACTACTCCAAGAACCGGATTACCGACGAAACACTCCCCCTGCTTCTGCAGCTCGCCGAAGAGTCGGGGTTGCGCGAACGGATCGACGCGATGTTCCGCGGGGAGAAGATCAACGTCACGGAGAACCGGGCGGTCCTCCACGTCGCGCTCCGCGCGCCGAAGGGCAGCTCCATCGTCGTCGACGGGCAGAACGTCGTCCCGCAGGTCCACGCCGTCCTCGACAAGATGTCGGCCTTCTGCGACCGCGTCCGCAGCGGCGCCTGGACCGGGCACACGGGCAAGCGGATCAAGAACGTCGTCAACATCGGCATCGGCGGCTCCGACCTCGGGCCCGTGATGGCCTACGAGGCGCTGCGCGACTACAGCGAGCGCTCGATGACCTTCCGGTTCGTCTCCAACGTCGACGGCAACGACTTCGCCGAGGCGACGCGGGACCTCGACCCGGCCGAGACCCTCTTCATCGTGTCCTCGAAGACGTTCGTGACGCTCGAGACGATGACCAACGCGCACACCGCCCGCGACTGGGCCCTCCGCGGATTGGGGGGCGACCCCAGGGCCGTGGCCAAACACTTCGTCGCCGTTTCGACGAACGCCGAGAAGGTCTCGGAGTTCGGGATCGACACGGCCAACATGTTCGAGTTCTGGGATTGGGTCGGCGGACGCTATTCCATGGACTCGGCCATCGGCCTCTCGACCATGCTCGCGGTCGGCCCGCAGGGCTTCCGCGACATGCTCGCCGGCTTCCACGCGATGGACGAACACTTCCGCACGGCGCCGTTCGCGAAGAACCTGCCGGTGATCCTGGGCCTGCTCACCGTCTGGTACACCGATTTCTTCGGGGCGCAGACCGTCGCCGTTCTGCCCTACGACCAGTACCTGAAGCGCTTTCCCGCCTACCTGCAGCAGCTCACGATGGAGTCGAACGGCAAGCACGTCACGCTCGCCGGAACGCCCGTCCAGGCCGACACGGGCCCCGTCTACTGGGGCGAGCCCGGGACCAACGGCCAGCACTCGTTCTATCAGCTCATCCACCAGGGGACGCGTCTGATCCCCTGCGATTTCCTGACGTTCGTCGAAGCCTTGAATCCGCTCGGCCGCCACCACGACATGCTCGTCGCCAACGTCTTCGCGCAGGCCGAAGCGCTCGCCTTCGGCAAGACCGCGGACGAGGTCCGGGCCGAGGGCACTCCCGACTGGCTCGTCCCTCACCGTGTCTTCGAGGGGAATCGTCCCTCGAACACCTTTCTCGCTCAGCGGCTGACGCCGCGGATCCTCGGCACGCTCGTCGCGCTCTACGAGCACAGCGTCTTCACGCAGGGCACGATCTGGTCGATCGACTCCTTCGATCAGTGGGGGGTCGAGCTCGGCAAGGTCCTCGCGCAGCGGATCATCCCGGAGCTCGAGAGCCCGGCCGAACCGAAGCTCGCGCACGACAGCTCGACCTCCGCTCTCATCCGCCGCTATCGCCGCCTGAAGGGCCAGACGCCGTGAACACCGAGATCCTCGCCGACGCGGAAACGACCGCGCGCCGGGCGGCCGCGATCATCGCCTACGACGCCCGCGAGGCCGTCGCCGCGAGAAACTGCTTCGTCATGGCGGTCTCGGGCGGGAAATCCCCATGGGTCATGCTGCGGGCGCTGGCGAACGAGGATGTTCCCTGGAAGAACGTGCACGTCTTCCAGGTGGACGAGCGCGTGGCGCCCGCCGGCGACCCGGACCGCAACCTCACGCACCTCACCGAGAGCCTCCTCTCGCACGCGCCGCTTCCTCCATCGCAGATCCACGCCATGCCGGTCGAGGCCTCCGATCTGGAGGCTGCGGCGCGCGCGTACGCCGAAACACTCGAGTCGCTCGCGACCTCGCCCCCGGTTCTCGACCTCGCCCACCTCGGTCTCGGGCCCGACGGCCACACGGCCTCGCTCGTGCCGGGCGATCCGGTTCTCGAGGTGACGGATCGCGACGTCGCCACGACGGGCGTCTACCAGGGAAGGCGCCGGATGACGCTCACCTACCCCGCCCTGAATCGCGCGCGCCGGATTCTCTGGCTCGTGACCGGCAGCGACAAGATTCCGATGCTCGCGCGCCTGCGCGCCGGCGACACGACGATCCCGGCCGGGCGGATCCGCCGGGACGCGGCCCTCGTCCTCGCGGACACCTCCGCGGCCGGAGGTGACGCCGCCGCCGGGCCGGGCTGAGGTTTCGTCCATGGCCGGGCCGCGGGCGGCGGACGCCCGTCACCTCCTCGCGGGAGAGCTCGAGGCGGACTTCCTTCCGAGCCTCGGAATGCTCGGTGCCTCGCTCCGCCATCGCGGCGTCGAGCTTCTGGGCCGCGTCGAGGACCTCGAGGCCGCCGCCGCGAGCGGCTCCACGGCCGGCATTCCTCTGCTCCATCCCTGGGCAAACCGGCTCGCCGGTCTCGAGTATCGAGCTGCAGGACGCGACGTTCGCCTCGATCCCGCCTCGCCTCTGCTTCACTTCGATTCCCGGGGGCTCCCGATCCACGGCGTGCCCTGGTCGAAGCTCGCCTGGACCGTCGTCGCCTCCGGCGCGACGGAGCTCGAGGCCCGGCTCGAATGGGCCCGAGAGGATCTCCTCGCGATCTTCCCGTTTCCCCACCGCCTCGCGCTCCGCGCGGCGCTGTCGCCCGGCGCGCTGACGCTCGACACGACGCTGACACCCACGAGCGATCGGGCCGTGCCCGTCGCCTTCGGATTTCACCCGTACGTGCGGATTCCGCAGCACAATCGCCGGCAGTGGCGCCTCCAGCTTCCCGCGATGCGCCGGCTCGCACTCGACTCCTCCGGCATCCCGACGGGCCGCGAGGACGCCTTCGGACCGATCGACGCGCTTCTCGACGAGCAGGGCTGGGACGACGGATTCGCTCTCGCGGACGAGCGCGCGACGCTTTCGATCTCCGCCGGCGGTCTCGCGATCTCAGTCGACCTGCTCGAGGGTTACGGCTACACGCAGGTCTACGGTCCGCCGGATCGGGACTTCGTCGCGCTCGAGCCGATGACGGCGCCGACCGCCGCGCTCACTTCCGGCCGCGGCCTCGCGCTCGTCGAGCCCGGCGGCAGCCATCGGGCCGTGTTCCGGATTCGAATCGACGCGATCTGACCGCTAGGCCTTCGCCTCGAAGAGAAAGTTGTTGCTGTAGCCCGGCGCTTCCCAGAAGCGCCCGGGCCCGCGCCGCTGGTGGACGGACGGGTCGAACTCTTCGACCGGCCGGAGCCCCGTTGGCGAGAAGAACGCGCCCCGATAGCCGAACCGTCTGAGGTACGCGAAGGTCTCGTGCGGCGTGCGGCCGGCGAGGTGCCGGCACTCGCTCTCGAAGAGGAGGGCGGGCCGAAGAGTCGACAGCGTGCGCTCGGCCCCGCGAAAGACGGCGAGCTCGTGGCCTTCAACGTCGACCTTGATGAGGGCGACCCGGCCACATCCCCCGCTTTCGAGCTGGTGATCGAGCGTGTCGACCTCGACCTCGCGGTCGCGCCCGCCGCTTCCGGGCTCGGCGACGGCCGCCTCGAGAGACGCGCCCGGAGAGTTCTCCCAGCCCGGAACGTGAAGCACGCGCCGCCCCGACGCGTCCGAGAGCGCGCACTCCCGGATCGACACGTTCTCCCATCGCATGCCCCGCCGCACGGACTCGAGGTAGCGCGCGAGACCGGGCTGGGGTTCGAACGCGAGCACCGAGCCGCTCGTTCCGACCGCGTGGCGCATCCAGTACAGGTAGGCGCCCTTGTTCGCGCCGACGTCGACCGCGACGTCGCCCGGGCCGATCCGCGCGAGGAGCGCGCGGATCTCGCCGCGCTCCCCCCGGAAGCGGGCCTTCCACGCCCGATAGAGAAAGCGCGCCCTCACCTTCGAGGGCCGATCGTACCAAGCGCGCCGCAACGGCCGTGATAGAAAGCCGGCTCAACGGAGGAGCGGAGCATGAAGAAGATCGTATTTCTCGCGGTCGTGGCCGCACTCGGGCTCGTCCTGCTGACGCCCGCGTGTCGCAGGCGCGAGCAGACCGAAGCGGAGAAGGCCGCGGTCGACGCCGCCCGGGCGGCCGGAGACGCCGCCGCCGAAGCCGGCCGGGCGGCCGGCGAAGCGGCCAAGGCCGGAGCCGAGGTTGCGAAGGAGGCCGCGCAGGATGCGGCGCAGCAGGCCGGGAGGCCGGTCAGGCCGTGGGCGACGCCGCGAAGGAAGCCGCGGACAAGACCGCCGAGGCGGCGAAGGAAGCGGCCGAGAAGACCCAGAAGGCCCTCACACCCGGCCACTGAGTCCGAGACGTCCGCACGAAGCCGCCGGGACGTCCCGGCGGCTTTTCTTTTCCCCCAAGCTGCTAGGCTTCCGCCCCCGATGAACCCGAGCCGCCCCCCGACACCCATCCACACGCGGAGGATCCGCAACATCCTCCTGGGCCTTCTCTTCTTCGTCCTCGGCGTCATCGGCGTCTTCATCCCCGTCATGCCGCAGCTGATCTTCTTCTTTCTCTCGGCGCTCTTCTTCTCGCTCGTCTCGCCCCGGCTGCGCCGGCGCCTGCGGCGATTCCGGCAACGCCACCCGAGCCTCGAGCGCGCTTACCAGAAGTGGCGCGAGAAGGCGCGCCGCCGACGCCAGAAGCGCATCCGACGGCAACGCGAGCGCGAGGAGAAACACGGCCCCCGCGGATTCGCCGGCGGGAGACAGTAAGAAGGCCAGTTCGGCACCCGGCCGGGCGTCTGCAGCTCTCAGCCCGCCGCACCAGATCCAGCCGTACGGAAACATCCGTTCGCGGCGCAGATAGTCTCCCGACCGAAGGGAGGGAGGAGGTCTGCGCCGCGGGAGCGGAGCGCGCCGCGCAGGATCAGGCCGGCGGTCGAGCGCGCACCCGCGCGAGCCGCCGGACGGTGCGCCGCAGGCGCAGATCCGGAGCGGCGCGCGGAGCGACGTTCTAGTCCATTTGACGGCGCAAGACCGTCGGGATGTCGAAGTCGTCGCGCGAAGACGCGTTCGGGCCGAAGCCGCCGGAGTCGTCGCCGCGGAGAAACGGCGGGCGCAGCGGCTTGGATCCGACGGTCAGCGGCTTGGGCTCTTCCTCGTGGTCGATCTCGGCGAGATCGCGCTCGAGACGGTCGAAGCCCGTCGCGATGACCGTGACCTTGACGATCCCGGCCATCTTCTCGTCGTGAACGCAGCCGAAGAGGATCTCGGCCTCGGGATCGGCGGCCTGCTGGATGATCTGCGCGGCCTCGGTGACCTCGAAGAGCGTGAGGTCGTGGCCGCCGGTGATGTTGATGAGAACGCCGCGCGCGCCTTCGATCGAGGCGTCCTCGAGAAGCGGCGAGGAGATCGCGGCCTGCGCCGCGTGGATCGCGCGGTTCTCGCCTTCGGCGACGGCGGTTCCCATGAGGGCCCGGCCCATGTCCGACATGATCTTGCGCACGTCGGCGAAATCCAGATTGATCTCGCCCGGGCAGTTGATGAGGTCCGAGATGCCCTGGATCGCCTGGCGAAGCACGTCGTCGGCGATCTTGAAGGACTCCTGCAGGGGCGTGTTGCGCTCGACGAAGGCGAGGAGGCGCTGGTTGGGGATCGTGATCAGCGTGTCCACGTGATCCCGGAGCTCCCGCGAGGCCCGCTCGGCCTGGCGCATGCGCTTCTTGCCCTCGAACTCGAAGGGCTTCGTCACGACGGCCACGGCGAGCGCCCCGGCCTCGGCCGCGAGCTTGGCGATGATCGGACCGGCGCCGGACCCCGTCCCGCCCCCCAGGCCCATGGCCAGAAACACCATGTCGGCCCCGGCCACCGCCTGGGCGAGCCGGTCCTGGTCCTCGAGCGCGGCGTTTCGACCGACGTCGGGATCGGCGCCCGCGCCCAGCCCCTTGGTCAGCCGCCCGCCGATCTGCAGCTTGTTCGGCGCGGCGCACTTGCGCAGCGCCTGCAGGTCGGTGTTGCAGGCGAAGTACTCGACGCCCTTCACCCCGGCCGAGATCATCCGGTTGACCGCGTTGGATCCACCGCCGCCCACGCCGATGACCCGGATCGTCGCGGGCGATGCGTCGCCGCGGTCGAGCTCGATCGTGAGTTTGCCCTGCGGCTCGTCGTCCAGGAACTCGATCATCGGACCTGTCCTCCGTCGCGGTTCGCGTTTCGTGGCCATTAGAAAAAGTCCCTCAAAAATCGAGACACGGAGTTCGCGGCTTGAAAGAACGCCTGGGCGCGCCGCCGGGCGGGCTTGTAGCGGTGACCATATAAGAGAAGACCCGTCGCCGTCGCCCACTCCGGACGGGAGACGACGTCGACCAGTCCGCCGACGCCCGACGGAATCCCGCGCCGCACGGGACCATCGAAGATGCCCTCGGCGATTTCGACGACGCCCTCGAGCTCCGAGCCTCCGCCGGTCAGCACGATGCCCGAGCGGATCTCCTTGTCGAGGCCGAGCCGCTTGATGTCTTCGTGCACGAGGCCGAGCAGCTCCTCCGCCCGAGGCTGGAGGATGTCGGACAAAGTCGAGCGCGGACAGAGCTTTGGGGCGCGGCCGCCGACCATCGGCACTTCGACCATCTCGTCTTCGGCCACCGCGCTGCGCAGGGCGCACCCGTGTTTCTTCTTCAGGCGCTCGGCGTCGGTGATCGGAGCGCGGAGGACGACGGCCAGATCGTTGGTGAAGTGGTCGCCGCCGATCGGCACGACCGTTGTGTGGACGATCGTGCCCTTCTGGTAGACCGCGACCTCCGTCGTTCCTCCGCCGATGTCGATCAGGCAGATCCCGAGCTCCTTCTCGTCGGGCGTCAGAACGGCCTCGGCGGCCGCGAACTGTTCGAGCACGAGCTGGACGACTTCGATGCCCGCCTTGTTCATGCAGGTGACGAGGTTCTGGGTGACCGCCACGGGCGCCGTGACCACGTGGACATCGACCTCGAGCCGGCTGCCGATCATGCCCACCGGATCCGCCACCCCGTCCTGGCCGTCGACCGCGAAGTCCCGGGGCACGACGTGCACAACCTCATGATCCTGAGGGATTTGCACGCCCCGGGCGGCGTCGATGACCCGGCTCACGTCCTCCTTGGAGATCTCCCGGTCCTTGCCCGCCACGGCCACGACCCCCCGGCTGTTGAAGGAGCGCACGTGCGAGCCCGAGATCCCCACCCAGGAGCGGGAAATCTGGACGCCGGCCATGATCTCCGCCTCCTCGGCGGCCCGCTTGATGGCCTCGATGGTGGCGTCGACGTTGATGATGTTGCCCTTGCGGGTGCCCCGGTTCGCGGCGGCCCCCTTGCCGATCACGTCGAGCGAGCCGGCGGCGTTCGGTTCGCCGATCAGGACACAAATCTTCGAGGTTCCGATGTCGCAGGCGACCAGAAAGGATTCGGGTTTGGACATCAGCGGGTTCCGCACCGGGAGAAATGCGTCGAAGTTCGTACGGGAATCATCAGAGACGATTCCCTGCGCCATAGGCGCCTACGAGGATGACGCGATCGGCAAAACGAAGATCGATGGCCCGTGCCTCCCACCCGCGACTCTTCACGAAACTGCGCGCCTCGAGCAGCGCGCGAACCTTCTCCGGGGCATCGGCCCGAAGAACGCGAACCGGCCTTCGAAAGATCGCATCCATCATACCGAATCCACCGTCCGGGAGCGAGGCGATTTCCGAGAGCGCCGCGAAGTACTCGGGTCGCTCGCGCCGCAGATCCTCGAGCAGACCGACGGCCTCGGGCAGCGTGCGCGGATCCCCGCTCAGGATCACGTAGGTCGGTGCGATCGATCCGGGAATCGTAGGGGGCGATGAGGCGTCCGTCGGCGCCGACCCACGAGAAGCTCTCGCCGTCGCGATAGAGCGCGAGAGCCCGGCGTTCCGTGACTCGGACGGCGAGCCCGTCCGGAAATCTCTTCGCGAGCGTCACGCGCTCGATCCAGGGATGTCGGCCGAGGCGGGACGCCAGAGGCTCGAGGTCGAGCGCGACGAGGTTCTTCCCCTTCCACGCCGCGAGCGCGACGAGGATCTCCTCGGTGCGGGCGCGCGTGTTGCCGGAGACGTCGTAGCGCGTGAGCGCGAAACGCGAGCTCGCCGCGAACCTCAGCAGTCCCACCCCGGCCGCGAGCCCGAGCGCGGCGAGAAGCAGGACGCGGAGCAGCGCCGGGCGGCGCTTGCGCGGCACGGCCTGCGGCCGGCGCAGAAAGGAGGGTTCTTTATCGGGCCGCGCCACGCTTCAGGTACTCCTCGCCGAAGCGGACCACATCGCCCGCTCCGAGCGTCACCAGCAGGTCGCCGGGGATCAGGGTCCGCTCCAGGCAGCCAACAACTTCTTTCTTGTCAGAAACATACGTGATCGAACCCTCGCCTTTCAGGCGCTTCGCGGCGTCGGCGACGAGGGCCCCGGTCACGCCCGGGATGGGCTTTTCGCGCGAGGGATAGACGTCCATGACGACGGAGGCGTCCGCGGCCGCCAGCGCGCGGCCGAACTCCTCGGAAAAGTCCCGGGTCCGGCTGAAGAGATGCGGCTGGAAGAGCGCGACGAGACGGCGGTCGGGATAGACCTGGCGCGCGGCCTGGAGCGTGGCCGAGATCTCCGTCGGATGGTGGGCGTAGTCGTCGACGACGAGGACTCCCGAGCGCTCGCCTTTCTTCTCGAATCGGCGGACGACCCCGGTGAAGCCCTCGAGCGCCCGGGCGATCGTCTCGAAGGGGATCGAGAGCTCGCGCCCGACCGCGATCGCCGCGAGCGCGTTTGCGACGTTGTGCCGCCCCGGGAGCTTCAGACGGGCGGTGCCGAGCCTTCCCTGCTCGGCGTCGAAGACCTCGAAGGTCGTTCCTCCCGCCTCGAGACGCGTCTCGCGCGCCTGAAGCATCGCATCGTGGGACTGGCCGTACGTCACCACGCGGCGCTTGATCCGCGGCAGAAGGCTCCGCGCGCCGGGGTCGTCGACGCAGACGACGACCGACCCGTAGAACGGCACTCGGTTCGCAAACGACGCGAAGGCGTCGAGGATCTCGGGCAGGTCCCGGTAGGTGTCGAGGTGGTCGGCCTCGACGTTCGTGATGACCGCCACGACTGGGGTGAGCTCGAGAAACGAGCGGTCGTACTCGTCGGCCTCGGCCACGAGGTACTCGCCCTGCCCGAGGCGGGCGTTCGTCCCGAGGATGTGAATCTGGCCGCCGACCACGATGGTCGGATCGAAGCCGGCTTCGGTCAGGACCATGCCCGTCAGGGACGTCGTGGTCGTCTTTCCGTGGGTGCCGGCGACGGCCACTCCCTGCTTGAGACGCATGATCTCGCCGAGCATCTCGGCCCGCCGGATCACGGGAATGCCCCGGGCGCGGGCGGCCGCGACCTCGTCGCTCGACTCCGCGACGGCCGAGGAGATGACGAGGAGGTCGGCGTTTTCGACGTGTTTCGGGTCGTGCCCGGCCGCGATCTTCGCCCCGAGCCGCTCGAGCCGGGCCGTGTTCTCCGAGCGGGCGAGGTCGCAGCCCGAGATCTCGAGGGGCGTGGCCTGCAGGAGGATCTCGGCGATTCCGCTCATGCCCACGCCGCCCGCCGCCCACGAAGTGGAGGCGGCGCAGACCCAGGAATCTCACCGCGCGCCCTCGAGGGAGAAGATCAGCTTCACGAGATCTTTCGCCGCATCCGGCCTCGCGAGGCTCTTCGCCTTCTGGCCCATGAGGACCAGCTTCTCGCGGTCCTTCAGCTTCTCGGTGATGGCGCCGGCGAGGTTCTCCGCCGTGAGGTTCCTCTCTTCCATGAGGGCCGCCGCGCCCTTCTGGTAGAGCGCCCGGGCGTTGTAGACCTGGTGCGAGGCGGCGCCGATGAAGGGCACGAGGATCGACGGCCGCCCCGCGGCGGCGAGCTCGGAGACGGTGAGCGCTCCGGCCCGGCAGACGACGAGGTCGGCCCACGCCATGTCCTCCCAGGGCTTCGGCAGGAAGGGCACGAGCTTCCAATTCGCCGGCAGGCGCGTGTACCTCTGCCGGGTGGCGACGAGGTCCTGCTCACCCGTCTGGTGCAGGACCTCGATCCCCGTCTTCTCGAGAAGGACCGCCGCGCGCGCCACGGCCCGGTTCATGACCCGCGAGCCCTGGCTGCCGCCGATGACCAGCACCCGGCGCGTCGTCGCGGCGGGGTCGAGGGGCGGAATCGCGAAGAACTCGGAGCGGACCGGCGTGCCGGTGACGATGCCGGGCTTGCGCAGGTGGGTGTTCGTCTCGGCGAGCCCCACGGCCGTCTTGGTCGCGAAGCGGTTGAGGAACTTGTTGGCGGCGCCGGGGATGGCGTTGGACTCGTGGATCAGCGTCGGGATGCCGACGGAGCGCGCGGCCGTCAGGACGGGCATCGAGACGTAGCCTCCGACGCCGATGACGACCCGCGCCCGATACTTCTTCAGGAGCGCTCGCGACTCGAGGAAACCCTTGGGGAGCTTCGCGAGCGAGCCGAGCTGGCGCCCGAGGGTTTTCCCGACGAAGCCCGACGCGTCCACGAGCTCGAGCGGAAACCCCGCGGCCGGAATGAGCTTGCGTTTCCAGGCCCTGCGACGTGCCGACGAAAACGACCAGCGTGCCGTGCTTCTGGGACCGGATCTCCTGGGCGAGCGCGAGCCCGGGGACGATGTGCCCTCCCGTGCCGCCGGCCGCGATGACGAAGGCGCCGAGCTCGCTCATGCGGAAAGTCGAGGGTTGAGGGTTGAGGGTTGAGGTTCATGCGGTTCGGCGACCTCGTGCTGGGACACGTTCAAGATCAGGCCGCCCGCGATCCAGCAGGCGACGAGCGATGAGCCGCCGTAGGAAACGAACGGAAGCGGGATGCCCTTGGTCGGGAGAAGCGCGAGGACGACGCGAGAGGTTGATCGCCGCCTGGACGACGATCATCGCCGTCGCTCCGGCCGCGAGGAATCCCGCAAAGGCGTCGGGCGCGCGCCGGGCGGCGCGCAGGCCGCGCCAGGCGACGATGCCGAAGCAGGCCACCAGCCCGGCGGCTCCGACGAAGCCGAGCTCCTCGCCGACGATCGCGAAGATGAAGTCGGTGTGCGGGGAACGGCAGGAAGAAGAGCTTCTGCCGGCTGCCGCCGAGCCCGTTGCCGAACCAGCCGCCGGCGCCCACTGCGATGAGGGACTGGATGGCCTGGAAGCCCTTGCCGAGCGGGTCGGCCTCCGGGTTGATGAACGCCAGGATCCGGGCGCGGCGATAGTCCGCCGAGAGCAGCACGGCCGCGAGCGCGGAATGAGCGCCAGCAACCCAGTAGAGGAAGAGCCGCGCCCGCGCGCCGGCCAGCCAGAGAAGCACGGCGCAGAGCATCACGTAGCAGGCGGCGGTGCCGAAGTCCGGCTGGAGCACGACGACGCCCGCGGCCGCGAGGGAGAACACGAGAGCCGGCAGCAGGGCCAGTCTCCCTTCGCCGCCGTATCACTCTTGCGCGAGAGCTGGTAGGCGAGGACGAGCACCAGGGCGACCTTGAGAAGCTCCGACGGCTGGAGCATCGTCACGCCGAGAGGGATCCACCGCCGCGCGCCGTTGATCGGCGGACGGAACAGCGCGTACGCCGCGAGCAGGAGGGTCACCGCGTACGCGCCGTAAACGACCCAGGGACGGGCCAGCTTCCGATAGTCGGTGCGATAGACGAAGAAGGCCGCGATGCCGCCGACGGCGAGCGCCGCGATCTGCTTGAGGAGGTAGCGGTAGGGATTGCCGGAGGTCTCGCCCGCCGAGACGGCCGAGGCGCTGTAGATCATGACGCAGCCGAAGAGCGAGAGCGCAACGAGGGCGCCGAAGAGGATCTTGTCGGAGGCGAGCTTACGCGCCAAGGTGCCTCTCCCCTTCCCGCCGCCGCGCGCGCGAGTCCCGCGAAGTGGCGGCCGCGCTCCTCGAAGTTCCGGTACTGATCGAAGGAGGCGCAGGCCGGCGAGAGCAGGACGGTGTCGCCCGGCCGGGCCAGGGTCGCGGCCCGCTCGACCGCCGCCGGCATCGCGCCGCAGCGCTCGATCGGCGCCCCCGCGGCTCGAAGCGCCGTCTCGATCGTCTCCGCCGCCTCGCCGATCGTCAGGACCGCCCGAGCGCGCTGCGCGACGAGCGGGGCGAGCGCCGCGAAGTCGCCGTGCTTGTCGCGGCCGCCGAGGATCAGGATCACGCTTCCGTCCGCGAATCCCTCGAGCGACTTGGCCGTCGCGTCGACGTTGGTCCCCTTGGAGTCGTCGATCCAGCGGATGCCCCCGGCCTCGGCGACGAGCTCCGTGCGGTGCGGCAGTCCCGAAAACCGCGTCAGCGCGTCGAGGATCGCGGCCGCGGGAGTCCCGAGCGCCTCGGCCGCGGCCACCGCCGCGAGCGCGTTCTCGAGGTTGTGCGCGCCGGGCAATGCGAGCCGATCGGCGGACAGCACCTCGTGCCGGGTGCCCCCGACGTCCGAGACCAGCGCCCCGGCCTCGAGCCACACGGCTTCCTCGAGCGGGCCGCACGCGGGCCGGCCCCGGCGGGAGAAGAGAATCCGCCGCGCCGGTGTCGCGAGCTCGCGCGAGAACGCGTCGTCGGCGTTGAGGACCGCGAAGTCCGCCGCGGTCTGCCGCGAGAACAACCGCGCCTTGGCCTCGGCATAGTCGGAGAAGCTCGCATAGCGGTCGAGGTGGTCGGGCGTCACGTTCGTCAGAACGGCCACATGCGCGTGGAAGCGGTCGATCGCCTCGAGCTGGAACGAGGACGCTTCGCACACGAAGTCCATTCCGCCCGCGCCGAGAAACCCCGAGAGAGGCTCGCCGATGTTGCCGGCGAGGGCCACCCGACGATGCGGAGCCGGACCCGCGCCCGCGCGCTCGAGCATCGCGGCGATCCAGCTCGTCGTCGTCGACTTTCCGTTGGTTCCCGTCACCGCGATCCATCGGTTCTGGCCGGGCGCCTCCGCCTCCGCGATCCGGAAGGCGATCTCGATCTCGGCGAGGACCGGAATTCCCCGGGAGCGCGCCGCCGCGACGAGGGGGGAATCCAGCGGGACCCCGGGCGAGATCGCGAGCCAGTCGGCGCCGGCCAGGAGCTCCTCCGGCGCGCCGCCGAAGAAGAACCGCGCGCCGCGGGAAGCCGTTTCCTCCACGCCTTCGAGCTCTGCCGCCGCGCGGGCGTCCCCGATCGAGACCCCGACGCCGCGCGACAGCAGCGCCGCGGCGAGCGCCCGGCCGCTGCGCGCGAAGCCGAGGATGGCGACACGGCGCGGGAGGGGCGCGGGCGGGGCGGTCGAGGAAACGGTCGGACTCATCGGCAGCGCGCTCATCGCAGTTTCAACGTCGAGAGGCCCACGACCGCGAAGAGGATCGCGAGGATCCAGAACCGCATGATGACGCGCGATTCCGCCCAGCCGAGCAGCTCGAAGTGGTGATGGAGGGGCGCCATCTTGAAGATGCGCTTGCCGGTCAGCTTGAAGGACCCCACCTGGAGGATCACCGAGAGCGCCTCGAGGACGAAGAGCCCGCCGACGATCGCGAGGAGGACCTCCTGCTTCGTCATGACGGCGACGGCGGCGATGGCCGCGCCGAGCGAGAGGGCGCCGACGTCGCCCATGATGACTTCGGCCGGATGGCAGTTGAACCAGAGAAATCCCAGCGCGGCGCCGACGAGGGCTCCGCAGAAGACGGCGAGCTCGCCCGACTGCGCGATGTAGGGAATCTGGAGATACCGCGCCGTGACGGCGTTCCCCGTCACGTAGGCGAGGATGCCGTAGGTTCCCGCGGCGATGCCGACCGCACCGATCGCCAGCCCGTCCAGGCCGTCGGTCAGGTTCACGGCGTTCGACGAGCCGACGACCACCACCGCCACGAAGGGAATATAGAAGATGCCGAGGTCCACGAGGAGCTTCTTGAGAAACGGAAACGTCACGACCGTCGAGAAGGCGCCGTGCCCCGCCCAGTGCTCGATCGCCCAGGCCACGGCGAAGGCCATCAGAAACTGGGGCACGAGCTTGCCGCGTCCGGTCAGACCCAGGCTCCTCCGGCGGGTGACCTTCACGTAGTCGTCGGCGAATCCGACGGCCCCGACGCCGGCCAGCGTGCCCAGCGCGATCCAGACGAACCGGTTGGGAAGGTCCATCCAGAGCAGGGTCGCGATGACGATCGCGAAGATGATCAGAAGGCCCCCCATCGTGGGAGTGCCGGCCTTGGCGAGGTGCGTCTTGGGGCCTTCGGCGCGGATCGACTGCGCGACCTGGAACCGCTTCAGCACGCGGATCGTTGCCGGGCCCAGAGCGAGCGAGATGACCAGGGCCGTCACGGCCGCCATGGCCGTGCGGAACGTGATGTATCGAAACACGTTGAACGCCGGAAACTCCGTGGCGAAGGGATAGAGCAGCCACAGGAGCACGTCAGCCCCTCGCCTTTCCGCCGCCCGCGTCGATCGGAGCCGGCGCAGCGCCTCGACCGTCCGGTCGAGCCCGATCCCGCGCGAGGCTTTCAGCGCCACGACATCGCCCGCCGAAAGCAGCGCGCCGAGCCGCTCCGCGGCCTCTTCGGCGGTGGCGGTGGAAATCACGGCGGCGCGGGCCAACCCGGCCTCGACCGCCCCGTCTCCGATCCAGCGCGCCCTTTCGCCCACGGCGACGAGCAGCTCCGCGCGCCCGGGGACGTGCTTTCCCGTCTCGCGATGCAGCCGCTCCTCCTCCGCGCCGAGCTCGAGCATGTCGCCCAGGACGGCGATCCGGCGGGCCGCCGGCACCGAGGCCAGGGTTTCGAGGACGGCCCGCATGGAGGCCGGGTTCGCGTTGTAGGTGTCGTCGTAGAGCCGCGCGCCGGAGGCGTGGCGGCGCCACTCGCCGCGGTGCGCCGCCGGCCGCATCTCTCCCGCGGCCTCGGCGCAATCGGACGGCAGGAGGCCCACGACGAACGCGATCGCCGCGGCGGCGAGAAAGTTCACGACCTGGTGCGGCCCCGGCAGGGGCAGCCGGACGTCGGCTTCGCCCGACGGCGTCGTCAGCCGGAACCGGCTTCCCGCGGCCTCGGCGACGACGTCGCGCGCCGTGACGTCGGCCGAGGGGCTCGTCTCGAATCGCCCGAAGCGGACGACATGTATGGGCCCGCCCGCCGACGCGCGCGCGGCGATCGCCTCGACCCGGGGATCGTCCGAGTTCGCGACGAAGGTTCCGCCGGGACGCAGACCCTCGAGGATCTCGGCCTTCGCCCCGGCGATGGCGTCGAGAGAGGAAAAGAACTCGAGGTGCGCCGGGGCCACGAGCAGCAGGGCCGCGACGTCGGGCTCGAAGGTGCGCGAGAGGCGCGCGAGGTCGCCGGGCGCGGACAGCCCCATCTCGCCCACCATCCACTCGGGCCGCCGCGGCAGGTTCACGACCGACATCGCAAAGCCGATCTGGCTGTTCTGGTTGCCCGGCGTCTTCTCGACGGACAGCCGGCGCGCGAGGATCGCGGCGGTGAAGTCCTTGCTCGTCGTCTTCCCGACGGAGCCCGTGATCGCGGCGAGCCGGAATCCCATCGCGCGCTTCATCGCCGCCGCGAGCAGTTGCAGGACGCGCACCGGATCCGCGACGAGCACCGCGGGGAAGCCGTCCGGCAGATCCGCCGGACGCCGCTCTCCGAGCAGCGCCGCCGCGCCTCGCGCCGCCGCCTCCCGGGCGAAGGCGTGGCCGTCGACGCGCTCGCCGCGAATCGCGACGAAGAGATCCCCCGGACGCACCTGCCGCGAGTCCACGGCCACGCCCGAGAGCGTCGTGCCCGCCGCCGTCTCGTCCGCGAGCGCGCCCGTCCCGGCGGCCGCCGCGAGCTCGCCGAGCGTGAACTTCACGAGCTCCTCCCGCCCGCGAGCTCCGCGGCGACCTTGCGGTCGTCGAAGGGCAGCTCCCGCGCCCCGATCTGCTGCGAGGTCTCGTGACCCTTGCCCGCGATGACGACGACCGTTCCGGCGTTCGCGAGCTCCACGGCCGCGCGGATGGCCTCGCGCCGGTCGACGATCTTCAGATACTTCGTGGCTCCCGAGCGAACCAGCCCTTCCTCGACCTCGCGCAGGATCGCCTCGGGGCTCTCCGAGCGCGGGTTGTCGGAGGTCGCGATCGCGATGTCGGCGCGGCGCCCCGCGATCTCGCCCATCGGCGCCCGCTTGCCGCGGTCCCGGTCGCCGCCGCAGCCGAAGACGAGGAGGATCTTCTTGTCCGTCACTTCGCGGACCGCCGAAAGCAGCCGCTCGAGCGCGTCGGGCGTGTGCGCATAGTCCACGAGAATCGTGTACGGCTGCCCCGCCTCGACCCGCTCGAGTCGGCCGGGCACGTTACCGACGCCGGCGATCGCCGCGGCGACGTCGTACTCGGGCACGCCGAGGCAGATGCCCGCCGCGGCCGCGCCGAGGATGTTGCCGACCTGGAAGCGTCCGAGCAGCGGCGAGGCGATCGCGAGCCGGCCGCCCTCGTGAACGACGTCGAAGCGCGTGCCGGAGAGGTCGCAGCGGATCGCCTCCGCGCGGAAGTCGGCGGCGGCGCCGGTGGGCGAGAAGGTCGCGACCGGCGGCGGGATCTCCGCGAGCAGCCGCCGCCCGTAGAGGTCGTCGATGTTGACGACGGCGACGCCTCCGGGCTTGCGCATCGAAAAGAGGAGCTTCTTCGCTTCGAAGTACTCCTCCATCGTCCCGTGGTAGTCGAGGTGATCGCGCGTCAGGTTCGTGAAGACGGCGGCGTCGAATCGGCAGCCGGTGACGCGGTCGAGCACGAGCGCGTGGGAGGAAACCTCGATGACGGCGGCCGCCACGCCATCGGCGACGAGCTCCCCGAGAAGCTCCTGGATGAGCGGCGCCTCGGGTGTGGTCCGGCCGGCCGCGAGCGTGCGCCGCGGCGTGCGGTACACGGTCGTCGCGAGAAGGCCCGTCTCCCCGTACCGGCGCGCGAGGATCGCGTCGAGCAGGGTGGTCGTCGACGTCTTGCCGTTGGTGCCGGTTACGGCCGCGAGGACGAGCTTCTCGGCGGGATGGCCGTGGAGCTCGGCCGCGAGAAGCGCGAGGGCCCGGCGCGCCGACGCGACGCGGATCCACGGGACACCCTGAGACATGCCCGAGGGCACCGGGCGGTCCGAGACGATGGCCACGGCGCCGCGGGCAATCGCGTCCGAAACGAATTCGAGGCCGTCGGTCTTGACTCCCCGGAGCGCCACGAAGAGATCGCCCGGCCGGACGCGGCGCGAGTCGCTTTCGATGCGCGCGACGTCTATGGAGCGCGTCCCTTCGGACGCGACGAGGGAGCCCGTCCCTTCGGCGGCGACGATCTTCCGCGCCTCGGGCGCTACGACCGCACCCGGAAGCGCATCCACGAGTTCCATGAACTTCACGGAGCCGACGAAGGCGGGGGTGTCTCCTCGGCGCGGCGCCCGGCGGCCCCGGCCGCAGCATCCGCGCGATCGGCGAGAAAGAGCGTATGCATGGCGCCCTCCCGCAGCGGCGAGCCGGCCGGCGGGTCCTGCGCGACGACGAAGCCGCGACCCTGCAGGCGCGTCAGCACACCGGCGCCGGCGAAGACGGCGACGGCCTCGCGCGCGGAGAAGCCGACCACGCTGGGCGTCCGCTCCGGTTCGGCCGGCGGCGCCGGGCGCGTGAGCCGCACCGACGCGGGCTCGATCCCCGCACGGTAGCGGGGAGCGGGCTCGAGGGGGGCGGCGTCGGCGAGGACGGACTCCGGCACGCGCAGCTCGCGCGGCGCGACGCGGAGGATTCCGAGCGCCTGCGCCATCACGCGGGAGAAGAGCGGGGCGGCGACGTCGGAGGCGTAGTACTTGCCCTGCGGCTCCTCGAGCACGACGACGGCGACGCAGCGGGGGTTGTCGGCGGGAGCGAAGCCGGCGAAGTTGGGTATGTGGCGGCCGGCCTGGTATCCGCCGACGCCGGCCTTCTGCGCCGTGCCGGTCTTGCCTGCGACCGCAAATCCCGGAACCGCCGCCTTCGCACCGGTGCCGCGCTCGACGACGCCGACCAGGATCTTGGAGATCGTCCGCGCGGTCTGCGGCGAGAGGACGCGCACGCGCTCGGCGGTCCGAGGCGGCACGGCACGCACCCGCCCGCCCGTCTCGATGATCCGCGTGACGAGATGAGGCTCGACGAGATAGCCCCCGTTGGCCGCGACGGCGGTGACGCGGGCGAGCTGCAGGGCGTTGAGCGAGACCTCCTGGCCCATGGAGATCGACGCCGTCGAGAGGCCCGACCACTTCGGAAGCGGCCGGAAGATGCCCGGGTTCTCGCCGGGCAGATCCACGCCCGTCGGCCTCCCGACGCCCAGCGCTTCCGCGCCGTCGTGCAGCCGGCCGGCGCCCAGGCGCATCCCGACGCGGATGATGCCGATGTTGGACGAGTGCTCGAAGATGCCGGCGAGGTTCAGCGCTCCGTAGCGGTGGCGGTCGGCCTCCTGGATCGTCGTGTTCGCCACGCGAATCGTGCCGTCGCCGGTCTCGATGATCTCGTCGAGCCCGATGAGGCCGTGCTCGAGGGCCAGCGCCCCGGTGACGATCTTGAACGTGGAGCCCGGCTCGTAAGCGTCGGCGATGGCGCGGTTCCGCCGGGACTCGGCCGGAAACCGATTGAACGCGTTGGGATCGAAGTCGGGAGCCGAGGCCATCGCGAGGATCTCGCCGTTCGACGGGTCCATCACGACGATGCTGCCCGACTGCGCGCGGTGCGCCTGCATCGCCTCGGCGAGCTCGTGCTCGGCGGCAAACTGCACGCCCGAGTCGAGCGAGAGGACCAGCGACCCGCCTTCCTCGGCCGGCCGGTGGCCCGCGTCGGACTCGCCGTACCGGCTGCGCCGCGCGTCGGTCAACGCCACGAGCTCGCCGGGCTTGCCCTTGACCGTGGCGTCGTAGAAGTGCTCGAGACCCGCGAGGCCCACGCCGTCGGTGCCGACGAAGCCGAGCACCGCAGAGGCCAGCCGGCCCTTCGGATAGAACCGTTTGGGCTCGGCCACGAAGTGAATCCCCGGCAGCTTCAGCGCCTGCACCGCCACGGCCACGTCCGGGTCGAGCTGCCGGCGCAGCCAGACGAAACCGCGGTCGCTCGAGAGCTTCTCGAGGATTTCCCCCGAGCCGAGCCCGAGCACCGGGGCCAGAGCCGCGGCGGCTTCGCGCCGCCCGCGGACGTCGTCCGGGATCGCGTACACCGACATCGTTTCGACGGAGACGGCGAGCTCGCGGCCCTCGCGGTCGAGGATCGAGCCCCGCTGCCCGGGGATCTCGATCCGCCGTTCCTGCTGGCGCTGCGCCCGCGCCCGGTAGCGGGAGCCGTCCGCGATCTGGATCTGCACGAGCCTCGCGACGACGACCGCGCCCCAGAGCGCGAGCATGAGCGCGAAGAAGCGCGTGCGGCCGCGGCGGACGCCCAGGGCTTTCACCGTGTCGCCGCTCCGGTCTTGTCGACGAGCTGGACCTGCCCGGGGCGCGGGGGCCGCAGGCCCTCCTGCCGTGCGACGGCGGCGACACGCTCCGGCGAGGAGGCCTGACCGAGGTCGGCGCGCAGGCGCCGGCTCTCTTCGTTCAGCGCGGCGATCGTGCGCTGCCGCGCCTCGCGCATGTACCCCACGCGGACCGTCTCGATGTGGAGCGCCGCGTACGCGAGCAGCGCGCAGGCCACCGGCAACCCGACGAGGAGAAACGTCGCGAGCTCCCGCCCGCGGCGGCGGTCGCGCTCGCGCGTCAGGTGCAGGTTCTCGACCCGCTTCGTCTGGGCGTAGACGGTGCTCATCGGCTCAAACGGCCTCGATGCTTTCCGTCGGTCGAGAAAGCTCGGCGAGGAGCTCCCCGTTCAGTTTCTCGGCGACGCGCAGGCGCGCGCTCCGCGAGCGCGGGTTGCGGCGCAGCTCGGCTTCTCCCGGACGGATGGGCCGGCGGGTCAGCACGCGAAGCGCCGCGCGCGCGCCGCAGATGCAGGTCGGCAGCTTCGGGGGACACGAGCAGACGCCCGAGTCCCGCCGGAAGGCCTCCTTGACGATCCGGTCCTCGAGCGAGTGATACGAGATCACAGCGAGCCGTCCGCCGGCATTCAGGCGGGCGACCGCCGCCGCGAGGAATCGGCCGAGCGCGACGAGCTCCTGGTTGACCTCGATCCGCAGCGCCTGGAAAACGCGGGTCGCCGGATCGATCTTCTCGCGGCTCCCCTTCTCCCCCGCCACGATGCGGGCGAGATGGCGAGTCGACTGGATGGGGCCCCGAGTCCGCTCCGCTACGATGCCGCGTGCGATCTTTGCCGCCATTCGCTCCTCCCCGTAATCACGGAAAATCCGTGTGAGTTCTCGGACCGAAGCCGTCGCCACGATGTCGGCGGCGGTGCGGCCGTTGCTTCCCATGCGCATGTCGAGAGGGCCGTCCCTCCGGAAAGAGAAGCCCCGTTCGGCGTGATCGAGCTGCATCGACGAGACGCCGAGGTCGGCGAGAATGCCGGCCGGCGCGGGGCTTTCCCCGAGAAGCGCGTCGAGCTCCGCGAAGTCCCCCGCGCGCAGCTCGACGCGGCCCGGGAAACGCGCGAGCCTCTCGCCCGCGAGAGCGAGAGCTTCGGGGTCGCGGTCGAGTCCGAGGAGGCGGATTTCCGCTCCGCGTTCGAGGAGGACTTCGGCGTGGCCGCCGGCGCCGACCGTGGCGTCCACGAAGAACCCGCCGCGTTCGGGCGCGAGCAGCGCGGCGACCTCGTCGAGAAGAACCGGTGTGTGGGGCCGCGCTTCAATGGTCTTTTCCTCTCGCTAAAGCAGGAGCTTCGACAGCTCGTCGTAGTCGTCGGGTCCGAACTCCTCGGTCGACAGGCGCTTGGCGAGCGCGGCGCGGTCGGAGACCACGAGGTGGTCGATGTTTCCGGTCACCACGACGTCGGCCGCGAGCTTCGCGGCATCGCGCAGGATCTGCGGGATCAGGATGCGCCCCTGCCCGTCGATCGCGGCGTCCTGGCCGAAATAGTTGACGCGCTCGAGAAATTTGTTTTTCGCGCGATGGATGGCCGGCAGCTCCGCGAGCTTCTCTTCCAGCTGCCGCCAGATCGAAAGCGGATAGAGAAGGAAGTTGCGGCCGTGGATCGAGGTGACGAAGAGGTCGCGACCGAAGGCCTCTTCGATCTGCTGCCGAAAGAGATTCGGCACTTTGAGCCGACCCTTCTCATCGAGACGGGCCGGCGCGCTTCCCCGAAAGCGATCCATTCCTTCAATTGGGATCCCGTCGTAGAGATCGGGACCACTTTCTCCCACTTTTGGCCAGATTCGGCCACTGCGCGGATGTTAGGAGTCCCGAGAGTTATTAGTCAAGAGAAGTTGTTTGCCTTAAAAAATTCGGAGCGTTAAACGGGCGTAAGGATGGAGTTCAGGCGAAACGACCCGTTCGCACAACATGTTGTGCATCGGCGGGGAGGGAGTCGAGGGTCTAGGGTCATGGGTCGAGAGTTGATCAGTTCGAGTGCACCATCGGACTCTCTCAAAACCCCCGACCCTCGACTCCCGACTCTCGACTTTCCTCATGCCAGCTGCTCGTCATCTCCAGCCAGAGCGCGAGCCCCCGAAACGCGCCGTACCTCGCGTAGCGACGGGCGATCGCGGAATCCACGCTCTTCGCGGGACCGCGGTAGAGCTCGCGATACCGCTTGCGGATCCACGAGTCGAGGGCGAGGTAGTCGTGCCGCCCGAGAATACGCAGAAGACCTTCCGCGGCGTACGGACCGAAGCCGTGCTCGGCGAGGATGGCATCCCGCACGTCGGCCGAGGACGCTCCCGGCCGCTCCCACGCCGAGAGGTCGAGCCGGCCCGAGTCCACGCGCCGGGCGAAACGGGAAAGCGCGGCCGCCCGGTAGCCGCAGCGGACCCGGCTCTTCAGGCGCGCCGGCGAAATGCGGGCAACCGCTGCGGGGCCCGGGAACGCGCCCGATTCGGCGCCGGACAGGGCCAGAAGCCGGACGACCATTCCGCGCGTCGCGGCCCAGGAGCAGTTCGTCGTGAAGAGCATCTTGACCGCGTCCTCGAAGAGGCTCGGCGAGCGGAGCATGCGTCCTCCGCCGCGCGCGAGGCCGCGGGCCAGCACGGGCACCGGCGCGAAGCCGCCGGCACAGGCCGAAAGATCGAGGTCGAGCGAGAAGACGCGGCGCGCAGCGGAAGCGAGCTCGGAGCGGGAAACACCACGTCCTCTCGCCTCGAGGTTTCCGTCCCGAGCCCGGAAGACGACTTCCCCGGACGCGAGCCGTGTCGACAACGTGCCGGCCGCCTCGTCGTAGGAGAAGGGCGGCAGGTCGTACCAGCCGTGCGACCGCACGACCGCGTCGAAGGAGAAGTTGGGAGGGAGAGGGAGACGCAAGGGAAAGGCTGTCAGCTGCTTTGGCTGATAGCTGATAGCTGATCGCTGACAGCTAACTCGTCTTCTTCTCGTTCGCCTGGGCGTCGAGCTTCGCGAGCTCCGGATCGTAGATCTTGACGAAGGCCTCGCGGCGAAGCTTGTCCATGTACTCGCCGAAGCGCTTCTCGTAGAGCTCGTCGGAGATGCGCTTGCGCAGGTCTTCCTTGACCTCGGAAAACGGCCGGTAGCCGGCCTCCTTGCGGTCGGTGACGCGAAGAATCGAGATCGAGCCGTTGATGAGGACGGGCGCGGGATACTCGTCCTTGCTCGAGAAGATCGCGACGTCGAGAGCTTCGACGAGCTCCCCCTTCGCGACCGTACCGAGGTCGCCGCCGCTGTCCTTCGTCCTGCCTTCGGAGTCCGACTTCGCCAGGTCGGCGAACGGCGTCCCCGCCTTGATCTTCCCCCGGATCTGTTCGGCCTTCGCGGCGGCCGCGGCCTGGGACTCGGGGTCGCCGGGCGTGAACTTCAGGATGATCTCGGACACCCGCGCGGACTCGGCCACGGGGTAGAACTCTTCCTTCCGCCGCTCGTACTCGATCCGCAGCCCGTCGTCGGTGAGGTCCATGCGCGAGGCGACGTCCCGGCCGATGACCTTCTGAAGCGTGATCGTCTCGCGCATCTGCCGCCGCAGGTCGTCGCGCGTCATGCCCGAGTCGGCCAGCGCCGCGTCGAACTCCGCGTCGGAGGTCAGGTTGTACTGGGTCTTGACCCGCTGGACGGCGGCCTCGACCTCTTCGTCCGTCGCCGCAACGGACATCTCCTTGGCGCGCTCTTCGAGGAGCCTCTCGCGGATCATGTCCTCGAGGACCGAGCCGCGGAGAGCCGCGGGATCGGCGCGCGGGGCGCGCATGGCGATCGCCAGCCGCTTGTCGTACTCGGACTGCGTGATGAGCCGGTCGTTGACCCGGGCCACGATCCGCTCGATGAGCTCGCCGGCGGAGAGGCTCGAGGCCGCGATCCCGAGAAAAATGGCGAAAAGGGGCCGTTTCATGCGGTTCTTCATAACACAGGCTCCGAGCGAGAATTTCCCAATAAGCCGTCATCCTGAGCGAAGCGAAGGATCCCGAACTCGCAGCGCCGCGATCGAGTCTGGGATCCTTCGTCGCTGCGCTCCTCAGGATGACGGTGTCAGGCGGCCTCCATCTCGAAGAGGGGCAGAAGCTCGATCAGCGCGGGGAGGACGGCCTCGCCTTCCGGCGCCGGGAAGGCGAGCACGCGGGCGGGCGAGAGGCTCGCTCCCGGGCGCTGGCGGACGAACTCGAGGAGCCTCTCCGGATCGACGCGCGCGCCCTCGGCGAAGCGGACGTGGATGCGGCCCGCCTGGCGCGTGATCGAGGTGACGCCCAGCCGCTCCGCCCGCGCGCGCAGCCGCGCGTACTCGATCAGGCGGCCGACCGCGGCCGGAGGCTCGCCGAAGCGGTCGGCGATCTCGCGCCGGGTTTCCTCGAGGGCGGCATCGTCCGCGGCGCGCGCCACCTTCTTGTAGATCATCATCCGCCAGCTCTCGTCCGCCACGTACTCGGGCGGGATCGCGAGGTCCACTCCGAGCGAGAGCGTGACCGCCCTCTCCGGAATCGGCTCCTCGCCGCGCATCTCGCGGATCGCCTCTTCGAGCAGCGACAGGTACGTCTCGAACCCCACCGCCGCGATGTGCCCGGACTGCTCGCCGCCGAGGATGTTGCCCGAGCCCCGGATCTCGAGGTCCTTCGCGGCGATGCGGAAGCCCGCGCCGAGATCGCAGAACTCCTGGATCGAGGCGAGCCGGCGCCGGGCGATCTCCGAGAGCGCGGCGTTCTTCTCGATGAGCAGATACGCGTAGGCGGGCTTGTCGCTCCGGCCCACGCGCCCGCGCAGCTGGTAGAGCTGGGCCAGGCCGAAGGTGTCCGCGCGGTCGATCAGGATCGTGTTGGCCGAGGGGATGTCGAGCCCGTTTTCGACGATCGCCGTGGCGAGAAGGACGTCGGCCTCCCGCGAGAAGAACCGGAGCATCGCGTTCTCGAGCTCCGCCTCCGGCATCTGGCCGTGGGCCACCGTGATCCGCACCTTCGGCAGAAGCTCCTCGAGAGTCTGCTTCACGCGGCCGATCGACTCGATCCGGTTGTGCACGAAGAAGACCTGGCCGCCGCGCTCGAGCTCGGCCTCGATCGCCTCGCGGATGACCTCGGGCCGCGAGGGAACGACCTGGGTCTCGATGGCCAGCCGGTCCCGCGGCGGCGTCTCGATGATCGAGAGGTCGCGCAGGCCCGAGAGCGAGAGGTGCAGCGAGCGCGGGATCGGAGTCGCCGACATCGCCAGCACGTCGATCGAGGCCTTCCACTCCTTGATCCGTTCCTTCTGCGCGACGCCGAAGCGTTGCTCTTCGTCCACGATGAGGAGTCCCAGATCCCGAAACGCCAGGTCCTTTCCGAGCATGCGGTGCGTGGCGATGAGGATGTCCACGGTGCCCTCGGCGACCCTCGCCACGACGGCCTTCTGCTCGGCGCGCGAGCGGAACCGCGACAGAAGCTCGATCTCCACGGGGAAAGCCGCAAAGCGCCGCCGAAAGGTCCGGTGGTGCTGGTCGGCGAGGATCGTCGTGGGCGCGAGCACGGCGACCTGCTTGCCGTCGAGGATGGCCTTCATGGCCGCCCGCATCGCGACCTCCGTCTTGCCGTAGCCGACGTCGCCGCAGAGGAGCCGGTCCATCGGCTTTCCCGACTGCATGTCGCGTTTGACGTCCGCGATCGCCTGGGCCTGGTCGGGAGTCTCGACGTACTCGAAGGCGTCCTCGAACTCCTTCTGCCAGGGCGAGTCCTTCGAGAAGGCGAACCCGTCGGCCACGCTGCGCCGCGCGTAGAGCTTCAGAAGCTGCTCCGTCATGTCGCGCATCGCCTTGCGGATGGACGCCTTCCGCTTTCCCCAGCCCGCGCCGCCGAGCCGGTCGAGCACCGGCTCCACGCCCTCGACGCCCGAGTACTTCTGGACGAGGTCGAAGCGCTCGACCGGGAGCAGCAGCGTCTTCTGATCGGCGTACTCGATCTCCATGAACTCGCGGTCTTCGCCCTCCACGGGAACGCGCTTCAAGCCCCGGAAGAGGCCGATGCCGTAGTCGGCGTGCACGACCCCGTCCCCGAGCTTGAGATCCCGCAAATCCGAGAGGAAAGCCTCCGAGGGCTTGCGGCGCGCCGCCGCGGAACGACGCTCCTCGCCGAAGATCTCCTCCTCCGCGTAGAGCGAGAGCCGCGGCTCGCGGAGGCGGAAGCCCGCCGAGATCTCGGCGGGAACCGTGATGACGGCGTCCGTCCGCCGCTCCGAGGACACGTGAAACCCGTACTCGATGGCGAGACGGCGGAGCTTTTCGGCGCCTCCCGTCGGCCGCGAGGCGACGAAGACTTCCTCGCCGCCCTCGATCGCGCGCACGAGCTCCGCGGCGGCCTCCGCCGCGCGGCCGGCGTGCCCGGCAATCGCTTCCGCGGGAAGACGGAGGTGAACGGCCGCGCCGCCCTCGTCGCCGGCGTCCACACCGAGCCGGTCGAAGCGGAGCCCGACGCCCGCGAGCCGCTCGCGGATCGCCTCCTCGCCATGCACGAGCTCCTCCGGCAGGAAGGCGTCGCGGTCCGGATCGCGATCCGACGCCACGCGCTCTCCGAAAGCCGCGATCTCCTCGTCGATGCTCGAAGGCTCGACGACGACGGTGAGGCCTCCCGCGGCCGCTCCGGCCCCGGAAGCGAAGTCGAGCCATCCCGCCGGCATCGCCGAGACTGCCGGCGCAAAGACGGAACGCTCGGCTTCCGACGGCGGTCGGCCGATCCGCTCGGTGAGAAGCCGGCGCGCTTCTTCCGAGCCTTCGGCCGCCGCGAACGGCGCGAGCGCGATCTCCTCGATCCTCTCCTGCGAGCGCTGCGTGTCCGGGTCGAAGAGGCGGAGCGATTCGACGCGGTCCCCGTCGAGCTCCACGCGCACGGCGAGATCCCGGTCCGGCGGGAAGACGTCGAAGAGGCCTCCGCGCACGGCGAGATCGCCGGTCTCGACGACGAGATCGCCGCGCCGGTAGCCGAGCCGGGTGAGCCGCTCGGTCAGCCGCGAGAGGGAGACCTCGTCGCCCCGGCGAATCCGGACGAAGAGCTCCGAAAAGCGGGAGGGGTCGGGCAGCCGCGTGAAGAGCGCGCGTGCCGGAAGAACCGCGGCGATCCGGCCGCCCGCGTCCCCATCCACGCCGGAGAGGGCGGCCAGGAGCGAGAACTCGTCGCGCCGCGCCTTCAGGGAGGCCGGGATCCGCTGGTACGGCGTCAGCGTCGGGGCCGGAGCGTGGAAGACGCGCGGCACGCCGGCCGCCTGGAGGTCGCCGACCCATCGCTCGGCGTCCTTCTCGCTCGCGACGACGATCGCGAGCGACTTCGAAAGCTCGCGGGCGACGGCGGCGAGGAGCAGGGCCGGCAACGCGCCGACGCCTCACCGAGGCCGCCGAGGCGGCGAGCGGTCTTCTCCCTTCCGGACCCGCTCGAGGAGGTCCGTGTACGAAGGGACACCGAGAACCAGATCCGAGAGCAACAACTCGAAAAGCCGGGGCCGATTCCCTAGGCGCGCACGAGCGGCGATTTCTCGCGCAGACGCGCGACGGCGCACACCGCCGTCTCGGCGGCGAAGTCGATCTCCTCCTCGGTGGTCCATCGACCCACGCCGAAGCGGAGCGACGCGTGAGCCAGCTCCGCCGGAACACCGATCGCCGTCAGAACGTGCGAGGGCTCGAGCGACGCGGACGTGCAGGCCGAGCCCGAGGACACCGCGACGTCTTTCATGCTGACGAGGAGGGCCTCTCCCTCCACGCCGGCGAAGGAGATATTGAGATTACCCGGGAGGCGCCTCTCGGCAACGCCCGGCCGAAGAGCACCGTCCGAACCGATCTCCGGCAGCGGAGCGCCGTTGAGAGCGACGTCGGAGACTTTCGAGACGATCCCGTCATGCAGCCGCTTCCGCAAGCGGCGCATGCGCGGGGCTTCCTCGGCCATCTCGGCCACGGCCAGCTCGGAGGCCTTGCCGAGTCCGACGATGCCCGGAACGTTCAACGTCCCCGAGCGCATGCCGCGCTCGTGACCGCCGCCGAAGACGATGGGCTCGAGGCGGACGCGAGGGTGGCGGGCGCGGGCATAGAGCGCGCCCACGCCCTTGGGGCCGTAGATCTTGTGGGCCGAGATCGAGGCGAGGTCCACGTTCATGGCCTCGACGTCGAACGGGAGCTTGCCGAACCCCTGCACCGCGTCGGTGTGAAAGAAAATGCTCCGCTCCCGGCAGATCGCTCCGATCTCGCCGATCCGCTGGATCGTGCCGATCTCGTTGTTGGCGAGCATGAGGCTGACGAGAACGGTCTTCTCGGTGATCGCCGAGCGCACGTTCTCGGGCAGAATCTCGCCCGTCTTCTCGGGAGCGAGGTAGGTGACCTCGAAGCCTTCCCGCTCGAGCTGCCGGCAGCAGTCGAGGACGGCCGAGTGCTCGGTGGGCGCCGTGATCACGTGGCGGCCCTTCTCCTTCTGTCCGAAGAGCCGCGCCACGCCCAGGATCGCCAGGTTGTCCGACTCGGTCGCGCCGGAGGTGAAAACGATCTCCTTCGGAGAAGCGTTCATGGCCAGGGCCACCTGCTCGCGGGCGGCGTCGACCGCGGCCTCCGCCTCCCAGCCGAAGACGTGGCCGCGCGAGGCCGGGTTGCCGAAGACTTTGGTGAAGTACGGCGTCATCGCCTCCATGACCCGCGGGTCGACGGGCGTCGTGGCGTGGTAGTCGAGATAGATCGGCAGCTGCATGGGGCGCCTATTCTATCGGCCCCCGTTCTTGAATTCCGAGGGCTCGGAGCATAGCGTTTGCTCGCCCTGAACCAGGAGGTCCACGATGGGCGATTCCCGACCGACGGTTCTTTCGGACGATCTGTTGCGACGTTTCCACGAGCGGGCCCCGGTCTACGACCGCGAGAACCGCTTCTTCGCCGAAGACTTCGAGGACCTGCGCAAGACCGGCTACCTCCGGATGCCGGTGCCGCGCGAGTTCGGAGGACTCGGCCTGTCCTTCACCGAGTGCATGAAGGAGACGCGCCGGCTCGCCTACTGGGCGCCGGCGACGGCTCTGGGAACGAACATGCATATCTACTGGTGCGGCGTCGCGGCCGACGTCCACAAGTCGGGGGACAAGTCCTGCGACTGGATCCTCGAGGCGGCCGGCAAGGGCGAGATCTTCGCCGCCGGGCACGCGGAATCGGGATGCGACCTGCCGGTCCTGCTGTCGACGACGAAAGCGGAACGCGTCGAGGGCGGCTACCGCTTCACGGGGCGTAAGTCCTTCGGGAGCCTGTCGCCGGTCTGGTCGCACCTCGGACTCCACGGGATGGATGCGAGCGACCCGAAGGCCCCGAAGATCGTTCACGGGTTCCTCGGGCGGGACGCGAAGGGATATCGGATCGAGCCCACCTGGGACGTGCTCGGGATGCGCGCCACGAAGAGCGACGACACGATCCTCGAGGGGGCCTTCGTTCCGGACTCGCGGATTCGCGTGGTCCCCGCCGGAGCGGCCGGCGTCGACCTCTTCGTCCTGGGGATTTTCGCCTGGGGCGTCGGCGGCTTCGCCAACATTTATTACGGCCTCGGACGCCGCGCGTTCGATATCACCGTCGAATCGCTGCAGAAACGCCAGTCGATCGCGGTCTCGCAATCCATGGCCCACCACCCGGCCATGCAGTGGGGCGTGGCGGACATGTACATGGAGCTCGAGTCCATCGAGCCCCTCCTCGACCGGTTTTGCGACGACTGGTCGAACGGCGTGGATCACGGCGCGACCTGGCCGGCCAGGATCGTCACCGCCAAGTACCGCTCCGTCGAGGGAGTCTGGAAGGTCGTGGACAAAGCGCTCGAGCTCTCGGGAGGGTTCGGCATGTTCAAGAAGAGCGAGCTCGAGCGCCTCTTCCGCGACGCGCGCGCCGGCCGTTTTCATCCCGCCAACGCCGCTCTCACGCACGAGTTCGTCGCGAAGACGGTCCTCGGCATCGATCCGGACTCTCAGCCGCGCTGGGGCTGAGATCGTCGATCGGAGATAATGACGGGGACGATGTCGAGTCTCCCCCGTCCCTCTCCCGGCGCCTTCGGATTTCTGTCTCCGCCGCCGAAGGTTCGCCTCGTCCACGCCTTCGACCGGCCGTACGAGAACGTCGTCGCGACGGCGCGCACCTGCTACTCGGCCAAGGGCATCGTCACCGAGGACCAGGCGTCCGCGAAGCCCGACCGCCGCGACGCAATCGCGAAGTCGATCTACGAGGCCGGCCACCACACGACGTTCCAGCACGCCCACTTCCAGTTCGCGCTCGAGAACGTCTCGCGGCAGTTCCTCTGGTCGTTCCTCCACTCCCACCCCTTCTACAACTCCGAGCAGGTCACGCAGCGCTACGTCGAGGTGAAGACGGGCAACTACGCGGTGCCGCCGCTGGGCGCGCCCGAGCGGGCGATCTACGAAAGGGCCGCCCGCCGCCAGCAGGACGCCTACACGCGCCTCAGCGAGCTGCTGACGCCGATCGCCGGCGAGCGCGTACTTCGGCCTCTTCCCGGCGCGCACCCGCGGCGACGGCCGGGAGCGCTTCGCCGGCGCGATCAAGAAGAAGGCGCAGGAGATCGCGCGCTACGTCCTGCCGGTCGCGACGTTCGCGTACCTCTACCACACGGTCTCGGGCTCACGCTCCTCCGCTACTGGCGCCTCTGCGAGACCATCGACGCGCCCGCCGAGCAGCGCGAGATCGTCGGCCAGATGGTCGCCGAGGTCCTCCGCGCACGACCCGCTCTTCGCGACCGTGCTCGAGGAGCCGCTGCCGCTCGAGGAGACGCCCGAGTACGCCGCGTTCCAGGCGCTGCCGCGCGTGCGGGGCTCCTGCGCGGAGTTTCGCCGGGAGTTCGACGCGGAGCTCGTCGGGCCGCGTCTCGCGCCTGGTCGACTGGAAGGCCAACAACGAGGAGGTCCGTCGCCTCCGCCGTGCGCGAGGTGCTCGGCGTCCCGCGGGCCGCGCTCTCCGACGACGACGCGATCCGCATGGTCCTCGACCCGTCGAAGAACCGCGATTCTCGGCGAGACGCTGAACTCTGACCACGCACGACAAGCTCTCGCGCGCGCTCTCCCACGCGCACTACACCTTCCGCAAGAAGCTCTCGCACACGGCCGACAGCCAGGACCAGCGCCACCGCATGACGCCGGCCTCGCGGCCCGTGCTGCCGGCCTACCTCTCGGAGGAGCCGGACTACGTCGTCCCGACGCTCGTCGACGACGGCCCGAGGCGGCGCGAGCTCTACCGGCAGACGATGGCGGAGACGCTGGGACGCGATCGGCGAGCTTCGCTCCCGCGGCGTCTCCGACGAGTTCGCGGCGTACCTGCTGCCCAACGCCGTCTCGATCCGCTTCACCGAGTCGGCCGACCTCCTGAACCTCCACCACAAGCTCGACGATGCGCCTCTGCTACAACGCGCAGGAGGAGATCTGGCGCGCGTCGCTCGACGAGGCGCTGCAGATCCGCGAGGTCAACCCGCGCATCGGCCGCTGGCTCCTGCCGCCCTGCACGCTGCGCCACCTCGCCGAAGCGCGCCCGATCTGCCCCGAAGGCGAACGCTTCTGCGGCGTCGTCGTCTGGAAGCAGGACCAGAGCGAGTACACGCGCGTTCTGTAATTCGCGCTTTCTCTTGCTCGCGCGCGAGGCGTCGCGTACTCTGTCTTCCCGAGGATGAAATCTCTCCGGAAGAATCGCCCGCACGGCTCGATCGTGGCCGTCGGCGGCGGCGAAGAAAAGTTCGACAAGCCCGACATCCTTCAGCGCTTCGTGACGGAGGCCGGAGGCGCCGAGGCGCGCATCGCGATTCTGCCGACGGCGTCGGCGATCCCGGCCGAGCGGTCGACCTTCTACCAGGGCGTCTTCACCCAGATCGGCGCGGGCGAGGCGTTTCCTCTCCCGATCGTCACCCGCGACGACGCGTCCCTGCCCGCCAACCTCGATGCCATCGAGCGGGCGACCGGCGTCTTCATGACCGGCGGGGACCAGTCGCGGCTGGTGGCGATCCTCGCGAACACCCCGGCGCTGACCGCGATCCATGCCGGTCTGGTCGGCGGCGGAGCGCTCGCCGGCACCTCGGCCGGCGCGTCGGCCTTCTCGGCGACCATGATCACGGGCGGCGAGGGCGGGCTGCAGCTCCGGCGGGACGGCGTGGATCTGGCGCCGGGGCTCGGCGTCATCACCCGCCTCATCATCGACCAGCACTTCTCGCAGAGGAAGCGCCTGGGGCGCCTGCTGACCGCCGTCGCGCTCGAGCCGTCCAAGCTCGGCGTCGGAATCGACGAGGACACGGCGATCGTCTACTACGGCTCGGGCGAGATCGAGGTCATCGGTTCCGGACAGGTCTTCGTCGTCGACGGCAGCCGCGCCGTGGCCCACGGCCTCTCGGAGACGCGACCCCTCGGCGACTTTCAGCCTCTCGGGAGCCCTCCTCCACGTCCTGACGGCCGGCGACCGGTTCGACGTGGAGAAGCGCAAACCGCTGTCGTCGAACTGAAATTGTCGGGGCGGGTCCCGCCCCTTCGTCCACCCGCCCTGCTGTAGTCTTCCCCTCCAAAAGACGCATGGCCGAGGGCATCCAGCTTCTCGAAACGCTGGTTCTGAACGGACCGAACTTCTGGTCCTACCGCCCGTGTGTCTGGATGCGGATCGACCTCGGCCCCTTCCGCGATCGTCCGTCGAGCGACATCCGCGGCTTCGCCGAGGAGCTCCAGAAGCTCCTGCCGGGCCTGCAGGAGCATCACTGCTCGGAAGGCGCGGCGGGAGGATTCCTCAAGCGCGTCGGCGAGGGAACCTGGCTGGGTCACGTCGCGGAGCACGTGGCGATCGAGATCCAGCAGGAAGTCGGCATCTCCGTCTCCTTCGGCCGGACGCGCGAGACGAAGACGCCCGGCGTCTACAACCTGGTCTACGAGATGGAAGAGGAGCGCGTCGGCGTCCGCGCCGGCAAGCTCGCGCTCGACGTCGTCGAGCACTGCGCCGGCCTCGACGTCGACCTCGATCTCGAGGCCTCGATCGACAGGCTCAAGCGGACGCGCGAGCGCTGGGCCCTCGGGCCCTCGACGCGATCGATCGTGCAGGTCGCCGCGGCGCGCGGCATTCCGTACCTCCGGCTGAACGACCGCTCCCTCGTCATGCTCGGCACGGGAATCCACCAGAAGCGGATCCAGGCGACGATCGCCTCGACGACCGGCCAGCTCGGCGTCGAGATCGCGGGCGACAAGAGCCTGACCAAGAAGCTCCTCGGAGACAACGGCGTGGCCGTGCCCCGGGGCGATGTCGCCGGCGACGAGGACGAGGCCGTCGAAATCGCCGAGAAGCTCGGCTGGCCGGTGGTCGTCAAGCCTCTCGACGCCTCGCACGGCCGGGGCGTGCTGACGAACATCCGCAGCGAGTCCGAGCTTCGCCTCGCCTACAAGGACGCCTTGAAGTTCCGCGACGAGGTCATCGTCGAGCAGTTTCTGGAGGGCCACGACTTCCGCTTCCTGGTCATCGCGGGCCGCTTCATCTGCGCCGCGCAGCGGGTGCCCGCTTTCGTCGTCGGCGACGGAAAGCGCTCGATCGAGGAGCTCGTCGCCGAGGTCAATCGCGACCCGCGCCGCGGCATCGGCCACGAGAAGATCCTGACGAAGATCGAGATCGACGACCTCTCCCTCGCGCTGCTCTCGCGGCGCAACCTGACACCGAAGTCCGTGCCCGACGCGGGCGAGACGGTGTACCTGAAGGCCACGGCGAACCTCTCGACCGGCGGCATCTCGCGCGACGTCACCGACTCGGTCCATCCGTCCAACATCGCGCTCATGGAGCGCATCGCTCGCATCGTCGGGCTCGACATCGCCGGCATCGACCTCATCTCGCCGTCGGTCGAGCATCCCATCGCCGAGGTCGGCGGCGGTATCGTCGAGGTCAACGCGGCCCCGGGCTTCCGCATGCACACCGACCCGACCGAGGGCACGCCGCGGGACGCCGCCGGCGCCGTCATCGAAATGCTGTATCCGCCGGGCACCGGCGTGCGGATCCCGATCGTCTCGATCACGGGAACCAACGGCAAGACGACCACCACCCGGCTGCTCGCCCACATCGCCCGCTACGCGGGCCACAACGTCGGCCTGACGACGACGGAGGGCGTCTACATCGGCAGCGAGCAGATCATGAAGGGCGACTGCACGGGACCGGCCTCGGCGCAGACCGTGCTGCGCGACCCGACGGTCACCTTCGCGGCCCTCGAGACGGCGCGCGGCGGCCTGCTCCGCTTCGGCCTGGGCTACGACTGGGCCAACGTCGGCGTCGTCACGAACATCGCCGCGGACCATCTGGGTCTGCGCGACATCGAGACGCTCGAGGACCTCGCGCGCCTGAAGTCGCTGGTGGCCGAGCGCGTCTTCCCCGACGGCGTCGCGGTGTTGAACGCCGAAGATCCCATGACGCCGTGGATCGCGGACCGCGTCAAGGCCCGCCTGGCGTACTTCTCGCTCGACCCGCAGAACGAGCGCTTCAAGACGCACGTCTCGGCCGGCGGGCTCGGTGCCGTCATGGACCGCCACGACACGCTGTGCCTGTACCGATCGACGCTGCGCATCCCGCTCGTGCACGCGCGCCAGATCCCGATCACCTTCGACGGCAAGGCCCGTTTCAACATCGCCAACGCCCTCGCTGCCGCGCTCGCGGCCTTCGCGGCCGGCATCGAGATGGACGACATCCGCGGCGGCCTCACGACGTTCCATCCCACGCCGTTCCAGGCGCCCGGGCGGGGGAACCTCTACGATTTCAAGGACTTCCGCGTGATGATCGACTATTGCCACAACGCGCACGGCATGGCCCAGGTCGCGCCGTTTCTCGCGTCGATCAAGCGCGGGCGCCTCGTCGTCGTCCTGAATGCGCCCGGCGACCGCCGCGAGGAGGACTTCGACGCGATCACGAAGGAGGCCGCGCCGCACTTCGACCGCGTCATCCTCCGCGACGACGAGGACCTGCGGGGCCGCAGCCCCGGCGACGTCGTCGGCCGCCTGCGCGCGGGGCTCATCCGCCACGGCATGTCGGCCGACGCGATCGAGGAGGCGAAGAACGAGTCCGAGGCCGTCCGCCGGGCGCTGTCGACGGCGCGGCGGGACGACCTCGTGGTCATCTTCGCCGACCGGATCTCGAAGGTCGCGGCCCAGGTCGACTTCGAGAGACAGAAGGAGTCCCGCCCTCCGGCCGATGACTGAGCCCATTCCTCCGCCGCCGTCGGGCCCGGGACCGCAGTTGTCGAGAGCTCCAGGGCTCGCGGAGGGCGACGTCCTCGCCGGACGCTTTCGGATTCTCCGCTTCATCGCGCGCGGAGGCATGGGAGAGGTCTACGAGGCCGAGGACCAGGTCCTGCGCGAGCGCGTGGCCCTCAAGACGATCCGCCCCGACGTCGCGAACGACCCGCGGACGATGGAGCGCTTCCTCCGCGAGGTCCACCTCGCGCGCAGCGTCACGCACCCCAACGTCAGCCGCACCTTCGACGTGTTCCACCACGAGTCGCTCGCGTTTCTGACGATGGAGCTCCTCTCGGGCGTCACGCTCGCGGAGCGGCTCGCGAACGGCGGGCGTCTGAGCCCCGACGAAGCCCTGCCGCTCGTCGAGCAGATGGCCGCCGCCCTCACGGCGGCGCACGAAGCCGGCGTCGTCCACCGCGACTTCAAGAGCGCGAACGTGATGCTCGAGCCGGACACGCGCCGGCCGGGAGGCGTGCGCGCCGTCGTCACGGACTTCGGCCTCGCCCGCCGCGAGCGGCCGGGGGGACGCGGCATCGGGTCGGCCGCGCCGCTGACCGAGACCGAGGCCGTGATCGGGACGCCCGACTACATGGCTCCCGAGCAGCTGGAGGGCCGGGCGATCACGCCCGCCACCGACGTCTACGCGCTCGGGGTCGTCATCTACGAGATGGTCACGGGCGAGCAGCCGTTCCAGGGCGACACCCCCCTCTCCGTTGCGCTGAAGAAGCTCAAGGAGGCCGCGCCCTCGCCGCGCCGCCACGTTCCGGATCTCCCACCCGTCTGGGAAAAGACGATCCTGCGCTGCCTCGAGCGCGCTCCCGGGGACCGCTTCGCCGCCGCCGAGGAAGTCGTCCGGGCGCTCCGGGGCGAGGCGATCGCGACAGGCCCGGCGACGATCCGTCGCCGCAGGCGCCGCCTGGCCGCCATCGTCGCGGCCGTCGTTCTCGCGGCCGGGGCGGCCTGGCTGGCGACGCGCTTTCTCCGGATCGGACCCGGCCCCTCCCCCGCGGCGCCCGCCACCGCGAGCGCGCCCCGCCGTGCCATCGCCGTGCTGGGCTTCCGCAACCTCGCCGGCAAGGCCGAGGACGCCTGGGTCTCGACGGCGCTCTCGGAGATGCTCACGACCGAGCTCGCCGCGGGCGAGAAGCTGCGCGCCATTCCGAGCGAGGACGTGGCCCGGATGAAGAGCGATTTCGGTCTCGGCGAGACCGACACGCTCGGGAAGGAAACGCTCGCCCGCGTCCGGCGGAACACGGGCGCGGATCTCGTCCTCCTCGGCTCCTACCTCGCGATCGGGCCCGAGGAGGGCGGACCGATCCGCCTCGACCTGCGCCTGCAGGACACGGTCGCCGGCGAGACCATCGCCGTCGTTTCCGAGAAAGGCTCGGCGGCCGACTTCGACGCGCTCGCGACGCGCGCCGGAGCGCAGCTGCGCGAGAAGCTGGATCTGCCCGCCGTGTCCTCGGCCGACGCCGCCGCCGTCAAGGCGGCGCTGCCCTCGAGCCCGGAGGGCGCGCGCCTGTACGCGGAGGGCCTCGCTCGCCTCCGAATCTTCGACGAGGTCGCGGCCAGAGATCTGCTCGAGCGGGCCGTCGCCGCGGAGCCGAATCACGCCCTCGCGCACTCGGCTCTCGCCGCCGCGTGGTCCGGCCTGGGCTACGACGCGAAGGCTCTCGGGGAATCGAAGAAAGCCTACGAGCTCTCGACGGATCTCTCGCGCGAGACGCGCCTGCTCATCGAGGGCCGCTACCGCGCGATGAGCAACGACTGGCCCAAGGCCGTCGAGATCTACCGCTCGCTCTACACGTTCTTTCCCGACAACCTCGACTACGGCCTCCAGCTCGCGCGGGCCCAGACGCGCGAGGGCAAGCCGGCCGACGCGCTCGCGACGATCGCCGCTCTCGAGAAGGCCTTCCCTAACGATGGCGCGCGCGTCGCCCTCGCCGAGGCCGAGACGGCGCGCTCGATTTCCGAGTTCAAGCGTGCGGAGAAGGCCGCGGTTCGAGCCGCCACGCTGGCCGAAGCCGACGGGGCGCGGCTGCTCGCGGGCACGGCGCGCCTCAACCAGGGCATCGCGCTGCGCAACCTCGGCGACCCGAAGGGCGCCCTCGCCATTTACGACCAGGCCCGCAAGCTCTTCGCGGAGGGCAAGGATCCCGCCGGCCTCGCTTCGACCATCAACGGCATCGGCAACTGCCGCTACGACCTCGGGGATCTGCCCGGCGCCCGCCAGGCCTACGAGGAAGTGCTCCGGATCTATCGCGAGACCGGCAACAAGCGCGGCGAGGCCGGCGCGCTCGGCAACGTCGCCAACGTCATCGGCGACCAGGGCGATCTCGCCGGCGGCGTCCGCATGGCCGAGCAGTCCCTCGCCCTCTTCCGGGAGATCGGCGACCGCGCCGGCCAGGCCGAACAGCTCAACAACATCGGCGCGGCCCTCGTGATGACGGGCGACATCCGCGGAAGCCGGGCGCTCTTTGAGCAGGTCGTGCCCATCCACGAAGAGCTGGGAGACGAAGGCGCGCTGGCCATCGCCCTCACGAACGTCGGCGAGCTCGAGATGCTCGACTCGAACACCGCCGCGGCGGAGAAGAGCTTTTCGCGGGCGCTCCAGATCTTCCGCGACTCGGGACAGAAGTCGAAAGCGGTCTACCCCCTCGTCGGCCTCGCCGGGGTCAAGCTCGAGACCGGAGACCTCGCGTCTGCGAAAACGATGCTCGCGGAGGGCCTGCAGATGAGCCGCGAAGTCGACGACAAGCACGAAGCCGCGTTTGCGCTGACCGGCCAGGGAACCGTCGCGCTGGCCGAAGACCGGATCGCGGATGCCCGGCGCGCCTTCGAGGAGGCGCGGCAGATCCGGACGACGATCGGCGAAGCCGGCGCGGCGGAGCAGAGCCGGATCGACCTGGCGCGCGTGGCCCTGGCCGAGGAAGACTTCTCCGCCGCCCAGGCCCTCGCCGCGGCGGCGGCGGCCGAGCTCGAGAAGCAGAAGATCCCCGACGACCAGGCCGTCGCCCTCGCCGTGCTCGCCCGCAGTTTCGCCGCGGCCGGGCGCCGCGCGGACGCGGAGAAGGCCCTGGCGAAGGCGCGTCCGCTCGGGGCGAAGAGCCAGCACGACGGCATGCGGCGGGAGGTGCTGCTGGCCGCCGCGGCTCTGCGCGGGGCCCAGGGCGACGCGGCCGGAGCCGCGAAGACCATTCAGGAAGCCGCCGCGCGGGCGCGGCAGAAGGGCCTGGTCGCGTGGCCGCTCGAGGCTCGCCTGCTCGAAGGGCAGATCCTCGCCACGAGCGGCGCGAAGGACGCGGCCCGCGCGCTCCTCGCCGAGGTCGAGAAGGAAGCGGCCGCCCGCGGTTTCCGCCGGATCGCCCGCAAGGCCGCCGGGGCGCGGGGCGCATGAAGGAGCTCCTGGCCTGGTGCCGCGAGCGCCAGGACGACATGACGGCGTTTCTCTCGGAGCTCGTCGCGATCGAGTCGCCCTCGACGGACGCTGCGGGGGTCGCGGCGCTCGCGCGGCGGATCGACGCGGAGCTATCGCCTCTCGGCCTTGCAGGAGAACTGTTGCCGGTCGAAGGAGCGGGTCCCATCCTGCGAGCACGTCACGGTCACGCAGGACCGCTCCTCCTCGGCCATCTCGACACGGTCTGGGACATCGGCACGCTCGCCCGCCGTCCCATCCGCATCGAGGGTGACCGCTTCTACGGTCCGGGCGCCTACGACATGAAGGGCGGGATCGTCGTGCTCGTCTTCGCGCTGAAAGCCTTGAGCGCGCGGGGCGAGCTCCCGCCGGTCACGATCTTTCTGACGCCGCTCGAAGAGATCGGCTGCGAGAACTACCGCTCCGTCATGGAAGCCGACATGCGGAGCTCGCGCGCCGTTTTCGACTTCGAGCCCGCATGGCCGGGTGGCGCCGTCAAGACGCAGCGCAAGGGCTCCGCGTCCTTCGCGCTTCGGGCGCGGGGAGCGGCGGCCCATGCCGGCGCGGACTTCGCGCGCGGCGCCAACGCCATCCTCGAGCTCTCGAAGCGTCTGCTCGACGCCGCGGCGTTGACCGACCTCGCAGCGCGGCGTCACGGTCAATGTCGGAACGGTCCGCGGCGGAACGCGGCCGAACGTCGTTCCCGACGAGGCCGTCGCCGAGATCGACGTGCGTTTCCGGACGCTCGCCGACGGCGAGGCGGTGCGGGCGGCGCTCGAAGGCCTGCGGCCCTCGGACCCGCGCGTCGCGCTCGAAGTCGCAGGCGCGGGCTTCTATCCCCCGCTCGAGCGAGGGCCCCACGTCGAAGCCGCGTACCGCGCCGCCCGCGGCGCCGCGGCGGCTCTCGGCCTCCCGCCTCTCGAAGAAGTCGCGACGGGCGGCGCGTCCGAAGCGTCGTTCGCCGCGGCGATGGGGCTTCCGACTCTCGACGGCCTCGGCGCCGACGGTGACGGCGCTCACGCCGTCACCGAGCACGTCCTGCTTCCTTCGCTTCCCGACCGCGCGGCGCTCGCCGCCGCGCTTCTGCTCGCCCCGGACCTGCGCATCTAAGGAAGCGGCGCCGCCGGAGCGGCTGTCCGTTTTCCTGCCCGGTTGGCCGGCTGACTTCACGGCCAGTTCGGGCGACAATTAGCCCCAAGTGTCGACAATCGACGGAGGACATCCAATGCGATTCGTATCGCGGGTCTTCGCCGCGTCTGCCCTGCTCTGCGCGGCCATGACCGCAACTACCCTCGCGGCCGTCATTTATGTGAACGCCGCCGCGACCGGCGCCAACAACGGCTCGAGCTGGGCGAACGCCTACACGAGCCTCCAGACCGCGCTGGGCGCGGCCATCGCGAGCGACGAGCTCTGGGTGGTGGCCGGGACGTACAAGCCGACGAGCGACGGAGACCGTACCGTCAGCTTCGATCTGAAGAACGGCGTCGGCATCTATGGCGGATTCGTCGGAACGGAGACCGTCCGCACGCAGCGGAATCCGGACGCGAACGTCACGACGCTCTCGGGCGACATCGGAACGGCCGGCACCGCGACCGACAACAGCTTCCACGTCGTCACATCCGGCGCCGCCGTGACCAACTCGGGACGACTCGACGGGTTCACCGTCTCCGGCGGACAGGCGGACGGCAATCCGGCGAGCAGCCAGGATCGCGGCGCGGGGTTGTTCAACAACGGCGGCGCGCCCCTCATCGCCGACGTGCTGTTCACCGGCAACTTCGCCGCCTTCCGAGGCGCGGGCGCGCGCTCCGAGTCCGGAAATCCGCGTTTTCTCTCGTCGACATTCATCGGCAACTCGGTTCCCTTCGGCGCCGGCGGCGCGGGGCTGTCGACCGGGGCCGGCTCGGTGTCCATCGAGAGCTGCACCTTCCGGTCCAACTCGATCTCCGGCGCGACGACCGGCGGCGGCGCGATTCAGACCGCCGGCAACACGACGATTCTCAACACGCTGGTCGCGCAGAACAGCCCCAACGGCGTTCAGATCCAGGGCGGCGGCAACACCATCCAGGATGCGACCCTGACGAACAACAACGGCTACGGCCTGGCGTTCCTCGTCAGCCCCGGCAACACGGTCTCCAACTCGATCCTGTGGAACAACCTCGTGCCCGGGATCTTCTTGGACGGCAGCTCGAGCGCGACGGTCACCTACAGCGACGTCCAGGGCGGCTTCCTGGGAACCGGCAACATCGACGCCGACCCCAACTTCCTTTCTCCTCCCGGGGATCTTCGCCTCGGGCCGTTCTCCCCGGCTGTCGACGCCGGCAACAACGCGGCCGTCCCGGGCGGCGTCACTGTCGACATCGCCGGCCTTCCCCGCTTTTTCGACGACCCCGAGGTGGACGACACCGGCGCGGGGAACGTTCCCCCGGGTATCGTCGACATGGGCGCGTACGAGAGAATTCCGATCACCGTCACCGATCCGACGAACGTCGTCGTGTGCGCGGGCGACTCGGCCCAGTTCACGGTCTCGGCCACCGGCCAGCCCACCCTGACCTACCAGTGGCGCAGGAACCAGGTCAACCTCCAGAACGGCGGATCGATCTCCGGCGTCACGACGCCCACCGTGACGATCAACCCGACGATCGTCGGAGACGGGGGGACCTACGACGTCGTCGTGACGGACGGATTCGGCCAGACCTGGACTCCGACGACGCGACGCTGACCGTCAACACACGGCCCACGGCCGTCGCCGACGGCGGGGCGACGATCTGCTCGGGCGACTCCATCCAGCTGGACGGCTCGGGCGGCGTGGCCTGCTCCTGGACGCCCGTGACCGGCCTCGACGATCCCCTGAGCTGCTCACCCACGGCCTCGCCGGCGTCCACGACGACCTACAACCTCACCGTGATGGCCGCCAACGGCTGCCCGTCGACGAACAGCACGTCCACGACCGTGACGGTGAACATCACGCCGTCGCTTCCGATCATCACCTCGCCCATCTCGGTCCCCGTCGGCGCGTCGGGCGCCTCGGCGAGCGTCCCCAACCACATCGGCGCCAGCTGGAACTGGACTCTCTCGGGCGGCGTCATCACCGCCGGCCAGGGCTCGCGGCAGATCGTCTTCGACGCCGCCCCTCCGGGGACGACGATGCTCTGCACCGTGATCGAGAACGCGGGAGGCTGTTTCTCGCCGGAGGCCTTCACCCACATCCAGGTCGACTTCCTCGACATCACGCCGGCCAACCCCTTCCACGACTTCGTCGTCAAGGTCGCGCGCAACGGCGTTACGGCGGGCTGCGGCGGCGGCAACTACTGCGGCCAGAATCCGATCACCCGGGCGCAGATGGCGGTTTTCCTCTTGAAGAGCAAGTACGGCGCGACCCACATCCCGCCGCCGTGCTCGGGCTCGGTTTTCGGAGACGTGCCCTGCTCGGGCGGGCCCTTCGACGCCTGGATCGAGGAGCTCGCGGCCCTCGGCATCACCGGCGGCTGCGGCGGAGGCCTCTACTGCCCGGGCAATCCCGTCACGCGCGCGCAGATGGCCGTCTTCCTTCTGAAGACGCTGAACGACTCGACGTACCTGCCGCCGGCGGCGACGGGCACGGTCTTCGCCGACGTGACGCTGGCCCACCCCCTGGTGGCCTGGATCGAGGACCTCTACTCCCGCGCCATCACCGGAGGCTGCCTCGTCAACCCGCTGCGCTACTGCCCCGCCAACGCGAACAACCGGCAGCAGATGGCGGTGTTTCTGCAGAAGACGTTCAACCTGCCCTGACGGCCGACCTCCCGAAACTTGAAACGCCGCCTTCGGGCGGCGTTTTGGTTTTCAGCGCAACCCGCAGGACATGCCGGCGACGAGGGGCGCGAGGGCGCGGCAGAGACCTGGAGACTCGAGACCCTAAGACCTTCGTCCCATCGGGCGGTTCAGGCTCGATTCTCGGGAATTTGTCGGCCGGGTATAACCTTCGCATACCGCCCGGCGGGACCAGAGACACTGAACTTGCGAAAGGACCGGAAATGACGCCCCTGCGCTTGCGGGTCGCAGTCTGCGTGTGCCTGGCCACGTTGTGGGCGATGCCCGGAGTCTCGAACGCGGCGACCGGCGTTCCGGCCTGGGAGAACACCTTTCGCCCCGAGCTGACAGGCTCGGGAGTTCAGACTCCCGTCGCCGCGCGCGAGCTCGCCGACGGCTCGCGCATGGTGGTCGTCAACGACAACTACTACGACTTCGCCGCCATCCGTTACGACGATTCCGGCAACGTCATCTCCGCGGCCCGGTTCACCCCGGCCTACAACACGACGGTGTCGATTCTCGATTTCGACACGTTCCCCGTCATCGGCCCGGTCGCGATCGACGCCTTCGGCGGAGTCTTCGTCGGAGCGATCGCGGGGTTGTCCGCGGCGCCGTTCTACTCGCGCGGCAGCGCCTGGTTCTCGAAGTTCGACGGCCTGACGGGCGAGGAGGTCTGGCCCGCTCCGGCCGTCTGGACGTCGCCGACCGACCGGCTGGCGACGCCCCGGGCGCTCTACGTCGACGCCAACGGCGACCTCGTGGTGTCGGTCATGGCCAGAAACTTGGGCGGCGCGCTGCCCTTTCACGCGACGCTCAAGTACTCGGGTGCGGACGGCGGGCTCGTGTGGGGGCCCGCGATTCTCGATCAGGTGCAGGACGCCGCGGTCGCGCTCGACGGCGCGGGAAGCGTCTTCGTCGCGGTGGGCATGTCCGGGCCCAACGCGGCGATCAAGTACGCGGCGTCGACGGGAGCCGTGCTCTGGGGTCCCGTGAGCTACGGCGAAGGCGGCGACACGCCGAGGGTCGCGGCCGCGAGCCCCGGCGGGGATTTCGCGGTGGGGGATTTCATCGACATGCCGCTCGGCGACGGGTTTCGCGTCGAGTACTTCGACGGCCTGACGGGTTCCCTCAAGTGGACGCCGGCTCTCTGGTTGCCGGCGGACGACGCGCACGACACCCAACCACTGGACCTCGCCGTTTCGCCTTCGGGCGATCTCTTCCTCGCCGGTTACTTCCAGGCGTCCTCGGGCAACGGCCTGACGCTCCTCGGCGTGTCCGGCACGACCGGCCAGATTCTCTGGACGCCCCAGACACTGCCTCCGTCGACCGGGTCGTCCTCGATGCCGCGGGAAACGGCGACCTCGTCCTGACGCAAAACGGGTCCTCTTCCGTCGTCAGCGCGCGCTACAGCGGCGCCGACGGAAGCCTGGTCTGGGGACCCGAGTCGTTCGAGGCGTCGCCCGATTCGAATCGGCCCCCGACCACGTTTCTGACGTCCGCCGGAGACGTCTTTCTCGCCGCCGCCCACTATGAGGAACCCGAGGTCGATTCGGTCGCCCTCGAGCGCAGCGGCGCCGATGGTTCGGTGCTCTGGGGCCCGGTCGCCTTCACCGGCCTCGCCAACGGGAGAGCCCTCGTCCACGACCTCGCCGCCGGACCGGACGGCCACGTCGTCGTGACCGGTCCGGCCTGGGGTGGAGACAACGGATTGCGATGGGCGACGTTCAAGTACGACGCATCGACGGGCCACACGCTGTGGGGGCCCGTGTACTTCGATACCGGAAGCGGCGGCAGCCAAAACCCCTACCAGGTGCAGACCGACGCCGCGAACAACGTGTTCGTCGCGGGCTATCGCGAAACCGAGACCGACGGCGGCCTCGCCGTCGTCAAGTACGCCGCGGCAACCGGCGCTTCGCTGTGGGTTTCCCCGATCGTGACGGGCTTCTATCCGGCGGGCGTCGCCCTGGATGCCGCGGGAGACGTCTTCGTCGTCGCGGAGTACTACACGGGGACCGAGTACGACGCCGCGCTCGTCAAGCTCTCGGGCGCGACGGGCCAGGTGATCTGGGGACCGATCTCCTTCGGCGTCGGCCCGCAGGCGCTCGTCGCCAACCTCGCGGTCGACGCGAGCGGAAACGTCGTCGTGGCCGGCTCTTCCTACGACCCCAACGAAGGAACGCAGGACTGGTTCACGTTCAAAGCCGCGGGTTCCAACGGTGCGACGCTCTGGGGCCCGGTGCTCTACGAAGGCGTTTTCCAGACGCCGTCGCGGATGGCCCTCGATCCGTCCGGCAACCCGATCCTGACGGGAACCGCGAACTCCCAGCTCATGACGATCAAGTACAGCGGCGTGACCGGCGCGACGCTCTGGGGCCCCGTCTTCTACGCCGCCCCCGCGGACTCTGCGGGTGGCTTCTGGATCGCGGTGAACGCGGCCGGAGACGCCGTGGTGACGGGTTATTCCTACAAGGAGGTCGGCGGCGTCTTCGATACCGACATCGTGACCATCAAGTACAGCGGAGCGACCGGCTCGACGCTCTGGGGGCCGGTTCTCTTCGACGGCGCCGCAGGGCTGGACGACCTTCCGTATGCCGTCGAGCTCGACGCCGCCGGCAATCCCGTCGTCGGCGGCACGTCCGAGACATCCCCCGGCACGTATCGGGCCCTCGCTCTCAAGTACGACGGCGCGACGGGAACGGACCTCTGGACGCCGGTGCTCGCGTGGCCGGCCGGAGACATCAACGTCAACGGGTTCGCCGTTCGGGCAGGGCGCGCGTTCATCGGCGGCGGTGCCGCGAAAGGCTTCCGTACGACTGCTCTCGTCGAAACGCTCGGCATCGCGACGATGCCGGAGGATCTGCCGCCGACGGCCTGCGGCGCCCAGCTCGACTTCACGTTCGTGGCGCAGAACGGCGCCTCCGGGTACTCCTGGTCCGTCGTCTCCGGCACGCTCCCGCAAGGAGTCTCGCTCGAGAGCGACGGCTCGCTCGCGGGCACGCCGGCCGAGGAAGGCGTCTTCCCGTTCCGCGTCGAGGTCGAGGACTCGGCGTCCGCCACCGCCGCGCGCGACTTCACGCTCGTGGTCGGCGGCGGCCCGCAGGTGCCGATCCTCGCCCAGGCGGGCGAGGCCTGCGCCGTCATGCTGTCCGTCACCGGCACATGGGCCGGCTACGAGTGGCTTCCCGGCGGAGAGACGACGTCGGCGATCACCGTGACGCCGCTCGAGACCACGACCTACGGAGTCCTCCTCTCGGACGGCTCGGGGTGCGTGACGCGCGGCTCGATTACGCTCGTCGGCACGGCCCTCGGCGACTCGGGGTGCCTCGCGCCGTCTCTCCTCACGATGACGCCGCAGTCCGGACCGAGCACCGGAGGCACTTCCGTGTCGATCACCGGCGCGGGCTTCCAGTCGGGCGCAGCCGTGCGCATCGGCGGCGCGAACGCGGGCAACGTTCAGGTGCTCAGCGAATCCGGCGTGACGGCCGAGACGCCGGCGCTTCCGGCGGGAGGGATCTACGACGTCGTCCTCCAGAACCCCGACTTGTCGCACGCCGTCCTTACTCGCGCGTGGACGACCGATTTTCTCGACGTGCCGCCGTCGCACATCTTCCACGATTACGTGCTGGCGATCCTCCGCAACGGCGTGTCCGCGGGTTGCGGCGGAGGCAACTACTGCCCGACGAACTTCGTGACGCGCGCGCAGATGGCGGTCTTCCTCCTCAAGGCGAGCCTCGGCAGCGGCTACGTGCCGCCGCCTCCCGCCGGAATCTTTGACGACGTCGGCACCGGCGGCTTCGCCGCCGCATGGATCGAAGACCTCTACAACCGCGGCATCACGGGCGGCTGCGCGCACGAACCCGCTGCGCTACTGCCCGGACTTCCTCGTCACGCGCGCCCAGATGGCGGTCTTCCTGCTGAAGGCCGAGCACGGATCCGGATACGTTCCTCCCGCGTGCACCGGCGTATTCGCCGACGTGGCCTGCTCGCCGAGCCCCGCCTTCGCGGTCGACTGGATCGAGCGGCTCTACGCCGAGGGTGTCACGGGCGGCTGCGCCACGGATCCCCTGCGCTACTGCCCGTCCTCCCCCTCCAACCGCGGCCAGATGGCCGTCTTTCTCGTCAAGACTTTCGATCTTCCCTGAAAGGAATCATGAAGAGCCTCCGTGCTTTGAAATCCCGGGCCGGGTGGCTCGCGCTCGCCGCGGTGTCGTCGTTCGCTCACGCAGCGGCCGCCGACAGTTACAGCACCGTCCACGCCTTTTCGGGCGACCGCGGAGCGCCGACCGGCGGCGTCATCAAGGGCCCCGACGGCCGCCTTTACGGCACCACGTCCAGGGGATGTCTGCACGGCCGGGGCTCCGTGTATGCGCTCATCCCGGACGGCGGCAACGGCTACGTCGAAAAGACTCTCGCCTGTTTTCTCCCGACGGATCCCGGGCATTCGCCGGTCGCCGCGCCCGTCGCGGGCCCCGACGGCGCGCTGTATGGGATCTTGAGCGAGGGCGGAGCCGGCAACTTCGGCGCGATCTTCCGCATCACGACCACGGGCGAGCTCACGTTCCTGCACTCCTTTCAGGGTCTGGACGGCGGCTCGCCGCAAGGAGCGCTCATCGTCGGAAGTGACGGCCTGCTCTATGGAACGACGCGAGATCGGCGGCGCTTCGAATCTCGGGACCATCTTTCGGATCTCGACCTCCGGCGATTTCGACACGCTCTACGAATTCTCGGGAGCGAACGGAGCCAATCCGGTCGCGGCGCTCCTCGAGATCGGCGGCGCAGACTTGTACGGCACGACGGCGTGGGGCGGCGAGTGGGAATCAGGCACCCTCTTCCGGATCACGAAGGCCGGCGTCCTGACCACCCTTCACTCCTTCAACTCGATGGTCTACAGCCCGCAGGCTCCCCTGACCCTGACCAATGACGGGTACCTTCGGAGCACCGCGATGCACGGGGCCTACAACGGAGGCATGTATCGGATCACCCCGACGGGCGCGGATTTCCAACTCGAGCTGAACGGCCTCCGGACACGGTACGCGCTGATCCAGGGAAGCGACGACTGGATCTACGGAACCACGGAAGGTGCCGCGTTCCGATGGCACTGGACGCGCGGCGGCGAAGCCTTTCACCCGTTCACGTGGCCCGACACGCCGTCTTCCGGCCTCATCGAAGTCGGCAACGTCGTCTTCGCGGGAACCGCGGACCGGGGCGGGCCTCATGGCGGCGGATTCGTTTTCCGCGTCGGACCCTACGGGGACAACGACGTCCTGCATGCCTTCAAGGCCACCGAGCAAGGCGCTTCCCCCCGCGGCACGCTCGTCGAGGGCGAGGATGGGCGGTTTTACGGCGTCGCCTTCGAAGGCGGACGCTTCGGGAGCGGCTCGATCTTCTCCGTGTCCCGCGCGGGAAGTCTCTGGACGCTGCACTCGTTCGCGCAGACGGACGGCGCCGAGCCACAGGCCGGCCTCGTGAGAGGCGCCGACGGCGCTCTCTATGGAAGCACTCCGTCGGGCGGGCCCGGACGCGGAACGGCGTTCCGGATCGATTTCGGGGGAGCCTTCGAGGTCCTCCACGACTTCGAAGAAGCCACCGGCGACACGCCCATCGGGGACCTCCTCGCCGAGGACGACGGCGTCCTCTACGGCACCACGACCTTCGGAGGGGACAACGCCTGGGGAACCCTCTACCGCATGGATGCGGACGGCACGTTCACCCCGCTGCACTCCTTTGCAAACATCGATTTTGCAAACGGCTCGCTCATTCGCGCCAGTGACGGAAGCCTCATGGGAACCTCCTCCCGCGGCGGAGCGTTCAACACCGGCACGGTGTACCGATGGGACGCGGTCAACGGCTTCCTGTCGCTGCACGAGTTCAACTCGAACGACGGCGACTGGCCACGCGCCGGTCTCGTGGAGGTGGGCTCCGGGCAGTTCTTCGGCACGACGACGGACGGCGGAGAGTTCGGGTACGGGTCGGTCTTTCGTATCGATTTCGACGGGATCGTCGAGCACATCCACCCGCTCAGCCAGGCGGACGGCACGGAGACCGTCGGTGCTCTCCTTCCGGCATTCGACGGCAAGCTCTACGGCACGAGCTCGGAAGAGGGCGCCGGGGGGCTCGGCACCATCTTTCGAGTCGAGACCGACGGAGCGTTCGAAAAGCTCCACGACTTCGCCGCCGGGAGCGGCGGAGCGCCTCTCGGTCCGCTTCTGCGGGCGAGCGACGGCGCGTTCTACGGCACGGCGTCCGCGGGCGGAGCCTACGGGTCCGGAGCCATCTTCCGCTTCGCTGCTCCGGATCTGCTTTCCGTGGCGGCGGTCGTTCCCGACTCGGGTCCGGCGGATGGCGGCACGTTTCTCGCCGTTTCGGGCGTCTCCTTCGAGGCCGGCGCGGCGGTGTCGATCGGCGGCGTCGACCGGCCGGTCTCCGTCGAGTCGACCGAGCTCATCGAAACCCCCAGTCCCGCGGCAGCGCCCGGGTCGCTCAGCGACCTGATCGTCACCAATCCGAGCGGCGATTCCGCGCGCATCGTGGGCGGCTGGTTCGCCGACTTCCTCGACGTTCCCGCCGCGCACGCCTTCCACGACTACGTGGAAGCGATCGTTCGGGAGGGAATCACGGGCGGCTGCGGCGGCGGTCTCTACTGCGTCGGCGGGCCGGTCACGCGCGCGCAGATGGCCGTGTTCCTGCTCAAGGCCGTGCGGGGCGGCGCGTACCTGCCGCCCGCGTGCACGGGCATCTTCGGCGACGTCGCCTGTCCGTCCCCTTTCGCCGACTGGATCGAAGCCCTCGCCGCGGAAGGCGTGACCGCGGGCTGCGGCCTGGGCAACTATTGCCCGAACGCCCCCGTCACGCGCGCCCAGATGTCCGTCTTCCTGCTCAAGGCCCGGGAGGGCGCGACGTATCGCCCGCCTCCGGCCGTCGGCGTCTTTGCCGACGTCCCGCCCGGGTCTTTCGCGGCCGACTGGATCGAGGAGCTCAATGCCCGCGGCATCACGGGGGGATGCAACCCTCTGCCGTTCCCCCTCTACTGTCCCGGCAATTTCAACACCCGAGGTCAGATGGCCGTGTTCCTGGTGAGGACCTTCGGGTTCTGACACCATGGAGTGACCCGGCCCCGGCAATTCCGTCATAATCCGCCGATCCTGTTACCAAGGAGAAACACCCAAATGCGTTTCCGGATGACCCCTGCCCGCCTGTTCCCGGTTGTCCTCGTGTTCTCGGCCGTTCTTCACGCCGAGACCCTCTCGCAGAAGGTCGACGCCTGGGTGCTCGAAAAGTCGGCCGCCGGCTCCGCCGAGTTCCTCGTGATGCTCCGCGCGCAGGGCGACCTGCGCGGTGCGTCGGCGCTGACCGCGAAGGCGGAACGGGGAGCCTTCGTCATGGACTCCCTGCGCTCGCTCGCCGCGGGCACGCAGAAACCGCTCCTCGACCTCCTGGCCGAGCGCGGAATCCCGCATCGGTCCTACTGGGTTGCGAACATGATCTGGGTGCGCGGCGACCGGAGCCTCGTCGAGGAGCTCGCGGCGCGCGACGACGTCTTCCACATCTACGCCAACCCGCGCGTGCGCTTCCAGGGACCCGTAGCGTCGAGCCCCGCCGGGGCGTTGCCCGACTCCCCCGACGAGATCGAATGGGGCGTCGCCAAGGTGCATGCGCCTGAGGTCTGGGCGCTCGGCTACTCGGGCGAGGGGATCGTCGTGGGCGGGCAGGACACCGGCTACGACTGGGAACATCCCGCCATCAAGCAGCAGTACCGCGGATGGCTGGGCCTGGGCTCGAACCACAACTACAACTGGCACGACTCGATCCACTCGGGAGGCGGCTCCTGCGGAGCGGACTCTCCCGAGCCCTGCGACGACCACTCCCACGGCACGCACACGATGGGCACGATGGTCGGCGACGACGGCGGCGCGAACCAGATCGGCGTGGCGCCCGGCGGCGAGGTGGATCGGCTGCCGCAACATGGACGAGGGCGTCGGCACGCCGGCGACCTACTCCGAGTGCTTCCAGTGGTTCATCGCTCCGACGAATCTCGCGGACGAGAACCCCGACCCCAGCAAGGCGCCGCACGTGATCAACAACTCCTGGGGCTGCCCTCCGAGCGAAGGCTGCACGGACCTGACGATCCTCGCAGGCCGTCGTCGAGAACACGCGCGCCGCGGGCATCGAGGTCGTCGTCTCCGCCGGCAACGCCGGTTCCTCCTGCGAGACCGTCGAACGACCCTCCCGGCGATCTATGACGCCTCCTTCTCGATTGGCGCGACCGACATCAACGACAGCATCGCGGAGCTTCTCGAGCCGCGGGCCCGTCACGGTCGACGGCAGCGGGCGGATGAAGCCCGACGTGTCCGCTCCGGGCGTCGACGTGCGTTCGAGCGTGCCGGGCGGGGGTTATTCGAACTTCAGCGGCACGAGCATGGCCGGCCCCCACATCGGCGGGCATCGTGGCCCTGCTCCTCTCGGCCTACGGCGATCTGGTCGGCGATCCGGACGCGATCGAGCCGCTCCTCACCTCTTCCGCCGTGCCGCGCACGAGTGGAGAGACCTGCGGCGGCGTGCCGGGCAGCGAGATCCCCAACAACACCTACGGCTGGGGGCGCGCCGACGCGCTCGCGGCGGTCACGATCGCGAGCTCGGACCTCCAGATCACGCAGACCGACGCTCCCGATCCCACGCTCGTCGGCGTCTCCGTCTCCTACACTTTGACGATCACCAACCTCGGGCCGGGAACCGCCGCGGCCGTCACCGTCACCCAGGGGCTCACGCTTTCCGCTTCGATTGATTCCGCCACGCCGAGCCAGGGCACCTGCACGCTGCTGGCGCACGGCGCGAGCTGCAACCTGGGCTCGATCGCGAGCGGCGGAACGGCCACGGTCGTCGTCGTCGGCACGCCGAGCGTGCTCGGAACGCTCACGAGCAACGCCACGGTCGCGACGACGGGGCTCGATCCGCAGGCCGCAAACAACGCGGCGAGCGTGCAGACCACGGTCGACGAATGCCCGTTCGACGCTCCGATGCTCGGCACCGCGCCCTCGGTTCCGGCGGAGACGTCCGGTCTGACGGCGTCGACGAGCTCCGGCGCCGGCCACGAGCTCGAGTGGTCCCTGACGGGTGGTGTCATCACGGGAGGCCAGGGCTCGCCGACGCTGACCTTCCAGTCGGGAGCCGCTGGGACGACGATGCTCCTCGAGCTGCTCGACACCCTCGGCAGCTGCGAAGTCGCCGCCGAGCCCGTCACGATCGCCGTCGACTTCACCGACGTGCCCTTCGACCACATCTTCCGGGAATTCGTCAACGCCGTGCTTCGAAGCGGGATCACGGGCGGCTGCGGCGGCGGCAACTTCTGCCCGGGCCAGGGGGTCACGCGCGGCCAGATGGCGGTTTTTCTCCTCAAGGCCAAGAACGGCGCGGGCCACACACCGCCGGACTGCACCGGAACCGTCTTCGCCGACGTGCCCTGCACCGGCGGCGCCTTCGACCCCTGGATCGAGGAGCTCGCCTCGCTCGGCATCACGGGCGGCTGCGGCGGCGGCAACTTCTGCCCCGACGCGACCGTGACGCGGGCGCAGATGGCGGTGTTCCTGTTGAAGGCGAAGGAGGGTTCTGCGTACGAGCCCCCGGCGGCCGCGGGCGTTTTCGGCGATGTGCCGGTCGACAACCCGTTCGCGCCGTGGGTCGAGGAACTGTACGCGCGCGACATCACGGGCGGCTGCAATGTCACGCCGCTGTTGTACTGCCCGGGCAATCCCAATAATCGTGGGCAGATGGCGGTGTTTTTGGTGAAAACCTTCGACTTGCAATGACTTCTGCCGCGGCCAAGGGACCTTCGAGTTACCGCCGAGACGAACGCCGGCCTTCGTCCGGCGTTAAGCTCGGCGTTGCCTACTGCCGAGGGTCTGCCTTCGGTGGCCGGCTCAATATCCAGTAGGAGCCGCTATGCGCAGGGCGACCGCGATCTGTCTCGTCGGCTTCCTGGCCCTCGCCGCGCCCGGCCGGGCGGCCCAGAACGCGGGCGCCTGCTCCCTCGGCAACGCCGCGCCACCTCATCCTGCGCTGACGAACACGCCCTGCATCGGCGGCCATGCGGGGCCGTACCCGTGCCTCAACGTCGACCTGCGCGCCCACGTCACCCTCGCCACGATGGAGTGCGAGACGGGCAACAGCCTCTGGGGCTGGACCGACCCGCTGGACGACAGGGAATACGCGCTCATGGGATGCGACAACGGGATCTCCTTCGTCGACATCACGACCCCGGACGCCCCCGTCTACCTGGGGCGGCTTCCGACCTTCGAGCACGAGCACCTGGGCGACGCCCCGGAGCACGAGGGCGATTCGCTCTGGCGCGACGTGCGCGTGTACGCCAATCACGCGTTCGTCGTCTCCGAGCAGCCCGAGCACCACATGCAGGTCTTCGATCTGACCCGGCTGCGCAACGTCGTCTCGCCTCCCGTCGAGTTCGTCGAAGACGCTCTCTACGAAGGCATCTCGTCGACGCACACGATCGCGATCAACGAAGGGACGGGGTTCGCCTACCTCGCCGGCACGGACACGTGCGGCCAGGGCCTGCATATGGTGAACATCCAGGACCCGCTCGAGCCGGTCTTTGCCGGCTGCGTCTCGGATGACGGCTACACCCACGAGACGCAGTGCACGATCTACAACGGCCCCGACGCGGACTACGCGGGCCACGAGCTCTGCTTCAGCTCGAACGTCGACACGCTGACGATCGTCGACGTCACCGACAAGGACGATCCGGTGCAGGTCTCCCGCACCGGCTACGACGGCTCGGGCTACACGCACCAGGGCTGGCTGACCGAGGACCAGCGGTACTTTCTCCTCAACGACGAGCTCGACGAGTGCAAGATGGGCCACAACAGCTGGACCTACATCTGGGACCTCGCCGATCTCGACGCGCCCGTGCTCATGGGCCACTACGTCGGCGCGACCACGGCCATCGATCACAACCTGTACGTCAAGGGCGACTACGTCTTCGAATCGAACTACCGGGCCGGGCTCCGGATTCTCGACGCGTCCGGCGTGTCGGCGGCCTCCCTCGCCGAAGTCGCCTTCTTCGACATCTATCCTGAGGACAACGCCAACAGCTTCAACGCGAACTGGAACAACTACCCGTTCTTTCCGAGCGGCAACGTCATCCTCTCGGGAATCGAGCAGGGGCTCTTCGTCGTCACGCCGATCCTCGATCCGCATCCGACGTCCATCCTGGTCACCGACGTGACCGTGACCGAGGGAAACAGCGGCGAAACCACGGCGTCCTTCACGGTCAGCCTCACCCGGGCCGTCCCCGACACCGTCACGGTCAGTTACCTGACCGGCCTCGGCAACGCCACGCCCGGAGTCGACTACGAGTCCGCGTCGGGCGTTCTCACGTTCGATCCGGACGAGACGTCCCAGGTCGTCGAGGTCACGGTCTTCGGCGACACCTCGAGTGAACCCGACGAGACCTTCCGCCTGAACCTTTCGGGCGCCTCCAATGCGCGCATCGCCGATACGTCCGGCACCGGCCGGATCCTCGACGACGACGCCCAACCCCTCATGTCGGTCTCGGACGCCGTCGTCTCCGAAGGGGACGGTCCCGGCACAACGGCCGCCTTCACGGTCTCCCTGTCGGTGCCGAGCGCCCAGGTCGTGAGCGCCACCTTCACCACCTCCCACGGGACCGCGGGGGCCGGCGACTACGCCGCGACCGACGTCGTCGTGGAGCTGCTTCCGGGCGCCACGAGCACCGACGTTCTCGTGGGGATCACGGGCGACGAGCTCGACGAGTCGGACGAGTCCTTCCTCGTCGAGTTGAGCGCGCCCACTTTCGCCACGCTCGCCGACGCCGAGGCCACCGGGACGATCCAGGACGACGACACGCTCCTTCTATCCACGATCGATCCGGCGTCCGGCCTCGCGTCGGGCGGCGTCGCGGTCGCGGTTTCGGGAGAGAGTTTCGAGTCCGGAGCGGCCGTGACCATCGGCGGGATCGCCGCGACGGGCGTGGGCGTCACGGGCCCGAGCGAGATCACGGCGACCACGCCGGCGCTCCCGCCGGGGACGGCCAACGACGTCGTCGTGTCGATCCCGGGCCTCGGCTCCGTGACGCTCGCCGCCGGCTACTTCGCGGACTTTCTCGACGTGGACGACTCGCATCCTTTCCATGACTTCGTCGTCGACGTCGCGACCGCGGGCGTCACGGCCGGCTGCGGCGGCGGGAACTACTGTCCGGCGAACGCCGTCACGCGCGCGCAGATGGCGGTCTTTCTCCTGAAGGCCGCGAACGGCGCGGACCACACGCCGCCGGACTGCACTGGAACCGTGTTTACCGACGTGCCCTGCACCGGCGGAACTTTCGACCCGTGGATCGAGGAGCTCGCCGCGCTCGGCATCACCGGGGGTTGCGGCGGCGGCAATTATTGTCCGAACGACCCCGTCACGCGCGCGCAGATGGCGGTGTTCCTGCTCAAGACGAAGGAGGGCTCGGCCTACGTTCCGCCGACCGCCACCGGCGTCTTCGGCGACGTGCCGGCGGGCGATCAGTTCGCCCCATGGATCGAAGAGTTGTACACGCGCGACATCACGGGCGGCTGCAGCGCAACGCCCCTGCTGTATTGCCCGGGCAGTCCCAACAACCGCGGGCAGATGGCGGTGTTCCTGGTGAAGACCTTCGGGCTGTAAAGGTCGCCTCCCTGTTCACCCGGCCAGTTGAGGCCGGGGCTACACTGAAAGCGCACTGAACAATGCGTGCGGAGGCGACGCCTTGCGGAAACGTGTCTCGTTGCTCCTGCTGTCGATCGCGTGGGCGACTCTGGCGCCAGCGATCGAGATGCCACCCGCACCTCCGCTGCCGCCGCCATCCGGCAACACCGTCTCGGTTGCGACCGTCGAGGATCTCGAAGACGCCGTCGCCGTCCTGACCTCCGGGACGACCATCCTGGTCGCTCCCGGGACCTACGCGCTGACCCAGTCCCTGGTCTTCGGCGGCGGCGTCTCGAACGTGGCCCTTCGCGGAGCCACGGGAAACCGGGCCGACGTCGTTCTCCTCGGGACGGGGATGGAGACCGCGGGCGTCAACATCGGCGTCCAGTGCCGGAACGCGCAGAACCTTCTCGTCGCCGACCTCTCGATCGGTGAATTCTTCTGGCATCCCATCCAGCTCCAGGGCGAGCAGGGCTGCGACGCCGTCCGCCTCTATAACCTCCGCATCTTCGACGCGGGAGAGCAGTTCGTGAAGGGCACGGTCGACTTCGGAAACCCCGACGGTGTCGACGGCGGCGTCGTGGAGTATTGCCTCCTCGAGTACACGATCATCGGCCCGTCCCACGGCTACACCAACGGCGTCGACATCCACCACGGAGACGGCTGGGTGATCCGGCGGAACCTCTTCCGCAATATCCGGGTGCCTCTCGGCGCGCCGACGACGCTCGGCCCCGCCGTCCTCATGTGGAGCGGATCCTCGAACACCATCTGCGACGCCAACGTCTTCCTCGAGTGTGAGCGCGCGATCGCCTTCGGCCTCGGCCCGCAGGCGGGGTTCGCCCACAGCCACTCGGGTGGCGTCATCTCGAACAATTTCATCTACCGCGAGGCCGCGGAGCAGGTCGACGCCTCCATCAGTGTCTGGGATTCTCCGGACACCCGAGTCCTCCACAACACCGTGATCCAGAACGGCACCTATCCCAACGCGATCGAGTACCGGTTCGCGTCCACGACCGGCGTGACCATCACGAACAACCTGACCGACGGCGCGATCCAGGCGCGCGACGGCGCGACAGGCAGCGTCTCGTCCAACCTCACCGACGCCGACGCGAGCCTCTTCGTCGACGCCGCCTCGGCCGACCTGCACCTGGCGGCCGCGGCGTCGGCGGCGCTCGAGCAGGGGGAAGACCTCCCCGACTGCCCGGCCGACTGGGACATGGAGGGCCGCCCCGATGGTGGCGCCCGCGACCTCGGCGCCGACGAGTGGACGGGTTTCCGAGACGTGCCGCCCGGCCACCTCTTTCATGACTTCGTCAACGCGGTCGCTCGGGCGGGCGTGACGGCCGGATGCGCGGCCAACGATTACTGCCCGAACACGTCGGTCACCCGGGCGCAAATGGCCGTCTTCCTGCTGAAGGCCAAGCTCGGCGCGGGGCACGTGCCGCCTCCGGCGAGCGGCGCAGTCTTCGGCGACGTGCCGCAGGGCGCCTTCGCCGCCGCCTGGATCGAGGAGCTGGCATCCCTGGGAGTCACCTCCGGCTGCGGGAACGGCAACTACTGCCCGAACGCGCCGGTCACGCGGGAACAGATGGCGGTCTTTCTTCTGAAGGCGCTGCTGGGCTCGGGCTATGCTCCGCCGCCGGCGACGGGAGTCTTCGGCGACGTGCTGGCGGGCGACGCGTTCGCACCCTGGATCGAGGATCTTTACGGCCGCAATATCACCGGCGGCTGCAATGCCGACCCGTTGCTGTATTGCCCGAGCAGCCCGAACAACCGGGGACAGATGGCGGTTTTCCTCGTGAAGTCGTTCGACATCCCGTAGCCGCCGCCTTCGCAAGTCTCTCGACCCGGCGCCGCATTGACGTCTTGCCCTTTTCCGCAGAATACTGCGCCGCCCTCACATGGACGGATCGCAAATGCATCGCCCCGTCTCGACGCGGTCGATCCTCGCGGCGGCGCTGATCCTCGGCGCCGCGGCGGCGTCCGCGACGACGTACCGGCAACCCGGCTTTTCGGAGACGGTCGTGTTCTCCGGCCTCGTGGAGCCGACGGCCGTGCGCTTCCTGCCGGACGGGCGCGTGCTGGTCGCCGAGAAGAGCGGCCTGCTCAAGATCTTCGACAATCTCGCCGACCCGGCGCCGGCGGTGGTCGCCGATCTGCGCATGCAGGTTCACAACTTCTGGGACCGCGGCATGTTCGGCCTCGCCGTCGACCCCGACTTCGCGGATAACGGCTTCGTATACGTCCTCTACGCGCACGACGCGCATATCGGCGGGACGGCGCCGCTCTGGGGGCCCGGCGACGGAACCTCGGACCCCTGCCCCACGCCGCCCGGGGCGGCGACGGACGGCTGCGTGGTGAGCGGGCATCTTTCCCGGCTGCACGCGGCCGGAGCCGACTGGACGGCGAGCGAGCACGTTCTGATCGAAGGCTGGTGCCAGCAGTTTTCCAGCCACTCGATGGGCTCGCTCGCGTTCGGCGCCGACGGGTATCTCTACGTCACCGCGGGCGACGGCGCGAGCTTCGACAACCAGGACTGGGGCCAGTTCGGGGGAACCGAGGGCGTCCCGCCTCCGACGCCGGCCAACCCGTGCGGCGATCCCCCGTTTCCGCTCGGGACGCCGCAGACCCGGCCGACCGCCGAGGGCGGAGCGCTCCGCAGCCAGAGCCCGCGCCGCGCGGCGGGAGAGCCCCGGGTCCTGAACGGCGCGCTTCTTCGCGTCGACAAGGCGACCGGCCTCGCGGCGCCGGACAATCCGTTCGTCGTCTCCGGCAGCGCCGACGAGAACGAGCGGCGCATCCTGGGGTACGGCCTCCGGAACCCCTTCCGGATGACCGTCCGTCCCGGCGGCAACCAGGTCTGGATCGCGGACGTCGGCTGGACCCGGTGGGAAGAGCTCAACGTCGTTCCGGACCTCGCCTCCGTGCGCAACTTCGGCTGGCCGTGCCGCGAGGGCCCGTCGGCCGAGTACTTCGGCCTGAACATCTGTCCGCCGGCGGCGGCGACCACGCCGGCGTTCTTCGCGTATGCGCATGACGCGCCCGCGGTTCCGAACGACGGTTGTGAGCTCGGCAGCTCGGCGATCGCGGGCCTCGCGTTTCACGCGGGCGGGTCGAACTATCCGGACGCGTACGAGAACGCGCTCTTTCTTTCGGACTACTCGCGTCGCTGCCTCTGGGTGATGTTCGCCGACGACGAGGGCAACCCGGATCCCGACGCCGTCGCGCCCTTCGCCTCGAGCGCTCTCGGGCCCGTCGACCTGCAGATCGGTCCCGATGGGAACCTCTATTACGTGGACATCGAGGGCGGACGCGTCCTGCGCGTCGGATACGGCCTGCATGCCGAGGCCTCCGCCAACCCGACGAGCGGCCCGATCCCGCTGACGGTGCAGTTCGACAGCGCCGGATCCCTGCCGGCGTCGCCGGGAGACACGCTGAGCTTTGCCTGGGACCTCGACGGAGACGGCCAGTTCGACGATTCCGCCGAGGCTCAGCCGGTCCGCGAATACACGACGGCCGCCACGACCTCCGTGCGGCTCCGCGTGACCGACGGGCAGGGCGGCTTCGCCGACAGCGATCCGGTCGTGATCTCGGCCGGCAACGAAGCGCCGACCGCGACCATCCTGGCGCCGGCCTCCTCGTTCGCCTGGAAGGTCGGAGACACGATCGCCTTCGCGGGCGTCGGCAGCGATCCCCAGGACGGCGAGCTTCCGCCGAGCGCGCTCGACTGGGAAGTGGTCATCCACCACTGCCCGTCCAACTGCCACGAGCACACCTACCAGACGTTTTCGGGCGTCGCCTCCGGGTCGTTCGCGGCCCCGGATCACGAGTACCCCATGTTTCTCGAGGTCCGACTGACCGCCGAGGACTCCGCATCGCTGACCTCCACGGCGAGCGTCCACGTCAGCCCGCAAACGGTCGCGCTCGACTTCGTCTCGATCCCTCCGGGCCTGCAGCTGTCGTCCGGCACGCTCACCCGGGCCGCGCCGTTCACGCAGACCGTCGTCGTGGGCTCTCAGAACACGATCATCGCGCCCTCGCCCCAGGGCGCCTACCCGACGATCCTCGAGTTCGGCTCCTGGTCGGACGGCGGCGAGCCGAGCCACACCATCACCGCTCCCGAGTCGCCGTGGACGCTCACCGCGACCTTCGCGGCGCATGCGGATCTGTCGATCGCCATGACCGCCGCGCCGGAAACGATCTGCGGCGGACTGCCGATCACCTACACGCTCGACGTCGCGAACGCCGGGCCTTCCCGCGCGGTCGCCGTCACGGTCGTCGACACGCTGCCGGACGGCGCCTCGTTCGTATCCGCCGAAGGAACGGGCTGGACCTGCAGCGGCGGGGCCGAGGTCCTCTGCACCGCGGCCGCTCTCGATCTCGGACCGGCGCCGCCGATCGCGATCGTCGCCGCCGCGCCGACGACTCCGGGCCAGTCGCAGAACGCGGCCAGCGTCGGCTCGACGACGAACGACCTCTTCGGCGCCGACAACGAGGCGCAGGCCTCGACCGACGTCCAGCCCGGAATCGAAATCCCCGTCATCACGGCGCCCGGGTCGGCCGAGATCGGAGCCCTGAAGCTCGAGGCGTCGGTCGAGGATCATCCCGGCTCGGCGTACGCCTGGGCGCTCGCTCCGGGGATCCATCACCTCCGGCCAGGGCACGAGCCGGATCACGTTCGACGCGGCCGAGCCCGGCTCGAGAATGCAGCTCCAGGTCGTCGAGACCGACGCGAGCTGCGACTCGCCGCTCGCCCGCTTCGCGCTCGCGGTGGACTTTCTCGACGTCCCTCCGCCGCACGCATTGCACGAGTTCGTCAGCAACATCGCCCGCGCGGGGATCACGGTCGGATGCGGCGGCGGCCGCTATTGCCCGGAAAGCTCGGTCACCCGCGCCCAGATGGCGGTGTTCCTGCTCCGCGCCAGGTTCGGGGCGAGCCACGTGCCGCCTCCCGCGACGGGAGAGGTCTTCGCGGATGTGCCGGCGACCGACCCATACGCGCCGTGGATCGAGGAGCTCGCCGCGCTCGGCGTGACCGGGGGTTGTGGCTCCGGCAACTACTGCCCCGCCGCTGCCGTGACGCGCGCCCAGATGGCGGTATTCCTCATCAAGGCGAAGGAAGGCTCGGCCTACGTTCCACCGACCGCGGCGGGTGTCTTCACCGACGTGCCCGCGAACGACCCGTTTGCGCCATGGATCGAAGACCTCTACGCCCGCGAGGTCACGGAAGGCTGCAGCGCCTCGCCCCTCATGTACTGTCCCGGCAACCCCAACACACGCGGGCAGATGGCGGTGTTTCTGGTCAGGACGTTCGGGCTATAGGCGGCTTCTGCCGGCTCTGCGAGCCTGACCCTGGGGACAGGTTTTCCTTGACCTAACGGGCAGGCCTGCCCGATACTCTCGAGTTCAACCCAACACAAATGTTCCACCGGGCCGACCCGAGGGGGGCTTCGCATTTGCCATCCTTTTCGACGGAATACCGCCGCCGGGCCGCGGCCATTCTGCGCCTCCTCTTCGGCGGACTCGTCGCGGCCGCGTCGGCGACGACCTTCAAGCAGCCCGGCTTCTCGGAAGCCGTCGTCTTCAGCGGACTGACGAATCCGGCCGTCGTGCGCTTCCTCCCGGATGGCCGCGTGCTGGTCGCCGAGAAGAGCGGCCTGCTCAAGGTCTTCCCGAACCTCACGACCAACACGTACACCATCGTCGGAGACCTCCGGACCAACACGCACAACTTCTGGGATCGCGGGATGCTCGGCCTCGCGGTGCCGCCGGGCTTCGACCCGGCCTCGCCCGACGAGTGGCGGCGCTACGTCTACGTCCTCTACGCGCACGACGCGCTGATCGGGGGGACGGCGCCCAAGTGGGGAGTCGTCAACGGCACCTCCGATCCCTGCCCTGCGCCGCCCCTGGGCCCCGGGGCGACGGCCGACGGCTGCGTGGTGAGCGGGCGTCTCTCGCGGCTCCCCGCCGATGGCAACAACTGGACCGAGGCGGGCGAAGAGGAAGTCCTTCTCGAGGACTGGTGCCAGCAGTTTCCGAGTCACTCGACCGGCGCGCTGGACTTCGGCGCGGACGAGAAGCTGTACGTCTCGGGCGGCGACGGGGCGAGCTTCAACGCCGCGGACTGGGGCCAGTTCGGCGGCGTCCACGGCGTTCCGCCGTTCACCCCGGCGAATCCCTGCGCCGATCCGCCGTTCGCGCTCGGCACGCCGCAGACGAAACCCACCGCGCGGGGCGGTTCGCTCCGCAGCCAGAGTCCCCTGCGCCCGGCGGGTGAGGCGCGGCTGCTCAACGGCGCGATCCTCCGCGTCGATCCGTCGACGGGCGATCCCCTTCCGGACAATCCTCTCTTTTCGACGAGCTCCGATCCGAACGAGCAGCGCACGATCGCCTTCGGGCTGCGCAACCCCTTCCGCATGATCGTCCGTCCCGGAACGAACGAAGTCATCGTCGCCGACGTCGGCTGGGTCAACTGGGAGGAGCTCAACGTCATCCCGGACCTCTCGGTCGCGCGCAACTTCGGCTGGCCCTGTTACGAGGGCAACGCGGTGCAGTACACCGGGCTCGACCTCTGCCCGGCACAGGCCCAGACCGTCGCTCCGTTTCTGACGTACAACCACAACGCCACGCTCGTCTCGGGAGACGGGTGCTCGGTCGGAAGCTCGTCGATCGCGGGCATGGCCTTCTACCAGGGAGGCAGCAACTACCCGGCGGAGTTCGAGGACGCGCTCTTCTTCTCGGACTACTCGCGCAAGTGCATGTGGGTGATGTTCCCCGACGGCAGCGGGAATCCGAGCCCGGCCCTCACGGAGGCCTTCGCGAACACGGTCTCGACGGGCCCCGTGGATCTCCAGACCGGGCCGGACGGCAACCTCTACTACGTCGACTTCAACGGCGGCCGCATCATGCGGATCAAGTACGGCTTGAACGCCGCCGCGTCCGCGAACCCCACCTCCGGCACCGCGCCCCTGCTCGTCGAATTCGACGGATCGGCGACGGTGGCGGCCCAGGCCGGCGACGACCTGTTCTACGCCTGGGACCTCGACGGCGACGGCGAGTACGACGACTCCACCGAAGTTTCGCCGTCGTACACGTACTCGCCCGGCAACTTCACCGTGCGCCTCCGCGTCACCGACGAGCGCGACGCCGTCGACTTCTCCGACCCGATTCCGATCTCGGCCGGGAACACGGCGCCCACGGCCTTCATCGACACGCCGCTTGTCGACGCTGACGTGGAAGGTCAACGACACGATCACCTTCGGCGGGCACGGCGAGGACGCGCAGGAGGAAGACGAGACGGTCCCCGAGGGCAACCTCGAGTGGGTCGTGCGAATCCAGCACTGCCCCTCGGACTGCCACCCGCATACCTACCAGACGTTTTCGGGCGTGGCGGGCGGGACCTTCCCGGCGCCGGACCACGAGTACCCCTCGCACCTCGAGATCGAGCTGACGGTGACGGATACGCAGGGCCTCTCCCACACGACGACCGTGAGCATCCATCCGCAGACCGTGTCTCTCGAGTTTCAGACGGCGCCTCCGGGCCGGCAGCTCGAGGTGGGCACGTTCACGGGGACCGCTCCGTTCACGCGGACGGTGATCCTCGGTTCCGGCAACCAGGTCGACGCGCTCGCCCCGCAGGGCACGTTCCCGAACGTCTGGGATTTCTCGTCCTGGTCGGACGGCGGCGGCGCGCAGCATTCGATCACCGCGATGGCTTCGGGCACGTACACGGCCACGTACACGACGCACGCGGATCTTTCGATCGCCGTGTCGGACGCGCCCGAGCCCGTCGGCGCCGGCGCCGCCCTGACCTACTCGCTCACCGTCACAAACGCCGGACCGTCCCAGGCGAGCGACCTCTCGGTCACGCACAGCCTTCCCGCCGGCACCTCGCTCCAGTCGGCCTCGGGCGCCGGCTGGGCCTGCTCGGGAACCGGCCCCGTGACCTGCACGATGGACACGCTCGGGCTCGCTGCGGCGGCGCCGATCGCGATCGTCGTGACGGCTCCGCCGGCCGCGGGGGACATCGTCGCGGGCTCCTCGGTCTCCGCATCGACCGCCGACTCGGCGACGGCCAACAACTCCGCCTCGACGACCTCCACCGTCTTCGCGCGCGCCGACCTCTCCGTCACGCAGAGCGGCGCCCCGGCCTCGATCTGCACCGGCCAGCCGATCACCTACACGCTCCAGGCGAGCAACGCCGGGCCCTCGGCGGCGGCATCGGTCTCGGTCACGGACGTTCTGCCCGCCGGCGCCGCGTTCGTGTCCGCGTCCGGAGCGGGCTGGAGCTGCAGCGGCACGACGAGCGTGACGTGCACGCGCGACTCGCTCGCCGTAGGCGCGGCCCCCGCGATCACGGTGGCGATCACGGCTCCGGCGTCGGCCGGCACGGCCACGAACTCGGTCTCCATCACGGCGACGACGAACGATCCCTCCGCGGCCAACAACTCGGCGGCGGCGGCGACGACGGTCAACGCCGTGCCCGCTCCTCCGACCGCCGGCACCGGCGGCGCGGTGTGCGCGGGCGGAACGCTGCAGCTGACGGCCTCGGCGGTCGCGGGCGGAACGTACGCCTGGACGGGCCCGAACGGATTCACCTCCGCACTTCAGAATCCGACGATTCCGAACGCGACCCTGGCCGCCGCCGGCGTCTACAGCGTGACCGTTACGGTCGACGCCTGCACTTCCGCGGCGGCGACGACGACGGCGACGGTCCGGACCCTCCCGACGGCGACGGTTTCGGGAGGCGCGGCGATCTGCCCGGGCGGATCGACCACGATCCAGGCCGCGCTCACGGGAAGCGGGCCGTGGAGCGTGGTCTGGTCGGACGGCGTCACGCAGTCGAACGTCGTCGTCTCCCCCGCCTCCCGCACCGTCAGCCCGTCCGCGACGACGACCTACACGGTGTCCTCGATGTCCGACGCCCACTGCGCCGGAACCGCGTCGGGCTCGGCCGCGGTCACGGTCAACCCGATCCCCCCGCCGCCCACCGCCACCAACAGCGGCGAGACATGCGCCGGGGACCCGCTGCAGCTGTTCGCGTCGACGGTGGCCGGCGCCACCTACGCCTGGACGGGACCCAACGGGTTCAGCTCGGCTCTTCAGAACCCAACCATCCCCAACGCCACGCCGGCCGCGAGCGGAACCTACAGCGTCAAGGTCACGGTTCTGGGTTGCACGTCTGCGGCCGCGACCACGAACGCGCATGTTCATCCCATTCCGGCGGCCGTCGTCTCGGGCTCGGCGGCCATCTGCGCCGGGTCTTCCGCGACGATCCAGGCCACCGTCACCGGCACAGGGCCCTGGACGGTCGTGTGGTCCGATGGAGTCACTCAGTCGAACGTGGCCTCCTCGCCGGTCACGCGCAACGTGAGTCCCTCGGCGACGACGACGTACACCATCACCTCGCTCCACGATTTCTATTGCGCGGGGACGGACACCGGGGCGGCGGTGATCACCGTCTCGCCGAAACCGACGGCGACGGTGACCGGCACGGCGCAAATCTGCCCGGGCGGCGCGACGAACATCCAGGCCGCGCTGACCGGAACGGGACCCTGGACGCTGGTCTGGTCCGACGGTGTCACGCAGTCCAACGTCGCCGCCTCCCCCGCGGCGCGCACGGTGAGCCCCGGCGCGACGACGACGTATTCCGTGACCTCCGTGACCGATGCGAGCTGCGCCGGCACCTCGAGCGGCAGCGCGGTCGTCACCGTCACGACGCCTCCGACGGCCGCGGCCTCCGGAGCGGCCGAGATCTGCGCGGGCGCGTCGACGCCGCTGTCGGGCTCCGGAGGCGTGTCGTGCTCCTGGGCCCCCGCGACCGGGCTCTCGAATCCGTCGAGCTGCGCGCCGGCGGCCTCGCCGGCGACCACGACGACCTACACGTTGACGGTGACCAACGCCAGCGGCTGCGTCTCCACGAACGCTCCGACCGTCACGGTCGTCGTCGAGCCGAAGCCCACCGCGACGGTTTCGGGCACGGCGGCGGTCTGCGACGGCTCCTCGACGACGATCCAGGCGGCGCTGACAGGAAGCGGGCCCTGGACGGTCGTGTGGTCGGACGGCGTCACCCAGTCCAACGTCGCGGTCTCTCCGGCGACCCGCAGCGTCAGTCCCGCGGCGACGACGACCTACACCGTCACGTCGGTGTCCGACTCGAACTGTGCGGGCACGGCCTCCGGCTCCGCCGTCGTGAGCGTGGGCGCCCGGCCCGTCGCCGCCGCCTCCGGTTCCGCCGAAGTGTGCGCGGGCGGCGCGACGCCGCTCTCCGGCTCGGGCGGCATCTCCTGCCTCTGGGCGCCGGCGACGGGGCTTTCGAATCCGTCGAGTTGCACGCCGACGGCTTCCCCGGCCGCGACGACGACCTATTCGCTTACGGTCACCGATGCCAGCGGCTGCATCTCGACGAACAACCCGACCGTCACGGTGACGGTGGAGCCGCGGCCGACGGCGACCGTCTCGGGCGGCGCGACGATCTGCCCCGGAAGCTCGACGAGCATCCAGGCCGCGCTCACGGGGACCGGGCCCTGGACGGTGGTCTGGTCGGACGGGATCACACAGTCGAACGTCGCCGCATCGCCCGCGACCCGGAATGTGAGTCCCCCGGCGACGACGACGTACACCGTGACGTCGGTCTCCGACGCGAACTGCGCGGGCACGGGCTCCGGCTCCGCCGCCGTGACGGTGAGGCCGCGGCCGACGGCGGCCGCCTCGGGCGCCGCCGAGATCTGCCCGGGCGGCACGACGGCGCTCTCCGGCTCGGGAGGCGTGTCCTGCCTCTGGGCGCCGGCGACCGGGTTGTCCGACGCCTCGAGTTGCGCGCCGAACGCCACGCCCGCGGCGACGACGACCTACACGCTGACCGTGACCGACGCGAGCGGCTGCGTCTCGGACAACGCTCCGGCCGTCACGATCACCGTGAATCCGATTCCTCCGCCGCCCTCCGCGGGCACCGGAGGAGAGGTCTGCGCCGGCGAGACGCTGCAACTGACGGCCTCGTCGGCCGCGGGCGCCACGTATGCCTGGACCGGGCCGAACGGTTTCGTCTCGGCCCTGCAGAACCCGACGATCCCGAACGCCACGCCGGCGGCGAGCGGCCTCTACACCGTGACCGTCACGGTCTCCGGCTGCCAGTCCGATGCGGCCACGACCAACGCCCTCGTGCGTTCGCTGCCCTCCGCCGTCGTCGCGGGCGGCGCGACGGTCTGCGAGGGCGCCGCGGCGGAGATCTCCGCCGTCCTGACGGGGACCGGGCCGTGGAATCTGACGTGGTCCGACGGCCACGTCCAGTCGGCGGGAACTTCGCCCGCCACGCGCAGCGTCAGCCCGTCCGCAACGACGACCTACACGATTCTCGCCGTCGCGGACGCCCACTGTGCGGCGCCGGGAACGGGAAGCGCGGAGGTCATCGTGGGAGCCCCGGTCGAGGCTCCCTCGATCACGGCGCCCCTTTCGGCGGCCGTGGGCGCCGCCGGGCTCGCGGCGAGCGTGACGAACCACGAAGGGTCGACCTACGCCTGGACGGTCTCCGCCGGAGCGATCACATCGGGCCAGGGCTCGAACGCGATCACATTCGAAGCGGGGCCGGCCGGCACGACGATGACGATCTCGGTCGTGGAGACGAACACCGCGTGCAGCTCGCCCGCCGCGACGCACAAGCTCCAGGTCGACTTCCTCGACGTGCCGCCCCTCCACATGTTCCACGACTTCGTCAACACGATCGCGCGCAACGGCGTGACCGCCGGATGCGGGGCGGGCAACTTCTGCCCCGGCTCGTCGAACACGCGCGAGCAGATGGCGGTCTTCCTGCTCAAGAGCAAGTTCGGTCCCGACCACGTCCCGCCGGACGCCGGTCGGCCTCTTCTCCGACGTTCCCGTCGAGAGCCCGTTCGCGCCCTGGGTCGAAGAGGTGGCCACGCTCCAGATCGGCGTGGGCTGCGGCGGCGGCAAGTACTGCCCGGGCCTGCCCGTCACGCGCGGGCAGATGGCCGTCTTCCTGTTGAAGGCCCTTCTCGGATCCGACTACGTGCCGCCCGCGGCGACCGCGACCCTGTTCGGGGACGTGCCGGCGGGGACATTCGCCGCCGCGTGGATCGAGGACCTCTACAACCGCGGTATCACCGGCGGCTGCCAGGCCTCGCCGCTCATGTACTGCCCGTTGACCCCCGTCACCCGCGGCCAGATGGCGGTTTTCCTGGTTAGAACGTTCGGGCTCTAACACCGGGCGAGTTACCGCTGGCCTGCGGCCAGCGTTGCCTACTGCCGGGGGGATACCGCCGGGCTCACGCCCGGCGTTGCCTATTGCCGGGGGTATGCCTTCGGTGGACGGCTCGCCGTTGGTGGTCGGCCCACCTCGAGTAGTCCCGGCCCTGAGGAGGCTCCCCAGCCCCTGACCTTAAGGACAGGCTTTTTCCTTGCCCACCCGGCCTGGAGCGGCGATACTGGTCGACCTCCGTAATTCCATTGGAGCATTTCCGCGGGCAAGGGAGCTTGGTGCCAGGGACCCCTCAATTCCTCCGACGTTCGGGCCTGTTCGCGGCGGCGTTCCTCCTCACGGCCGCGGTCGTGGCCCAGACGACCTCCTACAAGCAGCCCTCGTTCCACGAGGCGACCGCCTTCAGCGGGCTCGTCAACCCGACCGTCGTCCGCTTCCTGCCCGACGGGCGAGTCCTCGTGGCCGAGAAGAGCGGCTTGATCAAGATGTTCGACAGCCTCTCCGACCCGTCGGCCACCGTCGTCGCGGACCTTCGGACGCGGACGCACAACTTCTGGGACCGCGGCCTCCTGGGTCTCGCCGTGCCGCCCGGCTACGATCCGGCCTCGCCGGACGAGTGGCGCCGCTCCATCTACGTGCTCTATGCACGCGATCAGCTGCCCGGAGGCGACCCTCCTCCGGAGTGGGGCGTCGTGGATGGAACCTCCGATCCGTGCCCGTCGATGCCCAACGGGCCGGGCCCGACGACGGACGGTTGCGTCGTGACGGGACAGCTCTCGCGCCTCCTGACGACGGACACACCGTGGTCCGAGCACATGCTGCTCGAAGGCTGGTGCAACCAGTTTCCAAGCCACGCGCCCGGAGCGCTCGATTTCGGCGCGGACGAGAAGCTCTACGTGAGCGGCGGCGAGGGCGCGAGCTTCAATGCCGGGGACTGGGGACAGCTGGGCGGAACGGTCCAGATTCCGGGACAGCCGCCCGGCACGTTCTACACGCCCAAGAACCCGTGCGCGGACGCGCCGCACGCGGCCGGCACGGGGCACACCAAACCCACCGCCCAGGGCGGCGCTCTGCGCAGCCAGAGCCTGCGGAGGGCGCTCGGCCAGCCGCGCCTGCTGAGTGGAGCGATCCTCCGCGTGGACCCCATGACCGGCGAGGCCGTGCCGGACAACCCGCTCTTCTCTTCGGCCGACCCCGTCGAGCGGCGCATCATCGGTTACGGTCTGCGGAACCCCTTCCGCATGATCGTCAAGCCCGGGACGAGCGAGGTCTGGATCGGCGACGTGGGCTGGTCCACCTGGGAGGAGCTCAACCACATCCCCGATCTCACGGAGGTGCGCAACTTCGGCTGGCCGTGCTTCGAGGGTAACGGCGTTCAATACACGGGCCTGAACATCTGCCCGACATTCGGCGACACGACGCCGCCGTTTTTCACGTACAACCACAGCGCCCCGGCCGTCGACGGCGACGGCTGCACCACGGGAAGCTCCTCGGTCGCCGGCATGGCGTTCTACCAGGGCGACAGCAACTACCCGGCGGCCTACGACAACGCCCTGTTCTTCTCGGACTACTCGCGGCGGTGCATGTGGGTCATGTTTCCGGACGGCGACGGCAATCCCGACCCCGAGACCCGCACTGCGTTCGCCTCCTCGGCCCGCGGGCCGGTCGATCTGCAGATCGGGCCCGACGGCAACCTCTACTACGTCGATTTCGACGGCGGGCGCATCATGCGCGTCGATTTCGGACCGGTCGCCGTGGCCTCCGGAGCGCCGCTGACCGGAGGAGCGCCGCTGACCGTCAACTTCTCCAGCGCCGGCTCCGCGCCGGCTCAGCCCGATGAAACCATCACGTTCGCCTGGGATCTCGACGGCGACGGCGCCTTCGACGACTCGACCGAGGCGAACCCGACCTTCGTGTACACGGATCCCGGAACCTACGCGGTGCGCCTCAAGGTGACCGACAACCACGGCGGGTCCAACGTCTCCGACCCGGTCGACGTCACCCCCGGCAACCAACACCCGACGGCATTCATCGACTCGCCGAGCGAGACCCTGACGTGGCAGGTCGACGAAGAGATCACCTTCGCCGGCCACGCGACCGATCCCCAGCAGGGAACGCTGGCTCCGGCGGCGCTCTCGTGGGTCGTGCGGATCCACCACTGCCCTTCGAACTGCCACACGCATCCGTACTTGGCGTTCAACGGCGTCACCGGGGGCAGCTTCCCCGCGCCCGACCACGAGTATCCGTCCTTCCTCGAGGTCCAGCTGACGGCGACCGATGCCGGCGGCCTGCAGCACACCCGCAGCGCTTTCATCCATCCCAAGACCGTGAATCTCCAGTTCGAGAGCGTTCCCAAGGGAGTGCAACTCTCCGTTGCAACCTTTACCGGCCCAACGCCGTTTACGCAGGAGACGATCCTCGGCTCCAACGTCGGCGTCGAAGCACCGTCCCCGCAGGACCAGAACGTCTTCGCCTCATGGTCCGACGGCGGCTCGCAGGAGCACACGATCGTCGCGAGCGCGCCGGCCACCTACACGGCCACATACACGGCGGGGCTTCCGGCGCCGTGGATCCACCAGGGCGTCGGGGCGGTCGGGGCCCCGGGGAGCGCGAGCCTCGTCGCCGGCACCTTCACGGTCGCCGGGTCGGGAGCGGACATCGAGCTTCGGGCCGACGAATTTCACTACGTGTACCAGCCGATCGCCGGCGACTTCAGCGTGGTCGCGCGGGTCTTCTCGGTGGAGAACACGAACCCCTGGGCCAAGGCCGGAGTCATGATCCGCGCGACGCTGGCCGACCTGTCACGTAACGCGATGATGGCCGTGACGCCCTCGAGCGGCCTCACGTTTCAGCGGCGCCAGTTCAACGGAGGCGTGACGACCTCCACGACGGGGATCCCGGGGGCGGCGCCGCACTGGGTCAGACTCGACCGCTCCGGCTCCACGGTGTACGCGTACTCCTCTCCGAACGGGACCGCCTGGAGCTTCGTCGGTTCGACGGTGCTGAACAACCTCCCTGCCACCGTCCTCGTCGGCCTCGCCGTCACGTCGCATGACGACGGCGTCGTGAACGAATCGGTCTTCCAGAACGTCCTCATCACGCCCGGCGTCGTCCCGACACTGACGCCGACGCCGACGCGGACACCGACGAGCACGCGGACCCCGACGTTCACGAGGACGCCGACGTTCACGAGGACGCCGTCGCGCACGCCGACCTCGACCGGCGCGACCCACACTCCCACTTCGACGGCGACGCCCACTTCGACGGCGACGTCGACGTTCACGCCGACCGCTTCACCCACGTCGACGTTCACCCCCACCGCTTCACGCACGCCGACGTTCACGCCGTCCGCTTCACCCACGCCGACGTTCACGCCGTCCGCTTCACCCACGCCGACGTTCACGCCGTCCGCTTCGCCCACGCCGACGTTCACCCCGACAGCGACGGCGACTCCGACCGCGACGCTGACGGCGACGGCGGTACCCACTCCGACCTTCACCCCGACGCCGGGCGGCTCCAACGTCCCGCCGACCGTTTCGTTGACCTCGCCGATCGGCGGCTCCCTCTTCACCGCGCCGGCCTCGATGACGCTGTCCGCCGTCGCCTCCGACTCGGACGGAACGGTCACCCGCGTCGACTTTTTCGATGGAGCCACGCTCGTCGGCACGGACGCCACGGCGCCCTATTCCGTGACCTGGTCGGACGCCGGGGCCGGCGCGCACAGCCTGACGGCCGTCGCCTTCGACAACCAGCTCGCGTCCGGAACGTCGCCGGTGATCCCGATCAGCGCCCAGGAGTTCCCCGGCTGGCTGCACCAGGACGTCGGCGCCGTCGGAGCGGCCGGCGGCGCGAGCTACTCCGCGGGAGCCTTCTCGGTCGTCGCCTCGGGAGCCGACATCGCGACGTCCGCCGACGAGTTCCACTTCGTGTACGTTCCGGTCTCGGGCAACGCCACCATCGTGGCTCGCGTCGCGGCGATCCAGAACACCAGCGCGTGGGCCAAGGGCGGGGTCATGTTGCGCGAGAGCCTCGCGGCCAACTCCCGGCATGCGTCGATGTTCCTGACGCGCGCCAACGGTCTCCAGTTCCAGCGACGCACCACGACCGGAGGATTCCACCAGAACGTCGTCGGGCCCCTGGTCTCCGCGCCCCACTGGGTCAAGCTCGTCCGTTCCGGCGCGACGTTCACCGGCTGGGCCTCGCCGGATGGCGCCGCCTGGACGTTCGTCGGATCCGCCACGTTCACCATGCCGTCCAACCTCTACGTCGGTCTCGCGCTGACGAGCCGCAACGACGGCGTGCTCAACACCTCCGTGTTCGACAACGTCTTCCTGCTGACGGACTCTGCGAACGCTTCGCCGACGCTGGCCGTCTCCTCGCCCGTGCCGGGCTCCGTTTTTCCGTCGCCCGGCGCCGTATCGATCAACGCCTCCGCCTCCGACGCCGACGGGACGGTCAGCCGGGTCGACTTCTACCAGGGCGGCGCCCTGGTCGGCAGCGACTCGACCGCGCCCTACGGCTTCGATGCGTCGGGCCTGGCGCCGGGAGCCCACGTGTTCACGGCGGTCGCCACCGACAACCTCAACGCGACCACGATCGCCCCGCCGATCGGTGTGACGGTCTCCGCGGCCGCTCCCCCGCCTCCATGGCTCGACGCCGATGTCGGGCCGGTCGCGGCCCTCGGCAGCGCGTCGTTCGCGAGCCCGACCTTCACGGTGCGCGGCTCGGGGACGGACATCGCGGCATCGGCCGACGAATTCCACTACACGTATCAGCCCGTTTCGGGCAACGTCACGATCGTCGCTCGAGTCGCCACGCTTCAGAACACGCACGCGTCGGCCCGGGGCGGAATCATGATCCGCGAGAGCCTCGCGGCGAACTCCCGCCTGGCGGCGATGCTGCTGACGCCCACGAACGGGCTGGCCTTCCATCGCCGAACGGTCACCGGAGCCCACATCGCCTCGACCGCAGGTCCGCTGGTGCCGGCGCCCTACTGGGTCAAGCTGGTCCGCGTCGGCTCGACGTTCACCGGCTCCACGTCGCCGGACGGCGTCGCCTGGACGCCGACGGGATCCGTGACGGTGTCCATGCCCTCCAACGTCCTGATCGGCCTCGCGCTCACCAGCCACGTGAACGGCACGATCAACACCTCCACGTTCGACGAGGTTCTGGTCACCAGTCCTTAGCGCGCGGCGTGCGCGGGATCACCCGCAGGGCCGGCCCGGCCGCGACACAATTTGCGGATGAAGACACGCCGAGCGCTCGTGTTCGCGGCCTTTCTCGCCCTGGCGCACCTCGCCCGCCCGGCGTCCGCCCAGCCCTGCGAGCGCTGGGTCGCTCCGCCTCCGGCCGGCAACGACTTGAATCAGCGGAACCCCCGGCCTCGCCCTGGGCGACCCTCGATCACGCCTCGGCGGCCGTTCCGGACGACACGTGCACCGTGTACTTCCAGGACGGCGTCTACACAGGCACCCACAGCCTGTACGAGCGCTTCGAGACGCCGACGACGTTTCGCTCGGCGAACCGCTACCGCGCCGTGCTCCAGTACTCGGGCACCGTCGTGAAGCTCTTCGGGGCGAGGAACGTCATCCTCGAGGGCTTCGAGCTTCGCCACACGGGCGCCGGAGCGGGCGCGCTCGTGATGCAGGTGCAGCAGGGCGACGGCTTCTGGGCCGAGCACATCACGATCCGGGACAACGTCTTCCACGACTCCTGGAACAACGACCTGCTCAAGATCAACAACGGCGCGCGGTTCGTCGTCGTCGAGAACAACGTCTTCTACAACCAGGCGGGCTCCGACGAGCACATCGACATCAACAGCGTCACCGACGTCCTCGTCCAGGACAACGTCTTCTTCAACGACTTCGCGGGCAGCGGGCGAGTCAACGGGAACGACACGAGCTCCTTCATCGTCATGAAGGACTCGAACGCCGGCGACGACGGACAGATCGGCGACGAGCGGATCACGGTGCGGCGCAACGTGTTCCTGAACTGGGAGGGCTCGAGCGGATCCAACTTCGCGCTCGTCGGCGAGGACGGGATGGCGTACTTCGAGGGCGTCGGGATCCTCGTCGAGAACAACCTCATGCTCGGCAACTCGGGCAACGACATGCGCGCCGCGTTCGGGGTGAAGGGCGGCAAGGACATCGCGTTCCGCGCGAACACGGTCGTCGGCGATCTGCCCTCCCTCGCGTTCGCGTGCCGCGTCAACCGGGAAGGGGCGAATCCCGTCAACGAGAACGTCGCATTCCGGGGCAACATCTGGAGCGATCCGACGGGAACGATGGGCGCGGAGGGCGGCGGCGGGACCAACGAGTTCTCGGACGGCGAGCCGTCGGAGGCCACGGCCCTCGTTCTCGACGGCAACCTCTACTGGAACGGCGGCGTGGCGATCCCGCCGGGCGACCTCGTCAGCCCCCTCGTCGACGACGAGAATCGCATCGTCGCGGATCCGCTGCTTCCCGCCCAGGCGGGGATCGTCCTGCCCCGCTGGAACGGAACGGCGTTCGAAAGCGGCAGCGCGACGATCCGCGAGGAGTTCGAGCGGCTCGTCTCCCTCTACGGAGCGCTCGGCGGAGGCAGCCCGGCCGTCGGCCAGGCGGACCCGGCCCTCACGCCGCACGACGACGTTCTCGGCCGCGCGCGCGACGCATCGCCCGATCTCGGCGCCTTCGAGGCGGGGGCTTCGGCCGCGCTCACGATTGCACCGACCTCCGGGCCTTCGGCCGGCGGCACGGGCGTCGCGATCACCGGCGCCGGCTTCCAGAGCGGCGCCTCCGTCGGGATCGGCGGCGCGGCGGCGACCGGCGCCTCCGTCTCGAGCGCGTCCTTCCTGACGGCCTCCACACCCGCGCTCGCTCCCGGAACGCTCAACGACGTCGTCGTCACCAACCCGGATACGAGCGCGACGACCCTGACGAACGGCTGGTTCTCGGACTTCCTCGACGTGCCGCAGCCGGATCCCTTTCATCCGTACATCGAGACGCTCTTCCGGGCCGGGATCAGCTCCGGCTGCCACGGCGGAAGCTTCTGCCGCGATCTCGCGCTGCCCCGCAAGCAGATGGCCGTTCTGCTCCTGCGCTCGAAGCTCGGCGCCGGCCACGTCCCACCCTCCGCGACCGGAACGGTCTTCGGAGACGTGCCGGCGAGCGATCCCTACGCCGCCTGGATCGAGGAGCTCGCGGATCTCGGGATCACGGGAGGCTGCGGCAACGGCAACTTCTGCCCGGGCAGCCCCGTCACGCGCCGCCAGATGGCGGTGTTCCTGCTCAAGACGAAGTACGACAGCACTTACGTCCCGCCGACGGCGGCCGGGATTTTCGGGGACGTGCCGGCGGGGGACGGGTTCGCGCCCTGGGTCGAGGAGCTTTACGCCGAGGGCGTCACCGGAGGCTGCCAGGCGGCGCCGTTGCTCTACTGCCCGCACAATCCGAACACCCGCGGGCAGATGGCCGTGTTCCTGGTCAAAGCCTTCGGCCTCTAAGGGCCGCGAAGAGCCCCCCCCTTGACATAGGCCGTCGTCCGGCCTAATAGTTAACTAGATGGTTAACTATTCGGGTGCCGTCCTCGACGCGACGTTCTCGGCGCTCGCCGATCCGACCCGGCGCGCGATCCTCGCGAAGCTCGCCTCCGCGCCCGACACGACGGTCTCGGAGCTCGCCAGCCCGTTCCGCATGTCGCTGCCGGCCGTGTCCAGGCACCTGCGCGTTCTCGAGTCCGCCGGCCTGCTCGCCCGACGCCGCGAAGGCCGCATGCATCACTGCCGCTTCGTGCCCGGGCCGATGCGCACGGCCTCCGAATGGATCGCGTTCTACGAGCAATTCTGGACGGAGCGTCTCGAGGCGCTGAAGCAGTACCTGGAGTCATCGACCGAGGAGGAGAAGCCATGGCCGAATCGCAAACGAAAAACGTCGCGCCGGCCGTCCGCGTCACGCGCACGATCGACGCCTCGCGCCACCGGGTCTTCCGGGCGTGGACGGACCCGGAGCTCCTGATGCGCTGGTTCATCGAGCCGGACGGCGAGATGCGCGTCGTCCGGATGGACCTCCGCACGGGCGGAAGCTACCGGCTCGAAGGCAAGGTCGGCGAGAAGCCCTGGGCGATCTGGGGAATCTACCGGGAGGTCTCCCCGCCCTCGAAGCTCGTCTACACCTGGAGCTGGGACAACGACCCGGCGCTGGGCGACCCCGTCGGGGGCGACACCGTCGTCAGCGTCGAATTCATCGAGCGCGGCGAGACGACCGAGATCGTCGTCACGCACGAGGGCCTCGCGAACGAGCGCGCCCGCGCCGAGCACAACACCGGCTGGATCGGCTGCCTGGATCGACTGGCGAGAATCGCCGAAGAGGAGGAGATCGGATGAAGACGCTTTCGCGGGCTCTGGTTTCGTTTCTGTTCGTCCTGGCGGCTTCGCACGACGGCGTGGGTGCGCCGGGCACGAATCCCGCCTGGGAAAAGTTGAAGAGCCTCGTCGGCGAGTGGAAGGGCACGTATGCCGGGACGGACGCCGGCGCCGATGCGGCGGGCACGGACGAGGTCCGGATCTCCTACAAGCTCGTCTCCAACGGCACGAGCCTCATGGAGACGCTGGAGAGCGGCCACGATTCGAGCATGGTCACGATCTATCACCCCGACGGCAGCCGCATCCTCGCGACCCACTACTGCTCCATCGGCAACCAGCCGCGCATGGCGGCGACGGGGCTCTCCCCCGACGGCCGGACCCTGACGTTCCGATTCGTCGACGCGTCCAACGTCGGGCCCGACAGCGAGGTCATGCAGGGCCTCGTCGTGACCTTCGAAGGCCCTGATCGCTTCGCCCAGGCCTGGACCTCGCGGGCGAAGGGCCAGGACCAGGTCGGGACGTTCAGCTACACACGGGTGCGCTGAAATGGCCTTTCCGCCGTCATCCTGAGGAGCGCAGCGGTCCTGAGGAGCGAAGCGACGAAGGAACCCGACGTGTCTGGGATCGTTACCGCCGACCTGCGGTCGGCGTTGCCTACTGCCGAGGGTCTGCCGCTGGTGGCCGGCTCGCTGCGCTCAGGATGACGGCGTGTTGGTCACCGGAAGCCGGCGGTGCGGTAAACCTCGCTGCCTTCCAGGAGCGTGAGCAACACCTTCGCCTCGTGGATCTGCGAGTTCGGGATCTCGAAGAGGTTCCGATCCAGGACGATCAGGTCGGCCGCCTTGCCGACTTCGATCGAGCCCGTGTCTTTCTCGGAGAAGTCGAGGTACGCGCCGCGGATCGTGTACGCCGCGATGGCGTCCGGAAGCGTGATGCGCTCCTCCGGGATCCAGCTCGCACCCGCCGGCTGGGTCGGCAGGCGGCGCGTGACCGCGACCTCGATGCCATCGAGGGGGTTCATCGACGACACGCTCCAGTCGCTTCCGAAGGCGAACGCTGCCCCCGAAGCGACGACGCTTCCGATCGGGTAGAGCCAGCGCGAGCGCTCGGGCCCGAGCTTGGGCTCGGTGAGCTCGGTGATGTACTCGTCGGCGTTCGCCCAGAGCGGCTGGAAGTTCGCGATGACGCCGAGCTTGCGGAAGCGCGGAATGTCGGCGGGATCGAACAGCTCGATGTGGGCGATGTGGTGCCGCGCATCGCGCGCTCCGTTCGCCCGCCGCGCGGCCTCGAACGCGTCGAACGTGTCCCGGATCGCCCGGTCGCCGATCGCGTGCACGTGGATCTGGAACCCCTCCTTGTCCAACGCCGTGGCGAGGGTCTGGAAGGCCGCGGGCTGAAGGTTGGGCTTGCCCCGATCGCCGGGGAAACCGACGTAGGGCTCGAGGACCGACGCGGTGCGCGTCTCGAGCACGCCGTCGGCGAAGATCTTCACGGCGTTCGTGCGCACGCGGCCCCGGCCGTATTTCGAGCGCAGCGCCACGAGCTTCGGCACCTCCGCCGTGCCCTTGTCCGTGTCCACGTAGAGCGACGCCAGCACGCGGGCGGTCAGCTTTCCCTGCGCGTCGAGGGCGGCATACGCCTCCAGATCCTCCTCCGAGGCGCTCGCTTCCACGAGCGACGTGAGGCCCAGGCTGTTCGCGATCCTCAGCCCTTCGGCGAGCCCGTCGACGTGCTCCTTCGCGCTCCGCTCCGGAATGAACTTCGCGACCAGATCCGCCGCGTCCTCCCGCAGCGTCCCGCTCGGCTGGCCGTTCGCGTCGCGTTCGATCCGCCCGTACGGCGGGTCCGGTGTCGCCTTCGTCACGCCGGCGAGCTTCAGAGCCTTCGAGTTGACCCACACCGAATGGCCGTCGGACGCCGGGAGGTACACGGGACGGTCCGGCACGATCGCGTCGAGCAGGGCCTTCGACGGGTTGCCGTCGGGGAAGACCGTCAGGTCCCATCCGCCGCCCTGGATCCACTTCGCCTTCGGATGCTCGGCGGCGTAGCTCTTCACCTTCGCGAGGATCGCTTCCTGCGTCCGGAGCCCGTTCAGGTTGCACTCGAGCGCCTCGACGCCTCCAGAGACCGGGTGGACGTGCGCGTCATGGAAGGCCGGAAGGACCATCTTCCCTGGGAGATCCATCACCTTCGTCGATCGGCCGATCCAGGGGGAGGCGCTCGCGTTGGCACCGACGAAGACGATGCGCCCCTTCGAGACCGCGACCGCTTCGGCCCAGCTCCGCGCGCCATCCACCGTGTACACCGCCGCGCCGCGCAGGACGAGGTCCGCCGGGTCGGGAGGCCGGGCCGCGGCCATCGTGCCGAACCCCAGCCAGGCCGCGAGAAACAAGAGGCCACGTCGAGCCATCGTCACTTCTCCTCGCGAATGCGCTTCACGAACGCGTCGGTCAGATCGTTGGGAATCGGAATCGACAGGTTGTATTGCGCAATCTTCCATGTGTCGCCGACGCGGACGAGAACGCCCGAGCCGCGGCACGGCCCCATGTTCGGCGTGTCCAGAGCTTCGTCGAACCAGGCGACCGTGCGGTCCGGCGAGAACGAGATCCACCGCGACACCGCCTTGAAGCTCCAGGCCCTGCCCCGCGCGAACTGCGGGCGCGCCCACTTGCGGAACTCGTCGCGGCTCCAGCGCTCGGTGCCGTCGGTCCCGAGGAAGACGGCGTCCGGCGTGAAGTAGGAGAAGTACTTCTCTTCGTCGGCGGCGGCCGCCGCCGCGTGCCAGGAATCGAGAATCGCGCCGACCGTGCCCTGCGCGAAGAGACCGTCCGGCGATTGCGCGGTCCCCGCTCCCGCGAGCAGGGCGAACAAGACGGCGCAGCTGTAGCGTTTCATCGTTCCCTCCGGATCGGCGCGGATGATACCCGGTACGGCTACGGAGCCGCGGCGGCGCAGCCGGCGACCCCCGCCTTCGCCCGCTCGTAATCCTCCCGGTCCCCGCGGCCGAGCCCGCGGGAGACCGAGAACCGCTCGAAGAGCTCCAGGCTCCGGCCGTAGAGAGCGCACGCGGCCGAGCGATCGGCAGGCGCCGTCCCTTCCGCCATGCGGAGGCACAGGGTCGCGAACATCCCTCCGGCCCAGGCGTTCGAAGGCGCGGCCGCGAGGACCGCCTCGTAGTGCGGCCTGGCCTTCCGAAATTCGTCCAGCGACTCGGCGGGCCGAGCCAGAGCCGCGAGCGCATCCCCGACGTTGTGGTGGCCCATCGCGACGCCGAGCCTCGGGTCCGTGCTCCTCGGATCGGCGGCCGCCATCGACTCGAAGAGCGCGAGAGCGTGGCGGTAGTCCGCGAGCGCCTCCGATGGGCTGCCGATGGTCATCCGGGTGTTGCCGATCTCGGTGTAGCTGTAAGCGAGAGCTCGGCGCAGTGCGACGCTCGTCGGCTCTTCGGCGAGAAGACTCTCCTGCTCGGCGGCGGCCTCCAGATGGGCCTCGAGGGCTCCGGCGAGATCGCCCGCGCGCTCCAGCGACTCGCCCGTGAGATAGAGGTTCTGGGCGAGGCTGCGGCGGACTCCGCGGTCGTCGGGGGACGCTCGCTGGCGGACGATGAGAATGGAGCGTTGCTCCGCGAGCGCCGCGGCGGCCTCGCTGTCCTTGCCCTCCGCCGAGAGATTGAACGCCAGAAACTGCCAGCCCTGCGCCAGATCGATCTGTCGCCGGGCGTCCCCGGGCTCGAGCGCGGCCAGCTCCTGGCGGAGCCGCAACCCCTTGCGCGCGAGGTCGACCGCCTTCGTCGCGTCTCCCGCGGTGAGTGTGATGCCGCCGCTCACGAGATACGCCGTCGCCAGCGAGGAGCGCTCGTCGACCGTGGCGCCTTCGGCGGCGACCGCGGGCTCGAGCAGGCGAATCGCCTTCCCGTAGCTGTCGAGCGCTCCCTTCATGTCTCCGAGGTTGGCCGAGTAGGGGTTCCCCTGCACGTCGCCGACCTTCTGGTAGGCGTCGGCGAGCTCGCGCCGGAGCGCGGAGTCGCCGCTCGCCTCCTTCGACAGCTCGTCCAGGTACTCGAGGGCGCGCTGGACGACGAGCGCCCGCGCCGGGGTCGAGCCGGGCAGATCGCGGATCGCGTCGTGGAACTCGAAGAGAAAGGAGTTGGCGAGCTTGCGCACGTCGTTGAAGCGTCTTTCCGCGCGCGCCTCCGCCTCCCGCGCGCGGCGCGCCTCGCGCAGAGTCGCGAACAGTCCAGCGGCGAGCGCGGCCAGGACGAGCGCCGTCGCCGCGGCCCCCATGCGATGCCGGCGGATGAACTTCCGGGCGCGATACCCGCCGGAGCCCCGCCGGGCCTCGACCGGTCGGGCCTCGAGGAAGCGCTGGATGTCTTTCGAGAACGCCTCGGCGGAGGGATAGCGCTCGTCCGGCTCCTTGCGCATCGCCTTCATGACGATGGCGTCGACGTCTCCCTGGACCTCGCGCGACCGGGAGATCGTGCTCGGCTTCTCGGGGTCCTCGTCGCAGACCAGCCGCAGCAGCTCCGCCGGCTCGGGGTTCTCGACGTGGTACGGCCGGCGCCCGGCCACGAGCTCGTAGAGCACGACGCCGAGGGCATACACGTCGCTCGCCGTGGTCACCGGCCGGCCGCGCACCTGCTCGGGACTGGCGTAGTCGGGCGTCAGCATCCGGTAGAGGGTCGACGTCTCCTGGCCGGGCCGGACTCCTCCGCCCGGATCGAGCATCTTCGCAATGCCGAAGTCGAGGAGCTTCGCCTCCCCGTCCGCCGTCACGAGGATGTTGCCCGGCTTCAGGTCCCGGTGGACGACGAGGTTCTGGTGCGCGTACTGGACGGCCGCGCAGACGTCCTGGAACAGGCGCAGGCGCTCGCGGATCGGGAGCTTCCGCGTTTCGCAATACCGCAGGAGCGGCTCCCCCTCGACGTACTCCATGACGAAGAACGGCTCCCCGGCCTCGGTCGTGCCGCCGTCGAGGAGCCTCGCGATGTGCGGATGGTCGAGGGAGGCCGAGATCTGACGCTCGCTCCGGAAGCGGCCGAGCGCGGCGTCGTCGGCGAGGCCTCCGGAGACGAGCTTGATCGCCACCTTCTTCTGGAACTCGTCGTCGGCGCGCCGGGCGAGATAGACGACTCCCATCCCTCCCCGGCCGAGCTCGGAGAGCAGCTCGTAGGCGCCGATCCTCTCGCCGAGCCGGGAACGCGGCGGAACGTCCTCGAAGAGCACGGGCACCGGAGCGTCGAGGATGTTGTCTTCATCCTCCGCCGCGGCCGCGAGCGATTCGACGTCGCGCCGGAGCTCCTCGTCGCCGCGGCAGGCTTCGGCGATGAACGCGGAGCGCGCGCCCGTGGCCTGCTCGAGCGCCTCGTCGAGAATGCGCTTGGCCTCCCGCCAGCGTCCCGGGTCGCTGCGGCTCGACACGGCGCGCTACGCCTCGAGCCCGATTTCGCGGCGCAGCCACGCCCGGGCCGTGCGCCACTCGCGCTTGACCGTCGCGGTCGAGATCCCGGCCGCCTCGGCCGTTTCCTCGACCGTCAGCCCGCCGAAGAAGCGGAGCTCGACCACCCGGGCCTGCTGAGGGTCCAGCTCTTCGAGGCTCGTCAGGGCGGAGTCGAGGGCGATCAGCTCGGGGGCGCGGTCGTCGGCTCCGGCGTCGACGAGCGTCAGCCTCAGGACGACGCCGTCGCGCTTCGCGGCCCGCCGCCGCCGGGCGTGATCCACGAGGATCCGCCGCATGATCCGGGCGGCGATCCCGAAGAAGTGCCCGCGGTTTGACCAGATCACCGAACGCTGGCCCTGGAGCCTCAGGAAGGCCTCGTGGACGAGCGCCGTCGGCTGGAGCGTGTGATCGGGCCGTTCCGAACGCAGGTAGGACGCGGCCAGGCGCTTGAGCTCCCCGTAGACGACGGGCATGAGCCGCTCAAGGGCTTCGCGGTCTCCCCCGCTCCAATCCTTCAGGAGCGCGGTGATGTCCCGCTCGGGCAGCCCGTCCATTTCAGTCCTTTTGTCGGAAATCTACACCCGGAGAGACCCCGCGTGATCCCGATTCGGCGGGATCTGCGCGTGAGGGACAGGTCCGAGGCTCGCGGCGGTGGGACGCCGGGGGCCAAACGGCACGGACCGGCCAAGGAGGGGGGCCATGTCATCGAGAACTCTGGAGATTCCCCGCACTCTCGTCAGCGGATCGGCCGAGGCGCCGATTTCGGCCGGGCTGGCCATCCGGCTGGCGGCGACGGCGATCGACCTCGTGATCGTCGGAACCGTCGTCGTGGTCGCCGGGCTCGCGGCCCATCTCGCGATCTCCGTCCTGCCCGCCCAGGTGGCGCAGGCGGAGACCTGGGGCCTCGCGGCGCTCGCCCTCGTCATTCTGACGGGGTACTTCGTTTACTTCTGGGGGATCGAGGGCGCGACACCGGGCAAGAAGCTCATGGGCCTGAGGCTGACCCGGCCGGGCACCCTCAAGACCCGGGCGCCGATCGGCGCCGGGCGAGCCCTGCTGCGGCTGATCGGGATCACGGCAGGCAACATCCTCTTCGTGGACCTGATCGTCGCGTTCCTCCATCGGGACCGGCGGGCCCTCCACGACCTCATCGCCGACTCGATCGTGGTCGAGGCGCGGTAGTGCGCCGGCCCATCCTGGTTTCGGCCGCGCTCGCACTCGGCCTGAGCGGCGCTTTCGGCATCGCGAGGGGCGCGACTTTCACCGTCACGAACACGGGCGACTCGGGAGCCGGGTCCCTGCGCCAGGCCATCCTCGACGCCAACGGCGCGGGTGGCGCCGACACGATCGCCTTCAACATCCCGGGCGGCGGCCCGTACGTGATCCAGCCCATCACCGTCATGCCCCTGATCACCGACACGGTCACGATCGACGGTACGACGCAGCCGGGATTCGCCGGCACGCCGATCATCGAGCTCGCCAACTTCTCGAGCGCGGGCCTGCGCGTGGCCGGCGGCGGGAGCACGATCCGCGGCATGGTGGTGCGACTCTTCTCGGCCGGGATCCAGCTCGAGGGCGTCGGGAACCACGTCGTCGAAGGCTGCTACATCGGGACCGACGTCACCGGCACGAGCGCATCTCCCAACGGCACCGGAATCTCGATCGTCGGCGGCAGCACCAACAACCGCATCGGCGGGCCGGCCGCGGGACAGGGAAACCTGCTCTCCGGAAACAGCGCCGGGATCGGCGCGACCGCCGTCGCCGGCGTGATCACCATTCAAGGCAACCGGATCGGGACCAACGCCGCCGGAACGGCGGCGATCCCGAACCTCCGGGGCATCCAGCTCACCGGCGCGCCGGCGGCCATCGGAGGGAGCGCGGACGGCGAGGGCAATCTCATCTCGGGTAACGAGGAGGAGGGAATCCTCCTCACCGGCGGCGCCGGAAGCGTCATTCGAGGCAACCTCATCGGAACCGACGTGACGGGCGTGCTGCCGCTCGGAAACGACTTCGGCATCTCCCTCGCCAATCACGCCGACGCGACGATCGGAGGGACCGGCGCGGGTGAAAGCAACGTCGTCGCGGCCAACCGGATCGGCATCTTCGTCAACGCCCCCGGCGCCACGATCCAGGGCAACTGGATCGGGACCGAACCGGGAGGCGCCCCCCTGCTCGGCAACGAAGAGCTCGGCATCCAGCTCTTCGCCTCCTCCGTCGGCGGCACGATCGGCGGCGACCCCGGCCAGAACGTCATCGCCTTCAACGGCCGGGGGATCCACAACCTCGGAACGCAGATCGCCATCCGGGCCAACTCCATCCACTCCAACCGCAACCTCGGAATCGACAACGGCCCCCTCGGCGTGACGCCCAACGACGCCGGGGATGTCGACAGCGCCGGAAACAATCTCCAGAACTTCCCGCTCGTGACCACTGTCGCCTACGGCGCGTCCACGACCGTCAGCGGCGTCCTGACGAGCACTGCGAATGCGACGTTCGACCTCGACTTCTACGCCAATCCCGCCTGCACGCCGCGGCCGCGCGACTTCCTCCAGGGCAAGACGTACCTCGGGACGGCTCAGGTCACGACCGACGGCGCCGGCGTCGGGTCGTTCTCGGAGGAGGTGGCCGGGGGACTCGACAACGGGCTGCCCATCTCCGTCACCGCGACCGACGCGGCCGGGAACACGTCCGAGTTCTCGCAGCGCATCGTGTTCGCGATCAGTCCCAAGTCGGGACCAGCAGCCGGAGGAACGAACGTGAACCTCACGGGCACGAACTTTCTCGCCGGCGCCACGGTGCTCTTCGGCGCCACCCCGGGCACGAACGTCAACGTCACGAGCGGCACGGCGATGACCGTGACCGCCCCGGCCCTCGCCGCCGGCACCGTCTCGCACCTGGCCGTCTCGAACACGGATGGCACGCACGGAACGCTCCCCAACGCCTGGGTCGCGAACTTCCTCGACGTGCCCAACGGCCAGCAGTTCTACGACTGGATCACGATCCTCGTCTCGAACGGAATCACCGTCGGCGTCGGCGGCGGCCTGTACGGCGTCGGCCAGTCGACGCTCCGCCAGCAGATGGCGGTCTTCCTGCTGAAGGCTCGCTACGGCCTCTGCTACGTGCCGCCCCTCTGCACGGGCGACTTCCCCGATGTTCCCTGCCCCTCCACGTTCGCCGACTGGATCGAGGCGCTGGCCGCCGACGGCATCACGACCGGCTGCGGGGGCGGATTCTTCTGCCCGCAGAACCCCGTCCGCCGCGATCAGATGGCGGTGTTTCTCCTGAAGGGCAAGCACGGATCTTCTTTCGTGCCTCCGGCCTGCGTCGGGACCTTCCCGGACGTCCCCTGTGCGACCAATCCCTTCGCCGCCTGGATCGAGCAGCTCGCCGAGGAAGGGATCACCGGCGGCTGCGGTGGCGGCAACTACTGTCCCGCCGGCCTCGTCACACGCGGGCAGATGGCGGTGTTTATCGATAAGGCGTTCGAGCTGCAGTGACGTCCCGGTGACAGCGGTGATGCGCCACCCCATCCTGGTTTCGGCCGCGCTCGCGCTCGGCCTGGGCGGCCTTGCCGGGGCCGTGCACGCCGACCCGATCTGGGTGACGAACACGAACGACTCCGGTCCCGGATCGCTGCGCCAGGCCATCCTCGACGCCAACGCTTCGCCGGACACCGGCTTCCCCGACCTGATCTTCTTCAACATCCCGGGCGACGGCATTCACACGATCACCCCGCTCACGGAGCTCCCTCCGCTCACCGGGCCGACGGATCTGGCCGGCACGACGCAGCCGGGCTATTTCGGATCGCCGCTGATCGAGATCGCCGACGTCGACGGGGCGGGTCTGCGGCTGACGGGGGCCGGGAGCATCGTCGAGGGCCTCTGCGTGCGCGGCTGCACGGTCGGGATCCAGATCGAGTCCGATGGCAACGCCATCGAGGCCTGCCGCATCGGCACCGACGCGACGGGGCAGATCGCCGCGGGCAACGGGACGGGCATCCTCATCGCGGCCGGAGCCGACGGGAACACGATCGGAGGCCACAACGCGAAGCCAGATCAACCTCATCAGCGGCAACGGCATCGGCATCGAGCTCGTCGGCCACGCGGCCACGTGATCCAGGGCAATCTCATCGGAACGAGCCCCCTTGCGGAGTTCGCCATCCCCAACGGCACAGGCATCCGCGCCACGCTCACAACGAGTCTCTGGGTCGGAGGGTTGGGCCGAAGGGAACTTCATCGCCGGGAAACACCGGCCGTGCGATCGACATCTCCCTCGGAACCAGCGCGACGATCGTCGGCAACGTCATGGGCGTCGACATAACCGGCGTGAAAGCGATGCCGAATGGCTCGGGCATCCACGCGGAGGATCACCCCGACCTCTGGATCTACGGAAACCAGATCTCCGGCAGCCGCAACGAGGCGGTGTTCCTGGCCACGCCCGGCCCGCTCGTGGTGGCGAACTACATCGGGACGACCTTCAACGGCAGCGACCCGATTCCGAACGGCCAGGGGATCGTCCTGGACTCGACGACGACCGACGCCCGTCATCGGGAGCATCGTCTTCGGCGAAGCCAACATCATCGCCTACAACCGGGGCACGGGCGTGACCAATCACGGCGTGCGCAACACGATCCGCGGCAACTACATCTTTTCCAACGCCGCGACTCGGCATCGACAACGCGCCGCTCGGCGTGACGCCGAACGACGCCGGGGACACGGACTCCGGCGCGAACGCGCTCCAGAACTTGCCGTTCATTTCGTCGGTCGACTACTGCGAGCAACACGGTGACGATCCACGGCAACCTGAAGGCTTCACCCAACACCGCCTACGACCTCGACTTCTACGACGATCCGTTCTGCGCGCCGCGGCCGAGGAATTTTCTCCAGGGCTCGGGCCTCCTCGGTGTCGCTCGAGGTCACGACGAACGGCGCGGGCGTCGCCAGTTTCGACGTCACTTTCAACGACATCCACGCGCCCAACCTGCCGCCCATCTCGGCGACGGCCACGGACCCTTCGGGCAATACCTCCGAGTTCTCACAGAACGTCGTGTACGCCTCCTCCCCCCGAGCCGGGGCCACGGCCGGCGGCACAGACGTCACTCTCGTTGGCGCCCACTTCGCCGCCGGCGCGGCGGTCACCTTCGGCGGCGTCGCCGGCACGGGGGAAAGCGTCGTCGACGAGACCGAGATGAAGGTCACGGCGCCCGCCCTCGCGGCCGGCACCGTCAACGACATCGAGGTCACCAACACGGACGGGACGTCCGCGATCCTGCGGAGCGCCTGGATCGCCGACTTCCTCGACGTCCCCGGCAGCCATCAGTTCCACTCATTCGTCGCCACGCTGGTTTCGAACGGCGTCGCGGCCGGCATCGGAAGCGGTCTCTATGGCGTCGGGAACGCGACGCTGCGGCAGCAGATGGCGGTGTTCCTTCTGAAGGCACGCCACGGCCTCTGCTACGTTCCGCCCCCGTGCCAGGGCGACTTCGACGACGTCCCGTGCTCCTCGGACTTCGCCAAATGGATCGAGGCTCTCGCCGACCAGGGGATCACAGGAGGCTGCGGCGGTGACAACTACTGCCCGCAGAACCCCGTCCGGCGCGACCAGATGGCCGTCTTCCTGCTGAAGGCGAAGTACGGCTCCGACTACGCGCCGCCGGCCTGCACCGGCGTCTTTCCCGACGTGCCGTGCTCGTTGGCCTTTGCTCCCTGGATCGAGCAGCTCGCCGAGGAGGGCATCACCGGAGGCTGCGGAGGCGGCAACTACTGCCCGGGGAGCAACGTCACGCGCGGCCAGATGGCGGTGTTTATCGACAAGTCGTTCCAGCTCGAATAGCTCATCCCTCCGTCGCGCGCCTGCCGGGTCGAGGGCGGCCGGACTCCCTCCAAGACGCCGCTCGCCCCTCCCGGCAGGCTCTTTTTGGTGATCCCCCCGGCCGTGTTCCTGCGCGTGATGTACGGAGGGAGATCACCATGCGCCGAACTCTGGCCCTCGCCGCGGGTTCCCTGCTTCTTGCGACAGCCCTGTCGGCCGCCCCCTGCACCCCGTCGGGGACCACCCTCTGCCTGAACGACTCCCGCTTCGAGGTCGAGGTCTCCTGGCGGGACTCCCGGGGCCGCACCGGCGCCGGCCAGGCCAAAACCATCACCGCCGATACGGGCTACTTCTGGTTCTTCTCCGAGACCAACATCGAGCTCGTCATCAAGGTCCTCGATGCCCGCTCGATCAACCAGAAGTACTGGGTTTTCTTCGGCGCCTTGACGTCGGTCGAGTTCGACCTGACGGTGACGGATACAGTCACGGGCGCCGTAAAGACGTACCACAACCCCCTCGGACAGTTCGCGAGCGTCGGAGACACGCAGGCGTTCGATCCCGGGCCGGGCGTCCGCGCCGCCACGGAAACGGTGGAGGTGCAGGGAACGCTCGCGCCTCTCGATTCTCTCGAGGCCGTCCAGAAGTTCATCGACGCGGTTCCGGCCGCATCGGCGGCCTTCACTCCGTGCGTCGAGGAGTCGGCGTACCTGTACCTTGCCGGCTGTCGCTTTCGTCTCGAGGTCCACTGGACCGACGCGCGCGGCCGCCACGGCGCCGGCCAGCCCGTCCAGCTCACCAACGACACGGGCTACTTCTGGTTCTTCAGCGAGGAGAACGTCGAGCTGATGGTCAAGGTCCTCGACGCGAGGGGCATCAATGACAGGTTCTGGGTGTTCTTCGGGGCACTGTCGAACGTCGAGTACACGATCAACGTCGTCGACACGGTCAGCGGCGAGGTGCACTCCTACCAGAATCCGCAGGCCACCTTCGCTTCCGTCGGGGATACGTCGGCATTCCGGGGCGGCTACGGCATCTCGGTGGAGACCGAGGCCTCAATGGCCGTCACCGGAGAGATGACCGTCGCGCAGGGCGGATCGCTCTCGGTCGCGGCGGCCGACGGCACCGTTTTCACCCTGGACGTTCCTCCGCAATCGCTTCTCGTCGACGAGGCGGTCACGATGACGCCGGTCCGCTCGGCCAGCCATGTTCCCTTCGCGGGCGGGCTCGCCGCCGGCGTGGTGCTCGAGCCCTCCGGAACCCTGCTCCTCGAGGGGGCCACGCTGTCCATTCACCCTCCGGCTCCCCTCTCCGGCTCCGAAGAGACCGCGGTCGCCTGGAACGGATCCGGGGAGGACTTCTTCCTCTTCCCCCCCGAGCCGGCGGCCGGGGACCTCCAGTTGAGCATCTCTCACTTCGGAGGCTACGGCGTCGCCCGCGGCACCGACGCCGAGAGACAGGCACAGCTCGGGCGCGAGCCGCTCGCACTGCAGGACCTGTTCCGCCACGAGATCTCACCCATGCTCCGAGCGGGCCGTGGCGAGTCCGCCGGCGGCATGGTCGCTTCGACGAGGAGCTCCAAGTCCGCCTCGCAGACGTCGGACTGGAGGTCGGACCTCGTGGGGAGACTCGAGGATCAGTATCAGCTCCTCAGAGTCCAGATGCAGACCACGACGGGAGATCCACGCACGGTCCAAAGACTCATCATCGCCACGATCCAGTGGAGACGAGAAGTCCTCAGGCTGGGACTTCTGGTGGAGCTCTTGCCTGCCGGCCGGTCCGAGCAAATCGCCACGCTCTTCAAGACAATGATGCGGGCGGCGTTGCGGAACATCCACGAGCGCTGCTCCCAGAACGCGATCGCGATATTCGATATCTTCCCGCTGGTCCAGATCGGTTACAGGCACCGAATCATTCAGACACCTCCCAACCTGCAGGCCGACGTCGAAAGCGTGTTCGGGTGCCTCAAGTTCAAACTCAAGTTCGAATCGACGATCGTGGCGAGCGGCCCAAGCGGTAGTTTCACCACGGCAGTGCTCGCCGACGCGATCACGCTGCGTGGTCGATTCTTGGAGACCGAAGAGGAGCTCAAGATTACGGGCGAGGGAAGCATTGAACACACGAAGGTCGAAATGACTCCGATTGACGAATGCGTCACGCTCGTGTCGTGGACGCCCTCGACCTTCAAAGCAGAGCTCTTCTGGGCCTCCGACGACCAAATCAGGATGCCTTACGATCGGGGAACCCCTCACGACGAAATAAAGGTCTCATGCCGGGGATCAGCGCCTTCCACAATCGGCTTCGACTTCTGGCTCGGGGGTTACGACTTCACCCACCGCGAGCAGGACACTTACAACGCGGACGGTTACACACGCATACAGAGGGACTGGACGCTGACCGGTCGCAAAGACCCCTGGGCCGTCTCGGTCATAGCGACGACCCGGCGGGCGGGGCCCGTGACGACCGCGGAGATCACCCGCTTCACGCTGACTCATACGCCGGAGTGAGAGGCACGCCCCTCGCTGCGGCGCCGGATGCCACCGAGAAGTGTCCGGCGGATGACGCCTGAGAACGGACCCACGAGCGTCCAGTAGATCCGGAACTTTCGGCGGGCGGCGGGACCGAAGTACCGGATGCGGGTCTCGGTCGCGAGCAGGCACGCTTCCGCGGACGCTTGCTCGACGCGGATGTTCCACGCCGCCTTGACGCAGCCGTCCTCGGCGAAAGCCAGGAACGCGTCGCGATCGGCGAGGGGGCGCAGGCCGCCGCTCGGCCTCCAGAACTGTCCCGCGATGCCGAAGACGATCTCGCGCTCCGGCGTCTCGTCGAGCTTCGTAAAGCCGAAGCGAACGAGCCTTTCGGGGAACGTTCCGGAGCTCTTGCGAAACGCCCGGCCGCCGTAGCCGCGAAGGAACAAGAGCGCTTTCGTGACCAATGATGCGCCGAGCTCCTGTTCGAGGAGAGACCGCCAGACGCGCTCGGGAGTCGCAGATATCCGGATCTCGTGACGCGAGAGGCGTTCGCCCTCTGGAAAGACGCGGTCAAGCGCAGTCAGGAGGCGACCAGGGCCTGGGACGGGGCGCTCCGGAGCGGGGCGATGCGCTGCGCCTCCTCGTGCTCCTTCATGTACGCCTGCGCCTTCATCATGCGCTGCGTGCGAAGGAGAACGCGCGTGAGATACGGGATCTGGGCGGGCTTCACCTGACGCATCCACTCGATCCAGCTCTTCTCGCCCGAGGTGTTGAGGATCGAGCGGCGCCAGGTCTCGGCGTAGAGCTCGAAGAAGCGCTGCGCTCCGAGGCGTGGCTCCCAGAGCACGTGGTGCATGTCGTACTTGAACCAGGGCTGGCCTTCGAGGATCGGCGAAAGCTTCTGGAAGAGCTCGGTGCCGGGAAGCGGCGTCAGGATCGTGTAGCCCGCGCGCTGGAAGCCGTGCGTCGCGACGAAGTCCCAGAGCTCCCGGAACTGCGCCTCGTCCCAGTCCGGGTCGACGAGAAAGTTGCCCGTGACTCCGTAGCCGAGCGAGCGCGAGATCCTCGCCGCCTCGATCGACGCGTCCACGCCCGTGTCCTTGACGACGCTCGCGAGACCCGCTGTCGGACGCCGCCTCGAGGCCGAAGAAGATGTCGAAGTCCTTCGCGATCGGCCGCCACTCCTCGAGCAGCTCGGCGCTGCGGCAGACGAGGTCCGTGCGGGTCTGAACGAGGATCCAGCGCTTCCGGACGCCTCTCGCCTTCAGCGCCCGTGCGAGCTCGCGGCTGCGCTCCGGGTGGTTCCAGAAGAGATCGTCGGCGATGAAAACGGAATCGCCGACGGACGCGAGATCGTCCACCACGGCGCCGACCGAGCGCTCGCGGAACGAACGTCCGTAGAGCTGCCAGACCGAGCAGAAGCTGCAGCGGAAGGGACAGCCGCGCGCGGTCTCGACGAGCCACACGGGCTTGAAGAGCAGGCAGTGGTAGTTGTTCCGGTCGCGTTCGACGAGGTCGCGCGCAGGCATCGGAACGGCGTCGAGGCCCGTGCGATCCTCGAGAGGTTGCGTCGAGATCCATCCGTCCCGAGTCTTGAGGCGCAGGGCCGGAACTTCGTTGAGCGGCCGGCCGGCGGCCAGCGCGTCGGCGACGGCCGGGACGATCTCCTCGCCGTCGTCCACGCAGATCGCATCGATCTCCGGCGCCTCGAGCGGACCGGGGTACGCGGCGGCGGCGTGTCCTCCCACCAGAATGAAGGCGTCCGGGGCCGCGCGCCGGATCTCGCGGGCCGTCTCGATCACGCGGTCGTACTCGAGGGCGTGCATGCAGGAGATGCCGACCAGGCGGGGCCGGGCCCGCCGGGCCCGGGCGCCGACCCCGTACCCGAACCGCAAATCCAGGATCTCCGGCGAATGGCCGCGCGCCCGCAGCGCCGAGGCCACGTACTCGAGGCCCAGGGGCTCGACGCGGAAGAAAGGCCCGAGGCCGAACCGTTCGTTGCCGGGGTCCGGGCGGATCAGGAGGACGTTCATGGCAGGAGCCTCGGATTGTAAACTCTTCACACGCATGGGAGCCACCGCGCCGATCGCCCCGCCCGAGCAGCGCCGCGGACGCAGGAAGTGGGTCAGCCACGGGCTTTCGAACCGGGTCGTCTACGGCGGCCTGCATTACGGCGCGCGCTGGCTGCCGATGTCGGTCCTGAACGCCATCAACCTCGTGGGCAACGGGCTCGCCGTCACCCTGCTCGGCCGGACGAAGGCCGGGATCCGCGACAACTTCCGCACCGCCCTCGGCGTCTCGGACGCCGAGGCCGAGAGACTCGCGCGCCGGCAGTTCTTCGAGTACGGACGCCACACGATCGACGTCTGGAAGCTGCGCAGCGAGGCGTTCGTGCCCCGCGTCACGACGCTGGCGGACGATGCCCGCATCCTCGAGAACGTCCGCCGGGGAGGGCGCGGCTTCCTGCTCGTCACGGGACACGTCGGCAACTGGGAGATGGGCGCCGTGACGCTCCGCGCGCACGGCCTCGTGCCGGCGGTCGTGGGCCAGCCGGAGCTCGACCCGAACGTGCAGGAGATGCGGCAACAGCTGCGCGAGCGGCTCGGCGTCGAGTCGATCGACATCGGGTCTTCCATGGCCACCGCGTTCCGCGTCCGGCGCGCGGTGGATGCCGGGCGGGCCGTGGCGCTCCTCGTCGACCGGGCCTATCCGGAGGACGAGGTCACCGTGCCGTACTTCGGCCGGCCGACGCCCTTTCTGCGCTCACCCGCGCTCCTGGCGCGGTTCTGCGGCTGCGAGATCCTTCCCGGTTTTTTCCTGCGCGACGCCGACGGCGGCTACTTCAACGTCTGGGGCGAGCCGCTCTCGGCCGACCCGAGCCTCTCTCCGGATGAGGACGCCGCCCGGATCATGGCCCGCGTCGCCGCGGACCTCGAGCGCGTGATCCGCCTGCATCCGACGCAGTGGTTCAATTTCTACCGGTTCTGGGACGCGACAGGGCCGGCCGGCCGATCCCACTTGCCGTAGACGAAGTTCCCGCAGCAGCGCGCGCAGATCGGCAGCGGCTCCTTCGCGAGCTTCGCCCGGAAACGCGCGGCCTTCTCTCCCGTCCAGATGTCGCGGAACGGCTGCGTGCGCACGTTGCCGATGAAGTAGTCCGGAAAGTCGCCGCAGAAGCAGACCTCGCCGTCGGGCTCGACCTGCGCGAAGTACCAGGCCACCGGGCACAGCCGGTGGCCGAAGGTCTCGGAGTAGTTCGAGAAGTACTCGGGGACTCGCCCGGCCGGCACGGCCGGAACGAACGACGTCCACGGACGGCCGAGGGTGGAGTCGAAGAACCGGCGCCGGCGGAGGGCCTTCAGCAGGCGGACGAGCTCGGTCAGCTGGCCTTCGCGCGTCCCGAAGGCGGAGGCCGAGTCGAAGACGAAGCCCTTCCAGGAGGTCGCCGTCACCCCGAGATCCTCGCGCATGACCCGCTCGTACTCTTCGCCCACGTTTTCCGGGACGAACCAGCGCAGGCCCACGTTGATCGTGTCGAGCGGAAGCCGGCGCAGAGCTTCGACCGCCGGGCCGATCTCGCCGAGGTTGAGCTCCGTCACCGGGAGGATGGCCATCACCATCGGGATGGGGCGCGACAGCTTTTTCCGCCAGCGCGCCACGGCGCGGATCCCCGCCTCGGCCTTCGCGAAGCTCTCGGCACGGCCGCGGATCCGATCGTGCACGTCCGGGGGCCCGTCGATCGAAACCGCGATCGAGTCGATGCCGAGCTCGACCAGGTCCTTCGCCAGGGCCTCGAGCCGTCCTCCGTTCGTGATGACGGTGCACGTCAGCCCGCGGCGCTTGATCTCGGCGATGAGCGGGAGGATGTCCGGATAGAGGAAGGGCTCGCCGCCGAAGAGGCTGACGATCGGGTTCCAGCCCGCGATCTCGTCGAGAAGCCGGACGTAGTCCGCGAGCGCGAGCTGGCGCTTCGCCCCGATGAGCTCCACGATCCGCTGTCGCTCGAGGGCGCCGTCGGTCGGGTCCTCCCCCGACTGCGAGCGGAAGATCCCCGTGTCGCCCCACTGGCCGCACATCTTGCAGCGCAGGTTGCAGAGGTTTGTGACGCGAAGCTGCACGAAGGTCGGCATCGGCAGGTTTTCGGCCGACGGCGCGGAGAGGTGCGCCATCACGCCACGGCGGCCCGCCGCCATCCGGCCGAGGTGCCGCCGCGCGAACCCGGAGAGCGCCACGCCGCGGCGAAAACTCATGTGCCGGCCGTTACCGTGAGTAGAGGTCGATGACGCGCGAGAGCGCCCGCCGGCACACCGCGCAGAACGGGACCTCGTCGCGCGTGAACATGATGCAGTCTTCCTGCGGCCGGTAGTAGCCCTTCGCCTCGTACATCGAGCCTTCGAACGCCCCGACCTTGCCGGAATGCTGATCCGTCCCGAGGAGCTTCGTCTCGTAGACCAGCTCTTCCTGAAAGAGTTTGTCCATCTCGTCCTCGGGCCCGTTGGCCTCACGGATCTGCCGGCGCTTCGCCTGGTATTCGCGCGAGGCTTTCTCGAACTCCTCTTTCTTCCACGGCGTGGGCAGCGGCGTTCCCGGCGTGACGAGGTCTTTCCATTTGAGGGTCTTCGGGTCCAGGAGCGCCGTGACGTTCTCCTCCCAGGGCTCGACCTTCGGCCCGGCCACCGCTTCGTACGCGACCGGCGAGGTGTAGTACTCGTCGGCGAGCGCCGCAAAGTGGTGGCCGAACTCGTGCACGAAGATGTAAGGCGCCCACAGGCTGTCGGCGGCCACGGTGCCGTACTGTCCGAAGATGCCTCCGCCGCCGTAGGTCCGCGTGTTGGTCAGGATCTCGACGAACTCGTAGGGCGCGAAGGACGCCACGTCGCGAAAAGACTGGTTTGCGAAGGTCAGGATGTAGCGCTCGCTGCCGAAGGCGTCGTAGGTCGCGCCGATCCGGGAGTTGCGGTGGATGCCGACCGACGGACGCGAGATCCCGGACTCCGCGGCCGGGGGGCAGATCGCCCACACGTTGAAGTCGCTCCGCCGGCTCTTGAAGGGCTCGACGGCGAAGAGGAGGTCGGCGAGCCGCTTCGCGTCCTTCTCGAATTTGCCCCGCTCGGCGGCCGTGTAGCCGTCGCCCAGGATCAGAAAGTCGACCTTCTGCGTCGGATCGCCGCTCTTCTGGATCGCGATCACGGCGCCGGGCGAGGGTGGCGCGGATGTGTCGATGAAGACGTTCTTCGGATCGACGAGCAGGTTCCAGACCTCGACGAAGGCGTTCTGCGCGTTGCGCTTCTTGAGCGAGATCTGGACCGGAGCCGCCGGCGCCGGAAACCGCAGGGATTCGGAGAACGTGCGACGGATCTCCTTCGCCTCCCCCGTCGTTTCCCACTCGCCGTAGACCGAGGCGAACCCGCGGGAGTAGACAGTCCGGTTTGTCGAGCGGTCGATGACCTCGAAGAGATACTTGCCGAGGTTCGTGTCGTCGATCGGCCGCTTGGGGTTGCCCGGCCAGGGCAACGGCTCGAGCACGACGCGGTCGAAGCTGAACCACTCGGCCTGGGCGTTACCGGTGTGGAAGTAGTCCACCCGCATCGTGCGGGGAGGCGTCTGCGCGCTCATGGGCAGGGGCGCCGAGGCGGCGTGATACAGGCCGACGAGCAGCATGGCGGCGACATGGATCCTCATGGAAGCTGGCATATCCTACGCTCCTCGCGGATCGGCCGAATGGCCGCTTTCTTTTCAAGAGGAGCCCATGATTCACGACAGCATTCTGGGAACGATCGGAAACACGCCCGTCGTCCGGATCAACCGCCTCTCGCCCCAGGGCACCACGATCTACGTCAAGTGCGAAGCCTTCAACCCCCTTTCTTCGGTCAAGGACCGGCTCGCGATCGCGATCATCGAGGACGCCGAGCGGAGAGGGACGCTCAAGCCGGGCCAGACCGTCATCGAGGCCACCTCCGGCAACACGGGCATCGCGCTGGCCATGGTCTGCGCCGCCAAGGGGTATCCGTTCGTCGCCATCATGTCGGACAGCTTCTCGATCGAGCGGCGCAAGCTCATGCGCATCCTCGGCTCGAAGGTCATCCTCCACCCGGCCGCCGAGCGCGGCTCCGGCATGGTGAAGAAGGCCGAGGAGCTCGCGAAGAAGAACGGCTGGTTTCTGGCGCGGCAGTTCGACAATCCCGCGAACCCCGAATATCACCGCAACACGACGGGCCCGGAGATCCTGCGCGACTTCGCCGGCAAGCGCCTCGACTACTGGGTCACGGGCTACGGCACGGGCGGGACTCTCACCGGCGCCGGGCAGATGCTCAAGAAGGCGCGGCCCGACATCAAGGTCGTCGTCGCCGAGCCCGAGGGCGCGGCGCTGCTCTCGGGCAACGAGTGGAAGCCCCACAAGATCCAGGGTTGGACGCCGGACTTCGTGCCGGCGGTCCTCGACCGCGAGGTCGTCGACGAGATCGTGACCGTCGGGGACCTCGAGGCCCGCGACGCCGCCAAAGATCTCGCCGCGAAGGAAGGCATCTTCTGCGGCATCTCCTCCGGCGGCACCTTCGCCGCGGCGCGGAAGCTCGCCGAGAAGGCGCCTAAGGGCACGGTCCTCCTCGCGATGCTGCCCGACACCGGTGAGCGGTACCTCTCGACGATCCTCTTCGAAGGGATCAACGAGGGCACCGACGAGGTGCCGGGAGCCTGAACCGTCTCTAGTTGATGCGGCGGATGTCTTTGAGTGTCCCGGGGTCGCCGTCGTACTGCGTGACCTGGACGTGGCCGTCGGGATCGATCGAGAGGGACGCGCGGGTGTAGATAGTGCCGTCGCTCGAGCCGAAGTCCGTCCAGTCCCACGCGAACACGGCGAAGGGATATTGCAACGACGCGCCGCCGTCCTCCTCGGTTTCGGTGTTCTTGATCGGACGCGTCGTCACGACGAGGTAGCGCCAGCCGTCCTCGATTTTCTCGGCCATGACGAGATCGATCGGGTACACGAGCGCCCCGAGCTTGATCTGACCCTGACCGCTGCCGCGAATCGCGTTCGCGAGAGCCTGCTGCCCGTCCTCGAGCACCTTCTTCAGCGGCACGATCTCGCCGAGGCTTCGAGGGCTCGAGACGACGACGTTGAAGGCCATGCTGCGCGTGCCCGAAGCCGTGCCGATCGAGGCCGTCGCGGAGTATTCGGCCTCGGCCTTCTTCTCCTCCTGCCCGAGGAGGGGCGAGGCGAGCAGCAGCAGGGCGAGCGCGAACCCTCTCTTCACGACTCTCACCATATCAGCCTCCTCACAGAGTGAACGTCCTCACCAGAAACGTCGCCATCTGGCCCCGCGTATTCGACGAGCTCGGGCAGTAGAGCAGAGGCGTGGTCGAGCAGCCTCCCGTGATGCCGTCGGCGTAGAGCTGCTCGATCCAGTCCGCGAACGGATTCCCCGGGCAGTCCACATCCTCGAACACCCCGGCGCAGGCCGGCGGCACGTAGGAGCTGCCGTTCTCGGTCTTCAGCAGAAAGACCGCCATCTGGTCGCGGCGCACAGGATTGTCCGGGCAGTAGTTGTCGCCGCCGCAGCCGGCCGTGATGCCCTCGGCGGAGAGCTGCTCGATCCAGTCGGCGAAGGGATTTCCGGGACACGCCACGTCGTCGAAGATGCCCGTGCAGGCCGGCGGCACGTAGCTCGATCCGTGCTCGGCCTTCAGCAGGAAGACCGCCATCTGGCCGCGCGTCACGGAGTCCGCGACGCAGTAGGCTCCCCCGCCGCAACCCGCCGTGATCCCGGCGCGGAAGACCTTCTCGACGTCGTCGTGGAAGATGTTCGCCTGCGGCACGTCCGTGAAGTCCGCGAGGTACCCCGCGGAGAGCGTGCCGGCGAGCGAGCTCGGATTGGCCACCGTCACGTCGTACAGCGTCCCGGGCGAAAGAACCGGCGTCGTCGCGCCGATCTCGACGCCGCTCACCACCGCGACGCCCGTCGCCGCGACGCCGTTGAACCTGACCGCCGCTCCGTTCTGGAAGTTCAGGCCGGCAATCGAGACGGGGCTCGGCACGTCCGCGGGCCCCGAGGTGGGATCGATCGACGTGACCGACGGCCCCGGAACAGTGAAACACGCCGAGAACTCGGAGGTATTGCCGACGGGGTCTGTCGCCGTGGCCGTGATGAACGCGCCGAGGACTGCCGACGGGAGCGTGACGATGAACGCGGCGTTGCCTCCAGCGTCCGTGATCGAGTCGGCCGTTCCGAGAAGGCGCTGGCCGGGTCCACTGCCGGAAGCGTCGCACAGGATCGTCGAGAAAAACTCGAGCCGATAGGTCAGGACGGGGATGCTGTTGAGGCTGCCCTGGATCTGGGTGGTCGCCGCGTCGAGCAGCACCGACGTGACGACCGGGAAGTTCTGCAGGAGGTTCGCGCCCGGGTCCGGGTCGCCGGGATCGTTGGGCGTCACGCCGAATGGGCCCAGGTCGATCCCCAGACTGCCGTTGAATGAAATCGTGTTGCCCCGGATCGCGTTGCCTTCGCCTGACTCGACCGAGACCCCTCGGGCGAGGTTGAATGCGATGACGTTCTTCGTTCCCGGCGCGGTGCCTCCGACGGTGTTCCCGCTGGCACCGGCCGTGATGGCCACGCCGTCGCCGCCGTTCGGAAACGCGGCCGAGGCCGAGGCGTTCGAGCCGATGAAGTTGCTTTGAATCACGTTGCCCGTCGTTTCGGCGTCGACCAGGAGCACTCCGGAGTTCGTGTTGCCGGAGATCACATTCCGGTCGGGGCCCGGCGCGCCGATCGTGTTGTCCGAGGCGCCGTCATTGATCTGGAGGCCGTCCGCGTTCGGGATGGCCGCCGTGATCGCGGCGTTGAGACCAATCGTGTTCCCCCTCACGAAGTTGGCGGAAGCACCCGTGCGCAGGCGCACGCCGTTCGTCCCGTTGCCCGAGACGACGTTGCCCGGCCCGATCGTGTTGTCGCCGGCGTCGGACACGATGATTCCGTTCAGAAGGTTGCCCGCGGCCGCCGTGCCGGCGGCGTTCAAGCCGACGAAGTTGGCTGTCACGGTGTTGCCCATGGAACCGCTGATCAGGAGGATGCCGCTCATGGCGTTGCCCGAGACCACGTTGCCCGGCCCCACGGTGTTTCCGTTCACGCCACTCAGATTCACGCCCTGGCCCCCATTCGCCAGCGCCGCTGTCCCGGCGGCGTTCAAGCCCACCCAGCACCCGGTCACGACCGAGCCGTTGGCCGAACCGCTGATGATGATGCCGTCGCCATCGTTCCCTGAGATCAGCGTGTCGCCCGTGAGCGCCGAACCGACGACGTTGCCTTCCCCGGCGTCGATTCCCACGCCGCCGACGGAGTTCGGCACGGCGGCAGTTCCGGCGGCGTTGGTCCCCATGCGGTTGCCCGCGACCGTGTTTCCATCGGCGCCCGGGCCCGTGATCCGCACGCCGTAGGTCGAGTTGCCGGAAAGTAGATTCGACCGGAAGGCGAGGTCCGTCCGACCGACGACATTGTTCGCCGAGCCCGAAATCTGCACCCCAGCGCCGCCGTTCGGAAGTGCCGCGTTGCCGGCGATGTTGGTCCCGATGTAGTTGCCGCGGATGACGTTCCCGCCGCCAACTTCGAGCAGAATCCCGTGCCCGCCCGTTGCCGGAAACGCCGGCACAAACCGGTTGATCACCAGCCCCGTCACGGTCGAGCCGCCCGCCGAGATCCGCAGGCCGTTCGAGCCCGACCCCGCGTTCGACCCGTCGAGCTCGATGATGGGCGTGCCCGAGAATCCCGGCTGCGTCGTCCCGTCGACGATCACCGGGTCCGTGATCGTCGGCAGCGCCGAGCCCGGCTGGATCGTCCGCTGCCCCGCCCCGATCACGAATCGGATCGTGTCCGTCCCGGCCGTGGCGTTCGCCGCGAAAATGGCTTCGCGGAGCGAACAGTGCGTCCCGTTGCACACTCCGTCATCCAGGTCGTTCGTCGAATTGACGGTAAAGGTCGCGGCGTGGGCGGCAACGGAGACGAGAGAGCAGAGCACACCCGCGAGTACCCGGAGATGGCGCATCTCGGGCGAGTTTAGTACGGCGTTCCCCTCGCTCGCCGCCTTTGAAGCTGGCGAAAGAGGGATGGAAACCCTATCGAGCGCCTGGGAAGCCGGGGTGTACTCTCCAGCCCAGCAGCCTTCGAGAGGAGGCGTGATGAACGTCAAGAACGGTTCGGCTTCGCTGTCCCTGCTCCTTCTGACAACCGCGTGGCTCGAGGCCCAGGCGCCTCCGCTCGTCCGGCGTTCGACCGCCCACATACCTCCCTCGGATCCGGACCCCGCCGTGCTCCGCGAGGTGGCCGTCGACGTGATCATCCCGGTTGCCCGCGAAGCCCCCCGGGTGACTCTCCCGCTCTTCGACCGTGACCGCTCCCTCGAGCTGATGCGGTCGTCGCCGCCGGTCGAGGACAACGGCTCGGTGATCTGGGCGGGGCGCGTCGAGGGTCAGGAGGCGAGCACAGCGATCTTTTCGACCCGCGGCGATGTGCTCGTCGCGAACATCGTGACGCAGCCGTCGAAGGAGCGGAGGGCGGAGCACTTTGAAATCCGCTTCGTGGGCCCAGGCCACGTTTTTCGGGAGATCGATCCGTCGAAGGCCCGCCCGGAGGGCAACCCCGTTCCCTCCGGAACGCTGACCGAGCGCCAGGCGCCGACCTGCTCGACGGATCCAGCCACCGAAGTCGACATCCTGGTTGTCTTCACGCCGAAGGCGCGAAAGAAGGCGAACGGACCGGCCGCGATGAGGGAACTGGTCAAGCTCTACGTCGAGGAGACCAACCTCGCCAACGGACAGAGCCAGGTCCCTATGCGGCTCAGGCTCGTCGGCGCCGAAGAAGTGGCCTACCAAGAGTCGGGACATCCCGCGACGGACTTGAGCAAGCTCAAGAGGCCGGGAGGCGCCCTCGCGGAGGTGGACGGCCTCCGGGATGCGGTCGGCGCCGACGTCGTGGCGCTCATCGTCGAGTACACCGAGGCCGAGACGGACTCGACCAGCTGCGGAAACGCGTTCCTCATGGAGACGGTCTCGAATGCCTTCGAAAGCTCCGCCTTCGCCGTTGTCCCCCGCCGTTGCGCCGACCGGTGGATGAGCTTCACGCACGAGCTCGGCCACCTGATGGGAGCGCGTCACGACTGGGTGGACGACGCGTCCGCGGCTTCGCCCCGGAAGCCGTTTCGTTTCAGCCACGGCTTCGTTCACCTCGCGAAAACGAGGGAAACCCGGCCGGCGTTTCGGACGCTGATGGCGAAGGACGACGAATGCCTGCTGGATGAGCAACCCTGCGACCGCGTCCTCTTCTGGTCGAACCCGGACGTCGGTTTTCCTCCATCGGGAGTGCGGATGGGTGTGGCCGATGGACCCGAACCCTCGAACAATGCCGAGACACTCCGAAAGACAGCGCCGGTGGTCGCGAACTTTCGCTGTCGCAAGACGAACGTGACACCGCCCTGACTAGCGCTGGTTCGCTGGCATCCCCGCTCCGCACAGGTACACCGGAAACTCCTTCGTTCCATCGAGGCCGAGGAGCTTCTCGATGTACGTGTCCTGAATGGCCGCGGTCGTGAAGGGACCGAGGCCCCGTGATGTCGCGAGCAGGCAGAACGTCTGGGCGAGGTGACCCGCGTCGAGGAACAGCGTCCGGTAGGTCACTTCATCCTGGTACTTCCACAGGCTGCGCCCGATCACAGCCGTGAGGACGCACAGAAACCCCGCTCGCCCGACCCACGTCTGTCCGGACGCGGCGCGCACGGCTTGCGCTCGGAGGCGGCCTCGGCGCAGCCGGCGCAGCTCGCCGGCGCCGACGTCGTAGTGATAGAGGCCTGGGGCGAGATCTCGAACGTTCCTGGCGAGGACGTAACACTCGATCGGGTGGAGCGAACCAGCGGACGGGCTGGTCTTCGTCAGGAGAGTCCCGAACAGACCCCCGTCATGGGTTCCTGTTCGTCCGAACGTCCCTCCGACGAGGGCGGAGAGGTCGGCGAGTGCGACTGGTGTGCGACTGAACTCCCGGACCGTTCGGCGCGACAGAAGCGTGGAGTCCAGGACTGCGCCGGACTGAGAGGCCGCCGGAAAGGAAACCCTGGCACCGGACGCGTAGCGCTTGAAGAGTGCCGGCCGGCGGCGAGGGAGGCGCTCTCGGATGAAACGCTCGGCGGCCTGGCCCTGCGGGGCGTATCGAAGATCCCGCGACGCCGACCGGTGCAGGGCCGAGGCGACGTTCTCTTTCCACGCCGCGATCCGCGAACGCTTCTGGCGAGCTTCGGCCGCAGGAATCAGGAAGCCCAGGCGGCGAAGGAACCGGATCTTGCCGCGGACCTTGCTCGGAGCGCGCGGCGAGGTATCACGCGCACGGTCGAACGAGGCCAGGACTTCGACCGCGAGACCATCGCCTGAGAGCGTGACGCCGCTCTCGAGGTTCCGAACCACCGGCCCGTCCTCGTTCCACCAGACGACGAGGTCCGGGTGGCGGACGATTTTCGACAACGAACGCTACCGGCCGGTCGAGGTCCGCTTCCTGGCCTTCGCGGCTTTGATCAAGGCCTTCTTCACAGCCAGGGGAAGATTCTTCGTGATCACGACCGCGCGAGATCCACCATCGCATCCCGGCCCGCGGCTGAGCGTCATCTTGATCAACGAGATCTTGGGCATCGAACAGGTCTGCGTCTTCTCGTTCCAGATGAAACCCATCGCTTCGCACCGGGCCTTGGTCACCTTCGCCATGCTCCCTCCTCTTCTCCTACGACATGCCCCGGCCGAGATAGAGCCGGGACGACGTGTAGCTGATGGAATACGCCTGCGTGGTGCCGTCCGGGCTGCACGCGGCCATGACCAGAGACTCCCCGGCGATCCCTTCACGGATCGGGACGGGTTGCTCGCGCAGGACCGCGCCGGTCGCGGAGTCCAGGGTCAGAAGCTTTCGATCGAAAGTCACGGCGAAAATGCGATCGCCGCGTTCGTTCCAGCGCGCGTACACGAAGCCGCCGTCGGCCAGGGCGGCCAGTCTTCGGCCCGAATCGCGCGGCGCCAGTCCATACAGCATGAGTACCCCGCGATCAGGTTCCGTTACGCACAAGAACGACGTCTGATCCGGCTTGGCGACGGGCCCGCTGCATCCCTTGACACCCAGCGATTCGGCGGCGGTTCCATCGGTCTTCATCCGGCCGACCTCGCGCCTCTCTCCCTCCGCCCTCACGAAAAGGAGGGAGTCGACTCCGGCAAACGACGGTTCGAAGTACCCCGCCGCCGGATCGCCCGTGACGTTCCGAGCCTTGCCTCCTCCGGTGGGGACGAGGACCAGTTGCGGTGGACCCGAGGGAATGCGGCTCGTCCCGACGACCCAGCGCCCGTCGGGCGAGAACCTGCCGGGGTCGCCGTCGCCGATCCGGATCGCCTCCCCGCCGTCGAGCGGCCGGATCCAGATGCCCAGGGTTCCCGCCGTCGGGGAGCCGTCCAGGAAGAGAACCGACTTTCCGTCGGGCGCGATGTCGGCGACGATCGTCGACCCGAGCCACGAGAAGTCGCTGGGAGGCTCATCGCCGCGCTTGAGGAGCAGGTCCGTCTCTTCGCTGCTCGCAACGAAGAGACAGCCGGCGTCGGAGACGTCCTGCAGCTGAAAGAAGTCGGGAAAGGAGTGCACCATCCGCATCCTGCCCCGCCCATCCACCGCCCAGAGCGCCGTCGTATAGATGTCCGAGCGGCTCGCCGTGTACCAGATCTCGCGGGTGCGCGAGTTCCACTTCAAGCCGACACACCGCTCCAGGATGGGAGTCAGGGCCCTCGGGCGCGTTCCGTCCACCGAAACGATCCGGACCTCCCCGGCGTCGTCGGTCCGGGAGGGGTGGTGGATGAACGCGACCTCCTCTCGTCCGGCGAGATGGAAACGTAGGTGATGGCTCCGGTAGTCTTGAAGACGGGTCGCAGGAGCTTGCCGGCGGAATCCCGGATCTGCAGGACGCGCTCCGCACCCTCCTCCTGAACGACCGCGACGAAAAGGCCCTTCTTCGCCCAATCCGCCCAGCCGGAATTCTCGAGAAACGGCCGCGCCTTGCCGCCGAGCGCCGGCCACCAGGCGAGCGTTCCGAAGAAGTTCAACGACTGGGCCGCGACCGTCCGAGCAGCACGAGCACCTCGGAGCCGTCCTCGGAGAAAGGCCATCGGAACCTGGGTCTCCGCGTCCAGGCTTCGATCCGCGGCCTTCGCTTCCGGCAGCGTCAGGTAGGTCCTGGGGACCCCCCCGTCCCAGGACGCCGTGTACAGGATGGAGTTGGACCTCTGCGTGAAGAGCGCGCGAGTGACGACGCCGCTGCGGAACGTGAGACGGCGGAACTCGGGCCCGGTCTGCGCCGGCCGGGACTTGCCGAATGCCGCCCAGAGCCCCGCGCCCGCGAGGACCGCGACGACGCCCGCGGCCACGAGCCCGAGGCGTCGCCGGGACACCGGCTCCTCGAACGCGGCGCTTCCGGACACCTCCGAGAGATGCTCCCGGATGCCACGGAGCTCGCGGGCGAGATCGCGCGTAGACAGATACCGGTCAGGGGCCGCCTTCGCCAGACAGCGCTCGACGACCCAGCGCAGCGGAGGCGGAACGCCGGGGCGAATCCGGGCGATCGGCTCCGGATCGTCGTGCAGGACCGCGGAGAGCGTGTCGATGCGCGTGTCTTCCCGGAACGCGCGGACGCCCGTGGCCATCTCGTAGAGCATCGATCCGAACGAGAACTGGTCGGAGTGGAAGTCCACTGGCTCCCCACGCGCCTGCTCCGGCGACATGTATCCCGCCGTCCCGACGATGTCGCCGGTGAGCGTCGGGGGCGAGCCTTCGGTCGACGCCTGCGTGGCCGCCGCGGATTCGCGCGGGGAGGGGCGAGCGAGGCCGAAGTCGACGATCTTCGCGAACCCCTCGCGCGTCACCATGACGTTTGCCGGCTTCAGGTCGCGATGCACGATGCCCGCCTCATGAGCGGCCGCGAGGCCCTCGGCGACCTGACTAGCGATATCCAGGATCTTGCGGGTCGGCAGCGGCCCGGTGGCGAGGAGGTCCGCCAGCGTCCGGCCTTCGACGAGCTCCATGACCACGTAGGACGTGGAGTCCTGCTGGCCGACGTCGTAGACCGTGACGATGTTGGGATTGTTGAGGGCCGAGGCCGCCCGCGCCTCGCGTTCGAACCGCGCCAGGTGCGCGCTGTCGGAGGCTAGCTCCGGCGAGAGCACCTTGATCGCGACGCGGCGGTCCAGCCGCGTGTCCCGTGCCGCGTAAACCTCCCCCATTCCGCCTGCGCCGAGTGGCGACAGGATTTCGTAGGGGCCGAGACGCCGTCCTGCTGCGAGAGGCACGCTGCTGCGGCGGATTCTATCCCGCCGCTGCGGGCGGAGGCGTCAGCGGGACGGGCGGTCGCGACGCGTCAGCGCCGGGACGAGGTCGAAGCGGATGCCGCTCGAGTCGGCGCGGCAGCCGGCTCGAGCCCTTCGGGCACCAGCGCCGTCAGCCCCTTCTCCAACCATTCGAACTCGCCGTCGAGGAGCCGCTTCGCCGTCCGGTACTTCGCGACGTCGTCATTGGAGCCGATGCCGCGGAACAGCTCCGCGATGCGCCGGCGGATGCCGCGGCAAAAGACGTCGGCGAGCTCCACCGCCTGCGGAGCCTCGGCGGCGCCGGCCTGGCGCAGCGCCTGGGCGCGGGAGAGCGCGGCGGCCATCGCGAAGATGTCGGCTCCGATGTCCACGGCGCGGAAGAGAAGGGCCTGGCGTTTCTCGAGCTTGGGCCCGAGCTTGAGCATCTGGTGGAAGAGCGTCCGGGCGAGCTTGCGCGTCGTGCGCTCGGCGAACCGGACGTGGCCGGCGAGCGGGCCGAACTCGGAGTAGCGCGGCCAGGCTCCCCAGCCGAGCCAGCGGCTCGGATACCACCAGCCGTAGAAGCCCGCCATCTTCGGCAGCGCGGAGATTTTCGCGGACACCGTCGATTTCGGATCGGCGAACGGACCCGCGATCTTGAGGTGCGTGTCCACCGCTTCGCGGGCGATGAAGAGCCGCATGATCTCGGAGGAGCCCTCGAAGATGAGGTTGATGCGGAAGTCGCGCAGAATGCGCTCGACCGGGATGGGCGCCTCGCCGCGCGCGCGCAGCGAGTCCGCTGTCTCGTAGCCCCGGCCGCCGCGGATCTGAAGGGTGCGGTCGACGATCTTCCAGCCTTCCTCGGAGTTCCACATCTTGGCGACGGCCGCCTCGAGGCGGATGTCGCGGTCGCCCATGTCGGCCATCGACGAGGCGAGGTCCGTGATGGCGTCCATCGCGAAGGTGGTCGCCGCCATCTCGGCCAGAAGCTGCGCGATCGCGTCGTGGCGTCCGATCGGCACTCCCCACTGGATGCGCTCGTTCGACCAGTTGCGGCAGATCTCGAGGCAGCGTTTGCCGAGCGTCGCGGAGGAAGCCGGGAGGGTGAGGCGTCCGGTGTTGAGCGTGATCAGGGCGAGCTTGAGGCCCTTTCCCTCACCCCAGAGGAGATTTTCCTTCGGTACGCGGACCTTCGTGAAACGGATCACGCCGTTCTCGATCGCCCGGAGTCCCATGAAGTGGCAACGGATCACGACCTCGACGCCGGGCGACGACCTCTCGACGATGAACGCCGAGATCTTCTTCGTGTCGGGATGTCGCGCCATGACGACGAAGAGCTCGGCGATCGTGCCGTTGGTGCACCAGAGCTTTTCGCCATCGAGGATGTAGTCGCCCTCGGGCGTCCGCGTCGCCGTCGTCGCGAGGTTCGCCGGATCCGACCCGACTTCCGCCTCGGTCAACGCGAACGCCGAAACGGCCCCGGCGGCAAGCCTCGGCAGGTACTTCTTCTTCTGTTCCTTCGTCCCGAAGAGCTTCAGCGGCTGCGGGACGCCGATCGACTGGTGCGCCGACAGCAGCGTCACGAGGTTGCCGTCGCGCGAGGTGATCAGCTTCATCGCGTCGCCGTACTCGCGCTGGGTGAAGCCCAGGCCGCCGTACTCCTTCGGGATCTTCATGCCGAAGGCGCCGATCCCGGCGAGTCCCTTGATCACCGACTCGGGGATTTTCCCTTCCCGGTCGATGGCGTCGGCATCGACTTCCTCGACCAGGAATCGCCCGAGGCGGTCCATGAAGGCCCGGAACTCCGGCCGCTCGGGGGGCGCGGCCGGGAACGGATGGACCAGGTCGAGGCGGAAGTTCCCGAGGAAGATCTGCTTCAGAAAGGAGGGGGACTGCCACTCGCTCTCGCGGGCCTCTTCGGCGACTCGGCGGGCTTCGTCGGCGCTGACGGGCTTCGGGGACGCTTGGGCCATGGAATGTACGACTTTACAACAAGCGTGCCAGGACGGACCGCACCGGCGGAGTAGAATCGACCGATGGCTACGCGCCCCGAGGACCTTCTCGACACCGTCCTCGCATTGCCTCCCGATGATCGCGCACGGCTGGCTGCAGAGTTGATCGCCAGCCTCGACGGCGAAGCGGAGGCGGGGGTTGAGGCGGCGTGGCTGGTTGAAGTCGATCGGCGCATCGATCAGGTTGGACGGGGCGACGTCGACCTGATCGACCGTAAGAGCGTGAGCGCCGAGATTCGCAAGACCCTCCGGCGAGGGTGACCGCCCGGGTCCGATTCCACCCCTCCGCACGCGACGAGCTGCGAGAGGCCGTCCGGTGGTACGAACGCGCGAGGCCGGGCCTCGGCGCCGACTTCCATGATGAGGTCGAAACTGTGCTCGACCGCCTGGCGACACTTGCGCTTCCAGGGGTGCCGGTCCGCACACCGAGTGGACGTTCGATCGCCAGAGTGTTTCTTCGACGGTTCCCCTACGCGCTCTATTTCGAGCGCCTCGAGGACCAGTGCATCGTCTGGGCCGTTGCGCACGGTAGGCGACGACCTCACTACTGGCGAGATCGGCTTCCAGCCGAGGCACCGAGGAAGCCTTGAACAACAAGTACCTCTCCTACGACGAGAACCGCGCGCCGAAGGTGCGCGAGATGTTCTCGCGGCTGGCACAGCGGTACGACCTCGTCAACGACGTCATGAGCTTCGGGATGCACCGTGTCTGGAAACGCCAGACGGTCCGGCTGGCACTCGCCGGGGCGGCGCCGAACGCCCGGGTGCTGGATCTCTGCTGCGGCAGCGGCGACCTGTGCTTTCTGGCCGAAGAGCTCGGCGGGGGCTCGGTGGTCGGCGTGGATTTCACGCTCCCGATGCTGGAGGTGGCGAAGCGCCGGCGCCGCCGCCGCACTTCCGGTGCGCGCCAGGACCAACCCGGCCGCGCAGGCGGCCGGCGGGGACCGCAATTCGTCCAGGCGGACGCGCTCCGCCTTCCCTTTCGCGACGGGACCTTCGACGTTCTGACGATCGGCTACGGGCTGCGCAACGTGGCCGACATTCCCGCAGCCCTTCTGGAAATGCGGCGCGTGCTCGCGCCGGGCGGCCGTGCCGTGGTTCTGGATTTCGGCAAGCCGGCTCGGGCGGTGCCCGCCGCGCTTTACCGCGCGTATCTGGGGACGGTCATGCCGGCCGTCGGATGGCTCTTCCACGGCGACCCGCAGACATACGCCTACATCCCGGCCTCGCTCGAGCGGTACCCGGCGCAGCGCGGAGTAGAGGCCCTGATGCGCGCCGCCGGCTTCGGCGCGGTTCGCTACGAGGAGCGGCTCCTCGGGACCATGGGCATCAACGTCGGCGAGGCGCCCGCCTGATATAGACTCCCCCGCCCTATGGCGCACCAGTACATCTACACGATGATCAATCTGCGGAAGGTCGTGCCTCCGCAGCGCGAGATCCTCAAGGGGATCTATCTGTCCTTCCTGCCCGGAGCCAAGATCGGCGTCCTCGGCCTCAACGGCGCCGGCAAATCGACGCTGCTGAAGATCATGGCGGGCGTCGAGAAGGACTTCGCCGGCGAGGCGTTCCCGGCCGAGGGCACGCGCGTCGGATTCCTTCCCCAGGACCCGCGGCTCGACACCACGAAGAACGTCCTCGGCAACGTCGAGGAAGCGGTCACGAAGACGCGCGGGCTGCTGAAGCGTTTCGAGGAGCTCAACGAGAAGCTGGCCGAGGAGCTCTCGGAGGCCGAGAGCGAAAAGGTCATGGCCGAGTACCAGCGCGTCCAGGACGCGATCGAAGCCTCGAACGCCTGGGAGCTCGACCGGCAGCTCGAGATCGCGATGGACGCCCTGCGGCTTCCGCCGCCGGACGCCGACGTCACGAAGATCTCGGGCGGCGAAAAACGCCGGGTCGCGCTGTGCAAGATCCTGCTCGAGAAGCCGGACCTGCTGCTCCTCGACGAGCCGACGAATCACCTCGACGCCGAATCGGTCGCGTGGCTCGAGCGCCACCTCGCGGAGTACCCGGGCACCGTCGTCGCCGTCACGCACGACCGCTACTTCCTGGACAACGTCGCGGGCTGGATTCTCGAGCTCGACCGCGGCGCGGGCATCCCCTGGAAAGGCAATTACTCGAGCTGGCTCGAGCAGAAGGAAAACCGCCTCGAGCTCGAAGAGAAGGCCGAGACGGCGAAGCGCCGCACGCTCCAGCGCGAGCTCGAATGGATCAAGATGTCTCCTCGCGCTCGCCACGCCAAGAGCCGGGCGCGCATCGACCGCTACGAGGCGCTCCTCGCCGACGCGGGACCCGAGACCCGGGGCGAGACCGGGGAGCTCTTCATCCCGGCGGGCCCGCGCCTGGGCGACGTCGTCGTGCGCGCCGAGGGCGTGCGCAAGGCGTTCGGCGATCGGCTGCTCATGGAAGATCTGTCGTTCGACCTGCCGCGCGGCGGCATCGTCGGGATCATCGGACCCAACGGCGCCGGCAAGACCACGCTCTTCAAGATGATCATGGGCCAGGAGAAGCCCGACGCCGGCAAGCTCGTGCGTCGGCGACACGGTCGTGCCGTCCTACGTCGATCAGGACCGCGACCGGCCCGACCCGTCGAAGTCGGTGCACGACGAAATCTCGGGCGGGCAGGAGAAGATCGTCCTCGGCAAACGCGAGATCCCCTCGCGAGCCTACGTCTCGATGTTCAACTTCAAGGGCCAGGACCAGCAGAAGCGGATCGGGGATCTCTCGGGCGGCGAGACGAACCGCCTCCATCTCGCGCGGACGCTCAAGAAGGGCGGCAACGTCCTGCTCCTCGACGAGCCGACCAACGATCTCGACGTCGACACCCTGCGCGCGCTCGAGGAGGCCCTGCTCGGATTCGGGGGCTGCGCCGTCGTCATCAGCCACGACCGCTGGTTTCTCGACCGCATCGCGACGCACATCCTCGCCTTCGAAGGCGAGAGTCAGGCCGTCTGGTTCGAGGGTAACTACCAGGAGTACGAGGCCGACCGGAAGCGCCGCCTCGGCATGGAGGCGGACCAGCCGCACCGGATCAAGTACAAGAAGTTGGCGGTGGGGTAGCTATCAGCTGTCAGCTGTCGGCTGTCAGCTGAGCCCAATCGAGCCGCGGGTCCTGTCCGGCTGATGAGCTGAAGGCTGAACGCTGACAGCTATCTCCGGTTCACCAGTGCGGCGACGGCGCCGACGACGGCGAGGACGACGAGCACCTTCCCGAAACGAGAGCGCCGGCGGCGCGGCCGGGCCCGGCCCATCCAATCCTCCGCGAGCGCGGATCCCTTCTCCGTGAGGGCCTCGAGGAGGTCGCCCCCGTGCTTGCGAGCTTCGGAGTACAGGTCCGAACCGCGCACGGAGAGCTCGTCCTTCAAGTCATCCATCTCGGGCTTGCTCTTCGCGAATCCCTTCGCGAGGCTTTCCTTGGCCTCGGCGTAGAAGCGATCCGAGTCGAACCTCCCTCCGCGGCGGAGGGCTTCGATTGCGATCGGCAGCGCAACCTTGGTCACGAGCGGCACGACGATCGGGCCCAGCGCCTGGGCAGTCGTGCGGGACAGACTCTTTCGGGCCATGTTTCCTCCTGGGTGTCGACAGCTTGGGGTCGACAGTCTACAGTGGCGCGCCATGCCGGCGCTCCTCCTCGCGCTTCTGTTTGCACAAATCGCGCCCGCCGGACCGGAAGCAATCGTCCTCGGCATCGCCCAGGACGGGGGCGTGCCCCACGCCGGCTGCCGCCAGCCGCTGTGCGTCGACGCCCGGAACGACCCGTCGAAGCGTCGGCACGTCGCCTCGCTCGGCCTCCTCGATCCGGCCGCCGGTAAGCGCTTCCTCGTCGACGCGACACCCGACTTCGCCGCGCAGATGGAGATGCTCGGCGGCCGCCCGGACGGGATTCTTCTAACGCACGCGCACGTCGGCCACTACCTCGGTCTCGCCCAGCTCGGCCGCGAGGTCCTGGGCGCCCGGCGGATCCCCGTCTACTGCACGCCTTCGATGGCGAAGTTCCTGCGGGAAAACAAACCCTGGAGCCGCCTCGTGGAGCTCGAGAACATCACCCTTCGCGAGGTCGCGCCGGGCACGGAGGTCGCCCTCACAGAGAGCCTGCGCGCAACGCCGCTCCGCGTGCCCCATCGCGACGAGGACTCCGACACCGTGGCGTGGTGGATTCGCGGGCCCGCGCGCTCGATCCTGTGGCTTCCGGACATCGACAAGTGGGAGAAATGGGACAAGAGCCTTCCCGCCCTGCTCGAGGATCCGACGCTCACCGCGTTCGTCGACGGAACGTTCTATTCCGCGGACGAGATTCCCGGCCGCTCCATTGCGGACATCCCGCATCCGCTCGCGTCGGAAACGGCCGGGGTTCTCGCAGGCGCGCCGCAGACGAAGGGCCGCGTGTACCTGGTCCATCTGAATCACACGAACCGGCTTCTCTGGGACGCCGAGGCCCGGGCGGCGCTCGAGGCGCGCGGTCTCGCCGTCGCGAGAGAGGGACAGCGCGTGCCGCTGGGCGGCGAACCCACCCCGCCGGAGCCCCGGAGGTAAGATTCAGGTCCCATGTCCGCCCCGGTCCCCGATCCGCCTCCGGTCCTCCCCTGGCGCGGCACGACGGCCCATCACCGCAGCGGCTGGCCGGAAGGTTACTGGCGCAAGGTCATCTGGAGGGGACTCCGGCTCCGCTGTCCCGTCTGCGGCCGGGGCAAACTCTTCCGCACCTACTTTGGAATGAACGAGAGCTGCTCCTGCTGCGGCGTGCGGTTCGCGCGCGAGCACGGCCAGTGGGTCGGATCGCTCGACATCAACACGTTCGTCGTCGCGTTCGGCCTCATGATCGCCTCGGCGTTCTCGCCGCTCTGGCCCATGCCCATCATGCTCACCGTGTGGGGCGGCGCGGCGATTGTCGTCCCGCTCATCACTTTTCGCTTCAGCCGCGGGCTCTGGACGGCCATCGTCCATCTAACGGGAGGCGTTTACTGAGTGGCGGGAATGCCCGCCTCGTCCCTCGCGTTAGTTCGCCCCGTGTCTGAAACGACTCCCCCCGGAAGGACCCCCGAGATGACCCAGGACCACATCCGTACACCGGCGACCGAACGCCGGGACCACTTCGAACGACGCAGCGAACATCGCGCCGACCGGCGCGCCCACGATCGCTACACGCCCAACGGAACTCCCCACAACCGGGGCGACCGCCGGCAGGGCGAGCGCCGCCGCCACTCGCACTGAGCGAACAGGCTGCGCGGTATCCTACGCGCCGCATGGACATGACACGCCGCGCCTGGGTGGCCGCGGGAACCGCTGCCACCGCCGCAACAGTGCTCGCGCGGCCCCAGCCCCTCGGCGCCGAGCCGGCGCCCTCGGCCATGCCGCTTCCGCCCGCGCTCGCGCCGGACGTCTTTCGCGAGAGGCAGGCGCGCCTCGCCGCTTCCGCGAAGGCCCGGGGCCTGGATGCTCTGTTCGTGACTCCCTCCCGAAACCTCGCCTGGGCGGCGAATCTCTCGATCGGACGAAGCGAGCGGTTGACCGCGCTGATCCTGACGGCCGACGGCCCCGCCGTCCTCGTGACGCCGAGCTTCGAAGCGGAAAACCACCGGCGCGACGCGGTCGTCGGCGAAGTCGTGACCTGGAACGAGGACGAGGATCCGATGGTCCCGGTCGTCCGGACCCTCGCGCGGGCGAAGGCCGTCGGCGTCGAGGGCTCGACCGCGTACCACACGGTCACGACGCTCTCCGACGCGGCCTCCGGTGTCCAGATGCAGGACGCGACCGAGCTCTTCGACGCGCTCCGCATGATCAAGAGCGCCGAGGAGAAGGCCCTCATTCGAGACGCGGCGCGCCGCACGATCCTCGCGATCGACGCCTCACATCGGAAGCTCGCGCGCGGCATGACCGAGAGCGAGCTCTCGGCGATCCTCGAGCAGGAGCTCCGCAAGCTCGGCGTTTCCGGCGGCGGGCTGGTCCAGTTCGGGCCCTCGGCGGCCCTCCCCCACGGCGCGCCGGGCGATCGGGCCCTCGAGCGGGGCGACGTCGTCCTGATCGACGCCGGCTGCCGGGTCCGCGGATACACCTCCGACGTCACGCGCACCGTCTGCTTCGGTTCGCCGAAAGACGAGGTGCGCAAGGTCTACGACGCCGTCGACCGCGCGCAGCGGGCGGGGATCGACGCCCTTCGTTCGGGCGCCTCGGGAGAAGACGTCGATCGGGCCGCGCGCCGCGTCATCGAGGACGCCGGCTACGGCGCGTTCTTCACGCATCGGCTGGGCCACGGCCTCGGCATGGACGGCCACGAGCCGCCGTACCTCGTCCGCGGCAACACCGTTCCCCTCGCCGCCGGCAACACGGTCACCGTGGAGCCCGGGATCTACCTGCCCGGCAAATTCGGCGTCCGCATCGAGGACGACTTTGCGGTCACCGAGTCCGGCGCTCCGGAGAGCCTCTCGACACGGCCGGGAGCGCTGAAGGTCCTGCCCTCATAATCTGGAGACACGATGCTCGAATTCGCTCTGACCGGGCTCCTCCTGCTGCAAACGGCTTCGGCCTCGCCGAACGTCGTGCCTTCCGAAGACACGCAAAGCGGCGAGGAGGTGCGGCCCACGGCGACTCCCCGCGCGACGCCTCGCGGCCGGCGGGGCTCTCCCACTCCGACCCCCGAACCGACGCCCACGCCGACACCGCGCCCGACGAACGATGTGCTCGTCGTCGTGAACAAGTCCGACAATTCGCTCTCGGTCCTCGACGGCGCAACCGGCAAGCTCAAGTGGACGGCGCCCGTGGAGACGGGCCCGCACGAGGCGGAGGTCCTGGCCGACGGAAAGACGGTCGCGGTCGGCGACTATGGCCGCACGAACGCCCCCGGGCACATGGTCTCGATCATCGAGCTCGCCACGGGCAAGATCGTCGGCCGTGTCGACCTCGGCTCCGGCGCGCGCCCCCACGGGCTCGCCGCGCTGAAGGACGGCCGTCTTCTCGTGACCGCCGAGGGGAAGAAAGAGCTCGTGATCGTCGACCCGAAGGGCGCGAAGGTCCTCAAGCGCATGCCGACGGGGCACGACCTGTCGCACATGGTCGCCGCCTCTCCCGACGGCAAGCGCGCCTATGTCTCGTCGCTGAAGGACGGACTGGTGACCGTCATCGACCTCCCCGGAGGCGTCGTCGGCGATGTCCCGACGGGCAAGGGCGCGGAGGGCCTCGACGTCACGCCCGACGGACGCGAGATCTGGGTCGTCAACCGCGAGGCCGACACGATCTCGGTCATCGACGCGAAGACGCTCAAGGTCGCCGCGACGATCAAGGCGGGCGCGTTTCCCATTCGCGTGAAAATCACTCCCGACGGCAAGCGCGCCGTCGTCGCGTTCGCCGAGTCCGGCGACGTGGGGATCTACGACGTCGCGACGCGCACCGAAGTGAAACGCATTCCTGTCGGCCGCGAGGCCGTCGCCGCCTCGGGCGCCCGCGTGTTCCAGGGCAAGTTCGGAGCGAGCCCGACACCCGTAGGCGTGCTCATCACGGCGGACGGCAAGCGGGCCTTCGTGTCGGCGACCCACGCGGACGTCGTCGTGGTCATCGACCTCGAGAACCTGAAGCTCCTGGATGCCTGGCCCGCGGGCAAGGAGCCCGACGGCCTGGCCGGACGCTTCACGAAGTAGGCGTCGCCGGCACCGCTTCGACCCGGATCTCGATCGTCTCCACGCGCCCTCCGCGCTGGAACTGGAGCCAGCCCCGGTAAGGGCCGGGCTTCGGCAGCCGGACCAGAAACGGAACGCGCCCGCCCGCACCCACGCCGGGCTCGCGATCGTCCGGATGCGCGTGCGCGAAGGTCTCGGCGTCCTCGTGCACCAGGATCAGGTGCGCCATCGCGCCCAGCCACGGCTCGAGATCGGTCACCACGGAACGTCCGTCCGCGTTCTCGAGCAGCGCAGTCACGGTCAGCGTCCGGCCAGCCGGCATCCCGGTCTCCGGCCAGGCGAAGGCGGCCCGCGTCCGGGCGGGTGCCGGAACCCCCGCCGGGCGTCCTTCGCCGCCGACGCGCAGAGTCGCCGACAGGATCTGCGAGCCGGCGTCCTGCGGCGCAACGTCCGCGAAGACGCGGTAACGGCCTGGCTGGGGAAAGCGATAGTGAAGCCGGAAGACACCGGGCGACGCCAGCTCGGGATGCTCATGCGCGAACACCGCGAGATCGTCACGCACGATGAAAAGGTGCATGAGCCTCTCGTGCACGAGCTCGAAGTCCGTGATCTCCCGGCGCTCGAAGCTCGAGGCCATGCGGACCGAGAGGAGGATCTCGACCTCTTCGCCGGCCGCAGGCTGCCTGGGATCCGTCGTCACGTCGAGCTGGAAGGGTCGGACTCTCCGCGCGGCCGGCTGGGGGTTCGACTCCGCATCCCGGACCGAGAGCGGAAACTCGAAGGTGACCGCTTCCGCGGGTGGGACGCCGAACCGACGGATCTCCGGCGGAAGAATCGTGAGGCACAGGCGATAGTCCCCGCCATGCGGAAACACCGGGTGGACACCGAAGACGCCCGGAATCCCCTCGCGGTGCGCGAGCTCGTCGAACTTCGGCATCGACGGCATGCTCGGCATTTCCACCTCTGCGTGAATCGGCCGGCCTTTCATGGGCTTCGGCGCGTCACCCTCCTCGGGTGTCCCGAGCTCGACGACGCGGAATTCGATCTCCATCTCTCCCCCGGCGTACAGCCCCTCCGGAGGCAGCATCAGCGTGACTTCGAAAGGACCTTGCCGCTGCCGCGCGGCCTCGGCCCCACCGACGGCCAGGACCGCGGCGAGACTCGCGGCCGCGACGACTCCAGTCCACTGGTACACGCGGTTAGAGTAACCGCACAGGGATGCGACGCCTCGAATCCGTCGATGCGATGCGGGGGGCGACGATCGCCGGCATGATCGTCGTCAACAACCCCGGGACCTGGTCGGCCGTCTACCCGCCTCTGCGCCACGCCGATTGGCACGGCTGGACCTACACGGACACGATCTTTCCGTTCTTTCTCTTTCTCGTCGGCGTGTCCATGGTCCTCTCCTTCGGCGAGCGCCGCGCACGCGACGCGACGCCGCGCGAGCTCGCGCGAAAGACCGTGCTGCGATCGGCCATCCTGGTGGCCCTGGGGCTCCTGCTCAACCTCGCCGGGTTCCTCGCGCTCCACCGCGAGCACTACCGCATCCCCGGCGTCCTCCAGCGCATCGGCCTCTGCGTTCTCGTCGCCGGGCTGATCTACCTCGCGGCGGGGGCCCGCGGGGCGGCCTTGGCGGCGGCCGGGCTCCTGCTCGCGTACGGCGCGCTCCTCGCCTCCGGCCCTCTCGACCCGGAAGGCAACCTCGCCGCGAGGCTCGACCGCACCGTTTTCGGGGCGAACATCTGGAGCCCGGCATTCGATCCGGAGGGGTTGCTCTCGACGCTGCCCGCGATCGCCACGACGCTGCTGGGCACACTCGCGGGCGAGCGCCTGCGAGCCCCGGGCCCGATGGCGCGCAAGCTCACAGAGCTCTTCGCCGCCGGGGCCACCGCGACGGTGATCGGCCTCGTCGCCGGGAGGTTTCTTCCGATCAACAAGAATCTCTGGACGCCGTCCTACGCGGTCCTGATGGCGGGCCTCGCCGCGATGGTGCTCGCCGGTTGCGTCTGGATCGTGGATCTCTCCGGCGCTCGCGTCGCGCGGGCGGCCGCCGCGCCGCTCGTCTGGCTCGGAAGAAACGCCATCGCCGCGTTCACGCTCTCCTCGCTAGCCTCGACCGCGCTCATCGCCATCCGGGTCGGCGGCCCGGACGGTTCGCCCCGCTCCCTCTGGACCGCGGTCCACCGCGGCGTCTTCGACCGCTTTGCCGATCCGCGCCTCGGATCGCTCCTCTTCGCTCTCGCGTACCTCGCGATCTGGATCGCGGTCTTCGGTGTGCTCTACGCGAAGAAGGTGTTCGTCAAGGTCTGAGGCTCACGGGTTCGCGCCGACCGAGACGCGCAGCGACCCTTCCCGGCCGACCGTCGCGAGGACGCCCCAAACGGGTCCCGTGGCGGTCAGATTCCGCACGCGGACCTGCCCGTTCTCGATCGTCTCGACGCCGAAGTGCGCGGCGACGTCGACCAGCGTGAAGGCCCGGAAAGTCGCCCGGCCGGGAATCGGAAAGGCCTCGGTTCCGAGGACCTCGCCGTCCGCGGCCACGAGCTCCACCTCGACCGACGTCGGCCCTGTCGTCAGCGACTCCAGGATCAGGTTGGTGTAGAAGCCGTCGCTGCGAGCCACGCCGGGGAAGACCAGAATCGGCGTGTCATGGATCGAGGATTCCTTGACGACCGGCAGCTCCGCGAACTGGCACGCGCTCGCCGAGCTGACGGACCGGGCATGGACGACCGGAAGGGGCGCCCCGCCGAGCGCCTCGATCGTGGCCAGCTGCGGGCCCGGGTACGCCGCTCCGATGAATTCGCTGGCCCGAACGCGCAGCGTCCCCCGGCCCGGCAGCGGGTAGACCTGGCTCGTGCAGTTGGGCGGGCACGGCACGCCGAGAGGAAGGCCCTCGATCGCGAGCTCCACCTCGATCGGATCCGGCGAGACGTTCGCGATGTTGAATTCCGTGTCCCACTGGCCCACGACGCCGGCCCCCGCGACGATGAGCGCGTCCTGTGCGAAAGCGGGCCGAGCCGCGAGGGCGGCGAACAAGCAGAGCGAGAGGCGAGCGATTCGGTTCATGGGACACCTCCAGGAAAGGTTGTCGTTTCAAGAGACATGCCGGCCGGCATACCCCCTACGGAGCGTCCCGCGTCACCACCCGCGTCGTCCGCGTACGGCACTGCCGCGGGCCGCCCGTGCACTCCTCCGGCGGCTCGAGCTCGGAGCCGGGCGGCATGAGGCGGGTGAGGACGTCGTTCTCGTAGATCTCCGCGACGCCCCAGAAGAGCCCCTCGCGCGAAACCCGCTTCACACGGAAGAACCCGTCGAAGTTCCCGAATATGTCGAGCTCCGAAAGGAGATCGTCGAGGACCACGTATCTCGCGTCGAAGATTTCGAGCTCGAGCGAGGCGACGACGTCTCCGTCGGGCTCGAGGACGTCGATCTCGAGCGACAGCGGATCGAACTCCTCGGTCGCGATCGCCGCCAGGATCAGGTGGGTTTGAAAACCGGCGCCGCGCCGCACCGGAAACGTCAGGAAGGGCTGCGGCCCGTTGCTTCCGCGCGGCAGCGGCGGCTGCATCGTCGCGATCGTCCAGTAGCTGACGAGCGGAACCTCGATGCGCACGCCGGGTCGCGTCTCGTCCACCACCCAGGCGTGCGTCTCCGGCACGTCGCTGATCTCGGGCTGGATGCCGGTGATCTGGAAGAGACGCTGATCGAGGCTGAAGGGGACCTCGCTCGCCGCCGTCTCGACCTCCGCTCTGCGCGGAACATCCAGCTCGATGGAGGTCACGGGGCAGAACCCCGGGCAGACACCGCCGTACGGCCAGCCGAGACGGACATGCTTGGTGGCGTCGCCCGCGTTCGAGAATTCGAACTCCGTGTCCAGCGTCCCGAACGTTCCGGCGCCGATCGCGAACAGGTGGTTCTCCGAGAGCCGGCCGACGCGGCGGTTCGTCCCATCGAGGTACCAGACCGCCATCGGCGCGAAGAAACCGTGTCCGACGAAGTCGGTCACGATGCTCTCCGGCCGCGCCGTGCCGGGAAGCAGAAATTCGCGGAACTCGCCGTCGAGCGACATCCAGGCGAGCTTCCCCGCAGTCCTCTCTGCGACCCAGACACCGCCCGGAAACGAGAAATCGGCGGCGAGATCTGCCGGGCTGCTGTTGGGAGTGGGAACGGTGAACTCGGTGATCTGACCGGACGGAGTGATCCTTGCGACCTTGTTGCCTCGGGTCTCGACGAAGTAGAAGTTGGCGCCATCCGGTCCGGCCTCGATCGCCGTCGGACCGCTGTCCGGCGTCGGGATCGAATACTCCGTGATCACGCCATTCGGGTCGATCCGCCCGATCTTGTTGGCCAGGTTCTCGGTGAACCAGGCCCCGCTCGTGCCGGCCGGATCTTCGAGCGCGGTGGTGATCCCGAGTGGCCCGGACGCGAACGTCGGAACCGGGAACTCGACGAGCGAACCGGGTGCACCCGATTGAAGCCGGCCGATCTTGTTCCCGTCGTACTCCGTGAACCAGATCGTGTTGAGGCCGGCGATCCCGCGAGGGTTGCTCGCGGGCGTCGGGATGTCGATCTCCGTGAGCGCCCCGCCCGTTTCGATGATCCCGATCCGGTTCGCTTCGACCTCGGTGAACACGATCCGGCCGTCGAAGAAGGTGTCGCGCGAAATCGCGAGCGGCTGGCTCTGCGAGACCGGGAGATGCCGTTCGGTGATCGACCCATCTGCGTTCACCCGGGCGAGCGAGGCGGAGCCCGGTTGCGGGAACCAGATCTCGGAGAAGGCGCCAGTGTGCGCCATCTGGACGGCCCCGCCCGCGTTGGGCGCCGGAAACAAATGAACAACGGTGCGCGCTTCCTCGGCGAACGCCCGCGACCCGACCAGAAGCCCGAAGACCCCGGCTGCAAGCGCCCGCATGAGCGCCCCCTTTCGATGACTGTGCTCCCGCTTATGCTATCAGAGCATAGCCACTGGAAGGGTCAACCCTGCTGGATGTCGAGCTTGATGACGTTGAAAACGGCTCCTTGCGGGTCCTGCAGGACAGAAAAACGTCCTGTCTTCGGGATGTCCGTGGGCGGAACGAAGACTTTTCCGCCGAGCGAGGTCGCCTTGGCCACGGCCCCGTCGCAATCCGTGACCTGGAAGTAGATACCCCAGTGTGGAGGGATGTCCTTCATGTCCGGAGTCATGGGGAAGATCCCGCCGATCGGCGTGTTGCCGCGCATGATCTCGTGGTACGCGGGATCGCTCGTCTTCAAGGCCCAGCCGAAGAGCTGCGTGTAGAACTTGCCGGCTTTGGCCGCGTCCCGGGTCTGCAGCTCGCACCAGCACATCGTGTTGGGCTCCTCGACGCGCCGCACGCCGATGTGCTTGATGGGCTGCCAGATCGAGAAAATGGCGCCCTCGGGATCCTGGATCACGGCCATGCGCCCGTAGTCCATGACGTCGAAGGGCTCGGTGATCACCGTGGCGCCGAGGCTCCTGGCCTTTTTCGCCGACTCGTCGGCATTCTCGACGGTCACGTAGCACATCCAGTTGGGAGGAACCCCCTGCGCGGCCTGCTCCTTCATCATCTTGTAGAGGGCCGCCACGTCCTGCCCCGAGATCTGGAGAAGCGTGTAGATGTCGTCCGGCGACGGTCCCATCGGGTTGTCCTTGATGCTCCATCCGAACAGGCTCGAATAGAACTTCTTGGCGCCCTGTGGGTCGCTCGTCGCCAGTTCGGCCCACGAGAAAGAACCCGGCTCGTGCTTCGACACTTCGGTCATGGAATCCTCCTCTGTTCGCGCGCTTCGCGCATGGTTCTTATTCGGAGACCGGCGGCAAAGGTTTCGCCGTTCGACGAAAGGGCGGACGGGTCGCCGGAGAGGCTTCCGGCTGGGCTAGGATCCGGGCGTCGGAAAAGGAGGTTCGCGTGAAGAAGGTGCTGCGGACGATGTTGGCCCTGTGGCTGGTGGCGTGTGGAGCGGCGCTGGCGCAGGACGCTCCCCCTGTCCATGCCCCGAGCCTCCGCCCCCTCCGGACCCGCTGTGGTTCGGGAAACTGAATTTCTCGTTTCTGTCCACGTCGGGTAACACGGACACGACATCCATCGGCGGCGCCGCGGAGGTCAACTACAACCCGAAGCCCTTTCTCTTCACGCTGAAGGGGGCGTACCTCTACTCCCAGACGGACGGGCGAGGTGACCGCCGAGTCTTCGGCGGCGTCGATGCGCGGCAGCTTCGACATCACGCAGCGCTTCTACGTCTTTGCCGGCGCCGGATACCTGCGCAACACGTTTTCGGGCATCGACTCCCTCTGGAGCATCGACGGCGGCGCGGGCTACAAGTTTTTCGACGGACCGAACCAGTTCCTGAAGGCCGAAGGCGGCGTGGGCTGGACGAACGAGAAGGACATCATCCTGGGCGTCATCCAGAACACGCGCAGCTACGCGAACGCGCGTGCGGCCCTGTACTACAAGTGGCAGTTCACGAAGAACGCGGCCTTCACCAACGACTTCACGTACCTCCTCGATCTCGACGACACCGAGAACTACTTCATCACCGACCGGGCGGCGATCACGGCGGACATCTCGAAGATCTTCGCCCTGCAGGCGTCGTGGACGCTCCTGTGGAGGAACAAGCCGGTCCTCGGCTTCGGCCACACGGACACCGCGACGGCCGTCGGCGTCGTGGCCGCTTTTTGACGTCCACCCCCGACGCCCGCGCGGACACGGGCGGATTCGCCGGCCACCCGCGCGGGCTGGCCCCGCTCTTCTTCACGGAGGTGTGGGAGCGATTCAGCTACTACGGCATGCGGGCGATCCTCGTGCTCTACATGGTCGCGCCGGCTGCGCAGGGCGGCCTCGGATTCGACACGAAGCGGGCAGCATCGATCTACGGCACGTACACGATGGCCGTATTCCTCACGGCGATCCCGGGCGGGCTCATCGCCGACCGGCTCCTCGGATTACGCCTCACGGTCCTCGTCGGCGGCATCGTCATCGCCGCCGGGCACTTTTCGATGGTGATCGGCTCGATGGCGTCGCTCTACGGCGGCATGGCCCTGATCGCGATCGGAACAGGGCTCCTCAAGCCCAACATCAGCGCACTCGTCGGAAGCCTTTACGGAGAGAACGATCCGCGGCGCGACAGCGGCTTCTCGATCTTCTACATGGGCATCAACATCGGCGCCGTGCTCGCGCCGCTCGTGTGCGGGTACATGGCGCAGGGCGCGGGCTTCAAGCGCTTCGTGGCCGGGATGGGCTACGACCCAGCCACGAGCTGGCACTGGGCGTTCGGCGCGGCCGGCGTGGGCATGACGCTCGGCCTCCTGGTCTACGTCGCGAGCCGACGGCGGCTGGCCCACGTCGGCGCCCGGCCCTCGCCGCGAGCGCGCACGGCGGCCGCGGCCTCGCCGGCCGCCCCGCTCACGCCTTCGGACTGGAAACGCATTGGCGCCGTCTTCGTCTTTTTCCTGTTCACGATCCTCTTCTGGGGGGCCTACGAGCAAAAGGGAGCGAGCCTGAACCTGTTCGCCCTTCACCTCGTGCGCACCGAGATCTTCGGCCTGCGCTTCCCGTCGAGCTGGCTCCAGTCGTTGACGCCTTTCTTCGTGATCGTGCTGGCTCCGATCTTCTCGGTTATCTGGGTGAAGATGGGCCGCCGCCAGCCCACGAGCCCCCTGAAGTTCGCGCTCGGGCTGACCTTCATCGGCCTCGCCTACGTCCTGCTCGTACCGGGCGCGGCCCTGACGGCCCAGGGGCGGATCAGCCCGCTCTGGCTGGTCGGGCTCTACTTTCTGGAGGTCGCCGGCGAGATGTGCATCTCCCCTGTGGGGCTTTCGACCGTGACGAAGCTCTCTCCGGCCCGGCTCGTCGGGATCATGATGGGCGTCTGGTTCCTCGCCGCGGCCCTCGGCAACAAGCTCGCCGGGTTCCTCTCGGGGTTCTTCGTGGCGAACGACGCCGGAACGCTCGTGCGTCTCTACGGCGGCATCGCCGTGGGACTGCTCCTTTCGGCCGCGCTCCTCTTCCTGCTGCGGAAGAAGGTCGAGGCGTTGATGGGAGGAGTCCGCTGACGGGCTAACTCCGGCGGTAGACCTCTCCGCCCGAGTCCCGGAACTCCACCGCCTTCCGCCGCAGCCCTTCGTCGACCGCCTCCTCCGCCTTGAGGCCTTCCGCGGCCGCGAAGTCCCTGACTTCCTGCGTGATCTTCATCGAGCAGAAGTGCGGGCCGCACATCGAGCAGAAATGGGCGAGCTTGGCGCCCTCGGCCGGAAGGGTCGCGTCGTGGAACGCGCGCGCCGTCTCGGGATCGAGCGCCAGGTGGAACTGGTCTTCCCAGCGGAACTCGAAGCGCGCCTTCGACAGCGCGTCGTCCCAGTCGCGCGCGCCGGGATGCCCCTTGGCGAGGTCCGCGGCGTGGGCCGCGATCTTGTAGGCGATGACGCCGTCGCGGACGTCCTTCTTGTCGGGCAGGCCGAGGTGCTCCTTGGGCGTCACGTAGCAGAGCATCGCCGTGCCCATCCAGCCGATCATCGCGGCGCCGATCGCCGAGGTGATGTGGTCGTAGCCCGGCGCGATGTCGGTCGTCAGCGGCCCGAGCGTGTAGAAGGGCGCCTCGTGGCAGACGCGGAGCTGCCGTTCCATGTTCTCGGCGATGAGATGCATCGGCACGTGGCCCGGCCCCTCGATCATGACCTGGCAGTCGTGCGCCCAGGCCGTCTTCGTGAGCTCTCCGAGCGTCTCGAGCTCCGCGAACTGCGCCTCGTCGTTGGCGTCCGCGGTCGAGCCCGGCCGCAGCCCGTCGCCGAGCGAGAAGGAGACGTCGTACTGCGCGAGGATCTCGCAGATCTCCTCGAACCGCGTGTAGAGGAAGGACTCTTCGTGGTGCGCCAGGCACCACTTGGCCATGATCGCGCCGCCGCGGGAGACGATGCCCGTGACGCGTTTCGCCGTCAGCGGCACGTACGCGAGGCGCACGCCAGCATGGATCGTGAAGTAGTCCACGCCCTGCTCGGCCTGCTCGATGAGCGTGTCGCGGAAGATCTCCCAGGTCAGCTCCTCCGCCTTCCCGCCGACCTTCTCGAGCGCCTGGTAGATCGGGACCGTCCCGATCGGCACCGGGGAGTTCCGCAGGATCCACTCGCGCGTTTCGTGGATGTTGCGGCCGGTCGAGAGGTCCATGACCGTGTCGGCGCCCCAGCGGGTCGCCCAGGTCATCTTCTCGACTTCCTCCTCGATCGTGGATGTGACGGCGGAGTTGCCGATGTTGGCGTTGATCTTGACGAGGAACTTGCGGCCGATCACCATCGGCTCGGACTCGGCGTGGTTGATGTTGGCGGGGAGAATCGCGCGGCCGCGCGCGATCTCGTCGCGCACGACCTCGGGCGTCACACCCTCCCGGACCGCGACGTATTCCATCTCGTGCGTGATCTGGCCCTTCTTCGCGTAGTGCATCTGCGTGACGCGGCCACGGCCGCGGAGTGCCTGTCGCCCGCGCGCCAGAGCGAGCGGAGCCGCGCTCTGCCGCGCCGGTGTCATGCGGTCGTACAGCCCGCGCTCCAGGATCCAGGGACGGCGGAGCTCGGGCAGGCCGAGCTCGAGGTCGATCGAAACCCCGGGGTCCGTGTACGGGCCCGACGTGTCGTACACCCGAAACGGCGTGGGGATCTCGGTTCCGCCGCCGGGCCCGTGGATGGCCGACAGCGCGATCTCGCGGAACGGGACGTGGACGCCGCGCGGCCCAGGCACGTAGATCTTTCGCGATCCGGGCAGAGGCGAGCGATCGAGAGACGCGGTGGACGGAAGGGCCTCGCGACGCAGGCTCATGTGACCTCCCTACGGCGGCATTACCCGCATCAGGTTCGCGGGGTCTCCGGAGCAGTGTGCGCCGGACTCTCAGCCGTCCGTCCCGAGCCATGCCGGGGTGGAGTGGGCTCCCCCGTTTCCAGTTCGAGTCTATCGCCTCGGACCTGGTTTGTCCGCGGATGAGATAAGAATTGCGGGACCGATGCGGAAGAAAACCGAACAGCCTTTTCTGCCCTTCGAGGAAGCCGACGCCGCGCCCGCGGAACCGCCCCAGGCGAAGGCGTCGGTGACCGAGGCTGTACCGAGGCCATCCGACCTGCTCTCGTCTCTCGCCGCGATCTGCCGGGAGCACCCGCTCGAGGAGAAGGTCCTCGTCGCGCCCTCGCTCGCGATCGGTCACACGCTCGTCGAGCGGCTCGCACGGGAAGGCCACCCGTGGATCAACCTCCGCGTCGAAACCACTCGCACGATCGCCCTGCGCATCGCGGGACCGGCGCTCGCGCGGGAGAAACTCCGCCTTCTCTCGCGCGCACAGGCGCTGGCCCTGGTCGAGCAGGCCTGCGCGGAATACCTCGGGCCGAAGGCCTACTTCGGAGAGCTGCGGGACCGGCCGGGCTTCCATCGGGCGCTGCAGCGCACGTTCGACGAGATCCGCGCGGCCGGCCTCTCGGCGGCTGCCCTGCCGGCGAAGGCGTTCGGCGATGCGCGGAAGCTCAAGGAGCTCAAGGGCATCCTCGCGCGCTACGACAAGAACCTGGCGGAAGGGAATTTCATCGACTCCGCGGCCGTGCTGCGCCGGGCGCTCGGCGCCGCGGCAGCGGATTCGGGCGGAACGTTGTATCTGGTCGTCGACGACACGGATCTGACCGCCGTGGAGCGCGAGATCCTCGAAAAGCTCGCGGGCGCGAAGCTCCGGCGTCTCGCCTCCGCGCCGCCGGAGCGCTGGCTCGAAGTCGCATCGACGGCGCGTCTTCTCCGGGCGAGCGGCGAAGAGAACGAGATCCGCGAGGTGTTCCGCCGGATCCTCGAGGAAGGGATCCCGCTCGACCAGGTCGAGATCCTCCACACCGACGCCTCCACCTACCCTGCCCTCGTCTGGGAGCTCGCCCGCGAGCACGGGCTCGACTGCACCTTCTCCGGCGGCGTGGCCGCGACTTTCACGCACCCCGGCCAGGCCGCGCTCGCCTTCCTCGACTGGATCGCCGGCGGATTCGAGGCCGAGGTTCTCCGGAGGAGCCTGGCCTCCGGAGCCCTGACGTTTGAGAGGGCGGAGGGTGGCCGGACCGACGCGCCCGGCACGCGCGCCGTGGCCCGCGCCCTGCGCGAGGCGCAGATCGGCTGGGGCGCGCGCCGGCACCTCTCGGCGCTCGACCGGCGCATCGCGGAGCTTCAGAAGCCCGGGGAGCCCGGCCGGGAGGCCGACGACGCGGGCGAAAAAGAGCTCGCCGAACGGGCGGAGCGGCGGAGCCGGCGGCTCGCCGAGGCCCGCGCCGCAAGGAGCTTCGCCCTCCGGGCTCTCGAACGCGCCCGTTGCGCCGAGGCGGACACGTGCGATCTTCGCGCGCTCGCGAGCGGTTGCCGCGAGTTCGTCCTCGAGTTCGCCCGTGTGGCGGACGCGCTGGACGCCTCGGCCGTCACGGCGCTCCAGAAACTCCTCGAAGAGCTCGCGATCCTGCCCCCGACGACACTGTCGGCGCCGGAGGCGGCGGCGCGGCTCTCGGATGCCGTCCGCGCCCTCTCGATCGAAGCGGACCGCGCCCGTCCCGGGCGCATCCACGTCGCGGAATACCGCGCGGGCGGATTCTCGGGCCGCCCGCACGCGTTCCTTCTCGGTCTCGACGAGGCGCGCCATCCGGGCGCCGATCTCGAGGACCCGGTGCTCCTCGACGCGGAGCGCCGGCAGATCAACCAGGCCCTCGCGCCGCTCGCGCTTCCGCTGTATCGCGACCGCCCCCGGGAAACCGCCCGCGCGCTCGAGAAGTGCGTCGGACGGCTGGCCGGAGGCCTGACCGCGAGCTACTCGAGCTGGAATCTGCGCAGCCTCGATCAGCAGAGCGAGCAGTTCCCCTCGCCTTTCTTTCTCGACCTCCATCGAGCGGCTTCCCGGCAACCGGAGGCGGACTACTCGGCGCTGCTCGACGCCCTTCCCGAGGCCGCGGGCTTCGTTCCGGCGATCCGCTCCGCGCTCGACGAAACCGACTGGTGGCTGTCGCGCCTCGACGCGGCGGGTCCGGCGGCTTCGGCCGGTGCCGCGGCGCCGCGCGTCCTCGAGGTGTATCCGCATCTCGCCGACGGGCGGCGTGCGGAGGATGCCCGGGAGTCCGACGACTTCACGGTCTGGGACGGATGGGTCCGCGCGGGGACCCCCGAGCTCGATCCGCGAGCCAGCGGCGAGCCGCAATCCGCCTCGCGCCTCGAGACCCTCGCGCAGTGCCCGTTCAAGTACTTTCTGAAGCACGTCCTGCGCGTCGAACCCCCGAAGGAGCTCGAGCGCGACATGACCGAGTGGCTCGACGCCATGACGGCGGGCTCCCTCCTCCACGAGGTCTTTCGCGTGTTCTTCGAGCGCATCACCGCCGCCGGCGAGAAACCCGAGGCCGCGCGGCACGCGGCACTCCTCGAGGAGATTGCCGGCGCGCAGATCGAGATCTGGCGCGAGAAGGTCCCGCCTGCGAGCGAGCTCGCGTTCGGCCAAAGGCGCGACGACATCCTCGTCGCCTGCCGCACGCTGCTCGCAATCGAAGAGGCGCACTGCCGGGAGGTCACGCCCCGGTGGTTCGAGGTGTCGTTCGGCCTCGCGCGCATCCAGCCGCGGGGTCCGATCGCGAGCCGGGAGCCGGTCTCCATCGGGATCGGCGGCGGCGCCGCCTTCGCGCTGCGCGGCTCGATCGACCGCGTCGACGAGGCGCCCGACGGCTCGTTCCACGTCTGGGACTACAAGACCGGGGGCACCTGGCGGCACAAGGAGAAGCGCGGAATCCACGGGGGCCGACAGATCCAGCATGCGCTCTACGCCATGGCTCTCGAGGTGCTTCTCGGACGGGCCGGCATCGGGGCGCCCGTCTCCGTTTCCGGGTACTTCTTTCCGGGCCGGAAGGGCGAGGGCCAGCGCATGCCCATGGCCCTCGATCTCGCCGGGACGCGCGACGTCCTCGTTCGTCTTCTCGACCTTTTGCGCGCGGGCACCTTTCCGCACGCGGCCGAGAAGGACGACTGCCGGTACTGCGACTACGAGACGGTTTGCGGGGGCTCCTTCGCCGCCGCGGCCCGTTCCCGCGCGAAGCTCGAGACCACGACGCTGCCCGTTCTGAAGGCCTTCCGGGAGATCCATGGCGAAGGCTGAGGCGCCCGCCGCACTCCTGCCGGACGCCGAAGCGCGCCGCGCGATCGAGAAGGACCTCGGCGTCTCGCTCCTCGTCGAGGCGGCCGCCGGGACGGGCAAGACGACGAGCCTCGTCGCGCGCATGACGGAGCTCATCCGCAGCGGCACGGCGACAGTCGACCGGATCTCGGCCGTCACGTTCACGATCAAGGCCGCGGCCGAGCTCTCGGAGCGGTTCCAGACGAGCCTCGAGGCGGCCGCCCGCGCGGCCGGCGGCGACGAAAAGAAGCGGCTCGAAAGCGCCCTCGCCCGCCTGGACTCGGCTTTCGTCGGCACGATCCACGCGTTCTGCGCGCGCCTGCTGCGCGAGCGGCCCGTCGAGGCCGGCGTGGACCCGGGTTTCGCCGAGATGGACGAGCCCGAGAACGCGGCCGCGCGCCTCGAGGCCTGGGACCGCTACACCGAACGCCTCTTCACGGACGACAGCCCGATCCTTCCGCGGCTCGCCGCGCTCAACGTCCGGCTCGACGACCTCCGCCAGACGTACGAGACGCTCTCGGAGAACGAGGACGTCGCTCCGGAGATCGGGGCGGAAGAGCCGCCGCCCGACTTCGCGGACGAGCGCGACGCGGTGTCGGAGTTCCTGCTCGCGCGCGGCCGCGGACCTGCCGGCGGAGATGCCGCCGGGCGGATGGACCGAGTACCAGGAGGCCGTGCGGCGCGCCGCACGCCTCGTCGCGCTGCGGGACACATCCGATGCCCAGGCCTTCGCGCAGGTCCTCGACGCGCTCCATCGCGCGCGGAAGAAGGGGACGGAGGCCGGCCGGCGGCGCAACGAGTTCGAGACGCTCTGCCGCGACGTGCTCGAGCCGGGGCTGAAGCGTTGGCGCCAGTATCTGCATCCGATCCTCATGCGCGCCGTGGTGCCCGCCTCCGTCGAGTACGCGGCCTGGCGCCGCCGAAACGGACGGCTGAACTTCCAGGACCTCCTCCTGATCGCGCGGGACCTCCTGCGCGACCACGCGCACGTACGGAGGTCCTTCCAGGAACGGTTTCTCCCGATCCTCGTCGACGAGTTCCAGGACACCGACCCGATCCAGGCCGAGATCCTCTTCTACCTGACCGGCGACGACCCGGAGCAACGGGACTGGCGCCGGCTCGTGCCGAAGCCCGGAAGCCTCTTCGTCGTGGGCGACCCGAAGCAGTCGATCTACCGGTTCCGCCGCGCCGACATCGAGACCTACGGCGCGGTCCGCGATCGCCTCGCGAAGCACGGCCGCGTGCTCCGCCTCACGGCCAACTTCCGCTCGAGCGGGCGGCTCTGCGCGTGGGTCAACGGCGTCTTCGCGCGGCGGTTCCCCGCCGAGGCGACGCCGCAGCAGGCGGCCTGGGTGCCGCTCGCGGCGCAGAAGCCCGATGGCCCGCCGGGCGTCTTCCTCCTCGAGACGCGCACGAGCGGCGGATCGGTGCAGCCCGTCGTCGATCAGGACGCGCGGCGAATTGCGCGAACGATCGACGCGCTCGTCCGAAAAGGAGAGCGCCGGCCCGAGGACTTTCTCGTCCTGTTCCGCACGCGGAAGTTCATGTCGGACTACGCCCGGGAGCTCGAATCCCACGGCATCCCCTACGAGCTCTCGGGAGGCGGCGCGTTCCGCGATTCCGAGGAGCTCACGACGCTCCTGCCGCTGCTCTCGGCGATCTCCGATCCCGACGACCCGGTGGCCTTCACGGCCGTCCTCCGGGGGCCGCTGTTCGGCGTCGACGACGAGGCCCTCTACCGCCACTTCCGGGCCGGCGGACGCTTCTCGTTCCGTGCCGCCCTGCCCGACGGCGCCGACCCGCGCATCGCTCGCGCCTGCGAGCTTCTGCGCGAGGGCGAGTCGCTCGCCGGCGAGCTGCCGCCGGGCGCCGCGATCTCGCGCCTCTGCGCGCGGCTCGGCTGGACGGCCTACGCGGGCGCCCGGGAGCTCGGCGACAGCCGCGCCGGGAACCTGCTCAAGGCGATCGCCGCCGCTCGCACGTTCTCGACCGAGGGCCTCGACTTCGGAAGCGTGGTCGCGGAGCTCGATCGGCTGACGAACGCGGGTTACATCGAGGAGATGAGCGCCCGCCCGGGGAGGCACGGCGCCGTGCGGCTGATGACGGTGCACGGGGCCAAGGGCCTCGAGGCTCCGGTCGTGTTCCTCGCCGACCCCCGTCGCGAGAACGACCCTCCCGTCCGATTCTCGATCGACCGCCGGGGCGCACAGGCGCGCGGACACTGGCGCGTCATCCGGAAATCCGAGGAAGGCTTCGGGGTCGTCGAGCTCGCCGAGCCCCGCGACTGGGACGCGATGGAGGACGCCGAGTGCGTCTTCGACGAGGCCGAGAAGATCCGGCTGCTCTACGTCGCCGCGACGCGCGCGAAGGACATGCTGGTCGTCAGCACCTGGAAGCAGGGCAAGAGCGAGAACGCGCAGGGCACCTGGAACATCCTGGCGCCGTTTCTCACCGAGGCGCTCGCGGAACCGGCGGCCCCGCCGGCGGAGACTCCCGCCGCGCCTCTCGAGAGCCTGGCTTCCGACCTCGACGCGTTCCGCACGGAGACCGGCCGCCGCCGCGCCGCCGCGGCGCGGGCGAGCTACGGCGTCGTCGCGGTGACCGATGTCGCCCATTCCGGCGAGAAGCCCGTCTGGGAAGCCACGGGTCGCGGCATGTCCTGGGGCCGCGTGCTCCACGGCGCCCTCGAGGCGGCGATGCGGGATCCGAAGCTCGACCTCGCGCTGCACGCCGCGAACCTGCTCGCCTCCGAGGAGCGGCCTCCCGGCGACCTTTCCGACGTCCTGAAAGTCGTCGAGGGCGTGCGGGGCTCGCCGCTCTGGAAGCGCGCGCTCGCCGCGAAACGCCGCTTCGCGGAGGTTCCCTTCGCTCTTCCCGTGCCGCCGGCGGAGCTGGGCCTCGCCGATGCCCCGGATGCGACCGTCCTGCAGGGCACGATCGACCTCGTCTTCGAAGAGGAGGGCGAATGGGTGCTCGTCGACTACAAGTCCGACACGGTCACGCCCGCGAACCGCCCGGCGCTCGTGGCCTTCTACACGCCGCAGATCGCGTACTACCGGCGCTCCTGGGAGTCGCTGACGGGCCGGCCCACGCGCGCGGGCCTCTACTTCCTCCATACCGGCGAGCTCGTCATGCTCCCGGCCGGCTCCACGCCTGCTTCACACGCCTCGTGAGAAGCTTCCGGACTTGAATCCGACCGCCTACGACCTCGTCGTCATCGGCTCCGGCCCGGCGGGGCAGAAGGCCGCGATCGCCGCCGCGAAGCTCGGGAAGAAAGCCGCCGTCGTCGACCGCAAGGAAATGGTCGGCGGCGTCTGTCTCCACACGGGAACGATCCCGTCCAAGACGCTCCGCGAAGCGATCATGTACCTCTCGGGCTTCCGCGAGCGGAGCTTCTACGGCAAGGACTATTCGGTCAACCGCGAGATCACCGTCGCCGATCTCGCCTTCCGCGTCCAGAAGGTCATGTCCAGGGAGATGGAGGTCGTGCGGGCGCAGCTCGCGCGCAATCGCGTCGTGACCGTTCACGGGAAGGGGCGGTTCACCGATCCGCACACGGTCGAGGTGGACACGGCGGAGGGGCCGGTCGCCCTGACGGGCGAGCACGTCCTGATCGCCTGCGGCACGCGGCCCGCGCATGACGCGAAGGTGACGCTCGACGGGGAGCGGATCTTCGACTCCGACCAGCTTCTCGCGGGCAAGAATCTCCCCCGCGATCTGATCGTGGTCGGCGCCGGCGTCATCGGCCTCGAGTACGCCTCGATGGTGACCGCCCTGAACATCAAGGTCACGGTCATCGAGGCGCGGCCGGCGATCCTGGATTTCGTCGATACCGAGATGATCGAAGCCCTCATGTACTTCATGCGCCAGCGGGGCGCGACCTTCCGGCTCGGGGAGAAGGTCGCTTCGGTCGGCTACGACGAAAAGAAACGCGTCGTCGCCTGTCTCGAGAGCGGCAAGGAGATCCACGGCGACGCCCTGCTCTACTGCGTCGGGCGGCAGACGAACGCGGACCTCTTGAACCTCCCGGCCGCCGGCCTGGCCGCGGACGAGCGAGGGCGGATCGCGGTCAACGAGCACTACCAGACGGCCGTTCCGCACATCTATGCGGCAGGCGACGTCATCGGCTTTCCGGCTCTGGCCTCGACGTCGATGGAGCAGGGCCGGCTCGCGAGCTGCCACATGTTCGGGACCTACTGCGAGAGCCGGCGCGAGTCGATCCCGTACGGGATCTACACCATCCCCGAGATCTCCATGGTCGGCAGGACCGAGCAGGAGCTGACGCAGGCGAAGGTGCCCTACGAGATCGGCCTCGCGCGCTTCGAGGAGACGGCCAAGGGGCAGATGCTCGGCGTGGAAGCGGGCCTGCTCAAGCTCCTCTTCGATCCGCAAGACGCGCAGGCTCCTCGGCGTCCACATCTTCGGCGAGGGCGCGACCGAGATCGTCCACATCGGCCAGGCGGTTCTGGCATTCGGCGGCACGATCGAGTACTTCCGCGACTCCGTCTTCAACTACCCGACGATGGCCGAGGCCTACAAGATCGCCGGCCTCGACGGATTGAACCGGCTCTAGAAGGCGCGGTTCAGGGTCAGGTACGCCGAGTTGTTGCCGCTGGAGTGCCCGTAGCCGACGAAGAACGGCCCGAGGAGCGTGTCGGCGATGAAGTAGACGCTCCCCGCGGTCTTCAGGCTCCCGAACGTGATGGGCGCCTGAAAATTGTAGGCGTTGCCGGCCTCCACGGACACGCCGACCGACAGGTTCTTCACGATCGCGCCGGCTGTCGAGCTCAATCGGTAGTAGAGAAGCGCCGCGGCGAGCACGTATTTGTCTCCGTTGAGTTGGCCGCGGGGGCGTCCGGAGAGACGAAAGAGGCCTCCGAGCGAAAAATCGTCGTAGAAGGGAATGGCCCGGCCCATGCCGGTGCCCCCCTCGCCCTTGAGGAGCCCGGTCCAGCGCCCGATCGTCTGCACGCCGGTCACCCCCATGGCGAAGCGGTCGTAGGACTCGGAGCCTCCGAGACTCGTGCGATTGCCGATGTAGTCGATGAGCCCGAGATAGCCCTCATGCGGAAGGTTCACGTTGTCGAGCTGGTCGACCACCATGCGTGCGGTGAAAGCGCCCTCGTCCCAATCGAGCTCGGGGAAGATCGGGTCGCCGACCTGGCGGCGAGCCTTGCCGAACGCGCGGACGTAGCCGGCACGCAGCTCTCCCCAGGTCCCGAAGTCGTAGCCGAGCTCGAACCCGGCCGCGCCGCGCGAGACCTGGTAGGTGGCGAGAGCGTCACCCTCTTCGTCGTAGAGCCGGGACAGATCCTGGCGCCAGCCGGCAAAGGGCGACAGGAAGAGGCGGCCTCGATAGCTCACCGGCTGGAAGAACCGCGTCTCGACCTCGAGAGGGCTTCCGATCTTCACGAGCGTCTTCCACTGCCCCCCGAGACTGTTCAACTCCGTCGCGTTCACGAGCGCCACGACGCCGAACTGCGTGGCGAGCTGAAAGTCCGTTCCGAGGAAGAGCCCGAGCTGCAAATACGTCGGGCCCCAGGGCTTGGGCGTCGCGGTGATTCGGAGAATGTTGCGATCGCCCTCCGGGACGATCGAATAGCTGACGATCTCGAAGAGACCGAGGGCGTAGATGCGCTTGAGGTCCGAGCCCAGGGTCTTCGTGTCCAGCACCTCGCCCACCTTCGTCTGCACGAGGTACGAAATGCGCCTCGGGTCCACGCCGGGGACCGGGTCGATCTCGATCGCATCGATGACGGGAAGCGGCGGTTTAATGGCGTCGTGGCCGAGTTTCCAGGTCTGGTACACGCTCTCGGGCTCGGCGTACGCCGCGAGCCTGGCCTTTTCGGCCATGGTCGCTTCGTACCCGAGCGGGATCATCTCGATGCCGGAACCGAAATCCGCCGAGGTATAGCCCTTCAGGTCCGGCGTGATCACGAAATCGGCGAGCTTCGCCGACGCCATCGTGTTCTGCTGGAGCGGCAGATCAATCAGTCGGCTGATCATCGCGCCCACGTTGGTGGGCTTGGCCGCCGTCTCGGCTCCCGAGGAGCCGACGTTGACCGCGATCACGATGTCGGCGCCCATGGCCCGGACCGTCTGCACCGGAAGGTTCTGGGATTCGCCGCCGTCGATCAGCATATGGCCGTCGATTTCGACGGGCGTGAAGATCGCCGGGATGGCCATGCTTGCCCGAATGGATCGCGCCAGGCTGCCCTTCGACATCACGTAGGGATTGCCGGTCTGGATGTCGGTCGCGACCGCCCGAAAGGGAACGCGAAGCTCGTCGAAGTTCGCGACCGAGCACGGAAGCATCGTGGTATCGAGCACGAAGCCGAGCTTGCTCCCGGCGATGAGGCCGGGCGGCAGGACGAGGCCGCCCTTCTTGAAGTTCAGGCCGAACTCGATCGGGATCAGGTGGTCGAAGTCGTCTTCTTTCTGGCGGAAGGACTGCTGGGCCCGGTCGGGCGCGTCCTGGAAGAGCGTGTCCCACTTGATCCCCTTGATGACCGCCTCCATCTCTGCGGGCGTGAAGCCGCACGCATAGAGGCCGCCGGCGATCGAGCCCATGCTCGTGCCCGCGATGTAGTCGATCGGGATGTTCATTTCCTCGAGCGCTTTGATCACGCCGATGTGGGCGATTCCCCGCGCGCCGCCGCCGCCGAGGGCGAGGCCGATCCTGGGACGCCGCGGCGGATCCTGCGCCTGCTGGGCGCGAACGAGAGACGCCGTGAGGAGGAATGCGAGCAGACAGAGAACGGAAATGCCAGATCGGCGTCGTTTCATCTTGGCGGAAAGCCTAGCAGCATCGGCAGAACAGGAGATATTGTCCCCTCGGGCAACCGCCGCGTCCCGCGGCTATCGCGAGAGGAGCGAACCATGGGAATCATCGGATGGGTCATCTTCGGCCTCATCGTCGGAGCGCTCGCCAAGTTCGTCATGCCGGGAAAGGATCCGGGCGGCTGGATCATCACAACCCTTCTCGGCATCGTGGGCGCGCTCGTCGGCGGGTTCCTGGGACGGATGCTCGGGCTGTACGAGATGGGCGAACCCGCCGGCTTTGTCGGCGCGTTTCTCGGGGCGGTCCTCGTCCTGTGGATCTACCGCAAAACGCGCAAGACCTAGCTTCGGTGCGCCCCGTCACTCCGCGCCGCGCGCCGCTCTGGCGCACCGGAGGCTGATCGGCGACAATTCGTAGGTGAGCGAGGGCATCTCCGGCTTCCCGGCCGCGCCGGCGTCGTCGATCCGTCCGGGGGCCCGGGCGGACCGTGCCCTTTTCAGCGCCGGCGGCGCGCCGTTCCTCGTCCTCGCGGGCTACGGGCTCCTTTTCACGCTCTGGGCGCTGACGAGCTCCCTGCCCGCGGAGGTGCGCGGCTTTCGAAGCGATCTCGCGTTCATGCCGGTCGGCCTCGCGGTCACCCTGCTTTCGTGGCTCGCGAGCCGCGCGGCCGGGCTCGACGGCGGGACACGCCGCGCCTGGCGTTTCCTGACGGCGGCGTTCTTCTTCCTCTGGGTCGGCGATGCGGTCTGGTTCGTGTCGCAGTGGCTCTTCCATGAAGACGGCACGTCCGGCCCCGTCTACCTCGCGAGCCAGGGCGCCTACATCGCCTACTACCCCACGCTACTCCTGGGACTCCTGTCCTTTCCGCGGTTCCTGCCGACCCGCGCGGAGGCCCGGTACTTCTGGCTCGACGTCGCGACCGTGTTCCTGGGCGGTCTGATGCTTCTGTGGTCGGCTCTCATCTCGCCGCTCGTCACGTCGGAAATGTCGAGTGTCTCGGAGCTGGTCCTGACCATCGGGTATCCGCTCGGCGATCTGATCCTGCTCTTCGGCATGTCCGTCATCGCCGCCCGCCGCCGGGCCGACGCGGTCCGGCTGGTTTTCGTCCTGCTGACCGCGGGCCTGATGCTCACGGTCGTCAACGACTCCATCTCGAGCGTCCTCAGCCTGACGTCGGGGTATCGGAGCGGCACGACGCTCGACCTGCTGGCGCTCGCGGCCTGGCTTCTTTTCGGAGCCAGCGCCGAGGCCCAGCGGCGGCTCGCCGGCCGTCCCGACGACGAGGCGCCGGAGGGAATCGCCGCTCTGCATCGCCCGCGCATGAGTCTCGCGCCGTACGCCGCCGTCGTGCTCGGCTATGGAACGCTCTTCGTTTCGGCCCTTTCGCAGCAGACGCCGTCGCTCGGCGTCGTCCTCGGCGCGATCGCCCTCACGCTCGCGGTCCTCGTGCGGCAGTACATGGCCGTCTCGGAGAACGTCCGGCTCTCGGCGGAGGCAGCGGCGCGCGCGAGCGAGGCGCGTTTCCGGTCGCTCGTCCAGAACTCGTCGGACATCATCACCGTCGTCACGCCCGAGATGCGGATCCGCTACCAGACGCCCTCGGTCGAGAGGCTCCTCGGCTACCGGCCGCAGGATCTCGACGGAACGCGTCTGACGGATCTGCTGCATCCCGAGGACCAGCCGCGCGCCGTGGCCATGGTCGCCGAGATTTCCCAGCGCGCGGGCGCCCCCGCGCCGCTCGAGTGGCGGCTGCGCCGCCGCAGCGGCGAGTGGTTCTTCGCCGAGGTCATCATCACGAACCTGCTCGAGGACCCGACGATCGCGGGCCTCGTCCTCACGATCCGCGACATCCAGGAGCGCAAGAAGCTCGAGAACCAGCTCACGCACCAGGCGTTTCACGACCCGCTGACGAAGCTTGCGAACCGGCTGCTCCTCTCGGACCGCGTCGTCCATGCCCAGGCTCGCAGCCAGCGCGGGGGCCGCCCCTGCTCGGTTCTCCTGCTCGATCTCGACGACTTCAAGGCGATCAACGACACCTTCGGGCACGTCGCCGGCGACGAGGTGCTCGTCGAGACTGCGCGGCGCCTCCAGAGCTGCATTCGCGCCGGCGACACGGCCGCGCGTCTCGGCGGCGACGAGTTCGCCCTCCTGCTCGAGGACACGCCCGACGCCGCCATCCCGCGCGAGGTCGCCGACCGCCTCTCCAAGGCCCTCCGCGCGCCGATCGTCCTCGGGGGCAAGGAAGTATTTCTCTCGGCCTCCAAGGGGATTGCGATCGGGGTGCCGGGAGAGGGCGAAGGCGAGCTCCTCCGCAACGCCGATGTCGCGCTCTACATCGCCAAGGAAAAAGGCAAGGGCGGCTTCGAGGTCTTCGAGCCCGGCATGCGCGCGGCCGTCGTCGAACGGCTCGAGCTCGAGACGGACCTGCGCCGGGCCCTCCCCGAGAAGCAGCTGATCCTCCACTACCAGCCCATCGTGGAGCTCTCGACCGGCCGCATGGTCGGCGCCGAGGCTTTGATCCGCTGGCGTCATCCCCGGCGTGGCCTGCTCGCGCCCGGCTCCTTCATCCCTCTCGCCGAGGAGACGGGGCTCATCGTGGACATCGGCCTCTGGGTCATCGAGGAAGCCAGCCGCCGCATCGCGGCTCTCACGGGGCCCGGCGCCACGACGCACGTCAGCGTCAATCTTTCGGCCCGCCAGCTGCAGGAGCCGGACCTGGTCGCGCAGGTGAGCGCTGCCCTCGCGCGGGCGGGCCTGCCGCCGAACCGCCTCGTCCTCGAAGTCACCGAGAGCCTCATCATGGTCGATCCGCGCGCCATGATTCCGCGCCTGCGGGAGCTCAAGGAGCTCGGGCTGCGCCTCGCAGTCGACGACTTCGGGACCGGCTACTCCTCGCTCGCCTATCTCCAGAACCTGCCGGTCGACATCCTCAAGATCGACCGCTCGTTCATCCAGGAGGCCTCGGGAGATGTCGGGCTCTCGCTGCTCGCCCGCGGCATCGTGGATCTCGGCCGGGCCATGCGCCTGACGACCGTCGCCGAGGGCATCGAGCACGGCGAGCAGGTCCACGCGCTCCGCGAGACCGCGTGCGAATTCGGGCAGGGCTTCTTTCTCGCCCGCCCGATGGAGGACGCCGCCTTCGCGAAGCTCCTCGCATCCGGCACGACGCTGCCCGCGTCGAGCGGCTAGTCGGCCAGCGAGGGCTTCCCGGACTGGCATGAGGGGCACCAGTAAGTGGAGCGGCGGTCGGCTCCCTGCCGGCGCATGCGGATCGCCGTCCCGCAGCGCCGGCACGGCCGGCCCTGCCGGCCGTAGACCCAGGTCCTCTCGCGCGTGAGACTCGGCCGCGTCGTTCTGCGGGCAGTGCGAAGGTTCGCCGTCATGAGCCGCCGCGCTGTTTCGAGGACGAAGTCCAGGGAGCGATCCGAGAGCTCTTCGACCGCCGTGAAGGGATCGAGGCGGCACAGAAAGAGCGTCTCGGATTTGTAGACGTTCCCGATGCCGGCGACGGCCGACTGCCGCAGGATGGCTTCGCCGACTTCGAGCGCGCCTCGCTCACACAGCCGGCGGCGCGCTTCGGCCCGATCGAAATCCGGCGACAAGATGTCCGGCCCGAGGCTCGCGAGGTTCGGATCACGCTCGGCCGCGCCGCGGCGAAGCAACCGCACGATCGGAGCGTCGAAGCAGACGGTCACGAACTCCGAAGTCGCGAGCACGACGCGCGCCTGCCGTCGAGGCCTCTGCCAGCGCTCGCCGGGACGGTAGACGTGCCACGAGCCCCCCATCCGCATGTGCGTGTGGAGAATCCGGCCGTCGTCGAAGAGGACCAGAAGATTCTTGCCGCGGGCCTCGACCTTCGACACCGAAACGCCCTCGAGACCGGCCGAGGCAATCTGCGGAAGCGGAGATTCGACCGACGCGACGGTCTTCCCGGCGAGCACCCGGTTGAGGGTGTGCGCGGCGCGGTGGATCGTGTCGCCTTCGGGCATGGGAATGAGCTGTCAGCTGTCAGCCATCAGCTATCAGCCAGGGGCCGGGGAGAGAGACGTTTGAGATAGCCGCGGGAGCCGGCGAGAAAGCCCGCCCCGACGAGGTGAGCGGCGAGCGGCGATTCGCGGGGATCGCGTCCGTCGACTTTGCCGACGAGGACCGCGCGTCGGCGTCCCGTGTCGACCAGCCGCGCCAGGGCCCGCGCGAGATCGCGTGCCGCGGCTCCGCGCGCCGGCTCGTCGGCCGGCAGGAAGCTCAGCATGTTGGTCTCGGTCCGACCGATCCAGGCGAGAAGCTCGCCGGCCCGGGTGACGACCTGCGCGCCCGCCGCGCGTTGCGGACGCGCGACCGCCTCGGACGCGGGGGGCTGCGGCCAGGGCAGCGCCGCGCCGTACGGATTCGCGGGATCGGTCGCGGCCAGCACGAGCGTCTGCGACGCGTCGGGCTCCGGGGCGTCGCGCTCTCCCCGCAGCCGGTCGTCGGCTCCCGCGAGCGCGAACTGTGTCGCGCCGAGGCCCGCGACGAAGTATCCGCGTCGGACCTGGCCGGCGTCTTCCATGGCCTTGAGGATCGGGTAGACCGTCGAGAAGCCGCCCTCGATTCCCTCGGCCGCCACGGCCTCGCGGGTGAGGACGCCGTACCGCTCGAGAAGCGCTCGCGAGAGGGCGGCGCGCCGCTCCGTCTCCGACGGGGGCTTTCGCGGCGCCGGCACGACAAACCAGCGCCCTTCGCTTCCGGGCGGACCGAGGCGCCGGGAACGGAACGCGCGTCCGCGGCCTCGGCGGGCGCTCTTCGCGGAAGAACCGGAGAGGAGAGAGCGCAGCGGGGCGAGGGTGTCGTTGGAGATCTCTCCCGCCCACACGAGATCCCAGAGGACCGAAACGAGGTCTCCCGCGAACGCGCCGGTCTCCGCGGCGAGATCCGGGAAGAACAGCGCGCCGCGCTTCGAGAGCAGGGAGCGAACCTCCGCCGCGAGCGGTCCCGCGGAGGCGAGAGGCCGGGGCGGGGGCGCGAGAAGCGAGGCGCGATCGGTGAGATAGAGCGCGACGCGCCCGTCCGAGGGACCCAGAGGCTCGAGGCCGCGCCAGACGATCTCTCCCGAGGCCAGCAGGAAGTCGAGATCCGCCGGACGGTAGCGCTCGACGCGCGCCGGAAGGACTTCCGCCTCGAGCACGGACGCGGGAATCGGACAGCCCTGCAGCTGCTCGACGGCCGACAGGAGCGCTTCGAGGCCGGCCCGCGGGCGGGCGACGCCCTGCCAGACCGCGAGGAATCGCGCGAAGGCGGCGTGTTCGACGGGCTCGACCTCGCGCCGCAGCTTCGCGAGCGAGCGGCGCTTGATGGCGCGCAGCACGCCGGCGTCACACCACTCGCGGGTGCGCCCTTCCGGCAGGAAGTCGCCCTCGATCACGCGGCCCCGCTCGGCGAGGCGGTCGAGGGCGAGTCGAACGACGCCGACGGGCAGCCCCCATCGGCCGGCCGCCTCCTCGAGGCGAAACGGCCCGTGCGTCCGGGCGTAGCGGGAGACGATGTCCGTCACCGGCTCGGCTCCCTCGCGGGCCTCGAGAAAAGCCGCCGGCAGCCCGGGCGGCGGGACGACGCCGAGCGCGTCGCGCAGCTTCCCCGCGTCCTCCGCCGCGGCGAAGCGCGCCTCGCCGGCGACGCGCACGGCGATCACCCGGCGATCGCGGACGAGCGCCTCCAGCCAGCGGGGCGCTTCGTCGGGAGCTTCGCTCCGCGCGAGGATCTCCGCTTCGCTCAAGTCTCCGAGGGACAGGAGCAGGTCGTGCAGGCCGTCGGCGTGGCGGACGCGGCGGCCCTCGAGCCGCTGGAGCGAGCGCTCGAGGCCCTCGATGGCGTCGGGGTCGAAGAGCTCCCGGAGCTCCGCTTCTCCGAGAAGCTCGCGCAGCTGCGCCTGGTCGACCGAGAGCGCCTGGGCCCGGCGCTCGGCGAGCGGAGCGTCGGCGTCGTAAATGAAGTTGGCGACATACGAGAACAGCAGCGACGCGGCGAACGGCGACGGAGTGCGGGTGTCGCGCGTGACGACCCGGATCGCGCGCGATGCGATGCGGCGCAGGATCTCCGTCAGGCCGGGCAGGTCGAAGACGTCGCGAAGGCATTCGCGGTAGGTCTCGAGGAGGATCGGGAACGAGCCGTAGCGCGAGGCGACCGCGAGCAGGTCGGAAGCCCGTTTGCGCTGTTGCCAGAGCGGGCTGCGGCGCCCCGGGTGGCGGCGAGGCAGAAGGAGCGCGCGCGCGGCGTTCTCCCGGAACCGCGCGGCGAACAGCGAGCTCTCGCCGAGGTTGCGAACGACGAGGTCTTCGACCTCATCCGCCGCCGGCAGAAAAAGCGCCACATCGGGGGGCTCGTCGGACTCGGGCACGCGGAAGACCATGCCGTCGTCCGACCAGAGGGCCTCGACGTCGCCGGCGTGGGACTCCTTGAGCGCCGCGAGAACCGCCGTCGCCCAGGGGGCGTGGACGCGGGCGCCCCACGGCGACAGCACGCAAACTCTCCAGTCGCCGATGTCGTCCTGGTAGCGCTCGACGACGATCGTCCGGTCGCTGGGCACCTCGCCCGTCGCCTCTTTCTGCTCTTCGAGATAGGCGATCAGGTTCGTGGCCGCCCGCGCGTCGAGGCCATGCTCCTCTCGCAGACGTTTCGCCGCGAGGTCGGGCTTCGCGGACACGAGCCCGCGCGCCAGCTCGCCGATGGCCTGGCCGAACTCGGTCGGCCGGCCCGGCCGGTCGCCGTGCCAGAAGGGCATTTTTCCCGGGACCCCCGGCGCGGGGGAGACCATGACCCGATCGTGCGTGATCTCCTCGATGCGCCAGGACGACGCGCCGAGCACGAAGACGTCGCCCGGCTGCGACTCGAAAACCATCTCCTCGTCGAGCTCGCCGACGCGCATGCTCCGGCGCGAGTCGTCTCCCTTCAGGAAGACCCCGTACAGCCCGCGATCCGGGATCGTGCCGGCGTTGACGACGGCCACGTGGCGCGCGCCCTCCCGCGCGCGAACCTCGCCGCCGACGCGGTCCCAGGTCACGCGGGGCCGGAGCTCGGCGAACTCGTCCGACGGATAGCGGCCCGACAGCATGTCGAGCACGCCCTCGAAGGAGGACCGCGGAAGCTCGGCGAAGGGCGCGGCGCCGCGCACCAGCCGATACAGGTCGTCGACCTGCGCGGGCGCGGACACCACGATCGCGACGATCTGCTGCGCAAGGACGTCGAGCGGGTTGCGCGGGTAGGTCGTCTCCTCGACGCGGCCTTCCTGCATCCGCGCCGTGGCCGCCGCCGCGGCCAGAAGGTCCCCGCGGTACTTCGGAAAGAGAATCCCCCGCGACGGCTCGCCGACCTTGTGGCCGGCACGGCCGATCCGTTGCATGCCCGACGCGATCGAGGGCGGCGCCTCGATCTGGATGACGAGGTCGACGGCCCCCATGTCGATCCCGAGCTCGAGCGAGGAGGTCGCGACGATCGCCGGGAGCTCGCCGCGCTTGAGGCGATCCTCGATCTCGAGGCGCTTCTCCCGCGCGACCGAGCCGTGATGCGCGAGGGCGATCTCCTCGCCGGCCGTGTCGTTGAGCGATCCGGCGAGCCGCTCGGCGAGGCGCCGGCTGTTGGTGAAGATCATGGTCGAGCGATGCGCGCGCACCAGCTCGACCAGCCGCGGGTAGATCGAGGGCCAGATCGAACCCGCGCCGCTCGCGGGGCTCGTCGCCGAGGAGGCCGGCCCCGAGCGGATTTCCTCCTGCGCCCCGACGTCCTTCAGCCGCGCCATGTCTTCGACGGGGACCTCGACGAAGAGCTCGAGGGCCTTGCGGCTGCCGGCGTCGACGATCTCGACGGGCCGGGGTTTCCACGCGGCCTTGCGGCGCCGCGCGTCCCGCCGGTGGCCTCGCCTCCGCCGAGCAATCGCGCAATTTCCTCGAGAGGCCTCTGCGTCGCGGACAGTCCGATTCTCTGCAGGCCGCGGCCCTCCGGGCGGAGCGCTTCGAGCCGCTCGAGCGAGAGGAAGAGGTGCGCGCCGCGCTTGGAGGCGGCGATCGCGTGGATCTCGTCGACGATGACGGTCTCGACCGAGGAGAGCGCCTCGCGCGCCTGGGACGTCAGAAGCAGGTAGAGCGATTCCGGAGTCGTGATGAGGATGTCGGGCGGCGTGCGGGAGATGCGGGCGCGCTCCGCCGCAGGCGTGTCGCCCGAACGGATAGCCACCGACGGGAGCCGGAACGAATCGCCTCGCCGCTCCGCGGTCGCCGCGATGCCGGCGAGAGGAGCGCGGAGGTTTCGCTCGATATCGACGGCGAGCGCCTTCAGCGGCGACACGTAGAGCACGCGGCAGCGATCGGTCCTGGCGGGCTCCGGCGTGAACATCAGCCGGTCGATCGAAGCCAGGAATGCCGCCAGAGTCTTCCCCGATCCGGTGGGCGCGAGGAGCAGCGTCGAGCGGCCCTCGAGGATCGGCGGCCAGCCCCTGGCCTGCGCGGCGGTCGGCGCGGGGAAGGCGCCGCGGAACCACTCCTGCACCGCGGGCCGGAATTCGAGGAGCGGGTCTCGCTTCACCGGCGCATTCTAGAGGCGGTACGATGGCCCGGTGAGCGGCGGCGGTGTCGAAAAACAGTTCCTCGAGGATGCCATCCTCCAGCTCCAGAAGTACAAAGGCCTGGCCGACAAGGCGCTCGCTCAGGTGGCGGAGGCGGACCTCTTCGCTTCCGTGGACGCCGAATCCAACAGCATTGCGGTCGTGATGAAGCACGTCTCCGGCAACATGCGGTCCCGCTGGACGAGCTTTCTGACGGCCGACGGCGAGAAGGCCGACCGCCACCGCGACTCCGAGTTCGAGATCGACCCGGAGGACACGCGGGCGTCCATCCGGGAACGGTGGGAGAACGGCTGGCGGCTCCTCTTCGCGGCGGTCGAAACGCTCTCGCCGGCGGATCTTTCGCGGACCGTGACGATCCGCGGCGAACCGCACACCGTCCTGCAGGCGATCCAGCGTCAGCTCACGCACTACGCCTACCACGTCGGGCAGATCGTTTTTCTGGCGCGGCACTTCGCGGGTCCGCGCTGGCAGTCCCTCTCGATTCCGAAGGGCCGGTCGAAAGAGTTCGACGTCGCGATGAACGGGCAGCCCTATCGGACGAGGCCGGAGGAATCCCCATGAGGTTTCGAATCTCTCTCGTCGCACTCGCGTTCGGAACCGTCTCAGTCCTCGGGGCCGAGCAGCCCCTTTCGCACGCCGGATGCGCCGCGCCCGGCGACGCCGTCGAGCCGGCCCTCCTCGAGCGCCCGATCCCGCTGCGAAACGACGTCGGCGCCGTGCATCAGAAGATCGCGACCTCCTCGAGCGAGGCGCAGGCCTTCTACGACCAGGGCCTGACGCTCCTGCAGCACTACTCCTTCATCGACGCCGCGCGCTCCTTCCGCCAGGCGCTCCGCTCCGACCCCGAATGCGCCATGTGCTGGATGGGTCTCGCGCGCGCCGAGCAAGGTCTCGAGCGCGCGGACGCGACGGCCGACGCGATCGCGAAGGCGGAATCGCTGTCGCCGAAGGCCTCCCTGAAAGAGCGGACGTTCATCACGCTCCGCGCCCGGCAGATCGAGGCGCAGGCGGCCCCGAGCGGCGAAGAGGGCAAGAAGCACTCGGCGTACAAGGCGGCGCTGGACAAGGCGCTCGGGACCTACCCGGACGACGCCGAGCTCTGGATCATCCGCGGCAACGCCGAGGAAGCCGGGCCGTGGGGCCGGGGGCAGTTCGGTCACGCGGCCTCGATCGCCTTCTACGAGACGGCGCTCGTGCGCTCGCCGGGCCATCTCGGAGCGCACCACTATCTCGTGCACTCCTTCGAGAACATCGCCCACCACGCGGAGGCCGCGGACCACGCGAAGATCTATGCCGGCTCGAGCCCCGGCGTGGCGCACGCGCAGCACATGTACGGCCACGTGCTTCCCCGCCTCGGCCGCTGGGACGAAGCCCTCGCACAGTTCGAGAAGGCCGATGCGATCGAGGAGGCGTACGCGAAGGCGGAAAACCTCCGCCCCGGCGACGACTGGCACCACCTCCACAACCTGCAGCTTCTCGGCTACACGTACCTGCGGCTCCAGCGTATCGACGACGCGGAGAGGACCTTCCAGCGCGCCTTCGATACCCCCGCTCGCCTCCCCTACCGTGGCACGCCGCAGGCGAGCCTCGCCGAGTTCTACCTTCTCCGCGGCCAGCCGGAGCAGGCCCTCGCCGTGGCCCGGGCGCTCCAGGTCGACACGCGCACGCCGGCCACGCGCGTCGTCGCGACCGCGGTCGAAGGCGAAGCGCTGCTCGCGCTCGGACGCACCGAGGACGCGCGCAAGGCCGCCAAACGCGCGCAGAAGGCGCTCGACGCGGCCCGCGTCGCCCTCGGGCGCGAGGCGCGTTATCTCGACTGGTTCGTGGCGCCCTACATCGAGCAGCTCGAAACCGAGATCGCGCTCCATGGAAAGAATCCCGCGGACGCGGAGGCCTCGATCCGCAAGGTCGCAAACGAGCTCTCGCAGAATCCGCGCTTCGACGCCTGGGGCGAGGGTCTCTTCCGGCTCGACCGGATGGCGGCGGACGCGCGCCGCGCCGGACGCACCACTCTCGCGGCCGACGTCGAAGCGAAGATGAAGGTGATCGACCCCGAGTATCTGCCGGGGTCCGTCAGCGCCTCTCGGCAGGCGTCGCGCCAGGCGGCGCGCTCGACGGAGTCCTCGCCGGAGCCCGCGACAGCCGCTCCTCCGCGATCCGACGCGCGGCGGAATCCGTCGTGATCCCGGACGACTCCGCCAGCGCGTAGACCCGTTCGAGCGTTTCGCCGATCGCCAGCACCTCGGCGCGCGCCTTCTCCTCCGGCCAGCCGAGCGACTCCTGCCCGGTGATGCCGATCGCGCCGCCGGCGTTGATCACGAAGTCCGGCGCGTACAGGATGCCGCGGGCGCGAAGCCGCTCGGCGTCCTCGGCCTCGCCGAGCTGATTGTTGGCCGCGCCGGCCACCGCCTTGCAGCGCAGGCGCGGGATGGCCGCGGCGTCGAGTACGCCGCCCAGAGCGCAGGGCGCGAAAATGTCGCACGGATTCTCGAGGATCCGGCCGGTCTCGAGAAAGGGCACACGCCGCTCGTCGCGCCAGCGCCGGACGGACGCCGCGTCCACGTCGCTGAAAGCGACCTCCGCGCCGGCGGCCAGGAGCCGCTCGATCAAGGCGCCGCCCACGCTGCCGGCTCCCTGGACGATGACCCGCCGTCCCTGGAGTGAGGCCGACCCGCCGAAGAGCCGGGCGCACGTCGTCCGCAATCCGGCCTCCACCCCGAGGGCCGTCCAGACCGAGGAGTCGCCGGCTCCGCCGTGCTCGGGCGTGCGGCTGAAGATGTACGGCGCGCCCGTCTCGGAAATGACGTCCATGTCCCGCGCGGACGTGCCCACGTCGGCGCCCGTCCAGAAACGCCCCGCGAGCTCCTGCACGAACGACCCGTAACGCCGCAACAGGCCGTCGCGGCGCTCGCCCGAAAGGCCGGCCGGCACGGCGAGGACGGCCTTGCCGCCTCCGCGCGGGAACCCCGCGGCCGCCCACTTGTACGTCATCCCTTCGGAGAGCCGCCGGACGTCGCGCCGGGCCGCCTCGAGATCGGGGTAGGTCTTCATGCGGGTCCCGCCCGAGGCGGGACCGAGGCGCGAGGAGTGGAGCGCGATCAGGATCGTCGTGCCGGTCTCTTCGTCGACGCGCTCGTAGAGCGCCTCGCCGTCCCAGCCATCCCGCGCGGAGCTCATCTCAGACCCACCGGCGCATGGCGCGTTATACCCCGGCTTCGGCGAGGTGGCGAGTGGCGGTTTCGAGCGCTTCGTCGATCGTCGAAACGAAGTTCTCCCGGCCGTACTCGTCCAGCTTCCCGGCCCCCTCGAGCGCCTCGAGCGGCTGGCTGCGGATTCCAGCGATGAGAAACCGGATGCGCTGGTGGGAAAACGAGCGGAAGAGGTCGTCGAGCACTCGAATGCCGGACGCATCGATGACGGGAACGTTTCGCATCCGGAGAATGAAGACCTTCGGCTTCTTCGCCACGAGGCGGAGAACGTCCTTGATCTTGTCCGCCGCGCCGAAGAAAAACGGGCCATTGACTTCGTAGACTTCGACACCCGCGGGAATGGACCGCCGCGCGACGCCCTCGGTGTCCGTGCGCATCGTGCCGTCCGGGGCGTCCTGCCATTCGTGCGTGAGCATCCCGACGTTGGTCACGTCCGCCATGCGCTTGATGAAGAGAAACGCCGCGAGCACGACGCCGACCTGAACAGCCACCGTCAGGTCGATCAGGACGGTCAGCAGAAACGTCGTCAGGAGCACGGCCACGTCGCTCTTGGGAGTCCGGAGGAGCTGCGCGAAGGCGCGCCACTCGCTCATGTGGTACGCCACGACGACGAGAATGGCCGCCAGGGTCGCGAGCGGGATGTACCGCGCCCACTTGCCCAGATAGAGGAAGGCGACGGCCACGACGACCGCGTGCGTCATTCCGGCGACGGGAGTCCGACCGCCCGCCTTGACGTTGGTCGCCGTGCGGGCGATCGCTCCCGTCGCCGGCATGCCGCCGAAGAGCCCCGACCCGACGTTGGCGATGCCCTGCGCGACGAGCTCGACATTGGACTTGTGGCGGCTGCCGATCATGCCGTCGGCGACGACCGCCGAGAGCAGGGATTCGATCCCGGCGAGGAGCGCGACCGTGACCGCCGGCGAGAAGAGCTCGCGGATCCGTTCGAGCGACACCGCTGGCATCCGCGGGGCCGGGAGGGCCGCGCGGATCTCGCCGAAACGCGAGCCGATCGTCTCGACCGGCAGGCCGAGCGCCGCCACGAGACCCGAGGCGACGACGATCGCGACGATCGGCGCGGGCACCGTGCGCGACACCTTCGGCCAGGCGAGCAGGATCGCGAGCGATCCGGCAGCCACAGCGACGGCCGCAGGCGAGGCGGTCGGCAGGCTCGCGGCGTACGCGCCCCACTTCGCGAGAAACGGTGCGGGGAGCGCGCCCATCCGCAAGCCGAGCAGGTCGCGGATCTGCGACGAAAAGATGATGACGGCGATTCCGCTCGTGAAGCCGGTGACGACGGGATATGGGATGAACTTGATCGCCGCGCCGAAGCGCGCGAGGCCCAGGACCACGAGCAGGACGCCGGCGATCAGCGTGCAGATGGTGAGTCCGTCGACGCCGTACTGTGCGACGATCCCATAGACGATCACGACGAATGCCCCCGTCGGCCCGCCGATCTGGACGCGGCTTCCTCCCAGAAACGAGATGAGGAACCCGGCGATCGCGGCGGTCACGAGGCCCGTCTCCGGAGGCACGCCGGAGGCGATCGCGAAGGCGATCGCGAGCGGGATGGCGACGATGCCGACGACGAGCGCCGGCCTGGAGGTCGGCGAACAGCTGCCGCCAGGAATAACCGGCGAGCGTGGTGAAGGTTTTCGGCAGCCACGCCCCGGTCACGCGCTCGATTCTATCCGGGCCGTCTCTCGAGCACGCGGATGAGCGAAGCGCCCTCGGGCGAGCGTGCGGCGCCGGCGAGGACATAGCGCTCCTCGATCACACGGCCGATTTCGCGCGCGTAGTCGACGCCGAAGCGCGCCGCCGCCCATCCCGGAGGCGCCTGGTCCACGAGCAGGATGAATCGCGGGCCCGCGTCCCGGATGCGCGCGGCGACCTCGGCCTCGGCGGCCGCGTCGAGATGTCCCGGGAGGATCTGTTCCTGTCGGAGCGGGTTCCGAAGCCCCGTGACGAAGTTGAAAAACCCGCACTCCGGAAAACACGCGAGCGTGTCGCCGGGCCGCGCCCGCTCGTCGAGAAAGCCGAGGGCGAGCACCGAAGCCCGCGCCCACGGCTCGGGCAGCCGCACCCTGCCGGCGGCCGTCTCGACCGTCCCGACCATCACGCTGCGTCGGATGCGCTCGAGTCGGACGAGCCCCGCGGCGGCCAGCGCGAGCAGCGCCGCGGCCATCGCGCGGCGGAAGGCCGGGGGGTGCGCGAGTTTCGGAGCGAGGACGTCGAGAACCAGGACCGACGCCGATGCCGCGAGACCCGGCAGGGCGAGAATCGAGTACGGCGTCGTCACGAAACCGTAGGCCACGTTCCCCGCGACGCGGACGGCGACGAGCGCCGCGAACCCGAAGAGGAGGAAGCGCGCGCGGCGGGTTTCGTCGAGAGGCGAGCGAAGAAGCCAGACGGCAGCGAGCGCCGCCGCCAGAGGCGCCGGCGAGAGAAGAGCCGGCAACCGGTCCTCGATCCGCCCGCCGACCGGCGTGGCGCAGAAGGCGACCGCGGCCGCGAGGAGGACCCACCATACGGTTTCGGCGAGCCCCGGCTTCGTCTCGCCGCTTCCCGCGGCCCGCGAGACCAGCCAGGCTCCGCCCAGAACGAGCACGCCGACGAAGAGCGCGGTCGCGATGCGCGAGAGCGCGGCGGCGGGGTCGTCGAAGCCCGAGATGAGGCGGTAGACCTGCCGCCACTCCGGCGGCGGCGAAAAGAGAACGAGGGGGCCCTCCGAGACGAGCGAGGCGATGGGGATCCCGCGAAACGCGAAGACATATCCCGCAGACGCCACGAGCACGGCCCCGAGCAGCGCCGTCCACGCGCGTCGCCGCTCGCCGGCGACGGCGCTGCGAACGCCAACGACGAGGATCACGGCGGCCGCGGCCAGGCCCACCTCCGCCTTCGCGAGCAACGCGATCGCGAGCGCCGCGGCGGCGAGCGCCGTCCGGCTGCGGGAGGGCGGTTCGACCAGCGCCGCGAGGCTCACGAACCCGGCGGCGAGCGCGAAGAGCGCCGAGAAGGCGTAGGGAAAGAGGAACGAACCGCCGTTGGGAGCCCCGACGCAGATCGCCGCCGCGACCGTGACCGCGACACCCGCCGAGAGCGGCGAGCCGGCGCGTCGCGCGAGACGATAGAGCGCGACGAGAAGGAGGACCGCGGCCGACGCTCCCATCGCCTCGAGAACGCCGAACCGGCGGCCGAAAAGATCCAGCGCGGCGCCGTTCGCCCAGGGAGCGGCGGGCCCGTAGTAGTAGGCGACGTCGCGATAGAGGCGCTCTCCGGCGGCCACGCGCGCGGGGACCTGGAGCTCGCGGGAACCGTCCACGAAGGGACGGAGCCAGCGATCCCAGCTCAGCAGAGCCGAGGCCGCGCCGGCGACCGCCGGCGCGATGAGCCATTCCCAGCGCCGGCGGGGGATCGGTCCCCGCGGCCCGGTCAATCGATCGACCGGATGTCGGTGAGGATGTTGTTGTTGAGCGTGATCCGCACGCGGGAGCCCTCGGGGAATCGGAACCACTGGGTCCGGTTGACCTGGAGGCGATAGCGGGACGTCGCCGCGCCTTCCTTCGTCTCGAACACCATGTAGTAGTCGCCGGTGGTCGCGTAGCTGCGGCTCGTGCCGCTCGAGCCCGGGGCGGCCTGCTCCCGCTCGACGACCGTGCAGTCGAGCGTTCGGATGCCCGCGCCCGGGTCTTTCGTGCCCGAGGCGCAGGCCACCACGAGCAGGCTCGCCACGAAAAGGGTCGCCGCCAGAGTTCTCTGTCGCATGACTGAAAGAACGCCTCCTCGGAAGTTTCGATTCCGCTCCGAAGGCTATGCTAAGACGCTCCGACGCGACCGCGCCAGGCAACGATACGCCGCATGACCGAGCCCCGCCTCGAGCTCTCCCCCGACGGGCGCCTCCGCGTCCTCGCGCCCGCTCCGGCCAGGGAACGCTGGAGCTGGGCGCTGTATGACTTCGCCAACACGATCTTCTCGATGAACGTGGTGACGCTCTACTTCGCGGTCTGGCTCGTCACGGAGCGCGGGGCGAGCAACACGGTGTACTCGCTGGCGACGAGCCTCTCGTCGGCCGTCGTTCTCCTTCTGGCTCCGTGGGTCGGCGCCGTCTCCGACGCTTCCCGGCGGAGAAAGCCGTGGGTCGTCGGCCTGACGCTCCTCTGCGTCGGAGCGACCCTCGCCCTCTCTCCCCTCTCCCGCGCGAGCTCGCCCGAGCGCCTCGGGCTCCTTCTGCTTCTCGGGACCTTCGCCGTCGCGAACACCGCGTACCAGCTCGCGCTCCCCCCGTACAACGCCATGCTCGCCGAGCTCTCGCCGGTGCGAGACCGGGGCAAGCTCTCCGGCCTCGGAACGGCGCTCGGCTACGTCGGCTCGATCACGGGCGTGCTTCTCGTCGCGCCCTTCGTGACCGGCGGCCTCGGAATTCCCGCCGGAGGGCGGCAGGCGGCGTTCACGCCGACGGCGCTGCTGTTCCTGTTCTTCTCGCTGCCGTTCTTTTTCTTCTGCCGCGACCCGCTCGCCCTGCCCCGCGCGCAGCGGCCGCGCGTGCGCTGGAGGCAGATCGCCGGCGAGCTCGTCTCCGCGTTCCGGGACTCGCGGCGCCACCGCGGCCTGACGCGTTTCGTCGTGGCCACCTACTTCTACCAGGACGCTCTGGGCACCGCGATCTCCTTCATGGCGCTCTACGCGGTCGCCGTCCTGGGCCTGCCCGCCGGTGGCGAGATTCGACTCTTCGTGACGCTCACGGTCCCGGCCATCGCCGGGGCCTGGCTCGCGGGCCGCGCCTGCGACCGCTGGGGACCGCGGCGGACGCTGCGGATGGTGCTCGCGGCGTGGATCGTCGGGCTCGTCGCCGTCGCGCTCGCGCCAACGCTTTCGGGGTTCTGGGCGGGCGGCGTCCTCATCGGGTTCGCGTTCGGCGGAATCTGGTCGGCCGAGCGCCCTCTCTTGCTGACCCTGGTTCCGGCGGCCGAGGCCGGCCGCTTCTTCGGCCTGCTCGCGCTCTCGGCCCGCGCGGCGGCGATCGTCGGGCCCCTTCTCTGGGCTGCCATCGTCGACGGCCTCTCGGCTCCCCTCGGCAAGAGCGCGGCGTACCGGATCGCCGTCGCGTCGCTCGCCGTTCTCATGGCGATCGCGTTCTGGCTTCTGCGCGGCGTGCCCGACGCCGTTGCCGCAGAGGAGCCCGTGTCCCATAGAATCCCGTCCCGAACATGAAAGCCCCACGCGCGCGTGTCTGCCTCGTCGGCCTCGGGCCGATCGGAATCGAAGTCGGCAAGGCCCTGGCCGGTCGCGAGGGGATCGAGCTCGCCGGCGCCGCGGATCCGGCCCCGGAGAAGGCCGGCCGCCCGCTGTCGTCGCTGCTCGACGGCGCGTTCCCGGGCGTGGCCGTCACACCGTCCGCCGCGGCGCTCTACGGGGAGACGGCGGGCTCCCGGAACCGCGCCGATGTCGCGGTTCTCTGCACCGGCTCGCGGCTGCACGCGATGCTTCCCCAGATCGAAGAGGCCATCGCGGCCGGGCTCCACATCGTCTCCACCTGCGAAGAGCTCGCCTACCCGGAGCTCCGCCACGTTCCCATGGCCCGGCAGATCGACCGCCATGCGAAGGAGAAGGGCGTCGCCGTGCTCGGAACCGGCGTCAACCCCGGTCTCGTCATGGATCGCCTCGTCCTCGGCGTCGCCGCGGCCTGCGTGCGCGTGGACTCGGTCCGCGTGTCGCGCGTCGTGGACGCGGCCAAACGCCGCGGGCCCCTGCGGGCGAAAGTCGGCGCCGGCCTCACGCGCGAGGAGTTCAACGCCGGTGTCGTCGCGAAGAAGCTCGGGCACGTCGGCCTCTCCGAGTCTGCCGCCATCATCGCCCTCGGCCTCGGCCTGCCCATCGACGAGATCACCGAGACCATCGAGCCGGTCCTGGCCGAGCGGGAGACCGACGGGGTCCCCCCGGGCCTGGTTCTCGGGCTCCACCAGGTGGCCCTGGTTCAGGCGGGAGACGAGCCCAAAGTCGTTCTCGACCTGACGATGGCGGTCGGCGCTCCCAATCCCGCCGACCGCATCGACATCGAAGGCGATCCGCCTCTCCACATCGTCGCCGCCGGAGGGTTCCACGGCGATCGCGCCACGATCGGCACCGTCGTCAACGCGATCCCGTTCATCGTGGCGGCTCCGCCGGGACTGCACAACGTCGTGACGCTGCCCCTCTTCGGCCTGCGCCCGCTGTCCTGAACGGGGCCTGATCCGGAATTTCAAACCTGCTCGTGAGAGCCTCTTTCCAGACCTGACCCGGCATTCGTTTTTCATGTCCGCGCTCTCTCCCCTCATCGAGTCCCGGCCCGAAGGCTTGTACGCCCCGGCCTTCGAGGCCTGGATCGACCCCGCGGCGCCGGTCGCGCGGGCAGTCCTCTCCCACGCCCACGCCGACCACGCCGTCGACGGCCACGGCGAGATCGTGGCGACGCCCGGAACCGCGGCCCTCTACCGGCTCCGCTATCCCGACTGGAAAGGCGTGGCGCGGGAGATCTCGAGCGAAGAAACCATCGAGGCGCACGGCACGACACTGAGGCTCGTTCCGGCGGGCCATGTTCTAGGTTCCGCTCAGATCCATCTGGTCTCGGACGCGGACTCGCTCCTCTACACCGGCGACTTCAAGCGCCGGCTCTGCCGCACGGCCATTCCGGCGGAGACGCCCGCCGCTCGGACGCTCCTGCTCGAGACGACCTTCGGCCTGCCGGTCTTTCGCTTTCCCGACACCCCGGAGCTGGAAAGCCGCCTCGTCGCGGCGTGTCGCGCCTCCATCGCCGAGGACGATGTCCCCGTCGTGCTCGCTTACTCGCTCGGGAAGGCGCAGGAAGCGGCGGCCATCCTGGCCGAAGCGGGCATCCCCACGGTTCTGCACGGGGCCGCCTGGAAGCTCCTTCCGGTTTACCGCGCCGCCGGCCATTCCCTGCCGCTGTCACGCGCCTACGAGACCGGGCCTCCGTTCCCCGGCGAGGCCCTCGTGACGCCGCCGTCGACCGCGCGCTCGGCCATGGTCAGGGGAATCCGGCGGCGCCGCGTCATCTACCTCTCGGGATGGGCCGTGCGCGAAGCCTCGCGCGCCGAGCACGACGCCGACGTGCGGATCCCCATGTCCGACCACGCCGACTTCGACGCCCTTCGCGAGCATGTCCGCGACGTCGGACCCGAACGGGTCGTGACGCTCCACGGATTCGCCCAGGACTTCGCGCGAATTCTCGCCGCCGAGGGCGTCGACGCGAGGCCGCTTCGAGGCCGGGAAGAGCGGCCGGCACGGGAGGAGGACCCGTGACCGCGTATCGCGTTCTCGCCGAGGCTCTGGAGGCCGCCGCCGAGTCGAGAGGCAAGCTCGAGAAGATCGCCCGCCTCTCCGAAGCCCTGGCGCGTGTCGACGACACCGACCTTCCGGCCGCGGCGCGGCTCCTGTCGGGATCCCCCTTCGCCGAGCATGAGGCTTCGGTGACGTCCGTGGGGTGGGCCTCGGTGGTCCGTGCGGCCATGGAGGTCACCGGCTGGGACGACGAGACGCTTCACGCCTGCACCGTGGCGATCGGAGATCTGGGCGAAGCCGTTTCCCTGCTTCTCCCGAAGGAGCGCGAGACGGGCCCCTCGATCGCGGAGGTCGACGCGTTCTTTCGCGCGCTGGCCGCGGTCCGGAAGCCGGCCGAGAAGCGGAAGGCGCTCGCGGAAATCCTCCGGCGGACGTCGGCGGTCGAGGCCAAGTACGTCCTCAAGACGCTGTCCGGAGGCTTGAGGATCGGAGCGGACGTCACGACCGTCGAGGAAGCCGTGGCCGCCGCCTTCGGAGCGGATCGCGAGGCCGTGGCGCGTGCCCGCCGCGATTCCGGCGACATCGGTGAAACCGCGGTCGCGGCGAAGGCCGGCCGCCTCCAGGAGATCCGGTTTCGTCTCTTCCACCCGATCGGCTTCATGCTCGCATCGCCCATCGAGACCGCCGAGGAGGTCGAGGCGGAGCTTCCGGACTTCGCCGTCGAGGACAAGTTCGACGGCATCCGCGCGCACGCGCACAAGGCCGGCGACCGCGTCGCCCTCTTCTCGCGCACGCTCGACGACGTCACCGCCCAGTTCCCCGACGTGGCCGCGGCGCTCGCGGCCGTGCCGGGGAGCTTTCTGCTGGACGGAGAGATCGTGGCCTGGGAGGGCGAGCGGCCGGCCTCGTTCTTCCGCCTCCAACGCCGTCTGGGACGCAAGGCGCCCGAGGACTCACTCCTCGCCGAGATCCCGGCTGTCTTCATCGCCTACGACTGCCTGGCCAACGACCATGCCGCTTTCTTCGAGACGCCCTGGAGGGAGCGCCGCCTCCGTCTCGAGAGCCTCGCCGCCCTCTCCGGCCTGCGAATCTCCGCAGGTCTTCGCCGCGCGATCGGCGCAGGAGCTCGAAACCCTCTTCGCGGCTGCCCGCGCCCGCAACAACGAGGGCCTGGTCCTCAAGCGCCGCGACTCGGTCTACCAGGCGGGCAAACGCGGACGAGCCTGGAGGAAATGGAAAAAGCCTCTCGCGACGCTCGACGTGGTCGTGACCGCTGTCGAGCAGGGGCATGGCAAGCGGGCCGGGATGCTCTCCGACTACACGTTCGCCGTGCTCGACGGCGACCGCCTCGTCAACATCGGAAAGGCATACTCCGGCCTCTCCGACGAAGAGATCCGGACGATGGGAACTGTTTTCCGCCGGAGTACCATCGCCCGTTACGGTCCCGTCCGGGCGGTCCAGCCCGAGGTCGTCATCGAAGTTTCTTTCGACTCGATCCAGAAGAGCGCCCGCCACAAGTCCGGCTATGCCCTCCGGTTCCCGAGAATCGTCCGACTGCGCCCCGACAAGCCGGCCGCCGAAGCGTCCACCCTCGAGGACGTCTCGCGCATCTACGAGGGGCTCGTCGCGCGCTGAGAACCACGCTGACGGTGGCAGCAGTCGGGTATCAATCGCCAGTTCTGCCTGAGCAGCACCCTTGCGGCCGCGGCAGCCGGCCGAATTGGACGCGTCTGGAATTAGCGAGAGCTGTCCGGGCGAGAGCCCAAAAAAAGGCGGCCCCGATCCAAAAGGTCGGGGCCGGGAAGGAAGGTATCGCGTGCTGACCTATCCAACAGGGGTCCCCGCGCGATTATTTCGGAACGTAAACTATTGACAGACTGTAGCTTCTAGCCCCGGTCGATCTCGAACCCGGAACCGTCGAGAGTCTCGTCGGGGACGATTTCGATCCGGATTCCGAGACTCGATTCCGCCTCCTCGAGGATGCGCGGATCGTCCTCGATGAGTGTCCGGGCAACGCCCGGGCGCGTCCGAACGCGCACGATCTCCCCCGGGGAAAACAGAACCGGCGGCGCGAATAGCGCCCGCCGCAGATCGAGCGCCACCGTCATGTCGCTCTTCACGCGCCCCCCGCCGGCGCACTCCGGGCAGGCGCGCGTCAGGACCCGCTCGAGGTTTCCCCGGGAGCGCTGCCGCGTCATCTCGATCAGCCCGAACTCGGAGATCGGCAGAAGGCGCGTCCGCGCCCGATCCCGGGCGATCTCCTCCTCGAAGCGGGCGAAGAGGGCGTTGCGATGCTCGGGGTCCTCCATGTCGATGAAGTCGACGACGAGCAGCCCGCCGAGATCCCGCAGCCGGATCTGCCGGGCGACTTCGGGGGCCGCCTCGAGATTGGCGGCGAAGACGGTCTCTTCGAGATCCTCTTTTCCAACGAACCGGCCCGTGTTGACGTCGATCGCGACGAGGGCCTCGGTCTGGTGGATGACGATCGAGCCTCCCGAGGGCAGCGGCACCCGGCTGCGGAGCGCATTCTCGATCTCCGCCTCGACGCCGTAGCGGATGAACAGGGGCTCGGGCTCCTCGTAGAGCTCGAGCCGGTGCGCGAGCTTCGGCGAGACCACCTCCAGGAGCTCGCGCATCCTCTCGAAGGCCGCGGCGTCGTCCACCCGGAGAACGTCGCAGTCGTCGTCCACGAGGTCCCGCGCGGAGCGGAGCGCGAGATCGGCCTCACGGTGCAGCAGCGCCGGCGGCGCCGCGCTCTCCCGCCGCCGTTCGATGCGCGCGGCGAGCCCCGTCAGGTATGCATGGTCCGCCGAGAGCTCCTCGGCCGACTTTCCGAGCCCCGCGGTCCGCGCGATGAACGCTCCGTCGCCGGGCAGGGCTTCGAGGATCGCGCGGAGCCGGTCCCGCTCGGCCCCGTCGAGGATCCGGCGGGAGACGCCGGCTTCGCGCGCGCCGGGCAGGTAGACGAGGGTGCGGCCCGCGAGCGAGATCGCCGCCGTCACCCGCGGCCCCTTCGACGCGACCGCGTCCTTGGTGACCTGGACGACGATCTCCTGCCCTTCCTTCACGAGGTCGTCGATGCGCGGCCGGTCCGCGCGGTCGACAGCCTCCCCGTCCGGGACCGCGTGGCCCTCCTCCTCGCCGAAATCGAAGTCCGGCGCGCGCGGCGCGACATCCTCGACGTAGAGGAAGGCGTCGCGGTCGAGGCCGATCGACACGAACGCCGCCTGCATCCCCGGGCAGCACGCGATGGACTCGCCCGAGGTAGACGTTGCCGACCAGGCTCTGCCGGCCCCGGCGCTCGTGGAAGACCTCCACGACGCGGCCCTCCTCCGTGAGAGCCACCCGCGTCTCCGGAGCGGTCGCGTTGACGAGGAGCTCTTTCCTCACGCGTTCGCGAACCGCCGGTACTCGACGCCGAGGATCAGGCCGATGGCGAGAAGCGTCGTCGCGATCGAGGATCCGCCGTAGGAGACGAGCGGCAGAGGGATCCCCGTCGTCGGCAGCGAGGCCGATCATCATCGACGCGTTGATGACCACCGAAAAGAACATCATCGCCGTCAGGCCGAGCACGAGAAACACGCCTCCGCGATCGCGCGCGGTCTGGGCCAGCTTCATCGCCCGCAAGAAGAGCGCGGCGAAGAGGCCGAAGACGAGGATCACCCCGAGAAAGCCCCACTCCTCGGCGATGACCGCCAGGATGAAGTCCGTGTGCTGGACGGGCAGGAATCGGAGCTGGCTCTGCGTCCCGCTGCGGAATCCCTTGCCGGAGAACCCGCCCGAGCCCACCGCGATCTTCGATTGTCGGACCTGATAGCCCGAGCCGAGCAGGTCGCTGTCGGGATTCAGGAACGTGCCGATGCGCGCCTTCTGGTAGTCCTTCAGGACGAACCAGCCGGCCCCGGCGACCACGGCGACGATCAGGAAGATCGCGATCCAGCCGCGGGCCGGCAGGCCGCCGAAGAGCAGGCCCACGAAAAAGAGCGGAAGAAACGTCACGGCGAGTCCCATGTCGGGCTGGAGAAAGACGAGGAGCGTCGGCAGGCCCACGATCGCCGTGAGCTTCACGAGCGTCGAGGCGTGAAGCCGGCGGTCCTCCTCGTTCTCGAAGAGGTAGGCGACGAGCAGGGCCGTCGCGATCTTGGAGAGCTCCGCGGGCTGGAACTGGAACTGGCCGACCCGGATCCAGGAGCGCACATTGGCGATCGTCTCGCCGAAGAAGAGGAGGTAGACGAGCGGCAGGAGGCAGGCGCACCAGATCGCGAACGAGAACTTCAGGAGCATCCGGTAGTCGAAGAGGATCGCGACGGTCATCGCGGCGAGCCCGACCGCGAGCCAGATCGCCTGGCGGCTCGCGAGGCCGTCGTACCGGGTTCCCGTCGTCGCCGAAGCGATGAAGAGGATCCCGAGGGCGGACAGGCTCAGCGCGCATCCGAGCACGACGATGTCGAGCCGGCTGGTCCCCGGAAGGACGCGGCCGATCATGGCGTCTCCGCGCGCAGGGCGGCCGGCGCGACGCCCGGCGCCGGGCGCGCCCCGGCGGATTGCGACGGCAGCGGGGGCGGAGCCGGAACGATCCCGTAGCGCGCTTCGAAGAGCGCCTTCGCCAGCGGCGCGGCGGCGAGGTTGCCATGGCCCCCGTGCTCGACGAAGACGACGACGACCATCGTCGGATCGTCGGTCGGCCCGAAACCCGCGAACCACGCGTGGTCCTGCAGGCGCGCCCGGTCGGCGCCGGCGCGGATCGCCGTCTCGCGGCCGACGACCTGGACGGTGCCGGTCTTGCCGCCCATCTCCAGGCCTGCGACACGCGAGCCGAACGCCGTGCCGCCCGGCTCGTTCACGACCGCCCGCATCGCGTCCTTGACGATCGCGAGCTTCTCGGGGCTGATCGCGAGCCCCTCGCGGAATTCGGTCTTGTAGCGGAGCTGCTCCCCCGTTCGCGGGTCCTGCGACGAGTAGAAGAGGTGCGGCGTGGGAAGCCGCCCTCCCTCGAGCAGCCCGGCGAGAGCGCGCGCCACCTGGAGGCTCGTCACGAGCAACGGGCCCTGGCCGATCGAGACCGAGATCGTTTCGCCCGGATACCAGCGCGAGCCGCGTTTGACCCGCGCCCACTCCTCCGACGGCACGAGTCCCGACTTTTCGAACGCGAGATCGACGCCGGTGGGCTGTCCGAACCCGAACGCCGTCGCGAACTCGGCGATGCGGTCGATTCCGAGCCGCCGGCCCAGATCGTAGAAGTAGACGTCGCACGAGACCTGGATCGCCCTGCGGAGGTCGACCCAGCCGTGGCCGCCCCGCAGGTGGCAGCGGAACTGGCGTCCGTAGTACGTGGCGTAGCCGGGACAGAAAATGCGGGCGGACGGGTCGAGAAGATCCTGCGCCATCGCGCCGTAGGCCACGAAGACCTTGAAGACGGATCCGGGCGAGTACATGTTCTGGACGGCCCGGTTCTGGAGTGGCCGGTCCGGGTTCTCGATCAGGCCGGTCCACTCCGCCGGCGTGACCCGCCGGGTGAACCAGTTCGGGTCGTAGGACGGCGAGGAAACGAGCGCCAGGATCTCGCCCGTCCTCGGGTCCATGGCCACGGCGGTCCCGACCCGCTCGCGGAAGTACTCCTCGGCGATCTTCTGGAGCTTCAGGTCGATCGTCAGAAAGAGGTTCTGCCCCGGGCTCGCCTCGAGCCGGTTGGCCTCCGCGACCTCGCGCCCGTGGGAATCGACGATGACGCGCCGCTCGCCGTTGGCGCCGGCGAGCAGCCGCTGGTAGGCGCCCTCGATTCCCTTCTGGCCGATCCAGTCGCCGACCGTATAGACGCCCGCGGAGCCCTTGATCTGCTCGGGCGTGGCCTCGGAGAGGTACCCCAGAGCGTGCGCCGCCGAGCCGCCGTGCTTGTAGAGCCGCCTCTGCGACACCGTGATCGCGAATTCCGGATGGTCGATCGCCCGGGCCTCGACCGAAGCCACCTCCTCGATGCCGAGGTTCTCGGCGATCGGGATCGGCACGAACTCGGGCTCCCGCTTGCCGCGCTCGACCCGGGAGGCCACCTGGACGCGATCCAGGCCGAGCAGGTCCACGATGAAGTCGATCGAGGCCGCCAGATCCCGCGCCTCGCGCCGGTAGAGGTGCAGCGTGTACGCCGGCTCGTTCTCGACGAGCACCGCCCCGTTGCGGTCGAGCACGTAGCCGCGGGGCGCCGTCACCTTGACCGCGCGGATGCGGTTGTTCTCGGAGAGCGAGAAGTAGTAGTCGCCGCGAACGATCTGGATGAACCAGTACGCGATCGCGAGAAGCGACAGCACGGCGCCCACGGCGACGCGCGAGACCTCGATGCGGCGGGCGAGCCGCTGGCGGTCCTCGCGGATCCTCAGCATCGGGGCGTCCCCGTCACCGCAGCCTCCGCAGCCGCCGACGCTTCCACCAGTCCCGCCACGGGAAGCCCCAGGCGGCCTCGAGGGCCGCACCGGCAATTCCCGTCGCGAGGGCGCGCCAGAGCGCGTCGCTCGAGATGACCACGATTGGCGCCTGCAGAAGCAGCGCTGAAAGCAGCGCGACGATCGCCTCGTTGGCCAGCGACGCGACGGCCAGGGCGGCGCCGACCGCCAGGGATCCGCCGAAGACCATGCGCACCGCAACGATCGTCAACGCGTAGCCCAGGATGGCCTTGGCGAAGGCGTTCATCCCGAGCAACTGCTGCGTGACGGCGTCTTCGGCGAAGCCCGCCGCCGTACCGGCCAGGACCGCCCGCACGAAGTTGCCGCTCCGGGCCACGGTCGCCGTCGCGAGCAGAAACCAGTCCACCGGAAAGAGCGCCCGGTAGCGGGAGCCCCCGACGAAAAACTCGAGGATCGCGGCCGCGAGCAGCAGCAGCGCGATCCGGCTGACCTTCACCGCGGCGCACCCTTGCCAACCTCCGGGTTCTCCCGCGCCGCGGGCGAGGGCTCGAGCAGAAGCACGTCCGTCATCCGTGCGAAGTCCGCGCTCGGCGTGACGCGGATCTGCAGGAACATGCGGCTGCCCCGCGAAACGGACTCGACGATCCCGATGGGGACGCCGCGAGGATAGATGCCGTCGATTCCGGCCGACTCGACGAGATCGCCCGGCCGCGACCGACGAGGTCGTTGCGATGTTGTTGAGGGTCATCGCGCCGCGGCCGTCGCCCCGGATGACGCCGAGCTCACCCGTGCGCGTGATCCGCGCGCCCGCCGCCGCCGAGGCGTCGAGCAGAAGCTGGGCGCGCGACACGCCGCTGCCCACCGCGACGACGCGGCCGACCAGGCCGGCCGGCACGGCGAGCGGCGTGCCCGGCGCCACGCCGTCGGAAGCGCCGGCGCCGATGAGGGCGCTGTAGATCCCGGCCCGGCGTTCGACGAGGAGGACAGGGACCGCGCCCACGACCCCCGGAAGCGAGGCGCCTTCGCGCTCGAGACGCCTCTCCTCCGCGTTCTGGCGCGCCTCGGCCCGCAGGAGGAAGAGCTCGCGCTCGCGCGCCTCGAGCTCGCGGCGCAGCCGTTCGTTCTCGGCGCGGGCCACGAAGATCTCCTCGACCGAGCGGACGGCGCCGGACACTCCCTGCGAGACGGATCCCACGGCCGTCGCGAGCGGCGCCGAGCCCGTCAGGATCCAGGACTGGAGGACCGTGCCGCTCGCGCCGCGCGCCCGCGCCTGCGCCGAGAGGATCAGGACGCACCCCACGAGCACCGTCGCGAGCACGACCCCGCCGCGCCGGGGATTGACCGCCGCGATCTCGACGTGAGGGTTGGGGGGTCGCATGGCTCCGAAAACGATCCGATCCGCTTGCCGTCAGCCGTCAGGCGTTCCGCGTCAGGGAATGCTGATTTTCCTCAGCAGGTCCATGTCCGTGAGCATCGCTCCCGTCCCGAGCGCCACGGACGCGAGTGGATCTTCGGCGTAGGAGATGGGAAGGCCCGTCTCCTCGGACAGCCGCCGGTCCAGGTTGCGGAGCAGTGAGCCTCCGCCGGTGATGATGATGCCCTTGTCCATGATGTCGGCCGACAGCTCCGGCGGCGTGCGCTCCAGCGCCACGCGCACCGTTTCGACGATGGCCGCCACGACCTCGGAGAGGGCCTCGCGCACTTCTTCGTCGGTCAGCATGAGCGTCTTGGGCACGCCCTCGACGAGGTCGCGGCCCTTGACCTCCATCGTCAGCGGCTCATCGAGCGGGTGGGCCGATCCGATCTCGATCTTGATCTGCTCGGCCGTCCGCTCGCCGATCAGAAGGTTGTACTTGCGCTTGAGGTACTGGATGAGCGCCTCGTCCATCTCGTTCGAGGCCGTGCGCACCGAGCGGCTGTACACGATCCCGGCGAGCGAGATGACGGCGACGTCGGTCGTGCCGCCGCCGATGTCGACGATCATGTTGCCCGTCGGCTCGGTGATCGGCAGGCCCGCGCCGATGGCCGCCGCCACGGCCTGCTCGATGATGAAGACCTCCGAGGCCCCGGCCCGGAGGGCCGAGTCCTGCACGGCGCGCTTCTCGACCTGCGTGATGCCCGAGGGCACGGAGATGACGATGCGCGGCCGGACGAAGAGGGACCGGCCGTGCGCCTTCTTGATGAAGTGGTCGAGCATCTTCTCGGTCACTTCGAAGTCGGCGATGACGCCGTCCTTCATCGGGCGGATCGCCACGATGTTGCCCGGGGTCCGGCCCAGCATCTCCTTGGCATCCTGGCCGACGGCCTCGACACGGTTGGTCTGCGTGTTCACGGCGACGATCGACGGCTCGCGGACGATGATCCCCTTGCCGCGGGCGAAAATCAGCGTGTTCGCGGTACCGAGGTCGACGGCCAGGTCGTTGGAAAAGATCGAAAAGATGGATTTCCAGGACAAAAAGAACCTCCTCGGTCAACGCTCCATCATAGCGATTCCACGAACACGCGGACGCGGCGGACCGTCTCGTTGCCCGACGCGTCCACCGACTTGACGACGAGCGTCGCGGCGCCGTCTCGCTCCACCGTGATCGTCTTCTTGAACGAGCCGTCCGGCTCGACGTCGGCCGGCTCGGCGTTGACGGTGACGATCGCCCCCGGCTCGGTCTGGCCGTAGATCAGAAAGAGGTTCCCCATCTGCTGCGGGGCGAACACGGTCAGCTCGGGCGGCGCTCCGTCCCCCGAGCCCGACTTCACCGGCTCGAGCATCATCTTGAAGCGGCGGACGAAGCTCCAGTCGGAGGCCAGGCCGTTGGAATCGATCGCCGCGACCCGCCAGAAGTACGAGCCTTCCTTCGCGACCTTCACGCGCGCCTGGGTCTGGACGCGGTCGTCGAGGTCCACCTCGGTCGAGTCGGGCACGAAGAGGCGGGAGCGGGAAATCTGCAGGCGGTAGCGGGCCGCCTCGGGCACCTTCGTCCACTTCAGATCGATCTGGTCGCCGGTCTTCAGGTCGTAGATCCGGTTGTCGGCGGGCACGACGGGCTGGGGCGAATCGGGCAGGGCGACCTTCGGCGAGAAGGAGCGTGTCGCGGCCGCCGCTTCGACCTTCTCGCGGCCCTCGAGGACGACCGTTTCCTTGCCGGTCGAGACCGTCGTCCGGCCGCGGAAGCTCGTCACCTCGGTCTTGTCGCCGGGCGCCACGTCGACGGACACGCGCGAATCGCGGTCGATCGCCGCGGTCGCCGTTTCGGTGTCGATCGTCGACGACGAATTGGACGTGTACACGTTGACGGCTCCCGAGACGATCTTGATCTGGCTCCCGGGCGCCTCCGAAGACTGCGGGCGCCGGCACTCGAAGAGCGAGCCCGGGCGGATCGTGTACAGCGTGCCGTCGTAGAACATGATCTCGGCGGAGCCCGTTTTCCCCGCCTTGACGAAGTCGCCGTCGAAGAGAGGCTGGCGCTGGCGCGCCGGCTCGAAGGTCGAGCGGCCCGCGCGCTGGAGCGAGACGTCGCCCTCGACGAAGATGAACGAGGCGTCGCCCTGTTCGCCGGGCCCCGAGCCGCCGAGCGCGCGCCGGGAGTAGGACTGCGACTCGACCGCCAGGCGGACGGCCTCCTCGAAGCGGGACGCCTGGAAGGAGTCCGTCGCGTCCCGCAGGAAATCGCGCGCCTGCGCGACGTTGGAGCCGGGCCGCACGACGCCGACCGCGCGGGTGGCGCGGCCGAGCACGCTCTCGGCTTCCGCGATCTCGACGCGCGCCCGCTCCTCCGGCGAGCGGCGGCCCTTACTGTAGAGGAGGTAGGCAGCGACCCCGGCCACGACGAGGAGGCCGAGAATCAACCCCCATTGCCGGATCTTCTGGATCGGTATGACGAACCAGTCCAGATCCGTACCGGCCGGCTGACCGGCCTTCCGTTTCCGCATAAACTCCCGAAACTGCGAGACTTATCCCTCAGTCTTATAACACATTCGGGCCTCCTCCCGCTGTGTGGCGGCGGGATGGCCGCCGCGCGGGAGGCCCGGGAGTGGCCTGTTATAGTCGCGCGTTCCTTTGAATCCATAGGAGAGGGGTTTTCGATGCTCAAGACCATGCGCAACAGCTTCCACAAGCTCAAGTGGACGCTCTTCGCCGTGATCGGCGTTTTTGTCCTCGGCTTCGTCTTCTGGTCCGGTTCCGGCACCGACCAGGACCCCGCCGGCCAGGTCGTGGCGAGCATCGGCAACGAGAGGATCACCGCGGTCGAATTCGATCGCCAGTACCGGGCGCAGCTCGAGCGCTACCGTCAGATGTACCAGGGCAACTTCTCGCCCGAGCTCGAACGGGCCCTGGATTTGCCGCGCAACGTGCTCGACTCCATGATCGAGCGGAAGCTGCGGCTCGAGGCCGCGCGCCGTCTCGACCTGTCGGTCGCCGACGACGAGCTCGCGGACAAGATCGTGACGCTCCCCTTCTTCCAGGAGAACGGCCAGTTCGTGGGCCGCGAAGCCTACGAACGGGCGCTCCGCTCCAACGGCCTCAACGCGGAGACGTTCGAGGAGGAGATGCGCCAGGAAATGCTCCTCCAGAAGTACGGCGAGCTCGTCAAGGCCTCGGTCGTCGTGCCCGAAGCCGACATCCTTCGTGAATACGCCGAGAAGAACGACCGGGCGTCGATCGAGTACGTGCTCGTTCCGGCGAGCCGGATCGAGAGCAGCGCCCAGCCTTCCGACGCCGATCTCCAGGGGTGGCTGGACAAGAACAAGGACCGTTACCGGACTCCGGTCCAGCGGCGCCTGAAGTACCTGCTGGTCGACAAGGCGAAAGTGCGCTCGAAGGTCAAGCCCGCCGACGCCGAGATCGCCGCCGAGTACGAGAAGCGGAAGGACGAGATGACGGTGCCCGAGCAGGTGAACGCGGCCCACATCCTCGTCTCGGTCAAGCCCGCCGGCGACCCCAACGCCGACGCCCTCGCGAAGGCCAAGGCCGAAACCCTGGCCGCTCGCGCGCAGATCGCGGGCGCCGACTTCGCGAAGCTCGCCAACGAAAACACCGATGACCCGAGCGGCAAGACGACGGGCGGACAACTCCCGCCCTTCTCGCGCGGCCAGATGGTGCCGGAGTTCGAGGCCCAGGCGTTCGCCATGGAGCCCGGCGAGATCCGCGGCCCGATCAAGACGCAGTTCGGCTACCACATCATCAAGTTCAACTCGAAGGTCCCCGGCCGGACCCGCTCGCTCGCCGAAGCCAGGCCGGCGCTCGCGGCCGAGCTCTCCGAGCAGCAGGCGTCGGCGGAAGTCGAGCGGCTGGCCCGCGAGCTCGCCCAGAAGCTCAAGGGCATGTCGTCGGCCTCGGACGAGGATCTCCGCAAGCTCCAGAGCGACGTCGTGAATCTCAACACGACGGAATGGGCCGCCAAGGGCGATCCCATCCAGGGCATCGGGGCCAACGCCAACTTCAGCGAGGAGGCCTGGAAGCTCTCGCTCGGCAAGGTCTCCTCGACTCCGATCACGCTCGCCCGCGGCGCCGCCTTCGTAAAGGCGTCCGAGGAGCGCCCCGAGGGTGTGCCGCCCTTCGCCGAGCTCAAGGCCAAGCTCGAGCAGGACTGGAAGGCCGAGCGGCGCGTCAAGGACGCGATGGCGCAGCTCGAGCCCGCCTCCAAGGAGCTCGCCGCCGGCGCCACGCTCGCTTCCCTCGCGCCGCGCTACGGGACCGAGGTCAAGACCACGACCGAGTTCGGACCGGCCGGACCCGTTCCGGAGATCGGAGCCGCCCCCGAGCTCGTCGCCGCCGCCTTCAAGACGCCGCAGGGGCAGGCCGGCCCGCCCGTTTCGGTTCCGACGGGATTCGTCCTCTTCCGCGTGCTCACCCGCACCGAGGGAAGCCGCGAGGCGCTGGCGACCCAGAAGGAGGAGCTGCGCGACACGATCCGCTCGCGCGAGGCGGAGCGGCTGACCCGCGCCTACCTCCAGCAGATGCGCTCCGAGCAGAAGGTCGAGGTCAACGAGGCGCTGCTGTCGAGCTTCATGCGGGATACCGGAGCCCGTTCGTAGGCCTGCGAGTCGCCGCATGATCGGCCGCCTCACCGGCCGGCTCGCCTCGAAGGCGCCGGACCAGATCCTGCTGGACGTCTCCGGCGTGGGCTATCTGATCCACATTCCTCTCTCGACCTTTTACGAGCTGCCCGAGCAGGAGAGCCCGGCCTCGCTCTGGATCCACACGCACGTCCGCGAGGACGCGCTCGCTCTCTACGGATTTCTGACGGAGCGGGAGCGCAGGCTCTTCCTCCTCCTTCTCGGCGTGACCGGGATCGGGCCGCGCGTCGCCCTGACGGTGCTGTCCGGAATCCCGCCCTCGGAGCTCGTCGACGCGCTCCGCCGCCAGGACGTCCGCCGGCTCGTCGCCGTCCCCGGCGTCGGCAAGAAGACGGCCGAGCGCATGGTCCTCGAGCTCGCGGAGAAGGCGGCGAATCTGCCGGGCGAGGCCGCGGCGAAGACGCCGGAAGCCGTCGCCTCCGACGACGTCCTCTCCGCGCTCGTGAACCTCGGCTACCGCAAGGCCGAAGCCGAGCGCGCCGTCGACGCCGTCGCGCGCGGCAGCGCGCCCGCGGACTTCAGCGCCTTCCTGAAAGAAGCGCTCCGCCGGCTGACGTCCGGCTGAACGTCGCCTCCGCTTGCTCGGAATCTGCGCCTCACGGCGCACCGGCGAACGGCTCGCCCAAAGGGGCTCGACCGTTCGCCTGATCCCTCACTGCGCTCCGGCTCCCGCGGCGCGGACCTCCTCCTTCGCTTCGCTCAGGAGACTATCCGCGCCGCGAGTTACACGGACGCGGCCTCGAAACAATGACTCCATCTCACGGGGGCTGTCGACCCGCTGGGCTCGCGGCGAGGAATGTAGACTTCGCCGAGATGACCGAGTCACACGAGATCCTCGCTGGCACGGCGCTCGAGGAGGACGTCGCCGTCGAGCCGCGGCTGAGGCCGCAGTCGCTCGCCGAGTACATCGGCCAGACGAAGGTCCGCGAGAACCTCTCCGTGTTCCTGGCCGCAGCGAAGGGCCGCGGCGAGCCGCTCGACCACGTTCTCCTGACGGGACCGCCCGGCCTCGGCAAGACGACCCTGGCCCACATCGTGGCGAAAGAGATGGGCGCCGGCCTGCGCCTGACCGCGGGCCCGATGATCGCGCGCGCCGGGGATCTCGCGGGACTTCTGACGAACCTGCAGCCCAAAGACGTCCTCTTCGTCGACGAGATCCACCGCCTCTCCCCGGCGGTCGAGGAGATCCTCTACCCCGCGATGGAGGACTTTCGTCTCGACATCATGATCGGCGAGGGGCCGATGGCGCGGACGGTCAAGGTGGACCTGCCTCCCTTCACGCTCATCGGCGCGACGACGCGGCCGGGGCTTCTCTCGCAGCCCCTCCACGGCCGGTTCGGGATCGCGCTGCGCCTCGACTTCTATGACGTCGCCGCGCTTTCGCAGATCATCGAGCGTTCGGCGCGGATCCTCTCGATCGCGATCACGCCCGAGGCGTCGCGCGAGATCGGTTCGCGCGCCCGGGGCACGCCGCGCATCGCCAACCGCCTCCTGCGCCGGCTTCGCGACTTCGCGGAAGTCGCCGGCAAGAAGGAGATCGACCTCGACACCGCGCGCGCGGCCCTGGCCCGCCTCGAGGTCGACGAGCACGGCTTCGACGAGCTCGACCGCCGGATCCTCGCGACGATCATCGAGAAGTTCGGCGGCGGGCCCGTCGGCGTCGGCGCCATCGCCGCCTCCCTCGGCGAAGACCGCGGCACGCTCGAGGATCTCTACGAGCCCTACCTTCTCCAGGCCGGTTTCCTGCAGCGCACGCCTCGCGGCCGCATCGCGTCGGCCGCGGCGTACAGACATCTGGGGATTACTTCGCCGAAGAGGGATGGGGAATTGTTCTAGCTGTCAGCTCTCAGCTCTCAGCTGGGCACCGGGCCCCGCTCTGGCTGACAGCTGACAGCTGACGGCTGAAAGCTCCATGAAGCGCGGCCTCCTCGTCTACAACCCGACCGCCGGACAGCGGAACCAGCGCGCCCGGATGAGCGCGCTCATCGACCGGATGCGGGGACGCGGGCTCGAGCTCGTCAACGTTCCGACGAGCGGGCCGGGCGACGCGACCGAGATCGTCCGCTCTTTCCTTCCGCGCGGCGTCGAGATCGTCGCGGTGTGCGGGGGCGACGGCACCGTCTCTGAGGCGGCGAACGGGCTCGCGGGCGCCGACGTGCCGCTCGCGGTGCTCCCGGGAGGCACCTCGAACGTCCTCGCCGTCGAGCTCGGGATCCCCCTGTCCGTCGAGAAGGCGGAGGACCTGCTCGTCACGTGGTGTGCCGCGAGAAATTCGATTCGGCCACGTGGACGGCCGCCTCTTCCTTCTCTGGGCCGGCGTCGGGATCGACGCGCGGATCATGGGACAGATGAACCTCCTCCTCAAGCGTCACCTCGGGAGGGCCGGCATCTTCGGCACGGCGCTGTCGGAGTTTCTCCAGTACGAGTTCCCGCGCCTGGAGGTCGAGATCGATGGCACGAAGTACCCCGCAACGTTCGCCGTCGTCTGCCGGGCGCGGCACTACGCGGGGAACTGGATCATCGCTCCCGACGCCGGCCTCGATCGGGACGACTTCGACGTGCTTCTCTTCGCCCACCGCGACCGCGCGAGCCTCTACAAGCTCTTCCGGGAGATGCAGCGCCGGCGGGGCGGGCACGTCGCCAGCGGCCTCGCGCGCGTGGTGCGCGGACGGCGGGTCGCGATCCGCGCCCTTGAGGACTACCCCGTCGACATCCATTGCGACGGCGACTGCGTGCTGCAGACGCCGGTGGAGTGCCGAATGGGGAACGAGACGCTACGGGTTTTGGTGCCTCCCGCCAAATAGGACGGGATCCTTCGGCGCCACGCGCCTCAGGATGACCGGCGGCCTCGCTATCGCGCGCCGCCGGTCATTTCTTTTTCCCCGACCGCACCGCCTTCTCGACGTCGGCGGGCTCCTTCGGAGCCGAGCACGAGAGGCAGTCGGCGCCGGTCGGAGTGACGAGGATCGTGTCCTCGATCCGCACGCCGATGTTCCACCACTTCGGGTCCACGCCCGGCGCGTTGGCCGGAATGTAGATCCCGGGCTCGATCGTGAAGACCATGCCCGCTTCGAGCGGCCGCGACGCCTGCCCGGGCAGAGCGTAGGGGTTCGGGTCGTGGACGTCGAAGCCCACCCAGTGGGACACGCCGTGGAGCGTGAACTTCCGGTGACCGAACGACTTCACGAGCTGGGCGGGGTCTCCCGAGAGCAGGCCCAGCTTGACGAGGCCTTCCGCGCTGGTGATCGCCGCGGCCTTCTCGACTTCGTCGTGCGACACGCCGGGTTTGACCACGGCCAGCCCCGCCTTCTGGGCGGCGAGGACGATGTCGTAGATCGCGCGCTGTTCGGGCGAGAACTTGCCGTTGACCGGATAGGTCCGTGTGATGTCCGTCGCGTAGAACCCGTATTCGCATCCGGAGTCGTTCAGGAGGACCTCGCCGTCCTTCATCTGGCGGTCACTCTGGTGGTAGTGGAGGATGCAGGAGTTGGGGCCCGAGCCGGCGATCGACGGATAGGCCATCCGCCGCGATCCGTTGCGCGCGCAGAAGCCGTCGTGGGCCTCCTGCACCTCGAACTCCCAGCGCCCCGGCGCCGCCGTCTGCATCGCGCGGATATGGCCCTGGGCCGACATCTCGGCCACGCGCCGGAGAAAGCGGATGTCCTCCTCGTCCTTGATGAGCCGCATCTCGTGGATGAGCGCGCGCGCGTCGACGATCGTCGAAGGCCCGCTCCGCCGATTCGCCAGCGGGTCGTAGCTCTCGCGGAACTTCTCCAGCCACTCCTCGTCGTCCCCGTCGAGGAGGTACAACGTTTCGGCGTCCGCCATAAACCCGCTCGAGCGGTACGTGTTGCGGTCGAACTCCGACATCTTCGAATCGAAGTCCTTGTGCTCGAACACCGCGTCGACGCCCCAGGACGCGACGGCTTCGTTCGGGCCGACGCGGATGCCGTCCCAGGACTCCCGGCGCGGGTCGCGCGGGCGAACGAAGGCGATGTACTTCTTGCCGTCCGCGGCGTCGGGCCGCAGGACGACCGTGACTTCCTCGTCGACGATCCCGGTCAGGTAGAAGAAGTCGGAGTTCTGGCGATAGAGGTACTCGACGTCGTTCGACATGTTGCGCATGGGCGCCGAGCGCAGGATCACGATCGATTTCGGCGGGAGCTTCGCCATGAACTTGTCGCGCCGCGCCTTGTAGGCGGCGGGATTCGGGGGCATCACCGGGTAGTCGAGCGCCGCGAGAGTGCCGGCGGCGAGGGTCAGGGCGAGGGTGGCGAGCCGGGCGCGCATGCGAAGCTTCACGGAACCTCCTCTTGTGGGGGTTTCAACGCTTGGAGATGAAGGACCAGGGCGCCGGCGAAGCCGAAGGGGCCGCCGGCAGAACGGACTGCGGCCGCACGACGGCCGCGATGCGAGCCTTGTGGGTCTTGAGGAGGCGCCGGACGGGAACGCCGGACGCAGCCTCCTCGAGGATGTCGGCGCCCGACTCGTCGACCTTGGCGAGGAACGCCTCCCAGACGGCTTCGCCCACGGGCATCCCGCGGAAGACGACGTTGGGAATCCGCGAGAGCTCCCGCTGGAGCAATCCCAGGCGGTCGCGGAGCAGGTCCTCCTCGGCGAGGGGCTGATCCTCGTAGGGCGTGTGGGGCTTCGGAATGAACGCGTTGAGCGACGGCACGATCTCGGCGACGCGGCCGAGCCGGCGACCCTCTTCGACCGCGATCCCGTGCAGCCGTTCGGTCAGCCGCACGATGTCGCGCACGTCCTCGTCGGTCTCCGACGGCAGCCCGACCTGCAGGTAGAGCTTCAGACGCGTGAAGCCGCGCGCGAAGACGAGGCGCGCCTTCTCGTCGAGCATCGCGTCGGAGACCTTCTTGTTGATGTGACGGCGGAGCCGCTCGTTGCCGGCCTCGGGAGCGATCGCGAGCGCCCGCTCTCCCTGACGAGCGAGCACCTCGAGGATCGGGTCCTCGATCGCATCGATCTTGATGGAGGACAGCGCGATGTGGTACCCGAGCGAGGCCAGCCCTTCGAGGATCGTGATGATCTCGGGATGGTCGCAGACCGCGGTCGCGATGAGCCCGGTCCGATCCGTCAGCGGGCGCGCCTCGCGCGCGACCTTGAGGATCGACGCCGCCGGATACTGCTTCACGGGCGCCATCGCATAGGCCGCCCAGCAGAAGCGGCACATCTCGGTGCAGCCCCGCGAGATCTCGATCAGGAGCTTGTCGGCGAGCTCGGTCTGGGGCGTCAGGATCGTGGTGTGGGGCACCTCGAACTCGGGACCGATGTCCTTGCGCGACATCGGCTGCTGGATGACGACCTTGCCGTTCTCGGCGGCCTCGGCGCGCCCGCCCTGCACGGCCGGCACGAAGAGGCCGGGCACCTTCGCCGCCGCGGCGAGAAAGCCGTCGCGGTCGAGGCCCGACATCAGAAGCTCCGCGAGCCTCGGCACGAGGCGCTCGCCGTCGCCGAGGGCGAAGGCGTCGACGAAGGGCGAAAGCGCGGCCGGGTTCATCCGCGCGATGTCGCCTCCGACGAGAAGGATCGGGTGCCTCTCGTCCCGCGCCTCGCGCCGCACGGGGATGCCCGCCTTCTGCAGCGTGCGCAGGATGTGGACGACGTCCATCTCCCACGACAGGGACCAGGCCAGCAGGCCGAACTGGGAGAGTGGCGTCCCGGTTTCGAAGGTGACCGCGGGCTCGCCCTCCTCGTGAAAGAACCGCTCGCAGACGACGTCGGGGATGCGGTTGAACAGGCGATACACCCACTGGAAGCCGAGGTTCGACATGCCGACTTCGTAGGAATTCGGGAAGCCGATGGCGAGCCGGTACGCGCCGAAGCGGTTGGGCTCTTCGGTGAAGCGCTCCTTCGTGGCGCGCTCGCGGGCGGTCGGTGTCTGAGGCATGCGAAACAGCGAATTATAGGAGCTTCCGGGGCCTACCCGCCGGTTCAGCGGCGTAGCAAAAAGACCCAGTCGCCCACGTTCGTGCCCGTCGGCCCGGTCACGAACAGATCCCCGAGCGCCGCGAAGAGGCGCCGGGTGTCGTGCCGCTCGAGTGTTTTCGCCGGAGAGAGCCCGCAAGCCAGCGCGCGCGACACGGTCGTGCCGTCGGCGAAGGCCCCGGCCGCTCCGGAGCTGCCGTCCTGGCCGTCGGAGCCCGCGGCGAGCAAATCCACCGAGCCGTCGCCGTCGAGCTCCCGCGCCGCGGAGAGCGCGAGCTCGAGACAACGACCGCCGCGGCCCCGCGACCCCGCGAGCGCGACGGTCGTCTCTCCTCCCGCGAGGAGAACCGAGCCCGCGCGGAGACTTCTCGCGCGACGGGCCAGCCTCCGTCCGGCTTGCCTCGCCTCGCCCGAGAGCCGCCGCGTCTCGAGGACCGGATTTCTCCCGCGCTTGCGGGCCTCGCGCGCCGCGGCCAGAAGTCCGGAGCGGTTGGAACCGACGACGCGCACGAGATCTCCCCGGCGACCACGGATGGTCGGCCCCGAACCGACGAGAGCGGCGCGATCGCCGGGAACGTCGGAAAGGACCAACGTGACGAGCCTCGCCGCCGTAGACCTTCCCAGGCGCCCGCCCTTGATCGCCGAGAGCTTTGTCCGGAGACGATTGAGGACGGCGATCGAAGCGCCCGTTCGAGCGAGCGCCCGGACCAGACGTCGTTTCTGCGCAAGCGTCACGCCCTCGCGCGGCACCGCGAGAAGCGAGGACGCTCCGCCGGAGAGGAGACAGAGGATCGTGTCGTCACGCCCGAAGCTCCGAAAGAACCGGAGCGCTCGCCGCCCCGCCCGCAGGCTCGATACGTCGGGCTCCGGATGCGCGGCGAACGCGACGGCGCGCCTCGGAAGACCGCGCGCGGAATGCCCGCGGGGGAGCACGACGAGCGCGGGCGCGCGGGGACCGAGACGGGCCAGGGCCGCCCGCGCCATCCCGGCGGCCGCCTTCCCCGCCGCGAACAGCCCGACCCGGCCGCCCGACTCGAGGGCCCGCCGCACCGGGGCCTGCGCGAGCGAGCGCGCCACGGCGGCCTCCGGATCCGCTCCCGCAAGGGCGGCCCGATGGAGTGCTTCGAGGAGTCGGCGAGCGCGGATGTCCTTCACGGGCAAGCAGATTAAGGCCTCTCTGCTATGTGAGAATAGGGGCGCCCCGACGAAGGTTTTCGCAGGGGCGACGAAACCGATGAGCGCCATCCCGACCCCCGGCACCGCCCCGCTCCCCCGCCCCGAGGACCTCGCCCCGGGCGAGCACTACTGGTCCAAGGTCTCGAAGGACCTGCGCCACCGACTGAACAAGGCGATTCCGCACGATCTCCTCAAGGAGCTCCACCGCAAGAGCCCGGCGCGGCACTTCCTCGTCGCGGCACGCCAGTTCGCGATGCTCCTCGCCGCGTCGGCGATCGCCTGGATTTATCCGCAGCCGTGGATCTGGATTCCGGCGGCCCTCGTCTCCGGCTGGACCGTCTTCAACTTCACGGTGCTTCTCCACGACGCGCTTCACCACGCGGTCTTCAACGGACCGCACCCGAAGGGAGACCGGGTCCTCTCGCTCCTCTACGCGATCCCGTCGGGCATCTCCGCCTCGCAGTTCACCCGCTGGCATCTGACGCATCACGCCGAGCTCGGCGACGCCGAGGCGGACCCGAAGCGCCACTACCTCTCGCCGAAGATCAACAAGCCCTGGTTCAAGCTCCTCTACTTCACGCCCGCGCTGTTCCCGATCTACTTCCGCGCGGCGCGCAAGGAAACGGCGACCTATCCGGAGGAGCTCCGCAGGAAGATCGCCGCGGAGCGCCTCGTCACGATCCTGTTTCACCTTTCGGTGCTGGCCGCGGTCTGGGCGATCGGCGGCTTCGCGGTGGCGGCGCGCGTGTATCTCGTCCCCGTGTTCCTGGTCTTTCCGATCGCGTTCGCCCTGAACCGCCTGGGCCAGCACTACGCGATCGACCCGCAGGACCCGGCGAAGTGGGGCTCGATCCTGAAGCCCAGCCGCTTCTGGGAGTTCTGGTACCTCTCCTCGGCGTACCACCTCGAGCACCACTACTTCACGGGCGTGCCGTTCTACAACCTGCGGAAGCTGCACTTCGCGCTCAAGCCGTTCTTCGACGAGATCGGCTGGAAGCCGACGACGTACGGCCGCCTCTTCCGCGCCTGGATCTTCGAGAACAAGGCGCCGCACACCGACTGGCACCTCGCGGGCTGAAGCCCGGCGCGGTTCAGGATCGTGGAAGACACCCCCGACATCAACGCGCTGATTCGCGAGCTCAACGAAGATCCGCTCGGCGCTCCGGATCGAACCGCGGGCACCGCCGAGGCGGGAGCGGACTCCGTCCGGCTCGACACCTGGCTCCAGGAGCTCGTGACGCGTTCGGGCAGCGACCTGCTGCTCGTGGCCGGCGCGCCGCCGTCCGTGCGCATCGACGGGCGCATCTCTCCGCTTTCCGGCGGGCCGCTTTCCGGCGAGGAGATCGAGGAGGCCGTCGTGCCGGCGCTCCCCCGCCACGCGCGGGCCCAGTACCGCGAGGCGGGGATCGCCGACGCCTCGCACCGCGTCCGAGGGCTCGGCCGCTTCCGGGTCAACCTGCATCGGGAGCGCGGCCGTCCCGCCGCGGCGGTCCGGGCTCTCCCGGTCCAGCCTCCCAGACTCGCCTCGCTCGGGCTTCCCGCCGGCGTCGAGGCCCTGACCCGTCTGCCGCGCGGCCTCGTGCTCATCGGCGGGCCCACGGGATCCGGAAAGACCACGACGCTCGCGGCGCTCGTCGACGAGATCAACCGCCGCGACGCGCGGCACGTCGTCACGATCGAGGACCCGGTCGAGTACGAGCACCCGCATCGGACGTGTCTCGTCGAGCAGGTCGAGATCGGCATCGACGCTCCGGACTTTCCGACGGCCCTGCGCGCGGCGATGCGGCAGGCGCCCGACGTGATCGTCGTCGGCGAGATGCGGGACCCCGAGACGATGCGCATCGCGCTCGCCGCCGCCGAGACCGGCCACCTCGTCTTCTCGACCGTCCACACGACCGACGCGGCCTCGACCGTCTCCCGCGTCGCCGACTCCTTCCCGCCCGAGCGCCAGAACACCATCCGCCAGGAGCTCTCGATGGCGCTCGCCGCGGTGCTCACGCAGACGCTCCTTCCGAAGAAGGGCGGAGGACGCGCCGCCGCCGCCGAGCTCCTCTTCGTCTCCTACGGCGCCCGGCAGCACGTCCGCAAGAACGCGCTCCAGCACCTTCACCAGGAGATCGCGATCACGAAGAAGCAGGGCTCCGTGACTCTCGAAGAGTCCCTCGCGCGTCTCGTGAACGAGGGCGTCGTCGAGCTCGAGGAGGCGCGGGCCCGCGCGGCGCATCCCGAGGAGTTCGAGAATTACCTGAGACGTTCGCCGTCATCCTGAGGGCCGCAGGCCCGAGCCGGCCACCGGAGGCAGACCCACGGCAGTAGGCAACGCCGACCGCAGGTCGGCGGTAACGATCCCGGACTTGAACGCGGCGCTGCGAGTCCGGGATCCTTCGTCGCTTCGCTCCTCAGGATGACGGGCGAAAACGTCAGGACGACGTGCGCCTCTACACCTCGCGCCGGAACAGCACCTTCGTCAGCACCGCGCAGACGAGCGTGAACGTCGCGAGAAACACCCAGTCGGCGTAGGCCGCGGAGGGCGCGGCGCCGCGCAGAAGAAGGTTGCGGAGGGCCCGCACGCCGTACGTCAGCGGGTCGATCGCCGCGACTTTCGCGAGCCAGGGCGGATAGGACTCGATCGGGTAGAGCGCGCCCGAGGGGAAGAACAGCAGGACGTTGATGATGCCGAACATGCCCCGGAGAAGGCTCGCGCTCTTCGCCCGCGCGAACAGCAGAAACCAGAGGGCGGCGATCGAGAGGGACGTCAGAAACACCGTGAGGAAGGCCGCCGCGAGGTTCGCGCCGCTCGCGAGAGGCACCGGCGTGACGGCGACGACGGCGACGAGCACGAGCCCGCCCGCGATCGAAGCGACGACGGCCCCGGCCAGGATGTGGCCCGCGACGAGCGTGCCGGTGGAGATCGGCGTGACGAGGTACCCCTCGTGGTACCCGTACATGCGGTCCTCGAGCACCTGCAGTCCGCCCGACACCATCGAGCCCATGAAGATCGCCAGACAGACGACCGCGGGGCCGAGGTAGGTCAGGTAGTCGAGGTACGGATACGCTTCCAGCCGCACGGGCGGCGCCGAGGGCGGAACGTTCTTCGGCGCCGCGACCTCCTGCCAGATCTGCGCGAGCGCCGACTGGAGCGCGTCGTTGGAAAAACGGTCCGTGTTGTCGCCGATGAACGACGGCGCGGGCCCTCGCGGCGAGAGCCCGAACGGCAGCACCCACACGCCCCGGTAGAGGCTGCGGCGCAGCCCGTCGAGCGCCTCGGTCCTGTCCGGGACCAGCGTCGCGGCGACGAGCCCGCGGCCGGTCTGGAGCGCCATCACGCCGCGCTGGCATTCCGCCGAGTACGCGTTCCCGGCCTCGTCCACGACGGCGAGCGGAAGCCGCTCGAGGGGGCGGTTCATGGCGTTGCCGAGGATCACGAGGTAGACCAGCGGAAAGAGCATCGTCGACACGACGAGCACCGGCTGACGCCAGAGCGTCAGAAACGCGCGCTGCCCGATCGCGGCGATGCCGAGAAACGCGAGCCCGAGCCCGCGCGCCGGCGGACGATCTTTTCGAGCGGGGCTCATGCCTCGCGCAGCGCCCGTCCCGTGTAGGAGAAGAAAACGTCCTCGAGCGTCACGAGGCCGATCGTCAGGTGCACGATGTGGTAGCCGCGGTCCTCGAGAAGCCGCGCGACCCGGCGTCCGGCCCCCTCGCCCGGCTTCGCCGTGAAGTGGACGAGGTTTCCGGAAACGAACCGGGCCTGCGCCGCTCCGGCCGACGCGATGGCCTCGCGGTCGACGGCCGCGATCTCGCGGTCCGTCCCGAGCTCGACGCGCTCGCCCGACTCGATGCCGCGCTTGAGGGCCTGCGGCGTGTCCTCGCAGAGGACCTTCCCCTCGTCCATGATCGCGATGCGATCGCAGAGGTAGTCGGCTTCCTCCATCGCGTGGGTCGTCAGCACGATCGCGAGCTCGGGGTCGCGCTCGCGCATGTCGTCGAACATGTCCCAGATGGAACGGCGGCTCTGCGGGTCGAGACCCGTCGTCGGCTCATCGAGGAAGAGGACGCGCGGCGAGTGGAGCACGCCGCGGGCGATCTCGAGCCGGCGGCGCATGCCTCCCGAGAGCTGCTCGGTCCTCTGCCGGCGGCGCTCCCAGAGGCCGACCTGGCGCAGCCGCCGCTCGATGCGCTCGGACAGCCTCCGGCCCCAGAGCCCGTACATCTTTCCCTGGACGGAGAGGTTCTCGCGGACGGTCAGGTTCTCGTCGGTCGTCTGGGCCTGCGAGACCGTGCCGATCAGCCGCCGGACGGCGCCTCGTTCCGTGACCACGTCCCGGCCCTCGATCCTCGCCGTTCCCGAGGTCGGGGGCAGGAGGGTCGTGAGCATGCGGATCAGGGTCGTCTTGCCGGCGCCGTTGGGGCCGAGGAGGCCGAAGGTCTCGCCGGGACGGACGCGAAAGGAGACTGCGTCGTCGGCGACCTGGTCGCCGAAGCGCTTGGTCAGCTGCTCGACCTCGATGGCGGAAGTCGCCGGGGTCGAGCTCACGCCCTCGGCGTCTCGCTGCCGGCGGCGACCACGAAGGTCTGGCCGGAGACGACGGTGGCGTTGACCGGCTGCAGCCGCACGGAAAAGGTCTGCAGGTCCCGGCTCTGGAGTCCCCAGTTCTTGCGGGTCGCAAACTCGGAGCGCGGCTTGATCGAGACGATCTTCGCCTGGAAACGCGCGTTGGGACGGGCCTGCGGCCAGACGGTCACGGTCTTGCCGACGACGAACGAGGAGAGCCGCTCCTCCGGCACCTCGACGCGAAGATACGGCGCGTCGATCTGCAGCGTGACGACGGCCTGCCCCGGCTCGACCCATTCGCCCTCGCGGTGATGCCGCGTGAGGACCGTGCCGCTCGAGGGAGAGACGAGCACGCCTTCCTTCTCGAAGACGTGGATCTTGTCGAGGCGGACCCTGAGCGCCTGCTCCTGGGCCTCGAGGTCGCCTTCTTCGGCTTCGCGCGCCCGAATCTCGGCCGCGATCGCCTCGCGCTGGTGCTGGAGGGACTCGAGGCTGGCCGCGGGCGAGACGCCCTCTTTCACGAGCCGCGCCATGCGCCGCTCGTCGGACGCGACCGCGGCGAACTGCGCCCGGAGCTTCTCGATCTCCTGGAGGCGCGAACGGTCCTGGGCGTGGACCTGGGAGATCTGCCGCTCGATGTCGGAGGCGTCTTCGGAGAGGCCGGGCTCCTCGATCCGGGCGACCTGCTTGCCCTTCTCGATCGGCTCGCCTTCTTCGGGAACGCGCGTCGTCAGTCGGCCGCGGCGCGAAAAGGAAAGCGCGAGGCTCTGCTCCTCCGCGATGGCGAGGAGGCGGACGGGCTGGCCCGCGTCGTTCTCATGACGAACCAGCTCCCCGTACCCCCACGCCCCGGCCAGAGCGATACCCACCGCCAGGACGACCCAGAGAGCTTTTTTCACCGACCTTCAAGAATACTACTCTCGATCCGGTCGAGCACCACCTCGGCCGGCCCGGCGAGGGCCAGGTCCACGGCAACCGTCGCCGCGGTGGCGTCCGGGTTGATCTCGACGGTAAAGGCGCCCCGGGCGCCGGCCTCGTGGATGAGGCCCGCGGCCGGATAGACGACCGCGGAGGTCCCCACCGCGAGGAAGACGTCGCAGTCGACCGCCTCCGAGGCGGCGCGGAGGGCTTCGGGTGGGATGGCTTCGCCGAACCACACCACCCCGGGCCGCGCGAGGCCGCCACAGCGCGGGCAGCGGGGAGGCAGCTCGGGGAACGCTCCCTCGTGCTCCCAGCCCTCCGCCGGCGCATCGTCGCAGCGCGCCCGGCACGCCACCGTCCAGAGCGAGCCGTGGAAGCGCGTGACGTTGCGCGTGCCCGCGCGCTCGTGCAAGCCGTCGACGTTCTGGGTTACGAGTCGAAACGCCGGATAGCGCCGGCTCCACTCCGCGAGCACCTCGTGGGCGCGGTTCGGGACGGGCCTGCGCCACGAGCTCGCGGCGCCACGCGTACCACTCCCACACGAGGAGCGGGTCCCGATCGAACGCCTCCGGCGTCGCGAGCTCTCCGGGCCGGAAACTCTTCCAGAGGCCTGCCGGAACCCCGAAACGTCGGTATCCCGCTCGCCGCCGAGACGCCGGCTCCGGTCACCACCGTGATCCGCGGACTCTTTGCGAGGCGCGCGGCGAGCGCGCGTACGCCGGTTTCGAGAGGGTCGGAGACCATGGCCGTCCGATGATAAGTTTCCCCCTCGCCGGCGCGGGGCGCCGATTCCAGACGATTCGGTTCGTGGAGGACACGTGGCGGACGCGGTTCCCATCACGGTCGCCCGGGGCGACGGCATCGGCCCCGAGATCATGGACGCGACGCTTCTCATCCTCGAGAAGGCCGGCGCGCGGCTCGACATCGAGAAGATCGAGATCGGCGAGAAGGTCTACCTGCGCGGGCAACTCGGCCGGCATCGCGCCCTCGCGCCTGGAAATCCCTCGAGCGGACGAAGGTCTTCCTGAAGGCCCCGATCACGACGCCCCAGGGCGGCGGCTTCAAGAGCCTCAACGTCACGACCCGCAAGACGCTCGGGCCTCTACGCCAACGTCCGGCCGTGCGTCTCCTACTCACCCGTTCGTCGACGACGAAGCATCCGGTCATGGACGTCGTCATCGTGCGCGAGAACGAAGAGGACCTCTACGCCGGCATCGAGTACCGCAGATCCGCCAACGTGTACGAGTGCCTGAAGCTCATCACGCCGGCCGGGCTCGCGAGAAGATCGTCCGCTACGCCTTCGAGTACGCGCGGCGCAACAACCGCAAGAAGGTGACCTGCTTCACCAAAGACAACATCATGAAGATGACCGACGGGCTCTTCCACAAGGTCTTCGACGAGATCGCGCAAGCACTACCCGGACATCGAGCAACGAGCACTGGATCGTCGACATCGGCGCCGCCAAGCTCGCCGACACGCCCGAGGTCTTCGACGTCATCGTGATGCCGAACCTCTACGGCGACATGCTCTCCGACGTCGCCGCACAGATCGCCGGCTCGGTCGGCCTGGCCGGGTCGGCCAACATCGGCGAGAACTACGCGATGTTCGAGGCGATTCACGGCTCGGCGCCCGCGGCGCGCCGGACAGAACCTCGCAAACCCCTCCGGCCTGCTGCTCGGCGCGGTGATGATGCTCGTCCACATCGGCCAGCCCGACGTCGCCGAGGCCGTCCACAACGCCTGGCTCACGACGATCGAGGACGGCATCCACACCTACGACATCTACGACGAGGGCGTGAGCAAGGAGAAGGTCGGCACGAAGGAGTTCGCGCAGGCCGTGGTGGCACGGATCGGCCGGCGGCCGCACAAGCTGAAGGCCGTCTCCTACGCGGCCGGCCCGAGGGCCGCCGCGCACCCGCCCGAGACGCCTCTCGCGACGCCCGTCCGGGAGCTCAAGGGCGTCGACGTCTACGTCAACTGGGAGAGCCGCGACTCGGACGCGCTGGCGGCGAAGCTTTCGCCGCTCGCCGGACCGGAGTTCCGCCTGACGATGCTGACGAGCCGCGGCGTCAAGGTCTGGCCCGACGGCATGGCGGAGACGTTTCGAGGCGACCAGTTCCGCTGCCGCCACATGGGCGCGAGCGGAAGCGCCATGCCCTACTCCACGGTCGCCGCGCTGCTCGGCCGCCTGGCCGCGGCCGACATTGCGTTCGCGCAGGCCGTGAGCCTCTACGACTACGACGGTGAGCGAGGCTACTCGCTCGGACAGGGAGAATGACGCCGTGACGAACGACAAGCCGCTCGTCGGCATCCTGATGGGCTCGAAGTCCGACTGGGACGTCATGCGGAACGTCTCGGAGACGTTGACGAAGTTCGGCGTCGCGAGCGAGAGCCGCGTGCTCTCGGCCCACCGCACCCCGAAGGAAACGACCGAGTACGTGACGAGCGCGGCGACGCGCGGCCTCGAGGTTCTCGTCGCGGGCGCGGGCGGCGCGGCGCACCTGGCCGGAGTCGCCGCCGCCCACACGACGCTGCCGGTCCTCGGTGTGCCGATGGAAAGCGCGTCGCTGAAGGGCCTCGATTCGCTCCTCTCGACGGTGCAGATGCCGGGCGGAATCCCCGTCGCCACGTTCGCAATCGGCAAGCCCGGCGCCGTGAATGCCGGACTCTTCGCCGTCGCCATACTCGCCGGCAAGCGGCCCGAGCTCGCGAAGAAGCTGTCGGAGTTCCGCGCGGAGCAGGCGAAGAAGATCCTGGAGGAAAAGCTGGGTTGAGGTCGCAGGCTGTCAGCTCTCAGCTGTCAGCTTTCAGCCAGACACCAATTCCACCTCTGGCTGACAGCTGAAAGCTGATGGCTGAAAGCTTGGTTCCCCTCATCGGTCTCCTGCTCGGCGCCGCCGTCGCCTCCGGGCTCCGCCTCTACGCCACGGTCGCCGTCCTCGGGTTCCTGGGCCGCGCGGGCGTCGTCGCACTCCCGGGAGGACTCTCGGTCCTGACGCACCCGTGGGTCATCATCGTCGCGGCGTCGCTCTACGTCGTCGAGTTTCTCGCCGACAAGATCCCGATCGTGGATTCGGTCTGGGATCTGGTGCACACGTTCATCCGGGTTCCCGCGGCCGCCCTCCTGGGGTGGGCGGCGTTTGCCGGAACCGGCGTGCCCGAGCACTGGCGCATCATGGCGACCCTCGTCTGCGGCGGCGTCGCTCTGTCCGCGCACGGCCTGAAGTCCTCGACACGTGCCGTCCTCAACACGAGCCCCGAGCCGGTGACCAACTGGGTCGCCTCGATCGCCGAGGACGGCCTGACTGCCTTTCTGATCTTCCTCGCCGTGAAGTACCCGATTGCCGCGGCCTGCGTGGCCGCGGGGGTCGTTGTCCTCGCGATCCTGCTCTTCGCCTGGATGGCGCGCACGCTGCGGCGCTTCGTGGCGAGCCGCCGGGCCGCCCCGCCCGGCCACCGTCTGACGGCCTGACCGCGGGTCGTTCTAGAATGGGGCAACCGCCGCCCGGCGGTGCAGGAGGCGATTCGATGGAATTCGACGAGTACTCGGACGAAGAACTGCTCGAGGCCGGCCGTGAAGCGGTCAAACGCGAGCACTGGCCCCGGGCGAGTTCGCTGTTCGGGAGCTACGTCGCCCGGTTTGCGGCTCGGGGCGAGACGGTTCCGGCTTCGGGGCTCGCCAGCTACGCGCTTTGCCTCGGGCACAACAGGGAGCTTCGCCGGGGGCTCGACCTCTGCAAGAGGGCCCAGCTGGCCGATCCGCGCAACCCTCACATCTATTGGTGCCTCTCGCAGCTCCATCTGCTCGGCGGCTCGCGCAAGGACGCCATCGAGGCGGTCGAGCGCGGGCTTCGCGCGGTCCCGGACAACTTTCTCCTCCTGCGTCTGCGCAAGCGGCTCGGGGTTCGTCAGGCGCCGCCGATCCCGTTTCTCGCCCGCAAGCACCGGCTCAACGTCCGCCTCGGCCGCTTCATGCACCGCATGAAGGGCCAGCCGCCGATGGTGCTCTCCGCGTAGGGTCCGGTCTGCGCCGCGTCAGGGCGTCTTGGCCGTGACGTTGATGAGATCGATCGGCAACGCGCGGTAGTTCTCGATCTCGATCGCCTTCTTCTTCGTGTCCCAGCTGATCTTGGCGGCCGGGACCATCTTGCCCTCGCCCTTCCCGTCCTTGTCCACGTGCAGCTCGATCACGGTCAGCTGGTACTGCATCGAGCGCTGGGACGTCGCGGCTTCACCGATGGCGACTCGGCGGTTGGTGGCCATCACCACCTGCCGGCCGCCGTCGGGCAGCAGATTGTTGCGCGCGTAGTAGAGGTCGTATCCGATCGAATTGGGCGTGCGCATGTAGCCGACGACCGGCCGGATCTTCATGAGCTCGTCGATCAGCCGGTCGCGCCCGAACTCCTGCAGCGTCGTGAGCAGCTTCTCGCGCTCGGCGTCGCTCGACCAGCGGTAGATGGTGAACTCGATGGTCCCCGACCGGCCGCGCTCCATCTGAGCGCCGAAGCAGGTGAACGTCTCGATGGGCTTGGGCTTGTCTTCGGCGCCGGCGGCGAGGGCCGAGAGCGCGGCGAGGGCCAGGGGCACCACAGCAAGGACCGCGGCTCGTTTCCGAAGCATGTCGACCTCCTGCCGGGCCAAGTCTATTCCGCCGGACGCTGGGCGGGGTTGCGGAGCGACCACCATGCCAGGAGGGAGAAGGCCGCGGCCACCGTCGAGAAGGCTGCGGGCAGGACGAAGAAGTACTTCCAGCACAGGATGCCCGTCCCGAGAAGGCCCAGGCCGAGCGTGAGAACGAGCGGACGAACTCCGACCGGGTTCCTCCGGGCCCCTCGCGCCAGCTGCCAGGCGAGAACGGCGAGGGCCAGGACGTGGACGCTCAGGATGTAGTTGAAGCCGTCCCAGAAGTTCCAGAGAGTTCGCTCGGTCCCCATCGCGTCGAAGCGGAACGCCTTCATGGCGGACACCGCGGCGTCCTCGGCCGGACCGCTCGATTTCTTGGGAATCAGGACGGCGGCCGTATGGCCCAGAAAGAACAGGAACACGAAGACCGATGCGATCCGGAGCCACAGCGTCGCTTTCATGGGCCTCCTCCGGTCCGGCGTCTCCCTTGACGCGGATACCATAATCCTATACTTATATTAGTCATGGCTTATGCACAAGCGCTCCAGGCCCTGGCCGACCCGACGCGCCGCCGGCTCGTCGAGCGCCTCCGGCGCCGCCCCCATGCCGTCGGAGAGCTGGCCCGGCAGCTCCGCGTCTCCCAGCCGGCCGTGTCGCAGCACCTCCGGGTGCTGCGCGGCGCCCGCCTCGTCGCCAGCCGGCCGCAGGCGCAGCGCCGCCTCTACCGCCTCGATCCGGCCGGCCTCGCGGACCTCCGCGAGTACGCCGACCGCATGTGGACCGACGCTCTCGACGCTTACAGGAAATCTTTCGAGGAGTGACGTCATGACCCGACACGCTACAGCCGAATCCGCGGCCGCTTTTCCGCCCATCCGAAAATCCGTCACCGTCAAGGCACCGCCAGAGAAGGCCTTCCGGCGCTTCACCGCGGAGATGGCCGCGTGGTGGCCCCTCCCCTCCCATTCCGTCGGCCAGCGCGAAGCAGAAACCGTCGTCATGGAAGGCCGTGAGGGCGGCCGCATCGTAGAACGCATCCGCGGCGGGCGCGAGTGCGTCTGGGGCACGATCACCGCCTGGCAGCCGCCGCACCGCGTCGCGTTCACCTGGCATCCCGGCGACGATCCGGCCCGGGCGCAGGACGTCGAGGTCCGCTTCACCGCGGAGGCCGGCGGCGCAGCGACGCGCGTGGAGCTCGTGCACTCCGGCTTCGAGCGTCTCGGCGCGCTCGCGAAACGAGCCCATCGCGGCTACCCCATCGGCTGGAGCTACGTGCTGGGTCGCTATGCGGAGAAGCACGGGCCCTTCATGGTTTTCATCTCTGCCATGACGGCGACGATGATGGGTGTGATGCGGGCCAAGGCGAAGCTGACCGGAGAAAAAAGCGCGGCGGCGTAGCCGGCTACTTCACCGCGACGATTCGGGCGATGAGCTTCGGATCGTCCGGTAGCAGCCCCGCCTTCGGAAGCCGGGGCGTCAGGTCCCGCCACTTCGGATGGAGACGGAAGGCCTTCGCAAAGACGGGCAGCGACTCGTCGACGCGGCCCATGTTCACGAGGGCGACGGCGTGCCAGTAGGCCATCTCGGCATTGTCCGGAACCATCGCTCCGGCCGCAGAGTAGGCCTTCAACGCTCCGGCGTCGTCCTTCTTCTCGACCGCGAGGTCGCCCGCGTTCATCAGGTTGTACGCGCGCTGCAGAGTGACCAGCCGCCGCAGCTCCACGACCGGCGACGCGTGGTCCTCCACGCGCAGGTCGAAGAGACGCTCCTGCCACGGCCGGCCGCTCGAGGTGCCCTTCACGACGAGAAGCGCGGCCGATTGCTTGCCGCGTATGTCGCCCCCCTGCGCCTCGGCGGCTTCGAGCGCCGCGAGCATCCGATCGGCCAGGTCCCCGCGCGACGCTTCGAACGCCTTCGCCATCGCGGGCCAGACGGTGTCCTTCTCCATCAGGTTCGCCTGGACGGAGAAGCCTTCGCCGACGACATCTCCGGCGGCGGGGATGCACTTCGCGCCGGTGTGCGCCGCGACGCGGCCGGCGGCGTCGATCATCGCCACCTGACGCACGTCGCGTCCCTCATCGGCGAGCAGGAGCCCCTTCAGCGCATCGGGCGCGCTGCGTCCGGCGCGCATCAGAGCGAGACCGAGGGGACCGTAGCTCGGGTCGATGAACGACTGCGTGGCCACGGCTCCGACTCCGGCCTCGGCCCAGGCCACGCTCGACCCGACCGAGAACCAGTGCGACTGGACCGCCACGCCGAGCTCCCCCGTCGCGGCATCGCGGGCCACGATCGAGTAGGTGTGAACGGGACGATGCGGAATGGCGGGTTCCGGGACCGCGAGCAGCTGCGGCACCAGCAGAAACGAGCCGAGAAGCGAGGCGGTCAGGCGAACCATCGAGCTCGATGCCCCGGCGCCGTCACGCGCTTCGAAGGGCACTGCTGACGATCTCGAGAACCGACTTCTCTTCCTTCGAAATACCGCTTCCTCCCAGCGCCTTCGCGATTCCGCCCGACGCCTCCGAGACTTCCCGGCAGACCTGGATCATCTTGGCGATGCGCTCCTCGCGCTCCTCCGGCGGGAACTCGACGAGTCCCGCCTTGATGACTTCGATCGCCGTGTCGAACAGGACCTGTGGCGGCCGTGCCTGGAGCCAGGCGAGAAGCTGCGCCTGTGCCGGCGAGCCGTCCTCGATGCCCCGGGAACGAGCGAAGCGCAAAATGGCCTCGCGCTCGGGCTCGGTGACCTTGCCCTCGGCCCAGGCCACCTGCACCAGAGGAGCGATGAGAAACGCCGGCGCCGTGTCCCGGTTGATCTCCAGAGCCATCGTTCGGCTCAGAAGCTCCGGATTCTTGACCTTCAAGATCTCGGCCAGGGCCCCGGCGATCTCCTGGAGCTTCGCGCTCGCCCGCATCTTTTCGAGAAGCTGCGCCTCGCTCTTGCGGAAGAATTCTTCCTCCAGCCCGCGCTCCCGGTCCTTGAAGGCGTCTTTCGCCATGGCCACTCCTCGTTAGGAAGGGAATGATATCCGCTACCCGGCGACTTCGCCGCGACGATGCGCGCGATCAGCTTCGGGTCGTCCGGAAGCAGGCCTTCCCGTGGCTCAGATGAACCCGGGCTGGGCGAAGGACGGATTCGGGTAGCTGTAGAAGCCCTGGCCGCTCGCGACCCCGAGACGGCCCTTCTTGATGAAGTGCTCGTCGAGGTATCGGGCGGACTCGAGTGCCTGGGTGTTTGGAGTGGTTTCGCCGATGAGCTTCGCGACGTGGTACACGACACCGAGGCCCATGCGATCCATCATGCCGCAGGGGCCCATGCCGGTCTGCAGGGTGATCATCCAGGTTCGATCGATGCTCTCGAAGTCGCTCACGCCGCGCACCAGCAGCTCGAGCGCGGCGGTGCACCAGGGCACGATCAGGCTGTTGATGATGTAGCCGTTCTGCTCCTTGCGAATGGGGATGGGCACCAGGCCGATCTCTTCAGCGAACTTCAGCAGGCGCTCGAACACGGCCGGGTCGGTTCCGGGATGGCCCATGACCTCGCCGATGTTCGAGTCCCAGACGCCGATCGCGAAGTGCAAGGCCAGGAAATTCTGTGGCCGGTCGACGAAGCCTGCCAGCGCGCTCGGGGGCAGCGTCGAGGTGTTCGTGGTGAACACCGTGCGCTCCGGGGCGTGCCGCGAGGCCTCGCGCCAGAAGGATTCCTTGATCGGCAGAGACTCGGGCACGGACTCGCTGATCAAATCGGCATCGCGCACCGCCGCCGCCAGGTCGGTGGTGTACGTCAGGCGAGCGAAGGTGTCGTCGATTTGCCTGCGGGTGGCTCCCCTCTGCTTCATGAAGTGCTCCGCGTACTCCCGATGAAACGCCTTGCCCTTCTCCAGGCCGGCGGGGATGGCGTCGTACACGGTCACGTGCTTGCCGTGAAAGGCCATCTGCCAGGCGACCTGCGAACCCATGGTGCCGGCGCCCGCGGAGGTGATCCTGGTGAAGGTCATCCTCAGTCTCTCTGACTGTCTGCTAACTCACAATTTGTTCGGCGACAGCCTCGGCGAGGCCAGCGGCCGCCTGGGCGGCAAGCCCACGGGCGACTTCCTGCGAATCTTCAAAGACGTCGAGCTTGGAGATCTTGCCCCATCGCAAGGTGATCACATGAAGACCCCGATTGAAGTAGGAGGAGTCGCCATTCAACAGCGTTGCGGTCCCATCCCACTGCACAAACACCATGGTATGCCACGGCCAGCCCTTGACCCAGATGTTGTTGATCTTGAGACGGAGCGTGGGCAGGACGCGCGCGAGGCGCTCGAACCAGAGGCGCAACGTGTCTCTGTCGTGGCGCTCACCACCAATCGCATGGACGCCGCCAAAGCGGTGATGGACATCCGGGGTAATGGATTTCATCAGCTCATCCCAGCGACGGTTGTTCACGTGGTCGAAGGCCTGTCGGATTTTCGTCTTGACGATCATGGAGTAGAGCATTCGACGTCCCTCCAGGTTCTAAGAAACGAGCGTCATGGTCCGTATTCTCATGCGGCTTTCGAGGGCTGGCTCACACCGCCGTTCCGAACAGCTTTCCGACGCCCGCGGTCAACGCCATGGCGAGGGCGCTCCAGAACGTGACGCGGACCGCGCCCCGGAGGACGCTCGCTCCTCCGGCACGCGCGGCGACGCCGCCCAGAAGCGCGAGAAACGCGAGCGAGGTCCCCGCCACGATCGGAAGCAGCGCATGGACCGGCGTCAAGGCCGTGACCGCGAGCGGCAGGGCCGCTCCCGCGGCGAAGCTGGCCGCCGACGCCAGCGCCGCCTGAAGCGGACGGGCGCGCAGCGCATCAGAGATGCCGAGCTCGTCGCGGGCATGGGCGCTGAGCGCGTCGTGGGCCGTCAGCTGGTCGGCGACCTGCTGTGCGAGCGAAGGCTCGAGGCCCCGGGCCACGTAGATCGCCGTGAGCTCCTGTCGCTCCCCTTTCGGATCGGTCGTGAGCTCGACGCGCTCGCGCTCGATCTCGGCCTGCTCGGTGTCCGCCTGGGAATGGACCGACACATACTCGCCGGCCGCCATCGACATGGCGCCGGCCACCAGCCCGGCGCCCCCCGCGAGCAGGACGTTCGCGTGCGTCGCGTTCGCGGCCGCGACTCCGAGCACCAGGCTCGAGGTGGACACGATCCCGTCGTTGGCGCCCAGAACCGCGGCGCGCAGCCAGCCGACGCGTCCCGTGCGGTGTCGTTCCAGGTGGTGGTGCGGCATCGTCGTCCTCCCCGGGTGTCGAACGTCCTGCACGAAGATACCGCGGGCTCGCAGGCACGGTTGATGCGTAACGTCCGGAGAGTCGGCGTCATGGGGACGTCGGCGAATCGAGCCAGGAGGTGGCCGTGTATCTGATTCGGGAAATCATGTATTGCAAGCCCGGCCAGGTGAAGCCGATGGTCCAGAAGTTCCAGACGCTCGCGCGAGTCGCGAAGAGCATGGGTTTCGGTTCCATGCGCGTGATGACCGACGCCAGCGCCGAGCGTTTCTGGACGGTCGTCATGGAAGTCGAAGCCGAGAGCCTCGATCAGTTCGAGACGACGTCGCGGAACGCCATGGAGAACAAAGAGCTTCAGGAGGCCATGAAGGGCTACCACGACCTGATCGACTACGGCCGCCGCGAGATCTACAAGATCGAAGGGTAGGAACCCGCCGCCGGGCTTCCGCCTAGGGTCCGGCGCCTCCTCCGGTACGCGACGTCGAGGAAGCCGCGCGAACGGGATCCGACGGCGCGACCTCGCACGCGACGAGCACCGCAACGGCGTACCCCGAAGCCGCGTCGGACATGAACCCTTCCTGGATCGTGCCCGATCGGTAGACCTTGTTCATGGAGGGAGACCTCCACGCGCCGGTCGCCCGGTCCTGCTGCTTCTGAAGCCACGCCAGGGCGCGGCGCATGCCCGGGGCCGCGCAGGGAGTTCCGGCTTCGCGCGCCGCGTACGCCGCCCAGGCGGTGGCATACGCGTTCGAGCCGCTATCGGGCGGTTTGTCTTCCTGCACGCTCCACGGACCGAGCGAAGCGGTGGTCCAGCCGCCGTCGGACGACTGCGTCTTCCAGAGCTGCGCAAGGACGGCCTCGCGCTCTCCGCGTTCGACGGAGGGCGCGAACGCCGCCCACGCCAGCCGGTTGTGCAGCGGCTGGGCGGAGGCCTCGCGGCGCAGGAACGACTGCAGCTCGCCGATCCGGTCCTGAGGTTGTCCGGGATACGACGACAGCGCGAGCGCCGCGAACGCCGTTCCGAGATAGCTCGACTTCGTGGCGTCGAACGGCTCGAGGTCGGCGTCGACCCAGCTCCAGGAACCGCGCTCCGGACCCTCCCGCTTCTGGGCCTTCCAGAGCTGCTCGAGCGCGGCCCGCTCGGGCTCCCCCGGAGGCGCTGCGGGATCCGTACGCTGCAGGGCGAGCGCGAGCAGGTTGAGCACGACTTCGGCGCCGGAGTCCGGGAGCGTCGGCGTCGGCGGATCGGTCCGAACGCGCGACCGCACGCCCTCCACCACCGCGAGCAACTCGCCGCTGGAAGGCACTTCGCCCGCCGCGCGCCGCGCGAGCATGTGCGAGACCCCGGTGTGACAGGACATGCACGCTCCGCCGGGTTTCTGCGCCGGCTTCCACTCGGCCCAGCGGCGTTGCCGCGCCTCGAGATTCTCGAACGCCTTCGCCCGATCCCACGCCAGGCCCTCGGCCGCCACGCCGAGAAGCATTCCGACCGCCAGAGTCCACACGCGTCTGTGCATGACCGACCTCCGCGCGGTACGCTAAGACCCAATTAGGTCAGGATCGGCCCTCATTCAAAGAGACCCTCCGGGGAGGAACCCGATGTCTTCGCAGCACACCGCGGCCCGGCTTCTCGGCATCCTCGAGCTGCTCCAGGCGCGCGGCCGCCTGAGCGGGTCGGAGATGGCGGCGAAGCTCCGCGTCGGCGGGCGGACGATCCGGCGCTACATCGGTCTGCTCGAGGACATGGGCATCCCCATCACGGCCGAGCGCGGCCGAGCCGGAGGCTATGAGCTGGTCGCCGGCTACCGCCTCCCGCCTCTCATGTTCACCAACGAAGAGGCGCTCGTTCTCGGACTCGGCCTCGCGGCCGTCGACGGCCACCGCATGCTCGACCAGCCCGGCGCCGTCCAGACCGCGCAGGCCAAGCTCGAGCGCGCCATGCCCGCCGGCGTCAAGGGGCAGCTTCGCTCGGCAATCGCGTCGGTGGCCTTCTCACGGCTGCGCGGCTCGTCGCCGTCCGCCGGTCCGGCGCTCGCGGCTCTGAGCGCTTCGGCGCACGACGGCCAGGGTGTTCGCATCCGCTACCGATCACGAACCACCGAACCGACCGACCGTGGCTTCGACCCGTACGGGTTGGCGTTCGTCCGCGGCCATTGGTACGCCGCCGGCTACTGCCATCTCCGCCGCGGCGTCCGCACCTTTCGCGTCGACCGCATTGCCGCCGTCACCCGCGAGTCCCGGCGCTTCCAGCCGCCCGCCGGCTTCGACGCTCTCCGCCATCTCGAAACCTCCATCGCGACGCTCCCGCGCCGCCATGCGATCGAGATTCTCCTTCTCACCGATCTCGAGTCGGCCTCGCGAGGTTTGTTCGCCGAGCTCGGAATCCTCGAGCCCCGCCCGCGAGGAGTCCTGCTGCGGAGCCAGGCCGACGATCTCGACTGGTTCGCCCGCGAGCTCGCGCGGCTCAAATGGCCGTTCGAGATCATCCGACCGAAAGCGCTGCAGCGAGCGCTCGAACGTCACGCGCAGGCGTTGCTCGGAAGGCGACGCACCGTCCGATAGGAGCGTCGCGTTCAGAGCGCTAGGCTCGGTCTACGACTCGGGCTTCGGCGGGTAGGTCTTGCGGCCCGAGGGATCATCGGCCGGCTCGGCTTTTCCCGGAGGCTCGGGCTTCGGCTTGGACGCTTTTCCGCCGGCCGTATCGTCGGACGGGTCGGGCTTGGCGGGCGCTTCGGGCTTCGGTGCGTATTTCTTCGTGCCGATCGGGTCGTCGGACGGGTCCGGCTTGCCCGGACGCTCTCGATCCTCGGGCCGCGTCGACTTCGGCCGCGGCGCTGCACCACCAGGTTCGGGGCGACCGCCCGCGCTGCCGGTGGCTGTATAGCCGACGCGAATGCGGAACACGCCGCGCCCTCGCGTGCCGACGTAGATGTCGACATTGCTGACAACCGCGCCATCCCGACCTGCGCCATCCCGCAGGTGGTCGAAGTGAGCAAACTGTGGCCGCGGGATATGCGGCCTGCCGGACACGGCCGGCGAGAACGGGTCGGTGACGATGGTCCAGTTGGCCCCCCCGTCGGCGCTCACGAACACGCCGGAGTCGTTTCCCCCTGCGACCATCAGGTTGGGATCGCGAGGACTGAAGGCGACCAGTTGGGGCTGGGGGTAACCGAAGAAGCTGGTGGAGACGGTCGGGCCTCTCAGGGTCTGCGCCCGGAACGCGCCGCCCCCGTTCATCTGCGTATCGAGCGCGGGCAGCGGGTTCCAGGTCGTGCCGCCGTCGAGGGTCATGACCATCGCCGGTGGCAGGCCCGCCCGCACATGCGAAGCCACGATTCTCTGGGCGTTCTGCGGGTCGACGGCGTACATGCTGAAGTTGCCCACTCCGCCGGGTGGCTGGATCTGTTGCCAGGTCCCGACCGGCGCTGTGCCCGTGTAACGCCAGAGCGTGTCGGGTGAGCGCAGATCCCCGCTGGGAACCTGTACGTAGAAAACGGTGCTCGGCCCCTGGCCGATCGGCGTGATGTGGCGTGCACCGCCGGGCATCGACGCGGCCCCGAGCTGCGTCCAGACCGGGGGGCTCGCCGTGATGTCGTTCGTGATGAACACTCCGGTAGTCATGGTGACGGCGGCGCTCGAGGGCCCGAACAATGCGACGTCGTCGGTGGGCGTGAAGCCCTGCAGGCTCCCCGTCGGCGGGAGGGTGACCAGCGCGTTGCCGAACATTCCGGGCCGACGCAGAAACAGGCGGTTGGCCGGCGGCATGGGGGAACAGCAAACGGTCACCAGCATCTGGGTCTGCGTGGACGGGACTTCGAAACCGTCGCAGCAGTTCACGTTCCGCCAGGTCGGCTTCAGCTCCTCGGCATTGGCGCTGGCGAAAGTGCCGGTGTCCTGATTGCCGAAATGAAGGTCGAGCCGGTTGCGGCGGACCGGACCGGTGGCGACGGCCGTCGCATAGTTGCCCGAGCCCCACCCCGAGCCGCCGCTATGGATCTGGGCGAAGCCGGCGCCGGCATCGTCGAGGATCTCGTAACGCATGTTGACGCTCGACTCCCGACCGATGACGACCTCGTCGATACCGTCGTTGTCCAGATCGCCCGCGGCGACGGCGCGGGTGAAGTTGCCGGAGCCCCAGCCCGACCCGCCACTGTGGATCTGGGCGAAGCCGGCGCCGGCATCGTCGAGGATCTCGTAGCGCATGTTGACGTTCGAGCGGCGGCCGATGATGACCTCTTCCGGGCCGTCGCCGTCGACGTCGCCGGTTGCGACGGCGGTCGTGTGGTTGCCCGAGCCCCAGCCGTTACCGCCCTCGTGGATCTGAGCAAAGCCGGCCTTGGCGTCATCGAGGATCTCGTAGCGCATGTTGACGTTGGAGCGCCGGCCGATGACCACCTCGTCCAGACCGTCCCCATCCACATCGCCGGCCGCGACGGAGGTCGTGAAATTGCCCGAGCCCCAGCCGGTACCACCTTCGTGGATCTGGACGAAGCCGTGGTTGGCGTCGTCGAGGATCTCGTAGCGCATGTTGACGTTTGAGTGCCGGCCGATGATCACCTCGTCCAGGCCGTCCCCATCCACGTCGCCGGTCGCGACGGAGGTCGTGTAGTTGCCCGAGCCCCAGCCGGTACCGCCTTCGTGGATCTGGACGAATTCGGCTTTGGCGTCGTCCAGAATCTCGTAGCGCATGTTGACGTTGGAGTGCCGGCCGATGATGACCTCGTCCAGGCCATCCCCATCCACGTCGCCCATCGCGACGGAGGTGGTGTAATTGCCCGAGCCCCAGCCGATGCCGCCGCTGTGCAGCAGGGCGAAGCCGGCCGCGGCGTCATCGAGGATCTCGTAACGCATGTTGACGTTCGAGCGCCGGCCGATCACGTACTCCTCCAGGCCGTCGCCATCGACGTCGCCGGTCGCCACAGAGGTGGCGTGGTTGCCCGAGCCCCAGCCGGAGCCCCCTTCGTGGAGCTGGCCGAAGCCGGCGGCGGCGTCATCGAGAATCTCGTAACGCATGTTGACGTTCGAGCGCCGGCCGATCACGACGTCGTTGAGCGCGCCCGGGTAGGACGCGCCGGAGAGATCCCACAGCCATAGCGCATGCGGAGTCACCGTCGGTTGCTCCCACGTGGGCGAATGACAGGCGGGGCTGGTCCTGACGGTGTTGAGGTAAACGCCGCCGTCGGACGACATCGCCAGCGGACATGCATCGTCGGTGGCCTGCGGATCGAAGACGACGGATCCCATGTCGAAATGGGCGCCGTTGGCGCGGTCACCGACGTTGATCCAGGCGTTGACCGGACAACGCGCGGCAGCGCCGCCGCCGGCCGGCGTCGTGCAGGTCGCTCGAAAGAGGCGAACGTCACCGAACCACAGGTCGAAGCTCGCCGCCGACCGCTGGTTGGTCTTGACGAACGGAATCCGCCCCTGAAGCGAAGGATTCGTGAGTCCGGTCCACGAGACGCCTCCGTCGGTCGATTGAAAGATCGAGACGCCGACCGTCGCGAACAGCACGTTGGCTTCGTCCGGCGAAGCATCGATCGAAGATACGCCGCCGAACAGGGGGCTCGTCGTGGTCCACGTGACGCCTCCGTTGCTGGAGCGGCGGTGCCCGTCGTCGCCGATCAGGTCGATGATCCCGCCATGGTGCACGACCACATCCCACACGTCATCGGCGCCGTCCGCGGGGGTCGGATCCACGAAGCGCCACGTCACGCCTCGATCGTCGCTGATCGCCAGGCCGCAGTTCGTGCCGATGAGGACGTTGTTGGGGTTCTGGGGATTGACGGTGATGCCGAACGCCGATGGTTCGTCGCGGCGCACCGCGTTGACACAGAAACCGACCGGCGGAGTGGCGGTGGGCGGACGAGTCCATGAGTCGCCGCCGTCCTGGCTGATGTTGATGCCGGCGACGCTCGCGACCTTGCCGTCGTAGAACGAGGTGGCATAGACGCGCCGCGGCGATTCCGGATCGACCACGACGTCCCAGGCCGCCGTGGGAACATGTCCGGGCAGATGCTGCCAGGTGCTTCCCTGATCGGCCGAGCGGAACAACCCGCCCCACTCGCTCGCGGCGAACATCGGACCGCCCCGCACGGAAACGGCGAGATGGTGGACGCGTCCGCCCGACGCGCCGTTCGGGTCGATGGCGTCGAGCGTCGATCGATCGGGGTTGATCTCCTGCACGGAGAAGCTGCGAACCTGAGCGTGCGCCTGCCCGCACAGAAGAGAAAGGCAGGGGACCAGGGAAATGAGCGCGCCGACGCGGCGCAGGTCACTCTTGCTGATCACTTTGGCGACTCCTTTGGAGTTTCGACGTAGTCGACCGGGCAGATCGGCGCCTGCACGCGTATCGTCTGTCCGGGGACACCGGGCACACGGATGTAGTAGTTGACGCCCGGATTGAGCCCCCCGAGGACGGCCTCGATCTGTGTGCCGTTCTTCAACAGCTGGAGCGACTCGAGCCGGATCGTGAGCGGGCTCGGCGGTTTCGCCGCTTGCGCCTGAGCTTCGGGAGCTCGCAATTCGACACCGGAAGGCGGGACAGCCCGCGGGTCCCCCGCGGGCGCCGATACGAACCGTCCGGTGCTGAAGCCATCCTTGTAGGGAGAGACTTCGATGCGCACGTCGACCGGCTTCGCCGGAACGGGCCAGCGCACCCGCACGACCGATTCGCGCGGTCTGAGCAGGCTGCACTCGCCCTGGTATTCGAGGATGGGCTGCTCCTGGGAAGGCTCGGGAGTGGCGGGAGGCGGGCCGGATGCGGCACAGGCGGCAAAAGCGAAAGCGAGTATTGGAATCGCGAGCAGCCGGGCACCCCGAACCTGGGCCATGATGACCTCCCTGCGTTGACCGAATCTCAAGCTCTCTCCGCGACCGGAAAGAATGCGGGGCTCAAGCAACTGGCTTCCGGGGTCGTTCCTCTTCGATAAGTCGCTCGATCGAGCCGTTTGGGCCAGAACGATCCAACGCAAAGTGAAATTAACGTGGCGAGTAGGATCGTCCGAGGCGCGCTCAGGCAGCCGGACTGCAGTCCTGGCTCAAGTCCTTGATCTTCTAGGGCCGGGGAGGAGTCCCGAGCGAGCCGCCTTCAGGCACCACCGACGAGGTGGCGCCGGCAACACCTGTCCAGCCACCGGACTGTCGCGCGACAGACACCAAGGCTGACGGCGATCTCCCTCTGGGTGTATCCATTCTCGTAACGCAGTGCGTAGAACTGTCGCAGTCGTGCGGGAAGGCCGGCGACACTGACATGCAACAGGTGGTCGAGCTCCGCCTTGGCGGCGGTTGGCTGGCCTCGCGACCATCGGACGTCACGATCTCGTTGTCGCCGGCGTCCGCGCTCCCGGATGATGTCGATCGTCTTGTGATGAGCGACTTGATGAAGCCAGGCCTCCGGAACTCGGACCGTGGGCCCGGCTTCCCACAGGGCGATCCGGATCTCCTGGATCAGGTCCGCGAGGTCGTCTCGTCCTAGGCCCCGTTGGTAGGCCACGCGAGCGGCCACATGTCCGATGCGCGGAGAGTCGAGCCACTCCGCGCACGCCAGCAGCTCTCCGCCTTGTCTCACGCTCATCACTCGACTTCCGCGCTAGAAGCGCAAGTTTCTGTCGATAAGCATGTCGCGTACGGGCCTGAGTGACAAGCGCCTGCAGAGAATCGCGGGTCACGGCGGGGCCCTCCTCCGCGTCGGGCGGGCGCTCCTGCCTGATTCGCCCGTGGCGCGCTTCGCGCTACGGACGCGAAGCGGGATTCGGCGTCGGCCCGAACGCGTCGAGGAGGCTCGTTCGTGATGCGCGGAGCTTGCGCCCCGCAGCTTTCGTGAGCGCGCTTCCGCGATCGCAACGGCTCGCGAGGTTCGCGAGCTCCTCGCCCACCGACAATCGCGTCTCGCGGTCGCTCAGGAGCTTGTGCGCGCTCGGGTTGCGCCCTTCCATCACGTAGTAATGAAGGTCCGGGGAGCCTCCGTACTCGGCCAGGGCGCTGGATCGCGTGAAGACGAGCGCCGCCCGGACTTGTGCCACGGACGATACTTTTGCGGTGCGGCTCGACTCGAGCTCCTCGCCCGAGACGCGGCGCCCGAACTGCTCCTTCACGCCGACCCCCGGGCGTTGCATTCGTTGCGACAAAACCACCACCCGGCGGCCGCAGGCTCGTGGTCGACGGCAATGCCGCAGAACAGGCAATAGACCCGGCGCAGCGCGGCGTCGGGGACCCCGGCGACGCGAAGCAGCCGCACCACGACCCCGAGCCCGAACACGCCGAGCCCGACTTCGCTCAAATCCTGGGGCCCCGCCGAGGTCGGGATGGACCTCACCGAGTGAGTCCCGCTTTCCATGAGACACCATGCTTTCTAACCGAACCGGCGGCGGGTACTCGAAGGCGGGACGAGTGGCGAGAGAGTCCGTCCGTCGAAGGAATCCGGACTCCGAAGGGTATCACGTCTGAGCACGGGCGGCGCCGCTTCGCCCCGTCACGCGTCGGCGACGAATCTAGCCCAACACGACCGCGATCCGGTGCTCGCGGCCGTCGTCGGCGAGCGGAATCTCCCGGCCGGCGACCGGACCGCCGTCGAGCGAGATGTCCGTCACGCCGCGCATCGCGCCGCGGGGGTTCTCGACCACGAGCCGGTAGCGGGAAGAGTGATAGCGAAAGTCGATCTCGAATCGAGGCCACGAGCGCGGAATGCAGGGATCCAGGTGCAGGGACGTGCCGCGGAGGCGGAAGCCCAGGATCCACTCGACCCCCGCTCGGTACATCCAGCCGGCGGCCCCGGTGTACCAGCTCCATCCGCCCCGACCCGCGTGCGGGCGCTCCGAGTAGACGTCGCCCGCCATGACGTACGGCTCGATCTTGTAGCGGTAGAGACCCGATCGCGTGCTCGCGTGGTTGATGGGATTCAGAATCGCGAAGAGCTCGCCCGCCTTGTCGCCGTCGCCGAGCGCCGCGAAAGCGATCATGGCCCACACCGCCGCGTGGGAGTACTGTCCTCCGTTCTCGCGAACGCCCGGCGAGTAGCCCTTGATGTAGCCGGGCTCGAGGGCGGTGCGGTCGAAGGGGGGCGTGAAGAGCAGCACGAGCCCGTCTCCCCGGCGGATCAGATGCTCGTCCACCGCCGCCATGGCCCGCCGGCCCCGATCGGGATCCGCGGCGCCCGAGATGACTCCCCAGGATTGCGCGATCGAGTCGATCCGGCACTCGTCGTTGACCGCGGAGCCGAGCGGCGTCCCGTCGTCGAAGAATGCGCGCCGATACCAGTCCCCGTCCCAGCCGTGGCTTTCGAGCGCGAGCTTCAGGGCGTTCGCGTGTTCGCGCCAGGCGAGCGCGCGGCGGGCCTCCCCGCGTTGCTCGGCGATGCGGGCGAACTCGTAGAGGTTGGTGTGGAGGAACCAGCCGAGCCAGACGCTCTCGCCCCGGCCTTCTGCGCCGACGCGGTTCATGCCGTCGTTCCAGTCTCCCGCCCCCATGAGCGGCAGCCCGTGTCGTCCGACTGCGAGGCTCCGATCGAGCGCCCGCGCGCAGTGCTCGAAGAGGGACGCGGTCTCGGCAGACACCTCCGGCTGGAAGTAGCGATCGACTTCTCCCGGCGCGAGCGGCGCCGCCGTCGAGAAACCCGGCCGGCTCGTCGAGCACGCCGCGATCGCCGGTGATCTCCATGTAGTGGAGCGTCGCGTACGCGAGCCAGATCAAGTCGTCGGAAATCCGGGTGCGCACTCCGCGACCGGCGGGATCGTGCCACCAGTGCTGGACGTCGCCCTCCTCGAATTGGTGGGAGGCGGCGCGCAACAGGTGCTCGCGCGTCAGCTCCCGCCGCGCGACCGTGAAAGCCATCCCGTCCTGCAGCTGGTCGCGGAACCCCCAGGCGCCTCCCGCCTGGTAAAAGGCCGCGCGGGCCCGGACGCGGCAACCCAGCGTCTGGTAGAGAAGCCACCGGTTGAGCATCAGATCCATCGATCGGTCGGGAGTTCGCACCTGAAGTGCCGTGAGGGTGTCCTCCCACTCGCGCCGCACCTCCCCGAGCGCGACGTCCGGGCTCTGCGACCGGTGACGGGCGACGAGCTGCCGCGCGGCCTCGGCGTCGCGGCCCTCTCCGAGCAGGAAGACGACCTCCTGGCGCTGCCCGGGAGCCAGGCGACACCGGACCTGGAGCACGGCGCAGGGATCCAGACCGGCTCCCGTGCGGCGCGAGAGGATCGCTCCGCGCGCCAGGCCCGACGGCGCCTCGAGTCCTCCGTTTCTTCCGAGAAACTCGGTCCGATCGGCCGTCCAGCCGGTCTGTCCACCCCCGATGTCGGCGAACGCGACGCGACCGGCGTGCTCTTCGTTCCACGCGTTGCGCGCGAAGAGAGCTCCGGACTCGGCATCGAGCTCGGTCACGACGAACGGCGCGTTCTTCGCCCTCTGGGGACCGAGCACCCACTCCGCGTAGGCGGTCACGGTGATTGTCCGCGTGGTCGCGGACCGGTTCTCGATCGACAGCCGCGAGATCTTGACCGGATCCTCCGGCGCGACGAGAACGGTCAGCTCGGTGGCGATCTCCCGGACCTCGTACTCGAAGCGGCTGTAGCCCTGCCCGTGGCGCACGACGTAGAACCCGTCGCCGCGGATCGGCAGCGGCGTCGGAGTCCAGATCTCCCCGGTCTCCTCGTCGCGGAGGTAGAGGACTTCGCCGGGCGGATCGCTCACCGGATCGTTCGACCACGGCGTGAGCTGGTTCTCGCGCGCATTGACCGCCCAGGTGTAGCCCGATCCCGACTCCGACACGAGGCATCCGAGCGACGGGTTGGCGAGAACGTTAATCCACGGCGCCGGCGTCCATTGCCGTTCGCCGAGGAGGGTCACGTACTCGCCCTCCGCTTCCGAGAACCCGCCCATTCCATTGAAGAACTCGAGAGGAATGCGCGGCGGAGGAAGATTCGTGTCCGCTGTCCGCGCCGCGAGCGGCCGCGCGGGCCGCGACGCGGGGGCCCGTTGCAGCTGCCGGAGGATCTGTTGCGCGAGCGTTCCCTGGCGTGAGAGCAGGACGACGCGCGCGGCCGCCGCGAGCGCGGTGCGCGCCTCGCCCGCGAGCTCCTGGCCACGCAGCACGAAGACGCGCCCGGTCGAATGCTCCGATGCGACGCCGGGCGCTCGACTCCCGGCGCGGACGAGCGAGTCGATCGCGTCGGAGAGGTCCGGGGAGTACGAGGCGGGCTGCTCGTTCACGATCACGAGGTCGACCTCGAGGCCCTTCATGCGCCAGTACTCGTGGGCGCGCAGGAGCTGCCGGACGATCCCCTGGTCCTCGACCTGGTCGATCCGGACGAGCACGATCGGGCAGATCGCCGGAGATTCCGTGACTCCAGAAGGCCGAAGGGCCTTTCCGGTTTCGCAGGATCGTCTCGACCGGAGCGCGCAGGGCGGCGTCCGAGTAGAGGATCCGCGACGCCAGCTGCTGGAAGAGGTGCGCCTCGTCGGCGGAGATGCCGAGATGCCGCAGCTGGACCTGCGCCTGCGTCCAGGCGAGGCTCGACACGCGGTCGAAGGTCGAGGGGTCCCGGTACTTTCCAGCGAGCGCGAGCGCCTCCTCCCGCGAGCCGGCGATGACCGTCGCCAGATGCACGCGCGCCGTCGCTCCCGGCGCCAGCGACCAATCGGCGACGCAGGCTGAAGACCGGGTCGAGCACCGTGCCCGCCGTGTTCGAGAGCGGTCGGCGCTCCTCGATCGAGATCGGTTCCCGGATGCTGCGTCCACGCCCGAGAAAGCGGGCCCGATCGGTCTCGTACTGTACGGTCCCGACCATCTCCCCTTCCGCCGTCATGACCTGGGCCGCCCAGGCCGGCTCTTCCCGGTCGCGCGGGCGACGGCCGGCGACCAGACGCTTCGAGGGCCGGCACGAACTCGGTCTGGACGAAGAGGTTCGAAAAGGCGGGGTGCGCGGCGTCCGCGGCCGCGGACGCGAGCACGACCTCGGCGTACGAGGTCACCTCGATCTCGCGCGGGCGTGCTCCGCGGTTGGTCAGCGACACCTGGCGGATCTCGGCGTCGTCTTCCGTCGAGACGACGATCCGCAGACTCGTCGCGATCGGCCCGTCGGTGCGGTGGATCTCCACGCAGTCTTCGGCGTAGACGGCTTCGTAGGAATCGGGCTCGACGCCCGCCGGCTGGTATCCCGCCGACCAGACCCGGCCCGATGGAGCGTCGGCGAGAAAGAAGTAGGTCCCCCACGGGTCGCGGGTCGTGTCCTCGCGCCAGCGCGTGACGTCGAGGCCGCGCCAGCGGCTGTAGCCCGAGCCGGCGGCGGTCACCATGACCGCGTAGCGTCCGTTGGAGAGCAGGTGCGTGCGCGGCGTCGGGTCGTGCGGCGAGCGAAACCGGCGCAGGACCGCGGGGACGTCGTCCACCACCTGCAGGTGGGCGCCGCGCGTCCTCGGACGGCGTGCGCGCCACGGCGACCGTCACGGGCGTGCGCTCCTGCAGCAGCAGCTCCGTCGCCTGGACGATCGGCTCGGCGCGGAACCGTCGGCGCATCGGCGACTCGAGCAGCACGTTGGCCAGGGCGACGATCGTCATCCCCTGGTGATGGGCCATGTACGCCTTCACGACTTCGAGCTCGACGCCCTCGGGAAGCCGCGACGTCGTGTAGTCGATCGATTCGTAGAAGCCGTATCGCCCGAGCGCGCCGACGGAGGCGAGCCGCCGGAAGTTCTCGCTCGCGGCCGCGGGGTCGACCATGGCGGCGAGCGCCGTGGCGTAGGGCGCCACGACGAGATCCTCGGCGAGCCCGCGCTTCAAGCCGAGGCCGATGACGCCGAAGTTCGAGTACTGGTAGGTGAAGTGCACGTCGCGCGCGTTGTAAGCCGCTTCCGAGATTCCCCAGGGAACGCCGCGCTCCTCCCCGTACTGAATCTGCCGCCGCACCGCGAGGCGGTTCGTGTGCTCGAGGAGGCTCCCGGACGGCGCCTCGAGCACGAGGTCGGGCATCAGGTACTCGAACATCGACCCGGACCAGGAGAGCAGCGCAGAGCCGCGGCCGACCGGGCTCAGGGGACGGCCGAGGTGAAACCAGTGCTCGACGGGCACGTCGCCGCGGGCGATGGCCACGAAGCTCGCCAGTCGCGCCTCCGAGGCCAGCAGATCGTAGTGTCCGGGGTCCAGCGTCCCGTCCTGCGGGCGATAGCCGATCGCGAAGAGATCCTGGGACGCGTCGTAGAGAAACGTGAAGTCCATCTCCTCCGTGAGGCGCGCCGCCGCGCGGGCGGTCGCGGCGAGGCGCGTCCGCGAGCGGCTGGCCGGGCTCGAGAGAATCGTCCAGCGCGGCGAGGTCGCGCGTGTGGCTCGCGACGCACGCCGAAAGCGCCCGCGCCCACTCCAGGGCCGCGCCGGGCCGTCGCCGAGCGCGTCGTCCTCGCCCAGGGCGCGCACGATGTCGAGCAGCGTTTCGGCGCACGCGCCCAGGGCCGCCAGTCGCGACGTCCACTCGGGAAGCGTCGTCGGCGCGGGCGAGAGCAGCACGCTCGCCTCGCGCAACGCCTCCTCGAGCTGGCGGGACGTGACGACGCGGTCGCCGCCGCGCCCGGAAGCGCCGGCAAGGGAGTCCGCGGAGGAGCTCGAGCGTGTCGCCGACACCGTCGAGACCGCGCGCGGTCAGAGCCGGCGCGGCGACCCGCTCGAGGCAGGCCTGCTTGAGCGTCAGCAGGTGGGCGGCCAGGTTGCCGCTGTCGACCGTGGACACGTAGCGCGGCTCGAGCGGTTGTGAGGTCGTCCGTTCCGTACCAGTTGAAGAGGTGGCCGCGGAAGCGCTCGAGGCGGCCGACCGCGTCCAGGGCCGCGTCGCAACGATCGAGCATTTCGAGGGTCCCGATCCAGCCGAAATCGTTGGCCGCCACGGTCGAGAGCAGGCCGAGCCCGATGTTGGTCGGCGAAGTGCGCCGCGCGGCTTCCGGCTGCGGCACCTCCTGGAAGTTGTCGGCCGGCAGGCCGTGGAACTCCGGACCGGCGAACCGCTCGAAGTAGAGCCAGGTGCGGCGGGCGATCGCGCGCAGCGCGCGCGCCTCCTGCGGGCGAGAAGCGTGCGGAGGCGTCTTCGCGGGGAGGCAGGCTGATCCAGCGCGCGACGAGGGGCGACAGGAGCCAGGCGGCGACGAAGGGCGCCGCCCAGGCGCCGGCGCCCGAGCCCGCAGCCGCGACGAGGGCGCCGGCCGCGGCGGCCAGCAGAATCCCGCCGCGCATCCGCCGGTAGAAGCCGGTCGCTTCGAGATCGAGCGTGCGATGCGCCTGCGCGGCGGGAACCCATTCGAGGAGGTGGCGCCGCGAGACCGCCAACCTCCACAGCGTGCGCAGGATCGCGTCGGAGCGCATCCACGCCGTATGCGCCAGGAAGACGATTCGCAGCGCCGCCTGCGAAAGCCCGATCGCGAGATCCCGGGCCACTCCGCGGAGAAAGCTCCGCTTGGCGATGCCCGATCTCTTCGGGAAGAGGTTCGACAAGAAGGACAAGATCGCCGGGAGGCACATCGCGCCGAGCATCAACAGGGTCCACAGCCGGGCGTCGACCCCCGGCAGGCACCAGGCGGCGAGCAGCGTCGCGAAAGTCGCCGGGGCCGACAGGCTGCGCCGGAGGTTGTCGATCATCTTCCAGCGCCCGATGGCCGGGATCGCGACGGAGGCGCGCGGTCCGCGGCGAGGCCCGGCTCGGCGCGAGCACCCAGGGAAGCAGTTGCCAGTCACCTCGGACCCAGCGGTGCTGGCGCGAGACCGCCACCTCGTAGTGACCCGGAAAGCCTTCGAAGACCTCGATGTCCGAAACGAACCCGGCGCGAGCGAAGAGCCCCTCGAAGAGATCGTGGGAGAGCTGCGTGTTCTCCGGCACGCGGTCGGCCATCGCCATGCTCGAACGCGTCCACGTCGTAGATCCCCTTGCCCGTGAAGATGCCCTCGCCGAAGAGGTCCTGGTACACGTCCGAGACCGCGAAGGCATAGAGGTCGATGCCTCGCGGGCCCGAGAAGACGAACTGGAAGAGGGTCCCCCAGCCCATCTCGGGCAGCATCGGTGTGACCCGCGGCTGCAGGAGTCCGTGCCCTTCGACCACGCGCCGGCCCGCCGGATCGAAGCCGGGGAGGTTGAGCGGGTGGGCCATCGTTCCGACCAGTCTCCGCGCCGCTTCCCGCGGCAGCCGCGAGTCGGCATCGAGCGTGATCACGTAGCGAATGCCCGAGGGCGCCAGGGGCCCCGGCGCGATCGGGCGCGACGAAAGACGTGTCCGTGGCGCCGCGCAGCAGGCGGTTCAGCTCCCGCAGCTTCCCGCGCTTTCGCTCCCAGCCCATCCACACCCCTCGCTCTCGTTCCAGAGCCGACGGCGGTGCAGGAGCCAGAAACGGTCGCCGCCCCCGGCGGCGGGTCCGTGCCGCTGGTTGAGCTGCGCGAATCGCGTCGCGCGCGAGCTCGACGAGCGGCGCGTCCTCGGGAAGGCTCTCGGCGCGCGGCGTCGGAAAAGTCCGACAGAAGCGCGAACCGCAGCTCGGGATCGGTGTTCGCCAGGTAGTGCACTTCAAGCCGCTGGACGACTTCTTCGATCTCAGATTCGTCGGTCAGAAGCATCGGAATCGCGACGAGCGTCCGCAGCTCGGCCGGCACACCGCGGGCGAGCTCGAGCTTCGGGAGGCGCCGCGGGCCCAGGAGCCGCGTGACGAAGCGGTGAACGAGGTCCACCGCGAGGTCGGACGCGGGCCATAGGCCGAGGAGAGCGAGAAGGACGACCCACGAGCGTCCGAGCGCCGCCGAGCGCGGTCAGGGCCACCGGCATCGCGAGAACGGCCAGCGTGGTGAGAGCGATCGACCACAGATACAGCGGAGTCGCCGCGCGCACCCAGGCGCGCCGCAGCCAGTGCCGACCGCGGACGTGATAGTCGAGCTCGCGTTCGAGCCGATGGCGCCCCTTCGAGATCAGGTAGTAGCCGGGGTCGCCCGAAGCGAAGTCCGGCCGCCCCGCGGGCGGCAGTCCGGGTCCTTACGGGCTTTCGCCGCCAGAGCCACCGCGCGCCGCGCCACCTCGAGCTCGTCGGGGAGCTTCCCCGCGCGAGCTCTTCGATGGCATGGCGATATCGGTCGCGCGTCGCGAAGTCCATTTCCGCCACGCGGGAACCGTCGCACAGAGTCTCGTGCACCAGACTCACGCTCTCGAAGAAGTCGGCCCAGTCGGCGGAGGAGAGAAGGCGCATGCTCGTGATGACGTTGCGCACCGTCGCGTGGTTGGCGATCTGCGCCTGGTGCTCGACGTGGACGAGGTCCTCGACCGTCGTCGCCTCGCGCGCGATCCGCCGGTCGAGCCACTCGAGGGCGGGCGTGACCGCCGGGTCCTGCTCGCGCAATCTCTGGCCGAGCGCGACCGCGAACGCCTGGGAGAACGGGAGCCTCCTCCAGCATCGACAGCACCGCCGAGGGCTCGGGCTTGGGCGCGCCGTCCGTGCCGAGGAGCGCGTCGGCGATCGCGTCGGCGCGCTCCCGGGCGGCGCCTCGCGCGGTGATGCGCTCGGCCAGGCGCCGGAGATTCTCGACGAGCACGACGCGCAGAGAGATGGCCAGCGCCCACAGCTCGCCGATCGTCAGCGGCACCACGCGCTGATAGGCCAGGATGAAGCGGCGAAGCGTCGCCGAGATCGATCCGGCTGTCCGTGTGCGCGACGAACGACCAGGCCAGCCCGTACACGCGCGGATAGCCTTCGAGCGTCCCGGAGGCGAGCTTGGGCAGCTCCCGGTAGAACCCCGGCGGCAGGTCCTCGCGAATCTCGCGGATCTGTTCTTCGACGAGGTGAAAGTTGTTGAGGAGCCACTCCGCGGCGGGCGACACGGTGCGGCTCCGGCGGCCGGCCTCGGCGATCGTGCGGTGTGCCTGGAGCAGGACCCGGGCGTTCTCGCGCAAGCGCGGCAACAGCCGCCGTCCGCGCGTCCTGCCGGGGCGGACGACGTGCTCGCTGGCGAGAGCCGCGGCGAACTGCTCGAGCTGCTCCGCCGAATAGAGGTCGGAGCGAATCGGGTCGCCGGACTCTCGCATCGTCGTCTTCTTTACCACGTGCAAGAAGGGGCTCCGAGCCGCGGTCGAGGCTCGGCGGGAAGAATCGGGAGGATCAGGCCGTCGGCGGCGACTTCACATGGGCCTCACGCCGACGAAGCCGCCTGGACCGCCGCGAGCAGCGTCGCCAGGCCGAAGGAGCTCTCGTGCCGGATGGAGTTGATGAAGAAGGCCGGCGCCGACACGACTCCGCTGCGCACGGCTCCCTCCCGGATGCCCCGGATTCTCTCGGAGTGGACTCGCCCGCGCATCTCGCGCCGGAACCGGAAGAGGTCCAGGCCGGCCTCCGCGGCGCGGCGATCGACGCGGATCTTCTCCGTGGCTCCGCTCTCGAACATGGCGTCGTGCATCTCCCAGAACTTGCCCTGCGAGGAGGCGCACTCGGCGGCCTCCGCCGCCTGGTCGGAGTGCGGGTACTGCTCGGGTTGGGGAAGCTTCGGTAGACGTAGCGCAGATTCGCGCCCATCTTCTTCTGGATCTTCTTGACCGTGCGGTACGTCTGCGCGCACGCCGGGGAAGCGAAGTCGCCGTAGGCCACGAGCGTGGTTCTCGCGAGCGGCGAACCGCGAGAATGGTCTCTCGCGGACACCTTTCGCGCGAGTCTTCGAGTGCGTCGCTGGCTTTTCACCGTTCGACCATCCAGGCCCGGCATGACACTTCGACCTGGAACCTCCGACAGTCGGAGTGGCCGAGCGCATCGCCGGACCATCATCATGTCGGTCGCGGCGGCGCAGGGTCCAATCGTTTGTTTCGCTTGAGTTCAGACCCGCCAGCGCTGGAGCTCGACTCCCGTGTCACGCGATCGCGGCGCCTGGTCAGTCCGTCGCCGCGGGGGCAACCTTGTCCGGCGGACGTGAGCGACCCCGCTCCGAGCGCGTCCTGGGAATCGTGAAATGGAACGTGCTCCCCGCCCCCGGCCGGCTGGTGGCCCAGATCTTCCCGCCGTGCGCCTCGATGATCGCCCTGGAGATGTAGAGCCCGAGCCCGCGAGCGTCCGAATCCTGGAGTTTGGAAAAAGCCTCGAACACGCGATCCAGGTCGCGGTTCGGGGATTCCGGGCCCCTCGTCCTGGACAGTGACCTGAAGGTCGTGGTCCGAGCTCGTCGCCTCGACGGTGATCGTGCCCTTGACTGAGCTGAACTTTATGGCGTTGGTAAGAAGGTTCGAAAGCACCTGGAATATCCGGTCCCGATCGGCCGTCGCCCGGAGCGGGGCGTCGGGAATGGCGAGATTCAGCGAGAGAGACTTGACGCGGGCGAGGGGGCGGAAGATTTCGACGGCCTCCCGGAGGAGGGCTGCGGCATCGAGGGGCCGGGGCACGATCTCGAGCCCGTTGGAATTGAGCCTCACGGAATGGAGCAAACGCGTGATCAGCTGGTCCATGCGTCGGATGGTGAGCCGGACGTTCCGGGCGCTTTCGACGGCGGCCGCTCCGTCCCTCCGCAGGAGAGGCTCCGCATTGACGGTCAGGGCATTGAGAAGACCTCTGAGGTCATGACCGACGATCGCGATTGTTCGGTCGCGTTTCTCCAGGATCGTCTCCGCGACCTCGTGCGCCGTGATCTGGTCCGCGAGGAGCACGGCCCGGTCGTCCCGTAGTCCGTGCTCGTCCCCGCTTCGACGACCAGCCGACTGGCCTCGCCTGGCCGGTTGACCCTTCTCGCTCGCCGCACCCGGCGGGCTGGCAAGACGAGGTGGAACCGGAGTCAACGCTTGTGACATTGGTGAGCTGAGCCTATCTCCAAGGCTCGGCCGCGATCGATCGTTTGATTCGATCGATCCGAGTGGCTCGCGCGATTGATCGACGCGCGATGAGGCTCTCACCCCGCCGTCGCGACTCCGAGAGAGACTCGAGGTACTCGACCAGATCCTTCGTTTCCGTATCGCGCAAGCCTGGCCCCTCGGGCCGCCTTTTCGGGTCTTTCGTTCCGCACGGGCTCCCCACGCCGGCCTGAAATAGAATTTGATGGCACGCTTCAAATTACGTCATGCAACCCTCGGCTCCGACAGATCCAATCGTTTGTTTCGAACGTGTTGAGACATCGGAGCGATTGAAAAGGAAAGCCGCCGTGGAGCTGAGGCACCTTCGCTACTTCGTGGCGGTCGCGGAAGAGCTCCATTTCGGCCGCGCGGCGAACCGCCTGCACACCTCTCAGTCGTCCCTGAGCCAGCAGGTTCGGAATCTCGAAACCGAGCTCAAAGTCGACTTGCTGCGCCGCGTGCGGCGGCACGTCGAGCTCACACCGGCGGGAAGTCGGTTCCTTCGGGAGGCGCGCGGGATTCTGGCCGCCGCCGAGCGCGCGGCGGGGCTCGCGCGGGAGACGGAGCGGGAAGAATCCAAGAAGATCGTCATCGGCATTTCACCCGAGACGGACTGGATGTTCCTGGGCAAGGCTCTCCGACTCTTTCGGGAGCACGCACCGAGTGTGGAAGTCCTCTTTCAGAACCTCACGCCCGAGGCCCAGATCGGCGCCCTTCAGAAGGGCCGGATCGACATCGGATTCGTTGGCCTTCCGATCGAAGCGGCCGGTATCGTCAGCGAAGTCACCGGTCGCGAGCGGCTCGTCGCCGCGATCCCCGAAAAGCATCCGATGGCACGCAATGGGAGCATCCGGCTGCGCGACCTGTCGGGGGAGGCCTACACGCTCTGGCCCAGGCACCTCTCGCCGGGCCGCTACGATCTGTTGCTGTCGATCTTTCGGCAGGCCGGTTTCGGGCCGCCCATCGCAATGGAGGGGGATCTCCCCTCGACCCAGACCGTCCTGGGAATGGTCGCCGCGGGCTTGACCGTTGCGCTCGTCGATTCTGCGATCAAGCAGAAGGCGATGCCCGGGGTCGTCTTCCGCCCCATCCGCGATCGCGGAGTGCTCACCGAATCCGGCGTGATCTATCGGCGGGAGGACCTCTCGCCCCTTCTGGCGTCCTTTCTCCATGAAGTCAGGCTCACTCCGCGTCGACGGGAAGAGGTGGAGAGACCTGCCGAAAAACGGATCGTCGTTGCGCCGAAGCCTCGTGGCGTTCCCGCCAGGGCCCGAAGCGGTCGGTGACGGGCCGCCACAAGACCGTGAAACCGGAGAACCGCAAACTCCGGGAGGCAACCAAAAAAAGCGCCGGGAGGTTGCCTCCCGGCGCCAACGAATCTCGGTCTCCCGATGTCTTGCGTCTTCTAGGACGTCAACCCTTGTGCGGGTGCGCCACGATCGTCGTGGCCTTGCTGCCGCCGTCCAACTTCGTGAACGTGACCTTGACGCGCTCGCCGACGGTCACGGGCTGTCTTCAGAACGGCCATGTCGGTCAGATCGAAGCTGTAGTCCTTGGCATCGGGCCCCGTCACCTTGATCGATCTTGCCGGCCTCGTATTCCTTGACGGTCCCGATGACGACTTCCGTTTTCGTCTTCGAGGTCACGGCCGCGCCGCTCTCCGTCGTGGTGGATTCCGAATGCATTTTCGGAGCACCGGCCGCCGTCAAAGCGTTGGCCGTGGCTTCCGAAACGACCTCGACGGTTTCCTTGCCGTCCGTACCCCGGGTGTACTTGACCGTGGCCATCTGGCCGACGACGATCGTGCCTTCGACTCTGGCGCTCTCGCCGAGGTCGAACGAATACGATTTGTCGCCAGGGCCGGAAAGCTTGATCTTCTTGCCGGCTTCGTACTCCTTGACCGTCCCCGATAGGGATTGTGTCTCGGACTTGAGGGTCGCTCCGGCGCCGGTCTGCTTGGTCATCGTCTCGACAGCCTTCTTCTCCGGAGTCTGGGCGATTGTCTGCGAGCCGGCCAAAAGGCACACACCGATGGCCGTTCCTATGATTCTCTTCATGATGCTCAACCTTTCATAGAGCGGACCGAGATTGGTCCGCAGGCTCGGTCGCCGTCGGGAGCTCCGACAGCCTGAGGACCGAGCGACGAGAGAACACCGCATGATCCCGCGTGCCCGAGGGGTGGGTCCAATCGTTTGTTTCGTCGAGACTGAGCCGTTGGAACGATCGTTGATCCGTCGTCCCGCGAGACTCCAGGGGGAGGCGAGAGACTAACGGCCGCTCGCCGCCGGCCGGTGTTGCTCACCGCGATGTTGTCCGGTCATCCAGGACACGACCTTGCCGGCGCGGCGCAACAGGCGGACCCTCCATGGCCGGAGAGCCTCGGGGCCGCCCACCTCCGTGCAGTACTCGCACGTGAGGGTCCCGTCCAGCGCCAACGCGGTCTCATTGGACCGGCCGCAATTACGACAGTCCCAGCTTCGTGTAGCCGACTTCACAACGCACCCGGGCGGCCGGCGAGCGACTTCAATCTCGACGCCACCAGGTTGCGCTGCCGGCCATCGGCCAGTCCCCAGTCACCGGCTCCGGATGACCTCGTCGTCGCCTTGCCCACGGACTCGAGGTGGTTGGTCGTCCAGTGGCGAAGGACTCGGCCGGCCCCGGAACCGACGGACGGACCTCGGCCCGAGGCTTCCATCGCCCCGCCGGACGTTTCCGAGTCCCACTGTCGGTGATTGGTTTCCATGAGTGCTACCCGCTTTCTGCCGAGACCGGCGGCGGGCACTCGATTGTGATCAGGAGTCGGTCCGTCCGGGGAGTCGGGAAACCAGCCTACACCCGCTCGGGGCCGGGGCCATCGGGCCCGCCCCCGCACTCGGGGCTGAGACCGTCGAAATCTCGACCGAACCACGCCTGTGCTCGCGATCTGCGCACGGTCATCGTTGAAAGATCTCAACTTCAGCGAAAACAACGATTGGACGCGGTCGCGTGGCGTCGAGGCGCGCTCGACGGCAGAGGCTCGCGTTCTGGTCGTTCGGCTCTTCGCTATGGGCTTCGTTTCTGCTCACAGGAGTCGCACTCCGAGACTGCCCACGCGATTGGTGAGCGCCTCCGTGATGTTGTAACAGGTCGAGTCGGCTTCGCGACCCTTGCAGACAACAAAAAGCCCCGGCTTTTCGGGCCGGGGCTCGATGATCTCGAATCTTGGGCGAATCAGTACATCCCACCCATGCCGCCGGGCATTCCGCCGCCGCCGCCCGCCGACTTCTCCTTCTCCTTGATCTCGGAGACGAGCGCCTCAGTGGTGAGCATCAGGCCGGCGACCGACGCCGCGTTCTGCAGCGCGTTCTTGGTGACCTTGGTCGGATCGATGATGCCGGACTTCAGCATGTCCTCGACCATCTCGCTGTTCACGTTGTAGCCGAAGTTGCCACCCTTCGCCTTCAGTTCGTTGATGACGACCGAGGCCTCGGCGCCCGAGTTGGCCACGATCTGCCGCGTGGGCTCTTCGAGCGCGCGGACCACGATCCGGGCGCCGATCTTCTCGTCGCCCGACAGCCCGTTGGCCGCCTTCTCGACGGCGTCGATCGCGCGCAGCAGCGCTACACCGCCGCCCGGGACGATCCCCTCTTCGACAGCCGCCTTCGTCGCGTGCATCGCGTCCTCGACGCGGGCCTTCTTCTCCTTCATCTCGGTCTCGGTCGCGGCGCCCACCTTGATGACGGCGACACCGCCGACCAGCTTCGCCAGCCGCTCCTGCAGCTTCTCGCGGTCGTAGTCCGACGTGGTCTCGTCGATCTGGGTCCGGATTTGCTTGACGCGGCCCTGGATCGCTTCCTGCTTCTTTTTGGATCGATCATCCACGATCACGGTGGTGTTGTCCTTGTCGACGGTGACCTTCTTCGCGTCGCCGAGGTCCTCCCACTTGACGTTCTCGAGCTTGATGCCGAGGTCCTCGGAGATGAGCTTGCCGCCCGTCAGGATCCCGATGTCCTCGAGCATGGCCTTGCGGCGGTCGCCGAAGCCCGGAGCCTTGACGGCGCAGACCTGGAGCGTCCCGCGAAGCTTGTTGACGACGAGCGTCGCGAGGGCCTCGCCCTCGACCTCCTCGGCGACGATCAGCAAGGGCTTGCCCTGCTTGGCGATCTGCTCGAGGAGCGGAAGGAGATCCTTCATATTGGAAATCTTCTTCTCGAAGAGGAGAACCTTGGCGTTTTCGAGGACGCACTCCATCCGCTCCGCGTCGGTGATGAAGTACGGGGAGAGGTAGCCGCGGTCGAACTGCATGCCCTCGACGACTTCGAGGGTCGTCTCCAAGCCCTTGGCCTCCTCGACCGTGATCACTCCGTCCTTGCCGACTTTGTCCATCGCCTCGGCGATGATCTTGCCGATCTCCGAGTCGTTGTTGGCCGAGATCGTTCCGACGTGGGCGATGTCCTTGCCTTCGACCGGCTTGGAAAGTTTGTCGAGCGACGCGACGGCGGCCTTGACGGCGGCGTCGATGCCGCGCTTGAGCTCCATCGGGTTGGCGCCGGCGGTGACGTTCTTGATGCCCTCGCGGTAGATCGCCTGGGCGAGAACCGTCGCCGTCGTCGTGCCGTCGCCGGCGACGTCGGAGGTCTTCGAAGCGACCTCGCGCACCATCTGGGCGCCCATGTTCTCGAGTGAATCCTGGAGCTCGATCTCCTTGGCGACGGTGACGCCGTCCTTGGTGACCGTGGGGGAACCGAACTTCTTCTCGATGACGACGTTGCGGCCCCTGGGGCCGAGCGTCACTTTGACGGCGTCCGCGAGCTTGTTAACGCCGTGGAGGACGCGCTGGCGCGCTTCCTCACCGTAGATGATCGTTTTCGCTGCCATGGTGTGTGCTCCTTTACTTCTCGACGACCGCGAGCACTTCCTCCTCCTTGAGGATCAGGTGCTCTTCGTCGTGGATCTTGATTTCGGTGCCGGCGTACTTGCCGATGAGGATGCGGTCGCCCTTCTTGACGTCGAGGGGGAACTGCTTGCCGTCCTCGTTCACTCTGCCCTTGCCGACGGCGACGACCTCCGCCTCCATCGGCTTCTCTTTCGCGGTGTCCGGGATGATGATGCCGCCCTTCTTCTTCTCGCCGGTTTCGAGGCGCTTGACAAGAATCCGATCGTAGAGTGGCCGAATCTTCATGACGTTCCTCCTGAATCCGTTGTTTTTGGGGTCCGGCGCACTCGCGGATCCGGGGGCACGTCGGGACCCGATATTAGCACTCATCGATCGAGAGTGCTAATAGCCGGCAGCCCTAAACATCCGTATGCGCGGGGGTCAGGTCGCAGCGAGCCCGTCGTTCCGGAGTCGCTCGGTCGTCTCCAGCGGCGGCCCTTCTTCCAGTTTCAGATAGGCCCGTGAGGGTCGTGATCCAGGGCTCCTGTCGGGAGCCACTCCCACAACGGCCCGAGCTCCTCGCGCGCACATGGTCGGGCGATCACCGCGGTCTGCAGCGCCTCGAGCGTCACGCCCGAGCCCGCCGCCGTGGTGCTATAACCAACGTCCCTCAGACCGCGTCAGCAGTTCGGGATGAAGCAACGAAAACCCCCCCAGGTAATCTCGACTGGGTTGAATGCTCATTACCCCTTCGCAGTGCGCGCACCTTGCCGTCCCATCCAGCGCCACAACCGTCTTGTTGGACCGACCACAGTTTTTACATTTCCAGTTTCGTAAGGCGTGTTCCATAAAGCGACCCGCTTTCTACTGCCGAAACCAACGGCGGGCACTCAATTGGAAGATGGATTCGGTCCGTCGGAGGGATCGGAAAACTGAGCTTATCACTCCGCGTTGCCTCCTGATCCCCGAGACGTCGCGCGACACAAAAAAAAGAGGCCCCTTCCGGGGCCTCGTCTGAGCAGGCGCACGAACGCGCTTGCTTCTTCGTTACGCAGCAACCCGAACGGTCGTGGCACCCGCCAACACTTCATAGGTCTCCACTCGCGGAGTGCCCACGATGACGGGATTCAGCTTCTCGACGATCTTCGGATACGTCGACGTCTGATAGGTCTCGGCACTCGCCCGGTCAGTCCAAAGGCTCATGCCCAGAGCGCTGTCCTTGTTGACCAGGGTCAGTTCGTCTTTGAAACCCTTCTGCTTGCGCAGCATCGGAAGGATCTCGTTCTCGAAAAGAGTCGTGAACTCTTTTCTTTGCCGAGCTTGAGCTGAAAATGAACGTTTCGTGCGAAGTTCATGACAGAAAACTCCCTGAGTCCTTGGAAATATGAAACCGATCCGAGCGCTCGAGAGATAGAGACGGCGACGACAAGGTTTCGAAATCGCCTCGACCTGTTACAACGTCCGGAGCCTACCAAACAAAGCGCGATGTCAATTCTCAGTCTCGCGCCTCGTAGACGGCGACGCGATCGCGGCCGGACCGCTTGGCGGCATAGAGGGCATCATCGGCCGCGCTCAGCAGGTCGCGGGGGGTCGACCGCTGCTCACTCGCGATCGCGATTCCAGCCGACACGGTCGTCATGCTCAGCATCTGGCCGCGGTGCCGAATCTGCAGACTCTTGATCAGGATACATATCTGTTCCATGCGCTGCACGGTGGCCGCCAGCGAGGACTCGGGCAGAACGACCACGAACTCCTCGCCGCCATAGCGACAGGAGATATCGCTCCTCCGGACCTTCTCACGCAGCACCTGTCCCACCTCGCGCAACACCGCGTCGCCCGCCTCGTGCCCGAACGTATCGTTGAGCCGTTTGAAGTGGTCGAGATCCAGCATCGCGACGCACAGTTCGGAGTTGCCACGCCGCGCGCGCTGCAACTCGCGCGAGAGGCTTTCTTCCAGGTAGCGTCGGTTGAACAGCCCGGTCAGTAGATCATGCGTCGCCTGCTCACGCAGTTCCTCCCGCAGCCTCAAGTTGGACAACGACAGCTTGATCGCCTCTCCCATCGTCAGCGCAAGCTGGCGGTAATCGGATCGACGCTCTCCTGTCCCCGCCCCCTTGTTACCGATGATGCACAACACCCCCAGCGTTTCTCCCTGGACCGTCAGAGGCACGCACAGGTAGCCCCCGTCCGGCGGGCGGACGAAATGACGGCAGAGCAGGCTGGTCTCGGGATCGCTGGCTTCGTGCGGTTTACCGCGGCGCATCGCCCAACAGTCGTCCAGTAAGAAGCGCGCCTCCACAGATGTTTCACCGCCCCACCGCGCGACCGTCTCGAGATGCTGTTCCCCGGGATGCAGGATCGCTACACAGCCCGTGAGGTCCGAGAACAGCTCACCTGCCGTCAAGCCGATCACCTTGTAGACCTCTTCCTTCGCGGTGCAGCTCTGAAGAAGATCATTCATACGGTTCAGCGAGCGGAGGTTGTCCTCGCTCCGCTGCAGCTCGGCCACGAGGGCGAGCGCCTCACGATGGACCTTTTGTAGGCTTGCCTCCGCCTTGTACCGCTCGGTGATGTCGCGCACGTTGCATTGAATCACCCGCTCGCCGTCGACCAAATAGAGATTGCTGATGAACTCCACTTGTACTAGCCGGCCGTGTTTCGTCTCGAGCGGCAGGTTCTCGTAACGGATAAACTCGTTGAGTTGCAATTGCCGGAAGGCACTCTGGCTCGCCGCGACGTCTCGGAACGAGCCGATCTCCCAGAGCGCCTGCCCAATCAACTCGGCAGAGGAATAACCCAGCAGGTTCAGCAGGAAAGGGTTGACGTCGGTGATCATTCCGGTATCCGCGTCGAGAATGAGTATGCCGTCGTTTGCGCTCTCGAAGAGGCGCCGGTAGCGGACTTCGGAAGCCTTGAGCGCGTTCTCGATCCGCTCACCGTCGGCGCTGTCTAATCCGCGTCCGAGCCGCGGCAGTCGGCTGTGCATCCGGGTAGATTCCTCGCTGATCAAATCATACGCCCCGTTCCGAAGGCTGCGCTCGAACCTCCGCGCCGCTTCGTGTCGCGCTCGGAGGTTCGTGCCGTCCACCAAAGGCAAACCCACGGCAGTAGGCCGGCCCGGTACTCCGGGTCGCAATCCTCATACAGAAACGCCGGGAGTTGTCTCCCGGCGTCAGAGTGACTTGGTTGCGGGGGGAGGACTTGCTGCCGGCCTTCGGCCGGCGTTCCCTCCCGAGTTTCGCGATCAAGAAACAAAACGGCCGGGGTCTCCAGGGATTTACCGCGGTCCTCGGACCGCGTTTGCGCCCCGTATCCGCGGGCTCCGCCGCGGTCGGTGCGCCGAACCTCCGCGCCGCGCTGCTGCGCGGCGACTCGGGTTCAAATCCCTCCCCCATTGGCGATCTAGAAACAAAAACGCCGGGCACGAACCCGGCGTTGAAATAACTTGGTTGCGGGGGAGGGATTTGAACCCTCGACCTTTGGGTTATGAGCCCAACGAGCTACCAGGCTGCTCCACCCCGCGGCAGAGGGCGCACCTTACCGGAGGGCCGAAGAGAGGTCAAGGGCACGTTCGGCGGCCTCTGCTACCATGCCGCCACCCCGAATCCAGCATCGCCCGCCCCGGCACGTCGCCGCGGCGCGAGTTCCACGGAGGACGTCATGAGGCTCCACGGTGCTTGCCTGGTCGCTCTGCTTCTCGTCGCGTCGTCGGTCGATGCACAGTCGCTCAAGCGGGCTCCGTCGAAGGGCGGCACCGTGGGCGACCTGGTCCGCCAGTTCCGGAAAGCCGACGGCAACGAGCGCAAGAAAGTCGTCAACGTCGATACCATAAACAGCAACTACATCTTCGCCGCGGCGGGCAGCGTCCAGGGATCCGGAGGCACCTTCTTCCGGTCCGACGTGACGATCTACAACCACCGCTCCTCCCAGCAGGACATCGCCGTCGCCTGGCTCGCGCAGGGCGTGGACAACACGCAGGCGCCGCTCGACTACTTCTCCCTCGACCCGGACCGGCCCATCATCGCCCGTGATTTCGTTTTCAACGAGCTCGGCAAGACCGGCCTCGGAGCCGTCATCATCGCGGGCGTGCTGTCGAACGGCGACCTCGACACGAACGCCCAGCTCGATGGTTTTTCGCGCATCTGGACCCCTCAGCCGGGGCAGGCCGGAACGGTCGCGCAGGCCTTTCCGTCCGTCGCGTTCCAGGACTCGCTCGGCTCGGGCGTGGCATACGCGCAGGGCCTGCGTCACGACGCCGGGTTCCGGACCAATGCGGGGATCGTGAATCTCGACGACATCCCGCACACGTGGACGGTCGACGTCAACAGCCTGGGCGGCAGGACCTCGTTTCCGATCACCGTACCGCCTCTTTCGATGCGGCAGATGGTCATCCCTCAGGGCAACTGGAGCGACCTCATCCTCGGTTTTCAGACAACGGCCACAGGGTTCTGGTGGAGCGCGTACGGCGCCACCGTCGACAACGCCTCCGGGGACAGCTGGTCCTCCCACGCCTCGCAACCCTGAGCGTTGCGCTCGGGCACGTCGTTTGCTGAAGGAACGGCGCGGTTCACGACGTCCTGATTGGCAGGTGTCGTCGAGCCTCAAATTACCGGAGGTATCTATGCGCAGAGTCATGTTCGGAGCCGCGCTCGCGGCTCTCCTTTTGATCGGGTCGGCGACGGGCCAGACCGCCGACCAGCCCACGACCACCGACGCCCGATACGACAACCGAGACGACGACAGCGGGAAGTGGGGCCTGGCCGGCCTGCTCGGTCTGCTGGGTCTGATGGGTTTGAAGCGGAAAGACGAGGTCGTTCGGACGACCACCCTTCGGGAAGGCACCTCCACCGCCCGCTGACCCTGTTTCCGGCACGGGGCCCTCGGTGCCGAGGGCCCTTCCTTTTCGATATCCTCGGCCTCCATGAAACGGGGCCGCCTGGCACTCCTTCCCCTGGCGGTCCTTCTCCTCGGGCTCGAATCCGTCAAGCATCCGCCCCTCCCGACGGTTTCGAGCGTGGACCTTCCGCGCTACATGGGCCGCTGGTACATCATCGCCAACATCCCGACCTCGTTCGAGAAAGGCGCGCACAACTCGATCGAGTCCTACTCGCTCAACGCGGACGGCACGATCTCCACCCAGTACAGCTGCCGCAAGGACGGCTTCGAGGGAGAGCTCAAGACGATGCAGCCGAAGGCGGTCGTCCGCGACACGGCGAACGCGAACTGGGGGCTCCAGTTCGTCTGGCCCCTCCGGGTCGAGCACCTGATCGCCTACATCTCCCCGGACTACTCACAGACGATCATCGCGCGGACCAAGCGCGACTACGTGTGGATCATGGCGCGCACACCGGAGATCCCGGAAGCCGACTTCGAAGCGCTGTCGGCGAAAGTCGCCGAGCTCGGCTACGACCGGTCGAAGCTGCAGCGCGTGCCGCAGCGATGGGAGAAGTCGCCATGAATCTCCATCTCGGTCTGGGCGCTCGCGGCGGGAAGACTCCGGCGGACGCCGGCGGGAGCGCGCCCGTGCCCGTCTCGGGAATGATCGGACGGTTCCGCCTCATCGAACGCATCGGCGTCGGCGGCTTCGGCGCGGTCTTCAAGGCCGTCGATCCCGACACCGGAGGCTTCGTCGCCGTCAAGACCTGCACGCTCGGCGAGGACGGCCACGTGCGCTTTTTCCGCGAGGCCCGTCTCGCAGGCGCCCTGCGCCATCCGAACATCACCGCGGTCTACGAGTCCGGAACGCACGAGGACACGCCGTTCATGGTCCAGGAGCTGCTGGGCGGCCGGGACCTCTCCGCGATGATCCTCGAGCGGCTGCCCTACCGCCTCGAGGAGAAGCGGCGGATCCTCGCCGGCGTGGCCGACGGCCTCGAGTATGCGCACAAGCAGGGCGTGATTCACCGGGACATCAAGCCCTCGAACGTGCGCGTGCTCGAAGACGGTTCGCCGAAGATCATGGACTACGGGATCGCGAAGACGGTCACTTCGGCGACCGGCGTCACGCGCGCCGGCATGTCCGTCGGCTCGGTGGGCTACATGTCCCCGGAGCAGGTGCTGGGCGAGCCGATCAGCCCGCAGACGGACATCTTTCTTCTCGGCGCTCTCGCCTACGAGCTCCTGAGCTTCCAGCCGCCTTTCCGCCATCCGAATCTCTTCCGCATGATGGAGCTCATCCTCGAGGAGGAACCCCATCCGCTGATCGACGCGGCCCCGACGGTGCCGCCGGACGTCGTGGCCGCCGTTTCGAAGGCCATGCGGAAGAAGCCCGAGGAGCGGTTCGTCTCGGCGGCGGAGTTCCGGGACGCCATCGCACCGGGAGCGCTAGCCTGACGCTCAGGGCGTCGGCGGCGCCGCTGCCGAAGCTTCGGGCACCGGAGTCGCCTTCGGCTTCGTGAGGCTGCCGGGCGGATAGAGCAGGATGACCTCGTCGGGCTGCACGAGGTGCAGCTCCTCGCGCGCAACCTGCTCCGCCGGAAACTCGTGGCGGTTCGCCGAGTCGATCGCCGCCTTCAGGGCCTCGTTTTCCGAGCGCCGCTCGGCGATCTGCCGATCGAGGAGCTCGACCTCCGATCGGGCGCGGCGGAGCTCCAGCACCCGCCGATCCGAAAGCAGGAGCACTCCCATCAGCACCGTCGAGATGCCGAGCGAGATGAGAAACGCGGTCAGGGGCCGGGGCCCGCGGCCGATGTGTTCGGCGTTCTTCATCGGTGGAACGCGGCTCGACCGGCGTATCGACCGGCGCCCTCGAGCTCCTCCTCGATCGCGAGCAGGCGGTTGTACTTGGCGAGCCGTTCGCCGCGGCAGAGAGAACCGGTCTTGATCAGGCCGGCGTTCACGGCGACGGCGAGATCCGCAATCGTGTCGTCGACGGTCTCGCCCGAGCGGTGCGACGAGATCGTGCGATACCCCGACGTCTGCGCCAGGCGCACGGCCTCGAGCGTCTCGGTCAGCGTGCCGATCTGGTTGACCTTGACGAGGAGGGCGTTGGCCACGCCCTCGGCGATGCCGCGGGCGAGGATCTCCGGGTTCGTGACGAACACGTCGTCGCCGACGAGGAGGATCTTGCCGCCGAGCTCGCGGGTCAGGGCCTGCCAGCCCTTCCAGTCGCCCTCGGCGAGGCCGTCCTCGATCGAGACGATCGGGTACGACGCCACCAGGTCCGCCCAGAAACGGATCATGCCGTCGGTCGAGAGGGTCTTCTTCTCTCCCGCGAGCCGGTACTTCCCGCCCTCGTAGAACTCCGAGGCGGCCGGATCGAGCGCGATGACCACGTCCGGGCCCGGCTGATACCCCGCGGACTCGATCGCCGCGAGCAGGAGGTCCAGCGCCTCCTTCGAGGAGGAGAGATCGGGCGCGAAGCCTCCTTCGTCGCCGACGCCCGTCGAGAGACCCTTCTTCTTGAGGATGCCTTTCAAAGCGTGAAAGATCTCGGCGCCGGCGCGCAGCGCTTCGGCGAAGGACGGGAAGCCGACGGGGCAGACCATGAACTCCTGGGGGTCGAGCCGGTTGTCCGCGTGCGCTCCCCCGTTGATCACGTTCATCAGGGGAACGGGCAGCGTCGTCGCGCCGGCGCCGCCGATGTGGCGGTACAGCGGAAGTCCCGACGCCTCCGCCGCCGCGCGCGCAACCGCCAGGGAGACGCCAAGAATCGCGTTCGCACCGAGACGCCCCTTGTTCGGCGTCCCGTCGAGCTCCATCATGACGCGATCGATGAGCGCCTGGTCGCGAGCGTCCGCTCCTTCGAGCTCCTCGGCGATCTCTCCGTTGACGTGAGCGACCGCCTTGCGGACGCCCTTGCCGCCGTAGCGCTTCTTGTCGCCGTCCCGCAGCTCCAGGGCCTCGCGGGTCCCGGTCGAGGCCCCCGACGGCACGCCGGCGCGCCCCGACGCTCCGCCCGACAGGAGCACTTCGACCTCGAGCGTCGGGTTGCCGCGCGAGTCGAGGATCTCGCGTGCGTGAATGCCTTCGATTGCGAAGCTCATGCGGCGTCCTCGTTTCGGGCTTTCGTCGTACGGACGGGCTCGCCAATCAGAATACCCGATTCCACCGCTGCGTTAGAGTGAACGCGTTGCATCGAGGAAGCCGAAACGGCGCGACGTTCGCACGGGCTTCCGCGGCGGCCGCGGCGCTTTGCGTGGTCGCGTGCGCGGCCACCTCCTCCTCCGCCTCTCCCCGCGGCCTCGTCGTCCGTGCGCCCCGGCTCCCCGTCACCGAGACCGTTCCCGGCGCCCTCCTCTCCAAAGGATCCCGTCAAACTGGGCGTCCTCGAGCGCATCAACGCCGATCGCGCGGCCGAGGGCCTCCCGCCCGTCGCCTGGGACGAGGCCGCCGCGAAAGTGGCGGACACGTACTGCGCGGCCCAGGTGGCCGAGGGCACGCGCGGCCACTTCCTGACCGACGGTGTCCCGCCCTATGCGCGCACCGCGTTCGCCGGCATCTCCGGCATGGGCTCCGAGAACTCCGTCGCCTGGCTCACGACCGCTCCCGTGTTCGGGGACTCGGCGCTCGCCCTGGCCCTCTCCGGGCATGCGGACATGATGCGCGAAACGCCTCCGAACGACGGCCACCGCAAGACGATCCTCGACCCCGAGGCCACGCACGTCGGCGTCGGGTGGTCCATGAAGGGCGGCAGCTTCCGGATGGCGGAGGAGTTTCTGACGCGAAAGCTGGCCGTCCTCAATCTCGCGAGCGACGGGGGGACGCTTCTCGTGAGCGGTCGGCCGCTCGCAGGCTACGCGCTGCAATTCGTCACGATCGCGTGGGAGGCGGAGCCGGAGAAGCTCTCGAAGGACGAAGTGCGCTCCCGAACCCAGTACGTTTACCCGGATCCCCGGCTTCGCCCTGGTCGCCGAAGGACGCACGTCGATGCGGGTCGTCGGCGTCGACACCAACGATCTGATTCGCGTCACAGGAACCGGAGAGTTCTCCTTCCGGTGGGCTCCGCCGCAGGCCGGCCTCTGGACAATGGTTTTCTACGTCGCGGAAGCCCGGGAGAGGGCGCGGCCGGGAGGGCTCGCCGTCTTCTGGATGTCCGCGCCGGAAAAACGATGATCACGATCCTCGCCGTCGGCCCGGACGCGGAGGCCCTCGCCGCGTTCGGCGCTTCGCACCCTTCGGTCGAGGTCGTCACGGCGCACGGAGCGGAAGACGCCCTCGAACGGCTGGCGCGTAACCGCCGCATCGACGCCGTGCTGCTTCTCGACGGCGGCGAGGCGCGCGAGACGGCGCGGCTCATCGCCGAGGAGGACCCCGGGGCGCCGCCGCTCTTCGCGAGCGCGGGAGTGGAAGGGCTCGCGGGCGCCCGCCACCTCGCCGCGCGTTCCGGGCCCGCGCTTCTCGAGGAGCTTTTGCGAGTCCTGTCGTCGGACTCGCCCCAAAAGGAAAAGGGCGGCTAACGCCGCCCGATCAGCGCGAACCAGCTCGGATCCCGAGCTCCACGCGCCCTCCTCCCACGAGCCCCTTACGGAGGCCCCACCGAGCGCAAAGGTAAGGCCGGAGCGGGCGGGCTGTCAAGAAGAACAGGGGTCAGGGGGCCACTGTCCGACCGTACAGGTGACCGCGACGGGACCGGGGGCCGCCGTCCGGGCGGGGGTCATGGTACCTTCGCCCCGATGAGTGGCTGTGGCAGCGGAGGCGGCTGCGGGGTCGGGAACGCTTACAACCCCGGCCAGTACGTCGGCATCCGGATCAACGAGCACGAGGACGGCCGGAACGTCCTCTGCGACACTTTGGGGGTCGAGGTCTCCCGCGGGCAGCGGGTGATCGTCGAGGCGGACTCCGGCATGGAGTACGCCGAGATCACGAACCTCCGGCCGATGATCCTCAAGCAGTGCCAGCTGCGCGACTCCCGCCGGCTCGTCCGGGTGGCTTCCGAAACGGACCTCGCCTCCTACAAGGCCAAAGTGGGCCGCGAGTCGCGATTTCTTTCCGATACTCAGGCTCTGGCGTCCGAGAAGCGTCTCGCTATCAAGGTGGTCCGCGCCGAGGAGACCTTCGACGGCCGAAAGGTCACGGTTTACTACACTTCCGAGGCCCGGATCGACTACCGCAGGCTCGTTTCCGACCTCGCGACAAAGCACCCGGTCCGTATAGAGATGCGACAGATCGGTCCCCGCGACGAAACCAAGATGCGGGGCGGAATTGGCCCGTGCGGCCTGACCCTCTGCTGCTCGACGTTTCTCAAGTCCTTCCATCCGGTAACCATCAAGATGGCCAAGAACCAGAATCTGTCGCTCAATCCTTCGAAAATCTCAGGGATGTGCGGCCGGCTCATGTGCTGCCTGGCCTATGAAGACGAAGGACCCGCCGCCCAGCCTCCTCGAAAGCAGAATAATCCCGCCGAACTGCCTGTTTGAGCTGTCAAATCGTCCCACCATTACCGGGACAAAAGAGAGACAGCCGTGGTGAACCGTAATACCGGCGGAGCCTTCCGAGGCGAAGAAGACACACCCGCCAACCGCAAGCTGATCCGGCCCAACCTCTCCGAGCTGGCCGACCGATATCCCACGCGCTCGTTCGCCCAGCGCAAGCAGGTCCCGCCGGAGCAGACCAACGCGGAGAGCTACTACTACCTCAAGCAGATGGGGGCCAAGACCCCCATGGTCGTCGTCCTGACCGATGGAGAGAAGATCCACGGCTGGATCGAGTGGTACGACAAGGGGTGCCTCAAGGTGAACCGCGAGGACGCCCCCAACCTGCTGATCCCCAAGGCCTCCATCAAGTACATGTACAAGGCCTCGGAAGAGACCGGACGCAACGAGGCGGACGGGAACCGGTAAGGGGTCAACCCAATCGAGTCCGGGATCCTTCGGCGACGCACCTCAGGATGCCGGCTATCGACTCGGGCAGCCCAAGGGACCGTCATCCTGAGCGCAGCGAGCCGGCCACCAGAGGCACACCCACAACAGTAGGCAACGTCGACCGTAGGTCGACGGTAACGATCCCAGACTTGCTAGGCCGCTTCGAAGATCGAGCGAGCTCTTACCGCGCTCCCCTGCCGCTAGAATACCGCCGGAACGGTCTTCAACAGGATCTTCAGGTCCAGAAGCGGCGACCAGGTGTCGATGTACTTGAGGTCGAGGGCCATCCAGCGGTCGAAGTCGAGCTCGCTCCGGCCCGAAACCTGCCAGAGGCAGGTCAGGCCCGGCTTCATCGACAGCCGCCGGCGCTGCCAGGGCTCGTAGCGCGCCACTTCGTCGGGCAGGGGCGGACGGGGGCCGACCAGGCTCATGTCGCCGACGATCACGTTCCAGAGCTGCGGAATCTCGTCGATCGAAAGCCTCCGCAGAAGCCGTCCGGCAGTGGTCAGGCGCGGATCGCGGGTGGCCTTGAAGACCGGCCCGGTCATCTCGTTCAGGTGCGAGATCTCGGAAAGCCGATCCTCGGCGCCCAGGTTCATCGTCCGGAACTTCAGAAGCGTGAAGTGGCGGCCGTTCAACCCGCAGCGTACCTGGCGGAAGAAGACGGGCGTCCCGGAGGTCAGCAGGATGGCGAGCGCCGCCACGATCTGGATGGGCAGCGTGACGAGGAAGAGCAGGAGCGACAGCGCCAGGTCGATCGCGCCGCTTCGCGACGAGCTCCACGGGATTCGAGGGGGTCGTCGTGAAGGAGAGCAGCGGGATGCCGTCGAGCTCTTCGAGGATCGGCCGCGCCAGCACGTGGGGAAAGATGTCGAGGGAGACGTGGGCGCGCACTCCGTGGCGCTCCGCCACCAGCAGCGCGCCTTCGTACTCGCCGAGCTTCCCCTTCTCGATGACGAAGATGACCTCGTCGATGACCTCCCGGCCGAGGACCGTCTCCATGTCGGTGAGGGGCCCGAGGCAGGGCCAGCGGTCGAGCTTGCGGATCTCTCCCCCGTTGTCGTCGTCGAGGTAACCGATCACCCGGAAGCCCCAGTGCGGGTGCGCTTCGAGGAAGTCGGCGAACTGCGCGGCCTTGGCCCCGGTCCCGACGATGAGCGCCGTGCGGAAGTTGAAGCCGCGCGCGCGGACCCAGCGCGAGGTCAGCCGGAGCGCGGTCTTCTCGCTCGCGAGGAAGAGGAAGTTCACGACGCCGAAGAGGACGAGGAACCACCGGCTCACGAACTCGAGGCGCAGGCCGTAGATCAGCAGGACCAGGATCGCCGTCCCGCCGAAGGAGACCTTCGCGGCCGCCCAGAGCTCCTCGCCGAGAGGGAGCGTCCGGTGGCTCCGGTAGAAACCGGCCGCATACAGCAGAAGGCCCCAGATCGGCAGGATGAACGCCAGCAGCGGGACGTACTGATTCAGGGGATAGAGCGGCAGCGGGAAGATCGTCGGCAGCGCCGACGTCAGGAAGGCGTGGCGCAGGCCCCAGGTCACGGGAAGGGATACCGCAGTCAGGGCGAGGTCCGTGACGAGCACGGCAAGGGCGACGGTACGCGCTTTTTGCTTCAGCATCGAACGTAACCAGGGCGGGGGCCGAGACCGGAAGCCTCCGGGATGTTATGGGATGTCGCTCCGCCCTTCAAGAATCGACTCGTACCGGCAAACGACATCCTCCCAACGATATCTCTCCCGCACGCGTTCGCGCGCCCGTTCTTTCCATACGGAGTGACCGGCCGGATCATCCAGGATGCTGGCCAGCAGGCGCGCCAGACTCCCCGGCGCGTGGGCGTCGAAAGGCAGGGCGGCGCCGCCGGCGACCTCCTCGTTCTCCGGAGTCGAGTTGTAGCAAACGACGCGCCCGTAGCCCAGCGCCTCCACGAGCGCCGGATGCGTGCCGCCGACCTCCGTCGCCTGCACGTACACGGCGGCGTGCGCGAGCAGCTCCCGGTAGCCCGCGCCGTAGATCGCGCCGGGAAACGGACCCGGCCGTCCGCGCCCGCCTTGAGCCGCGCGATGTAGTCGGCGCCATAGGGCGCGTCGCCCACGACGACGAGCGGTGTCTCTCCCGGCACCTCGCGGTACTCGCGGACGACCTCCTCCGCGTTGTTCTCGGGCTCGAGTCGCGAGACGTAGAGGACGTACTTCTCGGGCAGGAGTCCCAGCCGCTCGAGCGTGCTCCGGCCCTCGGGCGCAGGAAGGTCGCCACCGTAGGGGATGAACGTCGAGTCGCATCCGTGGCGGCTCCGGTAGTAGTCCTGGATGACCCGCGCGTCCGTCACGACGGCGTCGGGCAGGATCGTCGAGAGCGACTCGGAGACGCGATACGCCAGCTTGCCGAGAGTGTTCCACTTGCGTCGGTTGCGTTCGAGGCCGTCGACGTTGAGCACGACGCGCGTCCGGCCCGACGAAAAGAGCCGCGGCAGAAACGAGGACCCCGCATTGATCGCGTTGCAGAGGAGCACGGCGTCGAAGCGCTCGAAGGCGGCATCGACGCCCGACAGGACGCCGTGGACGACGGTGTCGAGATACTTCGTCGGGGCCGTGGGCAGGACCCGGATCTTCGCGCCCCGCCACGCGGCGAGGCCCGCTTCGGCGTAGCGCGTCCGCGTGTAGACCGTGACGTCGTGTCCGCGCGCGGCGAGGCCGGCCGAGAGCTCTTCGGCGAGCGTCTCGAAACCGCCGTAGCGCGCGGGAATGCCCCGGGTGCCGAGGATGGCGATGCGCATTGGCTGACCTGTGCTCCATGCCACGCTGATACGCGCGCCGCTCCTGCACTCTCGCCTGGATCTCCCTCCGCTTCGCCCAGAGCCTTTCGCGGTTCGACCAGAGCCAGCCGAAGGCGGGCAGGGAGCTCCGCTCCACCGTCAGGCAGGCTCCGAGAACAACGACGTCGCGGGCCAACGTGGGCAGGAACGTCCAGATCATCTCCCCGCGCGTCTGGTTGTTGATCCGCAAGACGAAGCGATTCTTGACCGAGTGGAGATTCGCGAGATCCGTCATACGCCGGCGGCGCTCGGGCAGGTTTCGGCGCCGGTGGTAGGCGACGGCTTGCGGAACGTAGAGACTGCGCCACCCGAGGTTCCGGAGCCGCCACGCCAGGTCGGCGTCCTCGCGATAGAGAAAGAAGTCCGAGTCGAAGTAGCCGGTCGAGATCTTCGCGCTTTCGAGCGCCGAGCGGCGGTAGAACCCCGCGGCTCCGGAGGCGCCGGCGATCTCGGTTTCTTCGAGGTAGCGTCCGGCGGCCGGCTCGCCCGAGCCGCGATCGAAGTGCCGGCCCGACGAGGTGAAGTAGATCCCTGCGGAATCGAGAAGGCCGCTCGGGGTGAGCGCCGGCCCTTCGGCCCGAAGCAGCCGGCCCGAGGCCGATCCCACGGTCACCCCGTCATCCGCGTCGAGTCGGCGCCGCAGTGTCGCCGCGAAGTCCGGTTCGAGGCGGCAGTCCGGGTTGAGGGCGAGCACGTAGCGGCCCGTCGAGGCCTCGATCCCGGCGTTCATCGCGCCGGCGAACCCGATGTTCTCGGGCAGCATCAGGACGCGCGCGCCCAGGCCGCGGCCCACGTCCCGCGACTCGTCCGCCGAGGCGTTGTCCACGAGAAGCGTCTCGCACTTCACGCCGCGCTGCCCGAGCGCCGAGCCGAGCGAGACGGGGAGGTCGGCGGCGTCGTCTTTCGAGACGACGATGATCGAGACGTCGAGGCTCACGCGGTCATTCCGACCCGTCCGTCGCGCGCCCCAGGACCAGGCGGAGCACGCGGCGGTACGCGCGGGCGGCCTCGGGGCGCGGACGCGGAACGTCGCGGCGAAAGGGCAGCAGCAGCAGGCGGAGCGCCATCCCGACGGCGAGCAGGGCGCGGTAGCCCGCGCGCCCTCCGGCGCCGTAGTGCGTCTCGCGGTACCGCAGAGCGTTGCGATAGAAGATCGGCAGGAACCGATCGTAGCCGAGCCGCGAGGCCGAGTCGCCGCCCCGGTGACGGAAGCTCGCGTCCGGCAGATAGAGGATCTTTCCCATGCGGCCGAGACGCTCGCAGAGGTCGACGTCCTCGTGCCAGGCCGGCACGAAACGCTCGTCGAAGCCGCCGATGCGGGCGAAGACATCGGCTCGCACCGCAAGAGCCGCGGCCGCGGCTTGCTCGACGGCAAACGCGCCGCCGCGCCCGGCCTCGGCGTAGCGGGCGCGGCGCCGGCCGGGGTTGTTCGGCCAGACGTGGTCGAGCAGGAGAAGCTCGCGCGCATCCGCGGCGAGAGTCGGCAGCCGGCGCAGCTGGAACGTGGCCTGGTCCTCCCGCCCGGGCGGGGCGAGCCGGAGCCGTCCCGAATCCGGCAGGCCGCCGTTCGTCTCCGTCAGGCGCGGCGCGACGGCGACGATCGTCGGATCCGCGTCGAACACGCGCGCGATCGAGGAGAAGGGCTCGCCCTCGGCGCGCGTGTCGGGATTGAGAAAGAGCAGGACATCGGCGGACGCCCCCTGCGCGGCCTGGTTGGCCGCCGGCCCGAAGCCCCGGTTTTCGCCGTTGACGAGAACGGACGCGTTCGGCCAGAGCGCGCGGATCGCCTCGGGCGAAAGGCCGCCGCCGTTGTCGACGACGGTCAGCGAGACCCCCACGCCGGACGCCGGAACGCGACGGCGCGCTTCGGCGAGCGACTCGACCGCGCCGGTCAGCTCTTTCTCGTCCCGCCAGGAAACGAGGATGACGGCGATCTCCCGGATCACGAGGGGCCCGATGGCCGGTCGCCGCCGTCCGGGAACCGCTCGAGAAGCCCGGTCTCCGCGCGCGCGCGGAACGCCATCGCGGGCAGGCGCGGCCAGACGAGAAGCGGCAGCGCGACTCCGCGCCATCCGACCTGCCGGACGTGCGCGAGGTCGGCGGCCAGCAGCGGCCCCATGCGACGCCAGAGCAGCCGCGGCGCGAAGTTGCGGAAGAGAGTTCTCCAGCGATTGCGCGCGGTCCAGAAGGCGCGCCGCCAGGGCGTGCGGCGGCCGGTGAGCGAGCCTTCGTGACGGGCGACGGCGCGGGGGTCGCAGACGAACCGCCACCCGCCGCGGGACAGCCGCAGGGAGAGGTCGACGTCCTCGTAGTACGCGAAGTATGAGCCGTCGAACGCATCGCCCTGCGGCGCGATCGACTCGAGCGCCTCGCGACGGTAGAGCGTCGCCGTCGCCGACACGCCGGAGACCTCGAAGGGCTCGCGCGGCGCCGTCGAGGCATCCGCCCCGGCGAGCACCGGCACGGCCTCTCCGCGCGTGTTCCAGGACAGACCCGCGCCGTCGATGAGGCGGCCGCACCCCGAGAGAATGAGGCCCTGGGCCGCGGCGAGCCGCTCGTCCCCGGCCAGGCGCGCGGCGAGACGCGCCGCGTAGTCCGGTTCGAGGACGGCGTCGTTGTTGAGGAGCAAAACGAAGGGAGCCCGGGTCCGGGCGATGCCCTCGTTCGCCGCCCCGGCAAAGCCCAGGTTTCGCGAAAAGCCGATCACCCGGGCCGCGGGCGCCTCGGCGGCGATCCGCTGGCGCTCCGCGGGACGCGACGCGTTGTCCACGACGACGGCGGAGAGCCGGACGTCTCTCTGCCTCTCCAGGGAAGCGAGGGCTCGAAAGAGGGCGTCGCCGCCGTCGCGGTTGACCACGACAGCGTCGACATCTACAGGCGGCGTCCGGGAAGGCCCGCTCAAGCGGTTGACTCGATCGGCGTGCGCGATATGAAATCGCATTTTCATGCTACCACGCGAGTTTCTGCGGGAGAACGCGGCACGGCTGCTGCGAGAGTTGCCGGAGCGTTTCGGCGGCGCGGGCCTCGAAACGTATACGGAGCTCGACGCGGAACGCCGCTCCGCGGTCACGCGGCTCGAGGAGAAGCGGCGCCGCCGCAACGAGCTCTCGGCGCTCCGCGGAAAGCCCGATCCCGGGACGCTCGCGGAGATGAAGACCCTCAAGGACGAGATCCGCGCGCTCGAGCAGCGCGTCGAGGAAGCGGACCAGATGCTCGCGGCGGTCGAGAAGCAGGTGCCCAACGTCCCGCAGGACACGGTGCCCCGCGGCACGGACGAATCCGCGAATCGCGTCGAGCGCACCTGGGGAGAGCCGCGGCGGTTCGACTTCGAGCCGCAGACGCACTGGGACCTCGGGCCGGCCCTCGGCATCCTCGACTTCGAGCGCGGCGTCAAGATCGCGGGCGCCCGGTTCACGGTGCTGTCCGGCGCCGCGTCGCGGCTCTCGCGCGCGCTCATCCAGTTCTTTCTCGACGTGCATGTCGACGAGCACGGCTACCGGGAGGTGCTGCCGCCGTTTCTCGTCAACGCCGATTCCCTCTTCGCCACGGGGCAGCTCCCCAAGTTCGAGACGGACCTCTTCCGGACCGGAGAGGGGCTCTACCTCGTTCCGACGGCGGAGGTCCCCGTGACCAACCTCCATCGCGACGAGATCCTCCGGGCCGAGGACCTTCCGCTGCTCTACACGGCTTACACGCCGTGCTTCCGCTCCGAGGCCGGCGCCGCCGGGCGCGACACGCGCGGGATGATCCGCCAGCACCAGTTCGACAAGGTCGAGATCGTGATGTTCGCGCGTCCCGAGGACTCCCCCGCCGCCCACGAGAAGCTGACGGGCCACGCCGAGGAGATGCTCCGGCGCCTCGGCCTCCCCTATCGCGTCGTCACGCTCTGCACGGGAGACATGGGCTTCGCTTCCGCGAAGACCTACGACCTGGAGGTCTGGCTGCCCGGCATGAAGGCGTACAAGGAGATCTCGTCCTGCTCGAACTTCGAGGCCTTCCAGGCGCGGCGCGGGTCGATCCGCTTCCGCCGCGCCGAAGGCGAGAAGCCGGATTTCGTGCACACGCTCAACGGCTCGGGCCTGCCGGTGGGCCGGACGATCGTCGCGATCCTCGAGAACTACCAGCGCGCCGACGGTTCGATCGAGATCCCGGAGGCCCTGCGCCCCTACATGCGCGGCCAGACCGAGATCCGCAAGCCCTGACGCCGCCCCGTCAGGCCGTGGGGCGCGGCGGGACCAGGGCTCCGGCCGAGACGATCATCTTCATGGCCTGCTCGGGCGTCATGTCGAGGTAGGTCACCTTCTCCTCCGGAACGACCAGCAGGATGCCGGTCATCGGATTGACGGCGCTCGGAACGAACATGCTGCAGAGCTTCCTCCCCAGCTTCTCGCTCGCTTCGCCCGGGGCCGTCGACGTCACGAAGCCGAGCCCCCACGTGCCCGGCGAGGGGAACTCCACGATCGCGACGCGCCCGAAGGAACCGACGCGCGACGGGCCCAGCAAAAGCTCCGCGATCTGCCGGAGCGTCGTGTAGATCTTGTTGATCAGGGGCACGCGGTTCATCAACCGATCCCAGAGGCCGAAGAGCCGCTTGCCCGCGATGTTCGTGGCGACGAAGCCGAGGACGAGCAGAAGGACGTTGAGCAGCACGAACCCGAGGCCGAAGACCGAGATCCCTCGAGCGCGCAGCTCGGTGCCCAGGATGTCGTCGAAGAAGCGAAAGAGCGTCCAGACCACCCACAGCGTCAGCGCCGTCGGCGCGAGGACGAGAATCCCGGCCACGTACCAGCGACGCAGCCGAACGCCGAGCGACGCCGCCATGCGATCCATCCTAACCCGTACAATGGATCTCGATGCGTTACCGCATGGCCGCGCGCGCGGTCGCGATCCTCGCCGTGCCCGCGGCGATCGTGGTGTCCGGCTGGAAGAGCGGCGGGCCGGCCGGCACGCGCGCCAACTCCATCAGTGCCGCTCCCGATGACGACGGGCGGGCCTACGTCGCGGCGACGATCCTCGAGTCAGCGACGAGCGCCCTGTTCCGCACCGACGACGGCGGGTCGAGCTGGACGGGACTCCGGGAGGCGGGACCGGGCGACGCCTTCTCCGGAATCTTCGCCGACCCGCTGAACGAAAACCGCGTGTATGCGTCGGCCCAGAGGGCCAGCGGTTCCACCGAGGTGTACCGCTCCGAAGACCGCGGGGAGCTCTGGGCGACCATCCTGACCCTCCCCAACCGCTGCGTGCCCTCGTTCGCCGCGGGCACGGCGGCCGACTCGCTTTTTCTGACCTGCGGAACGCGCTTCCTGCGGACGGCCAACGCCGGACTCTCGTGGGACGAGCCGGCGACGCCCTTCACCGAGAACGCGCGCCTCGCCTCCGGCTCCGCGGGGATCCTGTATGGCTACGGCGTCTCGCGCGCCTATCGCAGCGGCGACGGCGGCGCCTCCTGGGTCCAGGCGGCCCTTGCGCCTCCGGCGTGTCCGGGTCTCCTCTCGCTCGCGGCGGATCCCGCCGACTCGAATGTTCTTCTCGCCGGAACCGGCGTCATCGGCAGCGGCGGATTCCAATGCGGCGGCGTCTACCGCAGCGCCAACGGCGGCACGACCTGGGGCACCGCGAGCCTCACGGGTGTCTACGTCACCGACGTGACATTCGACCGCGCGCGGCCGGGCCGCGCCTGGGCTTCCGCGAGCTTCATCGCCGGGATCCTGCCGCCGGGAGGGGTCTACGAGAGCGGAGATGGCGGCCGATCGTTCTCCGACACGCACCTGCCCACGACGGGAGCCCTCGGGCTTTCGGTGTCGGCGACCGGCCGTACCGTCTACGCGGCGACCGCGCTCGGCGTTTACCAGAACGGCGGACGGCGAACGCGGGTCCTCCCGGAGCGCTGAGCCCGACGCCGCCCATGCGGTTTTCCGCCGAAGAAACCTCTCTCGACGGAAGCCCCGCTTCCTCGCGCGCCCTGCGCCTTTGGGCCGCGGCGGCCCTCCTCGTCGGCCTGGCGATCCGCGCCTCTTCCCTCTTCGCCGCCCGCCCGTACATCGCCTACGTCGACGAGGGCAACTTCCTGCACCCGGTCATCGACATGCTCCGGAAGGGCGACTGGGACCCGCGCTACTACGTGTATCCGCAGCTGCCGCTCATGGCTGTGGCCGCCGCCGTGCGGGTCTGGGCTCCGGCCTATCGCGTGCTCCATGGAAGGCCGCTCATTCAAGACCTCTCCCCGCCTCCTCAGATCTACGACCTCCTCGAGCCCTTCGACGTCCTGATCGCGGCGCGGGTGATCGCCCTCGCGCTCGAGGCGGCGATCATCGTGCTCACGGGCCTGTTCGCCCGCCGTCTCGCTGGACCGCGCGCCGGCCTCGCCGCGACGTGGCTCGCGGCGCTGACCCCGGCGCTCGCGATTCGCGGAGCCATCGCCACCGTGGATCCTGATGCGACCTTCTTCGCGCTCGTGTGCCTGATGCTGACGGATCGCAGCCTGCGATCGCCGCGGCGGGCCTCGCCTCCTTCGGCGCCGGGTTCGCCGCAGGCTGCGCGTTCGCGTCCAAGTATCCGAGCGTCATCGTGCTGGCCGCGTTCGCCGGGACGACCATCGTTTCGCCGGCGCGCTGGATCGAGAAGCTACGCCGCATGGGACTCGGCGCTGGCCGGACTCCTCGCGGGAGCTGTGCTCGCGATGCCGGCGCTTATCACCCATTCCGGCGAGGTCGTCGAGGCGATCCGAATCCAGGCGATCCAGTACGCGCAGCTGACGGCCTGGCCGCCGCTCTGGCGTCAGGCGTTCCTGCGCGCGGAGTGGGATCTCCCGTACGAGCATGCGGAGCTCGGATTCGTCCTCGTGGCGGTCGCCGCGGCCGGGCTCGTGACGGCGCTCCGGAATCGCGCGACCCGCGCGACCGCGTGCGGCTGGATTGCGTTTGGATCGATCGCACTCGCCCTCTACGGGCGGCAGGCCTTCCAGCCCTTTCGCAATCTCCTCCCTCTCGTGCCGATCGTCGTGATCTGCGCCGCCCTGTTCTACGCCGATGTTCGCGACCGCCTTCGAAAACCCGGGCTCCTCGACGCGGCCGCGTTCCTGTGGATCCTCATCGCCTTCGCCGTTCCGCTCGCTCGGTTCGCCCGGGAGCGATTTCGGCTGGCCGACCCGCGCACGCAGGCCGTGGACCTGCTCGTCCGCGTCTCGGGCCCCGGAGACGAAGTCCTCGTCGAAAAGGAGCTCGGAATCCTCCGGCGGGAGCTCTCCGTCTCCCGCGCTCTCCTTCCGAGCATTCGTGGGCCGACGTCGCGAGAGCCGCGGCTCGCCTCGAGCCTCGCTATCTCGTCGTCGGGGTGAAAAACCGTCCCGGCCTGCCGGCCGTCGACCTTTCGGAGCTGCCCGAGATCCGAGACACCTACGTTGTCCGGGCCCGTTTCGGGGACACTCCGACGGTCGCCGTGGACGGCTGGTGGCGGGGCAACCGACAGATCGTCTACGTGATGGAGCGACGATGACGATGCAGAGAGACCTAGCCCGCCTTCCCGGTCGCCCCCGCCTTCAGCGGCCTCAGCGACACCTGCCCCTGCCGGAAGAGGTCGATCGCCAGGCCCAGGATCCGGACGGCCTCCTGCGGGGCGTGGAAGCCGATCGAGTTTTCCGATTCGACGAAGTCCAGGAGGAACTGTCCGCGGCGCTGCGCCTTCCGCGCCGCCTCGAGCTCCGCGTCCGGCACTCCCGCGGCCTTCGCGGCCTTGGTGTCCGCGATCAGCGACATGAGCGCGTCCATGGCGCGGTTGCGCAGGTCGAAGATGCGCCCCTGGATCGTCTCGACGCGCGCGTGCAGCTCCTCCTCCGGCCACTTGTGGCAGGTCTGGCAGGCGTGGTTGATGTTCAGCAGCGGGCTGCGCACGTGGTGGTCGCTGATCTTCATGGCGCCCTGCGCGCTTGTACGGCATGTGGCAGTCGGCGCACGCGACGCCGGAGCGCGCGTGGATGCCCTGGTTGTACATCTCGAACTCGGGATGCTGCGCCTTCAGCGTCGTCGCGCCCGTCTCGGCGTGGATCCAGTCCTTGAAGCCCATCTCGTCGTAGTACGCCAGCGATCTCGTCGACCTTGCAGGCCCTTCGCGCCAGGGATACGTCAGCCGCTTCTCCGTCGCCCTTGAAGTAGTACTCGACGTGGCACTGCCCGCAGACGTAGCGTCCGCATCTCCTGCCGCGTGGCCATCGTGTTGACGTCGTAGTCCTTCACGCCCTGGCTCGCCTTCAGCGCGCGGATGCCCTCGAGGAAGCCGGGCCGCGTCACCCGCAGCGCCATCGTCTGCCGGATCGTGACAATCGATGCAGGCGACCGGATGCTCGACGCTCTGGCGCGCCTCGGCGTACGGCATCTGGTTGATCTTCTCGAAGCCCTTGATGAGGTCGCCGTTGCCCGCCTTCTTGTAGGGGACGTAGACCGAGGCGTGGCAGTGGATGCACGTGCCGGGCTGCTTGAACTCGCTGACCGCTCCGTGAACGTCTGGTCCTCGAGCATGTAGGCGTGGCCGCGCTCTTCGCGGAAGTCCATGGAGAACGCATACCCGGCCCACATCGTCTTCAGCCGCGGGTCCTCGTCGAGCCGTTACTGGGCCACCACCGAGCGCGGATCGGCCTCGGTCGGCGCCTGGGGAAGAGCCTCGCTGCCGCCGTAGCGGGTGCGCTTCTGGTCGACGGTGCGCAGGTAGCTGGTCGTACTGCAGCGGGAAGTTCTTGCCCCAGATCGCCGGATCGACCGTCTCGTCGGTCAGTTCGACGACTCGGAAGAAGGGATTCGTGGCCTCCTGCTTCCGCTCGACGATGTTCACGAGGAGCGCGATGATCGCGGCGGCCGCCACGGCCGCGAGCAGGCCGAGGGCGAGGATCGGACCGCGGCGGACGGGAGGACGGGAGTCAGCCATTCTTCACCTCATTCCGGAGCGGCGGAGATCGCCGATAGCTGCATGTGCCCGACGGATCCGTGACAGCGAATGCAGGAGATGTCGTCCGAGCCCGCGTGCGCCGGCGTGCCCATGGCTTGCACGATCGGTTCGTGACAGCCGCGGCACCTCGCCTCGGTGACCTTCCGGCTGCTGGGCGGTCATTCGGATCGGCTCGTGAAAGGTCTGGGTCGTGAAGTAGAAGGAGTGCCAGAAGCCGTGATTGGCCTTCGTGTAGTACTTGCCGACGAAGTTGTCCGGCACATGGCAGTCGTTGCAGACCGCGACCGAGCGGTGACTCGCCTTCAGCCACCCCTCGTACTGTTCCGACATGACGTGACAGTTCGCGCAGGCCTTCGGATCGTCCGTCAGATACGACCAGCCCTTGGCGTAGGCGAAGGTGTAGATTCCGAGGCCGACGGCGGCGCCCATCACCGCGAGCGACGCAATCATCGCGGATCGCCCCAGGGTCATCGGCGGGCGCCGCTCTCAGAAAGCAAACGGAAAGTCGTGCTGCACGATGTCGTGCCCTTGCGCGCGATGGGATCGTCAGACTTCCGTGAGAAGTTGCGCATCGGCACCCCTTTCGCGGAGTCAATGGCGGAGAGGACGGGATTTGAACCCGTGGTAGAGGTTTAAGCCCCTACGGCGGTTTAGCAAACCGCTGGTTTAAGCCACTCACCCACCTCTCCGGTCAGTGGTCTCGTGGCAGATGTTATTGCATCTGCTTCGAGGGGCAACCAGCGGTTCGCCGCTCCGCGGCGCCGCTGGGTTAGCGCCGGCGTACCGGCGCTGCCTCGGCGCTCATGCGCCTCGGCTCAAGCCACTCACCCACCTCTCCGGTTAGCGGTCTCGTAGCAGATGTTATTGCATCTGCTTCGAGAGGCGAACCAGCGGTTCGGCGCTCTGCCCTCAGAGCCGCTCTACTTAGGATCGGGCTCCGCCGGCAGGTACCCGGCCCGCCGGTAGGCGGTGAGGCGGGAGTCGGCGTGGGCGTCGGCGTGGGCGTAGGCGTTGCGGTAAAGGTCGGTCTCGAGCGGCGGCGTCTTCGAAGCCCGGCTCGGGCGTCGTCTTCAGAGGCCATGGGCGGAACGACTGCTCCGACATCCACCACCCCCAGCCGGCCAGGCACGCATCGGATCGCGATCAGGATCAGAGCCGCCGCGAGCACGGAACGCCCACGCATATCGAGAGGGTAAGCGAGGACGGCTCGGGAAGTCTCAGCAGAGTATTGGAGGCCTCATTCCTGCAACGCTTCTTCGAGGCGCACGTATCGTACTGCCATGCTCCTTTCGCCTCGGTCGCACATGGTCGGGATCCTGCTCGGGGCGCTCATCGCGACGGCGACGTGCAGCCGCGAGGCGAGGACCCCCGCCGTAGGTGCGGCGACTCTCGCGCAGCCCGACAAGTGGTTCCGCGACTACATGGCGGCGATCAACGCGCACGACGTGGATCGGGTCATGGGGTTCTATGCGCCGGAGATGGTGCAGCGGCGCCAGGGGAAACCGATCGAGCGCACGCGCGAGGAGCTGCGCGCCATTCGGGAGTGGGAAGTGCCGATGCAGGCACGATTCGAGTACGAGGTCGTGTCCGTCGAGGGCGATCGACTCACGGCCCGCTTGCTGGAAACGAACCTGCTCTACGACGCGCTCGACGTGCATCGGCCGATGGCCTCCGAATACCGCTGGCGCGATGGCCGGATCGTCGAGATGAACCTGAGAGAGATCCGCGAGACCGGGCGCGTCTGGAGCGATGCGCGCGAGGAGCTCGAGGCGTGGCTGGCCGCGAAGCCCACCGCGGAGACGGCCGACGTCCTGAAAGACGGGCGGCTCGCGTTCGACGGCGAAGGCGGTCGGAGGCTCGTTCCGTTCCTGGCGGAGTACCGCAAGGCCGTCGACGCGGCCCGAGCGGTCAACGAACCGGTGATGCGCGGGTACATCGCGGCGCTGGATCGTCACGACGTGGACGGCCAGTACAGCTACTACTCACCGGAAATGCTTCAGCCGGCCGAGGGGCAGAGCATCGCGGCCAAGCGGGAGAAGTCGCGCGACGAACGCGAATTCGAGGCTGTCAGCAATGCCCGGTGGAGCTTCACGGTGGTCGGCGCGGGCCTGGACAGCCTCGACGCGATCGTCACCGAGGGAATGGACTTCTACGACGCGCTGGGAGTCGGTCCGCGCAGCCATCGCGCCCGCTACCGATTCAACGACGGGAAGATCGCGGACATCGAGACGTGGGACTGGTCCCAGCCGGGACGCCCCTATGAGGGCGCGCGCGATCGGTTCGTCGCATGGCTGTCGAAGGAACGCCCGGCGCAGGCCTCGCGCCTCCTGAAAGACGGACGTCTCGTCTTCAAGAGACGGACGGCCGCGGAGATGACCGCTCTGGCCAGGGAGTGGTTCGGCCTGCAGCCCTGCCGCCTCTATCACCCCTCGTTCAACGCCTCCGGTACGCAGATCGCCTTCTCGTCCGACTGCGAGGGGCCGTGGGGCATCTACGTCGTCCAGGCTGACGGCAGCCTGCCGCGGCGCGTGACGCCCTCCGACATGGAGGCGCGGATGCCCGGCTGGGCCCCGGACGGGACGAAACTGGTCTTTCAGTCCAACAAGGCGGGCAATTGGGACATCTACACGGTGAACGTCGACGGCAGCGGCCTGACGCGCATGACCGAGCACGCGAAGGGAGACAGCTCTGGCGCGTTCTCACCGGACGGGTCTCGAATCCTCTTTGCCTCGGACCGCGATGGCATGAACGAGCTCTTCCTGATGCCCGCAACCGGCGGCGAAGCGGTGCCCGTCACCCGCAACAGAGCCGCGGGCTTCCGCTCCGTGTGGGCTCCGGATGGCTCGCACATCCTCTTTCGCGCCAGCGAGCCGCCAACGGAGACGGCCGGGGCGCCGGGAGAGTTCTACCGCATTCGCCCCGACGGCGCCGACGCCGGCAAGGTGACAGGCGGTGCGCGCCGGGAGTTCAACCAGGCGTATTCGCCGGATGGCATGAAGATCGCTTTCGATGCGCACGAGGACGGCGTCACCTGGGAATCCGGCACCTCCTGGGACGTCTGGGTGATGAGCGCGGACGGCAGCGGCCGGCGAAATCTGACCGCCGGGAACAACGTGAACGACTGGGGGCCGTCCTGGTCGCCGGATGGGAAGACCATCGTCTTCCTTTCCGGCCTGGAGAATGTCTACGACCTCTATCGGATGAACGCGGATGGAACCAGCCTCCAACGGATCACGAACTGGGCGAGGGGTTTCGGGAGATAGGTGGCGAGGGACGACTCGCCAGCCCCCGAGCGCTGCCGCCCGGGGAGCGGCGTCCCGGGTCGGGCGTTTCACGGCGATCGGGGTCCTCGCGGTGGGCGCCCTGGCCGCGATCTACGGGAGCGCGTTATGGAGTCATGCGCGGCTCGCGAGAGATCCGGGGGCTTTTCAAAACGATGCGCGGGCGCACATCACTCCCTTCTACCGCTACGAGGATTCGACGCTCTTTCAGAACGACTACGCCGGTGAGTACCACCTCGCCTGCTTCCCGCTGGGATACCGGGGCCTGTACACGGCCGCAGGCCTTCTGGGCGGCGTATCGGCGCTGAGCAGGACGCTTCCTTATTTGTTGCTCGCGGTGACCGTGGGTGCACTCGCACTCGCCGCGTACCGGGTCGGAGGTCCTTTCGCAGCGTGGGGGGCCGCGGCCCTCTGCCTCGGAAGCTCCGAATATCTGGGACGGCTGGCCGGCGGCCTGCCGCGTTCATTCGCGCCGCCTCTTCTGGCATTGGTCCTGGTGGCTCTTGCGTACGGGAGCGTGCGTCTTCTCGCCCTGTGTACCTTGCTCGGCGCGGCTTTCTACCCCGTCGTCGCCGTCATGGCCGGAATAGCCCTGGCGCTCCTGCTGCTCGACCCGATCGCCCGAGATCGTGGAATCGCGACGTCGTGGTCTCTGCGGAAACGGATCGGCGTCCTGGCCGGCGTGGCGCTCGTTGCCATCTCGATGGTGGTGCCCGTCTGGATGTTCTCGGCAAGTTACGGTCCTCTCATCACGCCCGCCCTGGCACAGGAGTATCCGGAGGCGGGACCCGGCGGCCGGTTGAGCGCACATAACCGGCACCCCTACAGGACACCGGCCTGGCAAACGGTGACTGTCCTCTCCGAAGCGCTTCCCGGAGCGGGCGAACCCTTGTCCCCGCTCGGCACCTGGCTGCGCGCCGACCCGTCCGGCGGACGCCTGCGCATTGGGCTTTACATCATGTTCGCGTTCGCGTCGGTCGGCTGGATCCGTCTGGCGTGGCAACGGCCCGAGGCTCGACGCGTCCTGTTTCTGCCAGCCGCGGCGCTCCTGGCGCGCGCACTGGCGATTCTGGCGTTACCGGCTCTGTACCTGCCGAGCCGATACATTCGATATGCCATGCCGGCAGTGGCGATCGTCGTGCTCATGGCGGGAGCGATCGGCCTCGTGCCGGAAAAGCTCCGAGCGAGGCGCCCCTGGCTTCCGGGGATGGTTGTCGCAGTCTTCTGCGCCGCGACGCTTCTTTTTCTCGGGAGCCGGGGATCTCCCGATACCGGACTGGCTGTTCGTGTCGACACCGCGGACCCCCTCTACAGGTTTGTGGGAGCGCTCCCCGCCGACAGTCTCATCGCAGGCTGGCCCTCGGGCGTTGTCGACAACGTGCCGTACGTCGCCCGCCGCCAGGCCCTCGTGGCCTACGAAACACATCAGGTCTACCATGCGGCTTACACGCTGGAAATGCGCCGACGGGTCGATGCCGTGATCGACGCGTATTTCGCGACGACCCCCGAGCCTCTCGTGCGGCTCCGGCAAGAGTTCGGGGTCACGCATCTCCTGATCGATCTCGACATGCTGGGCAGACGTTCGGCGACCTACTTCAAGCCATTCGATCGGCGAATCGACGAGGCCGTGGCTCGACTCGGTCATCAGGAGCCCGAGGTCGTTCGGCAACTCGGCAACGCTGCCGTTTTTCAGCATGGCCAGATGGCCGTGCTGGATCTCAAACGCATTCGAGACTAGACAGATCGCGTTCGACGCGCGTGTATCATGGCCGCCACATCCAGAAGGAGGCGAGGGCGTGATCCCCGACACCGCCTCGAACCCGCTTCGTCTCATCTCGCCCGACGACGGTACGGAGCTTCGGCGGTCGGGCGACGTCTGGATCGACGACAGCGGACATCGGTACGGTTACGTCGGCAGCGCGGTCGATCTTCGGCCGAAGGAGCCGGTGCGCGGAACGCTCCCCTACGAGCTCGCCCGCCACGAGACCTTCCGATCGTTCCCGTATCGGGCCCGGCTCAGCCCTCTGTTTCCCGACCTGGCGGGCATCAAGGGGAAAAGCGCGCAAGCTCTCAAGGAGACGGCCATCCAGGGTTACATCCCGCCGGCGGAGCCCGGCGCCTACTTTCTGGACCACGGGTGCGGCGCCGGCATGCTGCGCACCTTTCTGGAGTCGCAGGGGTACTCCTATGTCGGTGCCGACAACGAATCCGGAACGTCGACGAAGCAGGGAGGCGGCCACGAGTTCAAGGGCGGGGCCACACACCTTTGCGACACCCATCGCCTCCCGTTCCACGCCGACACCTTTCAGTTTGCCGTCTCGTACTCGGTGTTCGAGCATCTTCAGAACCCCTTCGTCGGGGCCCGAGAACTGTTTCGCGTCATGAAGCCGGGCGGGATCTGCTTCGTGGCCGTGGCCGCAGGCATCCCGTTTCACATGGATTCCTTCTACCATCACACGCACTTCGGAGTCCTCGCGACGTTTCGGAGCGCCGGTTTCGAGATCGACCAGATCGCTCCGGCGGATTGGAATTCGTTTCTCGCGATCCCGAGCATGGACGCGCTGCCCGGCCCCAGGCTCCTGCGCACTCTCCTGAGCCAGCCGCTCTATCGCGCGCATCAGTTCCTCTGGTGGCTGCGGACCCGCGTGAAAGGCCGGGATCCGAGTGTCGAGGACCTGCGACGCAGGCTCATGATGGCGGGGATCATGAAAGCCATCCTGAGGAAGCCGCAATCCGGTCGAGACGAACCAGCCGTTCTCTTCGCGACGGTCCGCACCGCGGTATCGATCGCTGAGAATCACTCGCGGTACCATGCGCGCCGGTGCGCAAGGCCCTTCTCTTCCTGTTGTGCGTCGCTCTCGGCGTGGCCGGCTGGTGGGTCTAGAAGAACGCGTCGATCGAGAGGCTTCGCGGCGAGTTCCGGCCATGGATGGCGAGGCTCGAGCGGTGGCGCGACGCAAACGAGGCGGCGCGGCGATCATTACGGAGTCGCGAAGCGCTGGCCACGGATCCGGATGGGATCGCGGAACTCCGCGATTGGGCCTGGAACGGGCTCGACGGATCGCCTACGTCGACTATCGTGTCGAAAAGCCGAAACACGACGGCGAGACGCACGAGCGGTCCGGTGACGTTCACCCTCGGCGGCTTCCGGGTCGACGGCGCACGGGTCGAGAGAGCGGCCTCGGCGGCCGTGACCGAGGCAGGTGGCCGCCACTCGATTCGCTTCGAGAAGCCTCTGTCGGAGCGCGTCGAGTCCGCGCCCACGCTTCCGCAACGCCACCGCCGAGGCCGGCTCGGAGCGCCGCGCCGCGATCCTCCGATTCCGAAGACGAATCGCCTGATCAATGACATCTGGCCGGGCTCGGGCGTGGCCGTTCTGGACTTCGACCGCGACGGCGCGCGAAGACCTCTTCGTCGGCGACGGAGTGCGATCGATCCTGTACCGCGGCGACGGCGCGGGCCGATTCACCGACGTCACCGAAGCGGCCGGCCTCGCGATCGTCGAGCGTCGGAGGGCGTTCCGGCGACGGGCCTCGCCGCAGGGCGACGTCGACGGCGACGGCTTTCCGGACCTCCTCGGCGACGAACGCCTTCGGCCCGGCGCGCCTCTTCCGCAATCGCGGCGACGGGGCTTTCGAAGAGACGACCGCGGCCTCGGGCATCGCGGTTGCCGACGAACGCCCGCTCGGCTGCGTTCGCCGACGTCGACGGCGACAGCGACCTCGACCTCTTCGTCGCCGTCGACGGGCGACTACTACAGCCAGATGCCGGATCCCGGCCTTCGACGCGAAGGACGGACGGCCGAACTTCCTGTACCTCAACGACGGTCACGGCCGCTTCACCGACGCGACCCGGGCCTGGGACTCGGCGGACGAGACGCGCTGGACGCTCTCGGCGCTCTTCCAGGACTACGACCAGGACGGCCGCGTAGACCTGCTCGCGACGAACGACTTCGGCTTGAAGAACCTGTATCGCAACGAGGGCCCGCGGTTCGTGGACGTCGCGAAGAAGACCGGCACGCAGGCGCGCGCGTACGGGATGTCCGGCGCGTGGGCGGACTACGACGGTGACGGGCGGCCGGACATCTACGCGACCGGCACCGACACGCAGTGGTACTTCCTGCACGAATACCCCTCGGTGCCGGTGACCTTCTGGGGCCGCGTCTTTCTCTCGACGGCCATCCGCTGGTGCGAGGAGATGGCGTCCGGCAACACGCTCGCTGCTCCAGCGGGCCGACCACACGTTCGAGGACGCGACCGCGCGCTCGGGCGCGAAACACGCCGGCTGGAACTGGAGCTCGATCGCCGCGGACCTCGACAACGACTCGTGGCCCGACCTATATGCGACCAACGGAATGTGGGGTGACGGGCGCGACCGCGACGTCGAGCTCGAGTTCTGGTGGCAGACACTCGCCTACTGGGACGACTATGTCGCCGGGACGAAGACGTTCGATCGCGAGGGCGCGGGAGTCAACGGCATCGAGCGCGACCGCTACTTTCGCAACCGCGGCGGCGCGTCGACGGGAGCTCCCCTTTTCGAGGAGCGCGCTTTCCTCGACGGACTCGACCTCGAAACAAACGGCCGCGCGGTCGTGGCCTTCGACGCCAACAACGACGGCACACTCGATCTCTTCGTTCGCTCGGTCCAGGCGCCCGAGGCGCTCTTTCTCGGATCGAGGCCGGGCGACGATCACTTCATGCGCATTCACCTCGCCGGAACGCCCGGGGTCGACAACCGGAACGGCATCGGCGCGCGCATCTCGGCGACGCTGCCGAACGGCCACACGATCGTGACTCAGAACGCGAACGCCAGCGGTTACCTGTCGACCGGGAGCCCGGTGGTCCACCTCGGTCTTGGCCGTGAGCGGTGGCTCGACAAGCTCGTCGTCGCATGGCCCTCCGGCAAGGTCCAGGATCTCGGCCGTATCGACCTGGTCGACGGCTCGTTCGTCGTGGACGAGGAGCGCGGCGTCCAGGTTTTCGATCCCCGCCCCGCGGTAGACTGAAAGCCCGATGGAAACCGGATCCCGAGACCCCTTTCCTACGACGTCGTCGTCGTGGGCGGCGCCGTTGCGGGAGCGTCCGCGGCGATTCTCCTCAAGCGCGGAAAGCCGGACCTGCGCATCCTCGTCATCGACAAGACGGAGAAGTTCGACTGGAAGGTCGGCGAGTCCACCGTCGAGGTCTCCGCCTACTTTCTGACACGCGTCCTCAAGCAGTACCGCCATCTCTCCCAGGACCAGCTTCCCAAGCAGGCCTTCCGTTTCTGGTTCCACAACGACGACGTCAGCTGCCTGCAGGAGGCCTCCGAGACCGGGCCGACCCAGCTCGCGCGCACGCCTTCCTTCCAGCTCGACCGCGCGAAGCTCGACGAACGCCTCCTCTTCGTGGCGGGACAGGAAGGAAGCGAAGTCTGGCGACCGGCCAAGGTCACGGGCTACACGCTCGGCGAGGGCGCCGCGCCGAACACGCTGACGGTCGAGAAGGCCGACGGCACGTCCGCGACCGTTTCCTGCCGCTGGCTCGTCGACGCGACCGGACGCGTGGCGATGCTCGCCCGCAAGCGCGGGGCGTCACGCCGATCGAATCGCATCCGACCGCGGCCATCTGGGTCCGCTACCGGAACGTCAAGGACATGGACGGCGTGGAGATCGCCGGCACCGATCCGGCCAACCCCTGGTCGCGCGCCGTCCTCACGGCGCGGCGCCTCGCGACGAATCACTTCACCGGCTGGGGCTACTGGATCTGGTTCATACCCCTGAAGGACGGCGAAACCAGCGTCGGCCTCGTCTGGGACAAGCGGCTTCTGGAGCTCGAGGGACGCGCGCCGCTCGAGAAGCTCGAGCGGTTCCTGCAGATCAATCCCCTCTCGCGCCAGCTGATCGAAGGGGCCGAGGCGATCGAGGGCGACTGCCGGTACTACGCGCACCTGCCCTACTTCGTCGACAAGTTCATCGGCCCCGGCTGGGCGCAGGTCGGCGACGCGGGCGGGTTTCTCGATCCGTTCTATTCGCCGGGGCTCGACCAGATGTCCTTCTCGGTCTGGACGCGCACGCGTCTGATCCTCAAGGACTTCGGCGGCGCTCCGGCCGACGAGATGACGAAGGCGTACGCCGAGCACAACCGGAAGTACGACCGCTACTTCAAGTACTTCTACGAGTCGATCTACCGCGACAAGTACTACGTCATGGGCGACTACGACACCATGACGGTCGCGTTCCTGCTCGACACGGCCCTCTACTATTTCGCCGCGGTCATGCCGATCTACCGCTGGATCGCACGAGCGCCTCGGCGTGCCGCCGTTCTTCGACGACGGCGCCGAGGTCGGGTACTACCCGATCCGCTTCTACAACCGGCGCCTGGTCCGGATCGCGCAGCGCAAGAAGGCGCTCGGCATCTACGGGAACCACAACGCGGGCCGGCGGCCGAAGTTCGTCGGCTTCTCGGTGCGCAGCGCGATGTGGGTCATGCTCTTCGCACGGGCTCGCTCGCTGGGCGAAGGCCGAGCTCGCGAACGCCTGGACCTACGTCGTCAAGCCGCGGCCGATCGCGAAACCCGAAGCGGCGCACTCCGGCTCCGCCGCACCCCACGGCGTCGAGGCGAGGTAGGGATCCTCGCAGTCTGCAGGTCTCGGGATCCGCGCATGCCGACGGCCCTGATCACGGGCGCATCGAGCGGAATCGGTCTCGAGCTCGCGTCACTCGCGGCAGCCGATCGGCACGATCTCGTCCTGGTCGCGCGTCAACGAGAACGGCTCGACACGGTCGGCGCGGTCTCGCCGAGGAGTACGGCGTGCGAGTGTCGGTCCTTTCGAAAGACCTGACCAACCCCTCCGCCCCGGCGGAGCTCGGCCGCGAGCTCGCGGAGCGCGGCATTGCGCCGGATGTCCTCGTCAACAACGCCGGCATCGGCGTGTACGGCTTCTTCGCCGAGACACCGCTCGAACGCGAGCTCGAGACGCTCCAGATCAACATCTTCGCCCTGACGCACGCTCACCAAGCTCTTCCTGCCCGGGATGCTCCAGCGCCGCCGCGGCCGGATCCTCAACGTCGCGTCCACGGCGGCCTTCCAGCCCGGGCCGCATCATGGCCGTCTACTACGCGTCGAAGGCCTACGTCCTGTCCTTCTCCGAGGCTCTGTCGAGCGAGTGCGCCGGCACGGGCGTCACCGTCACGGCCCTCTGTCCCGGGCCGACGCGCACGGAGTTCGAGAACCGGGCGGGCTCTCCGCCGGCGATCGCCGTGAGAAAGAAGGCTTTCCTCATGAGCGCCTCGGAAGTCGCGCGCGACGGATGGAGAGGAATGAAAGCCGGGAAGCGCCTCGTCATACCGGGATTCGCGAACCGGTTGCTCGTCCAGGTGGAACGCGTCACGCCGCGGCGCATCGTGACCGCGATGTCCCGCAGGGTCCGGGAGCCGATTTCTTAACCACAAGGAGGTCGATCGCATGTCTCGCGCACGCCGTTCTCTCTCCGCCTTCGCCTTCGTCCTCATCCTCGGCCCGGTCAATACGTATGCGGCCGACCCGGGAAGCGCTCTTTCGCAGCGCCCCGAAGTCGCCGCGGCCCTCGAGGTCTTCGACACCTGGGTCGACTGGACGGTCCGCAACCTGCAACAGCCCGCCGTCTCGATCGGCGTCGTCTACGACCAGGAGCTCGTGTGGGCGAAGGGCTACGGCTACGCAGATCTCGCGAAAAAGACCCCGGCGACTCCCGCGACGGCCTACCGCATCGCGTCGATCTCGAAGACATTCACGGCCCACGCCATCCTGCAGCTGCGCGACGCGGGAAAGCTCCAGCTCGACGATCCGATCACGAAGTGGGTCCCCGAGCTCAAGCTCGCGAAGGTCGATCCCGAGAGCCCGGTGATCACGATCCGGCAGATCCTCTCGCACACGGGCGGCATCCCGCGCGAGGTCGACGGGACGTACTGGAACGACATGAACTTCCCGTCGCGCGAAGCGATGATGCCCATCCTCAACCGCATGGGCGTCGTGGGCCCGCCTGAGAGCGAGTACAAGTACTCGAACGTCGCGCTCGGCCTCGCGGGCTACATCGTCGAGGCCGCCTCGGGCGAGCCGTACCCGGAGTACGTCGCGCGCCACATCCTCGCCCCGCTCGGGATGAGCGGCACGCACGTTCTTCCCGCCCGCGACATGGCCACGCTCGCGGTCGGCTATGGCCGGCGCGTCGCCGGCAAGCCCCGCCGCCTCGAACCCTTCTTCCAGGGCAACTACATGCTCGCCGCGTCGAACTTCGCCTCGACCGTCGAGGATCTCGCGAAGTACGCGTCCCTCCAGTTCCGCCGGGGGCCCGCCGGAGGTTCGCAGATCCTGAAGGGGTCGACGCTCGCGGAGATGCAGCGCGTCCAGTGGCTCCAGCCGGACTGGCAGAGCGGCCGGGGGCTGGGATGGGGAATCGGACGCAAGGACGGGTTGACCCGCGTCGGCCACGGAGGTTCCGTTCCCGGGCATCGCACTCAGATCTCGTTCGCGCCGGCCGAGAAGTTTGCGGTCATCGCGCTGACGAACTCCGAGGATGGAAGCCCGCATCTCTACGTCAACCAGGCCTACTCCATCGTCGCTCCGGCCATCGCGAAGGCGGCCGCCGCGACGGCGAAAGTCCCGACGGCGGATCCCGCCTGGAGCAAGTACGAGGGCGTCTACGTCTGGGAGGACGAGGAAATCCACGTCGCCGTTCTCGATGGCCGGCTCACGATCTTCGATCCCGCCGAGGACAATCCCTGGACCACGCGGATCACGCTCGAGCCCGTCTCCGGAAACGTGTTCCGGCAGAAGGACGGCTTCGCCGCCGGCGAAACCGTCACGTTCATCACCGACGCCTCCGGCAAGGTCGTCCGCTACGAGGCGCCGGGGTTCTACATGTCGCGGCGTCCGTAACGGAGCGCGAAGTCGTAACATTGAGAAGACGGAGGAGTGGCCGAGTGGTTTGGGCCGGCCACCGAAGGCAGACCCCCGGCAGTAGGCGGCGCCGTGCGCAGCACGGCGACAACGCGGCGGGAACCGCCGCCCGACGAACTGAAGCGTCAGCCGGGCGTTCGGTACACTGATCTCGCGGAGGAGTGGCCGAGTGGTTTGGGCCGACCACCAGAGGCAGACCCCCGGCAGTAGGCGGCGCCGTGCGCAGCACGGCGACAACGCGGCGGGAACCGCGCCCGACGAACTGAAGCGTCAGCCGCGCGTTCGGTACACTGATCCCGCGGAGGAGTGGCCGAGTGGTTTAAGGCGGCGGTCTTGAAAACCGCTGTACCCTAACGGGTACCGGGGGTTCGAATCCCTCCTCCTCCGCCAATCGAAGCCGCCAGCCGGGGGTTCGACCCGACCACCGAAGGCAAGCCCCCAGCAGTAGGGAACGCTGCGCGAAGCGCAGCGTTTATCCCTCCTCCTCCGCCACTCCCGTTCCCTCACGACGTCGCCACGGTGGTCACTGTCTCTGTGGCGCCCGCCCGCTCCCCGCGCGACAGGATCGTGGCCGCGCTCATGTCCGCGGTCACGTTGCCCAGTGTGGCGAAGATGTCCGGGATCGCGTCCACGGCATTGAGGATGAGAACTCCCTCGATCGGCACACCCGCCGCGAGAAATGCCGGCAGGCTGCGCACGCTTCCCGCGCCCGGGATCCCGGCCGCGCTGAAGCTCAGAAGGAACTGCGTCGTCAAAAACGCCGCGATCTGCGGAACGCCGAGCGGAATGTCGAGCACATGGGCGACGAAGAGAAGCCGGACGAGGCTCGAGATCCCGTAGTCGAGCTTGAAGGTCGCCACGCAGAGCGGCAGGACGAAACCGGTCGCCGTCTCCGACAGGGCGAGGTGCTGCCGGCCGCCTTCCACCATGGCGGGCAGCGACGCGAGCGAGGATCGCGTGCTCACCGCCACGACCTGCGCCGGAGCGGCGGCCCGGGCGAACCTCGGGAGCGACACTCGCCCCAGAATCGCCGTGACCGGGTAGAGCAGGAGGATCGCGGCCACGAGGATCCCCGACACGAGCGCGATGTAGAACACGATGACGCCGGTGGCCCGCGACCCCAGGCGGCTCGCGAAGACGGCGCAGAGCGCAAAGACTCCCAGCGGCATCGCCTTCATCACCCACCCGACGACGCCCATCATCGCCCTCGCGAACCCCTCGAAGACACGGCGCAGAAGGTCGTGATCGTCCCGCGAGAGGCGTCTCACGGCCAGCCCGAAAAGACCGGTGAACAGCAGGATCGGCAGGATCTCTCCCCGTACGGCGGACGAGAAGACGTTGGTCGGAACCAGACCGACGAGCCAGTCCGTCACCGACGTCGCCGCTCCGGGCCCGGAGGGAGCCGGGGGCGCCGGCTCCGACATCTTCGTGCGAAAAGAAGCCGCGGCCACGGGATCGACCTCGTACGAAGCCAGAGTCGGCGTTGCGATCGCGAGCGTCAGACAGGAGGCTCCGACGAGCATCGTCAGGAACAGGACGAATGCCCGGATGCCGAGGACCCCGATCGACTTATCGCGTTTCGCGCCGACGATTGCCACGAGCGTCAGGGCGATGACCAGCGGAAGCACCGTCATCCTCAGGCCCGCGACCCAGAGCTGGCCGATCACGCCGACCGCGTCGACGGCGCGCAGGAAGGCGGGATCCCCCGAACGATGAACGAGGGTGCCGACGGAGAACCCGGCGACGAGCGCCACGAGCGCGCCCACGGTTCGCCGCAGCTCGGGCTGCATCGCGCCGCGCGTCAAACGGCGGTTCCCTTCGCCGCCAGGGGGCCATCGACGATCCGGCGATACCACCGCCTCGAGATGCGCCAGAGGCCCCGCTGCGAGCTTCCCCACCGGAGGGCCGCAGCCACGGGTTTCAGGCGGCGGGACCTGCGGAGGCAGGCCGCGATCGCATCCGCGACGTCCTCCCGCCCGCCCATGCGGGCGCGCGCCTCGAGGTCGCGGTAGAGACGCAGGTACGGCCGGCTGTCGAGGACGAGCCGGCGCACGCGATTCAGATCGAGGCTCCTGCGCCGCAGGGGCGGGCAGCGGTCGAGGGCTCCGAGGACTTCCAGGGTCAGCATCGCCAGAAGGCATTTCATGCAATCGCAGCAGTTGTCGGCGGAACGAAGGCGGTAGCAAACGTGGAGGTGGCGCATCGCCACCTCGAAGCCGGAGATGTACTCCGTCTTCTCTCTCCGCGGAACCAGCAGGCCGACGTGGAAGATCCGCGTGAGGGTGGTCGACAGGAGTGGGTCTGTCTCGGGCTGGGAACCCCACGGCTTCACGGGCCCGTCGTAGTGCGTCGCCGCGATGCACAGCGACTGGAACCCGCGCTCGGCCGCGAGGCCCACGCTCGCGAGGGCGCTCCCGTGCGACAGGCGGCCCCAGTCCGCTTCCTTGAAGCGCGCGGCTCGCAGGTTGGTGGCGACGTCGACCAGCTCGAGGCCAAGAGCGTCCGCCGCCTGCGAAAGACTCGCCCTCAGCCGCTCGAATTCCTCGACGGCGTCGATGGGAACGTCGAATCCCCGCACGAGGAGAAGTTTGTCGATCGCGGGCACGCCGGCGGGGCGAGTCCCGTTCCGGTCGCGCAGCACCATGTAGAAGGAGTCGACGCCTCCGGAGAAGAACGCCCCGGAGGCGCGCACGCCCGGGCCGGCCTCCGTCGGCTTCGCCTCGGCTTCCACGGGCACCGGCCGGAGCTCCGGATACCACTGCGCCCAGATCTCCATGAGCCGGGAGGCGTTCGAGAGCAGGAGCGGGTCGACCGGAACCCTAAGGCGCAGAGGTTCCCCGCGTGTCACGGCGAGCGGCAGGAGGCAGGCCAGCCAGGGGTTGCCCGACACGCTCAACGCAGCGGCGTAGCGTTCCGGAAACTCGAACCAGTACTGCTCCGTCTTTCCCGGGCGGTCGTCGTGCAGGACGTCCCCCACGAGACGCACGCGCCCCCGACCGGACGGAGATTCCGCGACGCGGACGGAAACAAGTTCCATGGGAAGCGTCGAGAACTCTAGCAAGCACGGAACGGGTCCGGTAGAGTCTCCGCGACGACCGGGCCATGAAGACGATCCTCATCGCGCTCGCCACGGCCCTGCTCGCCGCCTCCCCTCCTCCTCCGCGGCTCGCCCTCACCGGCGTCACGGTCATCGACACGACCGGTGGACCGAACCGCCCCGGCATGACCGTGCTCGTCGAAGGAGACCGCATCGCGGCGGTCGGCGAGACCGGAAGCGTCCCGGTTCCGAAGGGCGCGCGCGTCATCGACGGCTCGGGCAAGTTCCTGATCCCCGGCCTCTGGGACATGCACATCCACGCGTTCTTCGGAGACTGGGTTCCCGGGGGCCGGGAGGTCACGCTGCCCCTGCTTCTCGCCAACGGCGTCACGGGCGTGCGCGACATGGGAAGCGATCTCGAACCGATCCTCGCGGCGCGCAGCGACGTCGCCTCCGGCGAGCTGCTCGGTCCGAGGATGATCGTGTCCGGCCCGATGCTCGACGGGCCGAAGAGCCAGTTCCCCTCCTCGATCGCGCTCGCCACGCCCGAGGACGGCCGACGCGCCGTCGCCATGCTCGCGGGCCGCGGCGTCGACTTCATCAAGATCCAGTCCTACGTTCCCCGGGAGGTTTACCTCGCCGTCGCGGAGGAGTGCCAGAAGAGGAAGCGTGGTCTTCGCCGGCCACGTGCCCGATGCCGTGCGCTCGGGAGAAGCGTGCGACGTCGGGATGCGGAGCTTCGAGCACCTGATCGGTGTCTTCGAGGGCAGCTCGACGGCCGAGGAGCTCTTCCTCGAGGGCAAGAAGGGGCCGGCCCGTTTTCTCGAGACGTACGACGCGCGAAAAGAAGAGGCGCTCCTCGGCAAGCTCGCGAAGAAGCCCACGTGGCAGTGCCCGACGCTCTACTGGGAGCGCGGACAGTGGCTCGTCGACGTCATCGACGTCACGAAGGATCCGAACGTGCGCTACGCGCCGGCCTCGTGGCGCAAGAGGACATGGCCCGAGTTCAAGAAGGGAATCCTCAAGGACCTCGCCACGGACCCGCTGCCCGTCCGGGAGAGGTTCGTCCAGCACGAGCTCGACATCGTGGGCCGGATGGGCCGCGCGGGGATTCCGTTTCTCGCCGGGACCGACACGCCGGCGGGTGTCGGCGTCCTTCCCGGATTCAGCCTCCACCAGGAGCTCGAGCGCTTCGTCGACGCCGGGTTCACGCCGCTCGAGGCCCTCCAGACCGCAACCCTCGGCCCGGCGCGCTACTTCGAGCGCACGGCCGACTTCGGCACGGTGGAGAAGGGCCGGATCGCGGACCTCGTTCTCCTCGATGCGAGCCCCCTCGCGGACATCCGCAACACCCGCAAGGTCGCTGCCGTCGTCGGTAACGGACGCCTGCTGTCCCGGCAGGACCTCGATCGCATCCTCGCGAGCGTCGAGGCCTACGCGAAAAGCCATTGAAACCCGGGACGCGTTTCCGGTGTTGAAGACATCATGAGAGCCATCGGCTACACGCTGTTCGACACGGCGATCGGGCACTGCGGCATCGCCTGGGGCGAGCGGGGCCTCGTCGGCGTCTGGCTCCCGGAAACGGACGAACGCCGGACACGCGCCCGCCTGCTCCGCCGGCTGCCGGACGCCCGTGAGACTGATCCCTCTCCCGCGGTCCGGACAGCGATCGACGAGATCACGGCCCTGCTCGCCGGAGATCGGCGCGACCTCGCCGGGATCCCGCTCGACCTCGACGGCGTCACCGAGTTTTCGCAACGCGTGTATGCGATCGCGAGAACGATCCCCCCCGGTCGGACGCTCACCTACGGCGAGATCGCCACGCAGCTCGGAGATCCTCTGCGGGCGCGCGAAGTCGGTCAGGCGCTCGCGCGGAATCCGTTTCCGATCGTCGTCCCCTGCCATCGCGTGCTGGCGGCGAACGGGAAGAGCGGCGGCTTCTCGGCGCCGGGCGGCGTCTCGACGAAGCTCCGACTCCTCGAGATCGAAGGCGCGACGGCGACCGGCATTCCGACCCTCTTCTGACCCGGGCGGAGCTCTCTCGGCGGTAAAATGCCGCATGCACCCGCCCGCCCCCGCCTCGCCGCGCGAGATCGCTCTGCTCAAGATTGTCGTCGTGGTGTCCGGAGCCGTGCTCATGGCCCTCGAGATCCTTGGCTCGCGCGTCCTGGCTCCGCGCTACGGGTCTTCGGTGTACGTCTGGGGCAGCCTGATCTCGACGTTCCTCGTCGCTCTGTCGGTGGGTTATGCCCTCGGCGGCCGCTTCGCAGACCGCCGTCCTTCGCTGGCCGCGCTGTCCTTCGTCCTGTCGCTCGCAGCGGTCCTGATGCTCCCGTGCGTCGTCTGGCCGGAGCAGATTCTCGACTGGATCTCGAAGTTCGAGTGGGACGTGCGCTGGGCGGCGCTCGCCGCGGCCATCGTTCTCTTCCTCCCGGCTTCGCTGGCGATCGGGATGGTCACGCCGTTCGCGGTGCGGATCGGAATCCGGCGCATGGAAGCCGCGGGGACCGTCTCGGGCGGGTATTCGGCCCTGTCGACGGCGGGCTCGATCGCCGGCACCCTCGCCGCGACGTTCCTCCTCATCCCGGCGTTTCCCGTCGGAACGCTCCTGATCGGCCTCGCGGGAACGCTGCTCCTCTGCGCCGCGGTCCTGGCGCGCGACCGCCTCAGCGCGATCGGCGCCGTCCTCGCGGCGGCCGCACTGGCGGCAGCGGTTTCCGGGCGCGTCGAGCCGGCCCCGATCGGCGGAGAGACGGTGCTCCTGCGGAAGGACACGCCGTATCACCACCTCGTCGTGACCCAGCTCGACTCCTCGCGGTGGCTGCGCTTCGACGCCCTGACACAGAGCGGCGTGAACCTCGCCCACCCGGAGAGGTCGCTCGTCGGATACGACGAGGCGCTTCTCGCCGCTCTCGCGTTTCGGCCGGGCATCCGCCGCGTCTGCGTCATCGGATTGGGCGGCGGCTCCTTCCCCCGCACACTGGCGCGCATGCGCCCCGAGGTCGAGATTGACTCCGTCGAGATCGATCCCGTGGTGCGCGACGTCGCGCGCAAGTACTTCCTCTACGAGGAATCGGAGCGGGTGCGAACCGTGATCGCGGACGGCCGCGTTTTTCTCGCGAAGCCCGGGCCGGCCTACGATCTGATCGTTCTCGACGCCTTCAACTCCACGGGCGTGCCCTTCCACCTGACCACGAGGGAGTTCTTCGAGATCGTCCGCCGGCGGCTCACTCCGGACGGAATCTTCGCCGCCAACTTCGTCGGCCAGCTGATGGGTGGTGACGGCCGGCTCTTCTGGGCCACGTACCGGACCATTCGCCGCCAGTTCGGACAGGTCTGGGTCTCGAGCCCCTACATCCGCGACGGCCGCGCTCCCGTTGCCGGCAACATCATCGTCTATGCGACGGTCTCGGCCGATCCGCTCGACGTCGGAGTCCTGCAGCGCAGCGCCGCCGAGCTCGCGAAACGCTGGGACCTCCAGAACACCGAGCACTACATGAGCTCGCTCGTGCACGCTCCGGAGGAGCCCGACGGGGTTCCCGAGCTCACGGACGCCTACGCGCCGGTGGAGGCCCTCCAGAACTTCTGAGTCGTGTGGCGAGCGCCGCCGCTCAGGGGCGCGATTCCCGCCGGCGATACTCCTCCAGGCGCTTGCTGTCGGTCACGTCGCGGCAGACCGCGAGAGCCGCGAGGGTCCTTCCGAAGTCGTCGAAGAGCGGCACGACGACGGTGTCGACGATGCCGGTCGAGCCGTCCTTGCGGACGAAGCGCATCTCTCCGTGCCATCGGCCGGTGCGCCGCATCTCCGCGAGCAGCTCGACAGCGGTCCTCTTCGCGTTGGCCGGCCGCAGGACGTCCGGCGTCTTGGACAGCATCTCCTCCTGGTTGTAGCCGAACATCCGCTCGGCGCCCGGGTTCCAGTCCACGATGCGCGCCTCGAGGTCCATCGTGATCACGGCGTCGGAAATGTGGTCGAAGGCGCGCGCGTGGCGGCGAATCGTGTCCTCCATCAACCGCAGGCGTGTCACGTCGTGGAAGCTCCACACGCGGCCAACCGTGACGCCGGCGATTCGCTGCGGCGAGGAGTACCGTTCGAACATCCGCCCGTCCTTGAACTCGAGCCAGTCGTAACTTTTGGCCTCCGGCTGGTCGTAGAGGTCCTTCACCTTCTTGACGAACCGCTCGGGATCGCGGAGCTGGTCGAGCACGAATCCGATCGCCCGCTCGTCGTCGCGCGAGGCGATGACGTCCTCGGGAATCCGCCACATCTCGACGAACTTCTTGTTGTAGCTGACGATCTTCCCGTCCCGATCGACCACGAGGATGCCGTCGGCGGTGGCTTCGAGCGTGGCCTTCTGCAAAGACAGCTGTCTCTTCGGTGCCCTGCTCGGCCTGCCGGCGCGAGGTCACGTCCCGGAAGCTCCAGACGCGGCCGACGGTCTTGCCGTCGACTTCCTGCGGCAGCGAGTCGCGCTCGATCATGCGGCCGTCGAGAAGCTCGAGGACGTCGTGGCTGACGGCTCCGGGCTGCGCGTAGACCGTCATGACCTTTTTCACGAAAGCGGCCGGGTCCTTGAGCTGATTCAGCACGGAGCCGAGCGCGCGATTCTCGTCCCGGCTCTCGACGATGTCCGCCGGGATCTTCCACATGTCGACGAAACGCCGGTTGAAGTGGACCATCTTGCCGCTCGCATCCACGACGAGGATGCCGTCGGCGGTCGCGTCGATCGTGGCCTCGAGCAATGCCACCGACCGTTGCAGCTCGGCGAGGGCGTTCTTGCGGTCCGTGATGTCGAAGGCGACGCCGACGACGCCGCGGATGCTCCCGTCGGCGTCGCGGAGAGGCTCGACGTGGGACTGGAAGGCGCGGCCCTTCCACTCCGCCTCGTATGTCACGGACTCGCCGAGGAGCGCGCGGCGGTGCGCCGCAATCGGCGGAAAAGCCGGATCGGTCGTCTTGAAGTACGAGAAGAGACTGAGTCCCCGGACGTCTTCGGTCTCGCCCATCGCGGCGCGTCCGGCGCCGGTGCCCTCGGTGAAGCGAAGGTCGAGGTCGGTCGTCCAGAGCACGGCCGGCATCTGGGAAACGAGGACGCGAAGACGCTCGTCTTTCCCGTGCAGGGCCTCGGCCGCGAGTCGGTCCGACTCGTTCTCCGGCTGCGGAAGCGGCGCCGTCGTGCTCATGCGGCTTGGAGGAGCGAGCCGCATCATATGTCCGTCCGGCCTTCCGGGGCGACTTCCCCTTCAGGCGTTCGCGGACCGGGCGTCCCAGGACTCGGCGGCCTCCGGGGAGGGGTAGGCGCGAACCAGGATCGGGGTCGTGATGACCGTCGTGAACAGGGCCATCGTCACGAGCCAGAAGAAGGCGGCCGGCGAGATCACGCCCATGTCGGCGCCGATGTTGATGACGACGAGCGCCATGAGCGCCCGGGTGTTCATCAGCAGGCCGATCGAGGCGGACTCCTTCCACGGCAGCCCGGCCGCGCGGGCGGCCAGCGTGGTCGCGCCGAACTTCGAGGCGCAGGAGACGGCGATCACCGCCGCGAGCGCGAGCCAGAGCCGGCCGTCCGAGCCCAGCGAGCCGACGTCGGTGCGGAGACCCGAAAAGACGAAGAAGATCGGGAGAAAGAGGATCGAGACGAGGTCTCCGATCGACGCCTTGATTCCCTCGACCAGGTCCTTGTGGAACGAGCCGGCGATTCCGCAGAGAAAACCGCCGAAGATCGAGAAGACGCCGAGGGCATTCGTCACGGTGGCCGAAGCGAAGACGATGACGAGAACCACGGCGAGCCAGCCGGGCGTCAGGCCTCCTCCCGGCGCGCGGGGAACGCGCAGCCGCGAGAGGCCGTAACGGCCGATCGCCCAGGACCCGACTCCGAGGACGGCGACGCCGGCGAACGAGATCGCGAGCATGCGGAAGTTCGCCTGGCCGTGCGTCACCATCGAGACGACGGCGCCGAGCAGGATCCAGCCGAGGACGTCGTCGATCGCCGCCGCCGTGATCGACGTCAGCCCCATGCGGGTCCGGGTCAGCCGCGTGTGCATCAGGATCCGGCCCATGATCGGGATCGCCGTGATCGAGACGGCCGTGGCGAAGAAGAGCCTGTACGCGAGCTCGGGCGCGGCGACGGGCGCGATCCTGTACAGCCAGCCCGCGAGCGCGTAGGCCGAGGCGAAGGGAACCACGATGCCGGCCACGGCGACCAGGGTCGACGCGCGCGCGGCCTGTCCGAGGCGATCGAACGGAAATTCCAGGCCGATCAGAAGCATCAGAAGGACGAGCCCCACCTGGGCCATCGCCGAAAGAACCCCCGTCGTCTGGGGCGTGAGCATGGTCGCAGATCGCTCCGGGATAGAGGCGGCCGAGCAGCGAGGGCCCGAGGATCACGCCCGCCAGAATCTCTCCGACGACCGGAGGCTGGCCCATCTTGCCGAAGAGCCATCCGAAGAAGCGCGCGGCGCCGATGATGATGGCGATATCCGCGCACAGGATCAGCAGCATCTTCTCGAGAGCGAGGTACGAGTCCATGTCGATTTCCTTTTCTGGATTCTAAGGCGAGGGGCTTCCGGCGAGGCGGTCCTGAATCGCCTGGCTCAGGGGGATCAGGGCCTTGCCCTGCTGATCCGCCGCCCGGTCGTACGCTTCGAAGAAGGCGCGCGGGCCCTTCGAGAGGGCCGTGCGGTAGGCGTCGACGCCGAAGGTCTGGATGACGCCGTCCGCGAGAAACGCGCCCGCCGGACCGGCGACGCCGGAGACGAACTCCGGCTTCCTGATCTCGGCGGCGACGGCCATGCGCTGATCGAGCTCGCTCTCCGGGGACACGAGCAGGTCGGCGACGCGGTTGAGCTCGTCGATCGACGTCTTCATCGGCCCCTTCAGCCAGACGGAGAGCGGAAAAAAATTCTCGTCCACGTTGTAGAGCGCCACGGGCCCCGTCTCGGCGACGAGATGCAGCAGCGGCTCGAGCTGGCCGAGCGACGTATCGGGCTTCTGCCACGCCGGGCTGACCGCCAGGTACTCGGTCCAGGCGCGCTGGTAGGTCTCCTCCGCCATCAGCCGCGAGAGGTGCTTGATCTGATCGGCCGGGGTCGACGCTTCGGTGTCCGCCAGGGCGCGAGAGAGGTCGATGACGACGCCCCAGTCCTGTCCGCCCGCTCCCGGAAGGGCGATGTGGTCCGCCCGGCTCGCGAGGCCGAACGTCAGGTAGAACGGCAGCGTGATCGAAAGCGTCTGGTCGGGCGGAATGAGCGCCCGGGCGCGATCCGAAGCCATCTTCGTCAGCTCCGCCTCGCGCGCGGAGATCATCGAGAGCAGATCCTGCCAGCGGGAGCGATCGTCCCGGATCTTCCGAAAGTCGAAGACCGACGTCCGCGCCTGCTCGTCGAAGGCGGCCGCGAGATCCCGCTCGAACGTCTCGGGCGGGCGGTTGGAGTCGCTGATCGCGAGCTCGACGGCGGGAAGCGATTCGAGTTGTTTGGCCGCGGCCGGAGAGAACTTCGCTTCGCCCAGAAGCGCCAGGATCTCGCGCGCGGCCCGCATGTCGATCGTGATCGCGATGCGGGTGTTGCCCGCGGGCGGACTGTCGTAGGGCGCCTGCGAGCTCGACTCCCGGCGGAGGCGCGAACGGCGGCGGAGGCGCGGGCGAGGGCGCCGCGCAGCCCGCGACGAGGACCACCAGGATCACGAGTATCGCCAGGCTCGCGCAGGCCGAATGCCTCATCCGAGGATGGCCTCCAGCGCGCGCTCGGTGTCCGCGAAGTCCGCGAGCATCGCGTCGGGCTTCTCCGCCCCGAGCCGCTCGAGACTCGTGATCCCGGTGGCGACACCGACCGCGCGGACGCCCAGGGTCCGGCCGCACGCCACGTCGTGGACCGAGTCTCCGACGATGACGATCGACTTCCCCGCGAAGCGCCGGCCCGTGTGGGCGAGCGCCCGGTCGACGGCGACCTTCGGAAGCTCGTATCGGTCGGCCGAGTCGCTCCCGAACGCGCCGAACGGAAAGTAGCGGTTGTAGTCGGGAGGCGCGAGCTTCAGGCGGGCGCCCGGCTCGAGATTCCCGGTCAGGAGACCGAGAGTCACGCCCGGTTCGACCGCGAGCCGCTCAAGAAGAGGCGAGATGCCGGGCTTGGGAACGACCATTCCGGGCTTGCCAGTCCGCGCTCAGCTCCGCCAGGTAGAGCTCGCAGCGCCCGGGGCGAGGCCGTGTCGAAGCGCTCGCGGCCGATGTCATCGATCACGAGCTCGCGGACGATCTGCGGGTCGGTCTTGCCCGAAAAGTCCCACTTGCCGCGGTCCTGGTGCTCTTCGGTCGCTTTCCAGCCGAACGCCGTCTCGAGCGCCTGGAGGATCGAGTCGCGGGCCAGGCGTGCCCGCGGAGAGAAGCGTCCCGTCGATGTCGAAGAGGACGAGCCGGTGGCCGTTTGTGGATGCTTCATCCATCATCGGGCATCATATTCAAAGCGGGTCGCGTGCCAGGCCAGGATGTCCATCATCGACGTTTTCCAGTAGCGCCAGTCGTGCGTTCCCGGCTCGAGCACGACGGTCGTCGGGACGCCGCGCTCGTTCAGGAGCATTCCGTACTGCACCGCCACGCGCTCGAGGCCGTAGAAATCCTCCGTGCCGCCGCGCATGTGCACGACGAAGGGCGGCGTCTCGAAGCACAACCCCCAGAGCACGTTCCAGGGATCGTTCTCGTCCAGAGAATTGTCGTTCTCGTCATTCCCGAAGACACGCTTCAACGTGAACCGGGTGATCCAGTTGTAGCGGGGCAGGTCGCGCCAGCCGATCGGAATGAGCGCCCCGGCGATCGCGGAGACGGTTCCGTAAAGATCCGGGTGATGCAGCGCCGTCTTCACTGCGCCGAAGCCTCCCATCGAGATGCCCGTCACGCCGCGAGAGGCCTTCGCGGGAAGGCCGCGGTAGCGGCTCTCGACCCAGCGGGGAAGGTCCTCGACGAGAAACTGTTCGTAGCGGCGGACGCCGTCGTGCGAATCCGAGAACCAGCTGCCCACTCCGTCGGGAGCCACGATGAGGAATTCCGGTAGCCGGCCGTCCGCCATGCGCGCGCGCGCCGACTCCGCGACGCCCCGCCGCTCGAGCGTGCGGCCGTTGCCCCAGCCATCGTGCAGGAAATAGAGGACCGGATAGCGGCGCTCGGGGGCGGAGTCGTACGAGGGCGGAAGCACCACGAGACACTTGACCTCCTGAGGCATCGTCGCGGTCGAAACGCGTTCGTACAGAATCCCCGCGGACGGCGGCGGACTCCCGAGGATCCCGGCCGCGGCCACGAGCCCCAACCAAATCATTCTCGAATCATAGGGCGACCTCGCTACACTTAGCGCCGTGGCGGAGCTCGAGCGAATGGCCCCGGATCTTCACGCGGCCCTCGCCGGTGTCGGGTTCCGGAAGCGCCGCCGCATGGTCCTGCTCCTTCTGACGACCGACCCCGAGGGATTCCCGCGCATCGCGCTGCTCACGATGGGCGAGGTCCGCGCCAACTCCGCGTCGGAGCTCGCGGTCGCCGTCCGCGCCGGCAGCCGAACGGCCTTCAACCTCGTGCGCCGCGGCACGGCGACTCTCCTCTACATGAATCGCCGGATCACCGCCTCCGTCCAGGCCCGCGCCGGGAGGGGCCGCGTGAGCGACGCCGACCCGGCCCGGCGCCTGTTTCCGCTCAAGGTCGAGCGCGTCCGCGTCGATCGTCCGGCGGCCGAGGAGGGCGACGTTGCGCTTCTGACTGGGCCGACCTTCGGAGGCCCCGACTCGGCGGCCCTCTTCTCGAACGAGCTCTTCGACGAGCTCGGAAAGGTCAGACCGGCATGAAGTTCGAGAACCGGGTCGTCCTCGTCACCGGAGCCGGCCGCGGCATCGGCCGATCGATCGCCCTGCGCTTCGCCGAAGAGGGCGCGCGCGTCGCCCTCGTCGCGCGTACGCTGACGGAGCTCGAGGAGACCGGACGCCGGATCGAAGCGTGCGGCGGGCGCGGCCTCGAGATCTCCGCCGACATCACGGCGCGCGGCGTCGCCGAGGAGTGCGTCGCCCGCACGGAGGGCGAGCTCGGACCCGATCGACATCCTCGTCAACAATGCCGGCGTCTTCATCTGGCGGCCGTTTCTCAAGATGAGCCCCGCAGGACTGGGACCTCGTCATCGCCACGAACCTCACGGGAGCGGCTGACTTCTGCCGGGCCGTCCTTCCCGGCATGGTCGAGCGCCGCCGCGGCCGCATCGTCAACGTCTCATCCATCCACGGCATGCGCGGCGACGCCAACGTGGCCGCTCAGGCGGCAGCCAAGTTCGGCCTCATCGGCCTCACCCAGAGCCTCGCCCGCGAATTCCGCGCCCACAACATCGCCATCAACGCCGTCTGCCCCGGCACCGTCGAGAACAAGAAGGACGAGGGCGACGCGCTGCACACGGAGCCGCTCGCCGAGAAGCTCTGGCCCAAGGACGTCGCCCGGGCGGTGCTCTTTCTCGCCTCCGACGACGCCGCCGCGATCACCGGGACGGCCCTCGAAGTCTTCGGCGGGACGCACGTGACGATTCAGCCGTAGGGCTCGTCGCCCGCTCTGACGCCGTCGGTCGCGCAACCCGGACAACGATTTCGCCGTAGTAGTCTCCGTCGGGCCTCACGGCCCCTTCACATTCGTGCGCGCGGAGGAAGAGATGCGGAAACTCACGGGCGTCCTGGCAGGGCTCTTTTTGGCGGCGGCGCTTCCGGCCCAGACCGCCGACGAGATCATCGCCAGCTACGTCAAGACGATCGGCGGGATGGAAAAGCTCGAGGCCATCAAGACGCTCAAGAAGACCGGCCGCTACACGAGCGGGGGCGGACTCGAGGCGAAGGTGTTCGAGGAGAGCAAACGGCCCGACCTCGTGCGGCAGGAGCTCGTGCTGCAGGGCATGACGGGCATCACGGCCTGGGACGGAAAGACGGGCTGGAAGATCGAGCCCTGGCAGGGGAAGAAGGACGTCGAGCCGCTGGGCGAGGAGGAGCGGAAGCAGATCCTCGAGGACGCGGACTTCGACGGACCGCTCGTGAACTACAGGCAGAAGGGCAACACGGTCGAGCTACGTCGGCAAGGAACCGGTCGAGGGCACCGATGCCTGGAAGCTGAAGGTGACGCTGAAGGCGGGGGACGTGCAGTACTTCTTCATGGACACGGACTACTTCGTTCCGATCAAGATCGAGAAGACGCGCATGGTCCGCGGCGCGCCGCGCGAGTCGGAGACTTCGATCGGCGACTACAAGGAGGTCGCGGGCGTGGTACTTCCCGTACTCCTTCGAGTCCGGCGCGAAAGGGCAGCGCGAACCGCGCGAAAGTGGTCTACGACAAGATCGAGGCAAACGTGCCGCTCGACGACAGCCGGTTCGCCGCCCGGCCCGCAGGCGCCGGCGAAGTGAGGCGCGCCATGAGAACGAGAGGCATGATCGCGGCTTCCCTGCTCATCGGCATCGGCATCACGTTGAATGCCCAGACCGTCAAGATCGACTCCGAGACCATCTCCGGCCTCGGCGCGCGCAACATCGGCTCGGCCGCGATGAGCGGCCGCATCGCCGCGCTCGACGCCGTGCGCGAGGGCGAGCGACTGACGGTGCTACATCGGCGCGGCGTCGCGGCGGCGTCTGGAAGTCGGTCAACGGCGGCACGACTTCAAGCCCGTCTTCGACAAGCAGCCGGTCGCAGTCGATCGGCGCCGTCGACGATCGATCCGAAGAACCCGAAGACGGTCTGGGTCGGCACCGGCGAGGCCTGGACGCGCAACAGCGTCTCGATCGGCGACGGCATCTACAAGTCCGACCGACGGCGGCGACAACTGGACCAACGTCGGCCTCGGCGGAGACCGAGCGCATCGCCAAGATCCTCGTGGATCCGACCGCCTCCGACACCGTCTACGCCTGCGCGCCCGGCAAGCTCTGGAGCGACTCGCGACGAGCGCGGCGTCTTCAAGACGACCGACGGCGGCAAGACCTGGACGAAGGTCCTGAAGGGCGCGAACCTGTCGACCGGCTGCTCGATGATCTCGATGGACAGCCAGAACCCGAAGACCCTCTACGCCGGCATGTGGGACTTCCGCCGCAAGGGCTGGACGTTCCGCTCCGGCGGCGACGGCCCGACCGCGCCGAGCGGCAGCGGCCTCTTCAAGTCGACGGACGGCGGCGCGACGTGGACCGACGCTCAGCGCGAAGCCGCGAAGGGCCTCCCGTCGAAACCCTGGGGCCGCGTCGCGGTGACGGTCGCGCCGTCGAAGCCGAGCGTCGTCTACGCCTTCATCGAAGCGAGCCGCCAAGAACGGCCTCTACCGCTCCGACGACGGCGGCAAGACCTGGCAGCCGACGGACCGCAGCCAGAACATGGTCTGGCGGCCCTTCTACTTCGCGCACCTCATCGTCGATCCGAAGGACCCGAACAAGGTCTACAAGCCGGACCTCGCCCTCATCGCCTCAGCACCGACGGCGGCAAGAGCTTCACCGACATCGGCGGCGGCGCCACGGCGACTTCCACGACCTCTGGATCGACCCGACGAACACCGACCACATCATCGCCGGCGACGACGGCGGCGTCTGGTATTCCTACGACGGCGGCAACAGTGGTGGAAGGGCGACAACCTGCCGATCTCGCAGTTCTACCACGTGAGCGTCGACATGGACCGGCCGTATCAACGTGTACGGCGGCCTGCAGGACAACAGCTCCTGGGTCGGCGATGTCCGCGTATCCCGGCGGCATCACCAACCAGCAGCTGGGAGAACATGCTACGGCGGCGACGGCTTCTGGATGTTCGCCGACCCGACCGACCCGACTACATCTACGCCGAGGCGCAGGGCGGCGAGATCGGACGCATCAACCGCAAGACGCACGAGAGCCGCCACATCAAGCCGCTGCCCGGGTACAAGGAGACGCAAGCTCCGCTACAACTGGAACACGCCGATCCACATGAGCCCGACGCAGAAGGGCGTCGTCTACCTCGGCGCGCAGTTCCTCTTCCGCACGCGCGACCACGGCCAGACCTGGGACGCGCATCTCGCCCGACCTGACCACGAACGACCCGCAGAAGCAGAAGCAGGAGCTGTCGGGCGGCGTCACCGTCGACAACTCCGCCGCCGAGATGCACACGACGATCTACGCGATCGCCGAGTCGCCGAAGGACGCCAACGTCATCTGGGTCGGCACCGACGACGGCAACGTGCAGCTCACGCGCGACGGCGGCAAGACCTGGACGAACGTGACTCGCCAACATCGCCGGCCTGCCGAAGAGCGCCTGGGTTTCGTTCATCGAGGCCGGCCACTTCGACGCGGGCACCGCCTACGCGACCTTCGATCTGCCACACCTTCGGCGACATGAAGCCCTACGTGTACAAGACGGCGGACTTCGGCAAGACCTGGACGTCGCTCGCTCCGGCGGACGCGCTCGATGAAGGGCTACGCCCACGTCGTCCGCGAGGACCCCGTCGAACCGCGGCCTTCTCTTCGTCGGCACCGAGCTCGGGCTGTGGATTTCGCTCGACGGCGGACGGCAGTGGGCGCAGTACAAGGGCGGCGACTTCCCGAACGTCGCCGTGCGCGACCTCGTCGTCCACCCGCGCGACTCACGATCTCGTGCATCGGCACGCACGGCCGCGGCATCTGGATCGTCGACGACATGACGCCGCTGCGCGCGCTGACGCGAGAGATGCTCGCGCAGCGAGGCCGGCGTTCGTGCCGGCCCAGCCCGCCGTGCAGCGCATCCTCGCCGGTCGGCGGCTGGGGCTGAGGGCGACGCGGCGTTCGACGGCGCCGAACCCGCCGGCCGCGACGCGGTGATCACGTACTACCAGAAGCAGCGCCACATCTTCGGCGACCTGAAGATCGAGGTCTTCGATCCGGACGGCAAGCTCCTCGACACGCTTCCGAGCGAGCAAGCGCCGCGGCCTCAATCGCGCGCCTCGTGGTCGATGCGCGTCAAGCCGCCCGCGCGTTCCGCCGGCCGCCACGCTCGCGTACGGCGCCAACAACGGACCGCGCGTTCTGCCCGGGACCTACACGGTCAAGATGACGAAGGACAAGGCCGTCTACGAGACGCAAGCTCGAGATCGTCGCCGACCCGCGCTCGAAGCACACGCCCGAGGACCGCAAGGCCCAGTTCGACCTCGTCGATGAAGCTCTACGGGCAGCTCGGCGACATGACCTTCGCGGTCGAGCGGATCAACGCCGTGCGCGTCGGTCTCGACGCGCGCGCCGCGAAGCTCCCTGCCGGCGACGCGCTCGCGGCGCGCCTCCGCAAGGCCTCGGCCGACCTGGACGTCCTGCGCCAGAAGATCGTCGCGACGAAGGAGGGCGGCATGATCACCGGCGAGGAGCGCCTCCGCGAGTACCTCACGGACCTCTACGGCAACGTCATCGGCTACGAAGGCCGCCCTACGGCGACGCAGGTCCAGCGGACCGACGCGCTCGGCCGCGAGCTCGGCGACGTCGTGAAGGACTTCGACGCCTGGGCGGCGAAGGAGCTGCCGGCGATCAACGAGGCGCTCGCGGCGAAGGGGCAGCCGAGGGTGGAGCCCCTGACCCGCGAGGGCTGGGAGAAGGCCGGAGTGGAAGGCTAGGGTTCGGGTCGCGGGAGCGGATCGGGCGGCGATCCATTCGGGGCGCTCCGCCCGACCTTCGAAGGTTTGGACGCGGCCGTCGAACGGCCGGAGGACGACGCCGTCGCCTCCGGGGCGTTCGGATCCGGCGCGAGGCGCAACGGTGACCAGCTCGCGCCCGAGTCCAAACTCTTCAACACGCCGAGGTGCGTCCCGGCGTACAGCACCGATGGTGCGCGCGGATCGAGCGACAGCGCGCTGACGTAGAGATCCGGGTTCTGCATCGCCCAGTGGCCGCCGGTATCCGCCGACTTGTAGATCCCGATCGCCGTCGCGGCATAGAGCGTGTTCGGATTGGCCGGATCGACCGCGAGGGCGAGGACGTTCCAGCTCTTCAGGGTCTTGTGGAGCCCTTTCCAGGTTGCGCCCGCATCGTCGCTGCGGAAGAGCCCGTCGTGCGTCGTCGCGTACACCGTCGAGGACTTCGTCGGATCGATCACGAGCGCCCAGACCGTTCCCTTGCTCAACTGGCCCGCCGTGTGGACCCAGGTCGTCCCGGCATCCGCGCTCCGGAAGATGCCCTGGCTGTTCGTGCCGGCGTAGAGGAGTCGGGGATTGTGTGGATCGACGGCGATCGTCGTCACGGCGACCCGCGTCGTCAGCGGCGTCAGCTCGGCCCATGTCGCGGCGGCGTCCGTGCTGCGGAAGATCCGGCCGGCCTCCGTGCCGGCGTAGACCGCTCCGCCCTGCACGGCGACGGCACCGATGTGGCGTGAGGTCAGCCCGAGGTTGGCCGCCACCCACACGCCCCCTCCGTCGGCGCTCTTGTAGACGCCTCCGGTGTCGGTCGCGGCGTAGAGCGTGTGCGTCGAGGGATCCACCGCCAGTGCGAGCACGGAATGGCTCTCGAGACCCCGTGTGCGCGGCTCCCAGCTTGCGCCCGAATCGATCGAGCGGTAAAGGCCGCGCGCGGTCGCCGCATAGACGGTGGACGGCGTGGCGGGATCGAGAAGGAGGGCCGTGACCAGCCCGCCTTCGCCCTGGAGCACGAAGCCGGGGCCCGACTCCGGTTCCTGAGCGAGCATCCGCAGCGGGACCGCCGCCAGGGCGATCATCGCGATCGCCGCCGCTCCAAACCAGCGCCGCGTGGCTCGCTGCCTCATGGGCTCTCGGAAAGGTTGATGTCGGCGCTCCCGCAGAACGCCCCGGGGCTTTCGTACGTGCGCGCGACGTGTGTGACCTGGTCCGTCACGGTCAACGTGTAATCGAGGCCCGTCAGACCCGAGTGGAAGAACCAGAAGTCTCCGTTGATCCCCCGCCCGTCGACCATCTTGACGACGACTTCGGGAAACTGCGGATCGCCCGTGACACCGGCGATCCCGAAGTAGCCGGACCGGCCCGTCAGAGCCGTCGCCTGGCCGGCCACGGCCTGATGCGTGCGCGGATGAATCGCCGAAAGCGTCACGGAGAAGCGGCCTCCGAGCATTTCGAGCGCGCTCTCCGTCTCGGCGGCGGACGCCTGGCGCGGCGCGAACGCCCCCAGCTCCTCGAACGCCCGGTCGGCGCTTCCGCACATCGGCGATTCGCGGTGGCTCGCGTAGAACTGCTGCTCCCCCGTCTTCGTGTCGGTGACGGTCAGCCCGTAGGGGAGCGTCGTCAGGCTGGTGTAGAAGACGGCCGCGCCGGGCTGCCCGAACGCTCCCTCGCCGAGCATCTTGACGATGATCTCCGGCAGATCCGGATCGCCGGTCGCGCTCGGAAGCCCGAAGTAGCCGGCGCGATCGTTCAGCGGGTGCGCCGCGCCCGGGTCGTATCGCGTCTCGCCCTTGCGCGCGGCCACGACGTCGAGGGCGTACCGATTGCCGACGAGGCACAGGCGCGCGGCGCTTGGAACGCACGGGAACGCGGGAGTCTCCCGGAGGTCGATGTCGAAGACCCCGCCGCCGGCCGTCCCGGCGTGAAGACGACGTCCGTCCGGCGATATCGCTAGCGTCGAGACCCACGTCGGCGCGAGGCCGGCCGAAAACGGCTCCCAGGTGTGCCCCCCGTCGACTGTTCGGAAGACTCCGTTCTCCGTGCCAGCGTAGAGGTGTCCGGGCCTTGCGGGATCGGCGACGAGGGACCCCACCCAGGAATGGAGCTGATTCGAGCCCCCGCGCTGCCAGTGCGTCCCGCCGTTCACGCTCCAGGCCACGCCGGCGGCGGTGCCCGCGAACAGAACGTCTTCGCGGAAAGGATCCTGAGTGAGCGCATACACCTCGGCGCCGATATCCTCGCTCTTGATGAAGTTCGCCCCGAGGTCGTGGCTGATGAAGATCGAGCCGCCCTGCGGGTAGCCGTAGTAATAGCCGGAGTACCCGTATTCGAAGAACGAACCCGCATAGAGCGTTCCGGGCCGCCTCTGGTCGAAGAGGAGGCTATATACAGCCTGGCCGACCGTTTGCGTCGGGCTCCAGTTGCGGCCGCCGTCCTCGCTGCGCCACAGGCCCTCATGGGTACCGGCAAAGACCCGCTCGGTCGATTCGGGATCGATCGCCAGAGCGTATGCGCCGTACTGGCCGGGCCTCGACATGCTCCAGAACGCGCCGCCGTCGGGTGACCAGAAGACCCCCTCCGCGTTTCCCGCAAGGATCTTGGAGGAGTCAGCGGGGTCAATGGCGACGACGTCAGCCGTCCGCGGGCTTCCAGCAACCCCCGGCGACCAGGAGAGGCCGGCGTCGCTGGAGTGGAAGAGGCCGGGGCCTACGACGCCGGAGCCCGTCGCCCCGGCCCATAGATTCGACGGGTCGCTCGGATCGAGAGCCAGCGACCGGATCCAGCTCGACCGCAACCCCGAATTGGCGGGCTCCCACGACGCTCCCAGATCCGGGCTGCGGTACACCCGGCGGTCGTTTCCGACCACGATCAAAGACGAGGCGACGTCCGCGGCGAGGCCCTGGATGGAAGCCGCGCTTCCGGGATCGCCGGCCACCGGCACCCATGTCGCGCCGGAATCGCGGCTCTCGAGAAGTCCTTGACCCTTAGTACCGAGCAGGCGCGGGGCGGAGCCGGGGACGCCGTCGGGAATCTCGACGAGGCGGTAAAAATACTGGTCGAGGTTGCAGGAGGCCCACGTTTGCGCTGAGTCAAAGCTCCGGCAAAGGCTGCCGCTCGATCCCACGACGTACAACGCCGCGGCTCCTCCGAAGACTGCGCTGACAAACTCCAGCGGCGGCCGGGCGATGGTCCAGGAAACTCCGGCGTCCGCGCTGCGGAAGAGCCCATCGTAGGTGAGCGCGTAGATCGCCTGCGCGTCGAAAACGATCGTCACGATTGTCCGGCCGGCGAACTCTCTCGAGACGACGCTCCAGTTGGACCCGGAGTCCGACGACTTCACTATCACCCCGTCGAAGAGCCCGGCCCACACGGTCGAGGCCTCGGCGGGATCGACGGACACGGTGTTCACGTCCGACAGAGCGAGCGTCCACGTTTCGCCGCCGTCGCGTGTCGCATGGAGATCGCCCGTCGCGCGGGCATACACCGCGTTGGCCCCCGAACGCCCGACGACCTGATTGATCCATCGGCCCGCCACGGCGGAAGACTCCCAGGTCGCTCCGCGGTCGACGGAGCGGTAAACGCCGTTCAGCGTACCGGCATAGGCCGTTCCGTCCGCGATCGCCAGATCCGTGACCCAGGCGACGTCCGACGGCCCGCGCGACGTCCAGACGTGCTCGTCGGCGAAGGCGCCGGCCGCCAACGCGGCCCAGACGACGAAAGCGGCTGCGGCGCCGCGACGCATCGAGGGAAGAAGTGTCCGCATGGTGTCCTCCTCGGTGTCTGACCCGCCTGCTGCGAACCTCCGAACTCCGAATCGGAGGAACTCACCCGTCCAGTGCCCTGTGGGCCGTTGCCGTTACGGGATTTCTTCTCGCGGGCGGCTCGGGACGGCGCGCTCCGGGGTTCCGATAACATGGACTCGAAGTGGGGAACGAGACGGGCGAAGGTCCATCCCACAGGGCTGCCAGCGCCGCCGACAGCGCGGTTCAGGACGTCGAGGCATTTCGGGAACGCCTCGTATATTTCGCCGCCCGCCGGCTCCGGAATTTCGCCGACGCCGAAGACGTGGCCCAGGAGACCATTCGCCGCGCGATCCAGGCCCTGCAGGCCGGCCGCGTGGAGAAGCCGGCCTCGCTTCCCTCGTTCCTCTTCCAGACCGCCCTTCACGTTTGCCAGCGCCGGTACCGGTCGTCCGGCCGTGAGGTCAAGGCTCTCCGGCGCTTCGGAGCCTCTTCGTCCGAAAGCGGCCCGGACGACCCCCTCGGCTCTCTCCTGTCGGAGGAGAGGCGCGCGGAGGTCCGCCGGGCACTCGAGCAACTCGGGGAGGAGGACCGCGAGATCCTCACGCTGACCTACGCGGAGGCGCTCCGAACCGCGGAAATCGCCCGGAGGCTCGGGACTTCGGAGGGCAATGTGCGCGTGCGCCGGCATCGAGCGCTGGGCCGCCTGGCCGCGCTTCTTGGTGTAACGCGAGGGTCGGGCCGGGAACCTAAGGGGAGCACATGACAGAGATGAACTGCACCCGAGCGGGCGATACGGATCTCGTGGCGCTCTACCTGGCCGGAAAGCTCCCCGAAAACGAGGCCGAAGGCTTCGAGGCCCACTACCTCGGCTGCGAGACGTGTGCGTCGGCCCTGCGGATGGCCGGAGAGATCCGGGCGGCCCTCGGAAAGCCGGTCCTCGTCCCGGCGGCGCTGCCCTCGCGGGCCCCGGCCTCGGGGCGGGACACCTGGACGCTCCTCGCCGCCGCGGCGACTGTCGCGATGCTCTTCTTCGGGGTCCGCCAGCTCATGGAGCGGCAGGAGATGGTGCGGGATTCCGCCGCCGTTCGCGGCGGCAGCTCGGATTCCGTCGCGCTGACGATCACCGCCGGCCCGGCCGGGCAGGTCATCCTCGCCTGGACGACCCGTCCGGATGCCCACAGCTATCGACTCGAGATCGTTCGATCCGACGGCGTTCCCGTTCTCGAGAGCGAAACGGCGGACAGCCGCGTTGTCCTCGCGATCGCCGATCTTCCGCCTCGACCGCCGGGTGTGCAGCTTCTGGCGAGGATCGAGGCGCTGGATGCGCTGGGCCGCGTCGTCGCCGGCAGTCCGCGGGAAACGCTGCCCGCCCTTCCGGCTCCGTAGATTCGCCGCGAGCGCCGGGCACTCGACCGACCGGCTCTCGTTACGGGCGGGGAGCCTGCGCCTTCCTCGCGGCGCCGAGCGCACTGCTGCTCGCGACGTCCCGCTGCAGGACGTTCTTTCCGCCGCTCTTCTTCGTCACGTAGTGCACGTCGACCGGCCGCTGCGGAATGCCGCGGGGCAGCGTCTCGACGCCGTAGTGCCAGATCTCGAGGAATTCGGCGTCCGTCGAGAGGGCCCGGTTCTCCGGCCCCTGGTAGCGGGCCCAGATCGGTGGATTACGGGCCCGCCCCCGACCCGGGGAGATTTCGCTGCTCTGGACTTCATCGCGAGTTCGGCCTCCTGGGACTCGACCCGAGACAGGCCGGAGGACTCGCTCGGATCCTCTCCGCTGCGGAGCCCCCGGCGGCGAGCGTTCGTCGGAGGGCCGAGGAGGACGAACACCATGCCGCGGTCGGTCAGGCTTCCGCGTTGCTCCGCCTCCTGAATCAGATACGTGTCGGCAAATGCGACGCGACGCTCGAACTCCGCGCGATAGGTTCGGCCGCTCGATCCGGGCAGCGTCGAGCGCGCCGTCCAGAAGCGTTCGACGAACGCCTCGCGGGCGTTGGGATCGGTCAGGCTCGACCACGCTTTCTTTTCCTCGGCGGTCAGGATCCATCGCACCGGACCATCCGCCCAGAACTTGTCGGCCGGGTCCCGCCCGGACGCCTCCGGCGCGAGCTCGAACGATCTGTAGGTGACCGCGAGCGATGGAGAGCGGTCCGCGACCGTTTTCCGCGCTTCTTCGAACGCCGCGACGGTTTCGTTGGAGTAGGTCGCCGAATCGAGCGTCGAGTTCGACCGGATGTCGAGGAACGTCACGAAGCTCTCGACCGCCTGGTCCGACTGTCCCAGGTTCGCCTCGCAGACGCCGCGATAGAACGCGATCGGGCCCTCGAGCTTCGCCCGCGCATCTTCGTTGCCGGGTTTCGCCGCTTCGGTTTGCAGAGATGCCCAGCGTGCGCAGGGCCTCGTTCCACGAACGCGCATGCACTTCGCTCTTGAGCTTCTGAAACAGCTCGGGAAGCGTCTGCGCGTCGACGCGTCGGATGGTGCAGCGCGGCGAGAAGCGATGCGGCGATCGCGATCTTCGAGATGGGGCCCGAGCTGCGGAACATGGCTTTCGACCGCTCCTATCTTCCCGAGCGGGCAACGACCCGCCCTCGCCCGCGAGGAGCCTGCCCGCCCCTCGCCGCGCCCAGCGTACTGTTGACCACGACGTTCCGCTGCAGAACGCTTCGTCCTGCACGCTCTTCTTCGTGACGTAGTGCACGTCGACCCGCGGATAGGGAACCTCGCGCGGTAGTTGCTCGAGGACGTAGGACCATACTTCGAGGAATTCATCGTCCGTGGAGAGCGCGCGGTGCTCCGGCGAGTGATAGCGGGCCCAGGTGGTGATCTGCCTGGAATTCGATCCCCCCGCCAAATCCTTTGAGCGCGAGCTTCGCTTCCTGAGACTCCACTCTGGACAGGCCGGAAGGCTCGCTCGGATCCTCGTCCGCTTCGGAGAGCTCGCCGACTCGCGTACTTCGGCGGTCCCAGCAGGATGAGGACCATGCCGCGATCGGTCAGGCTGCCTCGCTGCTCCGCCTCCTGAGCCAGGTACGCGTCGGCAAACGCGACGCGACGCTCGAACTCCTCACGATACGTCCGGCCGCTCGACCCGGGCAGCGTCGAGCGTGCCGCCCAGAAGTCATCGACGAACGCCTGCGCGCGTTGGGATCGGTCAGGCTCGACCACTCGCTCTTTTCCTCGGCGGTCAGGATCCACCGCACCGGACCATCCGCCCAGAACCTGTCGGCGGGGTCCCGTCCGGACGCCTCCGGCGTCGACTCGAACGATTTGAAGGTGGTGGCGAGCGAAGGAGCGCGGTCCGCCACGGTTTTTCGCGCCTGCTCGAACGCGGCCACGGTCTCTCTGGAGTAGGTCGCCGCATCGAGCGTGGCGTTCGACCGGATGTCGAGGAACGTCACGAAGCTCTCGACCGCCTGATCCGACTGGCCGAGGTTCGCCTCGCAGACGCCGCGATAAAAAGCGATCGGTCCGTCGAGCTTCGCGCGCGCATCTTCGTTGCCGGGTTTCGCCGCTTCGGTTTGCAGAGTGCTCAGCGTGCGCAGCGCCTCGTTCCACGAACGCGCATGGACTTCGGTCTTGAGCTTCTGAAACAGCTCGGGAAGAGTTTGCGCTTCGACGGCGAGATGGTGCAGCGCGGCGAGAAGCGATGCGGCGATCGCGACCTTCACGAGCGGACGGCGAGTCCGAGACATAACCTATCCGGCGTCGAGATTAGCACCGGATCGCAGGGTGCCGGATCTAGGAATTCGACAGGTTTTCGACGTGTAACGAATGACGAGGAGCGGGAACACTAGGCGTGATCGCCCCCGCGTGGGACGCCGGGGCGGGCCTGCGGTCGGCGGACCGGGGTCTATGATGCCGAGGAGCAAGTGACGAACATCCGGGCGGTCGTCGTGCTTTGCGGCCTGTGCCTCGCCGCGGTCGCCCTCACCCCGCCGACCAAACCGACCGTCGCACCCGCGGGCGTCGTCGTCGAAGAGGTCGAGCCCGGAGGCGCGGCGGCGAAAGCCGGACTGCGGACGCGGCGACGTGCTGCGGTCCTGGAGCGGGTCGGCCGCTCCACCCGCCCGGACGGGTTCCTCCACCGGCGATCTCGGAACGCCCTTCGACCTCTGGCGTGTCGAGATCGAACAGGGACCTCGGGGAAACGTCCGGCTGGCCGGGTTGCGCCAGGGCCGGGCACTGACGGTCGAGATGCCGCAGCGGAGCTGGAGAATGACGACGCGGCCGCAGCTTCCGACTCCGACTCTCGAGGTCTACATCGAGGGTGAGCGCCGACTCGCCGCGGCCCGGGGATCCGACGGGCTTGCGTCGTGGATGGACGCCGCATCCCGACTTTCGAAATCGGGACGCGCGTCGGACGCCGTGTGGCTGATGTCGCGCATCGCCACGGCCGCCTCTCGCGCGGGAAACTGGCCCGGCGCGCAGGAAGCCTGGGAGACTGCGATCCGCCAGGCCACGGGCAGCGACTGGTGGATCCGCGTGCGCCTGCACGACGCATACGCCGGCGAGCTGCTGCGCCGGAACGAGCCCGCCCGCGCGAGAACCGAGTACCGGAAGGCCCTGGAGATCGCGGACCGTCACGCTCCGGACAGCCTGACCGTCGCCTCCCTGCTCGAGGAATCTCGGAGCCGTCGAAGAGTCCGTCGACAATCTCGCTCCGGCGCGCGACCTCTACGTCCGCGCTCTCGTCCTTCGGCAGAGGATCGCTCCGGACAGCGCGGCCGTCGCCGCGAGCCTGGGCGCCCTCGGCCGGGTCACCGCCGAAAACGAATCGGCCGACGATCTCTGCGGCCGATCCCTGAGCCTCTGGGAGAGTCTCGCGCCCGACAGCCTCGAAACCGCGCGCGCGCTCAACGACCTCGGGGGTCTCTACTTTCAGCGCGGCGACGTGGCCGCCGCCCGGCCTCTCCACGAACGCGCGCTGGCGATCTCCACTCGCATCGAACCCGGCGGTCTGGAGCAGGCCGCGAGCTTCTATCGGCTCGGCAACGTCGCCTGGCGGCGGGGCGATCTCTCCTCCGCCGAGGACTTCCACCACCGGGCGCTCGCGATCCGGCAGGCCCTCGCTCCGGAAAGCGCGGCCGTCGAGTCGAGCCTGAACTCGCTCGGAAACGTCGCGGGGACGCGCAAGGATGTCCGGTCCGCCGCGCGTTTCCATCGCGAAGCGCTGGCCATCGGCGAGAAGCGAGCGCCCCACGCGGTCGAGCCCATGCTCCACAACCTCGGAGAGGACGCTCGACTGCTCGGCGACTACGCGACGGCCGAAGCCCTCTACCGCCGGGCGCTCGCGATGTACGAGACGGCTTCCCGAGGGAAGCAGCCGCGACGTCGCGACGGCGAACACGCTCGTCAGCCTCGCCGCCGTCGCCCGCGATCGCGGCGATCTGGCGGAGGCCGAGAGGATCGCCCGCCGCGCCCTCGCGATTCGGGAAACGCACGAACCGGAGAGTCTCCATCTCGCGGAGGACCGCGAAGTGCTCGCCGACATTCTCCGGGAACGCGGCCGATTCGGCGAAGCCCGCGACGCGTATGGACAGATCCTCCGCGTCGCATCCCGCACGATCCCCGGCAGCGAGCTCGAAGCGCGCTCTCTGCACGCCCTCGGCGAGCTCGACCGCAGGGAAGGCCGCACGGAACGGGCCGCCGAGATGTTCCGCCGAGCCGTCGATGCTCTCGACTCCCAGAAGGGACGACTCGGCGGGCCGATCGAGGCGAGGGAGCTCTTTTCCGCCATCTACGCCGACTACTATCGCGACCTCATCGAAGCTCTCGTCGGTCTCCGGCGAGATGCGGAGGCTTTCTCGATTCTCGAACGCTCTCACGCCCGACTGCTCCTCGCGATGCTCGCCGAGCGTGACCTAGTTCTTGCCTCGAGCCTCCCGCCCGAACTGGAGGAAGAGCGAGCCCGGGCGGATGCCGAGTACGATCGGACGCAGTATCTGCTCCAGGAGCTCCCGCCGAAGGAGCAGGAACGGCGAGCGAAGCTGCTGGACCAGCTCGCGATGCTCCGCTCCCGCCGCGGGGACGCCGTCGAGAGAATCAAGCGCGCCTCGCCACGCTACGCCTCGCTCCGCTATCCCCAGCCGCTGGACACGCGGGCCGCGCGGGCGGCGCTGGACCCCGGGACACTGCTCCTGGCGTTCTCGGTCGGCAGGAACGGAGCTTTTCTCTTCGCGCTGGAGCCCGCCGGTGCGAAGGGTTCGGGTCTGACGGTCTACACGCTCACCGGCAACGACAAATCGCTCCGGGAGGCCGTCAAGACGCACCGAAACCTGCTCGGCTTTCAGGGGCCTCCGAGCGGAGACGTCGCCCGGAACCTCATGGCCCGCTCCCGTTCCCTCTACGAGACCCTTCTCGCGCCCGCGGAGGCCCTGATCGCCCGCCACGACCGGCTGCTCATCCTCCCCGACGGCCCGCTCCACACGCTCCCCTTCGCGGCCCTCGTGCGAACGGCCGACGGCGGCCGGCCGCAGTACCTGGTCGAATGGAAGCCCCTGCACACGGCGATCTCGACGACCGTCTATGCGGAGTTGAAGAAAACACGGGCCGGTTCGCGCCGGGACCCCGCCGTCATGCTGGCGGCCTTCGGCGATCCCCGGTATCCGAGCACGGCCGAGACGAAGGCCGAGGTCCGTCGCGGCGAGACCGAGGAACCGCCGGACGATTTCGTCGCCGGCGACTCCTCGGATGTCGAGGATCCCCATCTTCGCTCCGTCACGCGCGGGGGGTTCCGCTTCCAGCCGCTGCCGGAGTCGCGCCAGGAGGTCCAGGAAATCGCCTCGCTCTACGCGCCGAAAAGCGCCGCCTATCTGGGCTCCGACGCCACGGAGGAGAAGGCCAAGTCGATCGGCAAGGACGTGCCGCTCATCCACTACGCGTGCCATGCCTACGTCAACGAACGCTTCCCGCTCGACTCGGCCCTGGTCTTCACGATCCCCGAGAAACCGAAGGAGGGCCAGGACAACGGCCTGCTGCAGGCCTGGGAAATCTTCGAGAAGGTGCGGATCGACGCCGATCTCGTGACGCTCTCCGCCTGCGAATCGGGGCTCGGCAAGGAAATGGGCGGCGAGGGTCTCATCGGCCTCACGCGCGCGTTCCATTACGCGGGGGCGCGCTCCGTGCTCGCTTCGCTCTGGAAGGTCGAAGACAAGTCGACGGCCGCGCTGATGAAGCGGTTCTACGCGTACCTGAAGGCCGGCAAGTCCAAGGACGAGGCCCTGAGCCTCGCGCAGATCGACCTCATCCGCTCCGCCGACTTCTCGCAGCCCGGCGACTGGGCCGCGTTCCAGCTCAACGGGGACTGGAAGTAGCCACAACCAGAATCGAGAAAGGCCGGCGGCGCGCGGTTGGCCCAGAGCCGCGCCCGCCAGCCCGAGCAACGACAATCTGCTACTCCGTGAAGAACTCCGCAGGCGGAATCGGGTCGAACTCGTCGTTGCTCCGAACGAACGCTCGTTCCTTACCGACGATCTCGAGCTCATTACCGACGCCGAGGCCCATGAAACTGTCGGCGTATACGTTGGCCCGCGGCCCGCTGCCGGTCGACTTTCTGAGAAGCAGACGCACGGTGTTTCCATCTCCCGGCGACACGCCGTCGACGAGCGTCCGCGCCCCGAACAACATCAGGTCCGCCGCCGTCGTTTGAACACGCAGGTCATGGAGCTCCATGTCGACACGGTTCGACGAGCTCGGTTCGGGAAGCGGCCCCGTCCGCAGTCCCCCCATGGCCACGATGCCATTCGGGAAACCGTCGATCGTGTCGTTTCGAGAATCAAATCGAAGTGTGTTGAGGGTCGAAGCCTCCGACACGAGACCGGGGATGGGAGCCGTCGTTCCACCGATCAGGTTCCAGCCGTTCTGCGGCGGGACGACGCTGTCGGCCCGATACAGGTTCCGCCTGGATTTGAGGGTCAAGCGGGCTCCGGTCACGGCATCCGGCCGGCTGACACCGCCGCTCAAGTTCACTCCACCGCCGATGACACTGCGCTGGAGATCAATACTGATCTCGGCGTGAGAGGCAAAGTTGATCCCGAAAACTCCATACCCGGCGCCCGGCGAACGAATGATCGAGCGCCTCATCCGCACCTCGACGACGGCGCCCTCGTGGGGCGGTGGATCCAGGGCCAGATTCAGGTTCCGCGTGATCGCGACCAGCGACCGGCCGATCGACCCGGCTGGCACGATCGCCGACGGATTCGGGTTGATGATCTCGCATTCGACGACCTCCGCGGAAACGAAGTCGCCGGCGTCTCTCGAATTCACGACGACGAGGTTTCCCGCCCGGCCGACGACGTCTTCGATCACGAGCCCTCGCAGCTTCGCGCCATCGCCCAGGGTCAGGATGTCGCCGACGAGCGCGGGCGTGCTCCGAAGGACTGTTCTGCCGTCCGGCTCGAACCCCGCCGGGAGTTCCGACTCATCGAAGGTCATTTCACCCTCGCCGACGAGGGTTACGTCGTCCGGTACGTTCAGCGCCTGGCCGACCTCGTACTCTCCGGCGCGAACGAGAATCCGCTCCCCTGCGTTGGCCGGCGTGAGAGCAGCCTCCAGCTCGGCGGACGTCGTGACGACGATCGGATGGGACCACATGGGAGCCGCCGCTCCCAGAAGCCCGAGAGTGAGGAGTGCGTTGAGAATCGGTCGGGTACGGTTGGGTGTCATGTCTGCCTCCATGGACACGAAAACGAGGTGTCGGTTTCGATGTCCTTAAAGCACGTGCCCGATACGCGGCGTGCGTGACGCGGGCTGCCGATCGATCGCCAGGGGACGCTCGGGTCAGCCGCCGGACGCAGCGGCGACCTGTTCGCGCCTGCGTCCACGCTCTTCAGAACGCCGAGGTGCGTGCCCGCTTACAGGACCGCCCTGGCGCGCGGATCGACGCGAAGGCGCGAAGCGCTCTCGCCAGATCCCAAAGCTATTCCGGAAAAGCGTTGATGTCCGCGCCGCCGCAGAAGGGCTGTCCGTTCTCGTAGGTACGCGTCGCGCCGGTCTGCGCGTCGCGAACGGTCAGGGTGTACTCGAGTCCGGTCAGGCTGGAGTGGAAAACCCAGAACGCGTCGTTGAAGCCCCGTCCGTCGAGCATCTTGACGACCAGCTCGGGAAGCGCCGCGTCGCCGGTGATGTCCGGAAGGCTGAAGAACCCGAAGCGGTCTCCGGAGGAGATCGGAACGCCGGCGGCGACGCGGCCGGAGCGAGTCCGGGCCTCGAGCGAAATCGCGAAACGGCCGCCGAGAAGCGAGAGGGTCTGGGCGCCGGGAGCGGCCGACTGGCGGGTTCCAACCTGCGCCTCGAGGGCGTCGGCGGGAGCGAGGTCGGCTCCGCCGCAGAACGGCCTCGCCGCGTCCCCGTGATACGCGCTCTGGACTCCGGCGATGGTGTCGGTGACGACCAGGCTGAACGGAGCGCTCGTCATGTTCGAGTAGAGAAACGGGAATCCTTCGACGCCGAACGCTCCGTCGGGAAGCATCTTCACGGCGACTTCCGGAAGCGTGGTCTCCCCGGTGAACGACTCGATCGCAAAGTACCCGGCGCGGTCGCCGAGCGCGTGGGCCACGCCGGCCTCCGGTTCCCCGCTGTTCTTGTTTTTGGCGACGAGCTCGACCTGGAAGCGCCTGTCGAGCAGGCAGAGGCGCGAAGGCCCGGGAACGCACGGAAAGGCTGCGAGCGGTTCGTCCTCGAGGACCAGTTCCATGACGCCGGTGCCTACGGTGGCGACATGGAGAACACGGCCGTCGGGAGAGATCGCGAGGGAGCGAGCATTGGCATGAGGAATCGGGCCGCCGAATGACAGCCAGCTCCGTCCGAGATCGCGGGATCGAAATACGCCGCTGGTGGTGCTGGCATACAGCGTGCCGCGCCTCGCCGGATCGGAAACCAGCGCCGTGAGGTCTCCGGGCGGAGCGGACGAGGGGAATCGCCAGGTCTCTCCGCCGTCCGTGCTGCGGACGACCCCGCCATGCCAGGTTCCGGCGTACAGACCGTCGCCGTCGAACGGATCGAACGCGAGCGTGCCGACCGGGCTGAGGAGGTGCGGGCTCTGCTTCCATGTTGCCCCGGCGTCGTCGCTCCGGAAGATCGACCCGCCGTTGGCGTAACAGCCGAACGGGCAGTCGTAGTAGGCGTAGGACCCGGCATAGATCCGACTCGGCCTCTCGGGGTCGACGACCAGGGCGAATACGGCCTGAGCGAGGGCTTCCGACGAGTAGGACCACGTGCTGCCGCCGTCGGTCGTGTGCGCGACGCCGCTCTCGGTTCCGATCCAGGCGCTGTCCGGCGATGTGGGATCGGTTGCGATGGAGTAAAGAAAAGACGTCAGATTGCTTCGCTTCCAGGGCTGTTCCGGGAGTCTTTCGGAAGAGCGTGTGTTCCCCGCCGGCGTACACAGCGGAGGTCGTCGCATCGACGGCGATCTCGCTGATCGCCACCGGAGACTCACCGGCAACGTTTCCACCGACCAGGGCTCGCCGTCGGCCGCGCGCGTGAAGAGACTGAGCCCGGGCCCGCCGCTCGACGCCCAGAGTGCGTCCGGGCCCGCAGCCAGCGACTCGATCCAGGCGGCACGCAGTCCCGAGGCCACGGGTTGCCAGGAGGCGCCGCGATCGTCGCTTCGAAGGGCGAAGTTGTGGCCGCCGGCGAAGACACGCCGGCCGCTCGCCTCGACCGCCAGGGTGTAAATGACGGACGAGTCCACGCTCCCCCCGTCCACTCTGGTCCAGGTCTGCCCGCCGTCGTCGCTCGTCATCAGCCGGCCGGCTCCGGACCACAAGAGCCTCGGAGGGTTCGTCCCGTCGGCCGGGATCTCCGCAAGCGCTCCGTGACTGGCCGGAGAGTCGGTGCGGCAGAGCCAGGTCGAGGCGTGGTCCGGGCTCCTGCAGAATCCCCCCTGGGCCACCGCGTACAGCAAGCCGGGCGCCGACGAGCCGACGATGACGGAGCTTATTCCGCCATCGCGAGGCGAGCCGGCACGTTGCCATGCCGACCCCGCGGGTTTCGAATGGAAACGCTCGAATCCCTGGGCGTACATGGTGCCGTCGCGCGCGTCGATGAGCAGCTGCGAGATCCCGTAGTCGTGATGCCCGTCTCGATCCGTTCCCAGTGTTCTCCGTGATCCACCGTAGACCAGAGGTCGGTCCCCTCCCAGGGCCCCAACCAGACCCGATTCGGCTCGCGAGGGTCTGCCGTCACGAATCTCACCACGATGCCCGATGCTGTCGCTTTCCAATTGGCGCCGCGATCGACGCTCACCCAGACATGCTCTCCGTATTCGACGGCGTAAACGGTCTCTCCGGCGGTGTCGACGACCACGTGCGCCGATCGCCCGCCCCTGGAGCCCGGCGGCGTTCCAGCTCCGCCCGTCGTCCGAACGAAAGACGCCGTTGTACGTGGCCGCGTACGCGACGCCCGCCGCCGCATCGATGTCGATGATCGTTCCCAGATCCACGTCGAAGCTCGGCGTCCAGGTCGGCGATTCGGCGAGGCCGACGAAGCGGCAGCGCGCCGAGAATCGCCAGTGAGAGCAGGGTATTGAAAAGTCGACGGATCATGGTCATGCCTCCTGCTTCACGCACACTCTGGTCGGCGGCGCTCACTGCGACGCCGTGAAGAACTCGGCCGGCGGCATCGGGTCGACGCCATCGTTGGCGCCTCCGAATTCGTCCGCGGTGCCGAAGACCTCGAGATGGTTCCCCACGCCGAGATCGGCCATCGACGGGCTCCGGCTGTCCGCGTACTGGTTGTCCCGGACTCCGCTCCCGCTCGACCGAGCGAGGCGGAAGCGCACGACGTTTCCGTCGCCCGGCGAAGCGCCGTCGACGAGCGTCTGCGACCCGAAGAGCAGCAGATCCGAGCTCGTCGACTGCATGCGCGTCCCGATCAGGTCCAGGTTGGCGCGATTCGAGGAGCTCGGCTCGGAGGTCGCGAGTGAACGCAGTCCGCCGATCGCCGAGATGGCCCGGAGGAATCCCTCGATGCGATCGTCGCGGGAACCCATGCTCAGGACGTTGAAGGTCGAGGCCGCAGACACCAGGCCGGGAATCGGAGCGGCGGTTCCGCCGATGAAGGCCCAGCCCCTCTCCGTCGGCTCGACGCTGTCCGACCGATAGAGGTTCCTCTCGGATCGGATGCTCACACCGGCTCCGCTCACCGCGTCCGGCCGGCTGACGCCGCCAGTGGCATTGAGGCCGCCGCCGATCACGCTGTGCTCGAGAGCCAGTCGGATCTGCGCCTTCGAGGCGAAGTTGATCGCGAAGACTCCGTACCCGGCGGCCGGCGAGCGAATGATCGAGTCCCGCATCGAGACCGACAGAAAGGCCCCCTCGTGGGCCGGCGGATCCTGGCCTGCATTCGGGTTGCGCGTGTAGACGACCAGCCCCCGGCCGGTGGGCCCCTGAGGAAGGATGCCCGAGGGGTTCGCATTGATGATTTCGCACTGCAACAGGGCCGCCCTGACGACGTCGCCTGGAGCTCGCGAAGACACGACGACAGGGTTGCCGGTCGCTCGCCCGGCGGCGTCTTCGATGACGAGGTTTCGCACCCTCGCGCCGTTGCCCAGAGTCAGGATGTCGCCAGCGAGATTGGGTGTGGCTCGGAGCAGCGTCCGTCCGGACGCAGCGAACCCGGCGGGCAGACCCGACTCGTCGAACCGCATGTCGCCCTCGCCGACCAGGGTCGCGCCGTCCGGCACGCTGAGAGGCTCGCCGATCTCGTACTCTCCGGCGCGAACGAGGATGTGCTTGCCCGCGTTGGCGGGCACGAGAGCGGCCTCGAGCTCGGAGGTCGTCGCGACGACGATGCCCGTCTGCGGGTGCAATGCATGCCGGGCGCTCAACGTGTTGTTGGAATGGAGAAGCAGGAGCTCGCCATGCCCGTCTCCGCTGTCGAAGAGCACCCGGGTGTGGCCGTCCGCGCCTCCGGCGATCCGCCGCGGCGTGTATCCGGGCAATTTGTGAGCCTGGCCTCCCGTCAGTTGTCCCGAGGCATCGACCGTGGACACGGACGCGAGCCCCCCGGGACTGGTCCGGAGAAGTCGCGGCCGTCCATCCGCCGCCACGGCCACGTCCACGGCGGACCAATCCAGATGAGCGAAGAACTTGTACGAGGTCACCATCGTGCCGTCGCGGTGGACCGAGAGCGACGACCGCCCATCGGTCGCGCGCCACAGCACCCACGTGTCGCCACCCGGACCATCGGCGATCGCCACGGCCGACCAGCCCGGGGAGGGCCCGTACACGGGCCCCTCGGTTGCGGCGCCGGCGGAATTCACCTTCGCGATCGACATCCGTCCGTCGGGTCCCGACCACAGGACGTTGGTCTGCCCGTCGGACCGCACCGAGAGGTCAGCCGCGATCCAGCCCGCGCGCTTTCCGAACACCGTCGCCGACTGCCTGCCGGCCGTTCCCTGGATCTCGAGTGAGGTGCGGCCGTCGCCGTTCTGCCAGAGCACGTGCGTACGCACGTCCCCGGCTGTGGCGATCGCGATGGCTGTCCAGGTCGCCGAGGCGTCTCCGGGAGGCGAGCCCGTCCAGTGTCCCGATGCGCCGAGCGTGCCGAGGGCGAGCCGATCCGCATCCCACACGAGGACGCGGCTTTCGCCGGCAGGCCCCGCAGCGACGTCGATGGGGCCGCGCGCGATCTCCAGGTCGTGCAAGCCGTTCGACGTCCCGGCGCTCAACGTCCCTGCGTGGAGGCGGCGCCCCCCGTCGGCGATCGCCAGCGACGTGATCGACACTCCGGCCAGGCGCTGGCTGAACGGCGTCCAGCTTCGGCCGTCGTCGCGGCTCCGATAGACGCCCGCTTCCGTCCCGGCATAGAGCGTTCCCGAGACTCGCGGATCGACCGCCAGGCTTCGGGCACCCCCTGAGGGCAGGCCCTCGTCGGCCGGTGTCCAGGAGACTCCACCGTCCTCCGAGCGCAAGACGCGCGAGGCCACGCTGGACCCGTCGTTCAATAGAGAGCCGGTGCAAACGTAGACGGTCGAGGTCGCAACGGGATCGACTCCGATGGCAACGACACTGTCGGGGGCGCCCGGGATCGGATTCAGCCAGGTCGCCCCGCCGTCGGTCGTCTTGCCCATCGATCCGGGATAAAACCCGAAGAAGTTATCGGTCTCCGCACCGGCATAGGCGGTCGTTGGGTCTCGGGGGTCGATCACCAGGCTGGCGACAGTGCCCGTGTAAGAGTCATCAGACCAGCTGGCGCCCCCGTCCGTCGTCTTGTAGATCCGGTCCCAGCCCCCGGCATATACGGTGGATGCATCGGCGGGGCTTCCCGCGAGGCTAAAGACGGTCCCGAGTGACATGCCGGACCAGGTTTGTCCGCCATCGGTGCTCCTGTAGATGTCCTCTGCCGCGACGTAGACCGTCGATGGCGAGGCCGGGTGGACCATGACCGCGAGGATCACCTCGAACGATCGCAGACGGCGCCAGGTGCGGCCACCGTCGCTGCTCCGATAGAGCGTGTCTGTGTAGAAGTGGCCTGCGAAGGCTCCGTATACGACGTCGGGATTTCCGGGATCCGCCGCCACGATTGGGATGCCACCTTCCGGCACCCCCAGCGGGCGGCCGCCCGTCCAGGTGTTCGCGCCCGCTCCGAGGATCGCGGGGGCCGCCAGCAGGACGCCGATGGCTGCCATGCGACGAAGCGCTTTGCGGATCATGTTGCCTCCCTCTCGCCGGTGGCCCGCCACCCGTTGAACAGGTCCACCCCTGCTGCCTTAGGATGTGTACCCAATGGGCGACGCGCGTGACGCGGGTCCTTCTAAAGACTCCGACGACGCCGCCGAGAGACTCGAAGAGTTCCGCGAACCCCTGAAGATTTTCGCGGCACGCCGCCTCCGCGACTGGACGGCGGCTGAGGATGTGGCCCAGGAAACGTTGACGCGCGGCCTCGAGGCGCTGCGGGCCGGACGCCTCGAGAACCCCGACGCCCTGTCGGGATATCTGTTTCAGACCGCTCTCAACGTGTGCTTCCGCCGGTTCCGATCGGCGGATCGCGAGAGACGGGCTCTCGCCCGCTTCCGCCCCGGAGACCCGGCAGATGACAGCGGGCCCCCTGGGCAAGCTCGTCTCGGCCGAGCGCGCCGCGAAGCTTCGAGAGGCGTTGAAGGATCTGGAGCCCGAGCAGCGCCGGCTGCTCGAGCTGACCTATCGCGACGAGCTCGACTCCGAGGCCATCGGACGGGAGCTCGGCATCCGCCCCGACGCGGTGCGCGCCCGACGCCATCGGGTCATTCGGCGCCTGGCGGAAGTTCTGGGCGTCACGCGCGGCCCCGAGAGGGCACAAGATGAGTGACGTGAGAAAACCGATCGACTGCCCCGCCACCCACGAGGGTCAGCGGGACCTGGTCCCCCTCTATCTCGCCGGCAAGCTCGCGGACGAAGAAGCGGAGGCCTTCGAGGCCCACTACTTCGGCTGCGGACAGTGCCGCGAGGATGTCCGCGCCGGCGCGGAGCTCCGCGAGCACTACGGGAAGGATGCCGTCGCCGCATCGGCCTCAGCCTCCGCCGCCGCCTCCGCCGCCGTCAGCCCGGCTTCCCCTCGACGCTCGTGGCTCCCGCTGGCCGCCGCCGTGGCGATCGCGGTCCTCGGCCTGGGCGTGTGGCTCAGCCGGCGAGCTGTCGAACAACCCGGCCAGCCGGTCCTCCGCGGACCGAGCGCCGGCGCCCTCGTCCTGAAGATCGAGGCCGGCCCGCAGGGAGGGATCGCGCTGAGCTGGCCGGCCCACCCGGCGGCCGCGGCCTACGAGGTCCAGGTCTTCTCCACCGACGGCACTCGCGTGTGGAGTCAGGAAGTCAGCGAGCCCCGCCTGAGCATCGGTCCCGGCATCCTCCCGGCTCCGGAACCGGGCAAGACGCTGGAGGTCGAGGTCCAGGCGCTCGACGCGATGCGACAGGTCGTCGCGTCGAGCGATCCGACCCCGCTCGGGACGCCGTGATCACCCGCCGGGGCCTGGGCAGCGTTTGCCTGGCGCTCATCGCGAGCTCTCTCGGCATCGCCACGCCGACCTCGACGCCGGCTGGTGTCGTCGTCGAGAAGGTCGTCCCGGGTTTCGACGCCGCGAAAGCCGGAATCCAGCCGGGCGACATCCTGCTGACCTGGGCACGCGCGGCGAATCCGCCGGCGAACCCGGCGGCCGCAAGCGGCACGTTCCGTTCGCCGTTCGACGTCCTGGAGGTCTACATCGACCAGGCGCCCCGCGCGAAGACTCTGGCGCTCGGTCTGCAGCGCGAGGGCAAGACGATCTCGACCTCGATCGCGCAGTATCCGTGGCGGCTCGACACCCGGCCGGCGTTCTCCGCGAAGTGGCTTCCCCGCTACGAAGAGGGCCGAAGCGCCATCGAAAAGGGCGACCTCGCGAAGGGATCCGACATCTGGCGGGCGCTCGCCCGGGACCTGGCCGCAGCGAAACAGAACATCGACGCCGTGTGGCTCTGGCTGCGCGTCGGGATGAAACAGTCCGAGGCCAAGCAGCCCGATGACGCGATCGCCGCCATCGACCAGGCGCTCGTCGAAGCACAGTCTCTCGGCCGGCCCGAGATCGAGGCGCAGCTCTGGGGGTACAAGGTCGAAGTCCTGCGCGCGGCCAACCGCCACGAGCCCGGGCAGAAGGCGGCCCGGCAGGCCCTGGCGATCCGCGAGCGTGTTCGCTCCCGATAGTCTCGCCGTCGCGTATTGCCTCCACGAGCTTTCCTCCGTCATGGAGGATGAGAACCCCGAGTACCAGGTGATCAATCAGAGGGCGCTGGCCATCCGGCAGAAGCTCGCACCGGGGAGCCGCAACGAGGCGGCCACGCTGATCAACCTCTCCTCCTTCGCCAACTCCAACGGGGATTCGCGCGCCGCCATCGATTTCGCGCTGCGCGCCCTGGCGATCAACCAGGCCCTGGACCCGGCGGGTCGATCCGTGGCCGTGAGCTACATCAGCCTCTGCTGGCACTACATGAACCGGGGCGAGCTCGCCGCCGCCCAGGATTCCGGCCTGCGCGCGCTCGAGATTTATCGCGCGCTCGGGCCGGGCGAGCGGGACGGAGTCCGGCAGGCCCTCCACAACCTCGGAGTGGTCGCGCGGCTGCGCGGCGATTACGACCGATCCATCGAGCTCTTCCTGCAGGAACGCGAAATCTGCGACCAGATCGCGCCGACCGGCCGCGGCGCCATGTGGAACGCCTTCGAGCTCGGCGTCACCGAGATCGATCGAGGAAATCTCGACAAGGCGGATGAGTACTTTCGCCGGTCCGAGGAGCTGGGCGCCGCGGCGCCCGCCGGCTCCACCCACGCGGCGCTGCTCGCGCTCATGCGCGCCAACGTCGCGTATCGAAGGAAGGATTTGTCCAGCGCGGAACGGCTGCTCCGTCAGGCCCACGACTTCTACTCCAAAACGGCAGCCACCGGACCGGCCGCCACGGCGATCCTCAACGACCTGGCCCGTGTTCTCCGGGAACGCGGTCTGTACACCGAGGCCGAGGAACGCCTTCGCCTCGCGCTCGCCCTCCGCCGACAGTACGGCCCGGGAAGCACCGAGACGGCGCAGTCCAGCCACAACCTCGGATTGCTGCTCTGGAAAACCGGGCGCCTCGCCGAGGCCGAGGTCGAGCTCCGCCGCGCGCTCGAAGACCTCGAGGCCCAGCAGGGAAAGCTCGGCGGCTCCGAGGAGTCCATGTCGATCTTCGGCAGTCGGATCGCCGACTACTACAAGGACTACATGGATCTCCTGATCGAGCTGCGCCGCGAGCAGGACGCCTTTCTCATCCTCGAGCGTTTTCGCGCCGGCGCATTCCTGCGGACGCTCGCCCAGCGCGACCTGGCCGCGCCCGACCGGCTCGTGAGTGAGCTCGAGCGCGAGCGGAGCGCGACGAACCTCGCCTATGAGCGCACCCAGGGCGAGATCCGAGGGCTCGACCCCGCGGCCGACAAGAAGAAGAATCGACGAGGGCCTGACGCGGCTCGCGGAGCTGCGGCAGAAGCAATCGGATATCGCGGAGCGGATCAAGAAGGCGTCGCCGAAGTACGGCGCGCTCCGGTATCCACAGCCGCTGGATCTCGCAGGCGCGCGGGCGGCGCTCGATCCGGGGACGCTCCTCCTGTCCTACTCGGTTGGCGAAGCGAAGAGCGTTCTCTTCGTCGTCGCCTCCGACCCGAAGCGCGGTCCGCCGCTTTCGGTCTTCACGTTGCCGGTCGGTGAAAAGGCCCTTCGCGAATCCGTCGAGGCCTTCCGCCGGCTCATCAAGCGGGACGGCTCGCCGGCAGACTTGCGATCGCGGAGCCGGTCGCTCTACGACCTGCTGCTCAAACCCGCCGAGGCCCTGATCGGCCGGAGCGACCGCCTGCTGATCGTCTCGGATGGGCCTCTCAATACGCTGCCCTGGGCCGCACTCGCCCGCGACGGTGCCGACGCGCAACCCCGCTACGTCGCCGAGTGGAAGCCCATCCACACCGTCGTCTCGGCCACCGTCTATGCCGAGCTCAGGAAGGCGCGACGCGGCGGCGCGACCGTCCCGCCCATTCAGCTCGCCGCTTTCGGCGATCCTCGCTACCCGGCGCGCTCATCGACGAAATCGGTCGAGCGCGGAGAGGCCGGCCCCGAGGCCGAACCGGTCGAGTACGGCGACGTGGAAGTCGACGGGGTCCTTCGCGGGGGTTACCGATTCGAGCCTCTGCCCCGCTCACGCCAGGAGGTCGAGACGATCGCGAGTCTCTACGCCCCGCAATGCCGAGGCCTTCATCGGCGAGCAGGCGACGGAGGAGCGGGCCAAGGCCGTCGGAAAGAACGTCCCCCTCATTCACTACGCCTGCCACGCCTACGTCAACGAGCGCTTCCCGCTCGACTCGGCACTCGTCTTCACGATCCCCGACAAGCCGAAGGAGGGCCAGGACAACGGCCTGCTCCAGGCCTGGGAGATCTTCGAGAAGGTCCGGATCGACGCGGACCTCGTCACCCTCTCGGCCTGCGAGACCGGGCTCGGCAAAGAGATGGGCGGCGAGGGGCTGATCGGACTGACGCGCGCGTTCCAGTACGCCGGCGCGCGCTCGGTCCTGGCCTCGCTCTGGAGGGTCGAGGACGCGTCGACCGGCGAGCTGATGGAACGGTTCTACGGGCACTTGCGGACCGGCAAGACCAAGGACGAGGCTCTGCGCCTCGCGCAGATCGACCTGATCCGCTCCGCCGACTTCGCGCAGCCCAAAGACTGGGCCGCGTTCCAGCTCAACGGGGACTGGAAGTAGCGCTTCTCGCGACAATAGGTAGGCAGGGGTCTTTCGGGAGTCTTAGAATTCGAGTATGAGCGTGCCGGCCGCGCTGAAGTTCACGTACGAGGACTATTGCCTCCTCCCCGAGGACCGCCGCTACGAGGTCATCGACGGAGAGCCGTTCGTGACGCCGGCCCCGACGCCAAAGCACCAGGAAATAGTCCTCGCGCTTGCGCGGCTCCTGGCCGACCTGGTCCAGACGCACGGGCTCGGGAAGGTCTATGTCTCCCCTTGCGATGTCGTTCTTTCGAAGTTCGACGTGCTCCAACCCGATGTTTTCTTCATCGGTCGCGACCGCCTCGCCACGATCGGTGAGAAGTACATCGACGGCGCGCCCGATCTGGTGATCGAAGTGCTATCACCGACGACCGCATCCCGCGATCGGGAGGCCAAGGCCAAGCGCTATGCGACCTTCGGGGTCCGCGAGATGTGGCTCGTGGATCCGGCCGCAAGAACCATCGAAGTATTGATCAACAAAGGCGAAGGATTCGAACGCCGGTTGCTCGCGGTGGGAAGCGACGTCATTCGCTCGATCGTGCTCAAAGACCTCGAACTCGCTGCCGAAAGAATCTTCCGGCCGATCTGACCTACGGCGGTGCCGCGGAACCGCACGATCGTGCCCGTGGGTCCGACCGCCCAGCCTGTCTTCTCGTCCGAAAACGCGACGGCGTTCAAGGGTGTCGCGTCGACCTTTCGCCAGGTCGTCCCCTTGTCGTCGCTGACGGCCGTGCCGGTCGGTCCGACGGCGACGAGGCGGGCCGGCATTTTGGGCACGGCGACGACGGCGGAATAGAAACCCGACTCCGAGACCGGCGAGGGCTTCCAGTTGCGGCCGCCGTTCTCGCTGCGGGTGCCGTTCAACGACGCGAGGGCAGGCTCCTTGTAGTTGCCGCCGACGGCGAAGCCGGTCTGGCCGTCGACGAATGCCACGGAGAACAAGCCGGAAGAGGCGTTGCCGGCCGGGAGCGGGTTGGGCGCCGAGCTCCAGGACTTCCCCCGGTCGATGGTGCGGAACACGCGGGACATGCGGGCGCCTCCGGTGACGAACCAGCCCTGCAGGGTTCCCTTCGAAACGCTGAGGCACGTGCCGCTCGCCGCGAAGGCGCCTTCTCCGGGAAACGCCTCGGAGATGGCGCCGGGAGGCGGAGGGACCCAGGTCAGGCCGCCGTCTGCCGTGAGGCGGATGACGAAACGGCCGGCGACCGGATCGCCGAGGACGACTCCGTGCTTCTCGTCCCAGAACGCGATGGCGTCGTAGAAGCCGTCCGTGTCGGGATTCGTGTGGACGAGGGTCCAGGTCTTGCCGTCGTCGGTCGTCCGGTAGATCCGGGAAAGCTCGCCCGGACCGGATGCCAGGATGAGAACGGGCCCGGTCGGAAGGATCTCGACGTCTCGAAAGTCGAGCTTCTCGCCGCCGGTGACGACGATCTTGTCCCAGCGGCGACCACTGTCGCGCGTCCGGAGCACGGTGCCGTCGGCGCCCGTGGCCCAGGCGCGCGTCCCGTCGTGCACGGCGAGGCCGCGGAGCTCCGCGGTCGACCCGCTCGTCTGCGGCGTCCAGACGCCGGCCGTCGCCGTCGCGGCGAGCACGAGCGCGGCTACTTGCCCCACAGCATCCTCACCGAGACGAGCAGCAGAAAGCCGCCGAACATCCGGCGGAGCGTGACATCCGAAACCGGCTCGACGAGTTTCGCCCCGAGAAAGGCTCCGACGAGAAGGCCCGCCGCGAGCAGGGCCGAGTACTTCAGGTTGACGTTGCCGTTCCTCCAGTACACCCAGGCCGAAAGCGCGCCCACCGGCAGAAGCAGCGCGCCGAGAGACGTGCCGACGGCGGCATGCTGCTTCATGCCGTAGAGCAGGGCGAGGGCCGGGACGATGATCAGCCCGCCGCCGATGCCGAACATGCCGGCGAAAACTCCCGCGAGCGTGCCGACGAGAAGAAGCCCCGCGATCTGCATCCGTGACCTCCTGGGTTACGCGGGCGTCCGCGGATACGCGAGACCCGTTTCGTGAGCTTCGGCGCCTTCTCGGATCTCGAGCGCGGCGTCGGGAGCGTTGGTCGTGATGGAGGCAACACCCGCGGCGAGGAGCTTGCGGATCTCGTCCGGCTCGTCGACCGTCCAGGGGTGGACGGTCAGATTCACCATCGCGGCCTGCGACAGGAGCGTCGGGCTGACGAGATCCTTGCGCGGCGCGATCGCATCGACCGGCGGGAACAGCGGCGTCGCCTGGCCGGGTGAGGGAAGCGCGACGGGATGGTCGAAGATGTAGCTCGTCGGCAGCGTCGGCGCCGCTTCGCGCATGCGCTTGAGAAACTCCGCGTCGAACGAGCCGACGACGACCCGCTGCTCGATGCCGAAGACGGACACGAGCTTCGCGATGCGCCGGGCCATGGTGCCCATCTGCAGCCCGGGCGAGCTCTTGACCTCGACGATGTATCGCAGCCCGGTTCCGTAACGGTGGAAGACCTGCTCGAGCTTGGGGATCCGGTATTCGCCGAGCTCCGAGGGGATGACGAGCTTTTCGATCTCGCGCCAGGTGAAGGTTCGTACGGCGAGACGCTGCGTGCCGAGGACGATGTCGTCGTCGTGGAACACGACAGCCTCGCCGTCGCGCGTCTGGCGCACGTCGAGCTCGATCGCGTCGACGCCGAAGCTCTCGGCGAAGTCGAAGCTCGCGATCGTGTTTTCGCGGGCCCGCCGCGGCGCGCCGCGGTGGCCCACGATCCAGGTGCGGTGCGGCTCCTTCCAGTCGCTCATCGGGGCGGCATTATGCCCCGACGGCGGCCTACGACGGCTTCGGGATGGCCCCGGCGGCGGAGTCGACCTCGGCGAGGATCGCCGCGAGAGCGGCGTCCGGATCCGGCGCGGCCGTGACCGGACGGCCGACGACGAGCAGGTCCGCTCCCGCCGCGACCGCCCGCGCGGGGGTGGCGACGCGCTTCTGATCGCCCACGTCGGCCCCCGCGGGCCGAATGCCCGGCACGACCGTGAAGAAGTCCGGCCCGCACGCGGCGCGAATCCCCGGAAGATCGGCGGCCGAGCAGACCACTCCGTCGAGGCCGCACTGTTTTGCCAGTATGGAAAGGCGCCGCGCGATCGCCTCCGGCTGCCCCGCCATGGGCAGATCCGCGAGCGCCTTCGCGTCGATCGACGTGAGCATAGTGACGGCGATGAGCTTCGAAAGACCCCCGCGCCGCGCGGCCTCCCGGGCCGCTTCGAGCATCGCGCGGCCTCCGGACGCGTGCACGTTGACCATCGCGGCTCCCGACCGCGCCGCCGACGCGACGGCGCCGGCGACCGTCGCCGGAATGTCGTGGAACTTCAAGTCCAGGAACACGCGCGCGCCGGAAGCCTTCGCGACCTCCGCGACGAGCCCCGGGCCCTCGGCGACGAACGCCTCGAGGCCGACTTTCAGCCAGCCGACACGACCCTTCAGCCGGGTCGCCATCTCCAGCGCCTCGCCACGCGTGGGAAAGTCGAGGGCGATGCAGACACGCTCGGAGGCCTTCATCCCTCCGCCCCGGCCTCGCCGCCCACTTTCGCGGCGACACGGTGCGCCCGGCCGACCAGCGCGCCGACGGTCGTCTTCCGCCACTCGCAGTATCCGGTGAGCTCGCCGACGAGGCGGCCCGAGACCGCGGGATCCTTGAAGTTGGCCGTGCCGACCTGGATGGCCGTCGCTCCGGCGGCGAGGAACTCGAGCACGTCGGAGAGGTCCGAGATCCCGCCGATCCCCATCAGCGGCACATCCGGCAGCGCCTTGTGGACCTGGTAGACCATGCGCACGGCGAGCGGCCGGATCGCCGGTCCCGACAGCCCGCCCGTTCCGAAGGACGTCCGCGGCCTCGCGGTCTCGGGGTCGATGACCATGCCGACGAACGTGTTCACGAGGGAGAGGATGTCGGCGCCGGCGTCGCGGGCGGCGCGCGCCGACTCGACGAGGTCGGGAGCGTTGGGCGAGAGCTTGACGATGAGAGGGCGGCCCGTCGCCGCGCGGACGCGCGAGACGAGCGAGCGCGTCGCTTCGGGCGAGTTGCCGAAGAGCATGCCGCCGCGCTGGACGTTGGGACACGAGATGTTGAGCTCGACGGCGGCGATCCCCTCCGCGCCCTCGAGCGCGCGGACGACCGTGACGTAGTCCTCTTCCAGGTCGCCCCAGACGTTCGCGATGACCGTGGCGCGGAGCTCGCGCAGCTTCGGCAGCTTGTCATTCACGAACTCCTCGACACCCACGTTCTGCAGGCCGATCGCGTTGAGCATGCCCGCGGGCGTCTCACAGATTCTCGGAGGCGCGTTGCCGGCGTGGGGCTTCAGGGACAGGCCCTTCGTGCAGAGACCCCCGATCTTCGAGAGGTCCACGAAGTCCGTGAATTCCAGCCCATAGCCGAACGTTCCCGAGGCGGTGGTGATCGGATTCGAGAGCGTCAGGGGGCCGAGCCGCACCTCGAGCGGGCTGGTCACAGCCGCTCCCAGGCGATCTTCTCGGGCGAAAGGATCGGCCCCTCGCTGCACGAGACGATGAACGGCTTCTCGGTCGCCGGAATCACGCAGCCGAGACAGGCCCCGAAGCCGCATCCCATGTCGGCCTCGGTCGAGAACTCCGCCGCCACGCCGGCGCCGCCGACCACCTTCGCGAGCGCGGCGAACATCGGCATCGGACCGCACGCGAAGACGCGCACGTAGGACGTTCCGGCGGCGAGCCTTCGGGCGAGCGCCTCGGTCACGAACCCCTTCTCTCCGAGCGACCCGTCGTCGCTCGACACGATCGTCTCGCCCGGAACGAGGCCCTCGAACCGCGCGCGGATCGAAAGCTCCCGCGCATTTCGTCCTCCCAGGTACAGGTCGCATGCGACCGAGGCCGAGCGCAGCACGGCGAGAAGCAGCGGAAACGGGGCCGCGCCAATGCCTCCGGCGACGATCGCGGTGCGCGTCCCGGCTCCGAGATCCCCGACGGAGAAGGAATTGCCGAGCGGCCCGAGCAGGCGGACGGGCGATCCCTCGGGCAAAACCTCGAGCGTGGCCGTCCCGGGCCCGATCGTCTTGACGAGGAGCTCGATTTCTCCGCCACGGGCGTTCGCATCCGCCACCGAGTATGCGCGGCGGAGGTAGGGCCGCATCCGGTCGGCCACCTCGACCATCGCGAATTGTCCGGGGAGGACCGCCGCCGCAAGATCGGGGCAGCGGAAGGTCACGGAAAAGAGGCCGTGCGAGAAAAAGTGGCGCCGCAGCAGCGTCGCTCGGTGGTCGGCCTTCACCGAGCCGTCATTCTATCGAATCGCAGCCGAACTCAGACTTCGATCTCGCCTCGGAAGACCACTTCGATCTCGGGATCCTCTCGGCGCGCCTTCTCCACGCACTTCTCGCAAAGGAGCCGTCCTCCCACCTCGCCGCACGGCCGGGAGTAGCTCCCGCAACCGTGGCAGCGCCGGAGCGCCCGATGGTGGGCGTTCAAATCCAGCACCGCTTGTTCTCGTCGCATCATCCGGTTGCTCCTTTCGATACACGAACCCATAGAGCACGAGTCATACCCGAACCACAAACACTCACAACACTGGACTTAGGCGCGGACTGCGCCGCGAAGGTGTCGCCTTTGCAGGCGCCTCAGTCCTCCACCGAGGTCAGAAACGGCGGCCGTCTCGCACGAAACCCCTTCGCGCGCACCGCTCGCGGGACAGCCTTTCGTTTGGCCAGGACCCCCCTAGAGTACCTTCTTTGGACGGAGTTCTTCCAGAATGTTCCAGCCCGGGGAAAGCCGCGGCCGGACACAGGAAACCGAGGTCCTCCGCAGGATCACGAGCTTCGCGGTTCTTTCTTCCGTTCCTCGCACAGCCGAACGTAGCGTCCCACGAGAAGCGCGGTCGGGTAGAGGACCTCCTCCTCGAGCTGCGCATGACGAATCAGCCGCTGGGCGAACGCCGCGAAGCCCGGATGGTGCTCGCGGCTCGCCGCCTCCAGCAGCCGCCGCAGGCCGTCGACGATGAGGTCGTGCTCCTCGAGCATCCGCGGCAGCAGGGTTTCCAGGGTATCCGTCCTCCGAAGGATCGCGGTCATCGACGGTTCGAACTCGCCGCGAGCGAGCGCGGGGATCAGAGCGAGAGGAGGGATCGCGAACTCCGCCTCGAGCAGCAGGTGCGGGAAGAGGACGTTCATGACGGCGACCGCGGCCTCCGCCGTGTCTCCTCCCACCTGCGTCGCCGCTTGCAGCTCGGCATGGAGCCGCGCGTGCTCTTCCGGAACGGATTCGGCGGCGCCTCGCACGTTCATGAGCTCCTCCTCACTCGGCGAACCGTATCTCGTCGGACGGCTGCATGACGCGAGCCACCTCGTCCGCCCGGTATCGATAGTGGCCGCCTGGCGTGCGGAGCGCGCGGATCAGTCCCGTGCGCGCCCATCGCGTGATCGTGGAGGACGAGACCCCGAAGAGTCTCGCGACCTCGCCGCGCGTCAGGAAGACCCCCCCGTCCCGGATCGCGGCCGCCGTCTCGACCGCCTTCCCGCTCTCGATCGTCCGACCTTCTCGTATGTCCATGGCGAGAAGCTTGCCGCCGAAACGCGCCGCGCGAATGATGCAAACGAATCAAATCGAGGGACTCGGGCACCCCGCCCGCATGCGGCGCCGGAGCTAGCAGGCTGCTGAAAAATGGATGCGGGTGTCGTGTCCGGCACTTTGCATCGGGCGCCCGTTCCGATCCGTCGCGACTCGGAAGGCCATCACTCGATGGCGGGCGCCGACAAATTGCCGGCCACCCTTCGGGTGACGGCGGCGCGCTCGTAACGCCATCCCACACCCTTTTCCAGCAACCTGCTAGAAGGCCGCGACCTTGTCGAGCGCCTTCCTCACGTGGGACGCCTGCGGAAGGATGAAGTCCTCCACCCGCGGCTGGTAAGCGACGAACGTGTCGGTGGCCGCGACGCGCTCGACCGGCGCATCCAGATGGGAAAAGAGCTCCGAAGAGATGCGGGCGGCGATCTCCGCGCCGAAGCCCCACGAGAGCGGGTCCTCGTACACGACGATCGCGCGCGAGGTCTTCGTCACCGACTTCGCGATGCCCTCCCAGTCGTACGGGGAAAGCGTGCGCAGGTCCAGGATCTCGACGGTCTTCCCGGTTTCCTCGGTGAACGCCTTCGCCGCCTGCCAGGAGCGGTACACCGTCGCGCCGTAAGTCACGATCGTGATGTCGGCGCCTTCCTGGACGACGGACGCCTTGCCGAACGGGACCATGTAGTCCGGTCCGGGATAGACGCCCTTGTTGTGCGTCTGGCGGTAGAGGTGCTTGTGCTCCATGAAGATGACCGGGTCGTCGCAGCGGATCGCGGTCCGCAGCAGACCGTTCGCGTCCAGGGCGTTCGAGGGCATCACGACGCGCAGGCCCGGGTTGTGCGTCATGAGCACCGCGCCCGACTGCGAGTGATAGACAGCGCCGCCACCGATGTAGCCTCCGGCCGCGACGCGGACGACGACGGGACAGGAGAAGGCGTTGCCCGAGCGCCAGCGCAGATTCGAGAGCTCGTTGCGAATCTGCATGTACGCCGGCCAGATGTAGTCGAAGAACTGGATCTCGACGACCGGCTTCAACCCGCGCACGGCCATGCCGATCGCCCGTCCGATGATGTTGGCCTCGGCCAGAGGCGAGTTGTAGACCCGGTTGGCGCCATACAGCCGCTGCAGGCCGGCGGTCACCTTGAAGACGCCGCCCTTGCCCTTGCACTCGTCCAGCACGGCGTCGCGCGAGGCGTCCGCCACGTCTTCGCCGAAGACGACGATCGCGGGGTTCGCCTTCATCTCGTCCTTGAGGCAGGCATTGATGAGGTCGACCATCGTCGTGGGCTGCGCGCCTTCCGCGTACACCGGCGCGGTCGAGAACTTGGCGCTCGTCGGATCCACGTCGGGCGAGTAGACGAAGTCGTAGGCGGACTCGGGCTCCGGGATCTCGGCGGCGAGCGCGCGGTCGGCGGCCTCGGTGATCTCGGCGTCGACTTCGCCGTGGAGACGCTCGAGGTCCTTCTCGCCGAGGATGCCCTCGGCCAGCAGGAAGCGCGAAAGCCGCGTCAACGGGTCCCGCCCCACCTCCTGCTCGCGCTCCGCCTTCGGGCGGTAGAGGGCCTCGTCGTCCGAAAGCGAGTGGCTGTAGGGACGGACGACCTTCGCGTGCACGAAGGCCGGGCCGAGGCGCTTGCGGCAGTACTCGGCGGCGTAGCGCATCGCGTCGTAAGTCTCGAGGAAATCCGTTCCGTCGACCTCCGCCACGAAGAGATTCGGGAAGCTGCGGACGAGCTTGGAGATCGAGCCGCCGGGAACGTTCACCTCGACCGGCACCGAGATCGCGTAGCCGTTGTCCTGGATCACGAAGAGGACCGGCAGCTTCAGGTTGCTCGCCGAAGAGAGGGCCTCCCAGAACTCCCCTTCGGAAGTCTGCCCCTCGCCCCCCGAGACGTAAGAAACCTCATCCTTCGAAAAGGAGGCCCCCTCCCCGGCGAGCTCGGGAATGCGGCTCATCCTCCAGCCGCCCTCGGCGGCGCCGACCGCGTGCAGGAACTGAGTTCCCGTGCACGAAGACTTGGAGATGATGTTCAGCCGCTTGGATCCCCAGTGGGCCGGCATCTGGCGTCCGGCGGAGGCCGGATCGTCCTTCGCGCCGACGGACTGGAGGAACATTTCGTAAGGGGTGAGGCCGAGCTGCAGGATGAGCGCCCGGTCGCGGTAGTAGCAATCGAACCAGTCGTAGCCGGGCTTCAGCACCATGCCGGCCGCGGTGCCGACGGCCTCGTGGCCGACGCTGTTGATCTGGAAGTAGATCTTGTTCTGACGCTTGAGCTGAATCTCTTTGTCGTCGAACTTACGGGAAAGATAGATGTTGCGGTACGCGGCGATCAGCGCCTGGGGGTCGAGGCCACGGTACTTCTCTGTTCGGACCTCAGTCGCCATTTCGCCTCCGGCGGCGAATATACCAAAGGGGTTTCGGGGACGCGGGTGGCGGGAGATACGGACTTCCGTCCGTCCGAAGACCTAAAACAGGCGGACGAACCCCCACAGCTCGAGGGCCGCGAGGCCGACTGTCACGACCAGAAACAGCACGGCCTTCACGTCCAGCCTGGGTTGCGGATGCAGCTCCGAATGCAACTCTTCCATGGTTACGCCTTTATGGGTAGCAGAACCCATGCCACCGATGGAAGTTACGAGCGGCGGGGGTCAAACGTTTACTTTTCGTCCTTGCTATGCTCGGGAGTCCCATGAGCCTGGCCTCGGGAGTGCCGTCGTATCCGGCGTTTCCGCCTCGACCGGCGCCGCCGGACATCTCGACCATCGATCCACGCCTGGATCTGGAAGCCGAGATCGTCGGTTTGAAGCGACAAAAAAACGCAGTCCTTCTGGCGCACTACTACCAAGAAGAGGCGATCCAGGACCTGGCCGACTTCGTCGGCGACTCCCTCGACCTTTCCCGGAAGGCGCAGCAGAGCGAGGCCCGGATCATCGCGTTCGCCGGCGTCCGGTTCATGGCCGAGACGGCCAAGATCCTCAACCCCACGCGGAAGGTCGTCCTCCCGGACTATGAGGCCGGCTGCTCGCTCGAAGACTCCTGTCCGCCGGACGCGTTCAAGGCCTGGCGCGAGGCGCATCCGGGCGCCGTGTCGCTGACCTACATCAACTGCTCGGCCGCGGTGAAGGCTCTCTCCGACATCATCGTCACCTCCTCGAACGCCGAGAAGATCGTGCGCTCGATCCCGAAGGACCAGGAGATCCTCTTCGCGCCGGACCGGCATCTCGGCGCGTTTCTCGCGAAGACGCTCGACCGCCCGATGACGCTCTGGCCGGGCACCTGCATCGTGCACGAGCAGTTCTCCGAGCGCGAGATCCTGAAGCTGAAGGCGAAGCACCCCGAGGCGAAGCTCGCGGCGCATCCCGAGTGCCCGGAGGCGATCCTCAAATACGCCGACCACGTCGGGTCGACGCGCTCGATCCTGAGCTACGTGACGACCGCACCCTTCAAGACGTTTCTGATCGCGACGGAGGAAGGGATCATCCACCAGATGAAGAAGCTCGCGCCCGACCGCGAGTACATCCCCGTCCCGCCCGACAACGGCTGCCGGTGCAACGAGTGCCCGTTCATGAAGCTCAACACGCTCGAAAAGCTGTACCTGTGCCTGCGCGACGAGCGGCCCGAGATCGTCCTGCCCGAGGACCTCCGGAAGGCGGCGGAGAAACCTCTCCTGCGGATGCTCGAGCTGTCGTAACGGAAGGGGCGGGGCCGCGCCCCCGGGGCCGAACTGGGGATATCCTCCGCCGCGATGGAGCCGCTGTCCGGCGACGCCCTCGACGCGCTCCTGCGCGGCTTCCTCGCGGAAGACGTCGGCGAATCCGACGTGACGACCGAGGCGACGGTGCCTCGCGGCGCGAGGGCGGAGGGCGAGCTGGTGGCGAAGTCCGCGTGCGTCGTTTCGGGCCTTCCGATCGCCCGCCGCGTCTTCGAGCTCCTCGACGGAGACCTCGCCTGGTCGCACGAAGAGCTTGCCGGCTCCCCCGTTTCACCGCCCGCGGTGCTCGCACGTCTCACGGGCCGCGCGCGGTCGATCCTGACGGCCGAGCGTGTCGCCCTGAATCTGCTCCAGCGCATGTGCGGGATCGCGACGGCGACGCGCCGTTTCGTCGACGCCGTAGCGGGCACCGGTTGCCAGATCCTCGACACGCGAAAGACGGCGCCGGGGCTGAGGCCTTTCGACCGGCAGGCCGTTCGCGACGGCGGCGGCCGCAACCACCGGTACGATCTGACGGAGATGGTCCTCATCAAGGACAACCACCGGCGGCTCGCGGGCGGCGTCGGAGCGGCGATCGCCGCCGCGCGCGCGCGGACGGCGGACGACACACCGATCGAGGCCGAAGTCGAATCGGAGGCCGAGCTCCGCGAGGCCCTCTCGGCCGGCGCCGACCGGATTCTCATCGACAACCAGACACCGGAAACGGTGGCGCGCTGGTGCGCGATCGCGCGAGGGACCGGCCGCCCGGTCTTCGTCGAGGCGTCGGGCAACATGCGCCTCGAGACCGTGAAGGCCTACGCCCTCGCCGGTGTCGACGCCGTGTCGGTGGGATCCCTGACCCACTCGGTCGCGGCCGCGGACGTCTCCCTGGAGCTCTCGCGGGGATGAACGCCGAAACGACGGACGTCCTCGTCCTCGGCACGGGTGTGGCCGGCTGCACCGCGGCCCTGGCCGCCGCGCGGGACGGCGCCTCGGTCACAATCGTCACCCGCGCCGAAGAAGCGCGCGAGTCGAACACCCTCTACGCGCAGGGCGGCATCGTCGCCCGTCCCGCGGGAGACACACCCGAGCAGCTCGCCGCGGACATCGAGCGCGCCGGCGACGGGCTCTGCTCCCCAGAGGCCGTCGCACTGATCGCCCGCGAAGGCCCGGAGCTCGTCGAGAAGCTCCTGATCGAAGAGCTCCAGGTCCCCTTCGACCGCGAGGACGGCGACTTTCACTGGACCCTCGAGGGAGCGCACTCCGTTCCGCGCGTTCTTCACGCCAAGGACGAAACCGGAGCCCCGATCGAGCGCGCGCTCGTCGACGCCTGCCGCCGCGAGAAGAACATCCGCTGGTGCCTCGAGGCGACGGCGGTCGACCTTCTCACCCTCTCCCACGATTCGGTCGAGCCGTCCGACCGCTACTTCCCGCCCGTCGTCATCGGGGCGCACATCCTCGAACGGAAGACCGGCGCCGTGACGCCGCACATCGCCCGCGAGACGATCCTCGCGACGGGAGGCCTCGGCCAGGTCTACCTCCACACGACGAACCCGCCGGGCGCGCGCGGCGACGGCTTCGCGATGGCGCGGCGCGCGGGCGCGCGCCTGCTGAACCTCGAGTACATCCAGTTCCATCCGACGGCGCTGGTGCACGCGCGGGGCCGACTGCTCCTGACCGAGGCGCTACGCGGAGAAGGCGCGAAGATCACGGACGCCGCGGGCAAGTCGTTTCTCCAGGACGTCCATCCGGACGCCGAACTCGCCCCGCGCGACATCGTGGCGCGGGCGATTCATCAGCGGATGCTCGAGAAGGACGAGCCTTACGCGCTTCTCGACATCTCTCACAAGAGCGCCGCCTGGATCCGCGAGCGTTTCCCGGGGCTCCACCGGCGCTGCCTCGAGCTCGGCTTCGATCTGACCGCCGGGCCGGTCCCCGTCGTCCCGGCCGCTCACTATGCCTGCGGCGGAGTCGCCGTCGACGGCAACGGCCGCACGACCCTCGGCCACTTCCGGGCGGTCGGAGAGGTGTCGTGCACGGGAGTGCACGGGGCCAACCGCCTGGCTTCGACGTCCCTCCTCGAGGGACTGCTCTGGGGCTGGCGCGCCGGTCACGCGGCGGCGCGCGAAGCGCTCCGCCTCCGGCCCCGTCCGCGGCCGGAAGTCCGAGACTGGCAGCCCGAGCACGAGCCCGTGGATCCGGCCCTCATCGCCCAGGACTGGATGGTCATCCGCCACACGATGTGGAACTACGTGGGCCTGCTCCGCTCGGAGCGCCGCCTCGATCGGGCCGGCCGGATCCTCGGAGAGCTCCGCGAGGAGATCGAGAACTTCTACCGCCGCGGCACGATGTCCGACGCGCTCGTCGGGCTCCGCAACGGAGTCCAGACGGCTCTCGCGATCCACCGGGCGGCGTCGGACAACCGGGTCTCGCGAGGCAGCCACTACCGCGTCGACGGGTAAGCCGGGCGGGCGGTTGGGCTATAGTCCCGCCCTGCCATGAGCGTTCTTTATCTCCATTTCGACAACGACGACCGGAACAGCCGCCTCGCCCGTCTCCAGAAGAGCGGGGCCCACGTGGTCGTCGCCGAGCCCCGCTGGCCGGGATTCTTCGAGCTCGCCAAGCGCGAAAAGCCCTACGCGATCGCTCTCGATTTTTCGCAGGCGCCCTCCCACTCCCTCGAGACCGCGGACTACCTCTCGAAGGCCAAGGAGACCAAGGACGCGGCGCTCTTCCTGCTCCGCGTGCCCGCCGACCGGCAGGAAGCCGTCTCGAAGCGGCTGCCGCAGGCCACGATCCTGACGGAGAACGAGCTCTCCGGAAGGCTCGCCCAGATGGAGCGCGAAGCCGAGGAGCGGGCGCGCCAGAAGAAGGAGGCCGCTGCAGCGGCCAAGAAGGCAGCCCGGGCCGCTGGGGCCGCCGCCCGCGCGGCCGCGGCCGGGAAGGGGAAACCGGTCGTTCCGGCGCCGAAGGCGAAGGCGGCCGCGAAGGCGAAGCCCGCGGCGGCACCTCCCCCGAAGAAGAAGCCCGCGAAGAAGCCCGCCGCAGCAAAGAAGTCGCAGCCGAAGAAAAAGAAGTAAGCGAGGAGATCCAGGATGCCCGGATTCACGCGAGACGAGCTGCAGTCCTACGCCCGCGGGAAACGCGGCGAATTCGAGACCGTCCTCGAGAAGATCGTCGAAATCCCTTCGGTTTCGGTCGATCCGGAGCACAAGGGCGACGTCCACCGCGCCGCCGAGTACGCCGTCTCGCTCCTCGAATCTTTCGGCGCGAAGGCGAAGCTCTACGAGACCAAGGGCCATCCGCTCGTCTACGGCCGCTTCGACCGCGGCGCCGGCTACCCGACGGTCACCGTTTACAACCACCTCGACGTGCAGCCGGCCGAAGGCCCCGACTGGAATACGGCGCCCTTCGACTTCATCCGCGAGGGCGACAAGTACCGCGGCCGCGGCACGACCGACGACAAGGGACCGGCGATCACGGCGCTCTTCGGCGCGCGCCATGCCCTGGCGCAGGGCGTTCCCCTCAACATCCACTTCCTCTGGGAGCTCGAAGAGGAGATCGGCAGCCCGCACTTCGAGACCACGATCCGGGCCAACGCGAAGGACTTCGCGACGAACTCGGTCGTCGTCTCCGACACGGTGTGGGTGTCCCGCGCCCGTCCGGCCTGTCCGGCCGGACTGCGGGGGCTTCAGGGACTGCGTTTCGAGCTCCAGACGGGCGAGACCGACCAGCATTCCGGCACGGCCGGCGGCGCGGCGCGCAATCCCGTCACCGAGCTCGCGCAGCTGATCGCCGAGTGCGTCGATGGGAAGACGGGCAAGGTCAAGATCCCCGGCTTCTACAAGGACGTCGTTGCTCCGACGAAGAAGGAGCTCGAGGACCTGAAGAAGTGCGGCTTCACCGTCAAGGACTTCAAGAAGGACCACCTCTTCCGCTCCCTGCGCGTGAACGACGCGCTGGAAGTGATGAAGCGGATCTGGATGATGCCGACCTTCGAGGTCCACGGCATCGCCGGCGGCTACCAGGGACCGGGCGTCAAGACGATCATTCCTCCCAAGGCCACCGCCATCGTGTCCTGCCGGCTCGTGCCCAAGATGAGCTCGGCGAAGATCGTGAAGCTCGTCACGGACTTCGTGAAGAAGAAGAACCCCGACGTGAAGGTTCTGGCCGAGCACGCCCTCCCGCCCTACGAGGGCAAGACCACCGGCCCGTACGCCGACGCGATCCGCGGAGCGATGAAGTTCGCCTTCGGCAAGGAGCCCGTCTTCGTGCGCGAAGGCGGATCGATCGGCGCCGTGCTCTCGATGGAGAAGGTGCTCAAGGCGCCCGTGTTCTTCCTCGGGCTCTCGCTGCCCGAGCACGGCTACCACGCCCCGAACGAGAACTTCGACTGGCCGCAGGCCGAGGGCGGCATCGCCGCTTTCTCCGACTACTTCCGCCGGCTCTCCGAAATGTAGACGGGCGGCCGCGCGCCGCCCCAACGACGGGGGACATCCGATGAAGCGTCGCCGGCTCCTCCTCGGACTCTGCCTTCTCGCTCCCCTCTCCCTGCGCGCCCAATCCGCTCCGGCCCCGGCGCCGACTCCCGCAGCGGCGCCGGACCCGGTGTACGCCCAGCTCGACCGGATCTACAACCAGGCGGCGTTCAAGGAGAAGAAGTTCGGCCCGTTCCAGTGGCTCGAGGGCGGCAAGGCCTACACGACCGTGGAGCCGTCCGCCTCGGCCGGCGGCGGCAAGGACATCGTTCGGTACGACTCGGCGACCGGCGCGCGGCGCGTCCTCGTGCCGGCTTCGAGCCTCGTTCCCGCTGCGGGCGGAAAGCCGCTCGACCCCGAGACGTACTCCTGGTCCGCGGACGGCCGCAAGCTCCTGATTTTCACGAACACGCGGAAAGTCTGGCGGCTGAACACGCGCGGAGACTACTGGGTCCTCGACGTCGCGAGCGGCAAGCTCCAGAAGCTCGGCGCCGGCAAGCCCGAGGCGAGCCTCATGTTCGCCAAGTTCTCGCCCGACGGCACGCGCGTCGCGTACGTCCAGGCCAACGACCTCTGGGTCGAGGACCTCGCGAGCGGAAAGATCACGCGCCTGACCTCGGACGGCAGCCCGACGATCGTCAACGGCACCGCGGACTGGGTCAACGAGGAGGAGTTCGCGATTCGCGACGGGTTCCGCTGGAGCCCCAACGGCCAGGACATCGCCTTCTGGCGCTTCGACTCGAGCGGCATCGGCGAGTTCTCGCTGATCAACGACACGGACACGCTCTACCCCGTCGTCACGCGGATCCCCTACCCCAAGGCGGGGACGACGAACGCCGCCGTCCGGATCGGGATCGTCTCCGTCCGCCGGAGGAACGCCCCGGTGGGTCGCGCTGCCGGGCGATCCGCGTCAGACGTACGTCCCGCGCATGGAGTACGTCGACTTCACCGGCGAGGTCGTTCTCCAGCAGATGAACCGGCTCCAGAACACGAACACCGTCTGGCTCGTGAACCCCGCGACCGGCCAGCCGCGGCGCATGCTCCAGGACGAGGACCAGACCTGGCTCGACGTCGTCGACTCGTGGCAGTGGCTTCCGTCGAAGGAGTTGCTCTGGGTCAGCGAGAAGCACGGCTGGCGTCACGCCTATGCCGCCAATCGGGACGGCTCGGGGATGCGGCTTCTGACGCCCGGCGATTTCGACATCGAGACCGTCAAAGGCGTGGACGGCCCGGGCGAGTTCATCTACTTCATCGCCTCGCCGGCGGACGCGACGCGCCGCTATCTCTACCGCGCGCGCCTCGACGGCCGGGGCACGCCCGAGCGCGTGACCCCGCCGAACCAGCCGGGCTGGCACTCCTACGACGTGTCGCCCGACGGCCGCGTCGCGATCCACACCGTCTCGGGCATCGACCGGCCGCCCGTGACGGACCTCGTGCAGCTGCCCTCCCACAAGACCCTCCGCGTCCTCGAGGACAACCGCGAGCTCGCGGCGGCGGTCGCTCCGGTCCTGACGCCGGCGACGGAGTTTTTCCGCGTGGACATCGGCGGCGGCATCTCCCTCGACGGCTGGATGGTCAAGCCGAAGAGCTTCGACCCGTCGAAGAAGTATCCCCTCCTCGTGTACGTCTACGGGGAGCCGGCGGGCGTCGAGGCGACGGACGAGTGGCGCGGCGACCCGAACTACCGGATGCTCTTTCACCGCGCGCTGGCCGACGCGGGCTACGTCGTCGCATGCCTCGACAACCGGGGCACGCCGTCGCTGAAGGGGCGCGCCTGGAGAAAGTCCGTCTACGGCGAGGTCGGCGTTCTCGCCGCGGAGGAGCAGGCCGCGGCAGTGCGTCAGCTGATCGCCTCGAAGCCGTTTCTGGATCCCGACCGCGTGGCGTCGTGGGGCTGGAGCGGCGGCGGGCAGATGACGCTCCACGCCCTCTTCCGCTTTCCCGACCTCTATAAGGTCGGCATGGTGGTGTCCCCGGTTCCCGACCAGACGCTCTACGACACGATCTACCAGGAGCGCTACATGGGCCTGCCGGACCAGAACGCGGAGGGCTACCGGAAGGGCTCACCCATTTCCTACGCCGAAGGGCTCAAGGGCAAGCTCCTGCTCGTCCATGGCTCCGGCGACGACAACGTGCACTACCAGGGATCCGAGCGCCTCATCAACCGGCTGATCGTCCTCGGCAAGCCCTTCGACTTCATGGTCTACCCGAACCGCTCGCACTCGATCAACGAAGGACCGGGAACTTCGTACCACCTGCACGCGCGCCTCGCGCGGCACCTTCGGGAGAACCTGAAGGCGGGGCCGAAATGACCGCGCAGGCGGCTGCACGCCGCTGTAGCGGTCATCCTGAGGCGTGTAACGCCGAAGGATCCCGGACTACCTAGCTCCTGGCTCCGGCCTTCTTCGGAAGCAGACGGTATCCGGCCAGAGTCTTTTCGATCTTCCGCCGCGTGTCGTCCCGGACCGGGACCAGCGGCAGCCGCAGGGTCTCGCCGCACTTCTTCATGAGCGAGAGCGCGCACTTGACGGGCCCGGGGCTCGTCTCCAGGTAGTTCATCTCCATCAGCGGTTCGAACTTCCGCTGTATCTCGAGGGCGCGCTCCCGGTCGTTCGCGAGCGCGGAGCGGACGAGCTCGCCCATCTCTTTCGGGACCTCGTTCGCGGCGACCGAGATCAGGCCTCGCGCGCCCAGGGCGATCAGGGCGAGCGCGGTGGTGTCGTTGCCCGAGAAGACGGCGAAGTCGCGCGGCAGGGTCGCCATCAGCTTCGCGATCTTTCCGAAGTTGGAGGAGGCTTCCTGGAGCCCGGCGACGTTCGGGATCTCGGAGAGCCTTCGGATCGTGTCGACGTCGAGGTCGGACCCGGTGCGGGATGGGTTGTTGTAGATGATCGTCGGAAGGTCGGTGGCCTCGGCGATCGCCGAGAAGTGGCGCAGGAGGCCGTCGGGGCTGGGCTGGTTGTACATCGGCGTGACCGAGACGATCCCGTCGGCCCGGGCCGCGGCCGCCTCGCTCGCCCAGAAGACGGCGCGCGCCGTGTGGTTGCCGCCGGCTCCCGCGATGACCGGCACGCGGCCGTTCGCCGCGCGGACGACGGCGGCCGTGACGGCCCGGCGCTCGTCGCGCGAGAGGGTCGGCGACTCGCCGGTGGTGCCGCACGGGACGAGAAAATCGATCCCCTGCGAGATCTGCCACTCGACCAGTCCCTCGAGCTTGCCGAAGGCGATCCGCCCCTTGTCGTCGAACGGCGTCACGAGGGCCGTGCCGCACCCGCTCCAGTCGACGCGCTTCCCGCTGCTCTTCACGCGACCTCCTTCAGGCGCCGATTCCGGGGGAGCCAACCGTATAATCGTTTCGCATCCGAGTTCGAGAAAAAAGACCGTGAGCTCCGCGCCCGCCGGCCCCCGCTGCCCGCGCTGCCATCGGCCTCTGGCCGCGTGGAAGCTGGATCACTGCATCTACTGTGGCGAGTCGTTTCCCGCCGACCTGAAGCAGGGCCACGCGGCGCCGGAGGCGCTGAAGTGGGTGGAGCGGCCGCCGTTGCCCGCCGACGTCTCGAAGAAGCTCGAGATGATGAAGGTCGTTCCGTCGCAGGCCCCGCGCCAGTCGAAAAACTTCCTGGCGATCGCCGGCGTCGTGTCGATCCCGATCTTCGGCGCGATCTTCTACCTGACGTACAAGATGCTCCGGCAGCTCTCGCCGACCTCGAGCCTGCTCGTCCTCGTGGGCGGCATCGGCGTGGTCGCGTACCTCGCCTGGACCTTCTACAAGGCCCGCAAGGCCTAGTCGAACAGCGTCTTCGGCTTTTCGACCTCCCGGAACGGGATCCCGAGCTGCTTCGCGAGCGCCCGGATCGTCAGGGGCGCGCAGCCTTCCGAGCGGTTGTTGACGAGGATGAACGCATCCGCTCCGGCTTCGGTGATGTGCCGGACGAGGCGGACGAGGTCGCGGCGCATGTCCTCGCGCGGCGCGAGGACCCGGTCGTAGGGGCGGAATCGCTCGACCGCCTGCTCGTAGGGAACCCCCGGAGGCACGAGGATGCGCGCGACCGCGAAGTCCGCCGGCAGAGGCGTGGCCGCCGACCACTGCTCGAGAAGATCCGGCGTCCGGGTCCACCAGTTGAAGACGTGCGCGGCGCGGCGGCGCCTCAGGACGTCGAAGTAGTCCGAGGTGAAGTACTGCGGCGTGCGGATCTCGACCGCCCAGCGAAGGCCCGGCGGGGACGCGCCAAGGAACGCGTCGAGCCTTTCGAGAAACTCCGCCCGGCGCTCGGGCGAGGGTTGCCACTCCGTCGGAAACTCCAGAATGAAGGGGCCGGTGTGGCCCGCGAACGACTCCGCGTAAGGCGGCAACACTTCGTCGCGGAAGACCTTCGGATCCAGCCAGCGCGGGTTCTCCGCACCGGCGCGCCCGGCGTGCCGCGGCAGCTCGGGAAACCGCGGCATCGTCAACTCCTCCCAGACCTTGGAGAACACGGGGAAGCCGGGCGGGAGCATGGCGGCGTACCGGGAGAGCTGGCGCGCCGTCGGCGGGCGATAGAAGGTAAAGTCGAACTCGACGGTCCGAAAGGGCTCGAAGCGGGTGTACTCGCGCAGGCATTCCACCTTGAATGTCGCTTCGCGGTAGCGCTCGTGGTACACGATGCCTTTCCAGCCCTCGTATGCGAAGCTCGCGGTGCCGAAGAAGACATCCGCCACGTTGAGGAGTATGTCGCAGGAAAAAGCGCCGACGATTCCCCTGCGTGGACGCGCCGAGATCGCCGATCGTCTGGAAATCGCGGCGGCGCGGCACCTCCTCCTCAGCGAGGCGCCGCCGCAGTTCGAGCAGCTCGTCGCGGCCAGCCTGGCTCCCGATCAGGCGTTGACGCCGGTCGAGGGGCGCAAGGTCCGTTCGATCAAGGAATCCTTCGACTGGATCCTGCTCTGGCAGGAGACTCGTGTCGGCTCGCGGGCGGTCATGGACGCCGCGCTCAAGCGGCTCGAGCCGGCCGGACAGCTCTGGGTTGTCACGGCCCTGCGCAAGGTCCAGGGCCCGAAGACACCGGCGGCCCATCGGCTCGAGGCCGGCGACCTCGAGAAGGCTTTCGAGAAGGCAGGGCTGGCGCGCGACCGGGAAGCGCGGCTATCGGCCTGGCACGTGGCCCATCGGTTTACGCGGCGGGCGTAGAGGAGGCCCCTACTCGACGTAGGGGAAAAAACGCCCGGTGACCCGGAAGAAGCGGCCGCTCGGCGGCTCGACGGTGAGCTGGCAGCGCGAGACTTCGAGGGTCGTCGAGAACGACACGCCCGGGGCCGTGAGGCTGATCGGGTACTTGGTGCCGACCTTCAGCGGCGCGTCGAAGTCGAAGCGGACCCCGGTGGGCGACACGTCCAGGACCTGGCGGGCCTTCTCCCACCGGATCTTCAGCTCGTACTGATCCGGTTTCAGCTTTTTCGCCGACGACCGGGGCTCCTCGAAAGGAGTCTTGGCCGGCGGATCTGTTCGTCTCTCTGCCATCGGGCTCCGGGGGAGGTAGCCTACTCCCCTTTCCAGACTCGTTCAAAAGTGCGCCTGCGGGCCGTTTCGGGCCTCCCGCACGGCTTCCCCCGGCCGGGGGGCGGGCAGTTTACCTCAGGCTCGGGGGATCCCCGGCCTCACGCGAGGACGTCCCGGCGCACGAACACGGCGAAGGCCACGAGCACGGCTGCGGCGGCCCAGGCCGCGAGAACCGCCGCACCGAGCTCGACCGTCAGGCCGGGAATCGGCGGCGGCGAGCCGGAGTAGTAGTCCGGCAGCGGAAGGTTCGTGACGAAAAGAAACTTCTGCGCCTCCCATTGCGAAGCGAGCCTCGGCAGGATCGTGCCGGCGATCAGCGCGGCCAGCATCGTGCCCATGGACGCCGCCGTCGAGCGCAGGAGCACCGACGTCAGCAGCGCGATTGCGCCGACGCAGAGCGTGGCGAACCAGGCGAGCCCGTACACGAGAATCGCGTCCTGCCAGAGAGGGACCGCGCGCACCGTCGACGGATCGAAGACATCTCCTCCCACGCGGAACCCGGTCAGGACCGGAGCGTCCCAACCCGGCCACCCGTAAGCGAGCCCCCCGAAGAGGTATGCCACGATCCCGCCGAAGACGACCGTCAACGTGATCGCGAGCGACTGGGCCACGAGCTTCGAAGCGAGCACGCGCGCTCGGCCGACGGGTCGCGTGAGGAGAAGCTTGATGGTCCCCTGCTGGAACTCCGCCGACACGACGTCGGAGGCGAACACGATCGCGAGCAGCGGCAGCAGGAGATAGCTCGAGGCGTTCGCGAAGGCCCGGGCGAAGATCGGCCCCGAGACCGCCTCGGGGTCGATGTCGCGCTCGATGTGGTACTGCAGCCGGCCGAGCTCGAAGGTGGCCCAGCGCCGCGACGAGGCCGGCATGCGGCCGTCGCGCAGCCAGTTCTGAATCCTCGCCATGCGTTCCTGCGTCTCGACGCGCCAGTCCTTCTCTCGATAGCGCTCGCGGGCCCGTGACTGGGCGAAGACGATCAGGCCGATCAGCGCCACGAGGATCAGCACGACCACGCGGAAGCGGCGCTGCTTCGCGAACTTCAAGAGCTCGTTTTCGACGAGGCCCGGGAACCTCATACCGTTTCGCCTCCCGTGATCTCGAGGAAGACCTCCTCGAGCGTGGACGCCGGACGCTCGACCGTGAAGACCTCGATCCCCTCCGAGAGGAGCGCGCGCAGAGCCTCGGGCACGCGGTCGGGCGGGATGCGGGCGGTCACGACGCCGTCCCCCCTGCCGTCGTCGCCGGCCGCCGCCACGAGCGCCGCGGTCTCCACCGCGCCGAAAGCGGCGAGTCTCTCCGCCGCCTTCGCCGCCGGACGTGCGCGGACGCGCACCCGATCCGAGGCCGAGCGGGCCGAGAGCTCTTTCACCGAGCCCGCCGCCAGCGTGCGGCCCCGGTGGATGATCGCCACGCGGTCGCAGGTCTGCTCGATCTCCGAGAGCAGGTGGCTCGAGACGAAGACGCCGATCCCCCTCTCCGAGGCCAGCCGCCGCACGAGCTGGCGGATCTCGCGGATGCCCGCCGGATCGAGACCGTTGGCCGGCTCGTCGAGGATGAGCACGTCGGGTTCCCCGAGAAGCGCCTGCGCGATCCCGAGTCGCTGCCGCATGCCGAGCGAGTAGGTCGAGACCTTGTCGTCCAGCCGCTCCGACAGCGCAACCATGGCCGCGAGCTCCTCGATCCGCTCGCTCGCCCCGGAGGGAAGCATGCGCGCGAAGTGCTGAAGATTCTCCCGGCCGGTGAGATATCGGTAGAGGTCCGGTGACTCGACGATGGCGCCCACGTGGGACATGGCCTGCGTGAAGTGCCGGGAGAGGTCGAGCCCGCGGATGCGCACGCGGCCGCGGTCGGGGCGGGCGAGGCCGACGAGCATGCGGATGGTGGTCGTTTTGCCGGCCCCGTTGGGGCCGAGAAAGCCGAAGACTTCGCCCGCCCGCACTTCGAAGGAGACGTCCGAGACCGCCTCCCGGTTGCCGAAGCGTTTCGTGAGGTTCTCGGCCGAAAGCACGACGCCGTCGGGCGAGCCCGGAACGCTCATGGACCGCACCGGATCGACGCCGTTCGCCACGCGGTCAACGTATCATCGGCGCCCGTATGGCTCGCTCGTCGCAGCGGTTCTGGCTCTGGACCGCTCCCCTCGTCGGGGGAACGGCCGCGGCGCTCGTCCTCGCCGCGGGCTTCGTCCTGGCGCTGCGGGGCGCCGTCGGCGAGCCCATCGGCGAGGCGCCCCCGCCGCCGGTGGAACCGAAACCCCGGCCGGCCCGTCCCGGCGAGCGCCGCATCCTCGTCCTCGGCGACTCCCTCGCCCGCGGAACCGGCGACTCGAGCGGCAAGGGATTCGCCGTCGACGTGTTGCAGGCCTGGCGCAGGAAGGGAGCGGCGGAGCTGACGAAGCTGGGCGTCGGCGGCTCGGAGTCCCCCGATGTGCGCACGCTCGCCGAGTCTCCGGCCGTCCGCGCCCGCGCCGCCGAGGCGGACCTCATCCTCCTCTCGGTCGGCGGCAACGACCTCTCGCACGCCGCGTCCGCGTTCGAACGCTCCGCGACGGAGCTCGCGGACGGCGTGCAGGAGGCCCGCGACCGCTACGTCGAAAACCTCCGGGGCATCCTCCGCGCGCTGCGGGAGGCGAACCCGACCGCCCCGATTCTCGTCGTGGGCCTGTACGATCCGTTCTCCGGCGAGGCGGGCCCCGGGCGCCTCGGCTCCTCCGTCGTTCTCCAGTGGAACACGCTCGCGGCCGAGACGGCCCTCGGTTTCCCGGGCGTCACGATCGTGCCGACCTTCGACATCTTCCAGGGGCGCCCCGACCGCCTCGCCGCCGACCGCTATCACCCGAACCGGGAGGGGTATCGCCTCATCGCCGAACGGATGCTTCAGATCGCGGGCTAGCAGCTTTTCGGATGGGAATCCGAAAACTCACCAGAAGCGGCGGGCCGTGCGGAAGCCCTTGCCGAGGCCGATCAGAAGCGAGGCGGCGGAAGCGATCCGGCCGGCCTTCGCGGCGAGGGAGTTCCGGCCGAAGAGTTTCCACGCGAACGTCCCAGCGGCGGCCAGACCCGAGGCCGCGACGCTCGCATAGCGCCAGCGCTGGGCAAAGGCCGACGCCTGGTGCCGAGTCTCCCAGAGCGCGGACGCGAGCTCTTCCCGCTCGCGCGCCGCGCGACGCGACAGGGCCTCGAGACGGTTTCTCGAATCGGTCATTCCACCCCCGCGCGCAGCCGCGCCTCGAGGTCGCGCACGTCGGATTCGTCGCCGTCGCGTCTGTACGGGAGCGGCTCATCCGCGTCGGGCCCGGCCTCCGGGTCCGGGTCCCGCGCGAACGCCGCGCGAATCGCGTCCACGTCGCGCGCGAGCTCTCGCTTGGTCGCCGGAAACTCCTTCGGCTTGACCTCGGAGAACCGCTTCCAGGCGAAGTAACCCGCGCCCGCAGCGACGGCCGCATAGACGACGAGGGCGCCGAGAATCCCGAGCGTGAGGTTGCCGAAGAGCTGGGCGAGCAGTGTCGCGAGGAGCGCGGCGAGCATGAGCGTGGCCCCGAAGCCGAACGCCACCGCGACCGCCAGGGCTGCGAAGCCCTTGCCGAAGAGCCCGGCCTTGACGTTGAACTCCTCCTCGAAGATCTTGAGGCGGGTCGCGACGAGGGCCTGCGCGGATTCCGCCAGGCCGGCGAACCGTTCGCTCCAGTTGCGGTCCGGCCCCTCCTCGACGCCGTCCTCGGCCGGTGAGCTCATGGGTTCTGTCAGTGTAGCCTCAGCCCGGCGGAATGACGACGCCCTCGCGGCGTGTCACGCGCCCGGACGCGAGCGGCGCAATCCGGATGCCCTCCCGCCCGAACCGTTCCTGGATGCGCTTCGCGATCGCGACGACACCCGGCGTGTCGCCGTGGATGCACAACGTGTCGGCGCGCACTTCGATCTTCGTTCCGTCGGCCGCCACGACCGTGCCGTCGCGGGCCAGCCCGACCGCCTGTTCGGCGGCTTCGTCGGGATCCGTGATCACGGCGCGCGGCTCGGTCCGCGGCACCGTCGAGCCGTCCGCGAGATAGCGCCGGTCCGCGAACGCCTCCTCGGCCACCGGCAGGTCGGCCTCGCGGCCGGCCTCGACGAGCATCGAGCCCGCCGGGCCGACGAGGACCAGTCCCTCGCGGAATCGCCGCACGCCCTCCGCGATCGCGCGCGCGACGTCGGGAAGCTCCGCGCCCGCGTGGTAGAGCGCGCCGTGCGGCTTGACGTGCGTCAGCGTTCCGCCGCGCGAGCGGACGAAGCCGTCGAGCGCCGCGCACTGATAGAGCACGAGCGCCTCGACCGCGCCGGCCGGCAGGTGGACGGGGACGCGGCCGAAGTGCTCGCGGTCCGCATAACCCGGATGGGCCCCGACGCGCACGCCGCGCGAGAGAGCGAGCGTGACGGTCGCGTCCATGACCGAGGGATCGCCCGCGTGCACGCCGCAGGCGACGTTCGCCGACGTGACGAACGGCAGGAGGGCCGCATCGTCCATTCCCTCGCCGACGTCCGCGTTCAGGTCGATGCTCAAGGGACGCTAATCGTACTCCCGGCTGCCGCGCCCCGCGGAGGCCGCGTCTCGAAAATCGACGGCCCGAAACCGGAGGGTAGCGCCGGGCCGGGCCTGTCCCAGCCGCCACAGGTCGGCCCCGATGACCGTCGCGAGCCGCGGGTAGCCGCCGGTGACCGGCCCGTCGGGGCCGAGGACGATGGGCAGGCCGCTCCCCGGGACCTGGATCGTTCCGGGCACTGTCCCCGAGGGCAGGATCTCGGGAGTCTCCGAATGCTGCAGCGGCTCCCCGTCCAGCCGGAGGCCTCGGCGGTCGCTCTCGGGCGTGACGCGCCACGGCGTCGCGAAGAATCGATCCCGCTCGGCCGGCGCGAAACGCGCCGCTTCCGGGCCCGGGACGACACGGAGAGAAACCTCGTCGGAGTGCGCGGGCGCGGTTCGGGTTCGGGTTCGGGTTCGGTCCGCCGAGATCGGACCGGAACCGTTTCGCCGGCGCCGATCGCGAGAATGTCGCCGGCCACGAGCCGCCGCGTTCCTTCTCGGGCCCGGTGGGGGTCGACGAAGCCGCCGGCGACCGCGACGTAGGCCCTCGCTCCCGTTTCGAGCCTCCCGAAGCGAATCCGCTCGCCGGACCGCACCTTGCCGCGTTCGGACACCACGATGTCCGCGAGCGCCTCGAGCTCCGGGCCCGCGAGCGTGATCTCGAGCGCCGGCGCGCCGGGGGCATTGCCGACGATGTCGTTGGCGCGCGCGAAGGCGAGGGGATCCATGGCGCCTCCCGGGGGAATGCCTGAGGAGCCGAGCCCCGGCCGGGGTAGCCCCTGAATCGACGTGAAGAGGCCCGGCGAGAGCACTCGAAAGCCTGGACGACCCGGAGCCGGCGCTGAGTCGCCCGCCGGACGCCGGGGCGTGAGCTCGCGAACGGCTTCGAACTCGACACGGTCGCCCGGCGCGAGCAAGGCCGGCGGATTCGCAGCGGCGTCGAAGAGGACGGCGGAGGTCCGGCCGAGGAGGCGCCAGCCCCCCGGCGAGGCCGACGGGTAGACGCCCGTCCAGCTTCCTCCGATCGCCACGCTGCCGGCCGGCACGCGCGAACGCGGTGACGTCAGGCGCGGCGCCGCGAGCTCCGGCGGCAGGCCGGCCAGATACGCAAAGCCGGGCGCAAAGCCGATGAACGCGACGCGATATCTCTCCGCCGCGTGGCGCCGGACGAGCTCGGCGGCCGGCATGCCGGCGCGATTCGCCAGCTCGGCGAGATCCTCGCCGTCGTAGAGGACCGGCAGACGCAGGAGCCGCGCGTCGGAGTCTGCTCCCGCGGCCCCGGGCTCCGCAGCGAGTCGTTCGACGGAGGCGGCGATCGCCTCGCGGCCGACTCGGAGGGGGTCGTAGACGATCAGAAGCGAGCGGGCGGCCGGTATGGCGTCCTCGACCTGCAGGCGCCGCAGCCGCCTCGCGAGCGCGATCGCCGCGCGGTTGGCCTCTTCGTCGGAGAGCTCCGGGAACTCGACCAGCAGCGCGCCGTCGCGGAGGTCGAATAGGACGGGAGGCCTCACGAGGCCCTGTGCCGGTCGCGCCGCCAGAGGAAAAACACCGGCACGCCGGAGGCGAGGATCAGGTAGCCGGGCCATGTCGTTTTCGGGTTGCCGAGCAGAAGAAGGACGATGAGGACGGACGCGGCCGCCGCATAGGCGATCTGCAGCCACGGATATCCCGGCGCGAGAAACGGCCGCGGCGTGTCGGGACGTCTCCGGCGAAGCGCCGGCACCGCGAGGACGAGCAGTGCGTAGAGAAGCAGATCCGCCGAGACCACGTACTTCAGGAGCTGGCTGTACGTTCCCGGTGAGCACGAGCAGCGACGCCCACACCGCCTGAAGCCAGAGCGCGTTGCCGGGAACGGCGGCGCGGTTGACGCGACTGAGACTCGAGAAGAAATGGCCGTCTCTCGCCATCGCGAAGGACACCCGGGCGCCCGAGAGGATCAGGCCGTTCACGCACCCGAACGTCGAGATCATGATCGCCGCCGCCATCGCCCGCGCACCCGGCCGCCCCGAAGAGCGCGCCGGCCGCCGCCGTGCCGACGCGATCCTGCGGCGCCTCCGCGATTCCCGGAAGGCCCAGCGTCTTCAGGTACGCCACGTTGGTCAGGACGTAGGTCAGAGTGACGACGAGGCATCCGAGGATGAGCGCCCGCGGCAGCGTGCGGCCGGGGTCGCGCACCTCCTCGCCGGCGAACGTCACGTTGTTCCAGGCCGACTGCGAGAAGAACGGGCCCACGAGCGCCGCGGCGAAAACGAGCGCGAGCGACAACCCCCCGAGCTCCTCGGCGATCCGAAGCGGCGTGGTGTCCGCGGCGCGGCCGAGGGCCGAACCGAGGATGAGACCGCCCAGCGCCAGCGCCGCGAGCCCTGCGAACTTGGCCGTCGTGAACACGTTCTGCGTCAGCGTTCCCGGCGCGGAGGCCGGTGGCGTTCGTGGCGGTCAGAAGGACGATGACGCCGATCGCGACCAGCCGCTGGGGAGTCAGGGCGAAGGGCCCGAGGCGGGCCCAGGGCGCGTCGGAGATCCCGGGCGCGAAAACGGCGAGGAACCTCGCAAACGCGGCGGCCACCGCCGCGATCGTGCCGGTCTGGATGACGAGCAGCATGGCCCAGCCGAAGAGAAAGCCCGCCAGCGGCCCGTAGGCCTCGCGAAAAAACACGTACTGGCCGCCGGCCTTCGGAAGCATCGCCGCGAGCTCGGCGCAGGAGAGGGCGGCCACCATCGTGAGCAAGCCGGCGATCGTCCACACGGCGAGAAGGCGCGGACCCGAGCCGAGCAGCCGCGCGCTCTCGGCGGAGACGATGAAGATGCCGGAGCCGATCATCGAGCCGACGACGAGCGCGACGGCGTCGAACCGGCCGATGCCGCGACGGAGGGGCTCGCTCAAGGGAACGAGCGAAGCCGCATGATCATCGGCCGCGGAGCCAGCCGAGACGGCGCCGGCGACGGCGACGCCGCGACATCGATCGTGCCAGCACGAACGCGAGGACGACGACGCCCGCGCCTCCGGCGAGCAGGAGCGGTCCGGCGGGGACCGGAGGCGGCGGAGGCGGAATCCGGACGCGCTCGGCCGCCGTCGCGGCGCGGCGGCGCGCCAGCTCGAGCTCGAGGCTCCGCTCCCCCATCCGCATGGCCCAACGGTGATTTGCCGCGAGGGCCGAAGCGAAGAGCGGCGCGAGGGCGCGAAGAAGCGGTTTCTCGGCTCGCACCTTCCATGCATAGGTGGCAATCGTCCAGGCGCCCGCCTGCTCGAACGTCCACTCGCCCCGTCCCGCGAGATCGCCCTCCGACTCGATCACGAAGCCCTCCGGGAGGCGGTTCTCCGTAATCCGGAGGTCCCAGTGGAGCGTGTAAGGCAGCCAGCCCTTCGTGCGGAGCCGCAGCCGCTTGCCGACGCCCTGCTCGTCGCCCGGCTCGAGCTCTTCGACGTCGAGATAGACCGACGGCCACCAGCGCGCGAACTCGCGTATGTCGCCGAGGACCGCCGCGACTTCCCCGGCCGTCCCGACGACGCGCCACTGGCTGACGAAGCGGAATTCGTGGGCGTCCATCAGGACCGCGGCTTTCGGCCCTTCGTGCCCGCCGCGCGGAACGCCCGCGGCTTCGTGAGATCTTCGCGCAGGAGCCCCATCCGGATCACGTCGATGTACCGTCCGGCGCGAAAGGTCTCCTCCCGGAGAACGCCTTCCCGCTTGAAACCGACGCGCTCGTAGGTGCGGAGGGCTCCCGCGTTCGTCGTGTGCACGTCGAGCCGGAGCTTGTGGAGGTTCACCTCGTCGAACGCGAACCGGCAGAGGGTGCGCGACGCCTCCTCCCCCAGTCCCTTCCCGCGACAATCCTTCTCCCCGATCAGGATGCCGAACGTGGCCACGCGGTTGTCGCGGTCGATGTTCGTGAGGTCGCAGTTGCCGATGTGCCGGTCGCCCTCGAAGAGGCAGATCGCGAAGACGAGCCGGGACGGATCCTGGCCTCTTGTCGTCCGCTCGACCCAGTCGGCTTCCTCGGCGAGAGACATCGGGTAGCGCTGCGCGAGCGTCGCGCGGAGGGACTCGTCGTTCATCCAGTCGTGGCAGCGCTGGAGGTCGTCCCGCTCGACCTTCCGCAAATACAGCCGTTCGCCTCGGATCACGTGCAACCCCTTCAGTTGCAAAGATATCCGATTCGGCGGTAGCGTCCGGGCTATCGGCCTCCAAGGAGGCTCCGAACGGGAGCGGAACCTCGGGCCCGCAGGTGCGTAACTCCCAAAGAAAGCGAGGGGTTTCGTGAGCGGAGCGATCCGACGCTTTCTATCCAGGGAGGACGGTATGTCGAAGCTCTTCAAGACGCTGCTCCTGTTGCTCGTGCTGGCCGCCGCGGCCGTCGGCGTGTACGCGCTGGCGCGGGGCGGGCATGGGGACGACGGGGAAAAGAAGCTCGTCACCGTCGAGAAGGGCTCGATCACCGAGAAGGCGGTGGCCGTCGGGCAGATCCAGCCCCGCCAGAAGTCTCCAGGTCAAGTCCAAGATCTCGGGGATCGTCAAGCGCTGCGAGGTGAAGGTCGGCGACACGGTCAAGGCCGGCGACCCGCTCTTCGAGATCGCCCCCGATCCGACGCCGCAGGAGCTCACGGACGTCGATCGCCAGCGTCGATTCCACCAAGGCCTCGTTCGATCGGGCGAAAGCCGAGTTCGAGCGCGCCCAGGAGCTCTCGAAGAACGGCGTCGTCCCGAAGTCCGACCTCGACGTGAAGCGGGAGGCGTTCGAGCTCGCCAAAGTCGCCGTCGCGAAGGCCGAGCAGGAGCGCGAGCTCACCCGCCGGGGGCGCGTCCAGACGGACACGATCTCGATGGAGTCGATCATCCGCGCGCCCGCCGCGGGCACGATCCTCACCCGCGCCGTCAACCCGGGCGAGCCGGTCGTGCCCGCTCACGTCGTATCAGCCGGGCACCGAGCTCGCGACGATCGCCGACATGAGCGATCTCATCTTCAAGGGCACCGTGGACGAGATCGACGTCGGCAAGCTGAAGATGGCTCTGCCGGCGCGCATCAAGGTCGGCGCCCTGCCGACGGACGTCGTGACGGGGCACGTCGCGCGCATCGCGCCCCAGGCCCAGCAGAAGGACGGCGCCACGCTCTTCGACGTCGAGATCGAGCTCGATCCCGACTCCGAACGTGACGCTCCGCGCCGGCTACTCGGCGAACGCGGACGTCATCATCCGCGAGAAGCAAGGACGTCCTCACGATCCCCGAGCGCCTGGTCATCTTCGAGGACGGCGGCAAGAAGACGTTCGTCGAGCTCCCGGGCGCGACCGAGAAGGCGCCGCCGTGAAGATCGACGGTCAAGATCGGGGTCTCGGACGGCCTGAATGTCGAGGTGACCGACGGCCTTCGCCTCGGCGACAAGGTCGTGGAGCGGCCTCCCAAGAAGCTCGACCTCCGCGGTCGACTGACGTGCTCTCCCTTCGCGACGCGCTCCGCCAGATGCTGGCGCGACGTGCGGAGCCAGAAGCTCCGCACGTTCCTGACGGTCTTCGGGATCGTCTGGGGGACGGTGTCGGTCAGCCTGCTCCTGGCCTTCGGCAAGGGGCTCCAGCGCCAGATGATCGTCAACAGCTCCGGACTCGGCGACGCGCATCGTGCATCGCCTGGCCGGGCCTGACCTCGATCCCCTATGAGGGACTGGGCAAGGGCCGAAGCGTCCGCTTGAACGAGGAGGACGTCGACGCGATCCGCAACGAGGCCCGCGGCCTGAACGCCATCTCGAGCGAGTACTCGAAGACGATGAAGATGAACTACGGAGCGAAGACGATCTCGATCGACGTCTCGGGCGTGTCGCCCGAGTTCGGCGCGATGCGCAACATCCTTCCGCAGGCCGGCGGCCGCTTCGTCAATCCGACCGACATCGACGAGCAGCGCCGCGTCGTCTTCATCGGCGACAAGCTGGCGGCCGACGTCTTCGGCGAAGGCCAGGACGCCGTCGGTAAGACGGTGCTGCTCGACGGCTCGCCGTTTCTCGGTCGTCGGGGTGCTCGAGCCCGAAGGTCCAGGACTCGAGCTACAGCGGCCGCGACAACGAGAAGGCGCTTCATCCCCGGCTCCACGTTCCGCGCGATCACCGGCGAGAAGTACGATCGAGAACCTGATCTTCCAGGCCAGGGACGCCGCGCAACGCCGAGGCCGTGACCGACGACGTGCGCCGCGTCATCGCGCAGCGCCAGCGCTTCGATCCGACGGACAAGGAAGCGCTTCGGATCTGGGACACGACCGAGAAGTTCAAGTTCTTCGACATCTTCTTGCTCGTCGTTCCGCGCTCTTCCTCGGCATCGTCGGCGTCGCTCACGCTCGTCGTCGGCGGCATCGGCGTCTCCAACATCATGAACGTCGTCGTCGAGGAGCGGACCAAGGAGATCGGCATCAAGATGGCGCTCGGGCGCCCGCGACCGCTGGCTCCTGCGGCAGTTCCTGCTCGAGACGCTGCTCATCACCGGCGTCGGCGGCGCGATCGGCTTCGCCATCTCCTTCGCCGTCTGCGCCGTCTTTCCGAACTTCGGGGTCGGCGAGTACGTCGGGAACCCGGACCTCTCGCTCTCGGTCGCGGCGCTGACGGCGGCCATCCTGGGCATCATCGGTCTCGTCGCGGGCTACTTCCCGGCGCGCGACGCCTCGCGGCTCGATCCGGTCGTGGCGCATGAAGCTATGAAGCGCAACCATGTTCGGTCGTCCTGCACCTCTTCCTCAGCTCGGCGCCGGCTGCAGAAGAAGCGCGCCACGCTGACCATCGCCTCGATCGCCTGGGGCACGGTGACGATCCTGCTCCTGCTCGCGTTCGGCGAGGGCCTGAAGCGGCAGCTGATGTCGAACGACCAGGCCATGGGGAACAACCTCGCGATCATGTGGCCCGGCGAGACCTCGAAGCCGTACAAGGGCCTTCCGGCAGGCCGGCCGATCCGGCCGAAGCATGGAGGACATCGACTACGCGCGCGAGCGTTTGCCGGAGCTCGACGCGATCTGCGGCGAATACACGTCCTGGCGCACGGCGCTGACCTATGGACGGAAGACCGTCAACGGCCGCGTCATCGGCACGCGCTGGGACTACGGCGATCTCCGCAAGCACATCCCGACGGGGAGGGACGGTTCCTGAACCCGCAGGACGAGGAAGAGCAAGCGCCGCGTCGTCTTTCTCGGCGACGAACTGGCGAAGGACATCTTCGGGCCCGAGGAGCCCCTCGGCAAGACGGTGCTCATCAACAACTCGCCCTTCACGGTCATCGGCGTCATGCAGAGAAAGACGCCAGTCGGCGACCTACGGCGGGCCCGACGCGAACCACGCGGTCATTCCGCAGGCCACGTTCAAGGCCGTGCTCGGACGCGAACCGGCTGAACGTCGTCGTCTTCCGCGTGAAGAAGGCCCAAGGACATGAACGCCGCGCTCGTGCATTTCAACGAGGTCATGGGACCGCGTCTCGGCTACGACCCGACGGACGACCGCGCGTCTGGGGACTGTGGGACACGGTCAAGGGCCAGCAGATCCCGGGAAAGATCATGCTCGGCATCGAGCTCTTCCTCGGCGTCATCGGCGGTCTCACGCTCATCATCGGCGGCGTCGGTGTGGCCAACATCATGTATGCCGTCGTCAAGGAGCGCACCAAGGAGATCGGCGTCAAGATGGCGCTCGGCGCCCGCCGCGCCTGGATCATCGGCCCGCTTCGTCCTCGAGGGGCTCGTCTACACGCTCGTCGGCGGTCTCGTCGGAGCGCTCATCGCGATCCTGATCGTGACGGGACCTGTCGTTCGTGCCGATCGAGGGCAACGACGTTCTCGAGTTCCTGGGCCGTCCGACGCTCTCGCTGGCCGATCGGCATCGCCACGCTCGCCATCCTCGGGGACCTGCGGCCTGCTGGCCGGCTACTTTCCCGCGCGTCGCGCCGCCTCGATCGACCCCGCGTCCACGCTGCGCTACGAATGAACGGAGAGTCGCATGAGCCACCGATCATCGACATGTCCGCCATCCGCAAGGTCTACGACACGGGTAAGGTCAAGGTCGAGGCCCTGAAGGGCATCGACCTCGAGCGTCGACCAGGGCGAGTTCGTCGCGATCGTCGGCCCCTCGGGCTCGGGCAAGTCGACGCTCATGAATCTCATCGGCTGCCTCGACACTCCGTCGGCAGGCACCTACCGCCTCGGCGGCGAAGACGTGTCGAAGTTCTCCCGCGACCAGCTCGCCGACATGCGCAACCGCCGCGTCGGCTTCGTCTTCCAGAGCTTCAACCTGCTGCCCCAGATCACGGCCTTCGAGAACGTCGAGATGCCGCTCCTCTTCGGCGGCGTGGCGCCGAAGAAGCGCCGGGAGCGCGTCGAGGAGCTCCTCGACCGGGTCGGCCTCGCCGACCGCATGGACCACAAGCCGACGGAGCTCTCGGGCGGCCAGATGCAGCGCGTCGCGATCGCCCGCGCCCTGGCCATGCATCCCGACGTCGTCCTCGCCGACGAGCCGACCGGCAACCTCGACACGTCCTCCGGCGGCGACATCATGAGCCTCTTCACCGAGCTCTGGAAGCAGGGCTCGACCCTCGTCGTCATCACGCACGACATGACGCTGGCCCGCCGCGCGAGCCGGATCGTGGAGATCCGGGACGGCCGGATCGTGAGGGACGGCGAGGCCGCCGCCTGAACCGCTCTACGGGAAGAAGTTCGCCCCGGCGTCCTTGAGCCCGACCCAATTCACATCGTAGAAGCAGGCCGGCGTCGCCTGGTCGACGCGCACGGTGGCGGTGAAGCCCTGGGGCGTGAACTGGCCGTTGATTGTGATCGTGAACTGTCCCACGGACTCGGGCTGCATCGCGAACGAGCCGTCGTCGTTGACCGTGCCTTCGTACGTGATGGTCGCGTGCGTCAGAGTCAGCGCGTGCGACCCCGGCGTCTGAACGACCGTCGTCGGGTTATCCATCACCGTGGGGGCGGGCGTGCACGTGTTCTGGCCCAGAGTGACATCGGTCGCGTAGGCGCCGCCGACCGAGAGCACCGGAGCCACGTCCGCGGCTCCCCGGACAAAGATCGGATCCGTCGTGTGGTTGTCGATCACCGCCGCGTACGAGAACACTGGCGGCCCGTTGGTGTGGACCGTGACCACCGCATCGGTCGTTTCGAGCTCGGGATGGTTGATGCCACCCGATCCGAAGATGTTGTTGATCTGCGTGCCGGAGTGAGCGGGGATCGTGCGTTCGACCTGCCCCACCCAGTGTCCGTCCCAGTACACCGCGAATACGACCGTGGCGGGGGTGTCCTGGCCGTTGAAGGCGCCGACGTTCGTCCGGAATCCGTCGCCCGCCCCGCCGTTGGCGATCTGCGGGAGGACCGAGTACCGGTGCGCGGCCGCCGCGGTGACCCCGGGGACGAACATGCCGACGGTCGGTTCGGGAGCCGTCGAGTAGAGGCGGCTCGTGACCACGACGTCCGCCGCGGTGCCCCCCGAGACCACGTCGATCTCGACGCCGCCCGCGGAGTTCGGCGCGTGAAACGTGTCGTCGATCATGTCGTCGAAGGCCCGCGATTCCCGGGGCTCGACAGTGAACGTCTCCTGAGGCGCCGTCCCGGGACACGCGGCGACGAAGCACCGGTACGTTGCCGTGAGCTCGATGGGCGAGGACGACGCGTTGAAGATACGCACGTCCGAAAAGAACGGAGACGCCCCGACGACCGAGGCGACCGCGGGAATCGTGATGCGTTCCTGAGCGACCACTCCCGCGGCGCCGCCGAGAGCCAGGGCGAACATCGTCAGCGGTTTCATCACGGCCGCGCCGACTCTAGCATCCGCAGTCGCGCCCGAGGGCGTGACAAGAATTTTCCAAGAATCGGCCTATCGAGCCTCGGCCGCCTTAGTGAAGCTCCGGAGCTCGTCGACACCGTCGGTCGCGTAGACCACGACGGTCGGGTCGGGGTCCTTCTGCAGCGCCTCGAGAAGGGCGAGATCCTCGGCGCGATGCAGCTTGCCGAGCTTTTGAATCGCCGCCAGGCGCACGGTGCGGTTGCGGTCGGATGTGAGCTTGCGCAGGCTCGCCGCGAGATTCGGATCCTCCGGCGCCGCGGCCTCCCAGGCGCCCAGCGCGGCGACGCGCACGTCCTGGACGTAGCCCGTGGCGGTGTACTTCGCGAAGGTCGAGGCCAGTGACGGATCGCCGAGCTTTCCCAGGCCGATCAGCGCGCCGAGGCGCACCGAGTCCCAGTAGCGGGAGTCGCGCCCGAGTTGCTTCAGGAGGAAATCCTTCGCGCCGGGCGCCCGGAGCCGTCCGAGCGACACTTCTGCGACAGCGACGACGTCCTCCGCCTTGTCGCTCTCGACCGCGCGGCGCAACGCGTCGGCGGCCGAGGCCTCTCCCGCGTGGCCGAGCGCGAGGGCCGCGGCGCGGCGGACGCGCTGGTCTGGGCTTGCCAGAGCCTTCGTCAGCGCCGTCTGGACCGAGGAGCCGCCGATCCTTCCCAAGTCGAGAGCCGCCTCCTGTTTCAGGCCCCAGTGGGTCGAGGGATCGGCCAGCAGGCGCGAGAGCGCGTCGAGGGATCGGGCGTCCGTCGGGAAATCGTTCGCGAGCTGGCGCGCCGCCCGAAGCTTGCCCGCAAGATCCGCCCCCGAAAGCTCCGCCAGGACCTCCGAGATCGGCCGCGTGTACTGCACTTCGCAGACGAGCCAGCCTCCCTTGTCAAAGGTGACGCGCGTCGGACGGCTCGCGGCCGGAAGCGCGACCGTCGTCGACCAGCCGGAGAGCTCGACCCGGTGCGTCTTCGCGCCGCCAGCCTCGGCAATCTCGACTTCCACGGGCAGGCGGAAGTCGTTCTCGAAGGGGAGATCGGCCTGGATCTGGCGGACCGTCAGATCGACCTCCTTCCGCTCGGGCGCCCAGCGATAGGACACCTCGAAGCGCGGGTGGCCGCCGCCTCCGACGACCCAGTCCTCGAAAAACCCGCTGAGGTTGCGCCCGGCGGCGAGCTCGATCGCCTCCTTCAAATCCGCCGAGTCGACATTCGAGTACTCGTGCTTCGCGAGATACGCCGCGATCATGCGGTCGAAGTCCGCGTCGCCGAGGAAGTGACGGATCATGTGGAGGACGAGCGCGCCCTTCACGTACGTCGTTTCCTGGTTGTACATCGCGCCCGGCTCCTTGTAGCGCAGGTACTCCATCGGCCGGACGCTGCCCGTCGCGCGCACGTAGTCGACGTACTCGTTCAGGTAGGCCCAGCGCTGGTACGTCATGTCGTCCTCGCCGTGCGCCTTCCCGTTCCACATCGTGTGCCAGAAGGTGGCGAAGGACTCGTTCAGCCAGAGCGAGCCGAGCGAGCGGCACGTCACGAGGTCGCCGAACCAGTGGTGCGCGAGCTCGTGCGCGACGACGTCCTCGTAGGTGAAGATGGGCGAGGCGGACTCGTACTCCGGCGCGAGATCGGGCGGGTCGCCAGCGCGGCGGAGCTCCGACTCCGAGAACCCGGTGGCCGTCGTCGTCTCCATCGCCCCCGCGAATTCGCGGAGCACGACCTGGTCGTACTTGTCCCACGGATACGGGTAGCCCATCTTCGTCGAGAAGTACTCGACCATGTCGGGCGTGTTGCCGAAGACGAACCGCGCGGCGTCTTCGGTGCCGGGCGGCGTCCAGGCCGCCAGTGGAATGGTCTTGTCACCGACTTTTGCGTCGCGCAGAGGCACCTTCGCGAGCTCGGCCACGTCGACGGTCACGAGGTAGTTCGGGATCGGCCCCTTCTGGACCCAGTGGAAGGTGCGCGTGCCGTTCGCGTTGTCCCGGGTATTCGCGAGTCGGCCGTTCGCCACGACCGTCAGGCCCTTCGGGACCGTGACGATGAACTCGATCGCGAAACGCTCGTTCGTGTCGTTGTAGATCGGCAGCCAGCCGCGATGCAGCCCACCCTCGCCGTAGTTCCAGGCCTGCGGCAGAAGCTTCCCGCTTCCGGGATAGAAGTACATCCCGGCGCGGGGCTTGACGGAGTACGAGATCGCGACCGTCGCCGCCTGGCCGATCGGCACCGGCGGGTCGAGCGTCACGTCGAGCTTGAAGGCCGCCGGGTCCGACGCGAATTTCTGCGACCGCCCGTCCCGTTCGACTTTGGAGACCACGATGTCCGCGGCATCGAGAGAGAGCATCGCGAGCGGAGCCCGGAGGGCCTGGAACGTGATCGTCGCGACTCCGGAGATCGACTCCTTCGCCATGTCGAAGGCGAGCTCGGCCTTGTAGGACTCGATGTCGTAACTCCGCTCGCGCACCGGCCGTTCGGGCCCTTCGGGCAGACGGTGGCCGGGGACGACCTGGGCAGCGGCGGCAGCGGCAAACACGAGCGGACCGGCGGCGAGCGCCAGAACGGCGAGAGCGCGTTTCATCCTTCCTCCGTGAAAGTGCGGGGATTCTATCGCCGCCCGGTCGCATCCCATAGGATCCGCGCATGCGCAGCACTCTCGCCGCACTGGTCGCCATTCTCGGGGTTTCCTCGGCGCTCCGCGCGGCCGAGTACGAGCTCGTCGAACCGTCGAACATTCACTTCTCCGTTCCGGTCATGGCCGTTTCGAAGGTCACGGGCAAGTTCATGAAGTACGACGTCCAACTCCAGGCGGGAGACAAGCCCGACCTCTCGGGCTCGAAAGCGTCGGCCTGGATCGAGATCGCGAGCGTGGACACGGGCAGCGACTCCTGGGACGCGAAGCTCCGCGGGACGGCCTGGTTCGACGCGGCGAAGTACCCGAGGATCCGGTTCGAGAGCACGCGGGTCCGGCGCGTCGGAGACCGCTGGGAGGCCGACGGCAAGCTCACGATTCACGGCGTCACCAAAGAGATCACCCTGCCCTTCGAGTTCAAGGGCCACTTCGACGGGCCGAACCCCGACGAGCACATCGGCATTCACGCCACGCTGAAGTTCGACCGGCGCGACTACGACATGGCCTGGGCGAGCAACGCCGAGGCGAAGGCCGTCGGACACATGGTTACGGTCGACATCGCGCTGCTGGCGAAGCGCGTCTCTAAAAAGTGATCCGTACGCCGCCGCGAAGGACCCGGCCGCCAAGCTCCGAGGTTATGTCGTTGAATGCGTCGAACTCCGTGAACGTCCGTTCCCCATCGACAATTTCGTACCACCCGACAAATCCCTCACGCTGCAGAACCGTGCGGCTGTCGAAAACGTTGAAGCACGCGACCTGCGGAGTCAAGGTGAGGGTCGAGCCGATCGGAAACGCCCTCGAGAGCTGGAGATCGAGCCACGTAGACGTTCGGTGTCCGATAGTCGCGTGGCCGGCCCGATCTGGAGGGGGACGACCGTGTCTCGAGTGTCGTACGTAAAAGCGTCGATCGAAGAGACGACCGGAAACCCCTGGCGACCGAAGACGTTGAGGCCCGCCGCGATTCCGAAAGGAAGCAAGACCATACCGCTGACGTTGAACTGCCAGGTGCGCGTTGATGCTTCCCGCGACGCCGGGCCCACTCGCGTTGGTGCCGGGCGTCTCGTTGTTCGGATTGACGATCGCTCCACGGACCGATGTGCTGCTGCCAGTCGTTGTAGGCGAAGCTGACGCGCGCCATCCAGCCGTTCGAGAAGGACTTGAGAGCTGGAGCTCGATCCCGCTGTAGGTCTCGTTGGCATCCGGCCGGTTCTGGAGCATCGTTGCCGACGCGGGGGGCGACACTCGGTCAACGCCGTAGTACGGCTCGCTGAAATCCAGGACGAAACCCGTCGCCTCATCCACGGCAGTCCCCGCCGCGTTGCCGAAGTAAGCGTAGCTCGGCGCGCGTCGTTCCGATCAGCGGCGAGAACTCGAGGTTGCGAGAGACGCGATACGTGTACGCGAGCGAACCCGACAGGTTGGAAGCGATCTGCCGCTCGATCGCCGACGATGACTTCGTCGGTCGTCGGCGCCTCGAAGTCCGTGGAGACTCGATTGATCGCCGCGAGGAGGCCGGATTGCCGGGTCGACGCCGAAAGCCCGCGGGCTGGGAAGAGATCGATCTCGCCCGGTTCGACTCGACCGTTCCCGTTGAGGTCGTTCCAGACGTAGTACGAGGTCGCGATGTCGGGAAACGCGTTGATGCGCGACGACCGTGGCGCTGTTCAGCTGGTTGGCGAATCGGGCATACGAGGCGCGCAGCAGCGTGCGACCTCCGCCAAGAGCGTACGTCGCCCCGACCCGCGGCTGGAACAGGCGCCAGGTGATGGGATACCCGTAGTCGCCGGCGTATCGAACCGGCCGGAAGAATCTCCGGAAAAATCGGATTGGCCGGAACCGACGAGGGGAGGTTCTTCCCTTGCTGATAGTCGAAGCGAGCTCCGAGATTGACCGTGAGGTTGCCGGTCTGGATCGTGTCTCCCACGAACGCGTCGTAGACGTTCACCTCGGCCCTCGCGCTCTTGAGACGCGTGATGCCGGCCGTGTCGCCACGGATCCCCGTAGCCGACCAGTATGATCTCCGGGCCATTGCGCGCCGAGTCGAACCGAGGTGCCTGTATCCGAAGCCGAACTTGAGCTCGTGCCGCAGGACTGCCCGTGTCGAAGAAGGTCCGAGACGTTCAGGCCGGCCTGGTGCTGGTCATCGCAGGATCAGGCGAGTCTTGTAACTGTGGCGCCAGACGCCCTCGTCGTCCTGATCGGCCTGCTCGTCGAGGCCCCCGACCGGGAGATTCGATGGAGCGGCCTTCACGTAGGCGAAGTAGAACGACGCGAAGAGGTTCGCCGAGAGGACCTGCGAGTCCTCGAGCTCGGAATGACTGCCCGGCGCGGAACGTTCGGTCCAGGTGGCCTCCGCGGAGGGATCGCTCCACCGAAGGGCAATCCCGCGGCCACTCTCTCGAAGTTGGTGTAGGCAGACGTGAGCGCGTTGGCGGCGATGAGCTGGGCGTTGAGCTTCGCGTTCCAATGCTTGAGAGTCTGCTGACTCTCGGACGGGCTCCGCCGGCCGGTTCGAAGAAGGTCTCGCCCGGGAACTCGTTGTGCGCGAAGGCGCCCCAGAGCCAGAGGCGGTCCTTCCAGAGCGGGCCGCCGGCCTCGACCCCGTAGTCCCAACCCGCGCCGCCGGTGTAGAGAGCCGCGGGCCGAGCCCCGAAGCTCGTTGGTGCCGCGCTTGGTCACGAGGTTGACAGCCACGCCGGGCGTCGCGAGCGAGAGGTCGGAGCCGCCGGTCGTCACCTCGATGTTGCTGAACGCATCGAAGTCGTAGAAGATCGGCGATGATGCCGCCCAGGCTGATCGCGACGCCGTCGAGGTTGTAGGTGGTCTGCTCCGGACGGGCGCCCTTGCCGACGAAGGCGGGCTGACGCATGGCGGACGCTTCCCACGTTCACGCCTGTCGATCAGCACTCCGGGGACCTGCCGCAGAATGGCCCAGGGGTCCCGTGTCGTGGGAATGTCCTCGAGCTCCTTCTCGGCCGAACGTCGCGCCCGTCTCGATCCCGCGATTGTCCAGGCGGGCCGCGTCGCCGCTCACCTGACCGCTTCCGTCGACGCCCGCGACGGGCATGATGAACGAGAGAACCACGTTGCCGAGAGCGACCGTCACGTCCGCGCGAACCGTCTCGAATCCCGTCCGCTCCAGGGCGACGGAGTAGTCGCCGGGCGAGAGGCCCAGGAAATGAAAGTCACCCGTGGCATCGGTGGTCGCGCGTTGCGGCGGCGCCCGGACCGGTGAGCGTGACCGCCGCGCCGGCGACGGAGCTCCCCTGGGTGTCGCGAGCGGTGCCGTAAACATCTGCCCGTCGGTGACGGAACCTGGCGCCGCAGGCCCCCGCCGCCACGAACAACAGCGCCGACAGGACCCATCGCGGAAGCCCGCGCGGATTTCACTTTTGTCTCCCGAGTGCACCGCACAGTCGTCTATCGCCGGTGCGACCGGCCCCGGAGGGCCGGCCTCCGGTGCGTTGGTGGAAGCGTCTACTCGCCGCCCGGTCGTGGTCTTGAAGACCGACGAGTTGCGTGGACGCATAGAGGAGTGTTCGGGTCGACCGGATCGATCGCCGAGACCCAACGACTCCCGGATTGTCGATTCCCAGGTTGACCGGCAACCAGGTTTCGGCGCCGTCCGTGCTCTTGAACACGCCGTCGACCCTCCGTGCCCGCGTACAGCACGTCGTGGTTCCGGGAGTGGACCTGCACGCCGGCCGTGCGAGAGATCGCAAAGTACGCCTCGGGATCTTCGGGATCGAACGAAGGCAGCCCGTTGCTCATCTGTGCCCACGTCGAGCCGCCGTCGGTGCTCTTGAGCACTCCGACGAAAAGGGTACCCACGTAGACGATCTGGGAGTCGATCGGGTCGACGGTCACGTTCTGCGCCGGGGTCGCGTCGACGTTGATCCAGCTCGCGCCGGCGTCCTGCGATCGCCAGAGGCCGGTGCCGCGGTCGGCGAAGTAGACGGTGGTGTGGTTGTTCGGATCGACCGTGATCCCGCGACCGCTCAGGTCCAGGAACTCGCCGGGAGGAGCGTCGGGGCACGGTCGATGCGGGTGAAGGTGTCGCCGAAGTCGGTGCTCTTCCAGAGCCTTGGTGGCGGCAAACCGCCAGGGTCCCGACGTACACCGAATGGTCGACCGGGTCGACGGCCATGGCCAGATGCTCTGATTGCCGAACCCGAACGAGCGGCGCGCCCAGTGCTTCCCGTGGTCCACGGACTTGAAGAAGCCGTTCCGACGAATGAGCCCGCATAGACGCGCCGAGGCTGCTGCGGGTCGAACACCACGACGGAGGGAGCGCCCGCGACCATGCCGTGACGGTTGCCGTCCTTCCAGGTGCGGCCGCCGTTCTCGGTTTCGAGGAGACCACCTCTCGGCTGCGAAGAAGACGTGCTCGCGATCCGAGGAGTCGATCGCGACGGCGATACCCACTCTGGCAGGCGCATTTCTTGAGCTGATTCCAGCCGAGGCGCCGCCACTTGTTGTCTGGCCGCCGCTCGCGTCATCGACGTTTTCGAATAGTCCCGAGTCGCGGCGACGATGCGACCCCCGGGAAGCACGAAGGCGCCCTCGAGGTTCGTCCCGAGATAGACCGCGCCGTTACTGTCGGTGCTGAGCGCGAGACCGCGGCCCTCCGCCACGCCCGTATGTTCTCCAGGTCGCCCCGCCGTCGCGGCTCACCTCGACACGCCGCCGACGTCGGTGGCGGCGTAGAGCTTGTCGCCGCTCTTGGCGAGCGAGAAGACGATGCCGCGCTTCGGCGATCCGACTCGCACGAAGGAAGCGCCGCCGTCGATGCTCTTGTACACGCCGTTGCCGTTCGTACCGGCATAGACGATGTTGCCGTTGGTCGGATCGACGAGAAGGCGCCAGACACAGTCGAATCGATGTCGATCGGGGTCCAGCTGACTCCGCCGTCGAGGGACTTGAACGCGCCGTCTCCGTGGGTGCCGGCGTACAGCACATCCGTGTCGAACGGGCTGATCGCGAGGGAAGACCGGCGCGGAGACTCGCCTCTCCCGACCGAGAACCAGGTCTGCGCCGGCGTCGATGGTCTTCAGGATCTCGCCTCCGAGGCCATAGAGGACGTTCGGGTTCGCGGGATCCATGACCAGCACGACGCCCCCGCCGCCCGCCTGGAAGTTCCAGGTTTCGCCGCCGTCGGTCGACTTGGCCTTCCCGCGTAGATCACGTTCGGGATCGTTCGGATCCACGACCAGCGACGAACAGCCCCGGATACTGTTTTCGACGGCAACGAAGTGGGAGCCTCCGTTCGTGCTCTTCGAAGAGGCCGCCTCCCGGCTACCGACGTAGATCGTGCGAAAGGCAGGGAGCGCCACGATCGGCGCCGCGACCGTCGGCGGAGCCGGGCCGACCGACTTCCAGCCGCGCGGCTGGATCGGCGTCCGTGGCTTCGACTTCGGCGATCACCGCCGTCGGCCCGATCAGGCCGACCACCGCCAAGAGGAGACCCAGTCCTCGAAACGTCGCTTTCGACCAGTTTGAGAGCCGTGTGGAATTCATGGAGATCCTCCCTTTCGTTGAATGGACCTGATGCTGTTCCGGCGGGCGCAGCCGAGGTCCTCGTCGATTCCTCAGAAAGGCCTCAAAAAACCGACGCGCTAGAATCCGCAGACGGTCAATCGATGACACTCCGCCCGGGTCGCGGCTCGGCCCGTACGAAATCCTCGCTCCGCTCGGGGCGGGTGGCATGGGCGAGGTCTACCGGGCGCGGGACACCGCGCCTCAATCGCGAGCTCGCGATCAAAGTCCTCCCCGCGGCGATCGCCAAGGACACCGATTTTCTGAACCGATTCCAGGGCGAAGCCCGCGCGGCTTCCGCTTTGAACCATCCGAACATCGTCACGATCCATGACCTCGGCTCGGCCGACGGGGTCTCCTACATCCTGATGGAGCTGGTCGAGGGGAAGACGCTGCGCGAGCTTCTCGACGCGGGGCCGCCGCCGCTCAGGAAGACGCTCCAGGTCGCGGCCCAGGTCGCGGACGGGCTTGCCGCCGCCCACGCGCGCGGCATCGTGCACCGCGACCTGAAGCCCGAGAACCTGATGATCAGCCGGGACGGCGTCGTCAAGATCCTCGACTTCGGCCTCGCCAAGTCGTCGCCGCTGCATGCCGGAGCGGGTGCGGACACCGGCTCGTACGAGGCCGTCGCGACGCAGCCCGGCAGCGTGCTCGGAACGGTCGGATACATGTCCCCCGAGCAGGCCACCGGCCGATCGGTGGATTTTCGCTCCGACCAGTTCTCCTTCGGGACGATCCTCTACGAAATGATCACGGGCAAGCGCGCCTGGAAGCGGAACTCCGCGGCCGAGACGCTCACCGCGATCATTCGCGAAGACCCTCAGCCGCCGATCGCCGCCTCGGCGCCGCAAACGCCGACGGCGCTCCGCTGGGTCGTGGAGCGATGCCTGGCCAAGGACCCGCAGGACCGCTATGCCTCGACCCGCGACCTCGCCCGCGACGTCGCGACGGTGAAGGATCGCCTGAGCGAGATCAGCGGCGTCGAGGCGAGCCGTGCGGCCGCGCCGTCTCGGCGGCGAAAGAGCGCGATACTCGCCGCCGCGATCGCGGCCGTGGCGCTCGGCGCGGGAGCGCTCCTGTCATCCCTGCTCCGCAACGCAGACGCACCGCTCCCGAACTGGACCCAGGTCGGATTTCGGCGTGGCACCGTCTGGTCCGGGCGCTTCGCTCCCGACGGACAAACGATCGTGTACAGCGCGGCCTGGGACGGCGGCCCCGTGAGGATCTACTCGACCCGACCAGGCTCGACCGAGACGCGTACTCTCGATCTGCCGCCGGGGAAGCTCGAGGCAATTTCTCCCAACAGCGAAATTGCCTTTCTTCGCGACCTTCGCTTCTCCAGAATCTTCAATCAGCCGGGCACCCTCGTGCGGGCCGGGCTCGAAGGCGGCGTCGGGCGGGATGTTCTCGAAAATGTGCAGGCCGCCGACTGGTCTCGCGATGGCTCCCAACTCGCCGTCGCTCGCGAAATCGACGGGAAGGTTCGACTGGAGTACCCGATCGGCAAGAAGCTCTACGAAACCAGCTCGTCAATCAGCAGCATGCGGATCTCTCCGGACGGCGCGTGGATCGCGTTCATGGAGCATGCCAGCAAGGTCGTGGCCGTCCGCGTTTCCGACGGCGAACGCCGGGTCCTGTCCGAAGGCTGGTTTGCCAGCTCGGGAGTGGCCTGGTGGCCGAATGGCGCCGAGATCTGGTTCACGCCCCAGAAACAGGTGCGGGACAGCAGCCCGGCTCTCATGGCGGTGAGCCTTTCGGGAAAGTCGAGGGAGATCGTCCGTGGGCCCGGGCAGCTGCGTCTCTACGACATCGCTCCCGATGGGCGCCTGCTGCTCGCGCGCTGGGACGTACAGATCGGCCTGCGTGGTTCGTCTTCACCGGCGGGTCCGGAGCGCGAGCTGGCCGCGACCGACGACAGCTGGCTCTGCCGATCTCTCGAGCGACGGACGCACGGTGCTCTTTGGCGACCGCAACGCGCTCTTCCTCCGCGCGATGGATGGCTCGCCTCCGCTGCGTCTGGGCGACGGCTACGACGGTGCATCGCGCCTTTCGCCCGACGGGAAATCGGTGCTGCCGTCTCGCGTGAGGGGCCCCGCTACCCGGTTCTCATTCCCGTGGGAGCCGGAGAAGTGCGGCCGATCGAGATCGAAACCGAGTGCGAGGACGTGGAGTGGTTTCCGGACGGAAAGCGGATCCTTTGCAAGATCCCAAACCCGAATGGTCCGTTTCGCCTGTTCATCATCGAGGTCGCGTCCGGAAAGGTCACGGCAGTCGAGATCGCCGAGGACGCCGCCAGGAGCTTCGACGAGGGAGCGTTCCAGGCCGAGTCGGCAACGCTTTCACCGGACGGGGCCTACCTGGCGGGCGTCGGCGGCGGCGGGGACATCCTGATCCTGCCGCTGGCGGGCGGGGAGGCACGTCGAATCGCCGGCACGCGGACAGGCCTCGACGGTCTGGCGCGCCCCGTGGGCTGGACGTCGGACGGCCGACATCTCTTCATCCACCACGTCGGCGACCTGCCGGACAAGGCGCAGAGGCTCGAGATCGCCACCGGGCGACTGGAGCCCTGGAGAGACCTCACGCTGGAGGATCCGGCTGGTCTCCTCCGGATCAATCCCGTGAGAGTCGCGCCTGACGGGCGTTCCTGGGCCTACAGCTACATCCGGGTTCTCTCGAACCTCTACGTCGTCGACGGACTCAAGTAAGGGACGCGAAGGCGCTCCTCCCGGGCGACGGCGCTCCCTTGTAGAATTCTCGGAGCTTCGTCCATGCGACTCGACCTCGGACCCGTCACGCTCGATACCGATCGCCACCAGGTGTTTCTCGACGGTCAGCCCGCTCATCTCTCGACCAAGGCCTTTCAACTGCTCGAGTTCCTGGTCGAGAACCGGCCCGCGCACTCTCGAAAGACGAGCTGCAGAAGGCGCTCTGGCCCGACACGTTCGTGTCCGACACGAGCCTGACTACTCTCGTCAACGAGATCCGAACGCTGCTCTCCGAGACCGCGCGGAAGCCCCGGTTCATCCGCACCGTACATGGCTTCGGCTACGCCTTCGAAGGCGAGGGCCGCCCGGCGCCTCCCTCGGGCTGCCGCCTGGTCTGGGGAGCCCACGACATGCTGCTCGAGGAGGGAGAGAACATCCTCGGGCGCGACCCGGAACCCGCGGCTCCATTCCGGACGCGTCGATCTCCCGACGGCATGCGCGGATCACCATCCGCGAGGGCGTCGCCACCCTCGAGGACCTCGAGAGCAAGAACGGAACCTTCGTGAACGAGGTGCGCATCGCCGCACCGACGCCTCTCTCCGACGGAGACCCGGTCCGTCTCGGCCTCGTCGAGCCTCGTTTTCCGCGGACCGCCCGGCGGCCTCACGACCACCAAGACGGTCCGATAGGCTCGGCCCGAGCCGGGGCGAACGGCCTACCGAAACGTCAGCGTCGCCCCCGCCGAGTAGGCGTGGAACTCCGGGGCGTACATCGACTGCACCGTCGCCGGCGCGACCTGGAACGTGCCGGCCATGTTGGCCCGCAGGCGGTACTTGAACGTGTACTCGCCGACCGGCAGCCACTCGAAGAAGAAGTTGGCGCCCGAGTCGCGCGTCTCCTCGTACCAGACGATCCCCAGGTCCCACTTGTAGCGGGACAGGACGTTCTCCGGCTCGGCGCCGGCCGGCCGCGGGATCGCGCAGGTGGACGTACTCGGCGGCGTGCTTCGTGCGCAGCGAGAGCTGGACCTCGACCTCGTCGCCGGCGCGGACGACCGTCCCCTCGGCGAGCGGCTTCAGGACGAAGCCCGCCGCCGTCGATTCGCGGAGGAAGTAGCTGCGTGAGACGGAGAAGAAGTCGCCGCGGTCCTCCTCCGGGAGCTTCTCGGTCGAGAAGTGCCAGGTCGCCGAGGCGAAGGCCAGGCCTTTGCCGGTCTTCTCGACCCCGATCCGGGAGTCGCGCCGCGGGTCGATCTTCTCGCCGGGGACCACGACCTGGTTGCGCTTGCCGGTGTAGCGGTCGGGCTCGAAGACGAACGTGGTCTTCTGGCTCGCGACCTCGACCGTCACGTCCTCGCGCACCGCGAGCGCGCCTTCCTTCTTCAGGTACTAGACGAGCGCATAGATCACCTCGGCGGTCGCGCGCGTCGACTTCCACTGGTTGAGCTTCTTGTTGAGGAAGAGCCACTGCACCAGGCCGTGGCGGCGGGAGTCCGCGGGGTCGAGCTCCGTCAGGACGCGCAGCGCGAAGGCGTGCGTCTCGATCGTGTCGTTGTACCAGAGCCAGGAGCGGTCCTCGGGCGCCCAGAAGGTTCCCGCGTCGGGCTCGTCTTCGCCGAGTCCATGACGCAGTCCCAGACGAGCTTCGCGTCCTTCGGCCGCCCCATGCGCTTCAGCGTCAGCGCGAGCTGGCCCTTCAGGTAGGGCGAGTGCTCCTTCCAGTGGCGGAAGGAGAAGTCGAGGAGCGTCTTGCGGTCCGCGGCGTCGAAGCGCGCCGCCGTACCAGCTCTCGTCGGGGTAGGAGGAGGCGACGTAGTTGAGGAAGGTCAGGAACTCCCAGCAGCGTCCCCTTGTGCGCCATGCACGCGTCGAGGTCCCGCTTCACTGTCGGCGCCGGCGTAGCGCCAGGCCCGCTCGACCATGTCCTTGGGCACGTCGACGCCGAACTCGAGGGCGTGCGCGAAGCCGCTCAGGATGTAGAGCGTCATGTAGGGCGACGGCGGGCCGCCCGGCCACCAGGGGAAGCCGCCCGACTCCGTCTGCGCCTTGCGGAGCTTCGCGATCGCCGCGTCCCGCTCGGCCTTCGCGATCCGCGGATCGAGGACCCGCGACAGGTCGGGGCCGGATCTTGCCGCCGCGCGCCTCTTCGAGCCACGGCGTCTCCTCGAGCGCCATCCGGCGGTTCGGATCGACGGCGTCCCACGTCTCGAGCTGCGTCTCGCGCTTCGAGAGCTCCTGCGCCATCGCGGCGACGGCCGGGTAGTCGCGGAAGACCGACGACACGATGCCGGTCGAGAGGAAGCGGTTGAGCGTCTGCTCGGTGCACTCGTAGGGGTAGTTGACGAGGTACGGCAGCGCCGACAGCACGGAGTAGAAGAGCTGGGCGTCGATCGTGACGACGAGCTGCTCGTCGATGCGCGTGGGGTCGTCGCCTTTCGCCATGTCGGCGAAGGTCAGCGTGCGGCTCTCGCCGCCTCGCAGCGCGGCGAAGCGCGACTGCGCGAGGTGCATCCGCCCGGGCAGGACCGGCAGCGGCCGCAGCTCGCCGTCGGAGAAGCTCCCCGAGGACGCGGTCACCTTGATGGCATCGGAGCCGACGCGCTTCGGCGCCGTGAGCCGGAACGTCACGCTCGAGCCGGCGCCGGCAGCGGCGGAAAACGGCAGCGTGGCCTTCTCGGGCGTCAGGCCGAAGTCCGCGAGCGCGCTCGTGTTCGTCGCGGGGTCGAGGATGTCGAGCGTGACCTTCCCGGACATCCCCTTCTCCGAGGCGTTGTTGACCACGACCTTCAGCTCGGCGCGGTCGCCTTCGCGCAGGAAGCGCGGCACGTAGGGCCGGACCATCAGCTCCTTGACGCTCTGCGTCTCCTTCACCAGCGAGCCGGCCCGCAGATCCTTCGTCACGGCCTGCACCCAGACGTTCCAGGAGGTCACCGAGTCGGGCACCGTGAACTCGATCGAGGCCGAGCCGTCGGGCCCGGTCAGCAGGTGCGGCTTCCAGAAGGCCGTCTCGGAGAAGTTCGAGCGGAGCTCGGTCGTCGGCTCGACGAAGGCGATGTCAGCGAAGTTGCGTTTGTCCTTTTCCTCGAGCTTGTTGCCGACGGCATCCTGCCGCTCGCGCTCCTTCGCGGGAGCGCTCGCGGGCATCGGCACCGCGGCCGCGAGCTCCGAGACGGCGCCCGACTTGGCCATGGCGTAGACGCCGCGACGCCCCACGCCTCCGAGCGCGTATCCGCCGTAGAGCTTGAGCTCGTCCGGACGGAGGCCGGGATAGGACGGGAGCGATGGGAACTGCCCGCGCACGTGTTGAAAGCCGGACCAGCCCAGGCTCGACTTGCTCGATACGACCTGCGTCCGGTTCGGATACAGCGCAAGCACGCTCGGGGGGTGGTGCGGCACGAAGGCATCGAGACTCCGGTCGTACATGTAGGCCAGCAGCTCGGCCGCCGACCTCTCGAGCGAGGCGCCCTTCGGCCCCTCCACCTTGACCGTCCAGGTCTCGGACTGGCCCGGCCGCAGCCGGTCGCGGAAGGTTGCGAAGGATACCTTCAGCTCCTTGTCGTCCCAGGGCACGAAGACCGCCTGCGACAACGTGACGAGCTGGTGATCGCGGAGAACGGTCAGCCGGACGCCGAAGCCGCCGCGATGCCTCTCCTCGATCGGGATCTCGATGACCGCCGGAGCCTGCCCGGCCAGCAGCGTGCGCCGCTCGACGGTGCGCCCGTCGCGATCGATCTCGAAGTACATCGTCTGGGCCGGAAGGCCCGAGGTCGCCAGGAGGCGCGCCGTGCCGCCGACGGGAACCGAGGTCTCTTCGGCCAGAAGGACCGCCGCGAGCGCCAGCGGCGCATCGCGGCTCTCCGTAGCGGCGACCACGAACTCTTTCGGGGCTTCGTACTTTGCCCCGAACTCGTCCTGCGTCTCGTAGATGAGCCGGTACGCGCCGGCAGCCAGTCCGGACACGGGGATGCGCGCCACGCCTTTCGCGTCGTGCGTCGCGTCGCCACTCGCGACCTGGGCGCCGTCCTTCCACGAGGCGAGGACCTGATCCGGCGAGTACCGCGTCTCCCAGCGGGGCCGGAGAGCGTCGCCCGGCGTGCGCGCGGAGCCTTCGCCTTCTATCGCCCCGTTGGGATCCGGCGGAAGATCCGCCGGAAGAAGCGGCGTCGCGGGCTGCTGCGAGGCGGACGATCCGCCAGGCTCCGCGGCCGGCGCGCGGCACGCCGTCGAGGCTCGTGCGGGTGATGCGGATCTCCTCCTTCGCTCCGGCTTGCAGGAAACCGCCGGGCATTTCGATCCGGGCCTCGACGGCGACGAACCCGAGCCGGAAGCTCCGCGATGCCGAACGGGTCTCGCCGCCCTCGTCCGAGGCGTCGGCATCGACGGCGTAGACGTAGGTGAGGCCGCGCCGTTCCTCGGCGAGGCGCTCGTCCGCCGCGGGCGTGAAGGCCAGCGTGAAGGTGCCGTCCGCCTGGAGAGCGGAGCTGCCGGCCGCCACGGTCTCGGTCTTCGCGCCTCCGCCCCAGCCGCGCCACCAGAACCACCACGGAAACTGAGGCGTGCGCGTCACCCGCCAGCGCACGGCTCCCGAGGCGACCGGCAGTCCGAAGTAGTAGCGGGCCTCGCCCGTCAGGCGCGCCGGCCGATTGAGGCGGAGCGGTTCCTTCGGATCATCGAGCTTGACCTCGAATGTCGGGCGCTTGTACTCCTCGACGCGCACCGAGGCGTCGGCTCCGCCGAGCGAGGTGGTCACGCGCCACGCGCCGAGGGCGCGGCCCGTCGGGATCGCGAACTCCCCCGCGGCCGTGCCGAAGGCGTTGGTCGTGACGGTCCGTGTTGCAACCGACTGGTTGTTCTGGTCGAAGAGGGTGACGGTCAACGAAGCGTTCGGGTATGCGGCGAGGCGCCCGGCGACGGCGTTCCCGCGGTAGGCGAGGGCCTTCCACAGAATCGTCTGCATCGGCCGATAGATGCTGCGATCGGTGAAGAGGAGCGACGCGGTGGTCTCGGCCGGGCGCGCGCTCGCCGACCAGTAGGGCGCTTCGAGATCCAGGGCAAGGTCGCTTCCCTTCCGCGCATAGAAGAAACGCCGGCCGCGGTGCGGCTCACCGGCGAACGCGAGCTCGATCCGGCCGTCGGCATCCGTCGTGCCCGAGGCGGACCGCTGGATTCGCTCCGGGCTCCACTCCCCGAGCAGCAGCTCGACCGTGGCGCCTTCGACGGGCCGCCCGCTTTCCCCCGAGAGGACGCGGATGTCGTAGGCACCGCGCTCGCCGTTCGGGCTTTGGGTTCGAGTCGTCGAGCGTTGCGAAACCGTGAAGACCAGATCGGTGACGATGAAGCTCGCGGCGCTGACCGGGAAGTCCTCGCGGCCGAAGCCTCCGGACGCGGCGATCACGTAGAGGCCCTTCGTCTTCATGGGCGGGACGACGTAGGTCTTGTGCTGACGGTAGTCGGGCGTCGCCGGCAGGGTGACCGACCATTCGGCGACGGGCTTGTCGTTCGCGACCATCTTCTGGACGTCCTCGCCCCTCGGGAGAAGGCGATTCATGTCCCGGATCGTCTCGAGGCGGCGCGGCAGGTCCAGCGCATAGGCGCGGAAGTCCAGCCGGCCGACGTTCCGGTGGTTTACCAGGATCGAGCGCCGTCCGGCGCCGTCGCTCTCCATGGCGTAGACGTCGTAGCCCGGCGCCTCGATGCGCGCCACGATGGCGCGGCAGCGCTGTCCGCCGACAGAGTCGGGGTAGGCGCGCCGGCCCGCCTCGGCGGCCGCGCGCGCCCGCACGAAAGCATCTCCCTCCGTGCCGCTCTCGAATAGCTCGGCGAGCTGCGCCTGCCCCATGGAGAACCAGGGGAGATCCGCCATCTTCGGCAGGCGTGCGACGAGGTCCTTTTCGATCGCGTCGCGGTCGTCATCCTCGGTGAACGCCGTGTGCAGGCGCCGCAGCCGTTCGAGCCTCGCCTCGAAGGCGGCCTCCCGCTCGCTCCGTCCGGCGTGCCAGCCCTCGAGATCCGCCAGCACGGCGACGAGCCGGTCGACGGGATGGACCGCGGGATCGTCGAGACGGACCGCGGCGGCCGATTTCGCATCGGCGCGGAGAAGCCCGGCCAGGTCGAGCGCGAACACGCCGTTCGACTGCGCGGGGCTCCAGCCCGACGAATCGGCGAGAAGCTCGGCGAAGAAGTAGGCCAGCGCGTCGCGAAGCGTTGGCCGGATTCCCGGCGGATAGTCGTTGGGCTCGATGAACTCGGCGAGTGATTTGACGTTCTGGCGGCCGAGGGCATCGCGCTCCTTCCAGAGGGCGACGTACGCGCGGGCGGCCTCGTCGTAGATCTGCTCGCGCGTCCAGGCCTTGAGGTCGACTTTCCCGCTGGACTCGACGCGTTCGCGCTGCGAGACCTCCCACGAATACATGCGCGCGTAGTTGACGAGCGCCTGCGCGTAGAAGAGCTCGAGGGCCGCGCGCGACAGAAGGTCCTGCGGCCACGGCTCGTCCTTGAGGAACCGCACGGCGGTCTCGTAGCCGTGGAGGCCGGTGCGGACCTGGACCGAGCGGATGAGGGCCTTCGTCCACTCGGGAGAGTCCTTCTTCGTCTTCGCGGACGCGAGCAGGGCGTCGATGGCGCGGGAGGCTTCCTCGAACTTCTGCTCGGAGACGAGCCGGTCGACTTCCTTCCAGGTCGCGGGAGCCGCCGCCGCCGCGCGCGCGGGGGTGGGCGTCCGAGCCGGCGCGACCGCCACCGGGGCCGGCCGCCTCTCCTGACCCGTCGCTGCCCCGAGGGCGACAGCCGCGACCACAACTCCAGCCCATCTCGAGAGCGAGCGCATATTCGTCATTCTGCCAACAAAGGAACCCGGCTCCCGGCGAAAGTTCCCTTTAGCCGTCATCCTGAGCGCCCTTCCGCCGTCATCCTGAGCCTCTGCGCGTCATCCTGAGCGAAGCGAAGGATCCCGGACTCGAAGCGCCGCGAGCGAGTTTGGGATCCTTCGTCGCTCCGCTCCTCAGGATGACGGCATTGTGAAGAAGCCCCGCCTTTCGTGCCCCGCTCCGCGGGAGCGGCGCTACGGCGGACGGTCAGTGCTGGAAGGCGTACGAGACTTTGAGCAGGAACTGGCGGTCCCGGGGGCGGAGATCGATCCCGGAGGTCTCGAAGAGCGCGCGGTTGTCGCCGTAGCCGGCAAAGAGCACGGTCTGCCAGTTGAGCTTGTAGGCGAACAGGGCCGACCCGGAGAACTCGGATTCCTTCTCGAGTACCGGGAACGTCCAGAGCGCGGGGTCGCGCGTCGTCTCGATGTACTGGCCGATGACACGGAAGTACATCTGGGCGTTGAAGACGTAGATCGCCCGGGCGCGCGCGATGGTGGCCGTGAAGAGGCGGCCCTCGCGCCCGTCGACGGTCTCGTCGATCCACTGCCTCTCCGCCGATGAGGTCCAGCGCGAGGTGGGCCGTGGGCCGGATGGTGGTGGTCATCGACAGCTCGCCGCCGTTTCCGACGCGCACGTTGAAGACGTCCGGCTGCTGGCCGTAGTTGCCGCCGAACGTGATCCGCGGCAGGAAGCGCGACGGCGAGGCCTGGAGCGACCAGACGACGCGGTTGAACTCGAGGGTCTGCCCCTCGATCCGGACGGCCTCGAAGTTGTAGTCGATCTCACCGGACAGGTTCCACAGGGCCCGAAAGGAGATCCCCGGAAACCAGCGGCGCGAGATCAGGTCGCCGTCGCGGTCGGTCGAGTAGTCCGCGCCCGCCAGCGGCTGCAGGCGCGAGAAGAACCCGGTCGGATAGAACCGGTAGCCGAGGCTGGCCGACCCCTCGCGGTACCCGACCTGGGGCACGAACCCGTTGTCGGCCTGAAACCCGGACGCGAAGTCCTCGTAGTCCAGGCTCCAGTTCCAGGTCTCGGTCGAGTGGCTCCACTCCACCTCCCAGCCGAAGCCCGACTGCTTCTGGCCGAGCCAGCCGGGATAGAGATCGGGCCGGTCCGGGTTCTGCGTCAGGCTGTACAGGTACTGGCCGTTCACGATGTCGTTCTCGCCGGCCTGCCAGTGAAAGTCGCCGCCGAAGACGGCGTTGTAGCCTCCGCCCTCGATGACGCGTCCCGTGGCCAGCATTCCGGCGAACGACGCGCCGAGATCCTGGCGCACGCGCGCGATCGCGACGGTCGACTCGAAGTCCTGCGGCGCCGTTTCGGAGAAGACCGGCCCGGGGATGATGACCGTGCCGCCGCCCTCGTCGTTACCCACGAGAGCCATGAAGTTGGTTCCGCCCGACTTTCCGGTGATCCGGGCTCCCCAGAGCGGCTGCGTGATGGTCCGGGTGTGAACCGCCTCGATGGGTGTCTGGAGGAGGTCCACGTGCTCGAGGAAGAACGGCCGCTTTTCCGGAAAGAACAGGGCGAACCGTTCGTTGACCGAGATCTGCGCGGTGTCGGCCTCGATCTGCGAGAAATCGGGGTTGATCGTGGCGTCGATGATCGTGGACGCGTTCGGCAGCCACTTCGCGTCGAGGCCGGCCTGGCCCAGCGTCGTAGTGTTGTCGTCGGCCGGACCCTCCGCCCCGTAGTGCTTCGTGTTCGTGACGGCGCCGTAGGGCGCCAGGACCCAGTGGGCTCCCTGCGGAAGTCCCGTGAGCCCTTCGATGGTCGCCGAGTTGCAGAGAAAGCAGCTCGAGCCGCGAGGAACGCGCACGCTGTAGAACTGGTAGTTGCGATCCCGCGGATACGTGCGGTACATGGCCAGAGCCCAGTTCTGGGGGTCGTCCTTCGGATAACGGAGCGACGAGAGGGGAATCGCCACCTCGGCGACCCAGGAGTCGATCCCGATGGATCCCGCCGACTGCCAGAAGTAGTCCGGCCCGAAATCCTCCTCGAAGGTGCCTTCGAAGAAGACCGAGTCGGCCTGGATCCCGCGCGGCCCGATCCAGAAGTCGATCGCGGAATGGTTCTTGTTCTCGACGTCGAGCAGGATGCCGACGTAGTCCTGGTCGTCGTTGATGCCGTCGCGGTCGACGAAGGGCGCGCGGAGCTTCGAGATGTCCGGGTCCTCGCACCAGAACGAGACGTAGAAGAACTGGTCGTCGTATCCGATCTTCGTAATCGTCTTGACCGCGGGCGTCGTGTTGTCGCCCGGGTTGATCTCGTAGGCGAGGGGAATCTCCGTGGCTTCCGCCCAGCCCGGGTCCGAGAGGTCGCCGTCCACGCGGATGGGAGAGGTGATCCGCGCCATCCGGATCTTCGGTTTTTCGTAGGCCGGCGGCGCCTCCTGGGCCTCGAGCCAAAGCGGCCGAGCGCACACCACGGCCAGGGCGGCGAGCGCTCGGAGCCTCATTCGCAAAAGTTTACGGGAGGGTGCCCCGAAAGGTTGCGGAGGAAGGCCGTCGGACCGGCCGCCGTCATCCTGAGCGGAGCGAAGGATCCCGAACTCGACATGCCTGACTGGCGGTCAAGTCTGGGATCCTTCGGCGCTGCGCGCCTCAGGATGACGGCGCTTGGGGACGCCGGACGACGCTTCTAACGAAAATCGTGGCTCGGCATCCGCGCAAACTCGGGAATCGTCCAGAACCGCTCGGCTTTGACGGACAGCGACCCGTCCTGCCGCTGGAGCTTGCCCTTGACGACGAGCGCCCCCGAGCCGACGACCACGGCGCGCTGTTCGCGGAAGAGGTCGGGCCGCACGATCGCCTGGAGCATTCCCGTCTCGTCCTCCATGCGTCAGGAAGACGAACCCCTTCGCCGTGCCCGGCCGCTGGCGCACGATGACCGCGCCCGCCGCGGTGACGCGGTCGCCGTCTTTCTGACGCGTGAGCTCGCGGGCCGACAGGACGCCCCGGCGGGAAAGGGACTTGCGCAGGTGCGCCAGCATGTGCGGCCCCGTCGTGATCTCCGTCGTCGCGTAGTCGGCGCGGGTCTCCTCGATCGGCGACATCTCCGGCAGAGGCGACGGATCCGGTCCGTCCGTCGACAACTCGCGCGAAGAGGGGCCCCGCCTCGCGCGAGACCTTGGCCACCTGCCAGAGCGCGGCCCGCCGCGTCCGGCCGAAGGCGGCGAGGGCGCCCGCGTGGGCGAGCAGCTCGAGCTCGTCGTCGCGCAGCCGGCAGCGCCGCGCGAGGTCGTCGATCGAGGTGAACGGCGAGGCCGCCTGGGCCCGCTCCACCGCTTCGCCCGTCTCCTGCGCAGGCCCTTCACGAACCGCATCCCGAGACGCACGCCTCCCCTCTCCCAGCGGCACTTCCAGCCCGAGAGCGTCACGTCGATCGGCCAGCACTTCACGCCGTGGCGCTGCGCGTCCTTCACGAGCGTGGCCGGGTGATAGAAGCCCATCGGCCACGCGTTGAGCAGCGCGCCAGAGAAGGCCGCCGGATGGTGCGCCTTCAGGTAGGCGCTCGCGTACGCGATCAGCGCGAAGCTCGCCGCGTGCGACTCCGGGAAGCCGTAGAGCGCGAACGAGGTGATCGACTTGACGATCTGGTCCTGCGCCCGCCGGCGCGATCCCGCGCTCGGCCATGCCCGTCGCGCAGCCGCTCCTCGATCGCGTCCATCCGCTCCACCGAGCGCTTGAAGCCCATCGCCCGGCGCAGCTCCTCGGCCTCGCCGCCGGTGAAGCCCGCCGCGACCATCGCCATGCGCAGGAGCTGCTCCTGGAAGAGCGGCACGCCGAGCGTGCGCTTGAGGATCGGCTCGAGACAGGGATGCGGGTACTCGACCGGCGCTCTGCCCCTGCCGCCGCTCGAAGAACGGCTCGCACCATGCCGCCGACGATCGGCCCGGGCCGGATGATCGCGACCTGGACGACGATGTCGTAGAAGCACTTCGGCGCGTTGCGCGGCAGCGACGCCATCTGCGCGCGGCTCTCGACCTGGAAGACGCCCGATCGTGTCGGCCGCGTTGCAGCATCTCGTAGACCGCCGGGTCGTCCTGCGGCAGGTGCGCGAGGTCGACCTCGTTCCTCTCGTGCGTCGCGGATCATCGGGATCGCTTCCTCGATCGCCGCCAGCATGCCGAGGCCGAGGAGGTCGACCTTGATGATGCCGAGGTCGGCGCAGTCGTCCTTGTCCCACTGCACGACGACGCGCCCCGGCATCGACGCCGGCTCGAGCGGCACGACCTCGTCGAGGCGCCCGGCCGCGATGACCATGCCGCCCGAGTGCTGGCCGAGATGACGCGGCAGGTTCTGGATCTGGAGGTAGAGACGCAGGAAGTGCTGCGCGCGCCGCTCCTCGGGATCGAGGCCGGCGGCACGGAGCTCGCTCCGCCAGCTCTTCCGGCGGGTCGCGGATCTCGCCGAAGTTCCAGCCGCCGAGCTGCTTCGAGAGCTCGTCCGACCTGCTCGGGCGAGAAGCCGAGGGCCTTGCCGACCTCGCGCGCCGACGGAGCGGTCGCGGTAGGTGATGACGTTGGCGGTCATGCCCGCGCCGTGCGGCCCGTACTTCTCGTAGACGTGCTGGATGACCTTCTCGCGCTGGTCGCCCGGAGGGCAGATCGAGGTCGATGTCCGGCCACTCGCCGCGCTCCTCGGAGAGGAAGCGCTCGAAGAGCAGCTCCATCTTCACCGGATCGACCGCCGTGATGCCGAGCGCGTAGCAGACCGCGCTGTTGGCGGCCGAGCCGCGGCCCTGGCACGAGGATGCGTTCTCGCGAGGCAGAAGCGCACGATGTCCCAGACGATGAGGAAGTAGCCGGCGAGATCGAGCTTCTCGATCATGCGCGAGCTCCTTCTCGATCTGGGCCTGGGCCTTCGTCGGTCAGCGGCCGGAAGCGGGCGCGCGCGCCGTTCCACGTGATCTGGCGCAGAAACGAGGCGGGCGTCTCGCCGGGCGGGAGCGGATAGTCGGGGAACTGGTAGCCGAGGTCGGCGAGCGTGAAGTCGAGCCGTTTCGAAAGCTCCACGGCCGCGTCGAGCGCTTCGCGGAAGGTCGGCGAAGAGCTCCGCCATCTCGGCCGCGCCCTTGAAGTGCCGCTCGCGCTGGGCGGCGAGGAGGCGGCCGGCGCCGTCGAGCGTCGTGTGGTGACGGATGCACGTCAGCACGTCGTGGAGCTCCTTGTCCTTCGCGCGCGGCGTAGCGGACGCCGTTCGTCGCGACGAGCGGCAGGCGCAGCTGCCGCGCGAGGTCCACGAGCGCGACGTTGCGCCGCTCCTCCTCGCGCAGGCGATGCCGCTGGAGCTCGACATGGAGCCGCCCGGGGAAGATGCCGGCGAGCGTCTCGAGGAGAGAGCGCGCCGCGTCGAGCCCGCCGTCCGAGAGAGCGCGCGCCACGGGCGACTCGTCCCCGCCCGTCGTGACGTGCAGCCCTTCCGCGTGCGCGGCGACCTGCGCGAGCGTCACCGAGGTCTCGCCTTTCGGCTTTCCCAGCGCGCCGGCGGTGATGAGACGGCAGAGGTTCCTGTAGCCGGTCTGGTTCTCGACGAGGAGGGTGAGGCGCACGTCGTTCGGGTCCGGAACCTTCCCTTTCGCCGTCTTCCGATTAGCCGAGGGCGTCATCCTGAGCGCACTCTCCGCCGTCATCCTGAGGCGCGAAGCGCCGAAGGATCCCGAACTCGAAGCGGATCATGGCAATCGAGTCCTGGGATCCTTCGGGCCTTCGGCCCTCAGGATGACTTTGCTGACGCAAAGTCACCTCCGCCCCCACCAGCGCCCGGATCCCCGCCGCCTTCGCCGCTTTCCAGAACCGCGGCGCGCCGTAGACGCCGTTGCGCTCGACGAGCGCGACGGCCGGGATCTGGAGACGCGCGGCCTCCTCGACGAGATCCTCCGGCAGCGACGCGCCGTCCAGGAACGAAAAGGCCGAGGACGCGCGCATCTCGACGTAAGGCCGCGGCGCGGGGCGCGGCGCCAGCTTCAACGCCGGGCGGGAGAAGTCGCGCTCCCGGAGCTTCTCCTTGCGCGCGCCGGCCGCGACGATCAGCTTCAGGGGATCGACGGCGTCGTGCCTTCCTCCACAGCTCGCGTTACCCACACCGAGATTGCGCGACGGGGGCATCGCGGGAGGACCATCCGACGCCCGCCGCTTTTCGGCCATGCGGAAGGGTAGGCGTAAATAAGGCGTAAGTCAACGGATGGCTCACTTTCTGCACGCCAAACCCCTCGAGGAGAACAACATGACCGACAAATCCCGACGCCTCGCCGGAATCCTTCTCATCGTCCTGCCGACCGTCGAATTCGGAGGAGTCACGCTGCTCCGCATGCTCATCCATGACCCCCGCTACATGGCGAACCCGCTCCGGCAGGACCTCTGGCGAGCCGGCCACGCGCACGCCGGGGTTCTCCTCATCCTCTCCCTCATCGCCCTGCGCTACGTGGACGAGACGAACCTCTCCGACGGGGTGAAGGCGTTCGTCCGCAGCGCGATTCCGAGCGCCGCGATCCTGCTGCCGGCGGCGTTCTTCTTCTCGGTTCTCTCCCCCGAGGCCACGGCGCCCAACGGCTTCATCAATCTCGCCTACGTCGGCGCGATCGTCCTCGCGGCGGGATTGCTCCTCCTCGGCGTCGGCCTGGTGCGGAGCCGGGCCGCCTGAGAAGCGTCAGGTGCTGCTCAACCTCGCGTCCATCCGCCGCAGGCGATCCGAGAGAACACGCATGACGTGAAGCGAGAAATTGGGCGTCTGCTGGATCAGGAACAAGAACCTCTGCTCGTCGACCGGGACGATCTTCGCATCAGTCCGGGAGACGGCCGTCGCGACGCGATCGCTCTTCTCGATCAGCGCCATCTCGCCGAAGATGCCGCCGCGCTCGACCGTTTCGACCCGCTGACCCTTCACGAAAAGGTCCACTTCGCCCTCGACCACGGCGTACATGTAGTCGCGCTCATCGCCCTCCCGGAAAATGGTCGTTCCGGCCGGGACCGCTCGAATGTCGTTCGAGTGCTCGAACAAGCGGGTGACAGGCATCTCGGGCTCCTCTCTGCGCTCACAGGCGGCGACGGCGCCGCGCGCGAGGATCGTCTACGCCCGTCTTGAAGGCGGTGTGAAGATCGACGATTCAGCCGAGCGCCCGTTCCGCCGCGACCGCTCGCCTCAGGCCCTCGGCCTGGCCGACGCGCTCGTGGAAGTCGAGCTCCCGGCGGATGCGTCCCGTGTCCCCAACCAGGTCGTGCCCGAAGTCGTACGGCTCGCGCTCCTCCTCGGAAAGCTCCTCGTGCGCGACCGGGAGGACGCGTCCCGTCCAGCCTGACGCCTCGCCGATCGCCCGAACCCACTCGGCCTCACTCGACGCCCGCTCCTCCCCCAGGTTGTAGACCCTCGCCGAGGCCCGATCGTCGGTGACCGCCAGCGCGATCGCATCGGCGACATCGTCGACGTAGCCGCGGGTCCAGCGCCACGCGGCCCTGGCGCGATCGAGCCGGATCTCGGCGGCTCCGGTGAGCATGCGGCTCACGTAGGGCCGCAGCCGACGCTGCGGATCGCCGGGCCCGTACACCTTGGGAAGACGCAGGATCGTCACCGGAGCGTCGGATCCCTCTCGCACGGCGGACTCGACCAGGATCTTCTCGTAGTCGTACGGCATTTCCCCCGGCTTCGCCATGGCCCGGTACGGGTAGCGGCTCTCGCGCAGAGGCGAATCCTCGGTTGAGGGCCTTCGATCGGCGGGCCCGCTCTCCAGACGCAGAAAGCGTCCGTACGACGCGTACACGTCCTGACTCGACAGCACCACGAGCCGCCGCGCGATGCCGCCGAATACGCCGGCGAAGGCCCGCGCCTCCGCTTCCGTGTAAGCGATCGTGTCGAGCGCGACATCGGGCGCGAAGCGCCGAAACGCCTCGCGGTGGGCGGCGAGGTCCTTTCGGTCTCCGCGGATATGGACCGCCGCGGCTCCACCCGCGTCGTGGTGCGCCTCGCCCCGTTGAAACGCGGCGACCTCGTCGCCTCTTTCGAGGAGCCGGCGCACCACCGCGCCTCCGACGAAGCCGGTTCCGCCGACGACGAGGATTCGCATACCGCGAGGCTAGACGCGCGCGCTGCGCCGCTCGAGGAGGGTGACGTCGCGCCAGGAGCCTCCGAGCTTTCCGAGCTTCTCCCGGAAGCCGACGATGCGGAAACCGCAGCCCTGGTGGAGGGCCATCGATGCCGCGTTCTCCGGAAAGATCCCGGCCTGGAGCGTCCACAGGCCCGCCTCCTCGGACAACCGGACGAGCCTTGCGAGAAGCGCCCGGCCGACACCGCGCCCGCGCGCCGCCGCGGCGACGTAGACGCTGACCTCGGCCACGCCCTCGTACGCGCATCGCTCCGAGACCGGCGAAAGGGCAGCCCAACCCACGAGGTCGCCGCCGGGCGCGCGCGCGACGAGTCGACAGTCCTTGCGATGCGCCGCATCCCATTTTTTCCAGGACGGGGCGGACGTCTCGAACGTCGCGTTGCCGGTGGCGATGCCCTCGAGGTAGATGCGGCAGACGTCTTCCCAGTCGGAAGGCCGCATCGTTTCGAGGCTGATCTCCACCTCAGACGTCCATGTACTCCGGCTTGTACCCGGACATCAGGCTGTCCTTCGGCAGGATCGTCTGTCCTCCCCCCGACGCGTCGCCGGTCTTGACCCAGTGCCACGCGTGCAGGATGTCGGGGCCGTGGTAGTAGCGCGTCTCGGCCTGGATGAGCACCGTGCCGCCGAGGATCTCGGCCTTGAGCTCCTCCCACTTGCGCGCGCCGACGACGGCGACCCGCTCGATGTGCTCGGAGTACTTCGAGAGGAACTTGATCTCTTCCCACCGCGCGGCCCAGTCCGCGCCGGTCATGTCGGTCAGGTCGGCGAGGATCCCGATCGTCCGCTTGCCGCGTTCGCCGATCGCGAACTCGAGCTGCGGGAGAAAAGCGGCGACTTCCTCGGCCGTGACCTTCCCGCTCACCTTGAGCCCGAAGGCCCGGCCCTCACTCTGTTTGAGTCTCTCGATCATGCGTTGCGGCCTCCCTGTCTCCGCGCCGCAACATATCCCAGCGACCGACTCAGGCCGGCGGTTTCGGCGCGGATCGGCGTTCGACGAGGACGCCGACGATCAGGCCAAGCGCGACGCCCAGGGCTACGCCGATCGCCAGATTGCCCATCGCGACTCCGATGCCCGCTCCGAGCGCGATCCCCAGCGCGAGGAACTGGCCCCGTTTCTTCATGGCTCTCCTCCCTTCTTCGGAAGCTGTTTCTCGTGGTGACGCACGTGCGACGTCAGAAATCGCAGGGCGACCGTGTCCTCGAGCGTTCCGAGATACGGATGCGTCACGCGGGCGCGTCCGGCCGCGTGGGCGCGGGCGAAGCTGTCCACGAAAACGCCGGCGCGTTCGGTCAGCCGCTGCGCTCCGGCCCCGGGAGTCGGAGCCGTCGACGTCGGGCGGACCTCCCGCGGCGCAGGCACGCCACGGGGGAAGGTCCCCGCGAGGATCGAAGGGAGAAACTTCCAGCGCAGGATCCGCCGCTTCCACCAGGGCACGACCATCCGCATGCCCGCCCCGCCCTCGAGCTCGGACAGCAGCGGGTCGTACGAGACCGCAAGGTGCTCGGCAATCTGAGCCGGAGACCACTTCTTCGGGTCTCGGACGCTCGCCCAGTCCGCGCCGGCGACCTCGCGAATCATCGCCGCGCATTCGTCCACGACGCGGCGATGCTCGTCGGCGGCCTGCGCGAACGCGTCCGCCTCGTTCACGCCGTCCGGACCTCCCCCGACTCTCGGAAGGCTTGCCTCTCGAAGGCGTTCCCGCCGTGGGCTTCCCGGCCGCGAGCCAGCGCCGCCATGCTCGACGCCAGGTACAACAGCGGAAAGAGAGGGCCCCACTTCTCGTACTGCCGGACGTGGACGCGCTCGTGAGCGCGCGTCTCGTCGAGGGCGCGCTCGCCGCACGCGAGGACCACGTGCCCGAGCGTGATCGCGGAGATGGGGAATCCCGGCATGCGGCGGAGGAGAAACCCGGGCGCTCCGCCGCTGACTTCGAGCACGCCGCTCCGCCGCCGGGCCCGCCCGCCCGTGACGAGCGCGGCCGCCACGAACGGCATCGCCGCCAGCGAGACAGGGCCCGCCCAGAGGTACCGCCCGAAACGTCTCAAACCTGCTCCCCTCCCTCGGGCCCGTAGAACACGACCCAGACCGTCAGATCATCCGTGAATTTTTCGAAGCGGTGCACGACGCCGGCCGGGACGAAGAGCAGATCTCCCGGCCCGAAGGGTTCGCGCTTGTCGCCATTGAGGAACTCGCCGCTCCCCGCAACGACCACATAGACCTCGTCCCGCGTGTGCGGCCCCTGCGGGTCCGAGCCGCGCGGCGCGTAGATCTCGACCTCGAGCGTGCCGTGCTCGAAGACGACGGCCCAGCGCTCGCCCTTCGGCCCCGGCAGCTTCGCCAGCGCCTCGGCGACTGTGAACCGGCTTCTCTCCGCCAAGCCCTACATCTCCTCGAGCGTCCGGCCCTTCGTCTCCCGCACGAATCGCCACACGAAGACGAGCGAGAGAGCCGCGGCCGCCGTGTAGAGACCATAGGCCAGACCGAGGCCGGCCTTCGACAGCCCCGGGAAGGTCAGCGTCACCAGCCAGTTCGCGATCCACTGCGCCGACGCGGCGAGCGCGAGGGCCGCGCCGCGGATCTTGTTGTTGAACATCTCACCCAGCAGGACCCACACGATCGGGCCCCACGAGAAGCCGAACGCGAACACGTACAGGTTCGCGGCGACGAGGGCCGCCGTGCCGCTTCCGCCCGTGAGCACCGGCGAGCCGTTCGCGTCGAGCGACGCGTTCGCGAAGAGCCAGGCCATGGCCCCGAGGGTCAGCGTCATCCCGATCGACCCGGCAATCAGCAGCGGCTTGCGGCCGAAGCGGTCCACGAAGGCGATGGCGATCAGCGTCGTGACGATGTTGATCACTCCGGTGATCGTGCTGATGCGCATGGAATCGGCCTCGGTGAAGCCCACGGAGTGCCACAGGGCGGTGCTGTAATAGAAGATGACGTTGATCCCGACGAACTGCTGGAAGACCGACAGGCCGATGCCGACCCAGACGATCGGCAGGAGCATCCCCTTCGGCGCGCGCAAATCCGCCAGCCGGGACGGCCGCTCGGAGCCGATGGTCTCGTGGATCTCCTTGACGCGCCCCGTCACGTCCGGGTCGCCGATCTTCGTCAGCACCGTCGCCGCTTCCGCCGGGCGCCCCGACTTGACGAGGTAGCGCGGCGACTCCGGAAGGAAGAACGCGGCCAGGCCGTAGACCACGGCCGGCAGCACTTCGACGTAGAACATCCACCGCCAGGCCGGAACGCCGAACCAGAAGGGCGCGTCCGGCGAGCCGGCCGTATGGGCGATCCAGTCGTTGACTCCCAGGGCGAGAAAGATGCCGGTGACGATGGCGAGCTGCTGGAGGGACCCGAGTCGTCCGCGGATGCGGGCGGGCGCGACCTCCGCGATGTACGCCGGGGCAATCACGCTCGCGGCGCCGACCGCGATGCCCCCGAGGAACCGCCAGGCCGAAAAAGTCACGAGGCTCTCCGCGATGCCCGAGCCGATCGAGCTCGAGGCGAAGAGCAGGGCTGTAAATTTCATGGCGGGAATCCGGCCCCACCGGTCGGCCACGCGGCCGGCGATCAAGGCCCCGACCGCCGATCCGAGCAGCGCCGACGCAATGGCGAATCCCAGCCTCCCCGGATCCGCGCGGAAGTGGCGCTCGAGGGCGCCGACCGTTCCGTTGACGACGGCCGTGTCGTAACCGAAGAGAAACCCGCCCAGAGCGGCGGCGACCGAGATGAGGACGACGTAGCCGAGTCCGGACGAGGACGCTGCGGTGGCTCTAGCGTTCATCGAGAAACACCTCCGCGATCACGGGGGCCCGATTGTTGAAGGACTCGTCGCTGTTGACGGTGAGGGCGACGACGAGACGCTCTTCCGGGTAGATCACGAGGTTGGCGGTGCCGCCCTGGGCGCCGCCCGAGTGGCGCACGCGGCGCCGGCCCTTCGCATCGCGATCGACCGTCCAGCCGATGCCGTAGTCGGTGTCCTTGCCGTCGGACGTCTTCATGGACGTCCACAGCAGCTTCAGCGTCTCGGGGCGCAGCAGCCGGCCTTCGAGCAGCGCGTTGGCGAACGCGACGAGGTCCTCCGCCGTCGAGAGAAATCCGCCGCCGGCCCACTTGTAGCTGTTGTCGACGTAGCCTGCGTTCTGCACGACACCCGTCGCTTCATCCCGAGTGTAGAACCCCGCGCGGCCCGGGATGATCGGAGCGGGCTGGTCGGCAGCGGTGTGGCTCATGCCCGCCGGCGCGAACACCCGCTCGTTCATGTACTCGAGAAACGGCTTGCCGGCCGCGCCCTCGATGACCGCCGAGATCAGGTTCCAGCCGTACGAGGAGTAGGAATACTTCGTCCCCGGCTCGAAGAGCAGGGCGTCTTTCTCGAAGATCGCGAGGCCCGCGCGCACCGTCGCGTAGTGCTCACGGATGAGGAACTCGTCTCCCTCGTAGTGGCGGATCCCGGCGAGATGGCCCGCGAGCTGGCGCGTCGTGATGGGCCAGGCCTTCTTCGGAAAATCCGCCACGTACTGCTGTACCGGGGCGTCGAGGTCGAGCCGGCCCTCCTGAACGAGCAGGCCGATCGCGGCCGCCGTCAAGGGCTTGGAGACGCTGCCGATGCGAAAGCGAGTCTGCGGCCCGACCGGCACGTCGAGCTCGAGATCGGCGCATCCGAAGCTTCGGCTCCATACCAACCGCCCGCCGCTCGAGACGGCGAGCTGCGCTCCCGGCGCCAGCGTGCGCGCCATCGCCTGCTCGACGATCTCACGCGCGCGCGCGATGGCGCGCGTCGGCTCCGCGACGGCCCGAGGCGGATCGGCCGGAGCCGCGACCTGCGCGGAGGCCGACGCCGACAGCGCCGCAAGCGCGGCGGTGAAAGCAGCGAAGCGGAGGAGACGCCCCATGCCGCCCCTCATCTCCAGGCGACCAGGATCACGGCCATGAGAATCAGGTAGGCGACCTGGTATCCCGCGTCGATGAGCCACGTGGAGAGCCGTTTCTCGGAGAAGACGTTCGCCGTCAGGCCGATCGTCGCGGCGAAGCCCAGGCCCAGGATCGCGCCGAGCTTGACGCCTCCGCGGATCATCCGGACATCCATGCGGCCGATGAGGATGGACATCGCCACGGCCATGATCACGTAACAGGCGAACGAGATTCCATAGGCGCGGCCCGCCGAGGCCCGCATTTCGGTGATCTTCTGTTCGGTGTAGCCGTGGGCGCGGACCCAGGCCTTTCCGAAAAGGACCGGGGAGTACCAGAGGGCGCCCAGGATGAAAACCGCGATGGCCGAAGCCAGCACCGGAAGAATGCGGACGGACTCCCACATGACACCCTCCTAGGACGAGCTCCCCGCGCGCGCCATCGCGCGCTCGAGCAGTGCTTCGTAGATCGGCCGCGCGCCGAGGGCGCGCGCCGTCAGATCCGCCAGGACCGCCGCGTAGGCGAGGGGCAGGAGCACGGACAGCGCATGCGTCATCTCGATCATGAGAAGCACGCCGGTGAGAGGCGCCCGGACCGAGCCGGCGAAGAGCGCGCCCATCCCGACAATGGCGAAGACCGGAAGTGCGCCGCCCGAGGCGGCCCAAAGCGGCTCCGTTGCGCGGCCGACGAGGACACCCGTCTCCGCTCCGAGGACGAGGAGCGGGGCGAAGAGGCCGCCCGCCGCTCCCGTCGCGTAGCTCGCGAGCGTGAGCGCAAAGCGCGCGACGAGAACCAGCGCGGCGCTGGCCGCGTCGAGCGGCGCCCGGAGGGCCTGCTCGATCAAGCCGTCGCCCGGCCCGAGCAGCCGGGGGACAAAGAATCCCACGAGGCCGACCACGGCACCGACGAGAAGCGGCAGGCCTCCTCCCCATCCGCTGCCGCGCGCGCGCAGCCGGTCGAAGAAGCCGAGCGTTCCGAGCAGGCAACGGTTGAAGACTGCGCCGAGAACGCCCGCCGCCGCTCCGAGGAGCAGGAGAGGCACGAGCGCGGACAACGGCGGGCGCGCCACCTCGACTACGCCGAGCTGCGGCGCGCTGCCCAGCAGACCCTGATAGACCTGGTCGGCCGTCACGCAGGCGAGCAGCGCCCCGAGCGCGTGCCGCGGCGTGCGCAGGACACGCAGCTCTTCCAGCACGAAGACGGTCCCCGCCAGGGGCGCGTTGAAAGCCGCCGCGAGGCCCGCTCCCGCTCCGGCGGCGACGAGCGCCTTTCCGCGTTCCGCCGCAGCGGAGAGCGGCCCCGCGAGAACGCGGCCGAGCGCCGCGCCCATCTGGACGGTCGGTCCCTCGCGGCCGAGCGTCAGGCCGCCCCCGATCGCGAGCACGCCACCCGTGAACTTGACCCAGAGGACCCGGAGCCACCGGATGTCGCGGTCGCGGTGAAGGGCCGCTTCCACCTGCGGAATTCCGCTCCCCGACGCCTCGGGGGCGAAGCGCCTCACGAGGGCGACGCCCGCCCATATGGCGACAGCCGAGAAGAGGACGGCGGCGGGAAGCCCCCACGCCGAGGCCGAGGCTCCGCGAGAGAGGCTCTCGCGCAGGCCGGCCGCGAAGGCGAGGACTTCCTGGAATGCGACGGCAATGGCCCCCGCGAGGAGCCCGACCGCGATCGCGAGGCCGAAGAGGACGGAGTGTTCGGCGACGCGCTCGAGCTTCGGGGATCGGGACGCCACGGCCGTCGCGCGAACGCTACTTGGCCGCCGGCGGAGGAGGCTCGACCGACGCGTGATCGGCCAGGTAGCGCCACCGCCCGCCTTCCTTCTTCGAGGCGCTCAGGAACCGCCCCTGCATGACCACGTTCGGCCCGCCGGCCTTGGGCTTGAGGACCATCGTAAAGGTGCCCCACGACGTCCCGATCTGGCCGGCCGTGTTGTAGACCGCGTTCTGCAGCGAGACATCGACGACGGTGTTGGCCGCCAGCAAGCCCGTGTAGGTCGCCCGGATGGCCGCCTCGCCCTTCGCCTCCGGCGCGTCGGGCAGCCAGAGGACGGCGTCGGGCGCGTAACACGCGACCAGGGCGTTGACGTCATTGGCCTTCATCGCTTTCAGCCACGCCTCATCGACCTGCTTCGCACCGTCTTCGGCAGCGGCGCGGGCGGCCGTCAACAGCAGGGCACACGCAAGGACCGGCAGAATCATTCGTCTCACGGATTCCTCCTTTAATTCTTGCCGCGAATCATATCCGTCATCGGGAAGCGCGGCTTTCGATTGCCACGTTCACGCGGACCGGAGCGACTATGCGCAGGAAGTTCGCCGGCGTGATCTCGACGAGGAAACCGCGCCGGCCGCCGTTCACGAGGAACCGCTCGAGCGACAGGATCGAGGCCTCGACGTACGAGGGAAGCGAGCGGCGCGTGCCGAAGGGGCTGACGCCGCCGGGCTGGTACCCGGTGTGCTTCTCGACCGCCGCGGCGCTCGCCGGAGCAACCTCGCGGGCGCCGATCTGCCGCGCGAGCTCGCGCGTCGAGACCTCGCGGTCGCCGTGCATGAGAACGAGGAGCGGCTGCGGCTTGCCTTCTCGGCCGCGCGACTCCATCACGAGCGTCTTGACGACCCGGTGCTCGTCGACGCCGAGGGCTTCGGCCGAGTGGCGCGTCCCGCCCCGCTCGACATACTCGTAAACGTGCGGCACGAACTCGATGCCGGCCGCTCTCAGGGCGCGCACGGCCGGCGTGGAGGGAAGGCTCAGCGCCCGCACCCCTGGAAGACGAGCGCCCACAGAACGACCGCGAGCCAGCCGAAGGCCAGAACGCTGGCGAGGCCGAGAACGATCGGCCGCTGGAAGAGGGAGAACGTCGACTGGACCAGCGGCGCCCCGCAGCGGGCGCACGTCTGGCGATCCGCGAGGTCGTTCTCGGCGCGGCAGCTCCAGCAGGTCATCCCAGGTCTCCCAGCTGGGTCAGCATTCCGAGCTCGTCCACGTTGTCCCAGCGCTCGACGATGCGCCCTTCGCGAAAGCGGAAGAAATCCATTCCGCGCACGAGGATGGCCTTTCCGCTCGGCGGGATTCCGAGAAACGCTTCTCCCGTGTGCGTGCCGCGCCACGAGTAGCGCGCCGCGACGAGGTCGCCCTCGGCGACGAGCTCCTCGAGCTTGAAGCGCAAATCCGGGAAGGCGGCGCGCAGGGTCTCGACCTTCCCCTTGACGCCGGTCGCGCCCGAGGGCTGTCCCGGGACCGGATTGTGGTCCACGTACGCCGCGCCGATGAGCGTGTCGAGCAGGCTCAGCTTGCCGGCGCTCCAGACTTCGTCGAAGAGGCGGCGCACCACATCTTTATTGTTCTCGGTCACGCGCCCATCCTCGAGGCGATCTCCTTGACGAGCTTCGCCGCCACCATCGCCGTCATCCCCGAGGAATCCATGCGCGGGTTGAACTCGACCACGTCTCCTCCGACGATCTCTCCGCGCATCCTCTGGATCACGTCCACGGCCTGGCGCGTCGAAAGGCCGCCGGGCTCCCGGTGCGAAACGCCGGGAGCGAAGGCCGGATCGAGGCCGTCCAGGTCGAAGGTCACGTAGACGGGGTCCTCGAATTCGAGCTCGAGCCCGTCGCGGAAGTCCTTCATCTCGATCATCTCGACGCCGAAGCGCGCCGCCTGCTCCCGCAGGTGTGCGCCCGCTGTGCGGATGCCGACCTGGACGAGGCGCCGGGCGAGGCCCTCCTCCATGATCCGCGCGAACGGGCAGGCATGGGAGAGGCGGTTTCCGCCGAACTCGTCGTAGAGGTCGGGGTGCGCGTCGAAGTGGAGGATCGAAAGCCGCGGATACTTCCGGGCGAACGCCCGCACGATGGGATAGGTGATCGCGTGGTCGCCGCCCAGCGAGACGGGAGCGTAGCCGTTCTCGAGAAGATGGCCGATCGCCGCCTCGATGCGCGCGAACGTGTCCGCGCCGGCCTCCTCCCCGAGGTCTCCGGCGTCGTAGAAGGCCTCGCGGGAGAGCTCTCGCCGGTTCTCGGTCCACGCGTTCGAGGACTCGCAGAAGAGCGCCTCGCGGATGAGCGGCGGCGCGTCGGCGGCACCGCGCATGTACGACGAGTTGGCGTCGGAGCGAAAGCCGACGAGGGCGAGCCGCGTCACGAGGGCTTCGAGCCCACGCACCCGGCGTAGAACGGGCGGAACTCCCACACGTCGAAGACGAACACGCCGCTCGAGATCGTGGGGTCGGCGGCGAAGAGCGCGCGGATCTCGTCTTCGGAGACCCCCGAAAGGACGAGGAGCCCGCGATCCGAGTAGCGCCCCCCGAGGAGAATTCGTCCCTCCTTGCGCATCCGCTGGAGGTTCTGCGAGTGGTCCCCGAAACCGGGTTGCTCCTGGGGCGGCTTCGCGGCGTCCCACTTCGCACCCGGCCGGAACTCCACCGCGAAGAAGCGCCCCGGAGCGGGCGTCGTGTCCGGCGGCGCGGCGGACGGCGCCGATTGGACCGAGGCCAGGGTCAGGAGCGCGGCGGCGAGCATCATCGGGAAACCTCCTGTGGCTGTGGCGTGGGAATCATAGTTCCCTCTCCATCCGGATGATGGGCAGCGCCTGGCCGTCCGGCATCGGCACGGCCAGCGACTCGCGCTCCGCAAAGCCCAGCGCCCGGTAGAACGGAACGCCCGGCAGGGTCGCCGCGAGCTCCACCCGGCGGAAACCCGCGGAGCGCGCCGCGCCGAGGCAGGCGTCGAGGATCGCCGTGCCCACGCCGCGCCGCGCGAAGGCGGGATGGACGAAGAAAGCGCGAATTCGGGCCGCGTCGGTCCGGGGATCGAGGAGCGGGTCTTCCGCCGCCTTCATCTGGTCGCCGCCGTAGAGCGTCTTCCGCCGGCTCCAGCCGCCGCAGCCCGCGACGACGTTTTCCTCTTCGACGAGGAAATACGTCCCGTCGGCGATCAGCCGGGTGTCCGGGCCGAAGACGTAACGGATGGCCGCCTCAGTCTGCGCCTCGGTGTAGAAGCCGCGGGAGAGCGCGCGCGCCGAGACGGGGATGAGCTCCGCGAGCGCCGGAAGATCCGCGAGCGTCGCGAGTCTCGGCGTCATGCGGGCGCGAGGGTGGGCACCCGTTCAGCGGAAGCGGGCGAGGACCTTGCCCGAGGCGTCGAGGAGCTCGAGGGAGCCCGCCACGACCTTCCAGCGCCGGACGGCTTGCAGGGCCGCGAAGACGCGGCCCTCGAGCTCCATCGCCGGGCAGGCCATCTTCGTGGCGGCGAGGGGGCCGAACTGGAGCGCGTCGCCAGTGAGCGTGTAGGTGCCGGAGAAGCGATTGCATCCGCCGGATCCGGAGACGCGGCCGTCGGCGAACGTGATCGTGATCGGGCGGCCGCCCGTCGCCGCGGGAATCGCTTCGCCGGCCAGCGACTCGAGCGCCCACTCCCTGCCGGCCAGCGATGCGCTCGCCGGCGCCGCGGCCGGCGTCGGATTCGCGGACGAGAGTTCGATCGGGGGCAATCCCGCCGCGCGGCGCCACTCGACCAGAATCGCGTGGAAGCGCTGGGGCCGGTCACCCGTGGGATCGAACCGATCGTCCGGCATCAGGTACTCGAGCTCCGCGGGTTTTTCTTTTCGCGCCCAGGTCTTGAACTCCTCGAGACGATCCTGGCCGGGAACGGTCGAGCCGCGCGGCTCGTAGAGGAAGCCGGCGATTTTGCCGGAGGAATCGAGCCACCACGTCGCCCGGAACCTCTGCGGAGGACGCTCGATGAGGCGATAGAAGTCGTTGATCTCCACGCCGGAGGCGGTGACGGTGTCTCCCGCCTCGCGGAAATCGGAGTAGTCGTTCTGCGAGTGGAAGTAAGAATCCCAGCCGCTCCATTTCGACACGAGGCCCCAGGGCTCCCCGGCGCCCGCCCTCTTCTCCCACCAGATGCGCGCGTCCGCCGACATCAGCTCGCGCGCCGCGGCCGGATCGCCGCGCTTGCGAGCGTCCAGAAGCTCCTTCACCTTCGCGATCCCGATCGCGTCCTTCATGACGACGCCGCCCTTCATCACCCAGGCCACCCGCTCGAGAGTGGTCACGTCCTTCAGCGGGTTGCCGCGGACAGCGATGATGTCCGCGAGCTTCCCCGGGGCGATCGAGCCGACGCGGTCCGACCAGCCGAGAAGCTCCGCCGCGTTGACCGTCGCGGCGCGGATCGCGTCGAGCGGCGTCATGCCGTGCGTCGCCATCCAGACGATCTCCTTCGCGTTCTCGCCATGCGGCAGGACGGAAGAGTCCGAGCCCATCGCGATCTTCACCCCGGCGGCGACGGCCTTGCGGAACCCCTCCTCGCTGCCTTTCCGGAAGCCCGCCTCGCGTTCCTTCCGCCAGGCCGGCGCGTCGCTCCCGCTCGACTTCCTCTTCTTCCACCCAGATCGCGCCCGTCGGAACGAGAAAGACGCCCTTCTCCTTGAGCATCCGGACGCCCTCGTCGTCGAGCAGCGTCCCGTGCTCGACCGAATCGACGCCGGCGCGGATCGCCGTCTTGATGCCGTCGGTCCCGTGCGCGTGCGCGGCGACCTTCTTTCCGTAGCGGTGGCCCTCCTCGACGATGGCCTTCATCTCCTCGAGCGAGAACTGCGTTTCATTCGGGACGTTCCTGCCCTCGCTGCCGCCCTCCGTCGCCATGATCTTCAGAACGTCCGCGCCGTACTTGATCTCGTAGCGCGCCAGCTTGCGCACGCCGTCGACGCCGTCGGCGATGCCCGACTCGCCCCCGACCGTGATCGTCGGCGAGAGACCCTCGACGTCCTCGTTATGGCCGCCCGTCGAGCCGATCGCGAGCGTGGCGACGAGCATGCGCGGCCCCTCGACCTCGCCGCGGTCGATCGCGTCCCGCAGCGCGACGTCGGTGAAGTCCTTGGCCCAGAGGTCCCGCACGGTCGTAAACCCGGCGTCGAGCGTGATCTTCGCTCGCCCCGCGGCCGTCACGGCGTCCTGCATCGGGCCGCCCTCGAGGGAAAAGCGGTACGTCGTCGTCACGTGCGTGTGGCAGTCGATGAGCCCCGGGAGGATCGTCACATCACCGAGGTCGAAGACCTCCGCGCCGCGCGGGATGGCGAGGCCGGGCCCGACCGCGGTGATCCGCTCGCCTTCGATGAGGACGACGGGGTTCTCGACGAGGCGCCCGGCGACGACGTCGAGCATCGCCGCGGCCCGGACGGCCTTGCGGGCGGGGGCGGGCGAGGGCGACGCGCCACAGAGGAGGACCGCGGCGATTGCCGCGGCGGCGCCCGTCGTCTTCCTCACGCCTCTATTTTACTTCGACAGGAACTCCGCCACGTTCTCCTTCGTGATCATGGCGGTCGGCAGCACGATCGTCTTCGGGACCGTTTCGCCCTTGAAGATCTTCTCGGCGACATCGACCGCCTCCTTGCCGCCGGTCGGATAGATGAAGGTCGCCGAGAGCTTCCCGTCGGCGACGGCCTGCCGACCCCCGTCGAGGCCGGGCAGGGCATCGATGCCGACGAAGAGCATCCGGGCGTCGCGCCCCTTGGCCTTCGCGGCCAGAAACGCGCCCATCGCCATCGGGTCGTTGTGGGCGTAGACGAGGTCGATCTTTTCGTGCGCCGCCAGCGCCGACTCCATCTGCGCCATGGCCTCCTCGCGCAGCCAGTTGGCCGACCGGATCGTGGACGATCTTGATGTCCGGCGAGCCCGCGATCGCCTCCCGGAAGCCTTCGCTGCGGTCGCGCGCCGGCGGCGATCCCGGCAGTCCCTTGATCTCGACGATGCTCCCCTTTCCGTTCAGCGCCTTCGCGATGAACGTTCCGGCGGCCTTCCCGATCTCGCGGTTGTCCGCCCCGATGAACGTCGTGTACGTGTCGCCCTCGATCGCGCGGTCGAGAACGATGACCGGAATTCCCTGCTCGAAGACCCGGCGCACGATCGGCGTCAGGGGCTTCGCTTCGTTGGGCGAGATGATGAGCAGATCGATCTTCTGGCGGAGAAAGTTCTCGACGTCCGCCACCTGCTTCGCATTGTCCTGCTGGGCGTCGGCATACGCGATCTCGATGTCCGGGAAGTTCTTCGCCGCCGCGGCGACGTCGGCGTTCATCGAGACCCGCCAGGGCTCGCCGAGGTTGCACTGCGAGAAGCCGATGAGGTGCTTGCCGGACTTCGCTTTGCCGCAACCGGCGGCGAGGATCGCGACAGCCGCAAGCGCGAGGACTCCGGCGAGGCTACCGCCTCTTCCGCTGGAGCCAGACCGCGCCGAGGATGATGACGCCCTTGAGGATGAGCTGCAGGTTCGCATCGACATTGTTCAACCCCATGATGTTGTTGATGACTCCGATGATCAGCACGCCGACGAGCGTACCGCCGACCGATCCGATTCCGCCCGAGAGACTGGTTCCGCCGATCACGACGGCCGCGATCGCGTCGAGCTCGTACGCCACCCCGTCGTTGGGATTGCCCTGCTCGAGCTGGGCGCAGTGGACGATGCCCGCGAGGGCCGCCAGCACGGACGCGAGGACGTAGACGCCGGCCTTGTGCCAGGCGACGCGGATCCCCGAGATCCGCGCGGCCGTCTCGTTGTCGCCGATGGCGTAGAGATACCGGCCGCCGCTCATCTTCGAAAGAAAGATGTGCATGCCGACGACCGTCAGCAGGAACAGCACGGCCGGCGCCGGCACGAAGGGCAGGAGCGTCCCCGCCAGCCGGTGCACGGACTCCGGCGCGCCGCCCTCGCCGAAGCCCAGCGGAATCGCCATGCCGCCGCTGACGTACCGGGCGACTCCCCGGGCCGCGCTCATCGTGGCGAGCGTGGCGATGAAGGGCTGCAGCCGCCACCGCGCCACGACGAATCCGTTGATCGCGCCGCAGACGGCGCCGGCGGCCAGCACCACGAGGATCGTCGCGCCGAGCCCCAGCCCGGCCTTCATGAGGCACCAGGCCGTCAGGGTCGCCGCGAGGGCGAGCACCGACCCGACGGAGAGGTCGATGCCTCCCGAGATCACGACCGCCGTCATCCCGACGGCGAGGATCCCCTTCTCGGCGACCTGCCGCAGGATGTCCGTGAGGTTCCCGATGTCGAGAAAGACCGGACGCCCTCCCCGCACCGGAGAGAACACGATCGAGAGGAGGAGCACGGCCGCGAGGCCGAAGAGCCCGGTATAGCGGGAGAAGCGCCGGCGCTTCGGCGCGGGCGGAGGCGAGGGCGGGCCGCCGGGCGGGCCTCCCGAGATCTCGGGCGGCTTCACGACCGATGTTCCCGCCGCCGCCCCGAGGATCCGTTCCTCGGTGGCCTCGGCGTGCGGCAACTCGGCCGTGACACGCCCGTCCCGGAACACGAGCACGCGGTGGCACTGCGTCAGGATCTCGGACATCTCGGAGGAACAGAGGACGATCCCGAAGCCTTCACCGGCCAGGCGGCGAAGCAACGCGTAGACGTCCGCTTTCGCCGCCAGATCGATTCCGCGAGTCGGTTCATCCAGCAGCAGCACCGACGGCGAAGCGTAGAGACAGCGGGCGAGGATCGCCTTCTGCTGGTTGCCGCCCGAAAGCGTCGCGATCGGAACATCCGCCGACGCCGCCCGCACGCCCGTGTCCTGCATGAGCCCTTCGCCGTCTTTTCGCGCGCGCCGGCGATCGATCCAACCCGCGCGCGCCGTCCGCTCCTGCGAAGGCAGTACGACGTTCTCGAGAACGGAGAGGTCCGGAAAGATCGCCTGGGACTTGCGCTCTTCGGGAAGCAGGACCAGCCCGGCCGCCTTCGCGTCGGAGGGGCTCGCGGGGCGATAGTCCTCCCCGGCGACGCGCACCCGACCCGTCACCGGTTTCTCGAGCGCGCCCGTCAGCGCGAGAAGAAGATCCGTGCGTCCCGCTCCGATCAGTCCCGCGAAGCCGAGGATCTCGCCGCGACGGAGCGAAAAAGACACGTCGGCGACGCGACGGCCGCCCGGCCGGTCCGGGTCGGCGACCGAAAGATTCTCGACGCGCAGGACTTCCGGCGCATTCTCCGGAACCGGAGCGAGCTCGACGCGGTCGATCCGGCGTCCGACCATCAGCCGCACCATCTCGGCTTCGTCGACGGCGTCCGCATCGCGCGTGACGATGCGTTTTCCGTCGCGCAGCACCGTGATCCGGTCGGCCAGGCGCTCGACCTCGTCGAGCTTGTGGGAGATGTACACGATCGCCACGCCGCGGGCCGAGAGCCGCTCGATCAGCCGCTCGAGGCGCGCGGCCTCGGGCGCCGACAAAGACGTGGTCGGCTCGTCCATGATGATGAGCCGCGCGTCGAGAGACAGGGCCCGCGCGATCGCGACGAGCTGCCGTTGGCCGGCCTCGAGATGGGACACGAGCTCCTCGGGCGCCACGTGGGTCTCACCGAGCGTCTCGAGCGCCGCGCCGGCTCCGGAAAGGAGCGACCGCGGACGTCCGAGAAAGATGTTCTCGGCGACCGACAGCGAGGAGACCAGCTGAAGCTCCTGCGGGATGACCGCGATCCCCGCCTCGATCGCCTCCCGCGGCCTGGCCATTCGCCGCGGCTCGCCGTCGATGCGGACCTCGCCGGAGTAATCCGCGATCTCGCCCGACAGGATCTTGATCAGAGTCGACTTGCCCGCGCCGTTCTCGCCGATGAGGGCGTGAACCTCGCCCGCCCGCACGTCGAAGTCCACGCCGTCGAGCGCCCGGACCCCCGGGAACTCCATCGAGATGCCGCGCGCCTCGACGAGGGATGTCGTCATGCGCGGTCCCGGCGCAATCGCTTCATCAGGTCCGTCTTCTTCCCGAAGTGATCGTGGAGCTCCAGCCAGTCGCGATACAGCGCGTCGTAGCGGTCCGCGCGTGACGGGTCCGGCGCGATCCGCTCGGGTTTCAGCCGGGCCATCGCGCGCGCGGCGTCCTGGAACGAGGCGTGGCCGCCCGCCGCCGGCCCCGCCGCGACCGCTCCCAGCATCGCGGCGCCCAGAGCCGAGGCGTTGACGGCAGCGGCCAGGCCGATCGGGCGGCGGGTCACGTCGGCGTAGACCTGGAGCAGGAGAGGGCTGCGTTCCGCGAGGCCGCCGACCGCAATCAACTCTTTGACCGGGATCCGCTCGCCTTCGAACGCGTCGAGGATGCGCCTCGTCGAGAACGCCGTGGCTTCGATCAGCGCCCGGTAGATGTCCCCCGCCGTCGTCGCGAGCGTCATTCCCACGAGGAGGCCCGAGAGATTCGCGTCGACCAGGACAGAGCGGTTGCCATTCCACCAGTCCAGCGCGAGCAGGCCATTTCCGCCGGGCGGCGAAGCCGCGGCTTCTTTCTCGAGGGCGGCGAAGCCTTCGGCGCCACCGCCGACGAGCTTTGCGAACCAGCCGAATATGTCGCCGACGGCGGGCTGCCCGGCCTCGTAGCCCGCGAATCCCTCGACGATGCCGTCCTGGACGACGCCGCCGACGCCCTCGACCTTCGCGTGCCGGTCGGCGAGGAGCATGTGGCAAGTCGACGTCCCCATGACCATCACCATCCGTCCGGGCTCGACGACCGTGGCCGCGGGCACCGCGCTGTGCGCGTCGATGATCGCGGCGGCCACGGCCGTCCCCGCAACGAGTCCGAGGCGTTCGGCCATCGCCTCCGTCAGTCCGCCGACACGGCGTCCCGGCGGGACGATCTCGCCGCCGAGCTTCGAGGCGAGATTCGCGAAGCGCGGATCGAGCGCGCCGAAGAACTCCGGCGAGGGAAAGCCGCGCTCACGGTTCCAGAAACCCTTGTAGCCGGCGCCGCAGGAGTTCCGCACGCGGGCGCCGCAGAGCTCCCCCACGATCCAGTCCCCGCCCTCGACGATCGACGCCGCAGCGGCGTAGACCTCGGGGTCCTCGTCGAGGATCTGCAGCGCCTTCGCCGCCAGCCATTCCGAAGACGTCTTGCCGCCGTAGTCCGCGAGAAAGGCCTCGCCTCGCTTCTCCGCCAGCGCATTGATCCGATCCGCCTGCGGCTGGGAGGCGTGGTGCTTCCAGAGCTTCACCCAGGCATGCGGCCGCGCGGCCCACGCCGGCGAGAGGCACAGCGGCGCTCCGGTCGCGTCCACGGGGAGCACGGTGCAGGAGGTGAAGTCGACGCCGATCCCGACGATCGCCTCCTTCGGAACGCCCGCCGCCGCGAGCGCCTGCGGAACGGCCTTCTCGATCGAGAACACCCAGTCGCCGGGATGCTGGAGCGCCCAGTCGGCCGGCAGCTTCTGCCCCGAGCCCGGGAGCGCGTCGTCGATGACGCCGTGCGGGTAGTCGACGACGGAGACGCCGCGCTCCCTGCCCGTCGCCGTCTCGACGACGACGGCCCGCACCGAGGCCGTGCCGAAATCGAGACCGATGGCGCAGGGGGTCCGGGGCGCCGGCGACATTAAGGCGTCACGCCCGGTACTGCGCCGCCTGGTGCCGGTCGAGCGACTGCTCGGGATCGCCGCAGAGATTGACCTGGATGCCGAGGGCCCGGGCCATCGACGCCTTGCGGACGAGCGCGCGGTTCGCCGTCAGCGCGTCCGGCGCGTAGGCCACCTGGATGTGGTTCGCCATGTGCTTGGCCATCATCTGGTCGCGCGTGATGCCGTAGAGCACCGCATGCATGATCGGCCACTGGGGCGTCGTCGCCTGCCAGCGCCGCTCGGTCTCTTCGTCCGACAGCTTGACGACGCCGCCGCGCCCGATGTCCATGTGAAGCGCGTGGTTCTTGACGTAGATCCGCGAGAAGACGATCTCGCCCGGCTTCGAGACGCCCTTGAGCGTCGAGCCGCCCTTCGGGAAATACATCGGCGGCTGCCGCTCGCCCTTCGCGCCGCCGTAGCCCCCGATGAAGTGCGAGGCCGGCGCCGCGCCCGAGATCTCGAAGACCCAGACGTACGCGTCCACGCCGCTCTCCTCGACCGGCGCGCCCCAGCGCACGTCGTGGAGCGTCGTGGAGGGATCGATCCCCAGGTCCATCCACACGCGGTTCGTCAGGAGCGCGTCGACGCCCGCGCACTCGTCCACCTCGTTGAAGTGCGGCACGGCGAGGCCCTCGAAGAGCGGCTGGCCGTCCTTGCCGCGCACGGGCGGCCGATCGGGGTTGTTGAGCAGCCCCTCGGTCAGATCCGACGCGACGCAGATGTCCTTCAACCCCTGCTGGTACTGGATTCCGATCGCGGCACAGCCGAAGTCGTGGGCCATCGTCACGGCCGCGTCGTACATCTTGAGGCCCTCGAGGACCTGCCACTCCGTCAGCTCGGTGGCCTCGTCCTTTCCGAGCGCGAACTTCATGCCGTGCTTCGTGAGCCACTCGTAGTGGCGCCGCGCCGTCGCGTCCGGGACCTCGCGCATCGCGGCGAAGAGCATCGACTGCGACAGGCGCTCCTTGAAGAGGCCCATCGCGTGCATGAGGTCGTCGGGGATGATCGCGTTGTACATCCCCATGCAGCCCTCGTCGAAGACGCCCATGATGGCCTGGTCGCGCCGCAGCTCTTCGCCGAGCGCGGCGCCGCGCGCCCGGTCCTCGGCGAAGTTGCCGTTGAAGGTCCGGTCCTCGATCGCCTGCGCGTGGCTCGTGTCGTGGGCGATGCTCCCCTCGGCGAGCCACTGCCGCAGCCCTCCGCGGGCGAAGCCGTCCTCGAAGTCCTCGCTCCAGATCGAGCTGTAGGGAATCCCGGCTTTCGTCAGCGAGGCGTTCACGTTGAGCATCCCGACGAGACCCGGCCACTCGCCGCTCCAGTTGGCGAGCGTGAGGATCGGGCCGCGGTGCTTCGTCAGGCCGGCGAGGATGTGGCTCGTGTACTCCCACACCGCCTCGGCGACGACGAGGGGCGCGTCGGGATCGATCTTGCGGAAGATCTGGATCCCCTTCGCCTGCCCGTCGATGAAGCCGTGCTTCTTCTCGGCGTCGTACGCATGGCCGCGCGTGATCCGCGCGCCGAGCTCGCCGAACGCCTTGTCGACCGCCTTCTCGAGGGCCTGCTGCGCCGGCCAGCAGCGCTGGTTCGCCGCGAGACGCGAGTCGCCGCTCGCGACGAGGACGACTTCCTTCGCACCGGGCTTGATCGGAGCTCATGGGGCGCCTACTTCTCCTCGGCCGGAAAGACCGGTTTGTCCATGGGCTTGCCGCCGATGTAGCGGGCCAGCCACTGCTGCACTTCGTAGTTCCAGTAGATCGAGTTCTGGGGCGTCAGGACCCAGTGGTTCTCGTTGGGGAACAGGAGCAGCCGCGACGGCACGCCCATCGCCTGCAGCACGCCGTAGAGCGAGAGGCTGTTGCCGTACGGGACGCGATAGTCCTGCTCACCCGCGGTGATCAGCATCGGCGTCTTGAAGCTCGCGGCATAGGTCATCGGGTTGTTCTTCTGCATTCCCTCGGGGTCCTTCCAGGGCGTGCCGCCCCAGACCGAGGCGTCGAAACCGTAGCTCGTCGTGTCGCTGCCGTACTCGGTGATGAAGTCGTTGACGCCCGCGTGATTGACGAGACACGCGAAGCGATCCGTGTGGCCCAGCAGCCAGGCCGCGAGGTATCCGCCGTAGCTGGCGCCGGCCGCGGCCACCTTCGTCCCGTCGATCGCCGGGATCTCTTTCACCAGGACCTCCGTCGACGCCAGGATGTCCTCCGTCGGCTTGATTCCCCAGGCGGCGTCGATCGACCCGACGAACGCCTCGCCGAACCCGGTCGAGCCGTGCCGGTTGACGCGGGCCACGACGTAACCGGGTGAAGCGAAGACGTGCTGATTCCAGCGATAGCCGAAGTCATCGCGGAACATCGTGTGGGGCCCGCCGTGGAGGATCTGGACGAGCGCGTACTTCCGACTCGGATCGAAGCCCGGCGGGTACGTGACGAACATCTGGACGCGGTCGCCTCCCGCTCCCGAGAACTCCCGCGACTCGGTCCGCCCGAGATCGAGGGTCGCGAGGAACGTGTCGTTGAAACGCGTCAGCCGCCGCGCCGCGCCGCGCGCCACGTCCCAGGTATGGAGCTCGGCCGGGCGGTTTGCGACCTCGTTGAGAAAGACGACCGTGCCCGCGCGGACGGCGAGCCCGGTCGAGGTGCCCTCGCCGTACAGCTTCGTCAGGCCCGTGCCGTCCGCCGCCATGCGGAAGATCGCGACCGAGCCCTTGTCCTCCGACGTCGCGAAGAGGGTTCGCGAGTCTCCCGAGAAAGAGACGGCATCGAAGGACCGATCGTACGGCTCGGTCAGGGTCGCCGTCGCGCCGGTCGCGAGCTCGATCCGCGCAATCCTGCGGTTGCCCGCGGTGTATTTGGCCTCGCGGACGTAGTAGAGGAAACGGCCGTCGGGCGCGAAGCGAGGCGAGTCGTCGGTGAACGGGTTCGAGGCGGTCAGATCGCGCATAGCGCCGGTGCCGTCGGCCGGGATGAGGTAGACGTCGAGATTGGTGCGCTCGCGGTACGGGGGCGGCGTGGCGTTGATGGCCATGGCGATGGACCGGCCGTCGGGCGATACGTCGAAGCCGGGCTCCATGACCGTCGAGAACAGCCGGTTCCAGCCCGGCGTCAGGTCCGTCAGCGCTCCCGTCTCGGCATCGATGGCGACGAGCTTGTCCGCCACGCCTTCGGCGAGGGTCCGATCCCAGAACCGGTACTGCCGCTCCTCGGTGACGCGGGCCGTCATCAAAGAGTCCTTGCGCCGCTTCATCTCCTTGCGCATCGCATCGAGATCGCTCTTCTCGAGCTTGCCGGCGAGGTCCGGAAGGACCTGCGTCAGCGCCGCGATGCGTCCGGCCGAAAGCCACTTCGGCGCTCGGAAGCCGTAGGGAGCGCTCGCCACGCGCCGGGCCTCCCCTCCGCCCAGCGGGATCACGTAGAGCGCCGCGACCTCGTCGTCGCCGCGCTTGGAAAGGAAGGCGATCCGCTTCCCGTCGGGGCTCCAGGCCGGCGTGCCGTCGGATGCGCCCTGCGCAAACGTCAGCCGCCGGGGCTCGCCGCCCGCGACGTCGAGAAGCCAAAGGCTCGATGTGCTCTTGCTCTTCGGGATGGACCATTCCGCGACGGTGAAGACCGCCGTCTTTCCGTCCGGCGAGAGAACCGGCGCGCCGACGCGCTGGAACGCCCATAGGTCCTGGGCCGTGATCGGACGCCGCGTCTGCGCCGAGAGGAACCCGGCGAGCAGGAAGACGAAAAGACCCAGCGTCGCGCGTCTCATGACTGGAGACCGAATTTCATCGTGTCCTCCGCGTGGTTGGGCCGGATTCTATGACGCCTCCGGCGGGCACGCGCTCGCGGAGCACCGCGATGCCCATGATCGTCAGAAGCGTGGCCAGCAAATGCACCGCCTCGAGCGAGTCGGTGAAGGGATCGCCGTTTCGAGCGTGCGTGACGATCGCGCCGACCATCACGAGGCCGAGGCCCAGCGCGGCCACGAGCCGGACGCGCGGCTCCAGCAGGCCGATGGCGCCGATCGTCTCGACCGCGATCACGACGTAGAGGAGCCACGCGGGATAACCCGACGCCGTGAAGAAAGCGCGCATCTCGCCTTGATGCGCGAGCTTGCCGACCTCGGTCGCGAGGAACGCGAGGGCGGTCGACAGGCAGAGGCCGCGGATGGTCCACGGCGACGCGGCGAACGCCAGGCTTCGCGGACCCACGCCGGCGAGCCCGTTTCGCGCGAACGCAAATTTCAGGAGCACGGCGAGCGCAAACACTCCGCCGGCGAGCACGAAACCGCCACGGAAGACGAAGACGCGAAAAACCGTCGCGTAGGCGGCGATTGGGACGATGCCGAACGCCGACAGGAACGTCGCCGCGATCACCGCCGCGCCGGCGAGCCCGCAGAACGCGTGGAACAGTCGGGCGGCGCGTTCGCCGCTCACTTCTTCGCGGGGCTCTCGATCTCGCGGATCGCCCGTTCGGCGGCGTCCGACGGCGACCGTTCGATCACGCCGTTCACGTGCAGAACCGGCTTCGCGGCGATCGCCTGGAGCACCGGCAGAGCGCTCTTCGCTGCCGGCCCGATCGCGCCGAGGGCCTGGGCACAGGCACGCACGACGTTGACGTTTTCGCCTGGGGCTCCCGCGGCGGCCGTGAGCGCCGAGACCGCCGGCGCCGCCTTCGGCCCGATCGCCGCCAGCGCCTCCGCCGAGGCCATGCGCACGATCCACTCGGGGTCCTTCAGGCGGGAGGCGAGCGCGTCCGTGGCGGGAGCCGCGGCCGGCCCCATCGCGCGGAGCTCACGCGCGGCGAGGCCGCGCACGACGAGGTCCGGATCGGAAAGAGCGCGCGTCGCCCCCGCGAGGTCCGTGGGGACAACGGGCGGCTTCACGTTCGCCGCCTTCGCCCAGCCCTTCGCTCCCACCTCGGCGAGGACGATGTTGTCGACGCCGAGCACGTAACCCGTCGACGCCGCGTTCTTGCCGAGGCACACGTAGGTCAGCGTGTGCCGTCCTTTCGTCAGGCGCGGCCAGCCGACCTGGTAGTCCCGGCCGACGTAGGTCTCGTACGCATAGCCGTCGAACGAGAGCTCCGGCCGGACGTCCGCGCCCGGCTCGTGCTCGAGGACCGGCGCGACCGGCGGCTTGCCGTCGAGCAGCACGTTGTAGATCCCGTAGTCCGAGCCCATGGCGATCTGCGTGTAGAGCTCGTAGTCGCCGGCTTCCTCGACCTCGAACGGGATCTCGATCCTCGAGCCCGGCCCCTCCGCCTTGAAGATGAGAACGTCCTTCGACCAGAAGAGGTCCGGGAACACGGACGCTGCCCCCTTCTCCGCCTTCGCCTGGGAGGCGACCTTCTCGACCTCGAACTGGATCGCGTTGCCCTGGGGAAGCCGCGCCGAACCGTAGGGCACCGGCCAGAGACCCGTCGCGACACCCTCCTGGTACCAGAACGCCACCGAGGAGTAGAGGTCGTCGCGCGTTCCGAACGGCGACTTGAGCGAACCGTCGTTGTTGAACGTCCAGCCCAGGTGCTCCATGTCGAAACGGAAGGATTTCTTGAACGGAATGGGGTCCTTGATGTGCCAGCGGTAGCCCGTCATGCGCGAGCCGAGTCCCGTGCCGTCCGCGACGGTCACGCCATAGTACGGCCCGTCGACGACATGGAGGCCCCAGGCGTCGTTGAAGTAGTCCTCGGAGCCGGTGCCGATGATCGAGGGCTCCTTCTCGCCGTCGACGTAGATCCTCTCGTCGCCTTCGCCGAACCATCCGGCCTCCGGCTGGACGACGCTGAGAACAGTGCCGGCGTAGAAGCCCCGCCCCTTCACGTCGAGGAACGTGTAGACCTTCTTCTCCGCCTCGGCGGGAAGCTCCTGCTTGTAGCGCGCGTGGAAATAGAGCGTGTCGGGCGGCAGCGCCGGCACCTTCGACCAGTCGACGTGGTAGTACACGTGATCGAGGCGTCGGCGTCCCTCGTTCGTCAACGTGATCCTGCAGGACTTCGCGAAGGGCATCGGCCAATACCCGTTGCGCGCCCGGCCCTCGGAAGTCGCGAAGACCATCTCGGACTTCACCCATCGCTCGAAACCGTGTCCGACCGCGAAGTAGTCGCCGACCGGCGCGTCGACCGAGGGCTCCGGGTTCCCGTCGTAGTAGACGCGCAGGCGCACGAGCCGCGGCCAGGCGTACTCGTTGGCCGCGATCGTCAGCCAGATGTGCGTGACGACGCCCGGGCCCTTCAGGTCCGCGAGCACGATCGTCTCGCCCGGGATGGGCTGCTTGCTGTCGTTGTTGGAAGCGGGATTCGGGCTCGACGAGGAAATGCGTTCCGCCTTGGCGTCCTTCATGCGGGCGAACTCGAGAGCGTCGAGCGCCGGGAGCGGCGACTCCTGGGCGGCGAGCCCCAGTGCGAGGACCAGGCCGAGACCGGACGCGAAAATCCGCTGCCTCATCGAATTCCTCCCATGCGACGGCGAAACGACGAACCGGGACGGCGAAACGGAAGCCGTGAAGCGGGGGGATTCTAGCGCGGCCTCAGGAGGTTCTTCTTGCCGGCTGGTTTCTCGGTCTTCGGCGCCGGCTCAGCCGCAGGCGCGTCATGAATCGTCGGCCGGGTCTTCTCGAACCATTGCCGCCCGAGCAGCGGGTGGACGACGGCGCGGCCGTTGTCGAGCTCCACGCCGATGACCAGCAGGCCGCCGTTGTCGATCAGGAAGGCGCCCCGGGATTGCCGGCCGCGCCGGTCGTACTCCCCCGCGATCTTGAAGTCTCCACCCGAGGCCTCGAGCCCGCGCACGACCGTCCGCGCCTCGGACAAGACGACGTCGGCCGCCGCCGTGAGACTGTCGAGATCGATCAGGCCCATCGCCCACTTGGGGAGCTTGCCGAGGAAGGCGACCAGCGGCCGGCCGTCCTTGCACCGGAGGGTGAGCTTCGCCGTCAGTCCGCCCTGGAGTTTTCCTTTCGGCACTTCGAATTCGCCCCACCAGGCTTTCGTCCCCTGAATCGCGTCGGTGACGAAGACGTCGGTGAGGTTCACCGAGCTTCCCGAGATGTCGGCCGAGCCGCCGTCGAGCTGAAAACCGGAGATCTTCACTTTCGCGGCCGCGTTTCCCACGAGTCGGAGGTCCGACCGCGCGTAGCGCGCCTTCTTCGCCGTCAGATTCACGGCTCCCGACGCCACGCCCTTATCGATCCCGCCCGCGAGCGCGAACGAGCCGGTTCCGCCCGAGAAACGCTGGCCGGGCCCCGGGTCCAGCACGCCCTCCAGAAAGTCCACGCCCCCGAGGGGCCCGGACAGCTCGACCCGGGCCGTGACGACCCGCCACACCTTGTCGCCCTCCAGCTCCTGGACGTCCCACTCCGCGAAGGTCGCCTCGATCTTGCCCTTCGTCTCCGAGAGAGCATTGGCTTCCCCGAGCTTCAGCGGGACCGCCCGAGAAGACCACCGACGCAGGGCCGATCTGCGCCCGATGTCCCGGCTTCAGCCGGAAGCTTCCGCGGAGAGAGGCCCGGCCCTGGAACCGGAAACCGTCCACCCAGATGTCGTTGAAAGCGTCGGTCGCGACGTCCTTCAGCTCGATCGTGAACGGGTCGGGCGGTGGAGGCAGCTGCTTGACGCCCTCGACGCGAAGCGGCGGGTCCGGGAAGCCCGGGACCGGTGGCAGCATCTTGACGAGCGCTGCATCGACGTTCCCGGCCTTCAACTTCTGGCGAAGGCGGAACTGAAGGGACGCCGGCCGAAGCTCCGTGACGACGAACGTCTTGCGCAGAAGCGGCAACAGGTCGTAACGCAGCGTCGCCTCGGGCAGGATCACGACCCACTGCACGTTCGGATCGCTCCCCCGGATCGAAAGGTTCTTGACCGATACGCGCCCCGGCCAGGTCGAGACGGCCTCATCCCAGTTGATGAGGAGGTCGTCCGGCTTCTGGTTGATCTCCGCGCGCAGGGCCGGTCCCGACAGAGCCTTCTTCGCCGCGACGCGGTAGGCGACGAGGAAGAGAACGGGCAACAGGAGAATCAGGGCGCCGAGCCCGATCAGAACACCGCGACAGGACTCTGCGCTTAGCCATCGAGCTCCATGGAGCGGGCGAGGCGGATCCGCCAGCCCGCTTCCGTTGCCACGAACACGTCGCGTGAAGGCACCGCGCGAGACGACGCGTTCGCCCTCCCCGAGCGCCACCTCTGCACGTTGGATGCCGTTGACCACGCCGAGGCCTCCGACGACGTCGACCGAGAGTGACTCGAAACCGGCATCGAGCACCGTGTAGGTCGAGGAGAGGACCGTGGCGATGAATTCGGCGCGCAGGGTCCGGACGCCGTTCCCGTCGAGGTGCACGAACTCCGGGTCCAGCAGCTCCTCGAGTACGGCCGCGTCGCGGCGGACGATCGCCTCGAGAAGGCGCGTGCTTACGCGGACGAGGTCTTCCGGGCGCGCGGAAGACCGAGGGGCATTCAACGGGGCGGCCGGTTTCCGTTGTCCATGTCGGACATAATCAGCCACTTCCCGTCCGAGCCCCTTTTGAGCGTCAGGGTGAACTTGCCGTCGTCGGGTTCGCCGACGCGGGCGGCGTAGCCCCCGATGATGTAGCCGACCGGCCCCTCGGTCGCATACGCAAACGCGCGAAGCGTCAGCGGCCCGCCGGCACCCGCGTAGGCCTTCTCGATCGCGGCGCGGCCGCGCACGGGGGGCTTGTTCCGCTGGAGAACGAAGCCGTCCTCGGCGAAGAGCCGCGCGAGCGCCGCGGCGTCCTTCGCGAGCCAAGCGGCCTCGTAGTCGGTCAGGACGCGCGACAGCTCGGGCGGGAGCTTGACGCTCGGCAGCGAGGGCGCCGGCTCGGAGGAAGGGGTCTGCGCGGCGGCGCTCGAGGCTGCGGCCACCAGCGCGGCGAGCGCGAAGACCAGGGCCTGTCGTCTCATCTCAGTTCTCCGTTCCGGAAACCCTCATCCGTGGAGGATATCCGGTCCGTCTCGGTGCCGCGGAGAAGGTCAGCGAATCGCGACGATCGCGTCGACCTCGACCGCCACGTCGTACGGCAGGACCGCCACGCCCACCGACGTTCGTGCATGCCGTCCGGCGTCGCCGAAGACGGCGACGATCAGGTCCGAAGCGCCGTTGACGACCTGCGGCTGAGCCGTGAAGTCCGGCATGGAGTTGACGAAGCCTCCGAGCCGGACCCAGCGGGCGACGCGGTCGAGGTCGCCGCCGGCGGCCACCTTCGCCTGCGCGATCAGGTTCAGGGCGCACAAACGCGCCGCCGCCTGACCCTCTTCGAGACCGAACTCGCGCCCGAGCTTTCCGATGTAGCGGCGCTCTCCGTTCCAGTGGCAGAGCTGGCCCGACAGGTACACGAGCCCGCCCGCCGCCATGAAAGTCACGTAGTTCGCTCCGGGCTGGCTCGGCGTCGGCAGCTCGAGCGAAAGCTCCTCGAGACGTTCCTCGATCCGGCTCATGCCCGAAACTCCCCCATCTTCGCCGTCTTCGCCGACTCTCGGATGAGCTTCTTCAGAACCGCCCCGTCCACGTCGGCGAGCCGCTTGATGTAGAGGCAGCTTCCGCCGGTCTTGTGCTTGCCGAGCTTCCGAAGCAGCGCCTCGTGGCTGGAGACGCCAGACATCAGGTACAGCGTCAACGTGCCCTTGCGGGGCGCGAACCCCATCGTGAACCAGTCGCCTTCGCGGCCCGTCGCAGGTGACTTGTAGCGGTAGTCCCCGAAGCCCACGATGCTGGTGCCCCACATCTTCGCCTTCGCGCCGGTCGCGGCCTGCATCAGCCCGACGAGAGTCTTGCAGTCCTTCCGCGCTTCCGGATCCTCGATCCTGGACAGGAAGGCCGGGACGCTTTCTTTCGTTTTCTTCGTCTTGAGCTCCGCCATCGATTCCTCCCCTTTCCGAACCTCTGTATTACGGCGCCGGTTTGTACTCCGTGATTCCGCCGAACTCCTCGAACCCGAGCCTTCGATAAACGCCCGCTCCCGCCGCCGACGCCTGGAGCACCGCGAGCTCCAGGCCCAGGCCGCGTGCCTCCAGTAGCGGCCGCAGGGTCAGTGCCGTTCCGTATCCGCGGCGGCGGTGCTCTGTGACCGTCGAGATGCCATAGAGGCCGGCGACTCCGCCTCCGACGGTGAGCTCCGAAGCCGCGACGGCTTCCGTCCCGACGTAGCCGACGTAAAGGCGCAGCGGGGAGTCGAGTGAGAGCAGCAGCGGCGCCGCGAGCTCGTAGAAGCGGACGACGGCCTCGTCCGGCGGCCACCAGTTCGCGGCCTGGATGTTCGCGTAGTCCAGGAGGCCCCGTTGCGTCGCGACCCGTCGAATCTCGAGGCCCTCGGGCGCCGCGCCGTCGTCGCGAATCCGGGAAATCGGCGCCTCCATCGCGAGCTCCGTCTCCGAGGCTGTGAGCCCGGCATCCGCGAGCCGGCGCCCGAGGTCCCAGGGAACGTCGGCCGGTCCCACCCACCACGAAAAAGGCCGACCCGAGAACCAGGCGATCGCCTTGCCGATCTTCCGGTCGGCGGCGCCGGGCGCGAACCGCGCCCGACAGACGGCGTTGAACGTGTCGCAGTCCATCCCGCACTCCGTCCGCACGAGGTCGTCCTCGAGGAGCGCGCGCATCCCCGCCGTCTGCCGCTGGACCCACGTGAAGTGGATGGCGAGGTTCTCGTCGGCCGCTGCGGCGACGTCCGAAGACGTTTTCATCGCGCCCGCTCGAGAACGCCGCCACGCCGTTCGAGCGCTCCCTCCCGAAGATAGAGAAACAGCGGCAAGCCGAGCGAGACGCCCACGGCGAGGGTTCCCGCGATGGGCGCCCAGAGATGTCGCACTCCGGCCCGGCGGCCGTCGACCCACACGAACACGATCAGGACGATCGCGGACACGATCACGTCCAGGCCGAAGAAAGCGCCGATGCGCGTCGAGAAGAGCTCCTGGACGAACAGCCCGAGGTCGAGACCGTGCGCGCGAAGGAACGGAAGAAACTGCGTGTAGGGAAGAACGGTTCCGATCACGGCGAGAACGAGGTACGCGGTCTTGGGCTTCATCGAGCGCCTCCAGGATCCGGCCGGGGAAGACTCTCGCAAAACGTGACGACATCCGAGGCAAATCGCTGCGGCTGCTCCCAGTGAGCCGCGTGGCCGCTGCCTTCATAGACGATAAGGCGCGAGCCGGCGATCGCCGAGAGCATGGCATCCTGGTCGCGACGCAGAGCAAAAGCGTCGAGATTGCCCCAGATCAGAAGAGTCGGCGCCCGGATGCGGCCGAGCTCGGCCGTGCACTCGTCGTCGCGGAACGCCGCAAAACACTCCCGCCAGACGCGGGCCGGGACCTTGAGGCTTTCCGCCACGACCGTCTCGAGATACGGCGGCGGAATGGGCTTCGCGAGGGTGCTTTCCTGAAAGCCCCTGGCCAGAGGCTCCGGTACAGGGTCCTCGAGCGCCGAAAGCTCGGAGTGGTAGAAGTCCTCCAGAACCGGGTGGTCCCGGAAGCTCCCGAATCCGTCCACGAGGATCATTCCCCGCAACCGTTCCGGACGATCGATCGCGAAGCGCTGGCTGTTGGTCGCGCCCATCGAGTGCCCGACGAGAACGAAGGAGCCGAGCCCGAGCGTGTCGGCGAACGCGCCGACGTCCCCGGCGAAGTCCCGGGCGCGGTATCCGGTCTCCGGCTTCTCCGAATCGCCGTGGCCCCGCTGCGTCAGAGCGATCGCCCGGATCCTCGGGGGAAGATGCGGCAGGACGAGCTCCCAGGACCGCCACGAGTCCGTGACTCCATGAAGAAAGAGGACCGGGACGCCGGCCGGATCGCCGCTCTCGACGTATTCGAGCCGGACCCGCCCCGGGAGCGCGACGGATCGAGGGACGATCATGGCATCCGCCTCACGCCGGACGAAAGAGCGGCGCGCAGGCGTTCGCGATCGCGCCGACGTGCCGCCCGTCCGTGCCGCAGCATCCCCCGAACACGCTCAGGGCCGGAAGCGCGCGCTTCAGGCGCGCGTAGTCCCGGCCGAGCTCCTCCGGATCGCCGATGTCGAGCGTCGCCGACTCGTTGAGCTCGGCGTGGCTCTTCCTCGAGGCGTTGGCCCGCAGTCCCCGCACGCGGCCGGCCCAGTCCTTCGCGGAAGCGAGCACGCCTTCGAAGTGGGAAGGATGCGCGCAGTTGAGCATGTAGTACGACGGGTAGCCGTTCGTCGCGCGGTCGACGGCCTCGATCGCCTCGCCGAGCGGCTGCCCCGTCGGAAGTCGCCCGTCGGTCTCGACGGTGAACGAGAGGACGACGGGCATGCCCGCCGCCCGCGCCGCGCGCGCCACGCCCTCGGCCTCCTCGGCGTAGTTCATCGTGATCGCGGTGACCATGTCGGCCGCGGTTTCCGCGAACGTCGCGATCTGCGCGGCGTGGTACGCCTCGGCCTCCGCGGCCGACATGGCCTTCTCGACCACGTAGCCGTCGCCGCGGGGACCGACGCATCCGCTGATCACGATGCGCGTGCGATCGGTGGCGAACTCATTCCGGAGCGCTTCGAGCATGGCGATCGCCCGCCGATTGACCTCCGCGAGCTTCTCGTCGGAGTACCCGAGGCGCTTCCCCCAGTCCGCGCTGGCCCGCCAGGTCGCGCTCTCGAGGATCAGGCCGGCGCCGGCCCGGCGAGCGATCTCCGCGTACGCGCGGAAGTACTTCGACAGCGCCGCTTCGCCCTCCGGCGCCTTCAAAAGGACGAAGGCGGCGAAGTCGGGCAGCTCCAGCCCGTCGTGGAAGATGAGCGTCGTCTCGATCCCGCCGTCGGTCAGAAACAGGCTGCCGTCGAGCTGCGGCAGCGCGCGTCGGTATTTCGCCATGTGCCCCCCGCGGCTGGCCGCAATTATTTCGCAGACCGGGCTTCGGGCGCGCGGGGCAGACCCGGGATCGGCTTCCGCGCCTCCGAGCTCGCGATGAGCACCTCGAGGCGTCTGAGGCGGGTCTCTTCTCTCTTCGCGCTCACGATCCACCAGCTCGTCGTCCGGCGATACCAGTCGGTCCGCGTGCGGAAGAAATCCCACGCCGCCGCGTTCTTCTTCAGGATCCGTTCGTAGGCCGCCGGCAGCTTCGGGGCGGCCTGTTCGAACGAGTAGACGCCCGAGCGGTCGCTCCGGCGCGCCCGGAAGGCCGCGAGACCGGCCGGCCGCATCCGCCCGGACTTCACGAGCGCCTTCACCTTCCGGATGTTGATGGCGCTCCAGTTGCTGCCCGTCTTCCGCGGCGTGAAGCGCATCGTGTAGCGCTCCGCGTCGACCGACTTCCGAACCCCGTCGATCCAGCCGTGGCAGAGCGCCTCGTCGACGGACTCGGACCACGTCAGGCTGGGCCGGCCCGTCTCCTTCTTGTGGAACCCGACCCACAGCTCGGTTCTACGGGCGGCGTACTTCTCGAGCCAGAGGCCGAAGGCGGCGGGCGAGCGGAAGTACACGATTCCTTTTGGCGTCATGCGCGTGTCCCTCGAGCTCGCCGGTCGGTGTCCTTGTCCTCGAGGCCCGCGGGCGCGAAGCGCGACAACGCCACGGCGAGCCGCGAGGGCTTTGCGCCCCGAGCCTCCGCCGCCTCCTTGCGGGTGACGGCGCTTCGGACGACGTGGGCGCCGACCCAGCGGATCGGCTCCGGCGGAAATCGGCCGGCCGAGCGGCCGATCAAAGGATGCCGGCCCCAGTCGTCGTCCGAATCGAGGACCATGCTCGCGAGAATCTTTCCTCCGAGCACGCTCGGCGCGACGCCGTTGCCGCTCCAGCCCACCCCGTAGACGATGTGCGGCCGTCCGCCGAGCCGGCCGAAGATCGGGAGGCTGTTCGGAGTCCGATCGATCGGCCCGGACCAGTCGTGCGCGACCGCCACGGAGGCGAGCCGCGGGTGCACCCGCCGGAAGTCCGCCTCGACCATCCGCGCGCGGCGCCCGTTCCGGTCGAACGGGGCGCCGATGCGGCCGCCGAGGGCGATGCCCCAGCCTCCCTTGCCGAACGCGACGCGGCCGCCGCGCGTCGCGTGGTAGTAGTCGATCATCATCTGCGAGTCCGTCACGCACTCGCCTCCCGTCCAGCCGATCTCCGCGAGGCGTTCCGCCGCCGGCTCGGTCACGATCATGTCGCTCGAGACGGCCACGAGCGAGCGGGAGAGCTCGCGGATTCCGGCGGCCCAGGCGTTCGACGCGAGGACGAGACGCTCGGCGCGAAGTCGGCCGCCGCCGGCGCAGCGGATCGCGACCGGCCGTCCGCGGCTGAACGAGGAGACCCGGGTGTTCTCGTAGATCCGGACCCCGGCACCGAGCGCCGCCTTTCGCAGCCCGCGGGCGAGGACGGCCGGCTGCACCGTCGCCGCCGAGACGTCGAGGACTCCCGCGCGGTGGACCGGCCGAGCCCGTGCGTCGCGCGATCTCTTCGGGCGGGAGGCGGCGGAACGGACCCGCTCCGAGTTTCTCGCAGAGCGAGACGACGCCTTCCCACGCGCCCATCTGCGCCGCGGTCGTCGCGGTCCAGAGCCACCCGCCGCGACGGAACTGCGCGTCGAGGCCGTGCGCGCCGCAGAAGGCCTCGATCTCGGAGATCGTGGCCTCGGATTCGCGCGTCACGCGCAGCGCGTCCGACTCGCCGCAGAGGTGGATGAGCGAGGAGAGCTTCGACCACCAGGAGAGGGCGAAGCCGCCATTGCGTCCCGAGGCTCCCCCGCCGCAGATGTCCTGCTCGAGCACCGCGACGTCGCAGGACGGCGCGCGGCGCTTGATCTCGAGGGCCGTCCAGAGCCCGACGTATCCGCCGCCGAGGATCGCGACGTCCGCGCGCGCGTCGCCGGAGAGCGCCGGCTCATCCGGCGCGTCCCCGGCGACCTCTTCGAGCCAGAAGGAGCGGTGCGGCTGCGCCCTCACACCCTCGCGGCTTCGCCGCGATATACCCACGCGACGGCGATGCCCACGATCACGATGCAGATGGTGTCGAAGATGATTTGACGGACAACGATGGAGCCGGGCATCGGCTGGACGGCGTAATAGATCATGTACATCGGGATCGACGTCAGAAACGCCACGCCGAGCCCGTAGCGGAATCCCTGACCGAGCCAGGGCCTCGGCTCGATGCCGCGCGAGTAGATCCAGACGAAGGCTCCGGCCGCGATGACGTGCGCCAGCAGCAACGCGGGAAAGTGGGACTGGGCGTCGGCGTCCGCGCGGAAGAGGTTGGTCGCCTTGTAGTCGGCGGCCAGGAGCGTGCCGTGGACGATGAAGCCTCCCGCCATCCAGAGGACGAACGCGACGACCCACCCGAGAAGGAACCTTCCCCTCATGACTCCCCCTTCCTGCGCGAGCGGCGAATGCGTCACCGGGGACTTCCGAGGGTGGCTTCCGGCGCCGGGCCGCTCGATCGAGAAAGCATTTCACAGCCAGCCGGCTGTCGATAGGCCTTGGCCCGCGGCGCCCGCTGGATTAACGTCCCGGCCGATGACCAAGGGCCGGCTCGAAGCCTTCAGCGACGGCGTGATCGCGATTCTCATCACGATCATGGTGCTCGAGCTGAAGGTCCCGCACGGATCGGACTTCGCGGCGCTGCGGCCGCTGCTTCCCGTCTTTCTGACCTACGTGCTTTCGTTCGTCTACCTCGGAATCTACTGGAACAACCACCACCACATGCTGCACGCCTGCGCGCGCGTCAACGGCCGGATCCTGTGGGCCAACCTGCACCTGCTCTTCTGGCTCTCGCTCGTCCCGTTCACGACGGGCTGGATGGGCGAAAACCACCTCGCCCCGCTCCCGAGCGCGGTCTACGGCGTCGTCCTGATCCTCGCCGCACTGGCCTACACGCTGCTGCAGAACGAGATCGTGAAGGAGAACGGGCCGGACTCGAAGCTCGCCGAGGCCGTCGGCCGCGACCGCAAGGGAAAGCTCTCGATCGCACTCTACGCCCTCGCGATTCCGCTGGCGTTCGTCCACCAGTGGATCTCGGTGGCGCTGTACATCGCCGTGGCGTTGATCTGGCTCGTCCCCGACCGGCGCATCGAAAGAAGGCTGCGGACCTAGGGCCCTCGCCGCGGCGTTTTCAGCGTTCGGGATCGACGACGCGAGCGAAGAATCCGCCCGAGGCGTACACCCCGCCGCGCACCCGGAAGACGAGCTCGTTCTCGCCCGCGACGAGCTCGAGCGGAATGGATTGCCCGGCGTGGGAGGACGTTCGATAAAAATCGAACCAGGCCGCATTCCCGCGCGGGATGAACGCGGCGAAGCGGCCATTGACCCACAGCGCGAGATCGTCGGCCGTCGAGACTTGAAGCTCCGCTGGGCCGGCCGCTTCCCGCGGGACGCGCGTCCGGAAGTACGCCACGGTATTCGGGCCCTGGAAATCGACCACCGTCCCCGTGACGACGGCTCCGCGCGCATCGGTCTCGAAGGACCGCCAGCGCAGGCCGGGCGAGCCCGACATCCGCGCGATGTCGTCCTCGGTACGCGTGAGAGGACCGAGGACCTCCCAGCGCGTCGCGACCGCGGCGGGGTCGTAACTCACGGCCGGCCGGGCCGGCCCCGCGTAGGAGAACCGCGTCGATGGAGGTCACCTTCACGTTGTCGACCCAGACATCGCCGCCGACCGACCGCGGCTGGAGGCCCAGCGCGCCGGAGTCGAGCTCGAAGTCCCCGAACGTCATCTGGGGCACCAGGGCCGAGCCGACGTAGAAGTGGCAGGCCCGCCCCACGATCTCGACGGCGAAACGCTGCCACTCGCGCGGGCGGATCGCCGCGCTCCCGGTCAGAGGCACACGGTACTCGCCGTAGATCGTGCGGCTGACGTTCCAGTCTCGATGCGGATTGGCCTGCAGGTAGCCGTCGTTTCCCTTGATGTAGACGACGCCGAAGTCGCTGCGGTCGCCGCGCAGGCGATGGTTGTAGACAACACCGAGGTAGTTGTCCTCGTCCGTGGGAAAGAGCACGTCGCCCTCGAGCCGCACGCCTCTCCAGCTTTCGGACCCGTCGATCAGGGCGAACGCGTCGCCCCGGGGCGACAGAACGAGCACGCGGCCATGCTCCGCCGATCCCGAGTCCTGAACGCTCGCCGACTTCCCGAGAATGTGCCAGCGGCCGAGGCCGTCCTCGAAGTTCTCCTCGAAGAGCAGCGCCGCCGCCAGCAGAAGCCCCGGCGCCGCCGTCATCCCTTCGACTCGAGCGCCGCGCGCAGGCGCTTCGGCGCGACTTCGAGGTAGCCGTCGCGGACGAGGCCCGCGACCATGCCCCAGGCGAGGCCTTTGTCGAGGCGGATGCCGAGCCAGCCGGCCTTGCCGACGTACGGAGGCACGAAGAAGTGTTTGGGGTCCGCCGCCACGAGGTCTTCCTGCGCGCCGGGGGCGGCCTTGCACCACAGCGCGACCCGGCCGTCGCCGTGATGATTGTTCGCGAACATCGCGAAGAGCTTGTCCTTGACGCGAAAGGTCGGCTCCCCCCACGCAATCTTCTCGTGCGCCTCGGGCAGAGCGAGGCAGATCTTGCGGACGCGCGCGAGGGGGCTCGGCGGCATCGGTTTCCCGGCGCAGAGTCTATTTCGGAAGCTGGATGTCCACGATGATCTGGCCGACGATGCGCCAGCGCGCCGTCGGTTCGGCCGAGCATCCAGGCCGTCTCCTCGTCCTTCCAGCTGCGGAACTTGTTGCTGCCCGTCTCCCTCGCCATGACGACCGCGGAATCGCCCCGGATGCTGACGGAGGAGACCGCGGTGGAGTTGCGGTACGGCGCGGAGCTCGCGAGGAAGTTCTTCGGCCAGTCCCGCAGCGTCTGCCGCCACTTTGAAGAAGTGGGCCTGGATCCGGTCCTTGCCTCCCGCGCTCCGCTCGTCCCCGATGAAGTAGGTCGGGCCGATGACCTCGAGCACCCGCGCGGCATCGCCCGCCTCGAAGGCCGCGTGGTACTCCTTCAGCGCGCGCACGACCGCCTCTTCGTCCGGGTGAGCGGGCGCGGCCGCCGCCAGAAACAGGGTTGCCATCAGCGCCATGGTCATGAGCGCCTCCGAGTGTGCATACGACGCCTAGTCGCCCTCGATCATTGGAAGTCTCGTGGGATCGTGTCTTCCCACTTCTTCTCGCGGACCAGGACCCCGTCTTTCAGAAGCCGCCGCGTCCCCTTGTAGTAGAAGTTCGTCCGGTCGCTGCGAAACATGACGACGCTTTCCCAGCGGAGCGTGCGGTCGGGAAGCTTGACCTCGGTCGAGTACTCGCCCGTGACCTGCGCCGTTTCCGGCGTGTCGTCGTCGCCCACGTAGGTGATCGACTCCTCGTTTCGCTCCTCGCCCCACGGGAAGCGCGTGGCGGAGGACGACGTGGCGACCGCCTTCGCCTCTCCGGTGCGCGGGTTGCGCTCGATCGAGGAGATCTCGCCGTAGCCGGAGGGCGTTCCGGGCACGAGCGACTCGAACCCCGGCAGGCCGTCCGACGATTCGCCGGCCGGCAGAGCCAGGTAGTCCGGCTTCGGCCGATCGGCGGGAGGCGCCACGGGCAGAACCAGACGCGTGGCGTCCGGCCCCAGGGCGAGGGTCGTCGTGGTCGGATACGGCGTCGGCCAGATCATCGGCCACTGCGCGTTCGAGACGGCCATGCGGATGCGGTGCCCTTTCGGAAACACCCACGAGGTGAAGTGCATCTCGATCTCGAGCGGAAAGGGCTTGCCCGGCTCGATCGGCTTCGGCTCCCGCGCCGACTCGCGGTGCGCGCCGTTCTGGCCCGCGCCGGTCACGAGCGTCACCGTTCCATCCGGCGCCACGTCGCTCAACCGCGCGAACCAGTGCACGAGCGGCGCGTCCGCGGAGACCTGGAGAAGCGCGCGGGGCAGCCCCAGGATCTCGACATCCTCCTCGAGCGGCGCGGTTTCGTAGACGAGGCTGAACGCGTCCGTCGGCCGCTGGTCCGGCGCGACATCGCCCCACCACATCACGGGGCCTCCGGCCTCCACGCCCGTGGTCGGCACGTAGCGCAGCCGGGCGGTCGCCGGCGCGGAGGCCTCCGCGGCCAGCGAGCCGTCGGGCTGCGGGTAGAGCGTGCGCTCGCGGATCCGGGCAATCGGCCAGCCCTCTTCATGGCGCCAGAAGCCGGGAGCGAGCTCCAGGTACGGCCCCGGCGGATGCCACTGGCGCACGTACACCGCGAGGCGCGGCTCGTCCATGATCCCGGTGTTCTTCCCCTTCAGCCACTGGTCGAACCAGCGCACGATCTCGCGCTTCCACTCGAAGCCCGGCTTCGGGTAGGGCTCGTCGGGGTAGGTGTGGTTCCACGCCCCGACGATCGCCTTGACCGGAGCCTTCACGTGCTCGAGCATGCGCGGAATGCTGTCCCGGTAGCCGTCGTACCAGCCGCCGACGAGAAACGTCGGAATCTTGAGCGCCTCGTAGCGCGTCTTCAGCGCGGTCCGGTCCCAGAACGGCCCGTCCCGTTGCTGGCGCTTGTAGGTCAGCATCCACGGAGGCTGGTCGAACCGCTCGGCGAAGTACTTCTCGTCGATCCGATACTCCGGCGCCGCGGGCAGGGAGTTCGCGACGTCCATGAGCATCTCCCAGGAATCCAGGTGGAGCATCCCGTCCATGAAGTGGACGTCGTCCTGGTAGAGGTCGTCGGTCGCGTCCACCGCGAGGATCGCCTTGAGGGCCGGAGGATTTCGCATCGCCATGTGGATCGCGTTGAAACCGCCCCACGAGATGCCGAACATGCCGACCTTGCCGCTGGACCAGCGCTGGCGGGCGAGCCAGGCGATGACCTCCTCGCCGTCGCGCTGCTCGATCTCGGAGTACTCGTAGGGAATGAGCGTGCCTTCGCTGCCGCCCGTTCCGCGGATGTCCACGCGCGCCACGACGTAACCCCGCCGGGCGAAGTACGAATAGAAGTCGGCGCGGTCCCCCCGCGACTCGGTCTTCCGGTACGGCAGGTACTCGAGGAGCACGGGGAAGCGGCCGCCGTCGCCCGTTCCCTTCGGCCGCCAGAGGTCCGCCGCGAGCCGGACGCCGTCCTTCATCGGGATGAAGACTTCTTCCAGCGCGGCGTCGAACGCCGGCGGCGAAGGAGGCTCGACGGGACGCTGCGGCGCCGCCGCGCCGGAGAGCACGGCGAGCGCGGCGAGCGCGCAGAGAAGAAGGACCGCTCGGCGGATGCTGCGCACGGACGCCGAGACTCTACGACATCCGGAGATGACCCCGGGTCCGCTACCGCGCCGACTCGAACTGCAGTTTCGAATTCTCGATCGCGACCAGGGGACCGAGCTCGTACACGTTCGTGTACCCGTACATGTAGAGCGCCGCGTAGGTCGACAGGTTCAACGACGCCGGAGCGACCTTCATCAGGAACGCCCGCGAGTTGAGGAAGTTGTTGTTGCAGTAGATCAGGATGCGCGTGTCCTTCGAAGGAATCTGCCCCGCCAGCGCCTCGGCCGTGAAGTCCGGAAAGCTCAGGTGGACGGCTCCCTTCACGTGGAGCTCGTCGTACTTCTCCTTGCTTCTCGCGTCGAGGACCACCGTCCCGGGCTCCCGGCTCATGCGAAGGAAGTCGTCCTCCGACAGCCGCCGCGCCTCGCGGACCCTGGCCGCCTCGACAGTGAGCCGGATGTGGCCCTCCATGTCGATCGCGGGGTTGGGCGGCTCGTCTGCGCCGGCCATGGACACGATCAGAAACAGTGCGATCCCCGAAGACAGAGTCCTCATGCGAACCTCCTGGATGCTGTGCTCGAGTCGTCGATTCCGGGGACGAGCGCCCCGAATTCGATCAGTCCGCGGCGAGGCGACGGATGTCGGCGGGCTCGAGGATGTCTCTGGCATCTCCCCTGGTGGCCAGGCGAATCATGGCCCGGCCGACCTCGACTGTCGTAACCACGTGGCGCGGAAAAAGCTTCCGGGCGAGCGGAAAGAGCGGCGCCAGCACGACGTAGAACGCCTGGTAGAGACGGGTCTTGGACCGCAGGCCCCGGAGCGGCTGAATGAAGCCCGGCCGCATCATGTAGGCCCGGCGGAAGCCGAGCGCGCGCAAAGCGTTCTCCGTCTTCCCCTTCACCCGCGCCCACATCACGCGCCCGCGCTCGGTCGAGTCCGTGCCGACGCCCGACACGTAGACGAACACGGCGTCGGGGCTCACCCGCACGATCTCGCGGGCCGCCGCCAGCGTGAGGTCGTAGGTCTGACGCGTGTAGTCGGCCTCGGTCTTCCCCGCCGACGTCGTGCCGAGGCAGAAGAAGCAGGCGTCGAGCCCCGCGAATCGATCTCGCAGCGTCGAGAAATCGAAGAAGTCCGGGTGCAGGATCTCCTCGAGCTTCGCGTGGCGCACCCCCGTCGGCGTGCGCCCGACGACCAGTACGGACGCGACGCGCGAATCGTCCAGGCACTCGAGAAGCACCCCGCCGCCGACCATGCCGCTCGCCCCGAAGATCGCGACCCGCATCGCCGGGGCGTCCGTCACGTCAGGGCCGTCAGCGACACCGGTCCGCTCGAGCGTTCGTCCCCGGTCAGGACGCGGCGCAGCGTGGACGCCTGGCCCAGGTGATACCCGGCGTGGGCGCAGAGATGCATGAGGAACCGGTCCGTCCGGAGCGTCAGGCCGTTCAGCGTCTCCGGATACATCGCGCCCAGGCGCTCCTCGGAGAGGGCCGGCAGCACTTCCCGCACCACGCGCGACGCCGCCTGCAGCTCCGCGGCGACCTCCTCGCGCGATCCCGAGCGGCGTCCGAACTCGAGCTCGCGGTTGCGCGCGTAGCCCGTGCCGCCGAGGACGGCCCCCACGTAGTGCTGGAGGTTTCCGGCGACGTGCAGCGCCAGGTTCCCAGCCGCGTTCGCCATGCCGCGGGTCGTTTTCCAGAGGCTCTCGTCGTCGGGATACAGCGCGAGCTCCCGCTCGAACGTTGCGAGCTCCCGCACGAGCAGGATCGCGAGATTCGACCCGAGCTCGCTCACTGCAGCTGCGGCGAGTCGGGATCGCCGGGCGAGCGGAGCACGAGCCGGGGCGGCATCGCGAGGCCGGAGGGCGTCACCTTCACGGGGACGGGGCTCACCGTGGTGTAGCCCGCGAACTCGCTGAAGACTTCGTACTGCCCGATGGGCACCGCGGGGAACTCGTACGCGCCGCCTTCGCCGGTCGTCACCGACGTGAAGAGCTTGCCCTCCGAGGTCCGGATCGAGACGACGATGCCGGGGAGGCCGTTGCCGTTGGTGTCCACCGCGGCGCCGCGCACCACGCCGACCTGGGCCGGCGGCGGGTCGCTCGCGCAGCGTGACAACGACAACAGGACCAGGACCGCGAAAAGCGATTGTTGTCTATTCATGGCTCCCTACGGCTTCGCCGTCAGCGTGTACATGAGCTCGTAGAAGTGTTTTCCGCCGGTGATCTCGATCGTCATCGTTCCGGCGATGCCGGACAGCTCGCCGGTACCCGAATCCGGCACGACCGTGATCGTCAGGGACGGCTTGCCGCGGTCCATCAGGCCGTCGTGCTGGCTCACTTCGAATGTTCCCTTCGCGTGTTTCGTCACCGCGTCTCCTCCGACAGCGTATTGCACCGCGAACAGCCAGGCGACCACGGCAATCCCTGCCACCAGGAAGCCGCTGCGTTTCATGGGCGCGGCATCCTACGGCACGCGGCCGTACTTGCGAAGCGCCTTCATCACTCGATCGCCGGGCAGTCCGTAGACGCGGAGCCCGTCGGCACCCGTCATCGTGTCGGCCGCGAGCATGGCGTTGACGACGGCTTCCTCGGTCGCCTCGATCGTCGCGCGGAAAAACGGATCCATGGAATCGTTGGCCACCATCCGCAGGGCGGACTCGCCCTTCGCCGACGCGTTCGACCGGTTCGCCGTCGAGAAGGCGAGGAAGAGGTCTCCCGACTGGTTGCCCGCCCAGCTTCCGAGGTGTCCGAGCCCCATGCCGACGCGCTTCGCGAGCCTCTCGAGCTGGTTGGGAAGAAACGGAGCGTCTGTTGCGACGATGACGACGATCGATCCGCGCCCGAGGTCGGCTTCCGGTTCCACCGCGGCCTTCGGCGCCGCGCCGCAGCGAGGGGTGTCCTTCAGCCACGCTCGGGCGGGCGGTCCGTCGAGCGCGAGGCACGACTTCAGGTCGCCGATCTCTTTCTTGATCGGCACACCGAGGATCTGGAGATCACCTCCGTAGTTGCACTGCACGAGAACCCCGACGGTGTACGACTTGCCGTCGATCTCCGAGACGATCCGCGAGGACGTGCCGATCCCGCCCTTGAAGCCGTTGCACGTCATTCCGGTCCCGCCTCCGACCGCGCCCTCGAGGACGAGCCCGCCCGCCGCGGCGTCGAGAGCCTCGAAGACATGCTCGGGCTTGACGTGCTGGCCCGTGGAGTCGCTCAGCGCGTCGAAGGTCTCGGACACGATCGGATACGTGAACTCGAATTCGCGGCCTCGCGCTTCCTGCCACTGGACCGCGGCATCGCGCACGACGCCGACGCTGTGGGTCCCGGTCAGCAGGATCGGACCCTCGAGATAGCCCGACTCCGCGATCCAGTTCACGCCCGTCATGTCGCCGTTGCCGTTCTGATTGAACGTCGCCGCCATGACGAAATCCCAGTCGCCCCTCGGCCGCGTCAGGATCGCGGTGACGCCCGTACGGACCGGCCCGACGCCGGGCACGAGCCTTCCCTCGCCCGAGATCAGCGTCACGTGGCCGACCGCGACTCCGGGCACGTCCGTGATCGCGTTGAGCGGCCCCGTCTTGCCCGGGAACGGGATACCGAGCGCTCGCCCGCGCGGCCGTGCGTCCGCCGCGAGCGCCGACGACGCGGCGAGCGTCAGCGACGAGCCCGAGCGCCCCCGCCGCCGCCTCCATCGTCCGGTGCGACGTCATGGGCCCGTACCCTACACCGCTCTTCACGCCCCCTCCTCCGGCTCGGAGCCAAACCGCAGGACGTTGCCGTCGGGATCCTCGATCTGCATCTCGAGCGCCCATGGAAAGTTCTTCGGCTCCATGCGGATCTTCGCTCCCCGCTCGCGGTAGATCCGATGCAGCGCGCGCACGTCGTCGACGCCCACCCAGACCCAGGCGCCCGGGTTCCCCTGCCCGCCGCGGCAGAGGTACATGCCGCGGTCGTCCCGCCCGACGTAGGAGAACTCCTCGGTTCCCCACGGGGCGGCATCGAACCCGAGGACGTCCACGTAGTACCGCAGACTGCGCTCCATGTCCTCGACGCGAAGAATGGGATCGATGCACTCGAAGTGCGTCGGCAGCGGGTCCGTCATCTCCGGCTCCTCGAACCCTTCCGGCCGCCCGGCGTCTTCGGACGCGCGTGCCGCGGCTCGTAGACACCGAGCGTCCCACCGCCCGGGAGCGTGACCTCGCAGAGCAAGTCCCCAGCCCCGGTCCATGATCTTGGTGCAGCGGATGGCGTGCTTCTTCATTTCCCGCGCGAATGCCCGGATGTCGGCGCACATCAGGTAGATCTCCTGAGCGTCCTTCTTTCCGGGATGGATCGCCACCTCAGCGGGCGGAAGCCCGAAGATGAGCCAGCCCTCGCCGACATCGACGTGCGGCAGCTCGAGCACGTCGCGAAGAAAGGCACGATCGGCTTCGGCGTTCCGGCTGTAGAGGATCGCGTGCGCGCCGTTCAGCAGCATGGCAGGACCTCCTCGGCGAAGACGGAAAGCGATGCTGGCACGGGAGCCGAGAGAAACCGCATCATCTCGGTCATCGCCCGTTCGCCCTCGGGCGTCTCGAAGATGTTCTGGGCGTGCGCCGAGCCCTCGAGGATCAGGATCTCCTTCGGCGTCGTCATCTTCTCGTACGCCGCGCGGATCCGCGGCAGCCGAAGCGTCCCGCTCCCGTCCGCGTCGTCTTTCGTCGCGATCACGAGCTTGCGGCACGGGATCTTCTCCGGGGAACGCAGGCCATCGCTTCCGAGCAGCACGAGGGCCGCGATCTCGCCCGGCTCCGCGAGCGCGGCCGCATCCGCCCCGGCCCAGCCGCCCAGGCTCGCGCCCACGACCGCGACCGTCGCCGATCCTGACTTGCGGAGATACCGGACCGCCGCCAGGACATCGAGATGCAGCGGGGCGCTCAAAGGATCCGCCTGTCCCGGCCCCCTCGATTCGCCGTAGCCCCGAAAGTCCAGCGCCAGGACGCGATATCCCGCCGCCGCAAACGTCTCCGCCTGCTTCGCCCAGCTCTCCTTGTGGAACCGCCCGCCGTGGGCCAGGACGAGCCCGCGCGCGCCGCTTCCGTAGACGTTCGCGACCACGAGCCCGCCATCGGAGGTGGGAATGGACACTCGCCCGGGCTTCGGGAGCTCGTCGGCGCGCGCAAGGACTGCGGAGGCCAGCGCCGCGGCCGCTAGCGCGCGAATCACGGCGCGAGCCTCTTCGCGAACGCGACGACGCGTTCGACCTCCGCGAATCCGAGCGCGGCGTGCGCGCGATGGCTGAGCTCGTTCGAAAGCTCCGCGTCCGAGCCCATTTCCGTACAACCCCGCGACCGCGCCCAGACCTCCGCGGCCTCGATCAGTCGCCGGCCGATCCCTCGCCGCCGGAGCTCCGGCGCCACGTACCAGCCCTCGATATAGCCGACCGGCCGCGTCGAGCAGCCTTCCGCCCAGTCCCGGAGGGCGGCTTCCACGAAGCCGACGAGCTCGCCGCTCGAACGCCTCGCGACAAAGACCGCATTGCGCCGCGGGTCGTCGAGAATCACTCGCTGCCCGGACACGAGGTCGTCCCGGGGCTCGTCGGGCCAGAGGAGCTCGCGAAGCCGGAGCCACTTCTCCTCTTCGTCCTGGGCGAGCTCGCGGATCTCGACGCTCTCCATGGCGATCGGTAGCCTACGCCAGGCCGGCGCGCGTCAGGTCAGGGGCAGGCCGCGGAACCACGCCGTCACGGCAAGCCAGCCCGTTCCCTGCGCTACGGTGAACCAGCCCAGCTGGACCAGAACAAACACCGCAACGCCGGCGGCGAAGACCCGGCGCTGCCCCGGCGCCATGCGCGGCCGCCACAGGAGTGCGAGCAGGATCACGTCCTCGAGAGCGAACGTCAGGACCTGGGTGTGGATCGGATTCGCGAAGGGACGCCCGTAGAAATCGACGATCCTCGAGACGATCGGATCGATGAGGACGACGCCTGTCGCGATCATGAACCGTGCATGCAACGGCTGAGTCCGCCGGAACGCCATCGCGAGAACCCAGGCCCAGGCAAACAGCACCGCGGCATGAAGCGGCAGGTACATGAACTTCGCGGCCTCGGCGTACGCCGCCGCGTCCATGGCGCGGAAGCGCGCGTTCGTCAGCTGCAGCGACGCGACGACGAGAAGCGGCCCGACGACCCACGAGAGAAGGCCGAGCCGCCGGTGCAGTACGCGCCGCCCGGCACGGAGCAGAAACGGCTGGACGATGAGGAGGAGGCACCAGACGGTCGCGACCGCGGCGTGGAAGTGCGTGTAGCCGTCGATGGGCTCTCCCAGCCGCGACAGATAGCGAGGCCAGAAGGCAAGAACGGCGGCGGCGAAGAGAGCGATGAACCAGTAACCGCTGGATCGAAACACCGGCGCATTCTGCCACCGCCCCTCAGGAGAGGTAGGGATCCCAGAATCCCGGCGCCGGCTCGATCGGCTCGATGACGTCGACCCACGTGCCCGCGGGATCGTGCACGGCGAAGCGCCGCTGACCCCAGGGCTCGTCGCGCAACGGATGCGCGATCGGCAGGCCGCCCGCCTTCAGCCGTTCGTGCTCTTTCGCCGCGTCTTCCACCTGGACGGTGAGAAACACTCCCTGTCCGCCGAAACGCTCGGGTCCCGGCGGCTGCGAGGGATGATCCGGCGACATGAAGGCGATTCCGAAGGCGTGGTCGCCCTGCGCGGCGAGGTACACGAACCAGGACGCCTCGAAGACCACCGTGAAGCCGAACCACCGGACGTAGAAGTCGCGGCAGGCCGCGCGCTGGTCGGTCACGATGATCGGATAGAGGTCCTTGACGTGCATGCGCCGCGACGGTCTAAGCCTGGTCCGCGAACTTGCCGTTCAACACGGACGCCGAGACGGCGCGGCCCAGGCCGGCGAAGGTCCCGCGCTCGGCGATCTCGGCCGCGGCCTCGAGAAAACCCGTCCACGCCGCGCGGGCCAGCGCACCGCCGACGCTGATCCGCCGCACGCCGAGCGCCGCGAGCTCGGCGACCGTCGTGAAGTCGCCGTACACGAGAACGTTGACGGGCTTCGGAGCGACGGCCGCGACGACTGCGCGGATCTCCTCCGCCGAGCGGATGCCCGGCGCGTAGAGGCACTCGGCGCCGGCCTCCGCGTACGCCACGAGCCTCCGGATCGTTTCGTCGAGGTCCGGGCGGCCGACGATGAACCCTTCGGACCTCGCCGTGAGGACGACTTCGGTCCCGCTCGCATCGATCGCCTCGCGAGCCGCCTGCACGCGCTCGACGGAGAGCGAGAACGGGAAGAGCGGCTCCGCGGAGTCCCCGGTCGAGTCCTCGATCGAAAGTCCCGCGACGCCGGTCTCGGTCGCGAGCTTCACGTTCTCCACCACGCGCGCCGGCTCTATGGCAAACCCGCCCTCGAAGTCGGCGTTGACCGGCACCTCGACAGTCGAGGCGATCGCGTAGAAGTGCGCGAGGGCCTCCGAGCGCGTGACGTGGTTGTCGGCGCGCCCGAGCGACCACGCGAAGCCCGAGCTCGTCGTGGCGAGCGCCGGGAAGCCGAGCTGGACGAGCACGCGCGCGCTGCCGAGATCCCACGGGTTGGGAATCACGAAGCAGCCCTCGCGATGGAGACTGCGGAATTCCTCCCAGCGCGGCGGCACGGCGCAAGCCTACTCCTTGACAAGGTGTCCGCGGATGGAGCTAATGGGCCGCGAAAAAGAACATGAAAGCCGCCGCGAAGTCTCAGAAGAAGCGGACGAAGTCCGGGCTCGCCGGAGAGGTCCGCTCGGTGCTCGCCTCGCTCGAACGCCTGGGTGAGCCGCGCGTCCGCCGCGACCTGGACGAGCGCTACGGCATCCGGCCGAAGAAAGCCTGGGGCGTGCCGATGTCCGCCATGCAGAAGGTGGCGAAGGGGCTCGGGCGCGATCACGAGCTCGCCCTGGCCCTCTGGGAGACCGGCTGGTACGAGGCCCGCACCGTCGCGGCCTACGTCGACGACCCGGCCCTCGTCACGCCGGCGCAGATGGACCGCTGGTGCAAAGACTTCGACAACTGGGGCGTCGTCGACACCGTCTGCTTCGTGCTCTTCGACCGCACGCCGCACGCCTGGAAGAAGGCCTCGGCGTGGTGCGGCAAGCGCGACGAGTTTCAGAAACGCGCGGGCTTCGTGCTGCAGGCGTGCCTCGCCCTCCATGACAAGAAGGCGGGCGACGACGCGTTCCTGCCGTTTCTGCCGCTCGGCGAGCAGGCCGCCGGAGACGGCCGAAACTTCGTCAAGAAGGGCGTGAGCTGGGCCCTGCGCTCGATCGGCCGGCGCAGCCCCGCGTTGAACGCGGCCACGGTGAAGCTCGCGCGGCGCCTCGCGGAATCGGCCGAGGCCGAGCCGCGATCGCTCGGCAAGGAAGTCCTCCGGGAGCTCACGAGCCCGAAGGTGACCCGCGCCCTGCAGGCGCGAAGCCGCGCCTAGACCCGGGAGAGCACCGCCTCCGCCGCTTCCGCCGACGAGATCACCGGCAGGATCTCGAACTCCACGAGGTCGGACCAGCGGGACGTCCATTCCTCGAGCAGACGCGGATCCTCGCACTCCATGACCTGGAAGCACTGCGCGAGGTCCGCCGTGATCCAGCTCGTGACGTAGCGAAGGCCCTCCGGAGCGAGGCGGCCCTGCTCGCGAAACCGCCGGTACACCGGCGCGGCGTCTCCGCCGCGAAACCGCTCGACGATCATGTAGGTCACCGTAACTCCTCCGAAGAACCTCGGCTCCGATTCGACCTCCGACCGCTCTTCCGCTTGCGCCCACCGCCGGTGGCGCGATGCCCTTTCCATCAAAACGGGCACCCGCGCAGGCTCCGGTACTTGTGCCCGCGAGAGCACGTCTTCCAGCCGCCCCGGTTCGCCTTCGTCATTGCGACTTCCCCGCTTCCTTCGCCCGCCGGGTCCAATCCCAGATCCCGCCGACGATCGAATCGGGCAGCCGCTGACCCAGCTGGCGCGCGATGAGGACGATCTGGCCGCGGTGATGGCCTTCGTGCGCGACGAAGTAGGAGAGGACGTGGGCGACGTCGAGCGGCAGGTTCCTCCACACGTACTTTGGAGACGGAGGGATCCGGCCGCCGGCGTCGAGCCCGAGCCGGATCAGCGCGCGCATCGCCCGGCCGCTGCGTTTGAGGGCGGCGACGAGCTCCCGCCGGCTGACCCGCAAAGGATCCACACGGCCCGGCACGGGAATGCCCGCGTCGGCGCCGAGTGTCCGGATCCAGCCTCGCCGGCAGTTGTGGACGTGCGCGGCGATCGAGCGAATCGTGCGGCGCGGAACCTCGGGGACGTTCGCGTTCCAGAGCTTCGGGGGCAGCCTCTCGACCAGAAAGATGGTCGCGCGGTTGCTGGTCTCCCACGCCGCGAGGATGCTCTCCTCGGGGGTCATACCGCCGCGATGCGCGCCTTCACGAGCTTGCGCACGAGCGTGGCCGGCAGAGGCTTTTCCGGCGAAAACCGGACGGTGCCCTTACTCGTGCCGTACTTCCCGAGCTCCTTCGTATAGCGCGCCACCGCGGCCGCGCCCGGAAAAAAGGAGCAATGGCGCGCCGCCGCCGCGAACCACACGAGAACCCTTCCGTCGCGGCGAACCGCCGGGACACCGTAGCTGATGCACTCCTCGCCCCCGGGAATCGCCGCCCGGATGTCTTTTCGAAGCCTCTCCAGCCCCGCACGCTTCTCCTCGTCCACCGAGGCGAGGTACTCGTCGATCGTCTTCGGCTTTTTTTTCATGCGCGCGCCTCGCTTTGCATCAGACCGCTCCGGCGTGGTCGCGAGCGAACCGCCGGGACGTGATGGCGATCCCGAGAGCGGCGAAGGAAATGCCCACGATCTTGAGGCCGGCGAGCAGCCGCGGGTCGTCGGGGAACTGCCACGAGTACGAAGGGGGAAGCAGGAAAACCAGAAGAAGGAAAAGCACCGCGAGCAGGATCGCGACAATCCCGTCCCGGCGGATGGACACGTCCTTCCACTCCCCGGGGGTCACCATGACGAGAGGCGAGACGGCCAGAAGCAGGATGCTGCCCAGCGGGGAATGGCCCACCGGGTGAATGAAGAACAGGGCCCAGCCGCTCATCCAGACCATCATCCAGGCGACGAGCCGACCGATCCTCACGCTCGGGAAAGCCTAAACCCGAATCGGCCTAAGCGGGAACGGCTTCGACCACGCTGACGGCAGACTCGGTCGGAACCACCCTGGTAAGCCGGAACCCGGCCTTGCCGAGCAGTTCCGCGTACTCAGCCTCCGTGCGCTCCTGGCCGCCCGGAATGACGAGCATCGTCATGTCGAAGAGCTTCCCCGGGTGGAAAACGTCGCCCGGACGGCAGCACCATCTCGACAATCAGAAGACGGCCGCCCGGTTTCATGGCGCGGCGGCAGTGTCCGAGGATCGTGAGGCACTGCTCCTCGCTCCAGTCGTGGATGACGTGCGACAGGATGTACGCGTCGCCGCCGGCGGGGACCGTCTCGAAGAAGCTCCCGCCCTCGATCCGGATCCGATCGGCGAGGCCGCGGGCCGCGAAGCGCGCCGGGGCGTCTCGAACGACGTGCGGCAGGTCGAACAACACGCCGCGCGGCCCCGCGTAGCGTCCCAGGATCGCCTCGAGCATGTTCCCGCTGGCGCCCCCCACGTCCACCACCGTTCCGATCGCGGAGAAGTCGTACGCGGCGGCGACGGCGGGCGGCTCGGCGCCGTGGATGCCGACCATCGCCTCGGTGAAGTCCGCGGCCTCGTCGGGCCGCTGGCCGAGGTAGTCGAAGACGGGCATTCCGAACGCCTTTTCGAATCCTGTCTTTCCGGTCTCGAGCGAGTGGAGGATTTCCTCGTAGGCTCGCCAGCCCATCGGACCGGCGACAAAGAGGACGGTCGAGCGCGCCGCGCCGGGCGCGCCGCTTCGCAGGGACTCGCCGAGCGGCGTCAGAGCGAAGCGTCCGCCCTCGCGCTCCGTGAGGATGCCCAGGCTCGCGAGCGTGCGCATGAACCGATGCAGCGTCGGCGCGTGCGTGCGCGTCTCGGGGGCCAGCTCCGCCGCGCTCCGCGGCCCGCCCGCAAGCCGATCGGCGAGACCCAGCTTTGCCGCGGCATAAACGAGACGCGATACCCAGTAGGCCGTCGCCATCTGGACGACTTGCGCATGCGGCGGCAGCGCCTCCGACTGCGGCTTCTCTTGAATTGCCACGGCGCACTCCTCCTGTCAGTAGGCCTGAATGTCCATCGTGTCGAGAATCGTGGCCTTCGGGCTGCGCATGACCGTTCCTTCGACGCGACCCCAGAGAACGCGCAGCGCCGCGCGAAACGCCTCGGCCTCGGCCAGCCCGTCGAACTCCAGGTCGACCATCACGTAGTTCGGATCGTCGACGGGCCGCAGCACGCGGTAGCGGCGAACCCCGGACTCCTTCCGGCGCATCGGGTCGGTGTCGAACGCCGCCTTCCAGGCCTCGTAGCTCGGGACGGGATGCTCGATCCGGAGTGTGATCATCGGGCGGCCTCGATCTCAGGACTTCGACGCCAGGAACATGTATCGCGACAGACGCCGCTCACTCGTGAGCGTGTGGACGGCGTCGAGGAAGCGCTGCAGGTTATCAAAATCTTCCTCTCCCTCGGCGCGGACGAGCGCCTCGCGCCTTCGGGCCCGCGCGTCGCGCCACTTCTGCGAGATCGACGCGGCCGCGGCGGACACGTCCCGGGTCTCGTGCACGACGAAGCCGGCGTCCTTCAGGAGACGTTCGTTGCATCCGAGAGGCAGAAACAGAAAGAAGCCGATGGAGCTGCGGACGCGGATCTCTTCGTTCGTCACCGGCCCGGTCACGACGACAGGATCGGTATAGAGGAGCCGCCCGCCGGGGCGAAGCACGCGGTGCCAGTCACGAAGCACGTCTCCGCGGCCGGGAATGTGGTTGATGGAGTCGTTGCAGAAGATCGCGTCGAACGACGCGTCGGGAAACGGAAGCGGGCGTCCCGCATCGACGCGCTGGAAGGAGACCCGCGCGGACGGGGAGGACAGGTTCGCTTCGAGCGCCCTTTTCTCGGCCGCCTCGATCCCGTGCGGGTTGATGTCCACCCCGACGCAGGTTGCCCCGGTTTCCTGAGCCATGCGGCAGGTCATGCCGCCGGACCCGCAGGCCACCTCCAGGATCGAGCGCCCCGGACCGAGCTCGAGCAAGCCGAACCACTCCCGGGCTTCCGCCAGCGTGATCCAGCTCGACTGCCCGAGGTCTTCGTCGTAGGTTTCGCGCCGCACCGCCGACTGGGCATCGGCGGCGAGCCGGGAATAGTAGCCGTCGTAGAGGTCGAACTGGTCCGGCATCGCTCTACTCTTCGTACGGCTCGCGGCTCCGCGGAGCGCCGGGCGCCTGCGCGTCCAGGGATTTCCGGTACTTCACACACCCTTCCATGAACTGCGGCCATTCCGGGACGACCGGGACGGGGTCCGTCTTCCCGGGCAGCAGTCCCCAGAGCTCCGGGTGGTGCCAGCAAAGCCCGTGCAGCGTGCTGTCGCGATGCTCGCGAATGCCGCGGCGGAGCTTGAGAACCTCCGCGATGAGCTGGTCTCGCGACATGCCGTCGAGATCCTCGTCCATAGTCCCCCCTCGCCCGACTCAGGTTTTCGGAATCACGTTCGCGTGGCGCGCGAACAGGCGCCATTGACCGGCTTCCTTCCTCCAGATGTTCGTGAACCGCCGCCGCACGATCTGTCCTGCCGAAGGCCCGGCCGCTGGCTGCACGGTCTCCGCGCCCATCACGAAGGCGTGATCCCCGTCGACGCGGATGAACTCGACGCGCCGATCGAACGTCGTGAAATTGATCACCCCGGAAGCCACGAACTCGTCCATGACGGCGCGCTTGCCGATCACGACCTTGTTGTTCGGAGCGTTGACCGTGAACTGGTCGGACCACAGGCGCTCGAGCGCCGGGAGGTTTCGTTTGAGGGCGGCGAGCCGCTCCTCGTTGTCGAGCGCGCGGACGATCTCGTCCTCCGGCCGGGGATCCTGGGCGGAGGCCATCCCGCGGAACGCGACCAGCAGAAAGACGATCGACACGGCAGCCTTCGTTCTCACGTCAAACCCCCGTCGGCTCACCGAACGTGACCCAGAACCGGTTCAGGTCGCGAATGATGAACTCTCGCATCCCGTAGAACGTATCGTGAGGAGCCTCGACGACGTCCACGCGGTCCTTGAGCGTCTCGAACAGATCGTCGACATCGGCCGTCTCCACGTAGAGGTCGACCTCGCGGCGCGGCCTGTCGCTGCTCTGGCCGTCCACGTTGAACATCACTCTTCCATCGCCGAACGACATCGCGGCCCAGGTCATGAGCCCTTCCTCTTCGGCCGTATCGAGGACGCGGAACCCGATCGATTCGTACCACTCCACCGCCGACCGTATGTCGGGCACATGGATCATCGGCGTCACGTGCCGCGTCATCTCAGTGCTCCTGGACGCGTGTTTCCGTCGGACGCGTCTTCGCGCCCCAGATCAGGAGCCAGAAGATGATCGGCACTTCGCAGACCTCGAGCGCGAACGCGACCTTCGAGGTGAATCGGCCTCGAGGGCCGGCAGGACCAGGACCGCGAGGGCGCTCGACAGATAACCGACGCCGGCGATGATCAGCAGGACGCCGAGGATCTTCGGGATGAAGCCCGAGCGGATGACCAGCAGCCCGAACGGGAAGAGCCAGAGCCCCCAGAAGACGGAGGCCACGGTGACGCCCTGGCCGTGCAGATCGAGGAAAAAGTACGCCAGGGCATCCCGCTGGGGCTTGTCGAACGCGGACAGATACTCCGCGCCCTGCGCGAAGACGAGCGCGGCCACGTCGTTGAGCACGTTGACGAACATGATCGGAACGGAGACGAGCGCTCCCAGGATCACCACCTGCTTGGCCAGATACTCGTCGACCGGCTTGAACAGGCGATAGAGCGCCAGGACGAGAAAGATGACGAGGACCTGGTGCACCAGCTCGCTCGCGATCCCGGCGCGGAGCCACCCTTCGGACGCGCGGATGGCGTCGGCCGTCGCGGCGGCGTTGCCGGGCACCATCAGCTTGCCGGGGACGACCATCAGCCCGAGAGGCGCGCTGAGCGCGAGAAGAAAGTAGAGGAGTCCGGCGCGCCGCGCCTGCTGTTTGGTGGACCTCATCGCCCCTCCTTAGGTCCCGTCGACCGCTCGATTCCGCCTGTTCGGCTCGAAGACTGCGCGCGGAACATCCTCATCGATGAGCTCCTTCAGGAATGGCAACAGTCGCCGGATGCGGACATACTTCCATCTCTCTCAGGAGAACACGCATGCGAAAAGCGGCTCTGATGACCGTGATCCTAACCCTCGTCGGCGGCACGCTCCATTCCGCGACCCGCAAAGCTCCCCCGGCGGACGTCGGAGCCGGGCGCGTCGCCTGGTTCGACCTCACAACGACCGACCTGAACCGATCCCGCGACTTCTACGGCAAGCTCTTCGGCTGGCAGTTCACGCCTGTCCAGGGCACCGATCAGGCGGCGGAGATCGTCGCGGGCGGCACGCCGATCGGGACGATCCGGGTCGCGGAAGGCCAAATCAGCGCGTTCAACGGCGTCGTCTACGTTCAGGTGGCCGACATCCAGGCGAGCTGCAAAAAGGCGAAAGAGCTCGGCGGAACGATCCCGGAGGGATTTCCGTTCAACCTGTCCGACGGCATCGGAGCCATCGCCGTCGTCGTCGATCCGGCCGGCCACCCGTTCGGTATGTACTCGAGGACCCCGCTCCCCGCGCCTCGCGCCGCTGGGTGAGAATCCCGGGTGACGCCGGCGCTCACGACGCCGTCTGAAGCGCTCGCCTTCCGGACCACCACGCGCTGATCGCCGGACCGCCGACGAACAGCACCGCCATGATGGCCAGCGCCTGTACGCCGCTGATCGTCAGGTGCTCGCCGAACTGGATGGCGTTGCCGCTGCCGGACTGAAACAGGTCGAGGGTCTGGTTCAGGGCGAAGAGCGTGTCGCCCACGGCCGGGATCCAGAGCTTCCAGCCGCGGGCGCGGCTCGCCAGGATCAACGCGGAGCTCAGGCCCCAGACGAGGAGCAGCAGCGTGGGCAGCGTGGCCGCGCGGTGCTCGAAGTGCAGCCTGCCCAGCTGGAAGCCCGGATATTCCGGATCGACAAACGACCGGATCGGCGCGACCGAGAACACGCCGGCGATGAGCATGTGCATCACGCCCAGGACGACGGCGCTCGTGCCGGGCCGCCGCCGGATCGCGAGTGTGAGGAAAACCGCCCAGTAAATGAGGTTCGTGACGAGCGCGATCCAGAGCCAGGGGGTCATGGAGCACCTCCTTCGCGTTTCTCCTCACTACGCGAGGGCCGCAGAAAATGTTCCGCGGGCCGCCGGACCTGGTTCTTGGAATTCCTTCGGGTCTTCTCCCAGTCGCGCACTCCCCCCGAAACGATGCGAAAGAGAGGATTCGCCGCCGGTCGCCGGACGGACGACAGGCTCCTCGCCAGCGCGGGACTGCGCCGGTCGAGCTTCTTCATCAGGTGCTGCCACTCGTATCCCAGCTGACCCCTCGTCTCGGTGAGCGCCCCCGACGAACGGACGCGACCCAGCTTGGAACGGTCGAACCGATACCCGCGACGAACCGCCTCGGCGTGCACGATCGCCAGGTACGCATTGATGCAGGCGACCGGGCGGCGCTGCTCGCGAAAGCGGAGAAGCTGCGGATGATGGCGGTACCCCGTCGTACGGTTCCGCAGGACCTGGCGCGCGAGCAGCGCCTCGCGCCAGAGCGCCACCAGGCCGACTGAATCCAGATAGCGCGGATGAACGGTCCAGAGCCTCATGCCGCCCGCCGGCGCGGGTCAGGCGGTTCCATCGGCGACCGATCGGAACGTCAGCATGGCGCACCTCATGCAACTCCACGCCTTCAACACCGCCTGCGTCCCCACGGGCCTCACGCTGGCGCGCTCCAGATCGATCTGCACGAGATCCTGCCGCGAGAGAAACGACGCCGTCTCGCTCCCCGACCAGAACATCGCTCCGCCGATGCCCCGGACATAGAGGAACCCTTCGCTCATCTCGGCCGCGCAGGAGGGACACTTCACGACGTCATCTCATCACGCGTGTCTCGCTCGGAGAACTGCCGGCAGGCAGACAGGAACGCGGCCTTCATCCCGGGATCCCGACCAAAGCGCGCAGCTTCCGCGACTGCTCGACTCCGACCACCGGAAGGCGCGCGGAGTCGATCAGGCCGACCTGCGCCAGGACCGACGCCTGATCCCACCAGAGATGTTCATGAACGATCTTGTCGCCCTGGAACTTGATGACCGCCACCATGGGTATCTCGACGCGGCGGCCGGTCGGCGGCACGCCCGGGAGCATGAAATCGAGCTCCACGTCGTGCGTGAAGCTCATGATGAATTCGTCCACCAGCTGGTCGTTCCCCACCGTGCGGGAAAGTCTGGTGACCGCGACGTCGGCCGGCATCTTCCCGATGAAGTGCTCCGCGTAAAAACGCCGCACACCCGCGCCTCCCGTTCCCCCGATGAGCGTCGCGATGTGCATGACGTAAGGCTCCGCGACCATCGTGGTCATCGTCGCGTCGACATCGTGCTCGACGAACTCATGCCGCATGTGAGCGTCAAAGAGGCTTCCCAGCTCGGGACCTTCCGCGCCTGGACTGGTCATCGGACCACCTCCCGAACCCTTCCGCCGCCGGCCCGTTCCGGTTTGGTTCGCTTCGCGTCTCCGCCAGGGCTTTGGGCCGCGGAGTATGGAACGGGCCCCGTCGGTTGGAAGCGGCTCACTCCCGCGCCCTCGGCGAACGATGTCACCGGCGGAGCGGGGACGCAACGCATAGAGCCAACATTCACACGGCGGAGCCGACCACCGACCCGACCACCGAAGGTAAACCCCCAGCGGTAGGGAACGCTGTGCGCAGCACGGCGTTAACCAGACCCCGGCAGTAGGCAACGCCGAGCTTATCGCCGGCGACACGCCGGCGATTGACTCGGCGGTAATTGCCGCTAGACCTCGTTGAGCCTGCGGAGCGACAGGATCCACCAGGTGGCATAGGGCAGGTAGAGCAGATACGGGAGAAATACCCAGACGCTGACCGGGTCGAGCCGGCTCAGCAACACCGTGAGCGCCAGCGCGATGGGCAGGTAGGCCACCAGCAGGATTGCGCTGCCCCGGAGACTTCTCAGTCGAAAAAACAGCAGGCTCCAGAGCGCGTTTCCGACCATGAGAGCTATGACCATCGAGAACGCCGCCCACCAGAGCGGCGACCGCGGGGAGTGGCTCAGCCGGTACAGGACGACGAAGCAAATCACGTAGTAACCAATGCCGATACCGATCCAGACTCCGAATCGCGGAGAGTGACGCGGCTGCCGCAGCTCCTCGAGCCGGCGCTTCACCCCGCCGCCCGCGAGAAGCCCCTCGAGAGCGGCCGCTCCGAGGCAGATCGCGAACGCCCAGATCGCGCCCCGGGTCATACCCGAGCCATGCTGCGGTACCGAAAGCAGGGGCGAGTCCTCCCCGGTTCACTCATACAGCTGTTTGCACGCCGCTTGCGCCGCTTCGACTTGTCGAGCGCGTTGCGCAACGGCCCATTCCCTGCTGGATCGGTCGATCGCGACCGTCGTCCAACCGCGCCCATCTTCGTTGGAGATGTGAAGCAGCAGCGTGTGCTTGTTGTGCTCCACTCGGATGCGGTGCTCCGGGTGGCCTTCCTCTTCCAGGCCGCGAACGACCCGGCCCCGCGCCGGGCTTCCGATGAAGGACGTCCATCGCACGCCGCGCTTCGGGGGTGCGGCAACGGAACGGCTGTGCCCATCAGACATGGCTCCTCCTCGGCTCGTGTCTCAGCTCACGATTCCCGCTACGGCGTCAAAGACAGCTCGTGCGCAATCCGGCCTCGAAAGAACGAGTAGACCGCGCCGCCGCAACCGAGCACGACGGAGGCCGCCAGGGCAAACCAGAGGGGAATGCCGATCCGCCCGAGAACACCCATGGTGACCACCAGAAGAGTGACGGTGCACAACACGGCGGACCATTTCATGCGGGCGGCGGTGGTCGTTCCCATCTTCTCGGCGAGGCTCGACAGCGGAAGGTAAACCACGAGCCAGACGGCGACTGCCACAACGAGGCTCACCGCCAGGACGATCGCGATGCTGATGACGCCGTCCTGGCTGCTTTTTCCGGAGCCGCGCAGGATCGTCGGAAAGAGATAGCCGACCGAGAGAATCGCGACGCCCGTGACTGCAAAGCAACCCGCTTTGAGGTGCGATCGCGCTCCGACATGCCTGTCTGCGGTTTCGGTCGTGCTGGTGAGAAGGGCGGGCGGTGCAGCGGCGGTGAGCGTGGGGCGCGAGTCTGCTGCACTTGAGGGTTTCTCGACTTCCCCTGGCCGGACGCTCCAACCGAACCGGTGCCGAAGCTCGGAGAAGTAGAGGAGCCCGAAAGTCATGCCTGACAGCAGCACACTCAGCTGGTTGAGGGCCTGGCCAGGGCCGGAATCCGCATGGGGTTCACGAAATGGTGTCAACGCAAGACTCAAGGCCCACGCCGCGGTGTAGAGGGCCCGACCCCTGGGCGAGAGGCGAATCAATGCGATCCAGCTCCAGACGCAGATGCCAAAGACCACGATGTCCAGCCCGCCGAGGACCCACTCGGCCCCACTCCATTCCCGACTCTCCTGCTCGGCTACGAAGCTCTGAAGCTCTGCAGGCAACAAGCCGGGTGCGGTCTCTCGGAGAACGATCCACGCGACAGCAACGACGATCTCGCAGACGACCAGGATCCTGAGGACGCGCGCGAGGTTCATTTGCCGTGCGCCGGCTCCACCGGTCCATCCTCCAGGTGTCCGCGAAGCAGGAGCAGCAGCCCGACGGCCGCGAACGCGATCAACCAGATCAGTGGAGGCGTCCCGGCAATCTCCGGTTTCGCGAGGAGCCCTGCGGCGAGCAGGCGGTTGCCGGCCACCAGGAGGAGGACGCCGGTCACGAGCGTCGGCATGAGCAAGAGCGCGATGAAGATGGGGAGACGGCGGCGCGGCGCCATGCTGTTCCACGCCCTCCAGAGCGGAAAGGCGACGAGGAGGGCGACGGGCACGACCGCCAGAGCGGTGGCCGCGCTCCCGCGTGGCAGCCCCGTCCACGCGCGGACCAGGACGCCTTCGTCACCGCCACCCATCCCTGCCGTCAGGAGCCGCGCAAAAGGGTTCGGCGCGAAGACGAGGCCGAGCGCGAACGGCCGCCAGCGCGCGGAGGACCCGAGAAGCCAGCTGCCGATCCACATCAGGCTGAAGGAGAGCACCGGTCCGGCCAGAGTCGGGAGAGTGGAGGTGCAGCCCGAAGGGAGCGCCCATGAGTTGAAGTCCCGCGTTCCCCAACCGCCGCAAACGAGCCGGCCGACCGTGATGTGGATCAACTCGTGCGCTTCGTGCACGACGAGGGCGAGAGCGACGAATGCGAAGAAAAGGCCCCAGCTGATCCGGACTCGCTGAGGCGATTCGTCTGCGTCGATCAAGGCGCCCCCTACAACTTCGCCAGGAATTCCACTCCGGCAACCCGATGGTCTTCCAGAATATCGAGCACGAGATCGCCCTCGGTCGCGTGCTGAAGCTCCAGATTCATCTGAACCTGCCATTCCGATTCCGGCTCGTCCGGATTGGCCGGATTGACGAAATGGATGTACGCCTCGCTTTCCTGGCGCGCCGACGTACAGGCCGCCAGGGCCGCGGGAAGCCACGTCTCCTCGGGAAGCTGTTCCTTCGCGAGCTCGACGAGCCAGGCCGGATCGTAGGGTTTCCAGTCGCTCATGCTTCTCACCTCGTGATGACTCGTACCTTTGGCAACCAGTCGAGCGGAGACTCTGCCGCACTCGCGATCAGGCGGTCCGCTCCTCTTGCAAGCGTTCTACGGTATCAACTCCGAGCCGGTGCCTACTCCTCGTCGTCCGGCCAGACAGCGCGCCAGGGCGCACGCCATTCGGGAGCTTCCCATCCCTGGGCAATGTAAATCGTTTCGCGGGCAACCTTGTCATCCCGGAACTGCAGAATGCTGCAACCGAACTGCCAGGGCCCCCCGTCGTATCGGATAGAGATTTCCGCGACCCACAAGTCGCCTCGCCCTCTGATCCGTCTGATCCTGAACTCCACAGATGCCGGATAAATCTTCCGCCAGGCCTTGAAGTTGTCCTTGCCGACAAAACGCTCCCGCGACTGCGGGAACTCCAGGATGGCGTCATCGTGGTAGATCTCGTGGGTGATCTCCTGATCCGTCGCCGCGTACTCCCAATGACGCCTCAGTACCGCCATGCGTTTCGCTTCATCCATCCCATCGCTCCTTGCGATATGTCCGCCCTGCTTGCCGCCGAACCGGAGCAGTATTGCGGTCCGCCTACACAAACGAAATGTTGTCGACCGCGATTACCACCATGGTGATGGCCCACCACGCGACGGCGAGCACCAGACCAAGCACGGCGCACCGCCGGCGGCTGGCACCGGCCCAGCGAATGATGACGAAGAACACGAGCCAGGCCACTCCGAACGCGAGTGCGCGCGTAATGGATTCGTTTGTCTCGTGCGAGTCAGTGAAACGCAGCTCGTGGTCGAACTCCATCGTCAGCATGCCCAGGAACACTCCCGACAAGATGATCCCGAGAGCGGCGAGCTTGGACGCGTGAGGAAAGCTCATGGGCTCGTCATGGTCACGGCGCCAGCGATCGATTCATGAGAACCGCCATGCTCGGCGATGGACTCGCACACGGGGCGGCCGCCGCACACGCGTGTCAGGCAGCGCGGCAACTACCGCTCTCCGATCGCTATCCTCATCAGCGGAGACGCGACCGATACCTCGCGGCAACCGTAGCGCTGGTCGCACGCAGCCGGATCGACGACCTTCACCCATCCAGTGACTTTGGCCGTGCCGGCGTGCAGACTACCGAGCGGAACCTTCTTTGACCAGACGATCTCCTGGCGTGGCAGGAGCCTGAACCTCTCCTCGCAACTCGGGTAGTCGGTGCGAACGAGGTGGCCGGCATCGTGCCCGCCGACAATCACGCTGACGCCCCACGCCGGCCCGAAGCACCCCTCGAAAGCCGTCGACGCGTTGTTCGTGAGAGTGAACTTTGCCGTCAGAGACGTGTCGCCGACCACCGGGGCGCTTCCCAGGGACATTGCGAGGCTCAAGCTCTGGCCAAAGCTCGACTTCGGCCGCGCCGCCACGGGCGTCGGGGAGGCCGCAGGGGTCGCGGAAGTACACCCCGCAACCGCCATCGCGACGAGCACGAGGCCGCCGAACCACCTCTTACTCTTACCCATCCGCCGCCACAGACTTCTTCACGCGTTCATGGATCGTCGCAAGCATCTCACGCCATAAGCGCTCAGCGCTTCTTGAAGTACTGGACGGCACGCTCATGCTTCTCTGCGGCGGCCCTGGTTTTGAACGTGCCCAGGTTGCGCCGTTTTCCCGTTCGCGGGTCCTTCTTGCGCGAGTACAAACGGAACTGGCCGGACTTGAGCTTCCGGATCATCGCCGGCACCTTCCGGGTCCTGGTAGACCATGGCGATCGTTGTACGAGGGTTGCCGCTGGGCCACTGGCGTGAGATCTCGATGCCTCCTCATACGTGCTTGATCCATTCCCGCAGAACCAACTGAAACGCTCCCGCCTTGTCTCTGAGGTCCTCGGAATTCCTGAACTCGAGCATGGCTCGATCCTTGCCAAGCCAGTGCAGCAGCTTCGTCGGATCGTCGATCCTCACTCCCCCGGCGGGCAGCCTGCGCACCTTCGCTCCGAGGTGAAGGATGATGCCGATGCCCGCCTTGGACCTGAGATTCGTCGTCGCAAAGTATTCGGTCGTGCGGAAGCTCGGCGCGTTCCATTTGATGCCTTCCGCAATGCTCGAGTCCGCACCGAGCGTCAGCTGCCGTATCCGCTGAATCTCAGCTTTGAACGGGTGCTCGAGCGTCGCCATGAACTCGTCGACTGCGGCGCTCGTATCGCTCGGTGTCTTGTGCGCGAGAGGCTTCCGGGGCGATGCAGGCATCGCTACACCCTATATGGAAGCGACCCCTTCGCCGGTGCCGTCCTCGATTCCCATCAGGGAGGGCGCGAAGAAGCCCGCGATTCCCATCGCCACACAGGCAATTCCGGCCGCCAGGTACCAGATGCCGACGCCCACGATCTCGGCCACCGGGGCGGCCGCGATCAGACCGAGCGGCGCGGCCGCGGTCGCAAGGCTTCCGACGAGCGAGAAGACGCGCCCCTGATAGTCCGGCGCAATGGTGGCCTGGAAGATGGCGAACACGGGTCCGTTGACGACCGGGACGATCAGCCCCACGCATGCCATCGAGACGAGCGCCCACAGAAACGACGACGCCGGAGTGAGGCCCACCGCGGTCACCGCCACGCCCAGCGCGGCCATCCCCGTCAAGGTCGTCACGATCCGCTTGCGAAAGCCGCCCCACGCGCCGAGCGCCACGCCGCCCACGATCAACCCCACGCCGAGCGCCGAGCTCAGCCAGCCGAACTGCGCGGCTCCGCCGTTCAGCCGCTCGAGGACGAGCAGCGGCAGGAGCGAGAACGCGGGCACGAGGAGCGCATTGATCAGAGTCGACATGGCGATCAGCGTCCGGAGTCCGCGGCGCCGCACGAGATAGCGAAAGCCGGCGGCGGTCTCCGCCCACACCGAGCTTTGGCCGAGTTCGTCGGAGCGAGCCGGACGGGGGACGCGGATCGCCAGAAGCGGCAGAATCGCCAGCAGCGCCGTTCCGACGTCGACCATCATCACGCCGGTCATCGAGAGGATGGCGTGAAGCAGCGCGCCGAGCGGTGCGGCCACGATGGTGAGGAGGCCCTGCATGCTCTGGTTGAGACCCTGGACGCGCGTGAGGTGCTTTTCCGGGACCATCAGCGTGGTCGATGCCGTCATGGCGGGAGAATGGAACGCGGCCCCGAGCGCGCGCAGAAAGAGCAGCGCCAGGACGTGCGGGATCTCCGCGATTCCCGCGAAGAAAAGCCAGGCGAGCACGAGCGAAGCCACCGCCACGAACCCATCGGCCGCCAGCATCACGGTCTTGCGGCTCCAGCGATCGATCAGTGCGCCGATCACCGGTCCCAGCACGATCGGAGGCAGCAGGCCCAGCAGCGTGGCGGTCGCCAGAATGGTGGCCGACCCGCTGGTCTCCGTGAGCCACCAGATCAGCGCGAACTGGACCGCCTGGCTTCCGACCAGGGATAGCGACTGGCCGGTCCAGAGGATGAAGAAGGGCCGCATGGGGCGGTCCGGCGAGGGCTCCGCCTCGATTGTCGAAAGCGCATTCGTCAGGGTGTGGGTCATTTCCTACCTCCTGTTCTCCCCGTTCGCCACGCCATTCACGATCACCATAATATCCATACTAACGCTATTATTCATATATTAATTTATATTCGAGATTATGCGATCTGAGCGATCATCATGGCGCTTATAAGCTATTGGCTATCAATGTGATGGAGACAGCGCCGTGACCCCAAAAAAGAGCCGCAAAGGACCCCCGGCGCCCCAGCAGGAGGCCTACACCCTCAAGAATCTTGACCAGATGAAGGTCCTCGCCGATCCCCTGCGGATTCGGATCCTGGAAGCGTTTTGCCAGGAGCGAACCACCAAGCAGGTCGCGGAGCTCCTGGGCGAGAAACCCACCAAGCTCTACCACCACGTCGACACGCTCGAGCGAGTCGGCCTCATTGCGCTGTCGCGCACGCGCCAGAAACGCGGCACCGTGGAGAAGTACTACCTCGCGGTGGCGCGTACGTTCCGGGCGGACTCCCGCGTTTTTCAACCGAAAGTGAAAGGCGGGAGCGAGAAGAGCGCCCTCCGGCAGATGCTGTCGACCATCTTCGACACGACGGCGGCCGAGCTCGCCTCGTTGATCGACCGGGGGGAATTCGAAACGAAAGCCGAGGACGAGGGCATCGTGAGCTTCCTCGATGTCCGCGCCTCGAAGGCCCAGCTCGAGAAACTCCGCGGCAAGCTCCACGAGATTGTCCGGTCGCTGGCGGACGACGCCGAGGGTGCCGCCGCGAAGGACGACGATCCGCTACAGGGACGCTACCGCCTCACGCTGGCGTACTACCCCCTCGACGACGCCAGGCACGGTCCCCGGCGCAAAAGCTGATCCGACTCCGATCTGCCGTTGTGGCCACTCGGGATGGACGGTTTGGAGGAGCGCTCAGCAGCGAGTACCCGGCACTGGTCGGTCGGTGGCGCCTGGTCCAAGCGAAGGGTTAGGCGCTGTTCTTCATGCCATCACGGCCACGGCGCGGAGGAAAGCGCCACCAGGTTGCGACCACCAGGAGTCCGAACGTTGTGTAGGCGAGCACGAAGACCCAGGCAGGCGCTTCGTAGAAGAGAACGGCCTGTACCCAGTGCTCGATGAAACCCTTGCTGTAGCCAGGAGAACCAGCCTGCATACGGAGCCAGGATTCAACCGTCGTGAGCGGGCAGACCTGACCCAGCCACGCTTGTACGACAACGACCCCGACGGCTGCCAGGTGTGCAAGTCGAAACCAAAGGCGATTCACCCAGTGCCAACCGCGAAGGTTTCCTGCGACGACGGCCACCAATCCTCCGATGACGAACAGGACGATGGCGAAGTGCAGCACAAGAACTGCATCGGCAAGAGTCTGATACGGCACAGCTACCGCCCCTGACGGCGCCTAACGTTGCACCCGCGGCTTAAGCGTCTCCACCCGGCCGGGCCACCCCGCACTGCCAGCATGCTCCAAACTGTTCTTCAATCTCTTCGCCACAGTTCTTGCACTTCCATGAGACTCCGGATCGCTCCGCAGGCTCCAGGGCGGACCGAATCACGGCCAAAGCGCGATCACGCTCCCCGTCATCGAGGATCCACAGCTCAGACCAACACTCCGTTGCCGGAATGTCACCACGGGCCGCACCGAGAAAAGGAGTCCTGACCTCGCTCGCGATGCCCTCCACCTGCAGGATGTTGCGCAGGTTCTCGAGCACGATCGGGTGGGGCGCAGAGTGGATCTTGATCACGCCGCAGCTCCTGGCGACCCTGTGGATTGCAGGCGCCCGACCGCTTGGACCATCAGGTCTCGCTTTTTCGGATGAAAGCCATGATCGCTGCGACGTATGCGTCAGGGTGGCTGAGGTGTGGAATGTGGCCAGCGCCCGGGAACGTAAGCACCGACGCGTTGGGCAGCGCGTGGGCGATCATTTCAACCACCGGAGCGAAGGTCGGGGGGCTTTGGTCCCCCGTTGTCAGGAGCGACGGACGATGGAACCCCCGGATCCACGCGAGGTCAAAGGCCAGCTGCTCCGGATCGTGGGCCTCGTCCAGGAACGTCGGTGCATTCGTGATGAACGTCTGCTGGAGGCCGGGCGGGAGCTGATCCCAGGTGCCGGGTCCGAGGGCCACGGTTTCGACGAACTGCTCGGCGGCACCGGCATCGTCGCCGGAAGCGATGCGCTCGACGACGGCACCGATCCTCTTGCCGACTTCGTCGAGCATCGGAGCCATGGAGGGATCGTTCGCGAGCAGTGAAAACAGCGGTGGCTCGTGCGCGATGACCCCTCGAAAGAGGTCGGAGCGCTCGCCAGCCAGCCGAAGCGCGATCGACGCGCCAAACGAGTTCCCGGCGACCCACGCCGGCCCCAGCCCCAGATGCCCGATCAGGGCCGCGAGGTCGGCGACATCCTCGCGGACGCTGCCCTGCTCGGGGGGACGTTCGCTTTCACTGTGGCCGCGCCGGTCGTAGGTGAGAACCTGAAATGACTCGACCAATCCCGGCACGACAAGGTCCCAATTGTGGTGCGACCCCCAGGACCCGTGCACGAAGACCAGAGGAACCTTGCCGGCTCCGCTGAGCTCGTGGTAGAGCCGAACCCCGTTTACATTCGCTACTGCCATCGCGCCTGGCTCGAATTGTAACCCTAGACTGTCAGGGCGCCTACCATGCTCCTCGGCTCATACCGCATCGCCACCGCCCCCGAGCCGAGCTCCAGCCGGCTCACGAGCTTCAAGTCGACATGCTTCGATAGGCCCGCGAACAACGTCGGCCCATGGCCCGCCAGCCTGGGATGCACGACGAACTCGTACTCATCGATCAATCCCAGCTCCGCCAACGCCATGCGGGAGCTTCACGCCGCCCGTGAACAGTCCCTTACCCGACTCACGCTTGAGCTGTTGCACGGCCTTCCCCAGATCCCCGCGCACGAGCTCCGCGTTCCAATCGACCCGCTCCAGGGTGCTCGACACGACGTACTTCCTCTTCGCGTCGATCGTACGGGCGAAGGGCTCCATCCAGGGTTCCATCCAATCAGGCCTCGCTCCCGTCCGCGCCGGCGACCGCCACGCTGCCTCCATCATTTCGTAGGTCACCCGGCCAAAGAGGAGGGCATCGGCCCGGTCGAAGTTTTCGATTGCGTGACGATGCAATGTCGTCGTCCGCGACCATTTCACGATGATCGCAGCAGCCGTCCAATGTGACATTGATGGAGTACCGCAGGGGTCGCATTACTCAAGCCTATCGCCGATGGCCTAGATGCGCCGCCCGACGAGGCGAGTCCGACGCAAGACGAGCCACCCGCATCGCGGCCTCGGTCAGGCCAGGGACTTGTGCCACGTGGTGAAGTCGCACTCCGTTGCCAGCTCGCGGACCAGCTCCGGATGCAGTATCTCGAAAGGCTCCGTGGCCTGCGGCTTGTACCCGATCCTCGAGTACCACATCTTCAGGAACTCTTTGCTCGGGTGACTCCAATTGCGGGGTGTCAGGAGCTCGAGGCGCATCGTGTGGCATGCCATCTCGCGCGCCCAGTTCTCAGCGCGCTCGACGAGCGCGGAGCCGATTCCCTTCCCGCGGTGGTCCGGGTCAGCCACGAGCATGCCGAATTCGCCGACGCCCCCGCTCATGAGGTTGACGTTCACCGATCCAACGACCACTCCGTCGAGCTCGGCCAGGATCAGCGCCCGCGCGCGAAGAAGGCGGTCGACCTCGGCCGGGTGCGTCCGAGTCCCCTTTCGCTTCCACATGCCCGACTCAGCGTCGTCATAGACGTCGTTGATCAAGTCCGTGAGCCGCTTGATGCGGTCAGCTCCGAGATCCGACTCGAGCGGGAACCGCGTCGTCAACTCCTGTGCTTGCTTCATGCCGATCCCTTCAGCATTTCCGCTTACCCGTCGGGGCGAGAAAGGGGCAGGGCTATCCCTTGCGTACCGGGTAGCGCAGGTGTGTAACGCCGTCGCCCGCAACCACAGTCGGGTTGCCAAGGACGGCGGGCGTGCCGGCGAGGTGGTCGAAGAGTCGAACTCCGGAGCCAAGAAGAACCGCCGCGACATCGACGCTGATTTCGTCGAGGAGGCCGGCATTCAGGAGCTGCTGGATGGTATCGGCGCCGTGAACCCCCACGGATTTCCCGGCGGCGGCGGCTTTGGCTTGTTTCACGGCGCTTTCGATGCCGTCGGTCACGAAGTGGACGGTCGAGTTGGGTCGCGGCCATCCGGCGGGGATGTGGTGGGTGAGTACGAATGCTGGTCCCCAGGCGTGATTTCCGCCCCACCCTTCGGCGACGTCGAAAGTGCGTCGACCGGTGAGCATGGCGCCAAGTCCGGACGTGAGACCGCGGAGGTGTTCAGCGCTCGGCCCGGACACCTTGAACGTCATGGGGTCCGACCCTCCGGTGTGGAATTCGACGTCCCCCGAGCTGAAGTACCAGTCGAACACTTCGGCCACGCCATCGTTGAGGTCGGCGACGTAACCGTCGAGCGACATGGACATGATTGCGACAACCTTCGACATTGCGATGTTCCTTTCGAGGGGACTGCGTTCAGGGAACCATGGCAGCCAGGAATCTACCTCGGCGCTGATGCAGTAGCGCCGAACGGTGGCGGGTCAGCGGCGAGGGACGGGCCGAAGGCGCGGAGCGAGTCCGCTCTCCCGCGGGTCAGGCGGCTCGCCACGCCGCTCGGGGCAGGGTGAACGTGTGCTCACGACACTCCACTCCTTTGAACATCGCCTCTGCCGTCGAGGTAATCGCGAAGCCAAGCCGGGAGAGAAGCGCCATTGCCGACACATTGCGCGCATCGGTCACGGCTTCCAGGCGCTCGAGCCCCGGTCGGTCGAACAGCGCCGCGATCAGACCAACCAGCGCTTCTCGCGCGAATCCGAGACCCTGATGTGGCCTTGCGAGGCTGAACCCCAGCTCGGCCGAAGCGTCGTCACGTCGGTACAGCCCGATGTCCCCGATGAGCCGATCACTCGACTTCAGCGCGATGGCGATTTGCTGCCACTGTCCGCAGAATGCCAGGTGACGACTGCGCATTCTTGCGGAGGAAGGCCAGGGCCGCCTCGGGCGAAATCCCCTCCCAATCCTGAAACCGAGCCACTTCGGGGTCGTTCCGGTATGCAAGGAACTCATCGAGATCGTCATCCCGAAACGCTCTGAGCACGAGCTTCTCGGTCGAGATCGGCAGGTTCATCTGGAGGGCCCGAGGTGCCACCGGGTTGCCAGGCCCCGGAGGGTACGTTGCCAGGTCTCCCGGGTCATTTCCGCAACACCATCACCACTCCCAACAGCGCCGACGGTGAGCGCGTCGGGGGCGTCTCCCGTCGTGAACGTGACCCCGAACCGAGGCCAGCACGCTGCCGTCCTGCACACCCTCGGTGAGTTCGTCAAAGTCCACCGTTACCGTCTGCGCTCTGGCGTGAGCGTGACCACAGAGGACAAACGCAAAGAGCAACGAGAGAGAACCAGCAACCGGATGGTGCGTTCGAGGCCTCATGGCTTCCTCCAAGTTGATGTGGACTCCGGCGTCGGGAGGGACATCGAACGAAGCTGCGCAACGTGGCGGGTCAGCGGCGAGCCCGGGCCAGCCACGTGAGTCCACTGCACCCGCGGGTCAGGCGGCATACGCTTTGACTCGGACCTCGCCCTTTCCGGGATCGACCGTGCCCTGCCCCCATCCCTGTAGCTGGTTCAGCCACGCATACGTCGGCGATGCGGTGATCAAGGACAGGTTCTCGCGCAGCTGCCAGACGGTTGTGCCTTCCTGAGGAAACACAACACCGTCGGCGAAGAACGCGATTCTGTGGCTGTCCTCGGTGGTGATCTGAGCATGGATGTGGAGCTCACCGCGGCCGTCCGCGCGCATATGGAGATAATCGACGCCGACGAGCGCTCCGCTCAACCTCGGTCCCCGCAGTGCGCCTCGGAAGTGGACATCGAAGCGCGCGCCTGCGAGCGGCACAGGCATACTTCCGGAGAGCAAGGCTTCCAGGCTCATCCCGTATTCGACAACCTCGGTAAAGTCCACCGCGGCTTCGTATAGAAATTCACCGACTGTGATTTCGCTGGCTCCCATGGTTTTCATCTCCTCATGATGCTTGCCACAACGGTCTGGCGGGTCAGCGGCGAGCTCCGAGTCCGCTGCACCCGAGGGTCAGGCGGCACGGCGATCTGGTACCACTGAATACACGATAGTGACGCCAAGTACGAGCGCAAATCCCGCCCACATGCGCACGACGCCTGCCCCACCTTCTGTCCACCAGCCAAGGATCACTTCCGCGAACCTGGCGCCGACGAAGGGAGTAACCAAACCACCTAGGGCGACGAAGACGCCAAGAATTCGAAGAAAGCGCGGGGCACGCGACGCCGGCGCCGCTCGAACGAGCACGACGCCGATCAGAACACGAACAGCCGCCGCCACGTAAATCACCGGCGGCAACTGAAAGAAGCGGACCAGGCCTACGAAGGCCCCTGGAATTGCGAGGCCCATCACCCCCTCCGCGGCGATGATGAGGCCGACAACGAGTGCTACGAGCGCCACGATGCCGCCTCCAGGCTGCCTGAACTTGCCGAAGCGAGGCCGGTACAAGACAAGGTTAGGCGTCGTTCTCATTGGGTTGCGGATACCGACGCTTCGTCTCCGCGACCGATCGGGCGACCAACGTCTCCAGGACCTTCAGATCGACGTCGGCCAGGCTCCTCATGTAGACACAGACCTTTCCAGTCTTGTGCTTCCCCAGCTTGGCCAACAAGACGTCACGACCTTCGAAGCTCTCCTCGATATACACAACCAAGTCACGTCCCCGCGCGGCAAACGCAGCAAGGGCGGAATCGCCTTCGTGACCACTGGCGTACTTGTAGTGATAACTCCCAAATCCGACGAGGGTCGGCCCCCACATCCTTGGTTCTTGCTTCGTCACTCTTCGCATGAGAGTAAGCAGCGTCCGGGCGTCATTCCGTTGCTCCTCCTTTGCGATGGCAGCAATGTGACTCTCGGCACTGACTTCTGTGGGTTTGGTCTTGAGCTTCGACACATGCGCCTCCAAACAGTTTCGTTTCGACGCCTACCGGGTGCGGGGCAGCGGCGAGCCGGAGCGAGCGCAGCGCGCCACGCGAGTTCGCTGCATCCGCGGGTTAAGCGGCTCCAAGATCGCGATCCGCGTCGGGGCCGTGGCCGGCCTTACTTGCTGGAGCTGCACAACTCAACGAACTCTGGAGAGAACCATCGCGGGTTCTCGGTCACGTACCGCCGCAGGACGGGACTCTTGGCGACGTGATCTCGAATATATTCCTTCCACAGCCTGTCCGGCCACATCTGCCGATACCTCCCCTGTTGCTGGAAGTAACCGTCGAAATAGTTCGCGAGCAGCTGAGCTGCGGCCATGACGCGTGCGTATTCCGGATCATCAGGCGTGAGGTCCTGACCCTGGTAGAAGTACTTGTAGAGCCCGGGGTTGTCGAGAATGACCCTGTCAAATTCCAACTGTCGTGCTGCGACTCCGGCGCTCGACTGAGCATCGATCGACCGCACGAGAACACGCAGCGACCAGACCACGACGACGAAGCCGAGAGCCGACACGACGAGTTGCAGAAGAGGGATCGTGGTCATTGTGCCTTCAGCCGTCGCCACCGCGTTGCCTCGTAAGGTTCAGGGCAGCCACAAGCGGGCGAGCGCAGCGAGCCACCCGAGTCCGCTGCACCCGCGGGTCAGGCGGCGGCAAGAACGTGGCCCACGCAGCAGTGTTACATTGCGCGATACCGACCCGAACACTGCGGTTCATTGGAAGACGGAGGATTGCATGGGCCGAATCTTGCGGCTCGCCACCTGGCCGCTCGTCCTGGTGGCTCTGCTTCTGGTTTCGAGAACACGAGCCGCCGGGGCGCCAGCGCCAAAGGATAGCCCGCTCAAGGCCGATTGCGCCTTCAGCAACCCGGGGTACTCCGGATGGTGCAGGCAGACTGTCCCGATGGCCGCGGCGACCACGCCGAAACAGGCATGCGAGTCCGTGCTCAGCTGTCTGAACGGCAACGCATGCGCGTCGACCTATTGCAACGCACCAAACATTCGCGGCGGCTGGAGACTGGAGCAGGCGAAGGCGTCTCAGCCTCAACCTACCCCGCGCTAGAGCATTCTTTCCGCGGCCTGACGGGTGCCGGGCCAGCGGCGAGCCGGGGTGAGCGCAGCGCGCCACGCGAGTCCGCTGCACCCGCCGCTCAGGCAGCGCCACGGTCACACGATCACGCTGGCGGTCTCCCGACCATGACGTCTCGCTTGCCGTCCCACTTGATAAACATCAGGCATTCGTCCGTCAAACAGGAGTCATCATGAGGTTGAAGCCCGGGTTGATGCCAGTAGCTCCCCGGCCCGAGAGGCGGAGCCCCCGCCGCTTCCTCTCCTTCCCCCAAATGCTTCATCTGTCCCTCGAGAACGACGAGATCGTAGTCGGACGCGTGGTAGTGCAGACCGCCAGAAGTCTTGGTCATCCTCATGAGCATGGATGAGGGGCCGCTGGCCGGATCGCCCCACAGCACTGCCACCTGAGCTTCGTCGGGGTGGGAGGGATCTAGCGGAACAAACCTCGCGTCCTCGCGCCGGACCACAACCATCCGGTCTTCGGGAACGGTGGCGCGGCCGCATCCGGTGAGCGTGGCGAGACAAGCCATTACGAGAATGGCACTCCGAGACGACCGCATCTTCAACGCAAGCACAAACATCAGCTTCTCCTTCGAGCTGGCCCAGCTTCGCGCCCGCCGGGCGAGTGGCGGGTCAGCGGCAAGCTGCGGCGAGCGCAGCCAGCCACGCGAGTCCGCTCCCGGCTACTCGTTTTGATTTCTACCCACAACCTTGAGAATAAGTATCGGAGCTATGAGCAACGGTATAAGCGCTGGCCAAATGATGCCGGGCAGCGCCTCGCCTCGCAGGACACCGGCCACAGTCGAGGCGATACCCAGTCCGCATACCAAGCCATAGATCCAGGACCAGATGAGCGATGCGAGGGTCAGTGTTCTACGTGCTTTCATAGTGTTGGGGCGTTGCGAAGCTCAAACAATCACACTCCGACAAATGAGGTCGCCTGACGGGTGGCGGGTCACTGGCGCGCCGGGGCGAGCGGAGCGAGCCACACGAGCCCGCTGCACCCGCGGGTCAGGCAGCACGCTACTCAACCCTCTGAAACCAGGACCGAGTCCCTTCGTGATCGAGCTCGAGGCGGCCATCGGCCCCGAAAGAGAAGCGCGTACGCTCCTCGCCCGGCGCCGAAGGCTGATTGCTAACGATGACGTCTCCCGATACTGAATAGGTCAGGTTCATGATCTGGGTCCGGTCCGCCAGTTGGATCGAATACTCAAGGGTGCCGTCCGGATGGAACTCCATGGTCACTTGCTCGAAGTTGGCCGGACCCTCTGTGCGGACCAGGCGCCACCGACCGACCAGTGCTGGTATCACCAGCGCCGCCCCTTCGTGCTGCCGTGGCGGTTAGGCGGCCGCGACGTCATCTTCCCTGCCTCCACTCACTGGATGTTTTCGACCTCGCCACGGCCATCAGAATCGTACCAATTGGAGCGAAAGCCGTAAGAACAGAGAAGTCGGCAATCCGGTTCCAGCCCCAAATCACACCGACTGTGACCGGAACCAGGCCGACGATCAGCATCAAGACACCCGCGACGAACAGCGGCGAGCGAAAGGCCTTCCGTGATACCGGATCAATTGCCACACATCTCCTTCGGACCGCCTGACGGGTGGCGGGTCAGCGGCGAGCCCCCGAGCGAAGCGAGGGGGCGAGTCCGCGGCACCCGCGGGTTAGGTGCCGCCACCGGCTGTCTGAGCAAGCGGCCTGTCACTGTTGTCCATGTCTCTCGCTACTTTCCACGAACCGTCCGGTTGCCGCTGCAGAATAACCAGATACTTGCCGTGGTCACTGATCGGCTCGCCGCCCACGCGAGGTGCGGCCTTCCACCGATACATTCCTCGGTCAAAAGCCCAGGAACCCACGACCTCGATTTCTGCCGATGTCAGTTCGAAGTCCTCCGGCGCAAGCTCAGCAAAAGAGGCCTTGAAGTAGGCAAGAATCGCACTTCTCCCCACGACGGCCGGCTGATTCGGATAGAGGACCAAAGCGTCGCTCGTGTACAGGCTCGTCAGTTGATCGGCATTGGCCGCCTTCCATGCGGACACGTAATCGTTACGGGTCTTGTTGATCCCCGCCCTGTCCTGCTCGGTCGTCGCGGTGGTTGACGTCCTGGCACTCCTGCTTCCGGGTTCACATGCCGCCGTCGCGACTATGAGAAGGCTCGCTGCTGCCCACGCGTGGAAGTTCATAGGAAACATCACTCCTCCCGAGAGCCGTCAAGCGGTTGCCCGTCGCACCCGTGAGTTAGGAGGCACCTGAACGACGCTTGCCATCGCCATCTAGAACAGCCGCGAGGTGGGCGGCTTACCGGTTCGTGCGCCGGACCACGCCTCCACAAATTCGGATATCAGATTACCCGGTACCGTTCCATTCTTGAGATCCGCCGGTGACATCGGTCCGCCGGCCCACCAAGTCGCAGCCATGAACGTCTTCTTGGGCTGACCAGGTAGTGTCACGGGTTGCCGGAGCTCTAGATCAACCCTAGCCCTATCGACAAAAACAACTAGCACGGGCTCATTCGGATCGTAGGGTGAAACAACGATGCCGGAGCGGGTCAACGAGTCCGTCACCGAGGCTTGGAACGTGCCAGGCGGGTCCACGTCATTCGACCCGCGGTTGATCGTCACGACTGTCAACTTGTGCACGCTAACCAGGCTCTCGTACGGGAGGGCAACGGATACTGCGAACAGGATTGCTCTAAGCAAACTTCCTCCCTGTGCCGCCTAACGGGTGGCGAGTCCGCTGCACCCGCGTGTTGGGCCGCTCGGCGAGTTGGCTCAACGACTCCTCCTAGCGTGGCGCACTGGTGCCCGAGGTGCCGCGACTTCCCTCCGTGGGCATCACGCGAAGACGAGCCCACACCCACAACAGTACGATCGCGTAGCCAATAAAAACAAAGCCGTACCACCACGGAAAATGCTCGATGTACGACGTATCCTTGGTGACCCAGGTCTTCAGATGCAACGGCATCGTCAGGATGAAGTAGCCGAGAGTAACAATCACAATCGCTTTTTCGAGACGGCCGCGAAACGCGAACGCGCGCCACCCCAGGATCATGGCCACGATCGCCAGCACGATCGGAATACTGAACAGTGCGTCCACCAGAGGTGTGAACACAGACTGAAACGCCGTGACACCGATGAAGAGGCGTGTAGCATGGAACGCGACTCCGATGACAAGCGTGACGATCACGAGATATCGAGCCCATTTGCCCATCGTCTGCTGGGTCATCGCGAGTAGCCACCTTGGCCGCGGAACAACTTGGAGCGACCTAACGGGTGGCGGGTCAGCGGCGAGCTCCCGAGCGAAGCGAGGGGCGAGTCCGCTGCCCCGCGGGTCAGGCGGCGGCCAGCGGTAAGCCGAGCGCTCTGGACCACCGGGATGTGGACATCGCAGACCAACTCTAAGGTCGCAGACTGCAGGCTACGCTACATCGCCCCTACACTCACCCAAGCTGTCGTCGTATCCCATGCCAGCTTGAGGTTGCATCCGCTGCCAGCTTTCTCGAAGGAAATCGTGAAATTCTCGACTGGGGCACTAGCGGTTCCCGCCTTCATTTCCACGCGCGCGAGATCTTCTTTTGCACCGGCATAGTCCGTGCCCCACTCGCCGGTCTTCTTGCTGATGATGAGTGTCCACTTGTCCTTGCCGGGAAGGGTGAAAAGCGTGTAGCTGCCCGCCGGAACGTGCGTGCTGCCGACCATGACGTCCCCGGTGGTGACGAAGGTGGTGGCTTCATTCGCGCCAGTACGCCAAACTTCGCCATACTTCACGACATCGGGGAATACGTTGCGGCCTTTCTTGCGTGGGCTGGAATAGTCAATGGTGACTGTCTTTCCGCCGGCAAGTTCGCACTTTGCTGTAGCGGGCGGACTCGGCCGCTTGGATTTGTCCTGCTGAGCGCGCAAGGGGCTTGCGGCAACGGCAAGGACGAACACCAACAAACCACAAACGATCGCGATCTTACGCATGCAAATTCCTCCAATCGGACGACGCAATCTCAGGATCGACACCACCTGGCACCGGTGTCCGGCGCCTGCCATCTCATGTCCACGCCTAACTCTATTCTGTTCCGACCAGCGATCGACCGGCCAGTCGCAGTTTCGGCGGGTTCGACGAACTACCCAAACTGGCTGACCGAAGCTTCCGCCCGCCTAAGGGTGGCGGGTCAGCGGCCGGCCGGGGCGAGCGCAGCGCGCCACGCGAGTCCGTTGCACTCACGGGTTAGGCCGCGTGATTCGCATAGGTCTGGAGAGAGGTCCTGTACATGCCGTTAGTTCCCAAAGAACTGCCACAGATTGTCTTCCGGGTCTCTCAACCCGAAGGAGCGGCTGCCATCCGAGTGCTGGCGGAGCTCATAGTCAAATTTCACTCCCTTCGCTTGGAAGTGACGGTACAGGGCTGCCACGTCGGCCACCACCAAACCGCTCTTGAAGAACCCGTGCAACTCGACCGGGTCGGTAGTCCCGGGGGCGGCTTGCGCTCGAGGTCGAGCTCCGGGCCACTGTAGTAGCTCGAGAAACACTGTGCCTTCACGCAGGTGGGCGTAAGGAATCTTGCGATCGCCGACCGTCCCCCGAGCGGACACTGTAAAGCCAAGAGTGTCCCGGTACCAGGCGATCTGCCGGTCGAGGTTGCCAACCGAGAGCGCAACGAAGGGACCTGGCGCTGTGCCCAATAGGGGAGTGGTGGCGATCGCCTTCTCCTGCGCGGCGACGGGCACAGTAATGAGAAGGGCAAGAAATGCCAAGAGCCGGCGATGGAGCGGCCGAGGAACCGCTGGCGAGAGATTCATAGAACCCTCCTGATGGCAGCGGAGGCGAAATGGGAGTCCACCATGTTGCACGCGCGGCCTAACGGGAGGCGAAATGGGAGTCCACCATGTTGCACGCGCGGCCTAACGGGAGGCGAATCAGCGGCGAGCCGGGGCGAGCGCAGCGAGGCACGCGAGTCCGCTGCACCCGCGGGTTAGGCGTCCGTGTCGCCCGATCGCGTGAGTCCGTCAAATCGCCAGTCCAACGTCGCCTTCGAGCACCGATGTCTTCAGCTGCGGGCGCTCTCCGCTCTTCCACAGTGCAGCAGTGTGTAATACCCGATACCTGATGGGCCCCCCGTCCGGTCTTTCGCTGCGCGCAATGGGGCGCGGGATGCAGACAAACTCGGTGCGCATCTCATCGGCCGACAATCGGACCTTCGCATAACCGTGTCCTCCAAGATCTACGAACTCGAGGTGCGGAGCCAGATCCGGGTTGGACAGCGACCGCGCGCGCTTCAGGTCGAAGCTCTTTGCATATTCGAGGCACGAACGGACGCCGTGCTTCAGCAGCATGTTGAAGGTCCAGTCCGGCTTTGCCCCCGCCTCCCTGTCAGCAAGAAACAGCGGTCGTAGCGGAGCGTCCTTCGGAAGTTTGTGCTCATAGGACTCCATGACGCCGGGACTGACGAGTGACGCGCCAACGAAGCTCAAGCCGACCGGCTCGAACTTGCCGGGCGGAAGTTCCGCAGCCGCATATCCGGCCCAGAAGCTGTGGCGATCGCCCGAGACGATGGCGAAGCCCGTGATCTTCGCGTCGCGCACGAGATGGTAGATTTCAGCGCGCTCTGCGAACGCTGTGCCGTAATCACCCCCGCCCAGGGCTGCGAAAGTGTCTGGGGGCCAGGACTCCTTGGTGAGACCCGCGGGCAGGTTCTGCGGGTCGGCGCGCCAATCCAGCGCGCCCAGCGAGTTGCCCCAGATTTTCCACGCCGCCGTCGAGCTCTTGAGCTTGTCCTTGAACCATGCCTTCTGCTCCGCCCCGAGAATCGTTTGCGGCGGCGCGCTCCGTTGCGGGTTGGGGACATGCGCATCGTTGAACCGGATTTCCGGAGGAGGATTGCCGCCGTTGAAGGCGCGCCCGCCGTCCAGAACCCGCATCGCAGACTCAGGAAACATTCCGATGAACTCGTCGCCGCCGAGCTTTCCGAGAGACGGATCGCTGAAGGGGTCCGCGCTCCGATAGCTGTGCTGATCGGTGATGATCAGGTCCAGGTGCTGACCGTACCGCAGCGCCCGGTAGGCCTTGAGGCTGTTGATCGCCGTCAGGTTGTTCGGTTCCATCCCCAGCCCATCGCTATCGAACTCCTTGATGGGAACGTCTTTTACAGCTGGTGGATCGAAGCGCTCGAGCAACCCGCTCGGCGGAGCGACACGTGCGGGGAGATATTCGAACCAGGCCTGATTCGCCGCGACCTTGACGCTCTGGCCAGGCTGCTCGAACGACCCCGCCTTGACGATGCTTTGCCAACCTTGCCACGAGAATTCGTGGTTGTCCCAGATGGCGACGAACGGCCAGCGCGCGCGAGCGTCCTGGAGGTCGGGATCGGCGAGATAGCCCTTGTAGATGGCCCGGTAGCCATCGACGGTCAGCGGTATGTGGAAGTTGCCGACCTTGTGGCCGTCCGGGATGCGCGCAACCTCATAGATCGTGCGGTCGTAGCGTGTCTTCACCTCGTCGGGATACTGGACCACCTCGTAGATGAAATCGCCGAGGTGCAGAACGAAGCCGAGCTGTTCGGCGGCGGGAGCGCGTTCATCTTCGTAGATCATCCGGCGATAGGCGTTGAGCTTGCCCTCATTGATATCCTGACAGCTCACGAATGCGAAGTTCACTGTGCGCGGATCGTTTGGCAACGGCGCAGTGATCGTGCGGCCGACCCGGCTGCCGTTTCCGTCGGTGTCGGTGAACCGATACCAGTAGGTGCGCGCCGGCTTGAGTCCGCCAATCAGAACGCGCGCGGTCCAGTCCGCGGCGCTCGAGACCGGTGCCTGCGCGTGCGCAATGACTCGGCGGAATGCCTCATCCTCGGCTACCTCGACGGTCAGGAGCTGGCGTGTGCCCTGGGCAAACGGACGCCTCGTCCACAGGATGACGCTGTGCGGATCGGGATCGCCCGAGGCGACCCCTTGGGGATAGAGATCACGCCGCTCATGCCAGTGGACACGCGAACCTCGAGCCGGTCCGACCCATGCGAGCGAAGCACCGATTGCTGCTGCAGCTTTGAGAAAGGATCGGCGGCTAATCTTCATCGTCTCACTCCGTCCGGGCTGCAGTTGGCGTCACCTCAGGGTTCGGGCGCGAACACCCGCTGAGGAGTACGTACTCTCTGCCCGTAAGTTGCTGTGGCGTGTAACGCTTCGATCAAATGCGACGATCCGGCAATCTGAACGCCGGACGTCGTCGCCGGCCTTCCACCTCGTTCGGCCATGGCCGGACGGGACTAGCTGAGCCGGTTGATACTTCCAGGGCCGACTGGTTCGGCTGGAGGGCATTGCTGTCCGACTCCTGAGACGACGCCTAGCTAACCTTCCGACTGTCGCCTCACGGGTGGCGCGTCAGAGGCGAGCCGGGGCGAGCGCAGCAAGCCACGCGAGTCCGCTGCACCGGCGGGCTGGACGGCACGCCAGAAAGTCCGGCATGCGGCGCCACAACCAACCGCCTCACTACTGTTCGATCTCTTGACCAAAGACGATGTCCACACCGTTGACATCGCTCACACCAAACTCGCGAACGCCATACGGCTGGTTGGCAGGTCGCTTGGCAACGTTGGCCCCGCGATCGATAATCTCCTTGTAGTATCCGTCGACGTCTTTCACCCACTGAAACAAGTGGATACCACGGGGACCCGTCTCGGCTTTGACGAAGTGAATCGCCGAGTTGTCTCGCCAGACGACTGCATACGTGTCATCGCCGAAGTCCCATGTAAACCCCAGCACGTCACGATAAAAAGCTGCCGTCCCTCCAACGTCTGGTACGTGCAGCACCGGCGCACCTTGAACGAATTGTTTCGGATTAGAGGACGGTCGCTCAGGCATGGGCTACTCCTAACATGATCACTGCCAGCTCGTCGCAATAACTCGACAACGCACCCCCGACGCCGAATCTCGCCGGGCCACTGCAGCTTTTGTGCCGCCTAACGGGTGGCGGGTCAGGGGCGAGCCCCCGGAGCGAAGCGCAGAGGCGAGTCCGCTGCACCCGCAGGTTAGGCGGCGGGTTCACATGCCCTGCGCAGATACTGGTGACCGAGCAAAGTCAAGAGAACGGCTCCTACGAGCAACGGGAGGAGCTGGAGCTGCCCTCCGGGAAAGATGAACCACAACAGGAGCAACAGTAGTCCCGCTGCCGCAAGAAGCGCAAGAGGTGCGCGGCGTGAGCGGCGCCACGTCAGAACCGCAGTGACGATAAACGTGCAGCTCCACGCGAGGGCGAGGATCTGGGCGAGCGGAGAGACCCCGGAGGTCGTTAACCAGGACACGAGCGCCGCTAAGAATGCGGCAATCCCCGCAACGCCGGCTGCGAGGGACGCGGCTGCAAGCACAATAATTCCAGAAGGTCGCCCGAGCATCTCTACCTCCTCTTCCGTCCGCCTGACGGGTGGCGGGTCAGCGGCGAGTGACGAGCCGAAGGCGCGGAACGAGTCCGCTGCACCCGCGGGTTAGGCGACCTCACGCTCACTGGTACTCCGGAGCTAAACTCGATCAAGCGGCCGGTGTGGCTCTGGCGGCAGCGCAACGCGGACAGGGTCCCCAGGCCGCACGTCGCCCCCGGTCAGCACGATTCCCATGACGCCGGCCTTTCGAATCAGATTGCCGTGCTCGTCGCGCCCGAGCACCGCTGCCATCAGGCCTGGTTGGAAACGGTCCAGCTGGGTGCAAGGGTTGCGAAGGCCAGTTACCTCGACGATCGCAGTTTCGCCCAAGAGCAGCTGCGTGCTGGTCGGCAGCCCGAGCAGATCGACGCCCACCGTAGTGATGTTCTCACCAATCTGTCCGGCCGACACGGTAAAGCCAACCGCCCGCAATTCGTCAAGCAACTCGGCGTGGATCAAGTGCACCTGACGCAGGTTGGGCTGCGTTGGATCGCGCGCTACCCGCGAGCAGTGCTTGACCGTTTTGCCCATGTGCGCATCGCCCTCGACCCCTAGACCGGCCAGCAAGCGGATGCTGACCTGAGTTGACTTGCTGAAGGTATGCGTGGCACTGCGGCTCACCGCTGTCACGAAGCCGCCCATCAAGTTTTCGGACCGCCTAACGGGTGGCGGGTCAGCGGCGAGCCGGGGCGAGCGCAGCGAGCCAGGCGAGTCCGCTGCACCCGCGTGTCAGGCCGCACGACGGCTCCGGTGTTCGCGTCAACCACAGCCCGCAAGCACGACTCCCATAACCAACGGCTCCGCAGGAGTCGCCTCACAGCACCCATCTGCCGCCTAACGGGTGGCACGTCAGCAGGTGAGATAACCATTGAACTCGATGTGATAGGTCCTGTCGTCCAACAGCATATCGAGCAAGCTATTCAGTCATTGTGATTTGTCCTGGTTACGAGGTGAACGCTACACGGCGACGGCGGCGATCGCTTCCACTTCAATCAGCAGCGCATCGAGCGCCAGGCGCGGCACCGGGATCAGCGTGCAAGCCGGTTTCATCAGCGGCCCCCAGACCAAACCGAGCTCGGCGCCCAGCACGGCCAGCTTGCTTTCGCTGTGATCGACGACCAGCACCGTCAGCTTGACCACGTCGGAGATGCTGGCGTCGGCCGCCGCCAGCGCGGTCTGCAGATTGGCCAGCGCTTGCCGCACTTGCGCGCTGAAATTGTTGGATAATCTACCTTCGGCATCTTCGCCGACCTGGCCGGCCAGATATACCAGCCGCACGCCCGGCTCCAGCCGCGCCACATGGGAATAAGCCCTCGGCGCCGGGTCGTAGAGGCCGGCGGGGTTGATCATCTTGAATGCTTGTTGAGTCATAGAATTTTCCTTATTTGATAGGCAGGGCGATGGGACGTAGGGGCGCCGCGTCGCCGCCACGGAACTTGAGCGAGGCGCCGATGAAGGCGAATTGGTAAACCCGGTCACGAGCCAGCGCTTCCAGATTGACCAGTTCGATAATCGGCGCGCCTTGCTGCGCCAGCAGGTAAGTGTGCACCGGCAGGTAGTTGTCGCTCACTTCAGATGGAAACGTTTCAAGGCTGAGATTGTCCGCGCCGACCACCATCGCGCCGCCATCCTCGACCAGGAACTTGGCGCCGTCTATGCTCAGGCCGGGCGGATTGGCCATATAGACTTTCGCATTGGCGTAGTCGCGCATGCGCCCGGTGCGTATCAGCACCACGTCGCCTTGCTCGAGCTTGACGCCCTCCAAGTCCAGCGCCTCGCGCAAGTCCTTGCGGCTGATGCGGTAATTGTCCGGCAACTGTTGCAAGCCCTTGGCCGCAGCCACGTCGATCAGCACGCCCCGTGCGATGATGGGCGGCAGTGTTTCGGCGCCGGCGACGGTCCAGCCACGATCACCGAGGTGTTCGGTTTCGCTAAAGCCATTCCAAATCTTGCCGTTCAAGCCGAAATGATTCAAGGCGTCGATATGAGTGCCCGTGTGGGCGTACATCGATACCGCCGAGCCGGTATAACTGACGTGGCGGTTCATCTTTTCGCCGACCTTCATCGAATCGGCTACCACATTGCCGTGCGGCGTGTGGGTCATCCACATTTGATACGGCGCATCACCGGCCTCTTGAAAGCCCGGCATGCCGATATACATGTCGACCGCCAGATCATAGCTCTTCTGGCCTGATACTCGGCTCAATACGGCGCTGCGCGAAGCCGGTGTCATCAGGTTCAGGCGGCCGATCTCGTCCTTCGGTCCCCACGGGCTGATGCCGACTTGCTGCTGCGCAGCTGCAACTGCGGCGGCGCCCGTGCTCACCAACGCCAACAGCAAACAGTGTGTGGTGTAGAGCATCGTGCTTTTCCTTTCGAGTGAACGAAGGTCATGATGCATTTCCGAATCGCCAACTCGCTCGAGTGGCCTGCCGTTCGCGGCCTGCGACTCTACGTCAACGCCCCAAGGACTCTGCTCCTTCGGCGGCCTAACGGGTGGCGGTTCAGCGGCGAGCCCCGGAGCGAAGCGCAGGGGCGAGTCCGCTGCACCCGCGGGTTAGGCGGCACCATCCAGCCCTCCACCCCGAGTACTTCACCATCCACCAGAATCGACTTCCGCGAATAGATCACACCCACAGAATGAGGACAGTGCCCAGGTTGAACGTGCATAGTTACGACCGAGGACGACCAAAGAACAAGACGTAACCGTCCGAGTCCTTGAGCTCGAAGCCGCGCAGACCGTCATCAGTATCCTTGAGTGGTTCCGAGAATTCGACATTTCGCGCCGCAAACTCAGCCGCCAGTGCGTCGGGATCAGGAACGTAGAGATAGGCGTCCCAACGAGCTGCCGGCTCTCGCCGGTAGTTTGGAAGTGGATCGACACCGACGCTCTTGAACATGATCATTGCGCCACCGCGGCGCACAATGCCAAAGAAGAGATCGTCGCCAAACCCTTGAAAGGTGACCTCAAACCCGAGGCGGTCGCGATAGAACGAAAATGCTCCCGCCACGTTTCGCACAATGAAGAACGGCGAAACGCTTCCAATCTCTGGTCGTGTCATTGGTACTCCAAGCGTGTGCCGCCTAACGGGTGGCGGGTCAGCGGCGAGCCGGGGCGAGCGCAGCGAGCCACGCGAGTCCGCTGCACCCGCGGGTTAGGCCGCCCCTTATTCGGTAGCTCCACCATTACGCAATTCTTTCAGCACGAGGTCTCCCTCGCTCTTGCTTGCCACTCTGAGAGGTATCCCACCGCCAATCTTGCTCTTGATCTGAGGTGCAGCCACCAACCTACCCTTCAGAAAAATGCCCAAGTAATCACCGTCGGGATTAGTCGACCAGGCTTCCAGACGGCGACTACCTTCTGGTGTCAGCGGCAGCCAGATCGTCGCTTCACCAACGACACTCGTCCTACCGCCCGCGAAACCGACAGCCCCGAGCGCGAACGAGTTCATATCGAGAAGCGCGGAGGATGATGCAAACCCGTACCCCGCTCCTGAAAAGGGCAGATCCACGCGAGTCGAGTGCTCAGCATCAGCTTCTCGCCTGATCGATCGCACCACAAGATAGTCCGGGTTCCGCACGATGATGTGGGCCGACTTCGTTTCCTGGCACGACAATGCAACCAGCGCCCCTGTCACAACCGCCAGGGTGGTACTTAGGCGGCCTAATGGGTGGCGGGTCAGCGGCGAGCTCCGGAGCGAAGCGCAGGGGCGAGTCCGCTGCACCCGCGGGTTAGGCCTGCGCTGATCGCTGCGGCTCATAGACCGCCCAACCAAGCCATAAAGATGAACCGCTCCTCGAAGCCAGGATCCCAACGAACGCCACCAATAAAGAAGCGCGGATGCTCCGCGAGAATCAAGGCCGGATCGGCTTGTTCTGTTGGCCGTGCCAGATCGACTTGGCCGCTGTCGTTTGTCACTCCTTCGGCCAAGAGCTTTCCGTTGCGCGCCAGGATGGTGACATGCGCGCCCGCCACTGGCTTGGAGTCTGTGCAATCCGCAAGTATCACGCGCAACGTGGCGTTGCTCGGTGGCGCCGGGGATGCCCCAGTGGCTAGGGCCAAAGCGAGAAAGGCTGCTGCAAGAGTCATCTCCCCTCCGCCAATCTGACCATTCGCGGGCCTAACGGGTGGCGAGTCCGCTGCACCCGCGGGTTAGGCGGCCTAGAACGAAACACAACCGCCTCCCAATTGTGCTGGATCGCATCCGGGATGATCTAGCGGATAGAGAAGGGAGAAGTCCTGGCTGCCCTTCAAGTCACCCTTCAGTCCAAAGAAGAACGATTCGCCGACCATTCTGCAGGGACCCTCTCCAACACCATAAGCAAAGGTTCCCCTGTGAAAGATGTCTTTTCCCAGCTCCAATTTCCGCTTGTCCCGCCCGAGCTGCGACTGAAAGTAGGAACTGGCTGCCAAACCGTGGTCGATCGGGTTCGAGAAACAAACATAACGAGAGGCCGGAATGGCGATCGAGCGTGTTAGGCCCCCTGAAGGGAGCGCGGGGCACGAGGCATTCTCAAGCTCTATTGCTACCCAACCCGGCTTTGTGTCGGCCGCGAGTTCGTACGTGTGCATCCTCTTGCAACCCAGATAGCTCGCTGCAGCGACGAGACAAAGAGCCATCACTGCTAGCTGAGGCCCGCCTAACGTTTGAGTTCACCCGCTCGCGTAAGCGGGCGAGGCCCGCTGTAGCGAGTCGGGTGCAACGAAGGGTTAGGCGGAATTCTGGAACCTTGCACCAACCGCGACTTCGCCACTTGACAGGGCGTCTGCTCGCAGACCACCTCGGTGGACCAGGCGCTTGACTACCTTGGCCGGTGGAGTCGCGGGCGTTGCCAAAGCTTGGCCGAGGCCCAGGCATGGCTCACATAGCTCGACGCCGCGGAAGCGAACCGTACCAACCAGGAACTCAGTGCCCACAAGGTCGTTGAGGCGAACACCACGAGTAATGATGTTCCGGCCAGTGGCCGACAGATCAGCAGAACGCTGCTGCTCGGCGAAGAACGACTCGATTTCCTCTGCCTCGATGAACGTGACGTTCTGGCCCGGTTCGCCCTCGCGGGCGAAGTACCTGTCTCCTTCGATTCCGGCGCCGGCGACGACACGAACAGTCTGGTGTTCGGTCGGCGAGTCCGCTGAAGCTGCGCGAGTGAAGATTCGTTCGACTGTCACGATGAACTCTCGGATGGGCTGTGTATTGCTTGAGCCGCCGCCGAGGGGCACAGCGACGAGGGAACCCAACAGCAACGCTGTTGGGCGGTCGGCTCCAAGCACAGGTTAGGCGACGCTGCGTCCAACACCGCTTGCTTTAAGCGCCCCTTGATCACCGCGGACCTTTGCCAACTGCCAAGAACACGCGCATACGCTACCACTGACGCCTGCCTGAGCAAACCTTGCCATCGGCGTTCGGTATTCCCCCCCGAAGAGAGCCCACACGAGCTTGGCATTGGCTCCGCATGTCCGCACGCGCACCTTCTGCTTGGGGCAGGCACATCGGTGCTCGTGTCTTGCGATCACGCGGGCTCGCAAGTGCGCTTCAGAAAGGACCTGACTGGTGAACGTGTATTGCGATCCAGCGAGCACGGATTGGCGGTGGCCGATCGATTCACAAACAGCGCAGACGGTAAACGCGTCTTGCGACCAAGGGAGCACGGGTCGACACTTCGCTGAGCTTCCAATGCACAACCAGGACCGCGGGGCCGGCTGGGTTTCGAATGCACCGTCGATGCGACGCCTAACGGGTGGCGGGTCAGCGGCGAGTGACGAGCCGAATGCGAGGAACGAGTCCGCTGCACCCGCGGGTTAGGCGGCACCGCGCTTCACTCCCGTTGCGATTGTGAATAGCGTGCGGACTAGTTTCGTGCCATGAACATCCATCGATGTCCTTCTAGATCCTCAACTCGATATCGTCGCGCTGGCGGTCCATCCTCCGGTTCAGACAAGATAACGGCTCCTGCGGCCTTAGCCCGAGCATAGTGCTCATCGACGTCCTCAACATAGACGAGAACACCATCAATGACCCATGGGAGAGCGGACCATGAGGCGGCAATCTCGCAATTGTCGCGATGTCGCTTGGGGCCTTGATAGTCCGGCGACGGACTGGCCAACATGACTAGTCCATCCCCAATCAACATTTCTCCGTGAGAAAGCCTCTCATCGGAAGACGTGAAGCGAGCTGTCTCCGTGAATCCAAACGCCTCGGCCAGCCATTCTAGGGCGGCAATGCCATCCTCATAGGTCAGGAAGGGAACGACGTCCGGCACCTTGTTCTCCTTTCGCCATGCCACGAAGGTTTCGAACACCAAACACGCACGATGGGACTGCCGAGCCGGCCGTGCCGCCTAACGGGTGGCGGGTCAGCGGCGAGCCCCGGAGCGAAGCGAGGGGGCGAGTCCGCTGCACCCGCGGGTTAGGCGCCGGCGACGAGGGGGAAGCGCTCCGGATGTTCGATCGACTCCACCGAGAGATCCACGTCGAGATCCGGCCAGTAGAGATGATCAGCATGCGGCCACTCGACATTGAGAATCTTCGAAACCGGCGCGCTTGCAAACCACGGAAACTTCTCGAACGAGACGAACAACTCCCGATCCCCGAGGAAGAGCCAGAACCCTTGCCTCGAAATGTTGGCAACTTCAACCTGCGAAGTGCTTGCGCCAAGCTTGTCGGATCTCATCCTGCCGCCTCTCCAAGAGCTCTTGAATTCTAGCAACCTCGCGCTCAGGAAAGCCGTAGTTTGCATGCAACTCAACCTGCGGCTCCATCCAGAACTTCGCTTCTGCCTCAGCGGATTGGACATGAACATGCATCCGTGCCTCTTCTCTGGAGAAGAAAAACACTCGGATTCCGCCCTCCCGAAAGACAGTTGGGCTCACGTCCCTATCCGGCGCCTAACGGGTGGCGGGTCAGCGGCGAGCCCCGGGGCGAAGCGCAGCGGCCACGCGAGTCCGCTGCACCCGCGGGTTAGGCGGCCCGGATTCCCCGGGAATGCCCCTCTCGATTCCCGGACACTGGTGGTCAGTGTCTGGCAAGAAACGCGAGAGCCGCACTTCGGCACCTCTCAGGGTGTTCATTCCACATCTCATGCGTTGCGTTCGCAAGGATGACTTGCTCGGCCCGAGGCAGCAGCCTCTCAAGCTGCGTGTCGATCACCCCGTGTAGCGCGAGACTGCGTTGGCCACTGAGCAGGAGCGTCGGCGCTTCGATGCGCCTGACAGCCGTCAGCGGCAAGTCTGGAAAGGCGTCCTTCGATATCGTCAGGGCTCTCCATTCGGGTGCATTCTGAAGGAGAAGACTTCGGACTTCCGGCGGAAGTGTCGCGAACGTCATCCTTGCGGCGGAACCGGAGTAGCCGAGTTCGCCGAAACCATCGATGGCCGCTTTCACTCCCGCTTCGTCTCCCTCTCCAAAGCCACGGGTTGTGGGCTCCCAGACCTCGTTCATGAAATCCGTGAACAAGGGCTTTCCTCCCTCCAGCTCGGGCAGCCAGCGAAGAACCGGCGGTTCGGACAGGACCAGAGCCCGCACGAGCGCCGGATGCTTCACTGCGAGGAACAACGCCGCGTAGGCCCCATAGGAAACCCCGATGACGTGGGCCGGCGCGAGCTTCAAGTGTCTGATGAGCGCGGCCAGGTCCTCCGCATCGACAATTGCTGAGTAGTCGGTTCCAGGTGCCTCTCGGGCGTTCGGATAGTTGTGCCGGCGACTGTACGCGATGGTGCGATAGCGCTTGGATAACGGCTCCATCTGAAGCTGCCAAGCGCGGTAGTCCTCCAGGCCTCCATGAACCAAGACGACCGGGACACCCTTGCCCTGATCAAGGTAGTGCAGCTCTGCACCGTTCACCCGGACGCTCTTCAGCGAGGTCTGGCCGGGTGTCTCCTCGGCAAACAACTGGGGCAGGACCGCACAAAGCGCAAGGCGAACTATCCATGCCTTCATAGCCGCTTCTCTCCTACGTTTCGCCTGGAAGCCCAGAGGAGGTTCGGATCATCACTTGATGTCCGCCTAACGGGTGGCGGGTCAGCGGCGAGCCGAGGCGAGCGCAGGGGCGAGTCCGCTGCACCCGCGGGTTAGGCCGCACGGTTCTATTCATCGTTGTAGCCGACGGTTGCCGCTAGGTGTCGATAGGCCTTGATTTCAATGACATTATTGCTTGGGTCGGCGAGGTAGAACTTGGCTTGCTCTTGCGGTGTGCCTCTGAGAGTCACCGATGGAGGCGCCAGAAACGAGATGCCGGCCCCACGGACGCGATCTGCGAGCCTCTCCCACTCTGACCACGGCACTATCACCCCGAAGTGACGCTTCCCTTGCCGATCTGGCGGTAGCACTTCTGAAGGTCTCTTCTGGAGCGTGATCTGATGGCCCCACACGAGAACATCCAACCAGTCGTCATTCACTCTGCCTGTCGTTGCGCCAAACACGTCGGCATAAAAGCGATTAGCCGCTTCTAGGTCCGAGACGGGGATCGAGAGATGGAAAATGTGGCGAGTAGTCAACAGTCCGGCTCCGTGCGGCCTAACGGGTGGCGGGTCAGCGGCGAGCCCCGAGCCGAAGGCGAGGTGCGAGTCCGCTGCACCCGCGGGTTAGGCACGGGGCCCTAAGACCCGAGCCGTCGTGCGGCCAGTGCTAGCTGCGTCGTCGTCCGACCAGACAGCGCGCCAAGGTGCACGCCACTCCGGAGCCTCCAGCCTTGAGTGATGTAGATCGTTTCCCGGGCAACCTTTTCGCCTCTGAATTCCAAGATGCTGCAACCGAACTGCCATGGGCCGCCGTCATATCGGATTGAGGTCTCCGCAACCCACAAATCGTCTCGAGCCTACTCGTCTGATCTTGGAACTCCAAAGTCGCTGGATAGATCTCCTCCAAGCCTTGAAATTCTCCTTCCCGACAAATCGCTCTCGCGACTGTGGAAACTCCAATATGGCGTCATCATGGTAGAGCTCATGAGCAATCTCCTGGTCGGTAGCCGAATACTCCCAGTGACGCCTCAGAGCTGCGAGTAACCTGGCTTCGTCCATTGATCGCTCCTTGCGATGTCCCCGTCTTGTTCGCCGCCGAGACCACGAAGTACTTGGCGATGGAGCCGAGGCTGGCTAGGGGGCGGCCTAACGGTCGGGCGTTCAGCGGCGAGCCGAGCGAGCGAGCGACCCGAGCGAAAGCGAGGGCGGCGAGTCCGCTGCAACGCCATGTTCAACGCCGAGCTCATTTCTGAGCATCTAGAATCCTCGGCCCGAGGATCAGCCATGCTTTGGCTATCCTGCCATTCTGAATCTCATAGATCGCCACAGCGTCAAGAATGCCTGAGCCTCGGGAAAGGTGCGCGTGACCTTCTCATGATCGATCACAAAGTTGCCCATCGTGATTCGCTTCACGATGACGGCATGGAGGTCAGGCTCTTTGAACCGGGCGGCTGGTCGAGCCGCGCATCTCGGCCTGCCCTCGGGCCAACAACTTCGCCGGGTGCTCGAATAGCTGCGCATCGTCGGCATAGGTCGCGAGGAAGGCGTCGATGTCGTGCGCGTTGTCACGCATCGAGCTGGGCCTGCACGATCCCTTCGGGACTCATCGGCTGAGGCGCCGAGGTAGCGATGGCCGGAAGAGCAGCGACGAGCCCCACAAGGAGCAAACGATAAGGTCTATACGCCATCCCTACACCTCCTGCGTTCAACCCTGAGTGCGATTCCCACGGCGTCTAACGGGTGGCGGGTCAGCGGCGAGTGGCGAGCCGAAGGCGAGGAACGAGTCCGCTGCACCGCGGGTTGACGGCCTAGCGATAGACGTCTTTACGATCTGCGACTCGTACGACGAGTACCTGGAACTCGGCGTCGGCGATCATGTACACAACCCGATATCGGCCAACGCGAACTCGGTAGCGATCGCCTTCCCCGCCAGCTTCTCGCACCCGACCGGCCGTGGCTTCTTGGCGAGCTCCAAAATGCTCGCCACGACGCGCTGTCGGTCTTTCTTTTGGTCAACGGCCTCGATCTCCTTGGCCGCGGACGGCTTGATCAGGACCCTATAACTTGCCACGACGTTTGAGAGCCTCTACGAACTGCTCAAAGTCGAGATTCGGCTCCCGCTTGCGTGACTCGATCGCTCGGGTCCTCGGCATCCTCGGCCAAGGTCAACTTGACGGCGTCGTTCACCATGTCGGAGATCGACTTGTCCGATGCCGCTGCCTTGAGCCGCAAGGCCCGATGGATCTCAGGTTCGAAATACACGGTGGCTCGCTTAACGCTACTAGTCCGCCAGCTTAGCGCTTTGACGTTATGACGTCAATGCCCCCAGGGTTAGGCGGCACGCTACGGCCCGGCGTCGATAGTCATGACCGAAATGTCTACGACGGGGGAGGTTACAACTATGTTGAGGTATCCACGAATTGGACGACTCCCGTCGGGCACAAATCTCAACCTCGTACCGACCTGCGGGATAATCGGCCGTGAGAAACATTCCATCTTTCGTCCGTCTCGCTCTCCTGCCAATCGCCCGGTTGAAGGAGATAAGCATCGCGCCGAAATCGAAGTTTTGTTCTGGCACCTTTCCACGAACTGTTCAGAACGTGGAACTGGAGGTTGCGAATCTCTAACGTGCCGAACTCCGCGGGCTTCCCCGGACACCATGGTTTGTTGTCTGCTGGCAGCGACTCGAGCGCTGGCACACGAGATGGTGAGGACTGAGCCCCAGAACCGACGCCAAGGGGGATTGTGACTTCTGCCGCCTAACAGGCAGCGCGTCAGCGGCGAGCCAGCGAAGCGCAGGGGCGAGTCCGCTGCACCCCCGCGGGTTAGGCAGCACACTCCTAACCATACCTACTCATGATTGCCCTTCCGGCACAGAGACCGACGCTCAACGCCGCGCTTGTCGCTAGCCAGTCCCAGATCATCTCCTTGCTCACTTCCTTTTCCTCTCAAGAGGCCCATGAGAAACTCTGAGCACAAGCACGATCGCCACGGTCGTCAGACACTCTCTTATCGCCTTGCGGGTCACAGCCGTGCCCACCGTTCACCCTCGTCCCCGGGCTGCCTAACAGGTGGCGGGTCGGCGGCGAGCCCCGAAGCGAAGCGCAGGGGCGAGTCCGCTGCACCCGCGGGTTAGGCCGGCCTTCATGGCTTTGATTTCGCCTTCCACCACCATAGCTCTGTATCCGACATGAGAAGAACGAGCCTGTTCCTGGACCTTCTGGAGTTCCCGTCTCGGCCAGCCTTTTCACGAGGGGTCGTAGCTTGCGTTGGTCGACGCCGGGAGTCAGGCCTGTGCAGCGGGTGCGGCCGTGACGCGGCCAGAGTGCAGGGGCGTTCATGTGGCGCGCCGTGTCTGAGTGATTGAAGGAGCTCGGGATCGCTCCCATCGAAACGGCTCCAGGTGGGCCTTGCTTGACCACCCCCCACAGCCGTGCTGCGTTTTAGCGGCTCGCCTGATTTATGACCTCGGCGAAGGTTGTCGAAGAAGCCGATTGGAGCGATGCGTCTTTTCTGCCCTAGCGCACAGCGTCGATGAGGGGAGGTTCTGCGATCGAACCGGATTGAAAACCGAAGCTTGTGAAAGTTCCTTCCTCGAGAAGCCATCCTGCGCGCGCCGCGATTGCGTCGAGGTCGTAGTCGACGAGTCGGCCGTGTCCCCAGAACGTCTGGGCACCAGGGTAGATCAGATCCGCGGTATTCGTGAGTCTGCATGAGCGGCCGATCCGAGCACGGGTCGCTGAGTCGACGGGTCAGACCTTAGATCCTGCACGCTCGAGGCGTGGTTCGATCCACCCGAAGTACAGGAGCTGCACGGCCGATCGGCCAGGACCGTCGAGCACGCGAACCTGCAGTCCTGGCGTGCTTCGTCACTGAGTGCCTACAATCGCAGGCGCCTAACGGGTGGCGGGTCAGCGGCGAGCCCCGAGCGAAGCGCGAGGGGCGAGTCCGCTGCACCCGCGGGTTAGGCGGCCGCATTCACGGCCTGCGCTCGACTCGAAGAGCACCCAATCGTGCTGATCAAGGTCACACCGAGAACCGATACCATCAGGAACTGCCAGATGCAGCACGCCATTCGATCGGCCGAGAGCCACGGTCGGCCAGCATCACCCACAGGTTACGCTGAGGATGCGACCGGCACCGATCATGAGCCCCAGCGTCGACACTCGCCTAGTGCCGCTGCCGCCGACCAGCGCACGCTACGACACTGTCCCGAGAAGGTCGCCTGCACAGGTCAAGCCCGGCGAACGCCGCCGCGACAGGCTTCAGCGCGATCAGTCGGCTCAAGGAGTCCGCGACTAGACTTGCCATCGACATGGCGCAACTAGGACTGATGCAGCGAGCCTGCCGCGAAGAAGGCGCTCAGCGCCGTCGATGCCTGCCGCAGCCGAGTGCTCGACGCCGGACCATGCCAGCCGATGCTCTCGATATCGAGCCGCCTAACGGGTGGCGGGTCAGCGGCGAGCCCCGAAGCGAAGCGCAGGGGCGAGTCCGCTGCACCCGCGGGTTAGGCGGCCGCATGCTTATCGGCCTTGCTGCGACCAACGAGCACCCGGAATGTGCTGACCAAGATCACACCAAGAACCTCCATCGCGACTAACGTTGCGTACGTCACTTCGAGTGAATCCAGGCCGTTCAGCAGTATCCCGGTCGCGAGAATCTCCGAAAAATGATGCCACCAAGCATTATTTGTCACCTAGTGCCGCTGCCGCCAATGTAGTGCGCGCCACGATCCATCCCGCGAAGATGCCAGCAAGGAACGCGCGGGAACGCCTCACCATCGATCACGCCCGGAAGGAGTCCACAACTAACGCCTGATACAGCGCCCCAAGGACTGAGGCAACGATCGTGAGCCGCAAACTCGCAACACGCGCGCGAGTATGCCGACAGCCGAGGTGCTCGTGTAGCCATCACGCCGCGTGCTCTTGCTTTCGGCCGCCTAACGGGTGGCGGGTCAGCGGCGAGCCGGGGCGAGCGCAGCGAGCCACGCGAGTCCGCTGCACCCGCGGGTTAGGCGGCCGCTGACGCACGCCTATCTCGTGAAGTTGTCAACCAGAACAACACGCCAGCTACCACCGCGCCAATGACTGGCACGAGATTCCGAAAAGGGTTTCCACTGACCCACCTTTCAAACGGACCAGCCGCCGACAAATCGAGAGATGTGAGCCCACTCGCCACCCATGGAGCTAGGAGTGCCGCGGTCACAAAGCCGACGATCGGCATGACACGAGCGGCTCCGGTCACAGGACGTCGTACCTGTCGCAAGCGAAGCGCAAGGCACGCAAGAACGGCCAGGCCAAAGGTCACACCAAGGTCTCCAATGAGCTCTGCCCGAAGCAAGCGCATCCAGATCGCCTGGACCCGTTCGCGATCGGCCCACTGAGGTCCGCCCGAACTCAAGGCGCCACGGATCTCCCCGTACCAGATCCAGAAGCACCAAGGAACGATTAGCGCTAGAGCGGCGCACAGCAACACCCGAAGCACCTCTCGCAAACCACTGGGGCGGCGTCCACTCGCCATATCAGTCACTTCGGCCGCCTAACGGGTGGCGGGTCAGCGGCGAGCCCCCGAGCGAAGCGAGGAGCGAGTCCGCTGCACCCGCGGGTTAGGCGCCATCCTGCGCGGGCGCATGACGCCTAGAACCTGCCATCCGAGCAGCTGAGGACACCAGAACAAGACCCAGCAGCACCTGCAGGGCGGCCGAGGGAGCGTACGGCAGCAATTGAGTGCCCACCCACGCACCGAGCATCGAGCCGAGCGCCATGAACAGAACAAAGCACCGCTGTGGGAGTAAGTCTCCGAAGACAGGCCGATTGCGATACCGCAGTATTCCGAGCGTCACGGTCGGCACGCTGATCAGCAGACTAACGCTGCCGGCCACCTTAAGTCGAGGCCGAACAGCAGCACGAGCGTAGGGATAATCAGTTCGCCGCCGGCCACGCCGAGAAGGCTGCTCACCGCGCCGATGACCAGACCAGCGCAAAAGCCCAGCGCCGTCCGAATAGCGGGACCCAGAGCAAGAGGGTTCTGCGCGAACAACCATCCGTGAGCCGAGAGCACGAGCCCCAGCAGCGCCAGCACGACGGCAACGGTGCTTGAGAGCGCGATCCGAGGATCGAGCCGCAAGTGAACGCCGGCAAAGGAGAAGCACGAGCCTTGCCAGAGATGTTGAGCGCAATCTGCCAATGCGTCAGGAGAGGAGCTATGCCCTGAGCCTGGGTCCGAAAAGTCAAAGAGACAACGACCGTGACCAGGCTGACGACGAGATTGACCACTATCGCCAAGAGCAACGAGAACCGAAACCACCCGACCAGGACAGGCAAGCGAAACTCGGCCCCACCCAGGCCGATCAACCCTCCGAGCACGCCGACGACGGCGCCGATCGCGAAGGCGGCACCGTGGCGTGTTCTCATGCTGGCGAACTCGGTCACCAGTGCTGCTTGATCGGCGCCTAACGGGTGGCGGGTCAGCGGCGACCGCGAGAGCGAAGCGAGGGGCGAGTCCGCTGCACCCGCGGGTTAGGCCGCCACGCATCGCCGCGTTGATTTGTGACCGAAACCGAGAGAAGAGCAATGGAGAACCGAACCAGCTGTGGCAGGAGCTTGCAGTAAGCACGTTTGTATTGCCACGGCTCGCGGGGACGGCCAGACCTCGAGGGGTGTACCCCGCGGCTCACCGGACCGTCAGGTCAGACAACTCGGCAATCCGTACCAGATGCGGAGAAGACTAGCCTCGCAGCTTGCCTTCGAGTTCGTGCTCGGGCGGCCGCTCGACCCGATGGAGCAGCGTCGGTTCGATCGGGAATAACGCACTTGACTCGACCGGCCGGGGGGGACCGGGCTTCACCGACTGACAGGCGCGGAACGCGAGCCCGCCCACGAACGGGGTATCCACCGGGAACAGACCAGTCTGGCATCGTGGCGCCTAACGGGTGGCGGGTCAGCCGCTCGTGACGAGCCGAAGGGGTGGAACGAGTCCGCTGCACCCGCGGGTTAGGCGCGTCGGACCGCCCCAACTGGCCGCGTTTCGAATCCGTGGCTAGAAGCCCGCTGACCTCCACAAGTAGACCGGGGTCGCGAAACGTTGGCAGCCAGTCCAACGACCACCGGGCCACGGTGCCGAAGTGACCACTCGTTCGGCCGTCAGGGAATGATCGACCGGTCCGACGGGTAAGACCACCACAGCAAACCTGCGGCAGAAGTGCTTGGAGCCGGCTGTCCCATGTAAAGGCCAGCCCAACATACGAAGAGGAAAGCGAGAAACGAAGTTTGCGAATTGCGTGGCCGGCGTCCAATGCACCGACTAGGGAGTGCCAAGACGCTATACCCCCACTGCCCGCGCGGTTAGCAATCGGTGAACTGCCAAGCAAAGGACTCATGCGCCGACACACTCCCCCCTTAGCTTTCATGTCCCTTTCCGCCGCCTAACGGGTGGCGGGTCAGCGGCTCGTGACGAGCCGAAGGCGAGGAACGAGTCCGCTGCACCCGCGGGTTAGGCGGCCTACTTTTCATCGAATGTCACGCCCGCTGGCTTGTCGAAAAGGCCGGCGGGTACGTCGGTGCGATGGGTGTACGACAAGATACTTGAGCGCCAGCTTGACCTTGTCATCCTTGGACAGAACGAGAGCTTGCGGGATTACATCTTTGGATCCCGTGAGAAGCGTGAGGCGCCACGTCCCACTCGTAACGACGTGTTTGGTCAAGATGCGGCCACCTACCTCGTGAGGGACACGCTCTGCTTTCGCGCCGTCAAAGAATGCCAGCTCGCAACCGAAGTCCAGATCTAGAAACTGCGTGGGGAAATCGGCAGCCTGCTGGTCAGGACGAAGCACAGGAGCGCGAACGCCAGGCTGGGGATCGTCGTCGACGACATGCCGACCGGTGTGGTCGAGAAGGTTGACCATCCACGAGTCAGGTGCATTGACGACGATCAAACCTTGGATTCCGTGCTCAGGATCCACAGCCTCCTCGACTCGTGCGTACAGACGGCCAGAGCGGTAGAGGATCTTTGGTTTACGGGCGAAGCTGTCTGCCGGGAAGGCCCGGCGTCATGTCCGCGGTCTCGATCCTGACAACTCCAGCGGGCATGCAACGCTCTGCTGGAGTTCCAGGCAGTGCGAGCGCCAACATCACGATTAGGCTGGTGGTCATGCCGCTATCTCCATCGGGCCGCCTAACGGGTAGCGGGTCAGCGGCTCGTGACGAGCCGAAGGCGAGGAACGAGTCCGCTGCACCCGCGGGTTAGGCCGCTGGGGCTTCAGCTAGTTCCACGTCGTGAGCCATGCTCATTATCCGGTCGGTAGATGCGAGATTGCCGACGGCAGATCTTCGGAGGACCCTGTCGAAGATTGCGGTCAGCACGTGGGGCTGAGGCTGTCCTCGGAGCATAGCTTCGAGCCGTCCGGCCCACAGGACGCGCTAGCTCGACTGTCGCGACGAGCGACAGCGCGACCCGTCCGTCGTTGTCGCGATCCCTGCTGGCTATCGAACCACACTCCTGACTGCTCGCGGCCTCATGCAGAGCACAGGGAATGCCGGCACTAAGCCACCTATCGCCACGCTTACAACCACGTCATGCCGTGACCAGCGTCGACACGAGCACGACGCAGCGCAGGCGTTACACCGATGGCGAGCAGCGAGGTCGGGATCCAATCATCACGACACGTGGCTGCCATACATAAAGGATTCACTGCTGACCTAGCGACTCGGGTGTCCGTGCCGACGCTCGATGACTCGCGCGGCCTAACGGGTGGCGGGTCAGCGGCTCGTGACGAGCCGAAGGCGAGGAACGAGTCCGCTGCACCGGGGTCAGGCGTCGCTTCACGACGCCTTTAGCGTCTTGTGCCTACCAAGGATCATGATTCCGAACACCGAGAATGGACAATCGGGAAGGAACGACAACGCCATCTTGGGTCGTACGCTAAGCATTGGCGGCCAACTTGAGGCACGTCTGGGCTCGAGAGACCTTGATCGCCATCGAGACGCAGCTACGGACGGACCATCACCTCAACCACGATGGGTGAGCGAACGATCGCCGATGACCACGGCCAGTGCTTCGGCGACAAAAAGTCAGATCCAACCGGTACGAACTCGCGAAGTAGACCAAGTACGAGCTCACATGAGATAGAGCCGCGCTCTCATCACCCGTAAAGCCCCCCAAGTAACGACACCGAACGTACCACCATGCTCCGTCAGCCGCCTAACGGGTGGCGGGTCAGCGGCTCGTGACGAGCCGAAGGCGAGGAACGAGTCCGCTGCACCCGTGGGTTAGGCGCCCGTTTCAAAAGGTCACCGAGGTGGTTAGGAACACCGCCACCGGCTTACCTTTCCGTGCTGCCGGCTCGTACTTCCACTGCCGAATTGCAGCCAGCACCACCGCATCCAGTGCCATCTGGGGAGGGCTGACGACTTGAGGGTCGTGGACATCACCCGCTGTGGTAACAACGGCCAGCACCATGATCGGCCACCGATACTTCCGCTTCTCGGTCGGAATGCTCTCCCAATCTGGGTGGGTCTGCTGAGCGAGCTTGGGTGGAGCCACACCGTCCCCGATTCGTTCGATTCCCGGATGGGCCTTCTCGTATGCCGCGATCCGCTTCATCGTGAAATCCGCGTACTGCTGATCCTCTGCTACAGCGAGACCCAAGAAGCTGAGACAGATGCCTGCCAGAAGACTTCGGGCGCCTAACGGGTGGCGGGTCAGCGGCTCGTGACGAGCCGAAGGCGAGGAACGAGTCCGCTGCACCCGCGGGTTAGGCGCGCGGACTCCCATTGCGGTGCCTCGTCAGCGTCCGACCCACTGACGGACACACCAGAGGCGGCAGGAGGGCTAACGACCACCGAGTTACGAGCCGAAGGAGAACAGGCCATTAGGGTGACGACCGCTCCCAGATGTGACCACCACAGCCAACCGGGCCGAAAAGTGCGTGGAGCCGCCTTTCCATGCAAGGCCAGCGCGAACGAACCAAGCGCAACTAAGAGTAGCCATCCCATGCGCGCGAGAGCCCGAGCGTGCAGTGCCAACCTATCCCGCCAGCCCGGGTGAGAAGCGGGACCGCCTCGATCGGCAAGCCTCATAGCCCAGTCACTCTCCGGCGGGGCCCCGTGAGTGGCCATCGTGGCGCCCTTTCCCGCCGCCTAACGGGTGCATAGGCTGTAACTTCGACTTCCTAAGCCGATCCGTCATTCGCAGCGTTGCTGACTCATTGCCGGCTCTCTATTCATCTACGTCTTCATCGGCTGATTCATCGGGAAGGTCTTCACCGGCAATGAGCTGACGGATTGGGGGTACGAGCGAGGTCAAGTAGTTAGACTGCGAAGAAAGCTGTCTACTATCCGAACCGCCGGGACTTCGGCCCACAGGACGTCGGCAGGGCTGCGTACACCGCGTCCGCCACGGTTGAGAACGTGCGTGTAGATCATCGTGGTTTTCACGTGCTTGTGCCCGAGGAGCTCCTGGATCGTCCGAATATCGTACCCCACCGCCGCCCGGCAGAGGGGCGACGAACTCCTCAGCCTGTTCGACCTGGGTGAGGCGCGTCATCTCCGGCTCAATGCGTTTTCGAAAGGCATGAAACAGAAAGTGGTTCTGGCCGCCGCGCTCATTCATCGTCCGGAGGTCCTCATTCTCGACGAGCCGCTGGACGGTCTCGACGCCAACTCCGCACGCGTCGTCAAAGAGCTGCTCCGATCGCTGGCGGCACAAGGCCAGTACGATCCTCTTCTGTTCGCACATTCTCGAAGTGGTTGAACGCGTCTGCACCCGAATCGTGATCATCGACAAGGGACGGCGAGATTGCGGCCGGCACACCGAGCGACATCGCGGCGGTCACTGCTTCGAAGACGCTCGATGAGGCGTTCGGCGGCTCACCGGCTTCCGCGACACGGCAGATCAGCGGCGATATTCTTCGAGCAGATCAACGCAGATTACGATCGACCTGAGGATGAACGGCTCCAGGGAGTGTTTGCGTTCGCCGGCGTCGACTACGTCCAGTGGAAGGCGGTCAGCCGCACGCTGCTGCGGGCGGACTTCAGGCCGATGACGCTGCAGTCGACCGAGACCTACTCGCTCAGGTCTATCGGCGGCGTCCTCAAGATGGCGCTCACCTTCGGCATCTTCGGCCTCGTCACGGCGTTTGTCATTGCGTTCAACCCCGACGTCCTGCTCACCGGTATCATCACGCTCACCTACTTCACGTTCGCGCTGGTGACGGCGCTGCTCACGCAGCACGGCGCCACGATCTTCTCTGTCACCGACCATGTGATTCTCGGGCCTCGCCCGGTGTCCTCGCGCACGCTATTCGCGATTCGGTTGACCAACGTGCTCTTCCACACGCTGCTCACGACCACGTTCATGGCCTATCCGGCGATCATCGCGTTCACGGTGGCGCACGGAGTCAATCCCTGGAGGGGGCTTGCTGGTGCGGTAGCCATCTACGGATGGACAGCGACGGTGGCGTTTGCCGTCATGGCGGGCGTACGGCTGGATTCTTCGCGTCGTTGGCGGCGCTCGTCTCCAGCGGACCCTCGGGTATGTGCAGCTGGTCATCGGGGTCTTCGCCTACGGCGGGTTCTTCTTGACGACAGAAGCGTTCAATCGGCGGTCGCTTCAAGGGTTCACCTTGCCCGACAGCCCATGGCTGCTCCTTTTCCCGCCTGCCTGGTTTGCGAGCTTTCTCGAGATCGCGACCGGCGAGGTCACGACGTCGAGCCTCACGCGCTCCGCACTCGCGATGACGGCCCTCGCGGGGGCGGTGGTGCTGCATTCGCGGCCGGCTGGCGGGCGGATACTCCGAGCGAATCGCCGAACTTGCCTACAGCGCTCCGCCGCGATCGGTCGGCCACGTCCGCCGTCCGTGGTTGTTTACCAAAGGCGAATCACGCGCGGTCGCCATTCTGGTCCGCGCTCACTTTCGCCACGACCTCCGCGTGCGCATGGGCGTTCTGGGAGTCGCTCCGTTGATGTTGATCTACGTCGTTCAGGGGATGCGCGGCGGCAACCCCGATCCGTTTTTGCCCGCGAGCGCCAACCGGGCGGTCGACATCCTCGCTCTCGCAGTCTTGATGTTCCCTGCCATCGTCACTCGACAGCTCGAATCGAGCGAAGCCTATCGCGCGGCCTGGATCTACACCGTGACGACGGCCAGCCGCGCCCGTCTCATTGGCGCGCTCAAGAATGTTGCCGCCGCGTACTTTCTCGCCCCGTTTTCATTGCTGCTGGCGGCGCTCTTCGCGTGGCGGTTCGGCCACCTCGGACACGCGCTGACGCATGCCGCGGTCCTAGCCGCGGTCAGTCATCTGGCTCTGCAAACCGCCATGCTACTCAGCCCGAAGCTCCCTTTCGCGCAGGCGCCGGACAAGAAGTCGGACAGCACGGCGATGTTCGCGTGGATGTTCGCGGTGCTCGTCGGCGGGCAACTGCTGCTCGTGGGTATCCAGCGATTCGTCTACCCGTCGGTGACGCGCATCGCGGTGCTCGCCGTGGGGCTCGGGATCCTCACGTGGCTGCTGGAAGTCATGCGGAAGAGACGTGTCGAACGAAGAACGAAGAACTAAGAACTGAAGAACGGAACAAAGAACAAACAACAAAGAACAAACAACAAAGAACAGCGAAAGAAACCCGACCTGCGGCTGCAGGTCTCTGTTCCGCTCTCCGTCCCCCCTTGCCCGTTTCGTTCTGCGTTCTCGTTCGTCGTTCCGTCGTTCCGTGTCTTCGTTCTTCGTTCTTCGTTCTTAGTTCTGCAGTGTCTCACTGCCGATAGTCCCATCCCACGCGCTGCGGCTGATAGTGGTGGGAGGTATGGGCCACCACGTGATTGCGCTTGGCGAAGACTTTGATGAGCGCGACGCCGGCGACGAAGCCGCCGATGTGCGCCCAGAAGGCGACGCCGCCGCCCTCTTCGGCCACGCTCTGAGCGAGGCCACCGAAGATCTGAATCGCCATCCAGTAGAGCAGCATCACCCACGCGGGCAGCGCGATGTTGGTGAAGAAGAACCCGAGCGGCACGAACGTGTAGACGCGCGCGCGAGGATAGAGCACGAGGTAGGCGCCCATGACGCCGCTGATGGCGCCCGAGGCACCGACCATTGGAATGAACGAGCTCGGCTCGGCCATCACCTGCGCCAGCGCGGCGCCGAGGCCGCAAAGCAGATAGAAGGCGACGAAACGCGGACGGGTCATCGAGTCTTCGATGTTGTTGCCGAAGAGCCAGAGGAACCACATGTTGCCGATGAGGTGCATCCACCCGCCGTGCAGGAACATCGACGTCAGGACATTGAGGTACTGCGGGCCGGGATCGATGACGCAGGCCAGGCCTTCGCCTATCGGGAATTGCATTCCGGCGCGAAGCGTTTGGGTGAGCTCGCCAGGGATGAGGCCGAGATTGCAGACCGATTCGGCGAGCGAGGACTCGGCGCCGGCGCCCTGGACGACGAGCCACGTCAGCACGCAGATGGCGATGATCGCGATCGTCACCCACGCCGTGCGAACGGTGTCGTTCTCGTCGTGATACGGAATCATCGGGCGATCAGCTTACCGTCAGTAACGTCCTCCGTGCCACCCACTCGCGGTAGAGCGAGTCGTGGACGTGATAGGCGCCGCCGTCCTTCTGGACGATATCCTGTTTGATCAGCGCCGCGAGCGCCGATTGCACCGTCGAGGTGCCGGGCAGCCGATGGCGCGTGCGCACGTCCGCCGAGAGCAGTTCACGGCCGCGCTCGAGCACCGTGGCGCGCAGGACGGCGCGCTGCGTCAGCGTGAGCCGCAGCCAGGCTTCCTCGAACATCATGTGATGCTCGCCGAGGAGGCGCGTGAGCGAGCGGTGCAGATCGTCCAACCCGACCGTCCGCCGCCGTGCGGCGCGCACGTCGTCCCAGGTCTCGTGCGCGAGACGCTGCACGTCGTAGGGAACGTTGCCGGCGAGCTCGACGATGGCCTCACCGAGATCGGGTTCCACGGAGAATCCCGTCGCGGCGAAACGCCCCTCGACAAACGCCGCGAACTCTCTCGGATCGATTCTGGACAGACGCATGACCGGCCCGGCCTTGTAGAACGGTCGCTTGGAGGTGAGCATCCGCTCCATCAGCGAGGGTTCGGATCCGGCAAAGACGTAGCCGACCTGCCGTTGGTCCTGCACCGCGGCCCGTAGTGCATGTTCGACGTTGCCGCCGTCGAACGTCGTCACCGTCTGAAACTCGTCGAGCAGAATGGCCACCCGCTGGCGGCGCGCGGCGGCGATGCTCGCCGGCAGCGCGAAGACTTCGGTCGCGAGCCGTGCGGTTTCGCGCGGGGTCCGGACCGTGGGAAACGACAGGGAGAAACCGGCCTCGCCCGCCGCCGCGGCGTCGAAGCGCAGCTCGGGGCGGACCGTCTTCAGCAGTTCCGCGGCCCATCGCCGCAACCGGTTCGTGGGCGTCTCGGCCGCGACCAGTGCCCGGGCGTACGATTCGAGAAAGCCGACATACGAGCTCGAGGCCGAGACGGTGACTTCCACGGTGAGGATCTTCCGCCGCGCCAGCCCGCGCATGACGTCACGCACCAGCGACGACTTGCCGTATCGGCGGGGAGAGATCAGGAAGATCTTCTGACCGGCCTGGAGATCCTGCGCGAGCCGCTCCCGTTCGGCCTCACGATCCGCAAACGCCGCCGCGGTGACAATCTCGCCGTAGACGAACGGGTTCTCGTCGTCCATTACGTAATTCTCCGTAGTCGTTACGTAGGATAACGTAATCAGGCCCGCGCTGACAGATGAAGGCCACGACTGAAGGCCATGGCTTTAGCCATGGCGTAACGTCTTCAGCCTTACCGCGGCACTCACGCCACGGCTAAAGCCGTGGCCTTCAGGCGTCACCCCAGGTGTCAATTCCAGGCCCGGGGGTGTCGTATACTCCAGCGTTGGCTCAACTGCGGGGAGGTCCGTGTGCGTAAGTCGTCTGGTTTTCACGGTGTTCGGTGTGGCGATGCTCACCGGGTTGGTCACAGCCCAGGCCGCCGCGGAAACCGCGGCTCAACCCGGTGATTCAGCTGCTCGAGGAAAAGAAGCCGGTCTTCGGCCTTTATGCCCCGAGCAACCGGCGACCCGGGGGGCGCGGCGCACCGGGTGCCGCCGGTGCAGCCGCCGGGACGAGTGCCCCGGCGGCGCCGCAAAAAACGGCCGCCGAGCTGGCCGCCGAGGCCGTTGCCTACAAGAACACCGACTACATCTTCTGACAGGGCCCCGCGCCGGCATCGCCGCGCGGGGCTTCTCTTTGTGCGCCCCGTCGGCGGCAACTATCCGCGTCGCGTCGTCGTCCGATTCTCATGCGCTTGCGCATCCACTTCTCGAACGGCCCGCCGAAGATCAGCACGATGAAGGCCAGCGCGAGGGCGATCAGCACGGCGCGCCATTCGGCGACGGCGCAGGCGGCGCCGACGCACGCGGTGAGCCAGGTGCAGGCGGCGGTCGTCAGTCCGTGAATGCGCGAACCGCTCGCCGGCCGCACGATCACGCCGGCGCCGAGAAAGCCGATGCCGGTGACGATGCCCTGGATCGCCCGCGACACGTCACCCTCGCCGCCGAGACGCGCCGCCGCCATCACCGCCAGCGCAGCGCCCAGGCCGACGAGACCCAGCGTGCGCACGCCGGTCTGCTTGTCGTGCATGTCGCGATTGAGCCCAAACGCCGCTCCCGCAGCCGTCGCCGCAAAAAGCCGGAGCGCGATGTCGAGCGTGTCCATGCGGGGAGAGTAGCAGAGTGCGTTGGCAAAACTCCGCGCGAAGCACGGCCCTTCGTTGCAAGGCGCTCCTACTTCTCTCCTCACCCTGAGGAGCCCAACGTAGCTCGAAGAGCGAAGTCGGGCGTCTCGAAGGGCGAGGCCCCGGCGCGCCCCGCGGAAGCTCCCGGGCCTCGTGCTTCGAGACGCGTCGCTGCGCGACGCTCCTCAGCATGAGGGTCTTGGATGGCAGCGCGCGGACCCGAAAACAGATTTAATTGTCAAACAGCGCGATACGCATGTTCGGCTTGCGCCAGACTGCGTCATCGCCCCGGTTGTTTGTCCGGCCTGGGGGAGCCGGTCGTCCTGTTGCCTTCAATGCTCCCCGAAGGGGCGTGCGGAACGACAGGGCGTTTCACCGCGCCCGCGGCGCCACGTGGGTGCACGTGGCACCGTGTGCTTCGGCACACGGCAATAACAAGCAGCCTCGGACGCGGCTCAACGCCCGCGTTCCGCACGCGAATGGATTTCGCGGCTTGCTGCATGTCCCAGGGGTTGTCGCATGCGCCGACGCGCCCCCGTTCGTGCGAGCTGTCGCCCGGACATGCACTTGGACCGTCCGCCCGTGTTGCCGGTGTCTGTCCCCCGTCCGCGCGCTTTAAGGATCTCCGATCCACAAAAGCGTCGTTCAGGGTCCGGCATAGCGGCTCGCCTCCCGCCCGCGCGCAGCCGGCGGACGCGAGGGGGAGGGAGGGGGGAAGAAGCGCTTCGCGTCGCCCCGGAATGACGGCGGCACGTCCGCGCGTAACGCTCAATCCTGGATCTTCGAGAAATCCGCGACCGCGCGGGTGGCGGCGCGGATTTCGTTGAGCAGCTTCAGCCGGTTTTCGCGCACGGCCTTGTCGTCGTCGTTGACCTTCACCTTGTCGAAGAACGCATCGACCGCCGGCCGCAGCTTCGCCATCGCGCTCATGGCGCCGGCGAAGTCTTCCTTCGCGACGGCGGCGTTCGCGTCCTTCGTGACCTCGGCGATGGCCTTCGCCAGCGCCTTCTCCTCCGGCAGCTTCAACAGCGAGGCATCGACCGCGCCGTCGTAGGCCTTGCTGTCCTTCTTCTCCTCGATGCGCAGGATGTTCGCCGCGCGCTTGATGCCGGCGAGCAGGTTCTTGCCGTCGTCGGTATCGAGGAATTTGCCCAGCGCCTCGACGCGGCGGACAATCATCAGCAGATCGTCCTGGCCTTCGAGCGCGAACACCGCATCGACAAGATCGTGCCGCGCGCCCTGCTCGCGAAGCTGGACTTTCAGACGATCGGCGAAGAAGGCGAGCGAGATCGGTCGACTATCGCGCCTGACTATCGCGCGCTCCCTGAGTACATCTCGCTGCAATATCTTCGCGATCAGTCAACAAGCGCAGGCGCAGTTGATTGTCAACGAGCCAGGCGGATCACACCCAGCGCCGCACGTCGCAGCGCATACGGATCCTTCGATCCCGTCGGCTTCTCGTCGATCGCCCAGAACCCGACCAGCGTGTCGATCTTGTCGGCGAGCGCGACGGCAACCGACACCGGATCGGTCGGCACGCGATCGTTCGGGCCCTGCGGCTTGTAGTGTTCCTCGCAGGCGGCAGCGACGACTGCGTCCTCGCCCTGCGCCAGCGCGTAGTATTTGCCCATCAACCCCTGCGTTTCCGGAAACTCGCCGACGACTTCGGTCAGCAGGTCCGCCTTGCAGAGTTTCGCCGCGCGCTTGCACCTTCGCCGACGTCCGCGCCAACCAGCGGCGCGATCTCCGCCGCCAGCCGCTCGATCCGCGCGATGCGCTCCGCCTGCGTGCCGAGCTTCTCGTGGAACACGATCTGCTCGAACTTCGGCAGCCGGTCTTCCAGCTTCGTCTTCAGGTCGGTCTCGTAGAAGAATTTCGCATCGCTACAGCCGCGCGCGGATCACGCGCTCGTTGCCGGCGACGATGGTCTTGCCGCCGTCGGCCGCCTCGATGTTGGCGATCAGGATGAATTTGTTGGCGAGCTTGCCGGTCTTCGGATCGCGCACCACGAAGCATTTCTGGTTGTTGCGGATGGTGGCGCGGATCACCTCGCCGGGAATGCTCAGGAAGCTCTCGTCGAACGAGCCCATCAGCACCACCGGCCATTCGACCAGGCCCGCGACCTCGTCGAGCAGCGCCTGGTCCTCGACCAGTTCGAACCCTTGCGCGAAGGCGAGCGATTTTGCGTCGGCCAGGATCATGTCCTTGCGCCGCTCGGGATCGAGCACGACCTTCGCCGCCTCGAGCTTCGACGACATAGTCGTCGAAGCGGCGCACGCTGAACGCGTCCGGCGCCATGAAGCGGTGGCCGCGCGTGGTCTGTCCGGTGGCGATGCCGTCGATCTCGAAGCGCACGATCTCCGGGTCTTCGGTCTCCGGGCCGAACGTCGCGATGATCGAATGCAGCGGCCGCACCCACGACAGCGAGCCGGACTTCACCGAGCGCGCGCCCCAGCGCATCGACTTCGGCCACGGGAACGTGCGGATGATCACCGGCAGCGCCTCGGCGATCACGTCGATCGCGGCCGGCCGGGCTTCTCGATCAGCGCGACGTAGAACTCGCCCTTCTTCGGCGTCCTTCTCGATCTTCGCTTCGCTCAGCGACGACAGGCCCGGCGCCTTTCAGAAAGCCCTGAATGGCGGCCTCCGGCGCGCCGACGCGCGGACCCTTGCGCTCGTCCTTCAGGTCGGGCTGGCGCGCCGGAATGCCGTGCACCGTCAGCGCCAGCCGGCGCGGCGTCACGAACGCCTTCGCGCCCTCGTAGACGAGGCCTTCGGCGACCAGCTTCTCGGTGACGAGACGGCGCAGGTCGTCCGCCGCCTTCGCCTGCATGCGCGCGGGGATTTCTTCGGAGAACAGTTCGAGCAGAAGGTCGGGCATTGCGTTGCTCATTCCGCCCTTCCGGCTTCGGTGTGAATCCACGCCTCGCCGCACGCCTTGGCCAGCTCGCGCACGCGCAGGATGTAGCTCTGCCGCTCGGTCACGGAAATCACGCCGCGCGCGTCGAGCAGGTTGAACACGTGGCTCGCCTTGATGCACTGGTCGTAGGCCGGCAGCGCCAGCTGATGCTCCTTGCGGTTGCCGTCCTCGCGCCAGCCGGCGTCGAGATATTTCCGGCAGGCGGCTTCCGCCATCTTGAACTGCTCGAACAGCATCGGCGGTGTCGGCGACCTCGAAATTGTGCCGCGAATATTCCTGCTCGGCCTGCAGGAACACGTCGCCGTAGGTCACCTTCTCGGCGCCCTCGCGGCCGTTGAAGTTGAGGTCGTAGACGCGGTCGACGCCCTGCACATACATCGCCAGCCGCTCGAGCCCGTAGGTGAGCTCGCCCGCGACCGGCGCGCATTCGACGCCCGCGACCTGCTGGAAGTAGGTGAACTGCGACACCTCCATGCCGTCGCACCAGCACTCCCAGCCGAGCCCCCACGCGCCGAGCGTCGGGCTCTCCCAGTCGTCCTCGACGAAGCGGATGTCGTGCACGGCGGAATCGATGCCGATCGCCTGCGAGCGAGCCGAGGTAAAGCTCCTGCAGGTTCGGCGGCGACGGCTTGAGGATCACCTGAAACTGGTAGTAGTGCTGCAGCCGGTTGGGGTTCTCGCCGTAGCGGCCGTCCTTCGGCCGGCGCGACGGCTGCACATAGGCGGCCTTCCACGGCTTCGGCCCGAGCGCGCGCAAGGTCGTCGCCGGGTGAAAGGTGCCCGCGCCCATCTCCATGTCGTAGGGCTGCAGGATCACGCAGCCCTGGTCGGCCCAGAAGCGCTGCAGGGCGAGGATGAAGCCCTGGAACGACTTTTCCGGGCGCATATGGGGCGGCAGCGGGTCCATTTCGGCAGATTCTACGGTTTGGTTAAGCGCGCGGAAACTATCGGCGGCACCCCCCGGCGCAAGCGCAAGGGAAGCGGAAACCATAGGCCGCAGTCGGCGTTTATTACGCGGGGTACCTGCTCCGCGAACCGCCGGTTTCTGACGGCGACTTTCCTTATCAAGGAGAAATCGACGAAATGCCGTGCGTTGTCGGCCTTTTGGTGCTGGGTTCTGGCCGTGCTCGCCGGCAGCCCCTGGCTGCTGGCGCATCGCGCCCAGCGACGCGGCGGCTGCATTTCGTTAAAATGCAACGTATTCGCTTACGCACCCGCTAACCCCTGCGGCGGGATTGGCAGCCGAAATCCGGCGATTTGTTAGCAATTGGAACGCTACGACTGCCCTCGCGCGAAAGCGCAAAGACCGGAGAAACCGGCAACAGCCTCTCACCCGCGACCTTCAAGGACTGAGAGATAACGGGGGCAACAATGTTCATTATCGAATGCGCCGTTGCGGCGCTGATTGCGATTGCGCTTGGCATCCTGGTCGACGAGGACACCCGCGACATGCGCATCCGCATGTCGCGCTGGCGACGATCACTGCGATCCATGTGCTGAGCGCCGCGTCATTCCGGACGGTAGGCGCCCGTCACCGGATCACGGCGGAGCTTTGGGATCCGCTCGGTCTGACATGGTCTCGGCCATGCGGGCGAGACGCGCGTCTTCGAGCTCGCGGTTGATGCGCTGCGCTTCCTTGACCGCCCAGCGAAGCAGCGCTGCGCCTCCCAGCACTCCCACTCCCCACGCGATCAGCGGCGGCATGGCCGGTCCCTTTCTCCGCGTGCCGGCTTCGAACCGCTGTCAGGCTGCCGGCCAATTGTGGCGAAACTGCTCCCGGCCAGGTGCGACGTTCGGTCACGGCTGACGCGAGCGAACCTAAAACCCGTATCGCGCCCAGATCGCGCGGGTTTCCAGCGCCGAAATCAGCTCGTCCGGCATCGTCGCCGGAAGATCAAGCAGACTTGCTACCTCCATGCCGGCCGAGCGGCGGCCGAGCAGGCCGGACAGCAGACCGCTTGCCGGCGCGATCACCGGCATCTTCACCTTCTCGCCGAAGCGCGCGCGCAGCACGCTGCGCAGATCGCCGATGGCGTCGCTCAAGCCCAGATCGATCGACTTCTGCCCGGTCCAGTAGGCGCCGGAAAACAGCTCGTCCTCGTCGCCCTTGATCTTCGCGCCGCGGCTCTTCTTGACGAGATCGATGAACATCACGTGGATCTCGTGCTGGATCGCCTTCAGCCGCGCGACGTCGTCGGGCTTCTCCGGCAGGAACGGATCGAGCATCGCCTTGTTCTTGCCCGAGGTGTAGAGGCGGCGCTCGACGCCGATCTTCTCGATCAGCCCCTGAAAGCCGAACGAACCGCCGACCACGCCGATCGAGCCGACGATCGACGACGGATCGCAGAAAATCTCGTCGCCGGCGCAGGCGATCATGTAGCCGCCGGATGCCGCCACGTCCTCGACGAACATCAGCACCGGCAGCTTCTTCTCGGTCGCAAGCTGACGGATGCGATTGTGGATCTGGTGCGACTGCACCGGCGAGCCGCCCGGCGAATTGACGACGATCGCCACCGCCTTCGCGCCGCGCACGCGCGAACGCGCGCTCGAGAATGCCGCGCAACGCCCGCAAGCGTCATGCCCTGGCCGCAGCGGCGTCACCGCGCCGATCACGCCCGACAGCCGCACCACCGGCACGATCGGCACGTCGCCGCGAAAGCGCGGCGGCAGCAACCGCCTCAGGCCGTGTCGCAGCGTGGCGCTCAGGCCTCGCTTCGGCGTCATTGTCAGTTCGTCGGCTCGACTCATGCTCATCTGGTTCAGAATCGCCGGTGTCAACAAAACGGTAACCATTCCTCGCGTATCGGGAACGGGTCCTGCACTCCAGCGTTTTGCTGGATGCAACGGCGCAATCCGGAAGTGGAAATGCAATGAAGATCTATCTCCTGATGCTGCTGATCGGCGTGCTCCTGACCGCCGTTCACTTCACTGCTCCGTCGGACAGCCAGCGCAAAACCGCGCAGCAATAGGGCCGGCCTGCGGTTCAATCCGCGCCGAGCCGCAAAGTTTCCTCGCCTCTCAGGACCGCCTCCGCCTGCCGGCGTCGGCTTGCCCGCCGTCGCCGTTGAGCACGAAGCCCGGCAGCAGCGTCAGCGGCGCCGCCGATCCTTTCTCCGCCTTCACCAGCACGCGAATGGCCGCCGCATCCGATTTCGGATGCACCGGCAGAATCGACAATGCCGCCGAAGCCGCGGCCCAATGCCGCAAGAACCTCGCCAGCGCCGTCGGCCCGCCAGATCAGCGTCAGCGTGCCGCCGGGCTTGAGCAGCCTGCGCGCGGCATGAACCCAGCGCATCGAGCGTCGATGAACGCGCCTCATGCGCCGTGCGGCGCGCCGCGATCGGGCGACGGCTGATGCCGGCCGGCATCGTTGAACGGCGGATTCATCAGCACGCGGTCGGCCTGTCCGGCGCAAGACCCGCGCGCGGCAAAGGCCTCCGCCTTCGCCGCCACGTCGAGCGCGACGACGTCGGCAGGCGATGCCGTTCAGCGCCGCATTCTCGCGCGCCAGCGCAGCCAGGCCCTCATCGATCTCGACCAGCGTCAGGTCGAGGCCGCCGATACGCGTCGCCAGCGCAAGCCCGGCAGCGCCGACGCCGGCGCCGAATTCGACGACGCGCTCGCCCGCCGACGCGTCGGTCGCCGCAGCCAGCAGGATCGCGTCGTGACCGGCGCGATGACCCTTGCGCGGCTGGCGCAGCCGCAGGCGGCCGCCGAGAAATGCATCCTCGGTGATATCGCCGCGACCGCTCATTCCGGGCGCAGTTCGTGGCCGAGGCCGGCGTCGATCAGGACGCGCCGGGCGGCGGCGACGTTCGTCGTCGTCGACCATGATCCGGCGCGGCAGGATGCCGAGCGAGCCTTCGATCACGCTCATGTTCTGGTCGAGCACCAGGTAGCGGATGCCGGCGCCGTCCAGCAGGGCGCCGACCGCCGAGACCAGCACGGGATCGTTGGCACGGATCAATTCACGCAAGGTCGCACTCCGGTACGGTACGGCCGAGCCGGCCCTGGCGGGCCGCCTGAAGCCAAAAAGAACTGCGTTCTGAAATAGCGGCTCGGAGGCGAGCTTGTCAGCGGCGGCCTTTCCGCCTTGCCGCCCGGCCCCGCAGTTTCTATGTTTGCAGTGCAGAATACACGGAGACCCGCGTGGCCGTCATCGTTCCCTTCGAAAGCCGTTCCGACGCCTCGATCGACCGGCTGGTGGCGCTGGTCGCAGCCGACATGGAGCGCGTCAACGCCACGATCCTGTCGCGCACCGGCTCCGAAGTGACGATGATCCCGGAGGTCGCCAACCACCTGATTTCGTCGGGCGGCAAGCGGTTGCGGCCGATGCTGACGCTGGCGATGGCGCACCTGTCCGGTTACGCCGGCGACGGTCACATCAAGCTCGCCGCCTCGGTCGAGTTCATGCACACCGCGACGCTGCTGCACGACGACGTGGTCGACGAGAGCGAGATGCGGCGCGGCAAGCTGTCGGCGCGCATGCTGTGGGGCAACGAGGCGAGCGTGCTGGTCGGCGACTTCCTGCTCGGCCAGGCCTTCCGCATGATGGTCGAGGTCGGCTCGCTGCGCGCGCTGGACATTCTGTCCGCGGCCGCGGCCACGATCGCCGAAGGCGAGGTGATGCAGCTCGCGGCCGCCAAGAACACCGCGACCACCGAGGACGAATATCTGGCCGTGATCCGCGGCAAGACCGCGGAGCTGTTCGCCGCGGCCTGCGAGGTCGGCCCGGTGCTCGCCAACCGGCCGAAGCCGGAGCAGGCCGCGTGCCGCTCGGTCGGCATGAATCTCGGCATCGCCTTCCAGCTCGTCGACGACGCGCTCGACTACGGCGGCAAGGCCGCAAAGCTCGGCAAGAACGTCGGCGACGATTTCCGCGAGGGCAAGATCACGCTGCCGGTGGTGCTGGCGTTCCGCCGCGGCAACGACGCCGAGCGCGCGTTCTGGGTGCCGCACCCTCGAACAGGGCGAGATCGGCGATGGCGATCTCGATCAGGCGATCGGGCTGATGACCAAGCACCGCACGCTGGACGACACGATCAGCCGCGCGCAGCACTACGGCGCGATGGCCGTCGATGCGCTGGCGCTGTTCCCGCCGTCGCCGATGAAGACGGCGCTGGAGGAGGTGGTGGCGTTTTGTCTGGCAAGGTCGCATTAGGCATTCAGCGTCATTGCGAGCGAAGCGAAGCAATCCAGCGCGCCGAAGCGCGCAGACAAAGAGCGCGGAGTTCGCGCGAATCCGCGCGTTAGTTTGCGCGCTTCGCGCGCGCTGGATTGCTTCGCTTCGCTCGCAATGACGGCGTAGACGCCGTCAACTCAACGCGCTCGCCTCGACCCACCACTTCGGATGCAGCGACTTCAGCGACGCCGCGGCGCTCGCCGCCGACGCATCGCTGTCGAACAGGCCGAAACATGTCGCGCCGGAGCCCGACATGCGCGACGAGCGTGCAGCCCTTCGCCTCGCGCAGCAGCGACAACACCTCGGCGATGACCGGCTGAATCTTCACCGCGACCGGCTCGAGATCGTTGCGGCCGCGTGCGATCGCGACCAGCCAATCGTCCGAGCTTCGCCGATGCGGCGGCCAGGCGACGTCGTCGGTGCCGCCTGCCGGCGGCGCGAACGCATCGCCCGGCTTCAGGCCGATCGCCGCGAAGACGTCCTTGGTCGGCACCGGCACGCCGGGATTGATCAGCACGCACGGCAGGCGCGGCAGCGGCATGGGCGTCACCCGTTCGCCGGCGCCGCGCATCATGCAGCCGGACGACAGCAGGCACACCGGCACGTCGGCGCCCGCGGCCTGCGCGGCCGCGATCAGGCGCGGATCGTCGGGCGCGAGATCGTTGGCGCCCGCGAGCAGCCGCAGCGTCGCCGCAGCGTCCGCCGAGCCGCCGCCGATGCCGGCCGCCGCCGGCAGATGCTTGTCGAGCACGAAGGCGCCGGATTTCAGCTGCGGCACGCGCTCGGCCAGAAGCCGCGCGGCCTTGGCGACGAGATTGTCGGTGAGATCGCCGCAGTCGGCGGCGCGCGGGCCGGTGACGTCGCAGCGAGAAATCCGAGCCGGCCGAAAACGTCAGCCCGTCCGCGCAATCGGCGAACGCGACGAGACTTTCGAGATCATGATAGCCGTCGGCGCGACGGCCCAGCACATGCAGCGTCAGGTTGACCTTCGCGCGCGCGCGTTCCTTCAGCACAGCCATGACAGATTAGGTCTCAGCCCGGCCGATTTGGTTCGCGCACGATCTCGTGGGTAAGGCGCCCACTGGTCAATGCTCCGAAATTCAACCGCCCTTGTCGTCCTTCTTGACGTCGTTGGCAGCCGCGGTCGGCTCCTTGTCTTCCGGCAGGCCGTCCTTGATCTTCGCCTCGATCTTCGGCAGCTCCTCCGCCTCGGGCTTCAGGTCGCGCGCATGCGACCACTGGAATTTCGCTTCCAGCTTGCGGCCGACCTTCCAGTAGGCGTCACCGAGGTGATCGTTGATGGTCGGATCTTCCGGCCGGAGATCGATCGCACGCTCGAGGTGCTTGGTCGCTTCCTCGAAGTTGCCGATGCGGTAGTAGGCCCAGCCGAGCGAGTCGACGATGTAGCCGTCGTCCGGCCGCTGCTCGACGGCGCGGCGGATCATCTTCATGCCTTCGTCGAGATTGATGCCCTGGTCGATCCACGAATAGCCGAGATAGTTCAGCACGTGCGGCTGCTCGGGCTTCAGCTCGAGCGCCTTCTTCAGGTCGGCCTCGGATTTCGGCCACTGCTTCGAGCGCTCGTAGCAGATGCCGCGGAAATAGAAGAACACCCAGTTCTGGTCGTTGATCGACGGCAGCGCGTCGATGCCGAGCGTGTAGGTGTCGCCGCACTCGGCGAACTTCTTCTTGCCGCGCTCGATGTTGCCGAGCGCCATGATCGATTCGATGTCCTTCGGATTTTCCTCGGTCAGCGCCTTCAGGATCTTGATGCCGTCCTCGCTGCGCTCGACCGTGTCGAGGTTGGTCGCGAGCTGGATCTGCGCGTTGCGCTTGAGCAGCGAATTGGCCGGCACCCGCTCGTAGGCCTTGATGGCGAGCTGCGGACGCTTGACCGTCTCGTAGAGGTCGCCGAGCGACAGCAGCGCCAGCGCATGCGTCGGCTCGAGATAGAGCGCGAGCTGCAGGTAGACCAGCGCCAGGTCTTCCGCGCCGCGCCGGGTCAGCGAGGCGCCGATGCCGTAGAGCGCTTCGGCGGCGCCCGCCTGCGCGGAATGGATCAGCGGCGGCATCTTCTTGCCGGCCTTGGCCTCGCTGGATGCCCTCGACCACCAGCGGATGGCGCGCGAGCTTCTTGTCGAACGCCTCATAGACGGCGGCGGCCGCGTCCGCGCGTGTCGTTGCGCGACAGCCAGCGGCCATAGGCATCGACGACCCGCAGCGCCGAGTCGTCGAGCTTGTAGGCGCGCTCGAGCCTTGCGCCCGCTTCCTTCGGCTTGTTGGCGAGGTCGTACATCAGGCCGACATGCAGGTCCTTGAAGATCGGATACCATTCGGGCCCTGCGAGCTTGTCGACGCTGGCCGCGGCGGCCTTCACGTCGCCGGCGCCCATCGCGGCCCAGCCCGACAGCAGCGCCGCGACGAGATCGGTGATCGGTCCGCGCACCGACTGATTGATGTTCTGCTGCGCGGCCGCATAGTTCTTCTGCTTCAGCGCGCGCACGCCGATCGACGAGCCGCGCGATGCGGTTGGCCTTGTCGATCTGCAGGATCTTTTCGGCGAGCTTCACCGCCTCATCGATATCGCCGTCGGCAAGCGTCGAGATGAACGCGCGATCGAGCAACTCGGTGTTCTTGGGATCCTCGCGCAATGCCGAGCGGTAGAACGAGGCGGCGGCGCCGGCGTCGCGCTCGACGCTGGCATGGCGCGCGGCCAGATAGTTGCCGGCGATCGTCGGTCCCTTCCGGCGGTCGACGGGTGTGTATTCCACCGCGCCGGAGCGGATCGACTTCGGTCTTCTTCTGCTGCGCGGACTTCTGCTGCGCGCAGCGCCGCGCCCGGCAGGCTCAGTCCAATGGCCAGCGAAGCGCACAGAGCCGCGCGGCAGGAAAGAAATGACATTACGATTCGCCTTAGGTTGCAGAGGTTGCAGTCGGCTGATTCCAGCGGTTGCAGCAAATTTGCCGAAAACAGTCCAAATGCCCCGGTTCGAGGGCGACAATGGCCTTTTCGCCGCCCGCTCGCAAGGATTCGAAGCGCCGCCCCAGCGCCCTTATAGCACCTGAGGCCGATTTAGTGTGGCGGCATCGTGGCCGCAACGCCGCCCCCCACGCAATCGTGCATTGAGCGTGCGGACAGCCTCACATCGCCTGATAATTCGGCCCGCCGCCGCCCTCGGGCGGAACCCAGGTGATATTGCCGTTCGGGTCCTTGATGTCGCAGGTTTTGCAGTGGACGCAGTTCTGGGCGTTGATCACGAACTTCTTGGCCGCCGCCCTCTTCCACCCATTCGTAGACGCCGGCCGGGCAATACCGGTTCGACGGTCCGGCAAACACCTCGAGCTCGGACCGCTTCTGCAGGTCGAGGTCGGCGACCTTGAGATGGATCGGCTGATCCTCCTCATGGTTGGTGTTGGACAGGAAGACCGACGAGAGACGATCGAAGGTGGTCTTGCCGTCGAACTTCGGCGCAGCGATCGGCTTCGAGCTCTTCGCCTCGACCAGCGTCTCGCGGTCGTGCTTGCCGTGGCCGAGCGTGCCGAACAGCGAGAAGCCGAACAGCGTGTTCATCCACATGTCGAAGCCGCCGAGGCCGACGCCGATGACGGTGCCGAACTTCGACCAGAGCGGCTTCGACGTTGCGGACCTTGAACAGGTCCTTGCCGACCGCGAACTCGCGCCAGCCGTTCTCGTACTCGACCAGTTCGTCATTGGCGCGACCTGCGGCGAGCGCCGCAGCGACCTGCTCGGCGCCCTGCATGCCGGTGCCCATCGCGTTGTGCACGCCCTTGATGCGCGGCACGTTGACGAAGCCGCCGGCGCAGCCGATCAGCGCGCCGCCCTTGAAGGTGAGCCGCGGCACCGACTGGTAGCCGCCCTCGGTGATCGCGCGCGAGCCGTAGGCCAGGCGCTTGGCGCCCTCGAAGATCGGCGCGACCTTCGGATGCGTCTTGAAGCGCTGGAACTCCTCGAACGGCGACAGATACGGGTCCGTGTAGTTCAGGTGCACGACAAAACCGACAGCGATCAGGTCGTCGTCGTAGTGATAGAGGAACGAGCCGCCGCCGGTGGACATGCCGAGCGGCCAGCCGAACGAATGCTGGATCAGGCCCTTCTTGTGCTTGGCCGGATCGATCTGCCAGACCTCCTTCAGGCCGATGCCGAACTTCGGCGGCTCGCTGTTGGCGTCGAGGCCGAACTTCTTGATCAGCTGCTTGGTCAGGCTGCCGCGCGCGCCTTCGGCAAACAGCGTGTACTTGCCGAGCAGCTCCATGCCGCGGGTGTAGGAGTCCTTGGGCTTGCCGTCGCGGCCGATGCCCATGTCGCCGGTGGCGATGCCGCGCACCTCGCCGTTCTCGCCGTAGATGACTTCGGTCGCAGCAAAGCCCGGATAGATTTCGACGCCGAGCGCTTCCGCCTTGGTCGCAAGCCAGCGGCACACCATGCCGAGCGAGCCGATGTAGCAGTGATGGTTGTGCATCAACGGCGGCATGATGAAGTTCGGCAGCTGGATCGCGCTGCTTGCCGTCATCCAGTAGAAATGGTCGTCCTTGACCTGCGTCTTCAGCGGACAGTCGGCGTCCTCGCGCCAGTCCGGGATCAGCTTGTCGAGCGACACGGGATCGATCACCGCGCCCGAGAGGATGTGCGCGCCGACCTCGGAACCCTTCTCGACGATCACGACCGTGAGGTCCGGGTTGATCTGCTTCAGCCGGATGGCGGCGGCGAGACCGGAGGGACCCGCGCCGACGATCACCACGTCGAATTCCATGGATTCCCGGGGCGGCAGCTCGTCGGTGCTCATCGTTTCCTCGAACGGTTCTAATCGCCCCCCGTTCTTGACGATTTTTGCTTTAATCACAACCACGGAAATGAGGGGCGGCCATTCCGCGCTGCGGCAGCATTCCGCGCAGAGAAATCAGGATCGGACCGGCGGCAGGCCGACCAGCGGGATGCCTGGCGGCGGCGCGCGAGAATCGCCTTGCCTGCGGCGGCGGGGCGTCTCATAACATCTGCCATGACGCCCGAGCGCATGCCGACACCGCAGGAGATCCTGGCCTTCTATGTGGAGGCCGGCGTCGATTGCGCGATCGGCGAGGAGCCGGTCAATCGGCTCGCCGACGACGCGCCCGCCGCCGAGCGAGATCGCTGCGGCGCCGCGCGTCGAGCGGACCCTGCCGCCGCCACCTGCCGCAGCCCGCCCCGCGCCGATGGCGCCGGCGCGTCGCGCCGCCGCCGGAGGCCGCGATGATGTCGGCGCGCGAGGCCGCAGGTTCCGCGCAGACGCTCGACGACCTGCGCGGGCTGCTGGAGAACTTCGACGGCTGCGCGCTGAAGTTCACCGCCTCGCGTCTGGTGTTCGCCGACGGCAATCCGCAGGCGCGGCTGATGTTCGTCGGCGAAGCGCCGGGCCGCGACGAGGACCTCGCCGGCCTCCCCTTCGTCGGCCGCTCCGGCCAGCTGCTCGACCGCATGATCGGCGCGATCGGGCTCGATCGCACGAAGGTCTACATCGCCAACATCATTCCCTGGCGCCCGCCCGGCAACCGCACGCCGACGCCGCAGGAAACGCAGATCTGCCTGCCGTTCATCCGCCGCCAGATCGAGCTGGTGAACCCGGACGTGCTGGTGTGCCTGGGCAACCCGTCGACGCCAAGGCATCCTCGACACCAAGGAAGGCATCATGCGCACGCGCGGCCGCTGGCGCGACTACGACACCGGCACGCGCACCATCAAGGCGATGCCGACCTTCCATCCGGCGTACCTGTTGCGCTCGCCGATCTACAAGAAGCATGCGTGGCAGGATTTGCGGGCGATCAAGGCGGCGTTGGACACTAGACCCTCATCGTGAGGAGCGACGCGAAGCGATCAGCGCGCGCGAAGCGCGCGAGGCCCGAGGCGGTTCGTCGAGGATTGGCTTCGGGGCCTGCATCCTTCGAGCGCCCTGCTTCGCTCTTCGAGCTACGCACGGCTCCTCGGGATGACGGGTTGCGAGGTTGCCCCTACTTCAACCTCGCCTGCTTGCCGAGCACGCTCTCGTAGACCTTGATCATCGAGGTCGAGTCGGCCTGGCCAAAACCCATGCCGCGCGCGAGACGCATCAGGTTCAGCACCTGCGGCGCGACCATGCCGGGGACGCCGTGCTCGGTGGCGAGGTCGACGGCGAGGCTGAGGTCCTTGTAGGCGAGATCGAGCGCGAAGCTCGGCTCGAACTTGCCCTGCAGCGGCGCGCGCGGTGACGCCGCGGAAGGCCTTGCTGTTGCCGGAGCCGTTGGAGATCACCTCGACGATCTTGTTCAGATCGACGCCGGACATTTTCGCCATCATCATGCCTTCGGCGGCGACCGCGGAGTTGCACAGCGCCAGCATGTTGTTGACGATCTTCGCCACCGACGCCGAGCCGTGCGGGCCCGTGTGCACGACCAGCGCGCCGATCGACGACAGCAGCGGCCGCTGCTTGTCGATCACCGCTTCGTCGCCGCCGGCGATGATGGTGAGCGTGCCATCCAGCGCCTTGACGACGCCGCCGGTGACCGGCGCCTCGATCAGCGCAATGCTTTTCGTCGACAGCAGATCGCCGAGCCGCTTGATGACGCCGGGCGAGTTGGTCGACAGGTCGATCACCACCGTGCCGGGCTTTGCGTTCTCGGCGATGCCGTCGGGGCCTGCGATCACCGCCTCCACATGCTTCGGCGTCGGCAGCGACAGCATGATGACTTCGCTCGCTGCCGCGACCTCGGCGACGCTCTCGCCGCGTTTCGCGCCGGCCTTGATGCACGCCTCCATCGCCGCCGGATTGAGGTCGAACACGGTGACCTCGTGGTTGGTCTTGCCGACGATGTTGCGCGACATCGGGCCGCCCATGGCGCCGACGCCGATGAATCCGATTTTCACGACGCGCTCTCCCTTTGTTGTTCGGCGCCGGGTTGGCCGGCGCCTTCCTTATTGATTGGGCTGCGGCGGCGCGCGGCGCACGCCGCCCGCGGTGATGCCGCCGTCGATCACGAGCTCGGCGCCGGTGACGTAGCGCGACGGCGTCGGAGGCCAGGAACAGCACGCCGTTGGCGATGTCCTGCGCCTCGCCGGCAAAGCCGAGCGGCACGCCGACCTTGGCGAGCTCATCGGGACGCATCGGCGCGTTGTGGCCCATGCCGGCTCGCCTCGCGCGGGATCTTCTCCCAGATCGGCGTGTCGATGATGCCGGGATGCACCGAGTTGACGCGGATGCCGTCATTGGCGCCGGCGCATTCCATGGCGATGGATTTGGCGAACAGCCGCACGCCGCCCTTGGTCGCGCAATAGCCGGCCAGCGTCGGCGAGCCGCGCAGGCCCGCCACCGACGACATCATGACGATCGAGCCGCCGCCGGAGCGGCGCATCGCCGGAATGCAGTGTTTGACCGACAGGAACACGCCGTCGAGATTGATCGCCGTCTGCCGCCGCCAGTCGGCGAGCGTCATCTCGGTGATGGTCGGCGCGCCGACGCCGATGCCGGCGTTCGACACCAGCACGTCGAGCCGCCCGAAACGCTTCTCGATCTCGGCGACGATCTCGATCCAGCGCTGCTCGTCGGTCACGTCCTGCCGCAGATAGATCGCTTCGCCGCCCGCGCCGGCGATCGCCTTCACCACGTCGGCGCCGCCGCGATCGTCGATGTCGGTGACGACCACCTTCGCGCCCTCGCGCGCCAGCGTCGTCGCGCACGCCGCGCCGATGCCGGACGCGCCGCCGGTGACCAGCGCGACCTTGCCTTCAACCTGACCCATTGAGCCTCTCCCAGTCTCTTTGTCTCCCGCCTTGTGAACGCCGGCGGGCTTTGCGTTGTGATTATCGCTTCGGGCTCAGCCGCTTCTCGACGATGCGCGCCATCAGGCTTGCGCCGACCGGAATGATCGCATCGTCGAACGTGTACTCCGGATTGTGCACCGGCTTGTCGCAGGCATGGCCGACCCAGCAATAGGCGCCGGGCGTGGCGCGCAGCATGTCGGCGAAATCCTCGCTGCCCATCACCGGCTCGACCGCCGTGGAGAGATTTTCCTCGCCGACGATTTCGCGCGCGACGTCCGCATAGGCTTCGGTCTGCTCGGGATGGTTTTCGAGCACGGTGAAGATGTCGCGCGCGTCGAACTCGACCTCGACGCCGTAGGTCGCGGCCATGCCGGCGGCGATCTCCTTCATGCGCTTGCGCACCAGCTCGCGCGCACTGTCGGAGAAGGCGCGCACGGTGCCGGAGATCGTCGCTTCCGCCGGGATCACGTTGTAGGCGGAGCCCGCATGGATCTGCGTCACCGAGACCACCAGCGGCGTGCGCGGATGGTTGTTGCGGGAAACGATGGTCTGCAGCGCCTGCGTGATGGCGGTGGCGACGATGATCGGGTCGCGCGCCTCGTTCGGCCGCGCGCCGTGGCTGCCGCGCCGCTGATGCGGAAATCGAAGAAATCGGCGCCGGCCATCGCCGCACCCGGAAACACCGACACGCGCCCCGGCTTCTTGTTCGGCGCGTTGTGCAGGCCATAGATCTCGTCGCAGGGAAATTTCTGGAACAGGCCGTCCTTCAGCATCGCCCGCGCGCCGCCGAGCCCCTCCTCCGCCGGCTGGAACACGAACACCGCCGTGCCCGCGAAATCGCGCGTCTCGGCGAGATAGCGCGCGGCGCCCAAGCAGGATGGTGGTGTGCCCGTCATGGCCGCAGGCGTGCATCTTGCCGGGCACGGTGGAGGCGTAAGGCAGCCCGGTCTCTTCCTGGATCGGCAGCGCGTCCATGTCGGCGCGCAGCCCAATGCGGCGATTGCCGTCGTGCTTGCCCTTCAATTCGCCGACCACGCCGGTGCCGCCGAGGCCGCGATGCACGGTGATGCCCCAGCCCTCCAGCAGGTTGGCGACGATGCCCGAGGTGCGCACCTCCTCGAAGCCGATTTCGGGATGGGCGTGAAGATCGTGCCGAATGGCGACGAGTTCGTTCTGATATTGCTTGATCTTCTCGATGACCGGCATTGTTCTGTCCGCAGGAGTGAGCACACACGGCTGACGGGCATCAGCCGGGTGAGCACTGTATGCGGACTACGGGTTCAGACAAGGCTTGACGATGCCCAAAGGCAATGCGGCGGTGCCGGGTCAGTATGCGTTCTGGGCCCGGGGCGTCCAACCTGTCTCGTCGTCCATAGCCGTTCGAAGAACGGCGTCGCTTCGCTCGCCTATGGCGAAGCGGGGACCATACCCTCCGCACGGTGAAGGCAACTGGCGCGAGCCCACCTCATAAACGACACGGCGTATGGGTCCCGGCTCTGCGCTTCGCTTGGCCGGGACGACAGAGTTCTACCAGCTCGCCGGCAGCGACTTCAGGCCGCGCAGCACGAAGGTCGGCCGCCATTCCGGATTTTCGACGTCGTCGATCTTCAGGTTCGGCAGCCGCCGCAGCAGCGTCGAAATGGCAACCTCGGCCTCGATGCGCGCCAGCTGTGCGCCGAGGCAGAAGTGGATGCCGCCGCCGAACGAGTGGACGCGGATGTTCTGCCGGGTGATGTCGAGCTTGTCCGGATTGTCCGGATAGGCCTCCGGATCGCGGTTGGCGGAGCCCAGCAGGCACAGCACCGCGTCGCCCTTCTTGATCTGCTTGCCGCCGATCTCGCCCATGTCTTCCAGCGCGACGCGGCCGGTGGTCTGCACCGACGAGTCGTAGCGCAGAAATTCCTCGATCGCGTTCTGCATCAGCTCCGGACGGCTCTTGAGCAGCGCAAGCTGTTCGGGATTGCGATGCAGCGCGAGCAGACCGTTGCCGATCAGGTTGACGGTCGTCTCGTGGCCGGCGCCGAACAGCAGGATGATGTTGCCGACAAGCTCCTCGTTGGTCAGCTTGTTGCCGTCTTCCTCGGCCTGCACCAGCTGCGTGGTCAGATCGTCGCCCGGCTCGCGGCGGCGCAGCTCGAACAGGCGCTGGAAATAGGCGACCGAGTTGCTGCATGGCCCTGGTTGGCCTCGTCGATCTCGGCGCGCGTCAGCGGCACCGGATCGAGCAGCCGCCCGCCGGTGCGCTCGCGCTGGAAGAAGATCTCGCGGTCCTCTTCCGGAATGCCAAGCATGTCGCAGATGACGATCACCGGCAGGCGGAACGCGAAGTCGGCGATCAGGTCCATCCGGCCGTTCTTCTCGACGCGATCGAGCGAGTCGTCGACGATCGACTGGATGCGCGCGCGCATGTCCTCGACCCGGCGCGCGGTGAACGCCTTGACGACGAGACCGCGCAGGCGGGTGTGGTCCGGCGGATCCTGCGTCAGCATCCAGTGGCTCATGCTGCGGAACACCGGCTCGTCCATGATGCCGGGGCCGTGGCGCGCGATCGTGCGCGCGGCGAAATCCTTGCCGAAGCGCTTGTCGCGCAGGATGAAGGCGACGTCCGCGTTACGGCTGGCAAGATACGCCTTGAGCGGCGTCAGAAACATCGGATCGGTTTTGCGCAGATACTCGTAGGCCGGGTAAGGATTGCGGATGAAATCCGGCGACAGCGGATTGAACAACGGCTGAGCAGCGGCGGCGGTCGTATTGCGAATGGCTTCGTTCATGCGCTTCCTCGCAAACAATGTTGGTGATTGGAGGTATTTTAGGCCATCTGAAATGCGAGGGATACTCGCATTTGCTGCGGTAGAGACGTCACACAGAGCCTTCCGTGCAACCGGGTATCGATTGCTGCCCCATTGCGTCGGATTTGCAGCAAGGCCACTATCGCTTTGCAGTGCGAAATCGGTATCGACGCGTCAGGGAGGACAAAAAATGAAAAACGCAACATTCACATTCAGCCTTTTGGCGTCTGCGATCGCGCTTGCCGGCCATGTCGGGCCACGCAGTGGCACAAACGCCGCGCGCCAACGGCGAGACGGTGGGCATCCAGAACTACGCCAGCACCACCGGCAACATGCACGCGATCATCGCCAGGGAGAAAGGCTTCTGCGAGAAGTACAACTTCAAGTGCGAGATCAAGACCATCAACTCGACCTCGCTCGGCCTGCAGGCGCTGGTCGGCAAGACCATCGATTTCACGCAAGGCGGCGCCGATCTCGTCGGCGCGGCGGTGGTCGCGGGCGCCGAAGTCGTGATCGTCGGCACCAGCCTGCCGGCCAACGTGCTGTCGATCAGCGTGCGCAACGACGTGAAGATGCCGAACCGGGACAAGGGCTATCCGGCGATCATGAACGACTTCAAGGGCAAGAAGATCGGCGTCGCCGCGCGCGGAACCTCGAGCGAGAAGTACTTCAACGCCATGCTGAAGGACGGCGGGCTGAAGCCTGAGGACGTCACCTATGTCGCGGTCGGCGCACCGAACACGGCGTATACGGCGCTTGCGATCGGCAAGCAGATCGATGCGGTGATCATGTATCAGCCGCTGCCGCAGCTCTGCTCGTTCAACAAGACCTGCGAAATGGTGATCGACATGACGGTCGGCGAAGGGCCGAAGTCGCTCGAGGCGACGATCGGCGCCAATGTCATCTTCGCCGCGCGCAAGGAGATGGTCGAAAGCAATCCGAAGCTGATGGAAGCGTTCTACGCGGCGATGACGGACGCCGCGAACTGGTTCAACGATCCGAAGAACTTCGACGAGCTGGTCAAGATCTACACGCCGATCATCTCGTTCGGCGACATGGCCGGCGCGGACGAGATGCGCAAGAGCTGGATCAAGAGCGTGATCCCGGCCTACAGCAAGGACCTGAAGGTCAAGGTCTCGGCGCTGCAGGAGATCATGGACTTCAGCCTCGAGAACAAGATCATCGACGTGAAAGTCGAGGCCAAGCAAGGTCCTGTGGGACAAGGCGCCGCAAACGCCCTGATCGTGCTCAGCTGGAACAGACGACCAATGAACATGGCCATGCAACCGGCGCAGGCGAAAGCCGGCGCCGGCTCAACTGCGAAGCCCGCGCCGGGCTCGGTGATCTTCGACAAGGTGTCGGTGGTGTTCGAAACCGCCAATCTCGTCGCGGTGTCGGAGTTCTCGCTCAACATCGCGCCCGGCGAATTCGTGTCGATCGTCGGCCCCTCGGGCTGCGGCAAGACCACGCTGCTGAACTTCGCCGCCGGACTTCTGCCGGCGGGCGCGGGCCGCGGCACGCTGCTGGTGAACGGCAAGCCGCCGGTCGACCGGCACGCACGATCTCGCCTACATGCTGGCGCGCGATGCGCTCGCGCCCTGGCGCACGGCGCTCGGCAATGCCGAGCTCGGCACCGAGGTGCGTGGCGTGCCCGCGGACAAGCGCCGTGCCCGCGCGCTCGATCTGCTGGAGAAGGTGGGCTTGAAGGGATTCGAAAACGCCTATCCGAAGGCGCTGTCGCAGGGCATGCGCCAGCGCGTCGCGCTCGCGCGCACGTTCTCGCTGGATGCGCCGATCCTGTTGATGGACGAGCCGTTCGGCGCGCTGGACGCGCAGACCAAACTGCAGCTGGAGGACGTGCTGCTCTCGCTGTGGCAGCGCGAGCGGCGCACGGTCCTTTTCATCACCCATGACCTGTCGGAAGCCGTGTCGATGTCGGACCGCGTCATCGTCATGAGCTCGCGGCCGGGACGCATCATCGCCGACGTGCCGATCACGCTCGGCCGGCCGCGCTCGGTGCGCGCGCTGCAAAAGGACGCGCACTATCATGAGCTTTATTCGCAGGTCTGGACCAAGCTCGAAGAAGGATTGAGCCAATGAACGACGAGCGCATGTGGGGACCGGCAAAGGTCTGGACGGCACGGCTGGTGTTCCTCGCCGTGTTCTTCGTCCTCTGGGAGAAGGTCGCGGACGCCAAGCTGATCGACCCGATCCTGATCGGCAAGCCGACCGGCATCGTGCAGTATCTCTGGCAGGAGGTCTTCGTGACGCAGAGCCTCCTGAAAGACTTCTACTGGTCGATGGCCGGCACCGTGCTCGCGTTCCTGATGGGAAGCGTCGCGGGCATCCTGGTCGGCATGCTGTTCGTCACCAGCCCCACGACCGAGGCTGTGTTCAATCCGATCTTCACCGCGCTCAATGCGATGCCGCGCATCGCGCTGGCGCCGCTGTTCATCATCTGGTTCGGGCTCGGGCTCGGCTCGAAGGTCGCGGTCGGCTTCAGCCTGACCTTCTTCATCGTGCTGACCTCGACGGTGGCGGGCGGACGCGGCGTCAATCCGGATCACATCACGCTGGCGCGCACGCTCGGCGCGAGCGAAACCCAGATCTTCCGCAAGTTCGTGCTGCCGAGCGCAGTGCCGGTGATCTTCAACGGCTTGCGGCTCGGCCTCGTGTTCGCCCTGCTCGGCGTGATCGGCTCGGAGATCCTCGCCTCCGAGAACGGCCTCGGCCAGACGCTCTCGGTGCTCGCGGCAAGCTTCAAGACCAACGGCGTGTTCGGCATCATCTTCCTGTTGTCGATGATCGGCGTCGGCATCAGCTGGGGCATGACCTCGCTGGAGAACCGGCTGCTGCGGTGGCGGTGAGGCGTTAGCCCCGCTCACCCTCGTCATGCCCGGCCACAGCCGTTCGAAGAACGGCGTCGCTTCGCTCGCCTATGGTGCCGGGCATCCGCGCTCTTGACTGACGGTCGGCATTGAAGACGTGGATGGCCGGGACAAGCCCGGCCATGACGACCGATGAAGGCGCGCCTCACCCCACCGCGAACTTCACTGCGAACAGCACGCCAGCACCAGCACCGCGGGCTTCGCCTCGGCGAGCTTGCCGGCGACGAGTTTTGCCAGCGCATAGGTGATGAAGCCGAGACCGATGCCGGTGGCGATGGAATAGGTCAAGCGGCATGGCGATCGCCGCGACCACCGCGGGCGCATATTCGGTCACGTCGTCCCAGTCCATCTCGGCAAGGCCGCGCGCCATCACGCAGGCGACGAACAGCAGCGCGGCCGACGAGGCGTAGGCCGGCACCATGCCGGCGAGCGGCGCGAAGAACAGCGCCAGCAGGAACAACAGCGCCACGAACAGCGCGGTCAATCCGGTGCGCCCGCCGGCTGCGACGCCTGATGCGCTTTCGATGTAGCTGGTCGTCGTCGAGGTGCCGATCGCGGCGCCAAACATCGCGGCAAAGCTGTCGGAGATCAGCGCCTCTTTCATGCGCGGCAGGTTGCCGTCCTTGTCGGTCAGCCCGGCTCTGTGGGTGACGCCGATCAGGGTGCCGGCATTGTCGAACACGTCGATGAACAGGAACGAGAACACGACGATGATGAAGGTCAGCTCGAAGGTGCGCGAGAAATCGAGCTGCAGCAGCGTCGGCGCCAGCGACGGCGGCAGCGAGACGATGCCGGAGAAGGTCGCCAGCCCGAACGGCAGGCCGATCAGCGAGACGATCGAGGATGCCGATCAGCGTGCCGCCGATGATGTTGCGCGCGTTCAGCGCGACGATCAGCACGAAGCCGAGCCAGGCAGAGCAGCGCCGGCAGCGCCGCCATGCCGGTGAGCGGGCCCGAGCGTCACCAGCGTCACCGGATGGGCGACGACGATCTTCGCCTGCTCCAGCGCGATGATGCCGAGGAACAGGCCGACGCCGGCGGAGATCGCGAACTTCAGGTTGCGCGGAATGGCGTTGATGATGTACTCGCGGATGCGGAAGATCGAGATCAGGAAGAACAGCACGCCCGACAGGAACACGGCGGCGAGCGCCTGCTGCCAGGTGTATTTGTAGCCGAGCACCACGGTGAAGGCGAAGAACGCGTTGAGCCCCATGCCGGGCGCGAGCGCGATCGGATAGTTCGCGTAGAGCGCCATCACCAGCGTCGACACCGCCGCCGCAAGGCAGGTGGCGACGAACACCGCGCCCTTGTCCATGCCGGCAGCGCCGAGGATCGTCGGATTGACGAAGACGATGTAGACCATCGTCAGGAACGTCGTCAGACCGGCAATGAATTCGGTGCGCACGGTCGTGCCGTGCTTGCTCAAGCCGAACTGACGCTCGAGAAACCCCGTCTGCTCCGCCATTTGCTCCCCCTGCCCGCTTCGCCGCGCAAAGCATAAAGCGGCGCGCGCCGCTCTGCGGCGCGTCAAGAGCAGTTTTCCACCGCCGGAAATTATCGCGCCGGCTGCCTGCGCCGGACGGACGATCGCCCAGCCGATCCGCAGCAAGCGGCTGCCGCCCGGTCAGGTAGCGCTGAAACGAGCGCGGCACTTCCGGCACGATGCCCGGGAAAGCGCCGGGCGATGTCGTCCGGCGGCGTGCCGGCCGTGTCGGCCGCGCGCCAGACGATCACGCCGCCGGTCTCGTTGAAGCTCCGAAGCGACTGCCAGGGCGTCCGGTCGGGCGTCGCATCCAGCAAGCAGATGCGGCCGGCGCGGCGCGGCATAGCTGATCAGCGATCGCAAGCTGCGGATCGCCGGCGACGGCTGCGAGCGGCTGGCCGGTGCGGCGCTGAAAGCTGTCGGCGAAGAACGCGCCGATGTCGCGCGCGGGCAACATGGTGCGCACCTCGGTGCCGAGCACCCAGGGCTGCGCGAGCGTGATGACGATGACGAACAGCGCCGGCGCGGCGATGATCGCAGAGCCCAGACCAGGCGAAGAAAGCGCTGGCGCCGCAGATAGATCAGGTCGCCCGCGGCGACGACGACGCCGAGGCCCGACATCAGCAGCACCGTTCCGGTGCCGGCGATCAGCGACGGCAGATCGTAGCAGCGCGCCGAGAATGCTGAACAACGCCGGCGGCAGCAATCGCAAAGCAGTAGACGAAATTGCGCCCGAGCGGATCGACCGTCGGCCGCTAGATCATCGGCGCGCGCTCCGGCTCGTCGTCGCTGCAGCCGCCGCGAATTGACGATCACCAGCAGCACGATGCCGGCGAGCGCCAGCGCGAGACCGCCGAGGATGTCGAGCCAGCGCCAGAGCCCGTCCTGCAGGCCAAGATGATCCGGCAGCTGCAGCTGCCAGCCGATGTCGGTGCGCGCGGCGAACATCGCATAGGGCACCACCAGCACCACGACGACGATCAGCGCGAACAGCGGATCGAACGATAGTCAGCATGCGGCGGCCGCGCGCGGTCGCGAGCGCGAAGATGACGAGCATCGCCAGCAGCAGCGGCGCCGCATGGGTCGTCAGCAGCAACAGGCCGGCATAGATCGACAGCGCGAACCAGGCGTTGCGCCTGCCCTCGCCGATGATGCGCCAGCCGGTGAGCAGCGTCAGCGCCCAGAACGGCTGCGCCAGGATATGCGGGCCGAACTCGACCGCCGGAAAGGCGAAGGCTGTGATGGTGATCGTCAGCAGCACCGCCAGCACCGCATGCTGCGCGCCGACGATGGCGCGGCCGAGGCGGAAGATCGCCCAGAACGAGACCACGAAGCAGATTTGCGACAGCAGATAGACGCCGAACATGTTGTTGCCGGCGGCGCGGAAGGCGATGTCGGCGAGCCAGAACGACAGCGGCGGGCCCTGCACGCTGCCGAGCAGGTATTCGCGGCCATAGGCGAGGTTCAGCGCGACGTCGCCCGGCGGGCTGGAATAGAGCAGCGCCGGCAGGATGAACCACAGCGCGGCCTGCGCGAGCGCGACCAGCCAGAACACCAGCACCGGCCGCGCGCGGATCAGTTCGACGATCAGGGACGTGAAACGCATGCGAAGCGCGGCGGACGGCGGTGAAGCTGGTCCAGTGTGTAAAGCGCGATCGGCTTCGGGCAACTGGGTCAGGCGTCCCTGAGCTCGGAGCTCAGCGCCGGCCGATCTGCGGTCCATGGCTCAGCAAGCGCGCGCGATCGACATCGGGACGTCTCGGCTGCCGGATCAGCGTCCGCTTCGGCTGCGCTCAAGCCGAGAGCGGCAGTTCGCCCTGCAGCAGCGCCGCCACCGGCGCGAAGAGTCTTCGGTGGTGCACGGTGGGCCCGAGCCGGCGCAGGGCTTCGAGATGCTGCGGGCACGGCGTAGCCCATGTGGCTCTCGAAACCGTAGCCCGGATGGTCGAGCGCGAGGCGGCACATCAGCCGGTCGCGCGACACCTTGGCGACGATCGAGGCTGCGGCGATCGACGCCACGATCGCGTCGCCGCCGATCACCGCATCGCAGCCGCAAGTGACGTCGATCTTGTCGCGGCCGTCGACGAACACATGCTCCGGCCGGTCCGGCAGCGCATGCACGGCCCTCGCCAGCGCCCACAGCGACGCGCGCAGGATGTTGTCGCGATCGATGCGCGCGACCGAGGCGACGGTGACGGCGACCTGCGCAGTGGCGCAGATCTTCTCGAACAGCACTTCGCGCTCGTCCGCGCGTCAGCTTCTTGGAATCGTTCGAGGCCTCTTGGAATGCGCTTCGGATCGAGGATGACGGCCGCGGCAACCACCGGACCTGCGAGCGGCCCGCGCCCCGCCTCGTCGCAGCCGGCGACCAGCTGGATGCCCTTCTTCAGGATCGCACGCTCGCGCCGGAACGACGGGCGCGGCGCTGAGCGCGTCCGCCCGTTCCGCCTTCTCTTCCTTCTTCGGGGCTTCTTTCGCCGCCGCCTTGCTTCGAATCATCGCGGGATGTTGGCGAAAGCGGCCCGCCACCGCAACGGCGCCTCAAGCGCTTATCGCCGCAATCCACGCTACGCTCAGAACAGGCTGCTCAGAACCGCCTCAGAACAGGCTCAGCTGCGCCGCCGCCGTCCTTCGGCCGTGCGAAATGGTCCGTCGTCAGCTTTGACTCGCTTCTTGTTCAGCCCGAGCTTGGTGCAGGCGATCTCGAACCGGCGGCCGATCATCCAGGCCATCGGCCCGGTTCCCTTCATCCGCACGCCCCACTGCGAGTCGTAATCCTTGCCGCCGCGCATGTCGCGGATCATCGTGAAGACGTGCCGGTACCGGTCCGGATAGTTGGCGATCAGCCATTCGCGGAACAGGTCGCGCACCTCGAGCGGCAGCCGCAGCAGGATGTAGCTCGCCTCCGGCACGCCGATATGCGCCGCCGAATCGAGGATGCGCTCCATCTCGGCGTCGTTCAAGCGCCGGGATGATCGGCGAGACCATCACCTTGGTCGGAACGCCGGCGGCGGCCAGCGCCTTCAGCGCCTCGAGCCGCTTGGTCGGCGTCGACGCGCGCGGCTCCATGGTCCGCGCCAGCTTCGAATCGAGCGTCGTCACCGAGATGCCGACCTTCACCAGGTTGCGCTTCGCCATCCGCGACAGGATGTCGAGATCGCGCACCACCAGCGCCGACTTGGTGACGATGCCGACCGGATGCGACACCCGATCCAGCACCTCGAGAATGCTGCGCATGATCTTCAGATCGCGCTCGATCGGCTGATAGGGATCGGTGTTGGTGCCGATCGCGATCATGCGCGGCTCGTAGCCCTCGTGCGACAGCTCCTTTTCGAGCAGCGCCGCCGCGTCGTGCTTGGCGAACAGCTTCGATTCGAAATCGAGGCCGGGCGACAGGCCGAGATAGGCGTGCGTCGGCCGCGCAAAGCAGTAGACGCAGCCGTGCTCGCAGCCGCGATACGGATTGATCGAGCGGTCGAAGCCGATGTCCGGCGAGTCGTTGCGGGTGATCACCTTTCGCGCGATGTCGGCGCTCACCGTCGTCTTGAAGGGCGGCAGGTCCTCGATGCTCTGCCAGCCGTCGTCGAAGGCGACGCGCGCTTCCGCCTCATAACGGCCGCTGGCGTTCGACTGCGCGCCGCGCCCGCGCCGCCGCTCCTTCTCGACGGCAGCCTCGATCGCCGGAAACGGCCCTGCGGCCTCCGGGAGGCTTGCCTTCGGGAGGCTTGCCTTCGGGAGGCTTGCCTTCGGGAGGCTTGCCTTCGGGACACTCTTTGCTGATGACGATGCGGACCTTGCCATAACGAGAACAATACCAGAAAATGAGAACATAACAAGAACACAAATATGACGCCTCTTCACTTATTCAAGGAAATCGCCACGCGACCCGGGGGACCCTCGCGGCGTTGTGATGGGAGCGCATCCGGCGAGGCTTTATTCAGCGGTCGCGAGGCGGCCAAGTCAGCGCGATCGCCAGAGCCTGCCGCCAGCGGAGAGAACAATGCAGCTGAAGATCCTCGCCGCCTCGGCGCTGGCTGGCGGAGCGATGCTCCTCGCCGGGGCGCCCGCAAAGGCGCAGGGCTACGAATATCCATACTGCACCAGCGGCGGCTGGGCGACCGACGGCATGTGCCGCTTCAGAACCTTCGAGGAATGCCTGACCTTCGTTCAGGGCGTCGGCGGATCGTGCGCGCGCAATCCACGCGTGTCGCAGTATCCCGCCCCGCAGTATCCGCAAGCCATCCAGGGATCGACGCGCCAGCGCCGCTAGCGCGCGAAGCCTCACAACGAACACGGATTTCACCATGCGCCACTTCATTCTCGCGGCTTCGACGCTTGCTCTCGCGGCGCATCGCTGTCCCGCTCGCCGCCACGGGCCCGGCGAGGGCCGTGGAATATCCCTACTGCGCCTCGGGCCAGTGGGCCGGAGGCGGCGGCTGCAGCTATTCGACGCTCGAGCAGTGCCGCGCCGCCATCAGCGGCGTGGGCGGCGGCTGCGTCAGCAATCCGCGCTACGCGCTCAATCCGAACGCCGCCACGCGCGCCGCCGCGGACGCGCCGTTAGCAGGCGCTGACGTAACAAGGGCCTCTTGCAAACGTATGTCGGTCGAGACTTGAGGGAGAGCAGCATGCGCAGCACATCAGCCGTCGTCATCGCATTTGCGTCAGTGATGCTCGCTCGCAACAGGCGCGTTCGCGCAGACGAACGTGGAATATCCGTTCTGCGCCTACGGCAGCAAGTCGTCCGAAGGCTCAACGCGCTGCGACTTTGCAACGCTCGCACAATGCCAGGCCTGGCTCGCCGGTGGCAGCGGCAGTTGCGTGCCCAATCCGAGAACCGCGCAGGGCGCTCCGCGTCAGCAAAATGCAGCCCCGGCCAGCCGTCGCTGAACGGCGCGCGATGCCCGCATCACGTCTTCGTGCGGGATGATCACGGCAGGCGCCGTTGTCCGTAACTCTACAGATGCAACGTCCTAAGGGGACCCGACCATGCGCAATCTGATCCTCGGCACGGCAGCTCTCGCTCTCGCCGGCCTCGCTCCGCTCGCCGCGACAACACAGGCCCGGGCCGATATCGAATATCCCTATTGCGGCTACGGCCGCGAGGGCGCCGGCGGCTGCACGTTCGCGACGCTCGATCAGTGCCGCGCTTTCGTGAGCGGCACCGGCGGCGCCTGCTACCAGCAACCCCCGCTACACGGCCAGCGCGGCCGGCATGACGCGCACCCGCCGCTAACCAAGCGGGCGAAATGCTGCCAATCCGGGCTGTTTCGGGGGTCTTCCGGTGCTAACAGTGCGGTCCTGACGGTCTCATGACGTCACGGACCCTGTAAATGCTGAGTGCGATCGTATTGGCCAGAGAGGACGAGCGCGGCGTCGTTGCGACGCTGGCTGCGCTCGTGCCGGGCGCGGCCGCGGGCCTCGTGCGCGACGTGCTGCTCGTCGATCGCAAGAGCGACGACACCATGGCGCGCGTCGCCGATGTCGCCGGCTGCAATTTCCTTATCCGGCAGGGTACGGACGGGGTGCTGCTGAGCGAAGGCGCGAAGGCGGCACGCTCCAACTGGCTGTTGTTCCTGCGCGCCGGCGCCATCCTGGAAGGCGGCTGGATCGACGAGACCGCGCAGTTCATGGAGAACGCATCGCTGGCGTCGCGCCCGCGCGCGGCCGTGTTCCGCTATGCGAGATCGCCGCACGCGGACGTGCGGATGCGCGACGCGTTCAAGACGGCGCGGCGCGTCCTGCTCGGTCCGTCCGCCGATCAGGGGCTGCTGATTTCCCGCACGCATTACGACGCGCTCGGCGGACACCCGCAGGCGTCCGAGCGCGCCGAGGCAAAATTGCTCGCGAAACTGCGGCGCAAGGACCGCATCATCCTGCGCAGCCGGATCGTTGTCGGAGCTCGCGCCTGATCCCGCCAGGCCGATCAGGTACAGTTGACTCAGTCAATCAATTAATTGATGATGTCAATCAATTGATTGAGGCCGCCGATGCCCGCAAAAGCCGGATCCGAAAACCTTGCAGTCCAAGATCTTGCAGCCCAAAGCCTTGCAGCCGATGTCGCGGTGCTGCGCCGCTTCAACCGCTTCTATACGCGCCAGGCAGGGCTGATCGAGCCAAAGCACCTGCACACCGACGTCTCCCTGCCCGAGGCGCGCATCATCTACGAACTGGCGCAGCGCGAGCGCTCCTCGCCGGCGGAGTTGATCCGCGATCTTGCGATCGACCCCGGCCAGCTCAGCCGGACCCTGCAGGCGCTGCAGCGGCGGCAGCTGGTGACGCGGAAAATCTCGCGCACCGACAAGCGGCAGATCGAAATCGCGTTGAGCGCGAAGGGCCGCGCGACCTTCGCCGAGCTGGACAAGCGCTCGCAGAGCTTCGCCACCGATACGCTGGCGCAGTTGCCCGCGGAACGGCGCGCAAAACTGGTCGAGGCGATGAGCCGGATCGAGCAGGCGCTGGCCGCCGACGCTCCCAGCCGCGCCGCAGTCGTCCTGCGCGCGCATAGGCCAGGCGACATCGGCTGGATCGTGTCGCGCAACGGCGCGCTCTACGCCGAGGAATACGGCTGGACGATCGCGTACGAGGCGCTGGCGGCGGAAATCGCCGGGCAGTTCATCAAGGATTTCGACGCGGCGCGCGAGCGCTGCTGGATCGCCGAGGTCGACGGCAAGCGCGTCGGCAGCGTGATGCTCGTCAACGCCGGCAACGGTGTTGCAAAACTCCGCCTGCTGCTGGTGGAGCCGAGCGCACGCGGTCTCGGCGTCGGCAAGGCGCTGGTGGGCGAATGCATCCGCATCGGCGCGCGAGCTCGGCTACACCTCCATGACGCTGTGGACGCAGAGCATCCTCGTTGCCGCGCGCGGCATCTACAAGCAGGCCGGCTTTCGCCTCGTCGACGAAAAGCCGCATCACAGTTTCGGCCAGGATCTCGTCGGCGAGACGTGGGAGATGGAGCTTTAGGCGCTCCGTCATTGCGAGCGGAGCGCCAGCAATCCAGCGCGCGCGCAGCGCGCATACCAGAAAGCGCGGCGGTCGCTGCAAGCTCAAGACTGCGATTGCTTGGGCGTCGACCCGGCTACGGCGCGGACGCGCTCGATGACGCGCTGCTACGCTCTTCGCAGCTCGACGGCTCCTCGCTTGAAGCTCAGACTGCTTGCACGCGCTTGACCAATCGTTCCCGCCCTTCGATGATCCCCTGCCATGAGCATCGACTACGAGACCGAATACAACAACCGCGCGCGGGTGAAGGAGCATCCGGAAATTCTCGCGCGCCTTGCCGATGACGCGACCGCCTATCGCGCGCAGGCGACGGCCGAAGGACGCGCCGAGCTCGGCGTCAGCTACGGCCCGAGCCCGCGCCAGTTTCTCGACATCTTCTTTTCCGAAGCGGGCCCCGATGCGCCGCTGGCGCTGTTCATCCATGGCGGCTACTGGCGATCACTCCAGCCGCAGGGCTTCTCCTCGCTCGCCCGCGGGCTGAATGCGCACGGCGTGACGGTTGCGCTTGCAGGCTACGATCTCTGCCCCGACGTCGGCATCGCCGACATCGTCGCGCAGATGGAGCGCGCGTGCCTGTTCCTGTGGGATCGCTTCCGCAAACGCATTCTCGTGCACGGCCACTCCGCCGGCGGACATCTTGCCGCCGCGATGCTCGCGACCGACTGGCAGCACGCACGGCGCGCCCGCCGATCTCGTGCCCGCCGCGATGGCGATCTCTGGCCTGTTCGACCTTGCGCCGATGATCGCGACCTCGATGAATGTCGACTTCAAGCTCGACGAGGCCGAGGCGCGGCGGCTGTCGCCGCTGTTCTGGCCGCCGCCAGCCGGACGCACGCTCGATGCCGTCGTCGGCGGCGCCGAGTCGAGCGAATTCCTGCGCCAGAGCCGCATCATCGTCGATCAGATGGGGCAGCGCCGGCGTCGCGACACGCTATGAGGCGATCGCGGGCGCGAACCATTTTACGGTGATCGAGCCGCTGGCGGACCCGAAGTCGGCGATGGTGAAGCGGCTGCTCGCGTCTGCAGCCCCAAGCTTGAATTCTTCGTAGCCCGGATGAGCGCAGCGATATCCGGGATTTTCCCTCGCAAAGCTCAGCCCCGCATGGCGCTTCGCTTATGCGGGCTACGAAGCAGCTCAGCGCAGCGGCTCGCCGCTGGAGATATGAAAGTGCAGGTGCTTCGAATCCTGATAGCGGCCGAGATTGGTGAGGATCCGCGCCGCGCCGTGCTCGGCGGTCACCTTTGCCGACAGCGTCTTCATCACCTCGACCATCTCCAGGAAGATCGGCATGTCGTCGGCGGACAGCGTCACGAACGAGGCGATGTGCTTCTTCGGGATGACGACGATATGCACCGGCCAGAACGGCCGCGTGTGGTGATAGGCGAGCACCGCCTCGCTTTCATATTCCTTCCGGAGCGGCACGACGCCCTTCAGCGCGACATCGCAATAGAAGTCGTCGCCGGAATAGTTTGAAGCAGCGTCGGTCAAACCGTTGCGCCCTTCGCCTTGTCGCGGCGCAGATGCTCGTCGAGCCGCGGCATGATCTCGACGAAGTTGCACGGCTTCGTGCGGTAGTCGAGCTGGGCCGCGAGGATGCCGTCCCAGCCGTCGCGGCAGGCGCCGGGCGATCCCGGCAGGCAGAAGATGTAGGTCGCGCCCGCAACGCCGGCGGTCGCGCGGCTCTGGATCGTCGAGGTGCCGATCTTGGCGTGGCTCAGCATGTGGAAGGCGATCGAGAAGCCGTCCATCCGCTTCTCGAACAGCGGCTCCAGCGCCTCGGGCGTCACGTCGCGGCCGGTGAAGCCGGTGCCGCCGGTGGTGATCACCACGTCGATGTTCGGATCGGCGATCCAGATCTTCACCTGCGCCTGGATGCGCTCGATATCGTCCGGCACGATGTTGCGCGTCGCGAGCCTGTGGCCCGCAGCGGTCAGCCGCTCGGCAAGCGTTGCGCCGGACTTGTCGTCGTCCAGCGAGCGCGTGTCCGACACGGTCAGCACCGCGATGTTCAGCGGGACGAATTGTCTTGCCTGGTCAGCCATCGGTCACACGCTTACAGGCGCACGCCCGGCGCGAACGTGTTGCAGGCCCGGATTGAACCTGACTGATAGCCGGTCATGAACCAGCGGCGGCGCTGCTCGGCCGAGCCGTGCGTGAAGAATCCGGCACCACCCGCCCCTGCGCCTTGCGCTGCAAGGTGTCGTCGCCGATCGCAGTCGCCGTCTGCAGCGCCGCATCGATATCGCCTTCCTCGAGGAAGTTCGGCCGCTTCTGCTTTTCCTTGTTGACCCAGACGCCGGAGAGGCAGTCCGCCTGCAGCTCCACCTTGACCTGAAGCAAGTTCGCTTCGGCGCGGCTTCCGGCCCGCTCCTGCTGCTGCCGTACCTGGGTGAGAACGCCGAGCAGGTTCTGGATGTGGTGCCCCGCCTCATGCGCGATGATGTAGGCCGTGGTGAACTGACACGCCTTGCCGGAGCAGCCGCGGAAGCGCGTCTCGACCTCGCGGAAGAAGTTCGTGTCGAGGAAGATCTGCCGGTCAGGCGGGCAGTAGAACGGGCCCATCGCGCTCTGCGCCATGCCGCAGCGGCCGCCATTGGTGGCATTGCGGAACAGGACGACGCGCGGACCGGCGTAGCGCTGGCCGGACTCCTTGAAGATTTCGTCCCAGCGATCGTCGATCTCGCCGAGGATGCCGGCGATCATGCTGCCCATCTCGTCCTGCGGCGCACCACGCTTCGGGCTTGCGGACGACGGCCGATCCATCTGCACCGACGGCGCGCCGCCGCCGCCCCCCAGAATCTCGGCGCCGCCGATCAGGATGCGCGGATCGATGCCGACCGCCCAGCCGATCAGGCCGAGCACGATGATCGTGCCGATGCCGAGGCCGCCTCCGCCCATCGGAATGCCGAAACCGCCACCGCCGCCGCCACCGAACCCGCCGCCATCGTCGTCGCGCCGGTCGTCGATGTTGTCGCTGCGACGAAAATCATCGTAGCGCATGGCGGCTCTCCTTCATTCTCGCTTCCGTCCGGCAATTGCTGCCGCGTTTTCGCAGAGCAACATCTGGCGATTTGCGTCAACAATTCAATAACCTGCTAGGCAAACTTTGCCTAGCGAGAAAGGGCCGCACGGCGGTTGCCGATAACCGCACGTTTACCTCGCTCCGGCAAGGTGGACCCAGTCGGTTTTAGTTAGTCCCGCGTCGCCGGCTGCGTCGCCTGAGTCAGAGTCTTGAGTCATGGGTGTGTCGCGTCGCGGGGCGTCTGCAAGGGCGCCCCGCTTCATTTTGGAGTCCGTGCAGGATTCCCGTATCGTCGTCGGCGATTGCGTCGCCGAGATGTCGAAATTGCCGGCCGGTTCCGTCGATCTCGTCTTCGCCGATCCGCCCTACAACCTGCAGCTCAAGGGCGACCTGAAGCGTCCCGACGAGTCGCACGTCGATGCGGTCAACAACGACTGGGACAAGTTCTCGTCGTTCGCGGCGTACGACGATTTCACCCGCGCCTGGCTGCTTGCCTGCCGCCGCGTGATGAAGCCGTCCGCGACGATCTGGGTGATCGGCTCCTATCACAACATCTTCCGCGTCGGCGCGATCATGCAGGACCTCGGCTTCTGGGTCTTGAACGACATCGTCTGGCGCAAATCGAACCCGATGCCGAACTTCCGCGGCCGGCGGTTCACCAACGCGCACGAGACCATGATCTGGGCCGCGCGCGACGAAAACGCCAAGGGCTACACCTTCAACTATGAAGTGCTGAAGGCCGCCAACGAGGACGTGCAGGCACGCTCCGACTGGCTGATCCCGCTGTGCACCGGCGACGAGCGGCTGAAGGGCAAGGACGGCAAGAAGGTCCACCCGACGCAGAAGCCGGAAGGCCTGCTCGCGCGCGTGCTGCTGTCGTCGTCGAAGGCCGGCGACCTCGTGATCGACCCGTTCAATGGCACCGGCACGACCGGCGCCGTCGCCAAACGCCTCGGCCGCCGCTATATCGGCTTCGAGCGCGACGGCGTCTACGCCAAAGCCGCCGAGGAGCGCATTGCGGCGATCGAGCCGTTGCCGGAAGCAACGCTTGCGCCGTTCATGACCGCGCGCGATGCGCCGCGGGTCGCATTCTCCGAGCTGATCGAGCGCGGCATGATCTCGCCCGGCACGAAACTGGTCGACGCCAAGAAGCGCCATGGCGCACTGGTGCGCGCCGACGGCGCCATCATGCTGGGCGACAAGGTCGGCTCGATCCATCGCATGGGCGCGGTGGCGCAAGGCTCGGAAGCCTGCAACGGCTGGACTTTCTGGCATGTCGAGACCAAGAAGGGCCTCAGGCTGATCGACGAACTGCGCGCCGAAATCCGCAGCCAGATGGCGGCGGGCTAGACCCGCCTCGGCGGCTCTCCAAACCGGCTCCTCGGCAAAATCCCGCGACGACACTGATAAAAGCACGCTCGCAAGCGCGCTTCAGACCGCCACGCGAGATCGCAAGTGCCAACGGCTCACTTCACCTGGGGGATTGGATGGCTTGCAGATAGCGGTCCAGCGAAACGGCGGCCAGCAGCGATGTGATGGAGCGTGCGGCCTCAATCGATTTGATCGAGTTCAGCGCATGGTTCGAAACTACGGGCCCGACGGCGCCAGCCGCCAGCTGAAGAAACTTCCGGTCCAGCACCTCTTGCGAAAGCGGGTTTGCCGCCTCACCTCTTGCAACCTCGATCTCCGCCTTCAGCACGCGGCCGCCTTCCAGCTTGATTTCAGCGCTGGCGGCGTGACGAGCCGGCTTGGCGCCGCCTGTGCGTACGTAAGGCTGAAGCTGGATCTTCCGGGCAAGTACGCTCAGTTCGGGATCCGACAGCCGCTGTTCGGTAAACCACCCCGCTCCGGGCTCAACGCCAAGCAGCGCCAATGCAATGGTGTAGGGCGCGCTGAATTGCGCTGACCACATGTCGTGCGGCTGAGGATTGTTGAAGGGTGCGTCGCAGACAATGGCTGGCGTCGACACCAGAATGCCTTGATAGCCTGAACTTCGCGGATCGATCTCCGCGCGCCGGAACACTTCAACGGCGGCCTCGATGCTGCTCTGCAGAATCCGGCAGCAGCTATAGGGTTTAAAGCCGACCTCTCGAATCTCGTAGAGATGGCCAAGCCCCTCCGTCAGCCGGCCCGCGTCGCAACCGTCGGCACCGAACATTCGCCAAAAGCCGGTTTCACCTTCGAAGATATCCAGCGGCCCTTCAAAACCTTGACGCGCGAGCAAGGCTGCATTGACGGCGACCTGCGCTGCCGCGCCGAAATTGTTCTTGGCCATGCTGGGCCGGGCCCCGTAAACCGTTTTCATCACGGAAGCGACCGGTGCATTTGCTGCCGCGATGGCAATCGCTTGCGCGGTTTGCCGGACATCAAGCTTGAGCAGCTTCGCCGCGGTTGCCACAGCGCCCATCGTCTGCCAGGTCCCGTGGCCATGCAGGGTCTTGCGCGGCGTCGACTGCGTAAGCGACATGCCGACCCGGCCGCTCACCTCATAGCCCACCACCACCGCTTCGATCAGGTCAGATCCCGAACAGTCAATTCGCTCGGCCAGCGCAAGCGCGGCGGACATCACCGTGGCACCTGGATGGCCCTTCTTGTAGATGTCGTCGTAATCGAGCGCGTTGATCAACGTCGCATATGCGAGCGCGGCCGTGCCGCAATCGGGCTTCGACCTGGACGGCATCTGTTGAGCGCCACTCGCCGCGACGTCGGCAGAAAATCCCGCCATGATCCGTGCAACAGGAGTGACGCACGCTCCCAGGAAGCATCCGATGAAGTCTTGCAAGCAAAGCTTTGCCTTCGTGATCACGTCCGCCGGCAGCGACGCGAGATTTTCACGCGTGATGTAGTCGGCAAAACGTTCTGCGGCTGATCCTTGCGAGACTTTCATGTCGCCAGCTTTCATCACCTGATCGTTGCGGTTTCGACACCGGCAAGGAGCGCGCCGAACTCGGCGGGGATCGCCGGATGACCGTCCATCACGCGATACGTCTGCGACATCGTCGATACTATGTGCATTGTGCGCGCATCCGCGGGAGCATTAGACGGGGCGCTCACCGGCCGTGGTGGTTCGATACATGATGCGGATCGTCTGCGGGTCGAAAGCGTCGCGGCGATGCATCGTGCAACGATTGTCCCACATCACGATGTCTCCCTTGCTCCATCTTTGGATGAACACGCGATCCGTCGACGTCGTGTGTTTCCAAAGTTGCGCCAGGATGTCGTTGCTCTCATCAAGCGGGTACCCGACGATCCAGACCTTGTCCGACGTGCCGCCGAGATAAAGCGCCTTGCGGCCGGACTCTCCATGCGTCCGCACAAGCGGGTGAACGATGCCGCTCCATTCGCGGAAATCCAGGCTCTTCGGCGCATCCTTGCCGTAACGCAGCTTTCCGGTCTTGTCGTAGACGTTCTGAAAGAAAATCTGCCGGCCCGCCACCGCTGCGCGAAGCGGTTCTGGCAACGTTTCATAGGCCCGATAGGTCGACAGGAAATACGTATCGCCACCGCTTGGCGGCAACTCGATGGCCCGCAGGATGGCGCCGGCCGGTGGACGCTCATAGAACCAGGTGTCGGTGTGCCACGTCGCCTCGCTATTGCCGAGCGCTCCGGTGGGTTTGCCGTTCTTCATCGCGTTGCTGATGACCAGTATCTCCGGGACGGTCGGATGGCCGCCTTCCTGAAATTGCTTGGGATGAATGACGAACTCGCCGAAATGACGCGAGAAGGTGACCTGGTCCTGGTCGGTGATACTGGTCTCCCTGAAGCGAATGACGCCGTATTTGAGCCAGATCTTGCGCACCTCCGCGATATCGTGCTCGTCGTAGTTCGAGAAATCAAACCCTTCGATGTCGGCGGCAACGCCGTCACTAAGGACGGCCGCAGAAATTCTCTGCTTTACGGTCATCGATTGGCTCCTTCTTCGTTGTGATGACGAAGCCCACCGTAGCTGCGGTTCGACAGCGCTCTCAAATATCAATAATTTTTCATTGATAGCTGAGCCTTATCAATCTCTAGTGTCGTGGTTCAGAAATTCGCTCCATCGTTGCCGCGAGTCCGTCGAGCGAATTTCTGAACCATAAACGACACTAAAATCATAAGTTTGCTAGTGTCCTTATCGAATCCGAAGTTCGCTCCGAGCGTGCTGCGAAGTATAGCGAACTTCGGATTGGGACACTAGTGCTCCGTTTCCGAAGTTCGCATCACTTTGCGGCACCCTCTCATGCGAACTTCGGAAACATAAGGAGCACTAGCAACTTAAGATTCTAGTGCGGTTTATGAATTTGAAATTCCTGCGATGGACTCGCGGCAAAACTGGCAGGAATTTCAAATTCACCGCACTAGGCCGCCAGCACCTGAATCCGCTCCGGCGCCACGGACAGTTTGATGCGGGCTCCCGGCCCCGGCCCGGCGCCGTGCGACTGCGTCGACGCGACCGATGCCTTCAGTGTCAATTGCGCTCCAATCGCAACCCACACATCGGTATAGGCGCCCAGATTGACCGTCTTCGTGACGGTGCCTTCGAGAATGTTCGCCCGGGCGTGCGGCTTGATCTGATCTCCGATCTCAATCGCCTCAGGCCGTATGCAGCAGTATCGAAATTGGTCGCCGGTGTCCCCGCTACGGCCCTGCGCCACGAGGGACATCTCGCCATCGCCCATTTTCAAGCGCATGAATTGACCTTCGCTGACGACGCTTGCAATCGGCAATATGTTCGACTTGCCGATGAAATCGGCGACGAATGATGTGTTCGGCCTTTGATAGATATCGACCGGCGTGCCTTGCTGCGCGACGACGCCTTCGGACATCACGATCACGCGGTCCGACATCGCCATCGCTTCCTCCTGATCGTGGGTAACATAAAGGAACGTCATGCCGAGCTGCTGCTGGATCTCCTTGAGCTCGATCCGCATGGCCTCGCGCAGCTTGAGATCGAGGTTCGACAACGGCTCATCAAGCAGCAACACGGAAGGCTTGGGCGCGATCGCGCGTGCCAGGGCGGTTCGTTGCTGTTGCCCGCCGGAAAGCTCCTTGGGGTAGCGCGCTTCATATCCTTCCAGGCGCGCGCTCTTGAGCGCCCGCTCCACGCCGTCCGCGATCTCCTGCCGCGATCGGCCTTGCATGCGAAGTCCAAAGCCGACGTTTTCGGCGACCGTCATGTGCGGAAACAGCGCATAGTTCTGGAACACCAGGCCGATATTGCGCTTCTCCGGCAGCACGCCGGCCTGGTCCCGACCGCGTATCCGGATCACGCCGCTGGTGGGTTCAAGAAAGCCCGCGATCATGTTGAGCGTCGTCGTCTTGCCGCAGCCGGAGGGTCCGAGGATGCTGACAAACTCGCCCTTCGGTATTGCCAGGCTGACGTCCTTGACGATGCGGCTCTTGCCATAGTCCTTGTTCACGGACACAAGCTCGATATCGAATGCGCTCATTTGCTGCCACCGTGAATTTCCGCGGAAAACCCGCCGAGCTTTTCGAACAGGAATATCGCGACCAGGATGAAGACCAGCGACGACACGTTCACCGCCGCCAGGATCGGATCGAGGCTGTATTCAAAGAAGTTGATGACCGTGATCGGGAGCGTCGTCTGCCCAGGTCGCACGAGAAAGAGCGACAAGGGAACATCATTGAACGAGATGATGAACGCCAAGGTCATGCCCGAAAACAAGCCGGGCTTGACCAGCGGAAACAAGACATACCTGACACGCTGCCATTTGCTTGCACCGAGACTGCGCGCCGCTCGATCGAGGTTGCGATTGAAGTTGAAGATCGACGTCGCCACCATCCGCGTCGTGAAAGGCAAGGTCAGCACTACATGGCCGGCGATCAACCCGGGCCAACCGAGCAACTGGTAGAGCCCCGCGGACGACAGGAACAGGACGATCGCCACCCCTTTGACGATCTGGGGCACCGACAGCGGTGACAGCAGAAACGGCATGATGACGTTGTGGCCGGGACACCTGTCATAGGCGACGGCATAGGCGGCAAGGAAGCCAAGCGCGCCACTCAGGATCGCGACCACCGCGGCGATCTTCACGCTCAGATAGAACGGGTCGATCCAGCGCGCCACCCAGAGCTTGCCGTACCAGCTGAACGTCCAATCCGACGGCTGCAGGCTGACGGTTGGCGTCGGGCTGACCGAGGCAATCGCGACAACGAGGATCGGCAACGCGATGAAAAGCAGGATCGCGCAAAGCGTCAGCCGGTAACCGATCGACAATAGGTGGTTCATGGCACCGCTGACCTACACATTCAGTTTGCTGTGGAGCCTGTTCTCGATCCGCGAACTCGCGAAGGCGACGCCAACCACGATGATCAACAGGATGTTGGCCATCACCGCCGCGAAAGACCAATCGACCAGAACAAGAAGCTGTTCGTAGATCATCGTCGCCATGACGTGAAAACCGGCTCCACCGATCAGCGCCGGCGTCGCATATGCGCTCGCCGAAAGCGTGAAGGCGATGAAGAACGAGCTCAAGATGCCCGGCAGCGATAGAGGGATGATGATGTGCCGAAGGACCGACAGGCGAGACGCACCGAGGATCTGCGCGGACTTCTCGATATTCCGGTCTATCCCCTGAAAACTCGGCAACAATGACAGCACGCCAAACGGCAACAGGACATGCGTGAGGCCGATGACGACGCCGAGCATGTTCTTCGACAAGGGCACCGGCTCGGAGACGATCCCCAGCGCCATCAGCGCATCGTTGATGAAGCCGTGGTCCTCGAGGATGATCAGCCAGCCATAGGTTCGCAGGACCACCCCGGCCAGCTCCGGCGCGATAACGAGTGCGAACACGATCGAACGCCATCTGGATTCCGACCGCGCCAGATAATATGCCAGCGGATATGCCAATGCTGTGACGCTGGCCGCCACCAGCGCGGACATCACAACGGTCCGCAACAATCCTCCGAGAATGAGATCGTCGCCAAAGAAACGATTGTAATTCTCCAGAGTGAAGGCGCCGTCGCGGCTCTGAAAGCTGAGACCGATCATCATGCCCATGGGTATCGCGAACAACAGCAGCAAAACTGTCGCCGGCGGCACCAGAGGAACATAACGGCCCAGGGACAACGGGCGACGCCGCGGCGTCTCCCCACGCCTCACCAGCGCTGAGTGGATAGCTGACATCTTGCTGCTTATCGTGCGGCGGCGACGACTTCTCGCTTCCAGCGATCGCTCCAGACCGGGAGCTTTTCAGAGACCAGCTCGAGATCCGGCAGATGAAGCTTTTCGAGGTCCGCCTTGGTGGTGATCTGCCTGGCGCGGATATCCGCAGGGATATCCAGATCGTCGCGGATGCTGCCGACCTGATATCCCGTGACCCAGGCTTCCTGACGGGCCTTGTCGAGGAAGAAGTTCACGAACTTGAGCGCTGCGGCCTTGTTCGGCGCGCCGACCGGCACGTTGAGCGTGGCAATCAGCGGGATGGTCCCCTCTTTCGGGATCACATATTCGATCGGCAGGCCTTCATCCTTCAAGCAGCTGCGCGCGTCCGCTCCAGGACGGCATGGCCGAGATGCGGCCCCCACGCATGAATTTGTCCATGATCGCCGACGATTGCTCAAAGGCAACCGCCTGTGGCGCCATCTTCGCCATGGCCGCGAAACCGGGGTCCAAATTCGTCAGCGAACCGCCGTTGGCAACGGACATCATTTGCGTCAGGAAGACCGCCATCACGTTGCCGATCCCCGGCAGGATGATTTTTCCCTTCAACTCGGAACTGTTGAGCTGCTGCCAGGAGTCCAGCGGCTTCTCGATCCTGTCGCGACGAAACAGCAGCGCCATGTACTGGACTTCGTGAACAGCACCGCATTGTCCAGCCATCGCACTGACGTTCCGATCCAGCCTGGCGAGGTTGGGGACCGTTTCGACGTTCAGCTTTTCAAGCAGGTTCTCCTTGCAACCGGCAAGCGATTCCGATGCCGTCATCACGACGACGTCGAAGCCGGGACGGCCCTTCGTCGCCCTGATCTTCGCATAGTCCTGGGACGCAGATCCGGCGGCGTCGTAGATGACCTTTATCCCGAACTGCTTTTCGAAGGGCGCGATGATCCGTTCCTGGATGATCGCCTCATAGGGACCGCCATAGCTGTTGACGATCAGTTCGTTCGCCCGCGCCCCGCCAAGACCGAAACTCGCGGCCACGACCGACGATATCGCGCAGCAGATGGTGAGGCGCTTCATACTCTTTCCCCGTCATTGAGACACGTCCGGCGTTCGCACAGTTTACGGGGAATTGGCAGGTGTCCAATATGAATTGAGTTATATTAATATCTGAAAACTATGAATAGGCTCGTCCCGGGCGCGTGCCGACAACGTGGCCCTGGATGGAGAGAGCGACCGATGGAGTTGAGGCATCTTCGGTATTTTGCAGCTGTCGCGGAAGAACTGCACTTTGGACGCGCCGCCACAAAACTGCATATTGCCCAGCCTGCGCTAAGCCTGCAGATACGCACACTCGAGCGCGACCTTGGGATAAAGCTGCTCGTGCGCAGCACCAGAAAGGTCGAACTGACAGAAGCGGGATCCGTCTTTTACGAGCGCGCGCTATCGATCCTGAATGCAGTCGAAGCCTCCGCCGCACTGGCCAGGATCACGGCCGGCAGGGAGCTCAGCAAGATCACGATCAGCACGATCTACCCCGCGACATTCGGCATCCTGCCAAAATTCATTCAGAAGCTGGGCCGTAAATTTCCCAACATGCGCATCAACATCAAAAGCGACACCACCGACAACATCATCAAGGATCTTGAACGGGGGAACACGAACATCGGCTTCGTCAGGCTGGTGGGCCATGTCGGCAATCTGAAATATCTCACCATTTCCAGGGAAGACTACTTTCTTGCGATTTCGAACGACAATCCCATCGCTGCAAACAAGGTCATTTCCATCAAGGACCTCCGCTCACAGAAGATCATCTCGTTCGAGCGATCCAGTCTGACCTACACTGAAAAATACTTTCACGATGTCTTTGCCGAGCATGGCCTGCTGGAGAACATCGCCTACACCTGCAACGATACGCTCTCCATGATCTCGCTGGTCGCGGCCGGGGTTGGCGTCGCCTTTCTTCCGGAATGGGTCGAATTCATGCCGAAGCAGAATTTCTGCCTGAAGAAAGTCAGGGGCATCGACATGCGGATCAGCCTGGGCCTCGCCTGGAATGAGAACGACCCCGTGGCGAACTGGGACGAAATTCTTGAGATCGCCCGCGCGTTCGTGAAGTAGGCAAACCGCGTTCACGAACAGTTAGCTTGTCCCGCCGACGGTTTTGACGCATGCAGCGGTCGCGCCACGCGCCTTCGCGCAGCCGGCCGCACCCAATCCCGCATGAACGGAGCCCCCATGCTGAAATTCTACTTCAACGGATCGCCGAACCCGACCAAGGTCGCGCTCTTCCTGGAAGAGGCCGGTATTCCTTACGAACCGGTGCCGGTCGATGCCCGCATGGGAGACCAGTTCAAGCCGGAATTTCTCGCGGTCAATCCGAACGCCAAGGTGCCGGCGATCGACGACGACGGCGTGACCGTCTTCGACAGCAACGCCATCCTGCTCTATCTCGCCGAGAAGAGCGGAAAATTCCTCCCCGACAACACGCCGAAACGATCGTGGCCTTCGCCGAGAGCATCACCGGCGCGCCGCTGCCGGCGTGCCACGCCACCGCGCCCGTCACCTCGCCGTCGGCCTTGATCAGATCGACCACGAAGATCGCCCGAGCGGGTGATGCCTGGTGTCTTGTGCAGTGCGGTTCGCAGCGTCTTCGAGACGGCCGGGCCGGTGTTGAGGAAGTCGACATAGACGCAGCGCGGCCGGTCATGACCCGGCGCGAAGGCTGAGGTGATTTGCCTGTTCCTGCGCGCCCAGCCGACGCCCCAGGCATCCATCTCGCGGATGCATTCGGGGCCTTCCTCGCAGGAGCCGCGACAGCGCCTCGTTGCAGAGCCCGCGGCCGGCGGTCAGCGTGTCCTGATAGTGATGGCTCCAGTGGTCCGGTGCCTCGTCGCCCAGAGCAACCGCAACCGTCATCTGCGCCATCACGGTTGCACCGCCGCGGCCGATCAGGCTGCGGTCGACCAGATGCACCCGGCATCCGGCGCGCGCGGCC
>CAWAKL010000003.1:0-393112 GCA_963782585.1 uncultured Acidobacteriota bacterium
AGGCGGGCGGAAATGGGTTCATGAAAATCGCCGCAAGCCACGCCGCCCTGCTGTTGGCACAAGGGTCAGGTCGGCTGATCCGCCGCGTCAGCGACAGGGGAGTGGTGGCCGTACTCGACCCCCGCCTGGTCACCGCGCGCTATGGCACTTTCCTCAAGGCGTCCATGCCCGACATGTGGCAGACGACTGATCAACAAGTTGCGATCCACGCCCTGCGCCGGCTGTCTGGCCAGTCTTGATCAGCTAGTACGCCGGCTGTCCCGCAAGCGGATGGCCAGCACACCGCACCTAGCGGACGTGCCTTTCCTCTGGCACGCTTGCGCTATGGAGCATACGTACGATTTCGACCTGGCGGTCATTGGCTCGGGTCCTGGCGGGCAGAAGGCTGCGATCATGGCGGCCAAGCTCGGCCACAAGGTGTGCGTCATCGACAGCAGGTCGATGGTCGGGGGCGTATGCGTCAACACTGGCACGATCCCGTCCAAAACGCTGCGTGAGGCGGTGCTCTACCTGACCGGCATGCAGCTTCGCGACCTCTACGGTGCCAGCTACCGGGTCAAGGAGGAGATCACCATCTCCGACCTGCTGGCTCGGTTGCAGCATGTGGTCGGTCGCGAGACGGAGGTCATTCGTTCGCAACTCATGCGTAACCACATCGAACTCGTGCCGGGTGCCGCCAGCTTCCTCGATCCGCACACGCTCACTGTCGAGATCGAAGGCGTGGGAGCGCTCCGCACCCTAACTGCGAACTTCATCGTCATCGCGACCGGTACCATGCCGGCCCATCCATCGAACGTCGACTTCGACAGCCTGCGTGTGCTCGATTCGGATCAGATCCTCACGTTGGACACCGTGCCGGGCTCCTTGGTGGTGGTCGGCGCCGGCGTCATCGGCGTGGAGTACGCCTCGATGTTCGCCGCGTTAGGCAGCCGGGTCACGCTGGTGGAGAAGCGCGACAACATGCTCGACTTTTGCGATCCCGAAATTGTTGAATCCTTGAAGTTCCACCTACGGGATCACACCATGTCCTTCCGTTTCGGTGAGGAAGTCTCCTCGGTGGAGAGTTCCGGACGTGGCACGATCACGACGCTCGCTTCCGGAAAGAAGATCGCCGCCGAGGTCGTCATGCACTCTGCAGGTCGGCAAGGCAATACGGCGAACTTGAGCCTCGACCTCGCAGGGCTGGAGACCGACAAGCGGGGACGGCTCGTGGTGAACTCGAACTATCAGACCGAGGTGCCGCATATCTACGCGGTCGGTGATGTGATCGGCTTCCCTGCCCTGGCCTCAACCTCGATGGACCAGGGCCGCCTTGCCGCAGCACACGCGTTCAACGAGCCAGCCAACGAGCTCCGAAGTCTGCAGCCGATCGGCATCTACACGATTCCGGAGATCTCGTTCTGCGGTAAGACCGAAGGAGAGCTGACTCGTGAGTCGGTTCCATTCGAGGTCGGCATCTCCCGCTATCGCGAGCTGGCGCGCGGCCAGATCATTGGGGACTCATATGGCATGTTGAAGTTGATCGTGCATGCCGACACACGGGAGATCTTGGGCGTACACGTCTTCGGCAGTAATGCCACCGAGCTGGTACACATTGGCCAAGCAATCATGGGCTGCGGAGGCACGGTCGACTATCTCGTCGACACAGTCATGAACTACCCAACGTTGTCAGAGGCGTATAAGGTCGCGGCTCTCGATGTCTCGAACAAGCTTCGCGCTGTCGCCCGGTTCACTATGGAAATGGCAGCCAGCGAACCCAGCATGCTCTAAATACCGGCCCAGAGATCGTGGTCAGACTCGACGCAGCACAGCGACGACTTTGCCCAAGATTGTGGCGAGATTCCCGTCAATCGGGTCGTAGGCAGGGTTGTGTGGCATCAACCACACCTGGCTGCTCGTCCACTTGAAGGTCTTAACGGTTGCTTCGTTGTCGAGGAGGGCGGCGACGATGTCACCGTTGTTCGCTGTCGGTTGCTGCCGAACAACCACCCAGTCGCCGTCACAGATCGCCGCTTCGATCATGGAGTCCCCATGGACCTCGAGCAGGAACATGGTGCCCTCGCCCACCAACTGTCGTGGCAGGGCGAAGACGTCCTCAATGCTTTCCTCCGCCAGGATGGGTCCGCCGGCGGCGATCCGTCCGAGCACAGGAACATGAACCGGTTCGGGGAATGCGTCGCCAATGCCGGTGTCGTCGCCACTTGTCTGGCGAGACCGGGCGAGGTGCCTCGTTGCGGGCCGGTCCTCACTGGGCAGGAGCACTTCCAAGGCACGCGGTCGGTTGGGATCACGACGCAGCAAACCTTTCGCCTCCAGCATCTTGAGCTGATGCGCGACGCTCGAAGATGAGGCGAGACCTACGGCGTCGCCCATCTCTCGGATACTGGGTGGATAGCCGCGCCTGTCGACTGTCTCCTTGATCACTTCCAGGATGCGGCGTTGCCGAAGTGTCAATCCGTCGGCGTCGGCGGGCCCGTCCGGGAATGATGTGAAAGACGCGCTATCGCCCAGCTGAGCTGCCACATCGCTTTCGCGGGGCCGGCCACGCCGCCTACTGGGTTGCGGGTACTTCGGGTCGGTTTGTGCCATAAGGCTGACGATAGAGAACTACGTGGCAAGATTCAAACATTTGTTCGAGCGTGTTGTCGATCTTGCCGTCGTTTGGCATTTCTGCCGCCGGAACTGTCAGAGGCAGATGATTCGCTACTTAGCGACACACCTCGAATATTTGTACGAATGTTCTTGGGACTGTCGTGAAGATGCGATACAAATCAAACGTACGTTCTATCGAACGTCAGTTCGATGGCTTCTAAGGAGATAAAGATGAGCGCGATCACTGTCGCAGTACCGCACTCCCATCGCTCCGTTGGCCAGCTGCGACCTGCTCAGACGAGCGCACGACCGTGCCCGATCGTCGCGGCTCCGGCCACCGTTGGTGGGAAAAGGTCGAGCGATCGAGCAATCTCTGATTGGCGGCTCACCGATCGCGGCATTGTGGTAGTCATGATGCTCGCCGCGATGATCTTGACAGCGGCAATTGCGGTGATCGGCATCACCGCCGTACGCGTCACCGGCCCGGGTGGCGATGCCGGCCTCCACGAGGCACGGCAGGCGCAACACTAGTGACACTCGGCCCAGAGGCAGCAGCCTCAGCCGATGTCGTGGCTCATCTGATCGATGCAGACTGCCGTGGCCAGCAAGAGAGCGTCGTCTTCGCCCGGTTTGATCTCAATGCCATAGGTGTCGCGTACGCGGAACCAGCGACGCGAGACCTCGGCCACCTCGTCCCCGCCGCGCTCGATCTTGTACTCATGGTCGACGATGTTGCCCTTCGCCTCCATGTCGTCGCCGCCATCGACGTCGATTGAAAAGCGGTCGCGGAGCGGGGTCAGCAGTGCCTTCTTCACCGTGGCGACCTGACGTCCACCGCGCTCAATCTCCATCGTGTCTTTTACCCGGAGCTTCTTCTCCTGGATCGAATACAGCTCATCCCCGCGAGGCGACTGGAGCTGCAGCGTGTCGCGTACCCGAAGCGCCTTTCCGTTGACCTTGAAGGCGCGCTCGCCCCTCTCGTTCTCAATCCAGAAATCATCGCCGATCGCGAAGAGCTTCTCCTGCATCCGGTACCTCGTCGGCCTCGCTTCATCCCGACGGCCTCGCAACAGTGGCATCGTCTGGTTCCTTTCGTCGATGTCTCCGGCGACGTTACGGCATTGCCATCAAGCCTGGGACGCTGGTCAAGATCAAGAGCCGCGTGTGTCCACCGCTTCGTTGACCACAATGGTTTTCATGATCTTGTCAGCGAACGTTTGTTTCTTGTCGTCCCACAGCGGCCAGAGATAGCCCACAACCGTAAGAGCGTCGAGAATGTGGACAAGATCGCGGATGAACGCGTTCTTCGCGCCGATCGGTGTGTTGGTCTCCTCGCCGATCAGCCTGATCTTGGTCATGCGCTTGCCCAGCGACTGTCCAGTCTTGCCGGCGATCATCCAACGGTTGTAAGCGACCCATGCCAGGCTGGCGAGTATCACGCTGAGACCAATGATCATCGCAACGGCTGCGGTCTCGAAGTCGGGAGTCGATTCGCTGGACCGGGAGAGCTCGATGACCGCGACCAGATAGCCGGCGAAGAAGATGATCAAGCCGACATATGTCGGGCCCTGGTCGATCAGCCTTGCCCGCATGCGCTGGCCCCACACGGCGTAGTCGCTTCGCGGAGGCGCCCCGAAGTATGCCGGCCCAGGTGAGTAGCCCGGACTTGCCGGCGGCTGCAGAAAGGACGGCTGCGGATTGGCCGAAGATGCCGCTGGCCATTGACTGCGGTACTGGTCGGTCATGAGCGTCCTTGAGGTCAGCTGCGACGTGGTGAGTGTAGGCGATTGGTGTCTGCGCGGACCCGACGATGCAGTCGACGGGGCACGACTCAGGTGCGGGCACAATGAGAACGTGGCGGTCTCTACTGACGTCCGACCATTTCGGGCCACACGCGCAGCGGGAGTCGTCGGCGCATTCTTTGCCGGCGGGCTGGCTCTCAGCGCGCTCTACGCAACCACCGGTGTGGGCTTGCCGTGCCCGTTCCGTGCCCTTACCGGCTGGGACTGCCCGCTGTGTGGGGGCACCCGGATGGGTGACGCGCTGCTCCATGGCGACGTGCTAGCCGCATTCGGATACAACCCACTCGCCCTGATCGGCCTGCTGATCGTGGGCGTACTTGGCGTTGTGTGGACTGTTGAGGCGGCCGGTGGACCGGCCTTCCGCTTGCCGCGTCGATTGGCCGAGCGCCTGCGTCGCGTACGTCCCGCCCAGTGGTTGGTGGTTGGCCTGCTCGTCGCGCTGATCTACACCATCACGCGGAACCTGGTCTGACCAAGACCGTCGAGCGGGCTGTCATTCACGAAACGACGGTCACATCCAACCCGGCTGAATCGATCAAGAGCTGCTGTTGTTGACCACTTTTCGCGAGGTGAAACCAATGGACGCGCGACGCCAGAGTGAAAAGTGTCAGTGTTCTTGCGGAGAATGGTTCTTGGACGTACGGTATCCATATCTAGTAGTTACAACCATGTGGTTCATCCACAAGTTGTGGTGAGAAACTCACAGAAGTCCACAGACAGTCCACAAGATCGCCCGCCAGGTCCACAGGCCTGTCCCCAGATCTGTCCGCGAACAGCAGAAAGGAGCCGGAGGATGCACTGCCCGTACTGCCGGAATTCCGACTCCAAGGTGCTCGACTCACGGACGACCGACGACGGAGCGAGCATCCGCCGACGTCGGCAGTGCCCATCCTGTGAGCGGCGATTCACCACCATTGAGCAGATGCAGCTGGTCGTAGTGAAACGTAGCGGCGTCGTCGAGCCGTTCAACCGCGACAAGGTGATCAACGGCGTTCGCAAGGCCTGCAAGGGACGGCCGGTCAGCGAAGACCAGCTCGCCCGCCTGGGACAGCTGGTCGAGGATTCGCTACGGCGCGAGTGGTCATTCACCCGAGACACACCAAGTGCGCCATTCTCCAGAGCGTTGCGAAGGGACAATCGCTCGCACTGAAGAATTCCAGGCTCAGCAACTTCCGCTCGATGTGGAGCTGGGAGGACTGATTAGGCCCGGATCGGCTGACCGGTCAATCTTCCGCGCGTTTGTGTTGGCATCGTGCTGGAGCTCGCTCTGGCATGCTCGGAGGGCACAACGCCTGGTTCGAGTCGAATGCTCGAGGGCACACTCGAAGCGATCGTCGTCGAGGGACCAGAGGGCGGCACGCGCTACTACTTGATGCCGGACGACTCGGCTTTGGATTCCGTCGAGCTTCGCTTCGAGAGCGCTCCGAGCTCGAGCTCGGGAGCTCGGCGGCAAGGGAAACGCGGTCCGCAAGGGTTCGACGCGGCGACCGGCGACGTCCTGATGATTCTCGACGCGGACCTCACGGTGCCGCCCGAGGATCTTCCGCAGGTTCGTCGAGGTCCTGGCCGAGGGAAGGCCGAGTTCGTCAACGGCTCACGTCTCGTCTATCCGATGGAGCAGGAGGCGATGCGCCTTTCTGAACCTCTGGCGGCAACAAGTTGTTCGGCCTCGCCTTCAGCTGGCTGCTCGGCCAGCCGATCAAGGACACGCTTTGCGGCACCAAGGTTCTGTTCGAAGCGACTACGAGCGCATCGCCGCTCGCGGTCCTACTTCGGCGACTTCGATCCGTTCGGCGATTTCGATCTGCTCTTCGGCGCGGCGCGCCTCGGCCTCTCGATCGTGGACATGCCGGTGCGGTATGCGCGCCGGACAGCCGGCGTTTCGAAAGTCCGCCTCGTCAGCCACGGGATGCTGCTCGCCCGGATGTCCTGGATCGCGTTTCGGAAGCTGAAGTGGAATCGCTGGCTCGGGCGCGACCCGGCCGGGCGGAGGCGGCGCATGAAACGGGCGCTCATCACCGGCATCACCGGCCAGGACGGCTCCTATCTGGCCGAGCTCCTGCTCGAAAAAGGCTACGAGGTCCACGGCATCATTCGCCGCTCCTCCTCGTTCAACACGGAGCGGATCGATCACATCTATCAGGATCCGCACGCCGCCGACCGGCGCCTGATCCTGCACTACGGCGATCTGAACGACGCCTCGTCTCTGAATCGCACGCTGCGTCTCGTCGACCCGGCGGAGATCTACAACCTCGGCGCCCAGAGCCACGTCAAGGTCTCCTTCGACACGCCCGAGTACACCGGCGAGGTCACGGGCCTCGGCTCGGTGCGCCTGCTCGAGGCCATCCGGGAGCTGCGGATCCGGCCCCGCATCTACCAGGCCTCCTCGTCCGAGATGTACGGCAAGGACCACGGAAGCGCCCGCAGAACGAGACGCACGCCGTTCTACCCGCGCAGCCCCTACGCCGCCGCCAAGGTGTACGCCTTCTGGATGACGGTGAACTACCGCGAAGCCTACGGCCTCTACGCCGTCAACGGCATTCTCTTCAACCACGAATCCCCGCGGCGCGGCGAGACGTTCGTCTCCCGCAAGATCACGCGCGCCGCGGGCCGGATCACGCACGGCCTTCAGGACCGCTGTACCTCGGCAACCTGGACGCGAAGCGCGACTGGGGCTTCGCAAAAGATTACGTCGAGGCCATGTGGCGCATGCTGCAGCAGCCGGAGCCCGCGGACTACGTCGTCGCGACCGGCGAGACCCACACCGTCCGCGAGTTCTGCCAGCTCGCCTTCGCCCACGCCGGCTGGGAGCTGGAGTGGAGGGGCCGGGGCATGGAGGAGAAAGGAGTCGACCGCCGCACGGGGCGCGTCCTCGTCGAGATCGATCCGGCCTACCTGCGGCCGACCGAAGCGGAACACCTGCTCGGCGACGCCACGCGCGCCAGGGAACGGCTGGCCTGGGCGCCGACGGTCGACTTCGCGTCGCTCGTGGCCTTGATGACCGACGCCGATCTCGAGCTCGCCTCCCGCGAGGCGGCCGTTCCCCGCGCGGGAAAGGCGTGAGCTTCTGGACCCGCCGCCGGGTCCTCGTGACGGGGGCGCCGGCTTCCTCGGCAGCGCCATCGTCGCGCGCCTCCGCAAGGAGGAACCCGCCGCCGTCATCGTCCCGCGCTCGACGGAGCATGACCTGCGCGACGCGGCGGCGGTGGAGCGGCTGCTTCGCGACGCGAAGCCCGACTGCGTCATTCACGCGGCGGCGTCCGTCGGCGGGATCGAAGCCAACCGCCGGCACCCCGGCCGCTTCTTCTACGACAACGCGGCGATGGGTCATTCATCTCATCGAGCACGCGCGGCGCCTCGGCGTCGAGAAGTTCGTCTGCCTGGGCACGATCTGCGCGTATCCGCGGGAGACTCCGGTGCCCTTCCGGGAAGAGGAGCTCTGGAACGGATATCCGGAAGAGACCAACGCGGCCTACGGCCTCGCCAAGAAAATGCTCCTCGTCCAGCTCCAGGCCTACCGGCAGGAGTACGGCTTCCGGGGGATCTACCTGCTCCCGGTCAATCTCTACGGCCCGGGGGACAACTTCGATCCGGATTCGAGCCACGTCATTCCGGCGATGATCCGCAAGTTCAGCGAGGCGCGCGACTCGGGACAGCCCGAGGCGGTCCTCTGGGGCGACGGCTCGCCGACACGCGAGTTCCTCTACGTGACCGATGCCGCCGAGGCGATCGTGCTCGCGGCCGAGCGCTACGACGCGCCCGAGCCCGTCAACGTCGGCACGGGCCGCGAGATCTCGATCCGGGACCTCGCCGGCAAGGTCGCCGAGCGGACCGGCTTTCGAGGCCGCATCCGGTGGGACACGTCGCGGCCCAACGGACAGCCGCGGCGGTGCCTCGACACCTCGCGCGCGCGCGAGCTCTTCGGTTTCACCGCGCACATGGACCTCGAGACGGGGCTCCGGGAGACGATCGCCTGGTGGGAATCGCATCGGCGCCGTGGCGCGTAGCTAGCAGGCTGCTGAAAAATGGATGCGGGCGTCGTGTCCGGCACTTTGCATTCGGCGCCCGTTCCGATCCGTCGCGACTCGGACCTTCGTCACTCGCTGGCGGGCGCCGGCAAAGTGCCGTCCACCCTTCGGGTTACGGCGGCGCGGGGCCATCTGCGGCGTCATCGCTCCTCGACGATGCCGAGGCATCGCCGTCGTCGCGCTTCCTTGCATCTGACCCCGCGGCGCTCGTAACGCCATCCCACACCCTTTTCAGCAACCTGCTAAGCCGGCCCGAGGCCGGCGGTCGCCCGCCGGGTCGCGAACGCGACGGAGAGCGCCGCGAGAAACGCGACCGCCTGAATCGCAACGCCGAGCCGGAAGGGGCCGCGGTCGTACGCGAGCTCCACGCGATGCCGGCCGGCCGGAACCGCGACGGCGAGGTCCCGCGCATTGGCCACGGTCACAGGCGCGCGCGCGCCGTCGACGCGGGCCCGCCAGGCCGGGAAGAACGTCCGCGAGAAGATCAGGTGCCCGGGACCCGCGGCGTCGACCGTCGCGGCGGCGTGATCGGCGCCGATCCGCTCGATCGCGACCGCGCCCGTGGAGAGCGCCGGCGGGTCCGCATCGCGCTCGGCGCGGACGACGACGTCGGTCTCGGGCTGGAAGCGATCGGTCCGGACGAGGTCCAGGGCTCCGGAGAGCGAGGCGCGCGACCAGGCGCGGCCCGCCCAGCGCAGCTCCGGCAGCGGGTTCGCGTGCTCGTAGAGGACGAGGCGGCGGCCGGCAACGGAGACGCCGGTGATCGCGCGGAAGAGGGGATGTTCCTCGCCTTCGTCCGCCAGGGCCCAGCGGCCGCCGTAGAGTCGGAGCAGGCGGTCGCGCTCCTCCGGCGTCGAGGCGTCGGCGGCCTCGCTCGCGACACGGTTGAAGAAGCCGTACGAGCCGTCGGGATCGTTGTCGAACAGGTACCGGGCGCCGAATTCGGACCCGGTGGACGGCACGAGCTGCTCGAGGAGCACCCGCGCGGTCTTGCCCGTGCGCGGAAGCGTCCCCGGCGTTTCGACCGGCAGCGCCGACATGTCGAAGCGGGGAAGGACGGGGGAAACGTAGAGTCGACCTCTCGCCCGCGACGCGCGCGGCGAGAGCCGGCGGGCGCGCGAGGTCCTTCTCCCGCGCATTCACGAAGAGCGGCAGGCCGAAGACGAGCGCGGAGAGGAGCGTCACGAACCCGAGGAGATACCCGGGCTCGGGGCCTCCCCGGCGGAGCGCCAGGACGGCGGCCAGCACGGAGACCGCTCCCACGAGGACATCGCCGCGCACGGCGGAACGCCACACGGCCAGAAACACGCCGGGCTCGTCGGAGATCTTCGCCGCGTCGGGCGCGGCCCATCGGTCGAGCGGGCCTCCGGGGGCGGCGAGAAACCAGGCCCCGGCGAGAAGCAGCAGAAAGACGGCGGCCACCGCCGCTTCGCGGCGTCCCGAACGCGCCGGCGAGCGCCTCCGCGAGAGGGCCTCGACCGCGAGACCCGCGAGGAGAGCCACGCACAGGGTCGTGAGGAGATAGAACTTGATCGGGTAGCGCAGCTTTCGGAGAAACGTCACGGCATAGACGACCCGATAGAGCGGCAGCGCGAACCCGAACGAGAGCAGGAGCGCGAGGAGACCGCCCGCGGCGAGGGCTCCCGAGCGCCGGTTCCAGAATCCGGGAGCGAACGCTCCGGCCACGAGGAGCAGAAGCGGCACGAAGCCGAACGTGACCGCCCAGATGTACACGAGCTCCCGTCCGGCGACGGACGCGAGCCAGTTGGCGCCGCCCCCGAGCGTTCCCGGGTCGCCGCCGAAGCGGGGCAGAAGCCACTCGATCGCGCGCTGCCGGCGTGAAGGCCGAGGCGCCGAAGGCTCGTTCCGAATAGAGATGCTGCCCGCGGTAGGTCAGCGGGAAGACCTCCGCCAGGGGCAGAAGGAGAGGGGCCGCGAGCGCCAGCGCCAGCGCGGAAGCGGCCGCGCCCCCGGCGGCGAGCGTGATCAGCCGCCGCGCCTTCTCGCCCGCAGGGGCGCTCACCGCGCGCAGGAGCGCGAGCGCGCCCGCGAACCCGCCGGTGAGCAGCGAGATCGCCGGCTCCCCGGCGAGCAGCTGCAGGCCGAGCGCGAGGCCCGCCGCCGTCGCGGCGCGGGCGGTCCCGGCGAATCCGCGCGACCGCTCGAGCGCGAGGATCGCCGCGGCGCACCAGGGAAGCCAGGACACCGCCGCGATCGAGTTCATGAACGCCGAGCCGTACGACAGCGTGATTCCGGAGAAAGCGAACGCGACCCCCGAGAGAAACGCCGCGTCCTCGGCGAGGCCGAGCGCGCGCCCGAGGCGGCGGGCGCCGAAGAAGGCCCAGAGGACATGGAGGAGGTAGTGCAGGTTGAAGGCCGAGGCCGGCGGCACGACGCGTTCCAGCAGAAACGTCGGGTAGAGCAGGACGGCGTTGGGGTTGGCGAGCAGCGGCTGGCCTCCCGAGGCCGCGGCGTTGATGAACGGCACCTCTCCGGCCGCGAGCGACGCCGTCGCCACGCGGCGCCACGGCCAGTGCGTGATCTGCGTGTCGCGGAAGACGAGCCGCTGCGCGCCGAGAATCTCGGAGAGCAGCGGGAGCGCGAAGAGGACGACGACCGCGAAGCTCGACAGCACCGCGCGCCGCGAGGACATTGCGGTCAGTGTACCGTGAGTGCGATCATGACCGCCGACTCCATGCACGCTGCCGCCGACCCACCTGTGGCCGACGCCTCCGAGCGGCGGTCACAGCGAGCCACCGTTCTGGTCCTCGGCGTGTTCGCGTTTCTCCTGGTCTATTACCGCGGCGTCTTTTCCCCCTGGGCCAACCCGAACGAGCTGTCCCGCTTCGAGCAGGTCATCGCGATGGCGGAATGGAACACGTTCTCGATCGACCGGGCGATCGCGGCCCTCGGCGATCACGAGGACAAGTCCGTCTCGAACGGCCGTTTCTACTCGAACAAGGCCCCGGGCCTCGCGTTCGCCGCGTATCCCGTCTACCGGCTGCTGCGCGTGGTGTTTCCGATGCCGGACTTCGGAACGGCGAACACGATCTTCTGGCTGATGCGCCTGCTGACGGTCTCGCTCGTGTGCCTTCTGGCGCTGTGGCGCTTCGCAAAGCGCGTGGACGAGATCCCGGCGCCGGCCTGGGTCGCGCCGCTGCTTCTGCTGGCCGTGGCGACGGGGACCACGTTTCTTTTCTACGCGCGCTCCTTCTTCAGCCACGCCTGGACGGCCGCGCTGCTCTTTCTGGCCTGGGACCTGATTCGTGTCTCCGAATCGGCGGGAGAGCGGCGGCCGCGTCTTGCGGCGGCCGGCGCGGGCCTGCTCGCGTCGCTGGCGGCGATCTCGGAGTACACCGTGGCGCCTCTCGTCGTCCTGCTCGGGCTGCGGATGCTGGCCGGGCGGTCCCTGCCGCGGATCGTGGCCTTCGGCGCGGCGGCCCTCGTCCCGCTCGCGGGGCTGCTCGCCTACAACGCCGCCTCCTTCGGCTCGCCCTTCACGCTCTCCTCGGCGCTCGAAGCCGATCCCAGCTACGCGCAACTCGTCCAGCAGGGAAAGTTCGGATTCCGGTCGCCGTCGCCGCGCTTTGCGGCGTTCTATCTCTTTCACCCGGCGCGGGGCGTGCTGCTGTTTTCCCCGTTCCTGCTCTGGGCCATTCCCGGCGCGGTGCGATGGTGGAAGTCACGCGAGCGACGGGCCGACTGGTGGTTCTTCGTCGGCGGGACGGTGCTCCTGCTCGTCGTGATGTCGGGTTATCCCAACTGGCACGGGGGCTGGGCGCTCGGCAGCCGTTACCTGATTCCCGCGGTCTTTCTGGCGGCGATGCCCGTGGCGTACGCGCTGCAGTCCGCCCTCTCGCGGGGGCTCTTTCTCGCCGCGACGACGTATTCCGTCGCGAGCCACCTCCTGATGACCTCGAGCTGCGTCTATTTCCCGAAGGAGATGCCCTGGCCGGCCGCCAGCGGATCGCTCTGGTTCTTGAAACACGGATGGTTCGCCGAGAACCTCGGGCTGGCCGCCGGACTTCCGGGCTGGATCTCCGTTCTCGTTCCCGCGGCGCTCGTTCTGGCCGTGCTGGCGATCGTCGCGGAGCCGATCGCGCCGATGCGGCCCGCCCGGCCGGTCGCGATTCTGCTGGGCGCGGCCCCGCTTCTCGCCCTTCTCCTGCGCGCGCCCGAGCCGCCGTTTTCGGGACGGCTGTGGCGCGCGGCGGTCCTCGGAGCGTTCACCGATCGCGATCCCGAGCGCCAGGAGCTTCTCCTCGTCGCCTCGGAAGCCTCGACGCCCGGGGAGCGAGCGCTCGCGTACAGGATGTGGCACATGTACGGTCCGCCGCGCGCGACGCCGCCCGAATAGTCTACGGCTCCGTGATCTCGAAGACCGCCCAGCGCGGGACCCAGCCGTCGCCGCGGGGGATGGCGCTCTTCGAGCGGTGAACGAGGCGGAAATTCGCGAGCGGCTCGATGGTCAGGCCGGTGAGGGCCGCGCCCCGGCCGCCGAAGTCGTAGAGCCGGGACTGCATGGTCGAGAAGTACGCCGCCGTGGGGACCGGCCCCTGCGGCGTCCGCTGGAAGAGCGGCGGACGTCCCAGGTACGACGCGTAGTCGTTCATGCGCGGGACGAGATCCGTTGCGACGACCCAGCGCGCGCGGTGGCGGCGCGCGATCGCGAGAGCCTCCTCCTCAGTTCCGGCGAGGAAGAAGCGAATCGAGTCGAGGAATCCGTAGCCGAAGTTGTTCGCGACCACGGGGAGCTCGGCTTCGTAGAGGAGGAAGTGCCCGAGCGACCACGGAGCGAGCACGGAGGACGCTCGCGAGAGAGTCTCGGGGAAGGGCGGCGGGCCGAGGAGGCCCGGGTCATAGGCGTCGACCGCATGGGGAAGGCTCGTCCGCATCCAGTCGAGCGTCGCGAAGAGGTCCGAGCCCGGAACGTACCGGCTCGAGAGCTCCTCCTGGAGGCCCTTCTGCATCGGAAGGGCGAGGACGAGGCCCGCCGCGCAGGCGACGACCCCGCGGGGAAGACTCGCGAGGGCTCCGCCGACGCGCGCGAGCCGCGAGGCGATGAAGCGCGCCGCTTCGACGAGCGTCAGGGCGCAGAGCGGAGCCGCGTAGTAGACGTTGAGCCGCTGCGAGAACGCGAGGAAGATCGTGACCGCTCCCCAGATCGCGAGGGCGCCGTGCACGCCGGGCCGCTCGCCGCGCCGCGCGCGGACGGCCCAGGCGAGAACGGCGAACGGCGAGAGGAAGATCGCCGCCGAAAGCTGCTTCCACGCGAGCATCGGGCCGTCGGCGAAGAGCGGACGCGCTTCGAAGATCCCTTTGAGCCAGTCTTTCGGATAGGAGACGTAGCCGCCATCTCCGGCGACTTCCCGGGTGGAGCCCGCGACGTAGCCCACGCCGTTGCGAAGCCCGGCGAAGAGTTCGGAGGCGAAGGGCAGCGTCGCCGCGGCCGCGAGCGCGACGACCGCGAGCGTGGCGAGGACCTCGCGGCGCGCCAGTCGCCCGCGCGCGCGGCGAGCGAGCGCCGCGATCAGGGCCGTCCCGCCACACAGCGCCGCGAGGAAGAGGGGCTGAAAAAAACCAAACGAGACGTACGTCAGCGGCGTCCGCAGCCACCCGAGCCAGGCCGCCGTCGCGGCGCCGGCGAGGAGCGCAGGGAGACCCAGGCTCAGCACGGCCGCGCGGAGCACCATCCGGGACGTCGTGGCCGCTTCGACGGCGAGCGCCAGGGCGAAGATCGCGCCCCAGTAGATTCCGCCCTGCCAGACCAGCACGGCGAGCGCGAGGGCGAGGCCGGCCGCGCCCTCGCGAAGGACGTTGTTCGCGGAGTCGGGGGCTTCGCGGCTCCAAAGAAACAGCACGAGCGCGAGCAGTCCGCAGAACGATTCCGCGGCGTGCTGATCGACGTGGCCGTACTGCGACCAGAGAATGTGGGCGGGGCAGAGCGCGAGAAACGCCGCGGCGGCGGCGCCGGCCGCATCTCCGGCGAGCCGCCGGCCGAGCAGGCCGGCGAGCAGGATCGACCCGGCGGCCAGCGCGACCGGGACCCAGGCCGCCCGGCGCGCCACCGCTTCGGCGGAGGCCCCGGGCCCTTCGGCCAGCCGCGCCGGCAGAGAGAGCGCGACGTCGTAGAGCGGCGGCCAGATGGGGACGCCGCCCTCGGGAAAGTTCATGAGCGGATCGAAAAGGACCGTGCGGGGAAACTCGGCCGCGGCGAAGCGCGCGCGGCGCAGGTGATACGCGGAGTCGGAGTCGAACGCCCGTACCCGGCCGCCGATGTGGACCTCGTTGCGCGTGTGCAGGCGGAGCCCGACACCGACGACGACGCAGGCGGCGGTCAGCCCGAGAAAGAGAGCCGCCCGCCGCCGCATCGTCTCCATTATGCGGGAGGCCGCCGGAAGAGAGCGTCGGGGACTCGCGTATCATTCCCCGAGATCGTGAAGCTTTCCGTTCTGATTCCCGTCTACAACGAGACCCGTACGATCGACGAGATTCTCCAGCTCGTGACGGACGAGCCGACCGAGAAGGAAGTGATCGTCGTGGACGACGGGTCCACCGACGGCACCCGCGAGAAGCTCCAGAAGTGGGACGGGCGCCGGGGCGTCCGGGTGATCTTTCAGCCGCAGAATCTCGGGAAGGGCCGGGCGGTGCGGACGGCGCTCGAGGCCGCGTCGGGCGACATTCTCGTCATCCAGGACGCGGACCTCGAGTACGACCCGGCGGAGTATCCGCTGCTGCTGCGCCCGATCGAAGGCGGGCGGGCGGATGTCGTCTTCGGCTCGCGCTTCGTCGGCAGCACCGAGCACCGCGTTCAGAACTTCTGGCACCAGCAGGGGAACCGGCTGCTGACGCTCATCTCGAACGTCGTGACCGGCCTGAACCTCTCGGACATGGCCACCTGCTACAAGGCGTTTCATCGCCGCGTGGTTCCCGCGCTGGATCTGCAGTCGCCGGGCTTCGGCGTGGACGCCGAGATCACGGCGAAGGTGGCGCGCGGCGGCTTTCGGATCTTCGAAGTGCCCATCTCCTACTTCGGACGCTCCCAGGCCGAGGGCAAGAAGATCCGCCTGAAGGACGGGTTTTCCGCCCTGGCGGCGCTGGCGCGGCATGCCTTCGGCGGGGGCCCGCGCCGTTGAGGCTTTGAAGACCTCGGGAGCCGGCGCGGCGGCGGTTCTCCTCGCCCTGGCGCTCTGCGCCGTGGCGGCCTTCGTCGTCTACGACCACACCCGCGAGGACGCGTTGTCGGCCGACGAGCCGATCCACATCCTCTCGGGCTATTTCGCGGTCGCGAAGCGGACCGCCATCGTCAACATCGAGCATCCGCCGCTCATGAAAGTCCTCTCGGGCCTCGCGCTCGCGGCTCTGCCTCTCGCGCCTCCGCCCGAAAAGATTCCGATGGGAAACCTCTTTCTCGAGTACGGCCCCGACTTCTTCTATCGGAACCGCGTGCCCCCCGCTCGGATCCTTGCGGTCGCTCGGGCCCCGTTTCTCGCGGTGCTGACGGCGCTTTTGCTGCTCGTCTATTTCGCCGGCCGACGGCGCTACGGGCCCGTGCCTGCCCTCTTCGCCACGGCCCTGCTCGCCTTCGATCCCAACCTTCTGGCGCACGCCGGAGTCGTCCACACGGACCTCGGCGCGGCGCTCGCCTTTCTCGCGACGGTGCTCGCCTGGGACGCGGCCTGCCGGAAGCCGCACCCCGCTCGCCTCATCCTCGCGGCCGCCTGCCTCGGGCTCGCGCTCACGACGAAGTTCTCGGCGGTGTACCTGCTTCCCATCCTCCTTCTGCAGACGCTGCTCGCCGCGGGACGCGAAAAATCGCCGGCGCCGGCGCGCCGGCTCGCCGCGGGGCTCGGGCGGCTCTTCGTAGTCGGCGTGCTCGCGCTCCTCGTCGTGCTCGCGGTCTACGCCCCCGTCACCGAGGGCATGAGCCGCGCCGACCAGAAGACGATCATCCGCGAGAAGGTCGGCGCGCACGGCCAGGCCCCCGCTCTGGCCGAGCGGATCGCGGCCTTCGCCGACGTCTCGAGGCCGCTCGCGCACTACTTCGGCGGGCTCGCCTCGGTCGTCCGACAGAACGCCGTGGGCGGAGGGATCACGTTCCTGAACGGCCGGGTGTCGACCGATGGCTTCCCCGAGTATTTCTTCGTGGCGTTCGCCGTGAAGTCGACGCTCGCCTTTCTGGCCGTCACCCTCGCGATCCTCGCGGCCCCCGTCCTCCGCCGGCGCCGTGTCGCGGGCTCATCGAGTCTCGCGGAGGAGTGGCGTCTCTTCGGGATTCCGATCCTGGTCCTCTTTCTCGCGTCGATCGGGACGACCTACAACATCGGCATCCGCCACCTCCTGCCGCTGTATCCGTTTCTGGCGCTCTTCGGGGCGGCCATCTTCGCCCGCGCGTGGGCGCGCCGCGCGGAGTCTCCTCGCGCCCGGATCCTCGCCGGAGCCTGGCTCGTCCTTCCCCTGATTTCGGCGGTGGAGCTCGCCCGCATTCATCCGCACGAGCTCTCGTACTTCAACGCGTTCGCCGGCGGGCCCGAGGGCGGCGCCCGTATCCTGACGGACTCCAACATCGACTGGGGCCTCGACCTGCGGCGCCTGGGGACCGAGCTGGCCCGGCGCGGCGTATCGCCGGAGGAGTTGACCGTCTCCTACTTCGGGGGCGACAACGTCTCCTACTGGCTCGGCGTCCCCGACTTCTCCGCGAGTCCCGTCGTGCGAGGCCGCCTCGTGGCCATCTCCGTCTTCCTCCTGACCGCCGGTCCCGAGTTTTCCGCGTATCATGGCAACCAAACCATGGCCGAGGCGCAGCGCGGCCTGCAGCGCGTCATCGCTCGCGCGCGGCCGGCGGGCCGCGTCGGACATTCGATCTACCTCTTTGAACTGAACGAGAAGGACACTCCGTGAAGCTGTCGGTCGTGATGCCCGCCTACAACGAGAAGAAGACGATCCGCGAGATCGTGCGGCGGGTCCTCGCCGTGCCGATCGAGAAGGAGATCGTCATCGTCGACGACGGCTCGACCGACGGCACGCGCGACATCCTCCGGGAGCTCGACGGCAAGGACGGGGTCCGCGTCGTGTTCCAGCCCTTCAACCAGGGCAAGGGCGCGGCCGTGTCGACGGGGTTCCGGCACGCCACCGGCGACGTCGTGATCGTCCAGGACGCGGACCTCGAGTACGACCCGATGGAGTATTCGAAGCTCCTCGCGCCGATCGAGCAGGGACACGCCGACGTCGTGTACGGCTCGCGCTTCCTGGGCGGCGGCGCGCGGCGGGTCCTCTATTTCTGGCACACGGTCGGCAACCGGTTCCTGACGCTGACCTCCAACATGTTCACGAACCTGAACCTGACGGACATGGAGACCTGCTACAAGATGTTCCGCCGCGAGGTCGTCGCCACGATGACGATCGAATCGCAACGCTTCGGGATCGAGCCCGAGATCACGGCGAAGGTCGCGCGCCGCGGCTACCGGATCTACGAAGTCCCGATCTCCTACTACGGGCGGACCTACGAAGAGGGCAAGAAGATCGGCTGGAAGGACGCCTTCTCGGCGCTCTGGACGATCGTGCGCCACTCGATGCGGGAGACCGAGGACCCGAAGAACGTCGGCCACGTCACGCTCGCCCGCATGGGCAAGCTCGACGGCTACAACCGCTGGCTCGCCGACCGTTTCGCCGGCGCCCTCGGCGCGCGCGTGCTCGAGATCGGCGCCGGTTTCGGCAACATGACCCGCCACTTCGCCGGCCGCGAGCTCGTCGTCGCCTCGGACCTCGACCCCGTGGCGCTCGAGTACCTCAAGAGCGCGTTTCGCGACGAGCCGGGAGTCCGCGTCGCGTCCTACCGCTTTCCCCTCGGTGAAGCCGAGCGCGCCGAGATCCGGGAGCTCGGCGTCGACACGGTCGTCTGCCTGAACGTCCTCGAGCACATCAAAGAGGACACGGCCACGCTGTCCGACCTCTTCCAGGTGCTGCGGCCGGGCGGCCGGATTGTCCTGATCGTGCCGGCCCTCCAGAGGCTCTACGGCACGCTCGACGAGCACCTGCACCACGTCCGCCGCTACGAGAAGGCGGAGCTCGAGGAGAAGGTGCTCGGGGCGGGCTTCACGCTCGAGGACGTCCGCTTCCTCAACCGGCCGGGGATCCTCGGCTGGTGGGTCAACGGACGGCTCCTGCGCCGGCGCGTCCTGCCGACGGGACAGCTCGCGGCCTTCAAGCTCCTGCTGCCGCTGCTCAAGCGCGAGGAAGCGAACCCGCCGTCGGTCGGGATGTCGCTGCTCGCGATCGCGAGGAAACCGGAGTGAAGCCGGCGCCGGCGCGGGATGTCGCGTGACCCGCGTCCGCTTTTTCCTCTTCTTCGCTCTCGTCCTCGTGCTGCGGATCGCCGTGGCCGCGCGTTTCCGCGGAAATTTCGACACGCAGTCGTTTCTCATCGCCGTCCAGAGCGTCGTTTCCGGCGAGAACGTCTACGCGGCCACGGACCGCTACAACTACAGCCCCCTCTGGGCGTTCGTCGCGACGGGAGTCTGGGAAGCCTCGAAGCCGAACCCCGGGACCTTCGTGCTCCTGCTCGGCCTGCTGCAGATCGCGGCGGACGCCGCGTCGACGTTTCTCCTCCTCGGCATTGCCCGCAAGCGGCTCGGCCTCGGCGAAGAGGAATCCCGGCGGCGCGCCTTGCTCTTTTTTTCCAATCCCGTCTCGGTCCTGATCTCGTGCGCGCACGGCCAGTTCGACGGGCTGTCGGTGGCCTTTCTGCTCGCCGCGCTCTGGCTGTCGGCGCGGCCGCCGGCCCGAGGGGGAGCGTTCCGCGTCGCCCTGATGCTCTCGCTCTCGCTGCTCGTCAAGCACGTCACGCTCTTCCACCCGCTTCTCTTCTCGAAGCGGCGCGAGAAAAACGGCCTGCCGGACGCGCTCGTGCTCGCGCCGTACCTCGTCTTTGCGGCGGCGTTTCTTCCGTATGCCGCCGCCCTCGGCAGGATTGTGGACAACGTCCTGCTCTACGGCGGCCGGCTCTCGGGTCCCGTGCTCGAGCGCGGCGGGGGAGTGCAGGGCCTCGTCGAGCTGTGGCCGCGCCGGCCGGTCTTCTTCGCGCTGCTTCTGCTCGCCGCGATCGCCTGGGCCTTCCGGCAGACGCGAGGCTGGGAGCTCTCCCGCGCGAGCCTGTTCCTGTTTCTCGTTCTCCTGGTTTTCTCACCGTCTTCGGGCGTGCAGTACCTCGTCTGGCCGATCGCGCTGGGCTCCCTCTATCCTTCGGCGGCCTACGGCGTGTTCACGCTGGCGGGGGCCCTGTACCACTCCTCGGCGCCCGAGAGTGTCGGGATTCCGTGGCCGATCCGTGCGACGACCCTCGGCACCTGGCTCGCGGCCGTCGCCTGGCTCGTCTCGGAGACCGTCAGCGGACGGCGGGCGCTCGCGGGGAATCCGGATCGCGTGTCCGCAGGATGACGAGAACGTCGGGGCCCCGCGCGAGCTCCCGGGCGCGGCCGCCCGAGGTTTCGAGCGCTGCGACGAGCGCCGGCGTGGCGTAGGCCGGCGGCACGACGAGGAAGAGGCGTCCGCCGGGAGGCAGCGAAGCGACTTCGCGCTCGAGCTGGCGCGCCTCCGGCTCGCCGGGCAGCGCGGGAACGAACCAGCCGGGATGCGCCGCCGCGTCCTGCGGAAGCGGACGCACGGACGCGGCCAGTCGTCCGCGCTCGGCGTCGAACCGCAGCGGCAGGTAGTGGCCCGCGGCGGCGACAACGACGTCGCCCGGCCGCGCCGCGGCCGACAGGGCGGACGTCACCCCGGACGGGTCGCCCGCGCGCGGCGCGAACGCGACCGAGAGCGTGGCGGCGGTTCCGAAGAGCGCGGCGGCGGCCGAGCCCCAGAGCGCCGCCCGGCTTCTTTGCGACGCCTGGGCCACGCCCCAGATCCAGACCGGAAGGACGGCCATCTCCGTGCGGCCCGCGAAGGCGACGGGCCTCCAGGCGCCGACGAGAAGCGAGCCGGCGAGGACCGCGAGCGTGAAGAGGACGGCGTTGCGGACGGCGTCGTCGCGCCGCGAAGCGACGATGGCGGAAAGCACCACGACGAGCACGGCGCCGGCGGCGAGCCCCGCCAGAAACAAAACGGGCGGCGCCGGGCCGCCGAACGGAGCCGGGACGCGACCGACGCCGCCGAGCGCCGAGACGAAGCCGGCGAGCGAGCCGGCCGCCGACTCCTGCATCCAGGCGATGGCCTCGCGGGGCTGCGCGCGCAGAATGGGCCACCACGGCAGAAACGCGGCCGCGCCCGCGGCGAGAGCGACGGCGCTTCGCAGGCGCCGGCCCAGAAGCGCGAGGACGAAAAGCGCCGCGACGACGAAGAGCGCGAGGTAGTGGCAGGAGAGCGCGGCCGCCGCGGCCCCGGCCACGGCGACGAGACGGCGCGGCGTTTCCTCGCCGGAGAGCGCAAAGAGAAACGCCGCGAGGGCGAGAAGCCCCAGCAGCGCATAGGGGCGCGCCTCCACCGCGTAGAGCGTGACGAGCACGGAGCACGAAGCGAGAGAAACGAAGACGAGCCGGGAGGCGCGCGGCAGCGTCTTCGCCGCAAACAGGAGGGCGAGGGCGGCGAGAAACGACGGGACGCGCAGAAGCCAGTCGCCGGAGGGAAAGCGCCCGGCGAGCCACGCGAACGGTTTCTCGAGAACGTAGAAACCCGGAGGTCCGGAATCGAGGCGCAGGGCCGAGAGCAACTCGGCGAGCGGGAGCCGGGCCGCCCACGCCGTGAAGATCTCGTCGAACCAGAGCGAGCGCGCGAAGAGCAGAGAGAGACGCGCCGTCAGCGAGACCGCAACCAGAAAAACGAGCGCACGTGCCACGGTCGTGCGGCTTCCGAGTTCGGGTTCGATGCCTTATCCTAACGCCGGAATGGATTCGAAGCCGTCCTCGACGATACGAATCCGATTTCCAATCCTTTCGGCCGGTCTCTTCGGTCTCCTCCTGCTCGCGGTGTACGCGGACCCTCTCTTCACGCGACGCAACTTCGTCGGGCGCGACCTCATGGCGTACGGGCTGCCCATGGAGAAGATGGTGCACGACGCGTGGTCGCGCGGCCGCCTCCCGGTCTGGAGCGAGGATCTCTCCGGCGGCCGGCCGCTGCTGCCGCACCCGAGCTCCGGTTCGCTCTACCCGGTCCGCCCGCTCCTGTCGCGGCTGCCGTTTCCGGCCGCGATGCGCGTGTTTCCGGTGGCGCAGTGGTTTCTCGGCGGCCTCGGGATGCTCCTGGCGCTGCGGGTCGTCGGAGCCTCCCACGCCGCGGGGTGGATCGGCGCCGCGACGTTCGTTTTCTCGGGCACGCTGATCTCGCAGGTCTACTACGTTCCCTCTCTGCCGGCCGCGACGCTGCTTCCCTGGGTGCTCTGGGCCGCCGCGCGTCCCGCTCGCCGCGCCGCCGGCCGGGCGATTCCCGTCGCGATCGTGTTCGGCGTTGCTCTTTCTGCTCGGCGAGGCCTTCGTGACCGCGATCGCCGTGCTCGTGACGCTTCTCTGGATCGGGCTCGAGGTCGCGAGGCCGGAGCGAGCCCGGGAGCTCGCCTGGTCAGCGGCCGGCCTCGGACTCGCCGCGCTCCTCGCGGCGCCGCAGATCCTCGCGACGGCGCTGCTGGTGCCCGAGACCTACCGCGCGGTGAGCGGCTTTTCGATTCGCGAGGCCCTCGTGTTCACGCTCTCGCCGTGGCGTCTCGCCGAGCTCGTCGTGCCCTTTCCCTTCGGAAGCTTCTGGTCGCTCGACGAGCGCGACGTCTGGAGCTCCGCGGCCCTTCGCCCGCTGTACGCGACGCTCTACGGCGGCGCCTTCGCGGTCGTCGCGCTCGTGGCGCTCCGGGGAGATCGCGGGCGCGGCGCGCGGTTCGCCCGCGCGCTCGTCCTCACCGGCGCGGCGCTCGCCATCGTGTTCCGGTTCGTCCCGGAGGGTTTTCGGGATCGGGCGTCCTGGATCCCCTTGCGCCACCCGGAAAAGTTCTCCACGGCGATCGCGCTCGGCCTCGCCGTTCTCGCGGGCCTGGCTCTCGATCGTTTCCGCGGCGGGAGGCGGCGCCCCGCCTGGGTTCTCTGGGGCGCCGGGGCCCTCGCCGCCGCCGCCCTGGTGACGGCGTGGGTTCCCCAACGCGCCGGCGCGCTCGCGGCGAGCTGGACCGGAGCTCCTCCCAACGCCGCTCTCGACGCCGGACGCTCGCTGTCGGTGGCGCTCGCCGAGGCGGGCCTTCTCTGGACGCTCAGCCTCGTCGCGATCGAGCTTCTGCCCGGCGGACGGCTGGCGCTCGTCGCCGCCGTCGCAGTCCTCACGCTCGTGCCCATTGCCGCCAACCGCCGGATCGCGCGGACCGCTCACGAGGCCAGCGTCTTCCCGCCGACTCCGTTCGCGCGAGCGATCGACCGGAGGGATCCGCGGGCCGAGTTTCGAACGCTGGACGAGAGGGTGTATCACTCGCCTTCGCCTCTCGCCCTGATCGGCGATCCGTACGGGCTCGAGTCCGACCGCCAGGGCTGGTACTGGGCGACACCGGCGCTCTGGCGACGAGGCACGGTGCTCAACCTCGATCCCGACCTCGGAGACTTCTCGCGGATGAGCAGCCTGCGCCGCATCTCGGGCTTCGCGAAAACGGGGGCGAGGGGCGAGGCGTTCTTCGGCGGGCTCTCGCTTCGATTCGGCATCCGGTATGGCGACCAGGCCGCGCTGCCGGGATTTCGCCGATTTGGAGGAGACACCTTCTTCGATTGGGACGAGAATCCCGCCGCGCTGCCCGACGTGCGCCTCCTCGAGCGCTGGCGCGAAGAACCCGGGGCGCTCGAAGCGTTCCAGTCGCTGCCTCTTCTTTCCGGGGGCGAGGCCGTCATCGAGACGGGCGCCCGGGCCGGCGGGACGGCGCGTCCGGGGCGGCTCACGGTTCTCGAAAAGAGTCCCGAGCGACTGGTCCTCGCCGCAGAGAGCGCCGACCCCACGTGGCTCTTCGTCCTGCGAGGCTTCTGGCCCTACCGGACGATCCTCGTCGACGGCGAGAAGGCGACCGCCGTTCCCGCGCAGGTCGCCTTTTCCGCCGTGCCGCTTTCGGCCGGCGAGCACCGCATCGAATGGCGGGAAGACGTCCCGGGTCTTGCGGCCTCGCGATGGGGCCCGGTTCTCTTCGCGCTCGCCGCCGCGGGCCTGCTCCTTCGGAAGCCGGCCGAGGGCCCGAGCGCGTGAGGGCCCGCTTCGAGCGGCTCCTGCCGGGGATTCTCTTCTCGGCGCTCGTGCTCTTCTCCTACGCGGATCCGCTGTTCACGCGCCGCACCTTTGTCGGGCGCGACCTGCTTCCTTACAACATCCCGCTCGAGAGCGCGGTTCACGACGCCTGGAGCCGCGCTCGGCTGCCCGTCTGGTGGGAGTCCGTCTCCGGCGGCCGGCCGCTGATGCCCAATCCCAACGCCGGCGTCTTCTACCCGCTGCGGCCGGCGCTCGCCGCGGTCCCGCTTCCGGTCGCGATGCGGATCTTCCCCGTGTTCCACTGGATCCTCGGCGGCCTCGGGATGCTGATGCTCGTCCGCGCCGTCGGGGGCTCGCGCGGCGCCGCCTGGGTATCCGCGGTCAGCTTCGCGTTCTCGGGCGTGATCGTGTCGGAGGTTTTCTACAGCAACTTCCAGCCCGGCGCGAGCCTGCTCCCGTGGACCCTCTGGGCCCTCGTGCGACCCGCGGCCCGGCCCGCCGGTCGCGTCGTCGGGATCGCGCTCGTGTACGCGGCGCTCCTTCTCGCCGGAGACGTCTTCTCACTGACGCTCGCCGTCCTGAGCGCCATCCTGTGGATCCTGCTCGAGACGCCGGCGGAGGAGCGGGGACGCCGCGGCGCGGATCTCGCGCTGGGCGTTTTCGCGGCGGGCCTCCTCGCGCTGCCGCAGGTGCTCGCGACGGCGCTGCTCGCTCCGGAAACCCGCCGGATCATCGGCGGCCTCACGCTGGCCTCGACCCTGGACTTTTCGACACCCCTCTGGAGGCTCTCGGAATTCTTCGTGCCGTATCCGTTCGGCGAGACCTGGTCCACGGACATCGCGTGGGACTGGGGTACCCGCATTTCCCGACACTTCTTCTCCACGCTCTTCGTCGGCCCGATCGCGCTCGCCGGGCTTCTCCGCGGGAAACGCAATCCGCCGGCGGGCTGGCGGTTCGCGCGGACGCTCTTCGCCTTCACGGTTCTGCTCGCCATCGCGGGCCGGTTCCTTCCCGAAGCGTGGGGCAGCCTGCCGTCGCCGATCCCGCTGCGCTACCCCGAGAAGTTCATGGTCGGGGCGACGTTCGGCCTCGCCCTCGCGGCGGGCCTGGCCTTCGACCGGTGGCGACAGTTCCGGACCGGCGGACGCGGACCGCTCGCCGTCGCCGGCCTTCTCGCCCTGCTCGCCGGCGCCGCAGCTCTCGCTCCGGACGCCGCGGGACGGCTCCTCGTCTCGGTCGCCGGCGGAGCCGCGGAGCTCGAGCCGCTGGCCGCGCGCTCGCTGCCGGCCGCTCTGGCGGTCGCGGGCCTCTTCTGGGCGGCGACGGCGATCGCCGCGGAGGCCGCCGGCGGACGCGGCCGCGCCTCGCTCCCCCTCGCCCTGACTCTTCTGACAGCGATTCCTCTCGCGGCGAACCGCGTGATCGCCCAGTCCGCGCACGAGGGGACCGTCTATCCGCCGACGGCGTTCGCTCGCGAGATCGCGCGCCGGGATCCCCGCGGAGAGTTCCGCACGCTCGATGAGACCCTCTACCGCCCGCTCTCTCCGCTGCTCGCGGCCTCGCACCTCGCCGATCCGGCCGGCTCCGAGCTGTATCGCCAGGTCTGGTACTACTTCACGCAGACGCTCTGGAAGCGCGGCACCGTCCTGAACATCGACGTGGACGCCGGCGACCTGTCGCGGATCGAGAGCCTGCGCCGGCTCGCGGGCGTCGCCGCCGGCCGAACGGACTCGGAGCCTTTCTTCTCCACGCTCTCGCTGCGTTTCGCGATCCGCTTCCACGATCAGACGCCGATCTCGGGCTTCCGCCGCATCGGCGGGGACGCGTTCCGCTCCTGGGACGAGAATCCCGACGCCCTTCCGGATATTCGCCTGGTCTCGCGGTGGCGCGAGGCCTCGGGCCCGGTGGACGCTCTCCGCACGCTGCCCGGCCTGCCCGCGGAGGAGATCGTCGTGGAAACGGGAGAGCGCCGGAGCGGCCGCGCGCGCCCGGGCACGCTGCGGATCCGGGAGAAGAGCCCGGAGCGCCTCCTCCTCGAAACCCGCTCGCCCGACGCGGCCTGGCTCTTCGTCCTCCGGGGAGACTGGAGATACCGGACCGTCGAGATCGACGGCAGGCCGGTCGAGACATACCCCGCGCAGCTCGCCTTCACGGCCGTGCCGGTCCCGGCGGGCTCCCACACGATCGAGTGGCGCGAGAAGGCGCCGGGTCTCGAGGTCTCGCAGTACGGTCCGCTCGCGGGCGTCGTTCTGCTGCTCGCGATCGCCCGGCGTCGGCGAGCGTCATGACCTCGGCCGTTCCGAACGGCCGCGTGCGGCTTCGCGACGCCGTGCTTTTTTCGGCTCTCGTCTGTCTTCTGTACGCCGATCCTCTCTTCGTCCGCCGGAACTTCAGCGGCCGCGATCTGATCGCCTACAACCTGCCGCTCGAGAAGGGCGTGCACGACGCGTGGGCCCGCGGCCGCCTTCCGGTCTGGACACCCGAAGTCTCGGGGGGCCGGCCGCTCGCGCCCAACCCCAACGCGGGCGCGCTCTATCCGCCGCGCGCGCTGCTCGCGCCGCTGCCTCTTCCGCTCGCGGTCCGGATCTTCCCCGTGCTGCACTGGGCCGCCGCCGGCATCGGCGTGCTGGCGCTCTGCGCGGCGCTCGGCCGCTCGCGCGGCGCCGCCTGGGTCGCGGCGGTGACCTACGTCTTTTCGGGCGTTTCGGTGGCCGAGGTGTTCTTCCCGCACATCCAGCCCGGGATGACGCTCCTGCCGTGGATCCTGTGGGCGCTGAGCCGCAGGACCGGCTCGCGGGCCTCGCGCCTCGCGGTCCTCGCGGCGTTGTTCGCGCTCGACTTCCTGGCCGCGGACATCTTCACGATCTCGGTGGCCATCGGTTCGGCGGCGCTCTGGGTCGCTCTCGAAGAGGACACCGAGTCGACCTTCCGGCGCGCCGGCGGCCTCGCGGCGGCCGTCGCGCTCGGCGCGCTCGCCGCCGCGCCCCAGCTCGTGGCGACCGCGCTCTGGATCCCGCATACCAACCGGGCCGTCCTCGGCATGACGCTCGGCGACGTCCTGCTCTTCTCCATCCATCCCTGGCGGCTGCTCGAGCTCGTGGCGCCGCATCTCTTCGGCCCGATCTGGGAGCTCGACGTGCGCCCGCTCTGGGGACACCCGCTCCACAACGGGCGTCCGGCCGGGATCTTTCCGACGCTCTACGCCGGAGCCTTCGCGCCGATCGCGGTGTTTCTGGCCTGGAGGTCGCGGTCCCGCGGCGCGCGGTTCGCGCGCGTCCTGCTCGGCCTCGCGCTCGCCGCCGCCGTCCTGCCGAGCCTGCTCCCCGGGGGCTGGAAGTCCCTCTCGTCTCCGCTTCCACTGCGGAACCCCGAGAAGCTCGGCGTGGCCGTCATGCTGGCGCTCGCGATCCTGGCGGCGATCGCCTTCGACGTCTGGAGAGAGCGGCCCCGGCGGGAGCGCGTCGAGCGCGCGCTGCTTCTGGTGGGCGCGGCCTTCGCGGCGCTGGCCGCCTTCGCCGCGTTGTCGCCGGAGCGCACGGGCTCGCTCGCGGTTCGCCTGATCGGTGCCGATCCTTCGCGCGCACCCTTCGCGGCGGCGAGCCTTCCGCGCGCTCTCTCCGAAGCCGGGCTCTTCTGGATGGCGACCGTCGTCGCGCTCGACGCGCTGCGCGGAGGCTTCCCGAAGTCGCGGCGAGGCGAAGCGATCGCCCTGACCCTTCTGACCCTGGTTCCCGTCGCGGCGAACCGGCGCATCGCGCGCTCCTTCGCCGAGGACGAGGTCTTCGCGCCCACGGCTTTCGCGCGCTCCGTCGCCAAGCGGGATCCCGAGGGAGCCTACCGAACACTGGGAGAGTCGTTCCTGCTTCCGCGCTCGGAGCTTTCGCAGACGCAGGCGGGAGTGACTCTCTCGGAGTCCGAGTTTTCCCGCCGGACATGGACGCAGCAGACGCCCGTGCTCTGGGGCCGGGGGACGGTTCTCAACGAGGACTTCGACGCCGGCGATCTCTCCCGGGTCGAGAGCCTGCGGAAAGTGGCCGGCCGCGCCACGGCCTATCGCGATTCGGCTGGTTTCTTCGGGACGCTGGCCCTTCGGTTCGGGATCCGATTCCGGGATCAGGAGGCGATCGCGGGCTACCGGGAGACGGGCGGCGATGCCCTCCAGGTCTGGGACGAGAATCCGGGGGCCTTCCCGGACATTCGTCTGCTCGAGTCCTGGCGCGAGGCCGCCGCGCCCTTCGAGGCTCTCGAGGCGGTCCCGCGGCTCGCGGAGGGGGAGGTCGTTCTCGAGAACGGCCGCTCGGGCGGCGGCCGGGCGCGGGCCGGGGCGGTCCGTGTCCTCGAGAGGACGGCCGAGCGGTTGACGCTCGACGTGGACGCGGCCGAGCCGACCTGGCTCTTCGTCCTCCGCGCGTTCTGGCCCTACCGCTCGGTCGAGGTCGACGGCTCGCCCGTGGACGCCGTCCCGGCGCAGCTCGGGTTCTCGGCCATTCCCATCCCGGCCGGACCGCATCGCGTGGTCTGGCGGGAGAGGCTGCCGGGATTCGGAGTCTCGCGCTGGGGGCCGGTTCTCTTCGGGATGATTGTCGCGGCCCTTTTTGTTGCCCACACGCACCGGAGGAAGCAATGAAGTGGATTCTCGCGGCGGCGCTCGTGCTGCCCCTGGGAGGAGCCTGGGCCTGCGCCCGCAAGCCCGAGGTCCCGCCTCTCGAGCTGGCGGACGTGAAGCGGCCGGTCGAGGAATGGTTGCGGGAAGAGTCGATCCGGATGCTCCAGGAGTACGTGCGCATCGACTCGACGTCGGCCCGCGGCGAGGAGGAAGCCGCCGAGTTCTTCAGGCGGTTCTTCGAGTGCGAGGAGATCGAGACGGAGGTCGTCTGCCCGGCCCCCGGCCGCTGCAACGTGCTGGCGCGCGTGCCCGGCCGCCGGCGGGACGGCGCCCTGCTGCTTCTCAATCACCTCGACGTGGTCGATGCCTACGCGCCGTACTGGAAGAGCTCCACTCCGTTCGAAGGCCGGATCGACAAGGGCTTCCTCTACGGCCGCGGCGCCTACGACATGAAGTCCCTCGGCCTGGCCCAGGCGATTGCGCTGGCGAGGTTGCAGAGAAAGGGGATCCAGCCCGAGAACGACGTCCTGTTTCTCGCCGAAGCCGACGAGGAGCTCGGCCAGAAGTGGGGAGCCCGTTGGCTCCTCGAGAACCGCCCGGACTGGTTCGCCGGCGTCGGCCAGGTCCTCAACGAAGGCGGAATGTCCGAGGTGATCCTGCGCGAGCCCCTCATCTGGGGCCTGGAGACGCTGCAGGCGGGCTATGCGCTCGGGGAGTTCGAAGCCGCCGCGGAGCTCCCCCTGAAGGAGCTCGCGGGGCGGCATGCGAAGATCGAATCCGGCACGGTCGAGCCTCATCCCCACGTCGTGATGGGCTTCGACATGCTGGCGAACCGGCTGTCCTCCCCGCTGACGGAACCGCTCCGGCATCTCGACCGCGTGCGGGCGAACCCGGCGGAGCTCGCAATCCTGCCCAACCGTTACGGCAGCTTTCTCGAGCCGCGCGTGGACTGGTCGCGCAGCTACCACCCGGCGGGGCGCACGGATCGTGTTCGCATGTACGTCACGATTTCCGTGCCTCCGGGCCTTTCGCCCGCGGGTTTCCTCCAACCGATTCTCGACGACGCCCGCAAGAACGGGCTCACCGTCCTGACGACGATGAGCGGCGAGGCCGCCGTCGCGAGTCCCTACCCGACGCCGTTCACCGATTTGTTGAAGCGGGTGACGGAGGCCCACTACCCGGGCATGCCGTTCGGCCCGGCGCCCACGTACGGCGGTTACACCACCTCGACACTGCTTCGGCAGCGCGGGATTCCGACGTACGGCTACCAGCCGATCGTCATGAACATCACCGATACCGCGAGGCGGCACGGCAACGACGAGCGCGTCTTCCTGCGCGACTACCTGAACGGCGTCGAGCTGCTGTCGGAGATCGTCGAGGAGTTCGCGCTCTTTCCGCCCTCGCGGGCCGCTCGTTGAGGGGTCGCCCGGGCGAAAGTTGTCATTCAGAAGTCGCTGCGGCTGACACAAAACGGCACGCCGGCCGCGACCCGTGACTATAAACGGCTTACAATGAGAGGTTTAGCTTTCAACGAGTCTGGCCCAAACCGTGCTTCTCATCCCACAGAACTCTACTTATAAGGGAGGCAAGTTGATGAAGAAGCGGGAGTCCGGTTTCACTCTGATCGAGCTGCTGATCGTTATTGCGATCATCGGCATCCTGGCGGCGATCGCGATTCCGAATCTGTTGAACGCGGTTCAGCGCGGCAAGCAGAAGCGGACGATGAGCGACATGCGGGCGCTCGCGACGGCGGTCGAAGCGTATGCGGTCGACAACAACGAGTATCCGCAGGCGGCGTGCGCGACGGGTCTCTGGTCGACGGCGGACCAGACGCTGGCGACGAACTCGTTCTCGAACCTCTCGCCGACGTACATCTCCCAGGCGCCGAGGATCGACGGCTGGGGACAGTTCATGCGGTACGGTTCGGACACCCCGGGCAACAACTACGCGATCCGCGCGAGCGGCCGCGACAAGTCGTTCGGAACGGTGGACTGCGGCACGACGACGAACTTCAACGACGACATCGTCTACTCGAACGGAACGTTCATCCAGTGGCCGGAAGGCACCCAGTTCTGAGTCCTTCCCCCGGACGGATTTCTCGAGGCCCCGAGCAATCGGGGCCTCTTCATTTTGGTCCTCGGTTGGACAACTGTTGGACAACCTCCGTCAGCCCCGGCCTTTTCGGAGCGACAAAAGGCGTAACGGACGGTTTCCCGGATCACCGCAAACCTCTGAGGCTCAAGGGTTTCGATGTGGCCCTCGTCTGGCCCGGCTCTTGCTGAACTGGACGGCAGAGTCGTAATGGAACAAAGGAGAACGAAGGCCATGAAGAAGCGGGAGTCCGGTTTCACTCTGATCGAGCTGCTGATCGTTATCGCGATCATCGGCATCCTGGCGGCGATCGCGATTCCGAATCTGTTGAACGCGGTTCAGCGCGGCAAGCAGAAGCGGACGATGAGCGACATGCGGGCGCTCGCGACGGCGGTCGAGGCGTACGCGGTCGACAACAACCAGTATCCGCAGGCGGCGTGCGCGACGGGTCTCTGGTCGACGGCGGACCAGACGCTGGCGACGAACTCGTTCTCGAACCTGTCGCCGACCTACATCTCCCAGGCGCCGAGGATCGACGGCTGGGGCCAGTTCCTCCGGTACGGTTCGGACACCCCGGGCAACAACTACGCCGTCCGCGCGAGCGGCCGCGACAAGTCGTTCGGAACGGTGGACTGCGGCACGACGACGAACTTCAACGACGACATCGTCTACTCGAACGGAACGTTCATCCAGTGGCCGGAAGGCACCCAGTTCTGAGTCTTTCTCCCGGACGGATTTCTCGAGGCCCCGAGCAATCGGGGCCTCTTCATATTTTCTCGTGGGACGTCATTGCCGAAGAGTGTCAGGGGGGCAGACCCGAACTGACATTTCAGGCGCGAATCTCTCTCAAGCCATTGAGACACCACAAGTTACAGCACTCCGAGTCTGGCTTTGCTCTTGCTCATACAGCAGGGCGTATGGAGGGAAGACCCATGAGGCATCGGCGTGCGGCCGGCTTCACCCTGATCGAGCTGCTGATCGTCATCGCGATCATCGGCATCCTGGCGGCCATCGCGATTCCGAATCTGTTGAATGCGGTTCAGCGCGGCAAGCAGAAGCGGACGATGAGCGACATGCGCGCGCTCGCGACGGCGATCGAGGCGTACGCCGTCGACCACAGCGAGTATCCGCAGGCGGCGTGCGCGACGGGTGTCTTCACGACAGCCGACCAGACGCTGGCGACGAACTCGTTCTCGAACCTGTCGCCGACCTACATCTCGCAGGCGCCGAGAATCGACGGCTGGGGCGTGTTCCTCCAGTACGGCTCCAACGTCCCCAACGACTCCTATGCGATCGTGTCCGGCGGCCGCGACAAGTCGGTCGTCGCGGCGCTCTGCGGAACCACCACGAACTTCAACGACGACATCTACTACTCGAACGGAACGTTCATCCAGTGGCCGGAGGGCACGCAGTTCTGACACGGTTTCGACGCGGCGATCCCGCGCGATTTTCTTCGGCCCCGCTCCCGCGGGGCCGAGGTGTTTTGAGGCGGCCGCTACAATAGCCGCGTGCTGCTGCGCCGCCGTGTGGTCTCGGGGGTCTGCGCGGCCGCGGCCCTCCTGCCGGCGCTCTTCTGGCTTCTCCCGGCGCTCGCGCGCGGCCAGGCTCCGACGCTCCGCGATCAGGGCGACTTCTTCTATCCGCTGAAGCTCTACACCGCGGATCGCCTCCGCGCGGGCGAGATCCCGCTATGGAATCCGCTCTCCGGGACCGGCGAGCCATGGCTGGCCAACGGTCAGTCGGGTGTCTTCTACCCGCCGACGCTTTTCTTCCTGCTGCCTTCGCCGGGCCTCGCGGGCGCGCTGTTTCTGCTGTTGCATTTCTCGATCGCGGCCTGGGGAGCGCGGCGGTTTCTCAAGGAAGAGAACGTCTCGGACGCGGCCGCCCTCGCGGGCGCCGCGGTCTTCGCGGGCTCGGGCTTTGCCGCGTCGTTCTCGGTCTTCTGGAACCACTTCGGCGCCTTCGCTTACTTGCCGGGGATCGCCGCGCTCGCCCGCGGCGGCCTGCGGACGCGGGCCTCGGTGCTGGGTTTCGCCGCCCTCGTCGGTCTCCAGGCCATGGCCGGAAGCCCGGAGATGTCGGCGGCGTCGATCGTCCTCGCGCTCGCGTTCGCGTGGAGCCCGCGCGCGCCGTTTCCGGAGCCCCTGGTCCCCGTCCCGCGATTCTCACCGCTCCGGCGCTGCGCCGCCGGAGTCCTTCTCGGGCTGGCCCTCGCGGCCTGGGTGCTCGTTCCCATGGCGGAGCTCTCGGCGCTCTCGGACCGGCGCGAGGCGCTGCCGGCGCACGCGCGGGAGCTGGGCGCCGTGGGCGTCTCCGACCTGCGGTCCCTCGCCGGCTTCACGCCGCCGTTCTTCGGCGGCACCTATCTCGCCTCTCTCTTTCTGCCGCCGTTCGCGCTCGTCGCGGCGGCCGCGGCGTTCGGCGAGGGCCATCGCCGCCGGCTCGTTCTTCTCCTCGCCGTCGTCGGCGCGGCCGGCCTCCTGCTTTCGATCCACGGTCCTCCGGGCGTGTGGCTGCGCGCGTTGCCTCCGCTCGACCGCATCCGGTATGCGGGCAAGGGGCTCGCCTGGACGTCGTTTTCTCTGGCGATGCTCGCCGGCTTCGGCCTGGATGCGCTGCGCTTCCCGGCGGAGAGCGACGTCGGGAATCGACGACGGCTTCGGATCCTCTTCGGCGCTCTCGCTCTGCTTGCGCTGGGCGCCGCCGCGCTCGCGCCGCTCCCGCTTCCGGTGCGTCTGGCCTGCGCCATCGGGAGCGCCGCCGTCGGACTTCTGGCCCTCGGGGCCGGACGCCGCCGCTGGGCCGGCGCGTTGCTCGCCGGCTCGGCCGCCGCGGCGCTCGTCGCCGCGCTCGCCCTCGGACTGGCCGGCGTGCCGCGGTTCGCGCCCGAGGCCGAGATCCGGCGCTGCCCCGAGATTCTCGAGCCGCTGCGGAAAATCCCGGGGCGGATCCTCACGCCGCCCATGGGGCCGCTCGCGACGTGGGCCATGACGGACGCGACGTTCGACGCCGCCGCGCTCGCTCGCCAGCGCGAGGCGCTGCTCGGCTACACGAACCTGACCTGCCGCGTTCCGACGGTGCGGACCGCGGCCCCGTTGCCGACGGCGGCCTCCGCGGCCATGGAGGCCTCGATCGGCGCGGGGGAGAGCGCGCTTCCCGCCGGAGCGGCGAGCGCGCGGGCGCTCTGGACGCCGTTTCAGCCGGAGAGCCTCGGCTCTCGCAAGGTCGGCGCTTTCTACCGCGCTCCGCTCGAGCCGTATCGGCCGCGGCTGTCGTTTCTGCGGAAGTACCGCATCGAGCCCGACGCGGCGCGGGCCTGGGCGCGCGTGGCCTCCGGAGAGGTCGACCTTTCGCGCGAAGTCGTCCTCGACCGCCGCCCCGAGCCGGACCCGGCGGGGACCGACGCCGCGCCGCTTCTCCTCGCGCGGGTTTCCGAGGACCGTCCCGAACGAGTCGTCGCGGAGCTGACGACGACGAACCCGGGCCTGCTCGTCCTGACGGATCTGCACTACCCGGGCTGGATCGCCGAATCCGATGGCCGCCGGCTTCCGATCCTGCGCGCCGATGGCTGGTTCCGCGCGGTGGCGCTTTCGGCCGGCACGCACAAGGTCGTGTTCCGTTACCGGCCGATCGCGTTCTACGCCGGCGCGGCCGTGTCGGGCGCGGCCCTTCTTCTGATTCTCATCCTCTGGGGGCGCGGAGAGCCGATCCGCGTCGGGAGGCGCGCGTGACGCTCCAGGCTGTCGCCCATACTCCGATGGGACTCGCGGCCGCCGGCGTGCTCGGCCTGATCGTCGGGAGCTTTCTCAACGTCGTCATCCACCGCCTCCCGCTGCGGCAGTCGGTCGTCTCGCCGCCCTCGAGCTGCCCATCCTGCAAGGCGCGCATCGCGCCGTGGGACAACGTGCCGGTCATCTCGTGGATTCTTCTCGGCGGGCGGTGCCGGAGCTGTCGCGCGAAGATCTCGATCCGCTACCCGATGGTCGAGCTCGCGAACGGGATCCTCTGGGTGCTCGTCCTGCGGACGGCGCCTTCGTGGGGGGATGCCGCGACGGGCGCGTTTCTCTGCTCGGCGTGTCTCGCGCTTCTCGCAATCGACTACGACCACCAGATCCTCCCGGACTGGATCACGCTGCCGGGCATCGCCGTTGGCCTGGCGCTCTCCTTCGTCTCGGTCCGGCGGACGCCGCTCGAGGCGGCGCTCGGAGCGGCACTCGGCGCGGGGGCGCTCTTCCTCCTCGCGTTCGGTTACGAAAAAATCACGGGCCAGGAAGGCATGGGCCTCGGCGACGTCAAGATGCTCGGGATGATCGGCGCGCTGCTCGGATCGGCGGGCGTCGTCGTCACGCTGCTCCTCGGCTCGATCTCGGGGAGCCTCGTCGGCCTCGGCCTCATCCTGGCTCGCGGCGGCACCGCGAAGACGAAGCTGCCCTTCGGAGTGTTCCTCGCGCTCGGCGCGGTCGCGGCGTGGTTCTTCGCCGGGCCTCTCGTGGCCTGGTATCGGACCCTGTTTCTGAGGCCGGCATGAGCGAGTCTGCGGAGCGCGTCCCGCAATCCTTCCGAAGGGAGTCGCGGCTCTTCCTCTGGATCGCGCTCCTCTTGATCCTCTTTCTGAATTTCCTGACCCTCATCTTCTTCCGCAACGCGGTGGCGTGGGGACAGCAGGAGGCCGAGCGGCGGGCGGGCGAGATCCTCCGGCGGGTCGCCCTCTCGGCGGCGCGGCCGGACGCCACCGAGGAGGCGATGGAGCGGGGCGCGATCGAGCCCGACGTGGCCTTCATCGCGACCTTCGACGAGAACGGGAGGCGGCTCTCCTCGGTCGGCCCCGGCCCGCCCGAAGCGCCCCGCGAGCTGCCGGGGCCGCGGCCCCCCGCCGGACGGGTCGTGCACGAGTGGAGAGAGGAGCCGCCGCTGCTCTTCTCCACGTTCTCGACCGGGCGCCGCTTCTACGCGATCGCCGTCGATCCCGGAGCGGGAACGCCGCTCATGGTCTACGCCCGGCGCCTGTCGCTCTTCGTGCCGCTCGCGTCGCTGGCGCTCGTCGTCCTCGCGGGCTTCTACCTCCGCTCCCTCCTGAAGCCCTACGAGAGGCTCCTCGAGGCCGCGGGAGGCGCTCCGGCCGCGGAACGCGCCGGCGGGGAGCAGGGCGACGAGCGGCAGTTTCTGCTCTCCCGATTCGAGTCGACGATCGAAACCCTGCACGAGAAGGAGCGCGAGCTCGAGCGGCTCGCCAAGCGCGAGAAGGACCGGGCCGACGATCTCGAGACGGCGGCCCGCACGCTGTCGCGCAATCTCCCGACGGGGCTTCTCTCGGTGGACCCGGGCGGCGCCGTCGTCGAGATCAACGAGTCCGGCCGCGAGATCCTCAAGCTCGCGCGCGACGGCCGGGGTGAGTCCTTCGAGCGGCTTCTCGCCGAGGCGCCCGACTTTCGCGCGCTCGTCGGGGACGTGCTCGAGAACCGGACCGTCGCCGGCCGGCGCGAGGCACGCTGGCGGCGCGCCGGAGACGAGGAGCGGATCCTCGGAGTCACGGCGACGCCCGCCGAGGGGGGAGACGGCCGGTTCCTCGGCGCCGTGGCCCTCTTCTCGGATCTGACGGAGATCCGCCGGCTCGAGGGGCGGATCGCCCTGGTGCGGCACCTCGCGGATCTCGGCGAGGTCTCCGCCGGCGCCGCGCACGAGTTCCGCAACGCCGCCGCGGCGATCGACGGGTACGCGGACCTGGCCCTGCGGGTGCACGCGGCCGAGCCCGATCGCGCCGCCGAGTACGTGCGCGCGATCCGGCGCGAGGCGCAGGAGATGAGCCGCGTCACGAGCGACTTCCTTCTCTTCGCGAAGCCCGAGACGTTCTCGCCCGAGCCGGTGGATCTGGAATCGGTCGCGGAGGCCGTCTGCGCCGAGACCGAGCGCGCCCATCCGGAGCTGACGGTCGGCAGGGACGGCGAGTTTCTGCCCGTCGGCGGCTCCTCGGTCCTCTTGCGCCGGGCGCTCGCCAACCTGCTCCGCAACGCCGCCGAGGCGACGCCCCCGGAGCGCTGGAAGGAGCCCGACGCCGTCGTGCTGGCGGGAGCGCGCGGGGAGCGGGAGGCGGCGCTCTCGGTCTGGGACCGCGGGCCCGGGGTCGAGGCAGCGGAGCGCGACAAGATCTTCCTCCCGTTCTACTCCTCGAAGCCGGGAGGCTCGGGGTTCGGTCTCGCCATCGTGGCCCGCATCGCCGAGCTCCACGGCGGAACGGTGGAAGTGTCGAGCCGCCCGGGCGGCGGCGCCGTCTTCACGCTCCGGCTGCCGGCGTAGCTCTACTTCTTCGCCAGGCCGGCGATCATGGTCTTGAAGGATTCCTTGTCGATCGCCCGGTCGAGGGCCTCGGCCGGTTCGACGAGCCCGTTCCGCACGAGCTCCGTCAGCGACTGATCCATCGAGATCATCCCGCGCGCCTTGCCGGTCGCGATCATGTTGTTGATCATGGAGGTCTTGCCCTCGCGGATCGAGTTGGACAGCGCGGTCGAGCCCAGGAGGATCTCGAAGGACGGCACCCGCCCTCCGCCCTTCTTCTTCAGGAGCTGCTGGGCGACGACGCCCCGCAACACCTCGGCGAGGACGATGCGCACCTGCTCCTGCTCCGCCGCGGGGAAGGCGTCGATGATGCGGTCGACGGCTTTGGCGGCCGAGTTCGTATGCACGGTCGCGAAGACGAGCAGTCCCGTCTCCGCCGCCGTCAGCGCCATGCGCATCGTCTCGAGGTCGCGCATCTCGCCGACGAGCAGGCAGTCGGGGTCCTCGCGGATCGCGGCCTTCACGCCTTCGGCGAAGCTCTGCACGTCCGGCCCGATCTCGCGCTGCGTGAAGACGGACTTGTCGTTGGTGTGCACGAACTCGATGGGATCCTCGATCGTCACGACGTGGTGGGCGAGGCGCTTGTTCATCCGGTCGAGGATCCCCGCGAGGCTCGTGGACTTGCCGCTGCCCGTCGGCCCCGTGATGAGGATCAGGCCGCGCTGGACGGCGTAGAGGCCGGCAATCGCCGCCGGCAGGTTGAGATCCTCGGCCGTCGGGACGCGCGAGGGGATCAGCCGGAAGACCGCCGCCGAGCCGCGCTCCTGCCGGAAGAGGTTCACGCGGAAGCGGGCCTCCTTGCCCATCTGGTAGGCGTAGTCCACGTCGCCGGTTTCCTGGTACGTCTCCCAGATGCGCGGCGGCGTGATCGGGCCGACGAGGTTGAAGAAGTCGCCGTCGGTCAGGACGCGGTAGCGCATCCGCTCGAGCTCGCCGTCGATCCGCACGACCGGGGGCGATCCCACGGAGAGGTGGAGGTCCGAGCCGTTCCGCTTGGGCAGGATCGCCAGGAAGCGGTCGATGCGGTTGGTTCCCGTGGAGAGGACGTCGACCTCGCCGACGAGCTTCGTCTTTTCGGCCGGAGTCGCCGAGCTCAAGTGGCGCCTCCTTCCTCGGCGAGGAACGGCTCGAACGCGTCCTTGCGCTGGGCGCGGTCCCACGCCACGCGCGGCTCGATGACGCCCTCGTTGACGAGCTGCAAGAGCGCCCCGTCCATCATCTGCATCCCCGACGCGGCGCCGGTCTGGATCGCCGTCGGAATCTGGAACGTCTTCGCGTCGCGGATGAGGCCGCCCACGGCGGGCGTGTTGCGCAGGATCTCGAAGGCCGCGACGCGCCCGGATCCGTCCCGCCGGGGCAGGAGGGACTGGGAGATCACGGCCTTCAGCGAGTCGGCGACCATCATGCGGATCTGGCCCTGCTGATCGGGCGGGAAGGCGTTGATGATGCGGTCGACCGTCGAGGAGGCCGTCGTCGTGTGCAGCGTCGCGAGCACGAGGTGTCCGGTCTCGGAGGCCGTGATCGCGAGCGAGATGGTCTCGAGGTCCCGCATCTCGCCCACGAGGATCACGTCGGGATCCTCGCGCAGCGACTGGCGGAGCGCCTTCGCGAAGGACTTCGAGTGCGCCGGGATCTCGCGCTGGTTGACCAGCGATTCCTTGCTCGTGTGCACGTACTCGATCGGGTCCTCCACGGTGATGATGTGGCCGCGCTCGGTCTCGTTGATCCGGTCGACCAGGGCCGCGAGCGTCGTCGTCTTGCCGCAGCCCGCCGCGCCGGTGACGAGGATCAGGCCCTGCGAGTACGAGGTGATCTCCCAGATCGACTCGGGCAGGCCCACGTCGGTCAGGTTGGGGATCTCGTAGGGCACCAGGCGGAGGACCGCGTTCAGTCCCTTCCGCTCGTAGAAGACATTGGTGCGGAAGCGGCCGAGCTCCGCGTCCTTGTGGCAGAAGTCGACCTGCCGGCGCGTCTGGAGCTCGGCGGCGCGGCCGTCCCCGAGCATGGGAAGGACCCAGGCTTCCATCTGCGCTTCCGTCGGCTCGGGCATGGGCAGGGGAGTGAGCCGGCCGTGGACGCGGATGCGCGGGATGGTGCCGGTGCCCAGGTGCAGGTCCGAGGCGGACACGGCGCGCGCGTGACGCAAGAGATCCGCGAGCGACGGATCGGCGTTCGATTCGAAATCGACGGGCGCGAAGACGCGCGTGGTGGCGGGCGCCACGATGTCGACCTCGCCGGCGCGCTGCCGCACGAGCCGCGCCGCCTTGTCCTTGACGAGGGGGCTCGGGTCGACCTGGACGATCTTCTGGAGAAGCGGCCCGACTTTCGGATCCTGGATTTTCGCGAAGGCATCCAGGATCTCGAGCCGCAGGTCCGTGAAGGCCGAGGCCTGCTTGTACGCCTCGAGCAGCGCCGGCAGGGCCTGCGGCGTTCCCCAGGCCCCGAGCGCGGCCGCCGCCGAGAGGTTGGATTCCGGATCCTGGAGCAGGCGGTACAGATGGGGAAGCGCCGATTCGTCCCGGATCTCAGCCAGCGTCATCGCCGCCCGGTCGCGCAGCCACCAGTCCGCTCCGGAGAGGAAGCGGATGCAGTGCGGCACGACCTCGGGAGAGCGGATCGTCACCGCGATCGAGGCGGCAAGGGCGGCCTGCTGCGGATCGGACGAAGCGCCGCGATCCAGAAAGGCGCGAATGAACTCCGGCCCGAGCTCGCGAAGCGCCTCGAGAGCCCGCTCCTTGGCCGGTCCATAGGTGCCCTTGAACGTGCGGAGGAAGGCGTCGGCGATCGAGCCCGGCTCCTGCGTCGCGATGATCTTGGAGGCGAGCTGGCGGACTTTCGGGTTCACGTCCGAGAGCAGCGGCAGAACCTCGTCGCTCCAGGTCTGGGACTTCGCGAGGAGCGGCCCGAGCGCCGCGATGGACGCGTCGCGCATCCGGCTCGAGTCGTTGCGGCAATGACGGAGAAGCGGCTCGATGTGCGATTCGTCGGGGAACTTGGTGAGAAGGCCGAGCGCCCGAAAGCGGATCTCCTCGTCGTCGTCCTCGAGCGCCTGGAGGGCGAGGTTTGCCGTCCGCGCCGAGGCCGTCGCCTCCACGATCGAGAAGGCTTTCTTGCGCACGGCCGGCGCCTGGGCGGTGGTAAAGACACGCGCCAGCCAGGGGAGGACCCGCTCGTTCGGGTTCTTCTTCAGATGATCGAGAGCGGCGTGGACGACCGCGGGATCGGGATTCGAGAGGAATCCCTGGAGCTTTTCGAGAAAGGCGCCACCGGCCAGAAGCTCGAGCGCGCTCATGGCTTGCCGTCGCACGGCTTCGGTCCGGGAGCCCAGATGCGGAAAGATGGCGGCGGAGGCCGCCTCGTAGGGAAAGCGCTTCAGTAACGCGAGGCCGGCCTGGCGGAGGGCCGGGTCCGTTTCCACCGCCAGCCAGGCGACGTCGCCGGGCTCGATGTTCGCCGCCGCGCTGAGGGTCTTGAGCAGCTCGTCCCGCTCGGCCTCGTTTCTCCACCGTCGGGAGTGAAGCCGGCCCAGCAGGGTATCGAGCTCGGACGCCTTTCGCTTGTTGGGCCACATGGGGGGTGTCGGGCCAGTGTAGGGGGTCGGGGGACGGGAAGGAAGCTGTCAGCTTTCAGCTGTCAGCTCTCAGCTTCGAACCCCGTCTGGCTGATAGCTGATGGCTGACAGCCGACAGCTCGGTGGCGTTACCAGAGGTAACAAAAAGTCGCGATGCGGCTTCTTTGAGACCCGGGTGAGCAACTCGTATATAATTGCGGACTAACAGCTTAATAAACAATCGAGGTCCCGGGCATGAGAATCGCTCCACATCGTGGCGAAATGCTCCGTGCATCGCAGGCATCGTCTTTCCGCGGGCGGCAGCGCGGGTTCTCGGTCATCGAGATCCTGATCGTTCTCGCGATCATTGCTGTCCTCGCGCTGGCCGCGGCGCCCTGGTTCGCCAAGATCTCGCAGCGTAACGAGGTCAAGAGCGCCGGGGGCGAGCTGGCCATTACGTTCGCCGCCGCCCGGATGCGGGCCGTGAAGCGCAACCTCCCGGCGCGTGTCGTCATCACCCGCAACACCGGCGCGGGATTCCACCTGGTCGAGACCTACGAGGAGCTCTCGACGCCGCTGAAGGTCGGGGAGGGCCGGATCTCGGCGCGCGTCGACTTCCCGCCGACGATCGGGCCCCCGTACACCGCGCTGTACGCCACAAATCCGAGCGTCATCACCTTCGGGCCGGACGGCCGTGTCGTCGGGCCGGCGCCGGTCACCTTCACGATCCAGGGCGTCGTCGGAGCCGGGACCCTGAACAACCTGCCCATCCAGGTGACCGCCACCGGCAAGATCGAGGTCCTCAAACCGAATCCGACGGACGCACTGCCCCGGGGGACCGAATGGCACTGAACGGCTCTCATCCCCGCGAAGCTGGCGCTGACGCGCCGGCGCGAAGCCGGCCTGACTCTCGTCGAGATGCTGATCGCCGTAGCCCTGCTCGGCATCGTGCTGCTCGGGATCGCCCCCCTCTTCATCACGAGCGTCCGCACGAACTACAGCGCCTACGAGTACACGAGCATCCACAACCTGGCGAGGGACCGGCTCGAGCAGCTGATGAACCTGCCGATCAACGATCCCCAGCTCGCCAACGGGTCGTTCGTCAACGATCTTCCGACGACGCTCCCGGACCCGGCGACGGGGGTTCCGCCCTCGAACGTGAGAAACCCGCTCGAACGCACGTATACCGTCGACAACTTCACGACCGGGCCGCCCCTCGCGCCCGGCGACAACTTCGTCCTCACGGCGGTCGGTGCGGCGCCGTGCGACTTCAAGCTCATCACCGTGACCGTCCGCTCGACCTCGGGCGGCACCAACCTCGGCATCGGCGCGCGCACGGCGGCGGTTTCCGGATTCCTCCGGAACCCCAGCCCCACGGTCGCCTGCAACTAGGCCATGCCAATGCACTCACCGAACACCCTGTCGCGCCGCGAATCCGGTTTCACGCTGGTCGAGATGATCGTCGTCTCGATGCTGCTGGCGATCGCCATGCTCGGGCTTCTCGCCGTCTTCGACGCGAGCGCCCGGATCAACAAAAACGAGACCGACGTGGCCGACGCCCAGGGCGCCGTGCGCTACGGCATCTACCAGCTGACGCGGGTCATCCGCATGGCAGGCGCCGGCGGCCTCTTCGTCACGCAGGCCGTCCTCAACCACAACGACCGCGGTCTGACCGGCATCGCGCCGGCCGGGGCCTCCTACGACAACACGACCGGCGTGACCGTGACGGACACCTCCGGCAACGTGTGGGCGGTGCGGGAAGGCACCGACATGATCGAGATCCGGGGCGTCATCCTGTCGCCTCTGATCGGCTTCGATCAGCAGACCGGCTGCAACGGCTGCACGGGCTCCCAGTCTCTGACCGTGCTGCCCATCGTCGGCAATCTTTTGATCGGCCAGCACGTCAACGACGACGCGGCCAACCGCCCGCAGTTCGCGGCGGTCGACGCCTACGCGGCGGGCGCCACGAACGCACTGCCCAGGCTCGTCATCGTCGAGGATGGCAACACGGATCTTCACTCCGCCTGCTCAGACCCGAATCCCGGCGGCGTCACGCGATACCCGCAGGCGCTCTACAACGTCGGCGTGATCACCGACGATACGGACCTCGTGGGCACCCAGACCTTCGGCGCGGTCGACTTCGGCGGGTCGATCGGGCCGCGTTTCAACGTCGAGCTGCCCTCGACGTCCGGTCTCGGCGAGCCCGCCCAGGCCATCCAGAAGATCCGGCGCGCCGGCATTCTCGACGACCTCGTCTTCTTCATCACGACCGACCCGGACGACGACCCGACGGGCATCCACCCTTTCCTGGCCCAGGGGACGCGGCGCGGGAACGCCTTCGAGGTCGTGAGGCTCGCGGAAGACGTCGAGGACATGCAGGTCGCCTACGGCGTCGACGGGATCATCACCGGCATGGTCGACAACGCGCTGACGGTCATCCCCCCGGTGGCGCCGGCTCTTAACGTGGACCCCAACGTCTCGACGGCCGCCGACGGCGACGAGTGGGTTCCCAACGTGGCCGGCGAAGACGCGCCGATCGATTCCGATTTCCAGGAGCAGCAGCCCTACGTCGCCGGCCACGCGGGCGCCGCCTTCGCACGGCACTGTCCGCGCCTCCACGGAGTGATGATCTCGCTGCTCGCGAAGGCGAAAGATTCCGACCCGACGTACCGCGGACCCTCGGCCCAGGGCTTCCAGATCATGAACTCGACGGCCGCGCCGATCACCCCGGGCAACTATCGGCGCCGCGTGCAGACGATCAAGGTCAACCTCCGCAACTACGCTTTTCAGGGATAGGCGTTCCAGTGACGAGCATGAAGACAGCCCACACCGACGGTAATCGCCGCGAACGCGGCGCCGCCCTCGTCGTCGCGATTCTCGTTCTCGCGATCCTGACGGTCATCGGCATCGCGCTGATGTTGATCACCTCGACCGAAGCCCGCATCGCGGCGAACGAGTGGTCGATCAACCGCGCGTTCTACTCCTCGGACGCCGGGATTCGCTGGGCCGCCATCGAGCTCGAAGACCCCCGCGGCTTCCTGGGCCGGCCGGAGTTTGGATCGGCCGGCGCGCCGAACATCTTCGGGACCGTTCTGTTCAACATGTCCAGTCACCGGTTTCGCCAGCACCTCGGCTTCATCGGGACCGACGACATCGAGGTCCGCGTGATGTACCCCGGCCGCCTGGGCCGCCGCCCCTACCGGGGCGGCATCATCAATGAACAGGGATCCCGGGCCCAGTACATGTACGCCTTCGAAGTCCGTTCGACGGGCGCGCAAGACGACGCTTTCCTGCAGTACTCCAAGGCACTCGTGGCTGACGCGGAGATCGGGCCCCTTCCGGCCCGGATTCCGTTCTGAGGAGACGCCCCATGCGACCCTACACCCAGCGAAGATCTCGAGGGCTGCGCGGATTCGTGGAGCGCCACCGAGTGGCGACCACGTTCGTCGCCCTCTTCCTCATGACGTCTCCCGCGCGGCCCGACGACCGGCAGCTCCTGCAGGCCAACGCCGGCGCCGCCACGAACGTGCTCGTCATCCTCGACTCGTCGTACTCCATGAACAACGAGTTTTCGGACACCTACCGGCTGCCCGCGTTCATGGACGACTTCATCTATCCGGAAGGGACGACCACCGTCCAGGGCTCCAAGTTCGCGGCCGCCAAGAGAGTTCTGCGGAAAGTCATGACGAGCGCCGCGGGCGTCAACTGGGCATTCACGACCTACCGCAATCCCGACCCGACCTTCGGCGCCGCGGACACGTCCGCCCTGGCGAATGCCGGCGATCCCCCCCGCGGTTACCCGATCGGGGGAGCGAAAACCGCCGGCCAGGCCCTCGAAAACGGCGGTCTCGAGTGGCTCTACTTCGCGGACACGATCGCCGACGGCACCGCGATCAGCACGTTTTTCCCGACTGTGGCCTATCCGGACATCCAGCAGGGCCGCTTTCTCCAGATGGGCCACAAGGTCATGCGTCTCTACGGGACGCTGGGCCAGCCGGACCAGGGGCCGTTTCCTCCGGGGATTCCGCCGGTCAATCCGGACCCGCGGTTCCCCTATCCGGACCCCACACTGATTCCGGGCAACTGGCGCGGCGCATTCGGACCCCACGGCCTGAACGAAGGGCTCGTCATCTACCGAAGCCCCTCCCGTCCGGGCCGTGAGCTGCGGATGCAGGTCGTCTCCGGGAACTACTCCGACCCGTTCGTCATCGTCCGGGTCGATGAGTACGGGCCGCCGCCCGACACGCCGACGCCAACGCCGACGGACACGCCGACCTTCACGCCCAGCAACACGCCGACGTTCACGCCGTCGGAGACTCCGACGAGCACGCCGACCAATACGCCGTCCAACACCGCGACGCCGACCGACACGCCCACGCCGACGGCGACCGCGACCGAGACCAACACGCCGTCGCCGACGCGGACGAGCACGCAGACGAACACGCCGTCGCCGACCGCGACCGCGACGTCCACGGCCACGTCCACGGCCACGTTCACGCCGTCGAGCACGCGGACGCCGACCTTCACGGGCACCGCGACCAACACGCCGTCCACGACGTCGACCGCCACGCGAACGGCTACGGGAACTCAGACGTTCACCCCGTCGAGCACGCAGACGGCCACGCGGACGTTCACCCCGTCGAGCACCCGGACGCCGTCGCGGACCCGGACGCCGACCTTCACGCCCACGACGACCAACACGCCGAGCCGGACGGCCACGGCGACGAACACCTTCACCGCGACGCGCACGAGCACGCGCACCAACACGCCCTCGCGTACCAACACCGTGACGCGGACCTTCACCGGCACGCGCACGAACACGCCGACGGCGACGTCGACCGCTTCCAACACCCCGTCCCGGACGGCGACGCGCACGGCCACGAACACGTTCACGGCGACGAACACGCCGTCGGCAACCAGGACCGCTTCCAACACGCCGTCCCGGACGGCGACGCGCACGGCCACAAACACGTTCACGGCGACGAACACGGCCACCAACACCAACACGCCGTCGAGAACGGCGACCAACACGCCGTCCAACACGGCGTCGCGCACTCCGACGAACACGGCGACAAACACGGCGTCCAACACCGCGACGCACACGTCGACGCGCACGCCGACGCGCACGCCGAGCAACACGCCGACGCTCGTTCCGACCGACCCGGGCGGCGCGATGCCGCAGAAGAGCATCCTGCCGGTGTTCGCGAACTGGCTGGCCCCGGTGGTGCGCGGCCTCTTCGCGATGGTGCCGCCGCCTCCGCCGGCCGGGCCGTGCCCGGGCATCCCGCCCTCCTACACGGGAGGCGGACAGCTCGTTTGCGCGCCGTGCCCCTATGACAACAGCCGTCTCTGCTCGTTCATCGACACGAACGGCGACGGCATCATCGACAACGGCGAACCGGCTCCGGCGAACCTCATCCCGCTGCCGGCGTCGCCCAACTTCATGCGCGGCTTCGACGATCCGCAGGCGGATCCGGACCCGTCGCTGACGTTCCTCCAGACCCGGGAGATCCGGTATGTGCGCGGCGACCTCTACGATCTGCCGCCCCAGTTCGTCTCCGACGACGTGTCCTCCGGCAATCCTCCCTGGGGGTCCTGCCCGAGCCTGAGCCTCGGCTGCCCGACGGCTCCCGACATGGACGCCGACGGCCAGTCCGATTCGATCCCGGGCAATCGGCGCAACCAGGGCGCGTACTCGGCGATCGCCGACAAGGACCGTCCGCGGCCCTTCGGCCAGGTTCCGAGCGACGCCATGGCCGGCCCGTCCTGCCCGCTGGGAATCATCGGCTGCGACCCGTACACGCAGGACTGCGGCGGTCTCGCCCACTTCAATACGTTCAAGGGGTTCCCGGGAACGGCGCCGGCGGCCCTCGGACCGGCCGATGCCGCCGCTTCCGGCGGTCTATCCGCAGAATCCGCCGGCGTCGCCGGAAGACTGGCCGATCGTGCCGTTCCGCCGCGACTGGCTCGGAACCGACTACCCGGGCGGCAACTCGCCGGAGACCTCGATCAAGCGCCTGCTGCGCTTCTCGTCGTCGATCGTGAGCTACAACTCCGCGGCGCCGGCGGACTCCGCCTATGTCCTCGAAGAGGACGCCAAGGAAGTCGCGCTCACGGCCGCGTGTACGCCTCTCGCCGGAGCGCTCCTCGACGCGTACAACTACTTCGTCAACAGCGTCTTCGAGCCTCCGACCAACAGCGGCCCGCCGGATCCGGCGATCGACTGCCGCAACTACATCATCGTGCTGATCACCGACGGCCACGACGAGGCGGGATCCGACCCCTGCACGGGCGGACCCACGGGGAGCGGGCCGGCAGGCGATCTCGGCGCGGTCGCTCTCCCCGAGAGCGCTCCCGGACGCCGCACGGCCGCCCAGGCCCTGGACCCGAGCGTGCGCGTCAATGGAATCCCGGTCTACGTGGTCGGCCTGAACACGAACCCGGCGTTCTTCCCGGCTCTCAACTGCATCGCCACCGAAAGCGGCGGCCAGCTCTTCGCGGCCGACGACGAGGACGATCTTCTGAAGGCCCTCCAGTCTCTCCTCGACTTCAAGAGGAGCGCCAACTTCTTCGCCTCGCCTTCGCTTCCGGCGTTCGCGGGAGGCTTCGGCGACACCGCCCAGATCGGCGCGGTCGTGCCGAGCCACTTGAACGTCAACGGGGATCTCTCGAGCTGGTCCGTCTGGAGCGGCACCGTCAAGAGCTACCAGCTCGACTCGAACGGACTGTTTCCGGTCGTGACCGCTCCTCCCACGACCCCGACGCCGTCGCCCACCAGCGCCGGACCGACGGCAACGCCGGTCCCCGGGACGCCCACGCCGACGCCGGCCCCCTCGACGACCCTCTTCGTGGATGAGACCGACCCGAACAATGCGAACCAGGCGCTGCGCAAGCCGGTCTGGAGCGCGGGCCGCGTCCTCGGCTACACGAATCCGCTGCCCGACCTCTCGCCCAACGCCGTGCCTGCGGCCGCTTCGCCGTCCGGCCGCGCGCCGGCGATCTCCGTCTGGCCGGGACGCAAGATGCTCTTCTCCCGTCCGAGCTCGGGTGTGCCCCTGCTCCGAGAAAACTTCCTGCCCGCCACCGGCACCTGCGGCGGCGTCACGAGCGCCTGCTTCGCGGCCCTCATGACCGACATGGGATTGGATCCGGCCTCGCCCGCCGATCAGAACCTCGCCGTGCTGACGGTCCAGTTCCTGCGGGGTGGCAAGACCAACTTCGGGCGGCGCGACGAGATCCTCAACGATCCGTTGATCCGGCCCGCGACGATCGGGACGATCGGGCCCGCCACCGGCGAGGAGCAGCGGTACTCGTACTTCTACCAGGACGACGCGTCCCTTCCGGGAGACCCGCCCCAGGTGCGCACGGACGACGACGGATCGCCGCCGGCCGGCTACGCGCACAAGCTCGGCGACATCTTTCACTCCGAGCTTCTGATGCTCGAGCCGCCGCGCTACTTCCAGTACCTGTCGGCCAACGTGCAGCCGCGGACCGGCCCGTCGACGACGGGAGAGCCCTATCTCGACTTCGCCACCCGTCAGGCCAAGCGCCGCAAGGTCCTTTTCGTCGGCGCCAACGACGGCTTCCTGCACGCCTTCGACGGCGGTGTCTGGGGCCGCGACGCGGTGAATTTCGCCGGAACGTTCGACCTCGGCACCGGCCGCGAGATCTTCGCCTATTCGCCGACGACTCTCATCGCGGACAAGTTCACGAACCTGCTGAACTTCCCGCCCCTGCCGCAGTACTTCGTGGACGGCTCCACGGTGAGCGCGGACGTCTTCGTGGATCCGGAATTCACCGGCAGCCCGGACGAAGGGGAACGGGCGTGGAGAACCGTCCTCGTCGGCGGTCTCCGTCAGGGCGGACACGGGTACTTTGCGCTCGACGTCACGCAGCCCGACGACATCGACCTGACGACCGGTGCGCCGACGTTCGGGGAGATCACCGGCAACAAGGACGCCTCGCCGGGCTGCCTCGACGGCTCGGGTCCGAGCTGCAACGCCGGAGCCCTCACGAACCGCGAATATCCCAGCGTGATGTGGACGCTCACCGACGCCGGCGCAGCCTGTTCGGACTCCTGCGGCACGATCGGCGCGCCCTTCGGAGAGACCTGGTCCCGACCGGTCGTCGGCCGGATCAAGGTCGTCGATACGGCCAGCCCGACGGCGGATGCCAGCGGGTTCGATGACCGGTACGTCGCGATCTTCGGCGGCGGCCACGACCCGAGCTTTACGCCCGGGGACGACGTGGCCACGAAGCTCGGAACGGGCGCCGTCATCCAGGGCCGCGCCTTCTACGTGGTGGACATCGAGACCGGCGCGATCCTCTACAAGATGCAGCGGGGCGTCAACGAATCCGGCAGCACCTTCGACTTCGCTCCGATGGCGGCCCCTCCGGCGGTTGCGGACTACAACGACGACGGCTACCTCGACGTGGCCTACATCGGCGACGTCAACGGCAGAATGTGGCGGATCGACCTGACTCCGGACCCCGCGGCCACCCCGATTCGCGGGGAGGTCGCGAGCGGCCAGCTCCACGGGTACGAGCCGTACCTTCTCTTCGACGGCTGCGAGGTCACGGGCACGGCCTGCACGAGCCAGAAGCCCATCTTCTTCGAGCCGGGCATCGTCTACGTCGGCGGCTCCGGAGCTCCGCCCGTCCTCGGTGTCGCGTGGGGCACGGGCAACCGCGCCGACATCGCCCGCCCGAACTCCCAGACGCAGGACTTCTTCTACGTGGTCGACACGGGCCAGACGACGACGACGTTCGTCAAGGCCGATCTGCACGACCTGACGCCGCCCCTGGGCACGGTCTGCCCGCTGCCGTACACGGGACCCTGCGCCAACGCGGCCAATGGCTTCGTCCTGTCCTATTCGTCCTCGAACGAGAAGACGACCTCGACGGTCTTCTCGACGCAGGGCTTCCTCTCGCTGGTCACGTTCACGCCCGACTCGGTGTCGCCGTGCGCGACCAACGGCTCCTCCTTCCGGTATCGTTTCTTCTTCCTGACCGGTCAGGGCTACTACGGGACGACCGGCAGCTACGACGACTACCAGCAGGAGCTCGGGGAAGGGATGGCGGCAACGACGCAATCCGTCTCGCCCGAAGGCGATACAATCGACACCGTGATCTACTCCGGCGGCGGCATCCTTCAGGAAGTGACCCCGGGAAGCGTCCACGCCATCGAGCAGAACTGGAAGGAACAGCAGTGACCCGGGTCCGCCGTAGCTTCGCCGCCGCCGCGCTCGTCGCCGCCGCCTGGGGGGCCGCCGGGCTCGTGCTCGCGGACGTCGTCGTCCTCAAGGGCGGCACGGTCGTTCCCCTCAAGCAGCCCATCGTGCGTCGGGGCAACACGGCCTATCTCACCCGCCCCGACGGGACCCTGCTCTCGGTTCCCGTGACGGAGATCGATCGCGAGGCCACGGCCGCCGCGAATCAGGCGGCCGCATCGGCCTCTCCGGCTCCCGTCGAGTCGGCGCCGGCGTCGACCCCGGCCGAAGCCGCCCGCGCGAAGGCGGACACCGTCAGCCCGAAGGCCAGGGTCCGGATTACCGACGCCGATGTCTCGCACCCGATGGATCTGGAGCAGTCCGCCGAGGAGGCCAAGGCCGACCGGCGGCGGCGGGCCGGGCCGGAGGCCCGCGCATCGAAGTGGCCGACTACACCCAGGAGCAGAGAGCCGAGACCCTCATCATCCGGGGCACCCTCCGCAACCCCTCCCAGGCGCAGGCGGAAAGCGTGCGGATGAACGTGGTGGCCCTCGACGAAAAGGGCGAGCCCATCAACTCGGGCAGCGCGTCGCTCTCCAAGGGCACGCTGGCATCGGGCCAATCCGTTGAGTTCACGGCCTCGATCGTCACGGGCGAGAAGACCGTGTCGACCTTGCGTTTCAACCCCCAGTGGGCGGCGCCGAAGCCGCCCGCGCCGACGCCCCGTCCCGCTTCCGCGACCGGGGCCTCCGGCGCGACGGCGGCGGCGGCGCCGGCGCCCCGGCCGACTCCTTACGGCCGGGGAGTCCTGTATGCGGCTCCCGTCGCCAACGCCCCTTCCCAGGCGCCGGCCGACGGCAAGACGGGTTACATCCCGGGCGCGACGAGCCCGGACAACCAGCCCAAGCCCCCGAACCGGTAGAGCTGTCAGCCGTCAGCGATCAGCTGTCGGCCGATGGTGGCTACGCGGTTCACCTCTGAAGCCGGAACCGCTACCCTGTGGGCATCGAATCGATGCTCTTCGTCCGCGAAATGAGTTGTCATGGAGGAAAAGGCTGAAAGCTGAAAGCTGACAGCTGAGAGCTATCCCATGTCGCGCATCCTGATCGTCGAAGACAAGGACTCGCTGCGCACGATGCTCGAGGAGATGCTGAAGGCCGAAGGCCTGCGCGTCGACGTCGCCGCGACCGGGACGGGAGCCGTGGAGCGTCTTCGGGCGGGAGAACGGTTCGATCTGGTCCTGACGGACTGGCGCCTGCCGGGGGCCGACGGCCTCGCGGTCCTCGACGCCGCCGTGGCCCAGGACCCCACGCTTCCGGTGCTCGTCATGACCGCCTTCGGCTCCATCGAGACGGCCGTCGAAGCGATGAAGCGCGGGGCCGAGGACTTCATCACCAAGCCCGTGGACCCGGACCTCCTGCGTCTGCGGGTCGCCCGGGCCATCGAGCGGCGGGCGCAGTCCCGCCAGTCGCTGCTCTTCGCCGACGCGCAGTCGCGCGCGATGCCGCCGATCGTCGGAGAATCGGCCGCCATCCGGACGGTGCGGGCCGAGACCGAGCGCGTCGCGGCCACGGACGCCACGGTGCTGCTCGAGGGCGAAAGCGGAACGGGCAAGGAGCTCTTCGCCCGGGCGATCCACGCGCTCTCGACCCGGCGCAGCGGCGCGTTCATCGCCATCAACTGCGCCGCCATTCCCGAGTCGCTTCTCGAAAGCGAGCTCTTCGGCCACGAGCGCGGAGCGTTCACAGGCGCCGCGGGCCGCCGGATGGGCAAGTTCGAGCTCGGCGATTCCGGCTCGGTATTTCTCGACGAGATCGGCGAGCTCACGCCGGCCACGCAGGGCAAGCTCCTGCGCGTCCTCCAGGAGCGCTCCTTCCACCGCGTCGGCGGCACCGTCCCGATCGAGGTGGACGTGCGCATCATCGCCGCCTCGAACCGGCCTCTCGAGAAGCTCGTCGCGCAGGGTCTCTTCCGGGAGGATCTCTTCTACCGGGTGCGGGTCTTTCCGATCCGGATTCCGGCGCTGCGCGAGCGGCCGGAGGACATCGATCCCCTCATCGACTGGTACCTCGAGCGCCTCCCGCAGGAGCTCGGCAAGCGCGCCGTCCGTCTCGCTCCCGCGGCCCGCGAGCGGCTGCGCACGTACGACTGGCCGGGGAACGTGCGCGAGCTGCGCAACTGCCTGGAGCGGGCCATCATCCTCGCCGACGATGCGGGCATCGAAGAGAGACACCTGCGGCTGGGCCCCGAGCCCGCCTCGACTCCCGCCTCCCGGGAGGAGACGCTGGAAGAGTCCCGCGAACGGGCGGCCTCCGCCGCCGAGAGGATCTGGCTTCTCCGGGCCCTCGAGAAGGCGAAGGGCGACCGCACGGCGGCCGCGCAAGCGGCGGGCCTGACCTCCCGGCGCTTCGAGGCCAAGCTTCGCGAACACGGCCTCGGCGACGCCTGAGGCTTCGCGGTGGCTGCGGCGGCGAAACGGCCGGCCGCGACGCGGTGGCTACTCGGGCAGCGTCGGGATGCGGGTGATGTCGCTTCTCCAGAGCGGGGGCGTGGGCTGCGGGGGCGGAGCGGTCAGAAGCGGCGTGATCCACCCGTCCTTCGAGACGGGCGTCACGACGGGCCCTCCGGGGGGCGGGGCCTTCTTGCACGCCGCGCCGCGCAGCACGAAGAGGGCGAGAAGCAGAGCGGCGGGAAGAAACCAGGCGGCCTGGCGTGCTTTCGGGGTCGACGTCATGAACGGATTATCGCATCCGCTTCGCCGGCGGACGGAGCGGGAGGCGGAACCGGAACCGAACCCTTCGTGAGCCTGCCGAGCGAGGTGGCGACCTCGGCGTCCTCCTCGGGCGCGATCGAACGGAGGTCGAGCAGCACCGCGCCATTCTCGACGCGGGCGACGATCGGAGGCCTCCCCGTCCGAAGGTTCGCCGCCAGCGTTTCGGCCGAGACGTCCGAGTGTCGGAGCGAGAGGGCTCGAGACTCGAAGAGTTTTTCCGGGCTCGTGCCGCCGCCGAACGCCGCGCGGGAGGGAACGACGTCGCCGGCGAGACCGCTCGAAAGCGTCGTTCGCAGAATTCCTCGCCCGCGCTCCTCGAGCTCGGGCAGGGTCGCGGCCGCCGCGCGGTAGACGGGGAAGGCCCGCCAGGCGCCGGTCTTCCACGCTCCGAGCGTCGCGGCGAGCGCGGCGAGGGTCAGCTTGTCGAGGCGGACCGCTCGCGCCACGGGGTGCGCGGCCGCGCGCTTGACGAGCTCTTCGCGGCCCGCGAGGAAGCCGGCCTGCGGGCCCGAGAAGAGCTTGTCGCCCGAGAAGGTGACGAGGTCCGCGCCCGCCGCCAGGCACTCGGCCACCGTGGGCTCGCCAGCCACGCCGAACTCCTCGAGGGCCACGACGCAGCCGGTTCCCTGATCGTGGAGCCACGGCACTCCGGCCTCACGCGCGAGGCCGGCGAGCTCCGCCGGCGACGGGCGCTGCGTGTAGCCGCGAATCTCGTAGTTCGACGGATGCACCGAGAGCAGCAGGGCGGTCTCGGGTGAGAACGCCCGCCGGTAGTCCTCGGCCGTCGTGCGGTTGGTCGTTCCCACTTCCCGCAGCCGGGCGCCCGAGGCCTCGAGGATCTCGGGGATCTTGAACGAGCCGCCGATCGCGACGAGCTCGCCTCGCGAGACGACGACCTCGCGGCCCCGCGCGAAAACCGACAGCGCCAAAAAGATCGCGGCGGCGTTGTTGTTGACGGCGATCGCATCGTCGCAGCCGAAGACGTCCTTTGCGAGATGGCGGACGTGATCCTGCCGGCGGCCTCGGGCTCCGCGAGCCGGGTCGTACTCGACCGTCGAGTAGCCCGCCGCGGCTTCGAGGATCGCGGCGCGCGCCACCGACGGCAGCGGGGCCCGTCCGAGGTTCGTGTGGAGAAGGACCCCCGTGCCGTTGATGGCCCGCTGGAGGGTCGGAGCAAATCGCCGGGCGAGCGCGGCGCTCGCCGTCTCCCAGAGCGTCTCCGGGCGCGCTTCGCCTCCGGCCATCGCCTTCCGCAACTCTTCCTTGGCGGCCTGTCGCCCGAATCGCCGGAGCGGCTCCTCGGCTTCGGGAGCGTGCAGGAGCGCATCCATCGAGGGCGGGTGCGGGCGGCCCGCCGCCGGCCGGCCCGGGCTCGCCTTCGGGTTCGGGTTCGAGTCACCCACGGTTCCCTTACTATAGGAGACGGTGCGGATCCGGACGATGTCGGGGGCAATTCGATGAGCGAAGCCGGCTTCGAGCGCGAGCTCCAGGTCCTCGAGCAGTCCATCAAACGGCTCTCCGCCGCGTGCGACGCCTTCCTGTACGGGTCCTCCTCGAAGCCCCCCGTCGAGGGCCGAAAACACATCGAGGAGATGCTCCGCAGGCTGAATGCCTCCGAATCCATGTCCGCCGCCGAGCGCTATCGCTTCTCGACCCTCCAGGGCCGCTTTTCCGCGCTCCTGGAGCGGTGGGAGCGCCTGCTGGCCGAGAAGGAGTCCGGCCGCCGTCCGGGCCTCTACGGCCACTTTCGGGAGTCCGGGGGGCCTCCGGAGGCCTCCAGGAGCCCCAACGCGGGCCGGCCCCCCTCCGTACAAGAGGAGCGGGGCGCCGTCCCGACCGATCCGGACCGGGATCTCTTCGAGCGCTACGTCGCCGCCAAGAAGGCGAGAGGAGAGGACGTGAGCGGCTACCGGCTGGAGGGCTTTCTGGAGGGGCTCGAGCGCGAGCGGCGGAAGGTCCGCGAGAAGGTCGGCACGGCCGAGGTCGTCTTCGACGTTGCCGAACGGGAGGGTCGGGTGCGTCTGATCGCGAAAAAGAAATCACGGGGGACCGCATGACACGTTGGATCGTCGCCGGGATGCTGGCTCTGGCTCCGGCACTCGGCATGTCTCAGGAGCAGGATCCGGCGGCGGCGAACGGGAGCAAGCCCGTCGGGGATCCCTTCTATCGAAAGTATCTGGTCGGCGGGAACAAGCTCGACGACGAGATCCGTGCGATGGAGAAGAGGATCGAAGAGACGCCCGACGACGCGAGCCTCCACAACGACTTCGGAAACCTCCTGGCGTTGCGCCACTTCCCCGAGCAGGCCGCTGAGCAGTACGAGCTCGCGGCCAAGCTCGACGAAACGAACTTCATCTCCCTCTACAACCTCGCGCTCCTGCGTGAGATCGAGGGCAAGCCGAGCGACGCGATCTCGGCCTACAAGAAATCGATCGCGCGCAAGCCCGGCTTTCCGCCCTCGCGCTTCCGCCTCGGCCGTCTCTACGAGAAGAGCGGCAAGCTGGACGCTGCGGTGACGGAGTACGCGAAGGCGTTCTGGATCGATCCGTCCATGAAGGATCCCCGGCGGAATCCTCTCGTCATCGACTCGGACCTGATGTACCGCGCTGCGAGCGCCAACTACGAACGCGACCTCGCGCGCGCTTCGCTCGACCGGGACATCGCTTTCGTCGAGGAGCCCGCGTTCCGCCGCATCCCCGTGGATCGGGCGGTCGAGTCCGCCGAGATCGCCGAAAGCGAGGCCGAGCCCGCGCCGCGCGAGATCGGCCCGGGAACCGGGGCCCCCGCCAGTGGCGGAGCGGCCCGCAAGCCGCGCGGGACGCCTCCGGCCGACGCGCCGATGCTCCCGCGTCAGCGGACGCCCGGCGCCCGCCCGGTCCGGGGCACCCGTCCGCCGCCGCCGGCCGCCGTCACACCGCTGCCGCGCGAGGTGCCGCCCGCTCCGGCTCCGGAGGAGATCGTCGACCCGATGTCGCCCGAGAACGTTCCGCCGCCACCCGAGGGCGAGCCCACGCCCATGCCCGAGGAGATCGTCGAGCCGAGCTAGGCCTTCACTCGAAGCTCGCCGAAGCGACGAGAATCGTGGGCGCCCCGGCGTCGAAAGGCAGCGGGAAGAACTGCAGGTCCGTCGAGAGTCCCTGGATCCGCCGCAGGAGCTCGGAGAGACGTCCCGACGCGCGTGCCGCCGGGATCGGCCCGCGCGCCCGCCCCGCGACCACGGCGATTCCCGTGAACTCGAGCTCGAAACGATCCTCGACGAGGTCGATCCGCGGGGGCGCGATCAGGGCCGAGGCGTAGACGCCCCGCTTCACCGAGGCGAGCAGCTCCGCGGACGGGCGGGGCGACTTCGACTCGAAGAAGATCCGCCGCGGACCCGCCGCGGGCGGCGTCCGGAAAGAGGGGCGCACGCCGTGGCCCGTGGACACGCCGCCCCGCTTCGCCGCCGAGCGCAGGTCGCGAAGACCGCCGACCAGCCGTCCCTCCTCCACGAGAAGGACTCGGCGAGTGGGGACGCCTTCCCCGTCGAAGGCCGCGTCTCCGGACGCGTCGTCCGCGACGCCCGTGTCCGGGGAGCCGAGACTGCCGCGGGCGATCCAGCGCGGCGGCCGCTCGGAGAGGAAGAGGGGCGCGATCCCCGACAGCACCGCCGCTCCGACCGCGGGATCGAGGAGCCACTCTCCGCGCGAAGGGGGAGCCGCCGGCTCGGACAGAGGAAGAGTCGCCGCGTCGCCGAGTCGGCGCGCGAGAGCCGCGAGATCCGGAGCCTCGCGTCCGCGAAACGGAATTCGCACCTCGCCGACGCGGCCCCCGCGCCGGGCGATGGCCGTCGCGACCCCGTCGATCTCGCTTCGCGCCTGGGCCACGTCGAGCCCGGCGCCGTTGCGGATCCGCTCGGCGAACGTTCCGCTCCTCAGCGCGAGGCGCGAAAGGGCGCAGCCTCCGCTCGAGGCCTCCGCGAGGGCTCGAGCGAGCGCCTCGAAGAGCTCGGGCGGCCGCTCGGCCGGAGGCGGCGGGGAAGCCGCCTCGACCCGCGTCGGCCACGCGGGCGGAGGCTCGTTTTCCGATGCGAAGCGCCCGGCGTCGGCGAGAGCCGCGAGGAGCTCCTCCGGGCTCGTGGCCGCGGCAAAGCGGAGACCGTCGTCCTGCCAGACGCGGGCCGCCCAGCCCGCCTCGCGCCGCCAGGCGACGCGCGACGCGTCGGCCGAGGACACGCGCTCCCAGGATTCCGCGGACTTCCCGTACAGCTCCCAGCGTCCGGGCGCCCGGGCTTCGAGGCGCTCCGTCAGCCCCGCGTCGTCGGTCTCCTTTAAGACCGCCGAGTCGCTCTTCACGCCGCCGCCCGGGTCCTTCATGAGACGGGCCGCACCGAGAGCCGTCGGATCAGCACATCCGGAGCTTCTCCCTGGACCGGGACGACCTGGCCGTCCCGGGAGCACCAGCCGAGGCTGCGGCACGCCCGCGCTTCGCGTCCGAGGACGGCCTCGACGCCCTTGAGGGCCTCGAGTGTGCGGCCCGCCAGGATGCCCGGGCCGATCTCTTCGGTAAACCGGCCGCGGCGCACGCGGCGGGCGCGCGTGAAGGGAAGTCGGAAGGTTCCGGCGGCGACCTGCGCGGATCCTCCGCGAAACTCCTCGATCCAGAGCCCGTCGTTCAGGCGCCGCGCGATCTCGTCGGAGGTGGCGGATCCGGCCGACACCACGACGTTCGAGCATCGAGGCATCGGCGCCTCGGCCGGGCCGGCCCGGCGCCCGTGGCCGCTCGAGGCGGCGCGCGCGTGGAAGCGGTCGGAGAGGCGGGAGCCGACGCGCCCGGAGTGCAGCAGCTTGACCGCCCGGGGCGCCACGCCTTCGTCGTCCCGCTCGTAGCCCCCGAAGAGGTCCAGCCGCCGGGGGTCGTCGACCACGTCGAGCTCGGCGACGGCGACCCGGACGTCGTCGCGCAGCGGCGCCGAGAGCGTCGAGAAGGCGGCGTCGGCTTCGAGGGCGTGGCCGAGAATCTCGTGAAACAGAACCGCCGCGCAGCCCGAGGCGAGAACGACGTCGGTGTCTCCCTCGCCCGGAGCGATCGGCCGTTCGCGTGGCGCGGTCGCCGCCACGAGCAGTCCCTTGAGCTCGTCGGCCGTGCCTTCGGCGTCCGGAGCGTGGAAAGCGATCGGCCGTTCTTCGTCTCCGTGACGCGACGCCGCGGTCAGCACGCCTTCGACCGAGACGAGCCGGCGCCGGGAAACGGCGGCCGGCAGTCCCGAGGCGATGGTGCGCCGCTCGAATTCGCGGATGCGAAAGAGGAGGCGGTGGCGCGGCGTGTGGCGGCCGAGGAGGCCCGTCAGGCGCCGGGTCCAGCGCTGGAGCTCCACCCAGCCGTCGCCCTCCTCGTCGTCGCCGGGCTTCGCGGCGCGCGATCCGCGGATCGGCAGAGGCTCGCGGCCCGAGAGGGTTCGGAGAGCGCGCACGGCCTCGCGGACGGAGGACTCCCCGCTGCCGGGTACGAAGGCGAGCCGCTCGTCCTTGCCGAAACGCCAGCGCGCCGAGACGCCGTCTTCACGGCGCACCCGCACGTCGCCGATGTGTCCGTCCGTCCACGCGAGCGCGACTTCGCGCCGGCGTTCTCCGAAGACCTCGGCGAGCTCGCCGTTCCGCGAAGACAGCGGTTCCAGCCAGCGCGCCACGGCGGCGTCGTCCCATTGCACGGGGCCCAGTGTATTCGCCGTCATCCGTCCCAGACGAGTACGGGATCGTGACCGCCGACCTGTGGTCGGCGTGGCCTACTGTTGCGGGTCTGCCTCCGGTGGTCGGCTCGTCGCTCCGCTCCTCAGGATGACGCGGGCGTGTAATAACATCGCGCCCAGCACCTATGAGTCTCGCCGACGTCAAGAAAGACTTTCTGGCCGGGCGCGCGGCGCGGGGCATGGCCGGCCGCAAGCTCTTTGCCGAAAAGGCCCCCGGAGCGCTCCGCGACGCCGTGTATGCGGCCCTCGAGGCGGAAGCGGAGAAGGAGCGGACGCTCGACGAGGAGGCCCGCCGCATGATGGAGTCCGCCCGCCAGGAGATCGCCTCGGGGCGCGTGGACGGCCACGAGCTCTTCCGGCGCATCCGCCGCAAGCTCGCCGAGCAGCGCGGCATCGTGCTGTGACCCCTTCGCGCCGCGAAGCTCCCGGACGTCCCCGCGGCCGATGACCATCGAGAAACGCATCGCCGACCTCGAGGCCCTCCGCGAGACGCGGCTCGAGGGCGGCGGCCGGGAGCGGGTCGAGAGGCAGCACGCGGAGGGCAAGCTCACGGCGCACGAGCGCGTCGAGCTTCTCCTCGATCCGGGCTCTTTCCTCGAGCTCGACCCCTTCGTGGTGCATCGCAGCCGCGACTTCGGAATGGAAAAGACGCAGATCCCGGGCGACGGCGTCGTCTGCGGCGCCGGGACGATCGAGGGCCGGCCCGTCTACGTCTTCGCCCAGGACTTCACGGTCTTCGGCGGATCGCTCTCCGAGTCGAATGCCGACAAGATCTGCAAGGTGATGGACCTCGCCGTCCAGAACGGCGCTCCGATCATCGGCCTCAACGATTCCGGCGGCGCCCGCATCCAGGAGGGCGTGGTCTCGCTCGCCGGTTACTCCAAGGTGTTCCTGCGCAACACGCGGGCGTCCGGCGTCGTCCCCCAGATCTCGGCGATTCTCGGCCCTTGCGCCGGCGGGGCCGTGTACTCGCCGGCCATCACCGACTTCGTCTTCATGACCGAGAAGACCTCCTACCTCTTCGTCACGGGGCCCGACGTGATCCGCACGGTGACGCACGAGGAGGTCACGAAGGAAGAGCTCGGAGGCGCCCGGACGCACTCGAGCGTCTCGGGCGTGGCCCACTTCGTGCGCGCGACCGACGAGGCGGCCCTGGCGGGGATCCGGGAGCTTCTCTCCTATGTCCCCTCCAACAACCTCGATGAGCCGCCCCGGCGGGAGGCCCGCGAGCCGCTCTCGAACGTCGAAGAGCTGAACGCGTTCATCCCGGAAGAGCCCAACCGTCCCTACGACATGGGCGATCTCGTGCGCCGGGTGGCGGACGGGGGCGACTTCTTCGAGGTCCACGCGGGGTTCGCCCGGAACATCCTCGTGGGCTTCATCCGGCTCGCGGGACGCTCGATCGGGGTCGTCGCCAACCAGCCGATGCACCTGGCGGGCTGTCTCGACATCGACGCCGCCGTGAAGGGCGCCCGCTTCGTCCGCTTCTGCGACGCCTTCAACATCCCGCTGCTCGTCTTCGAGGATGTTCCCGGCTTTCTTCCCGGAACGCAGCAGGAGTACGGCGGCATCATCCGCCACGGGGCCAAGCTCCTCTATGCCTTCGCCGAGGCGACCGTGCCGAAGGTCTCCGTCATCACGCGCAAGGCCTACGGCGGCGCGTACTGCGTGATGCTGTCGAAGGACATCGCCACGGATTTCAACTTCGCCTATCCGACGGCCGAGATCGCCGTCATGGGGCCCGAGGGCGCCGTCAACATCCTCTATCGGCGCGAGCTGCCCTCCGACGCGCCGCCCGAGGCCCGCGCCGCCCGAACCGCCGAGTACGCCGAGAATTTCGCCAATCCCTACGTCGCGGCCCGGCGCGGTTACGTCGACGACATCATCGAGCCTTCTGAAACGCGCGCCCGGCTGATCGCGGCGTTCCAGTTCCTGGAGGGCAAGCGCGTGACGCCTCCGCGAAGGAAGCACGGGAACATTCCGCTGTGACGCCGACCCGGATGCCGTGAGCCGCAAGCGCCTCCTCGTGGCGAACCGCGGCGAGATCGCGGTGCGCATCTTTCGCGCCTGCCGCGATCTCGGCCTCGAGACCGTCGCCGTGTACTCCGACGCCGACCGGGCCGCGCCGCACGTCGCGATGGCCGACTACGCGGTCCGCCTGGGACCGGCGCCGGCGCGCGAGAGCTACCTCTCGGTGCGCGGCGCTGCTCGAAGCGGCGCGGAGCACGGGCGCGAGCCTCGTGCATCCGGGCTACGGCTTCCTCGCCGAGAACGCCGGCTTCGCCCGCGCCTGCGCCGAGGCGGGCCGGACGTTCGTGGGGCCGCGGCCGGAGGCCATCGAGGCCATGGGCTCGAAGACCGGCAGCCGCGAGCTCATGCGCAAGGCCGGCGTTCCGATCGTTCCCGGAACCGGGAAACCGGCGGCCGGCGCCGCGGAGCTCGGCGAGTTCGCGCGCGGCGCGGGGTACCCCGTCCTGCTCAAGGCCTCCGCCGGAGGCGGAGGCAAGGGGATGCGCCGCGTGGACTCCGAGGCGGAGCTTTCGGCCGCCTTCGCGCGGGTCTCCGCCGAGGCCCTCGCCTCCTTCGGGGACGGCGCCGTCTACGCCGAGAAGCTGATCGAGCGGCCGCGCCACGTCGAAGTGCAGGTCGTCGGGGACTCGCGGGGGAACCTCGTGGCGGTCGGCGAGCGCGAGTGCAGCATCCAGCGGCGCCACCAGAAGGTCGTCGAGGAGTGCCCGTCGCCGGTCGTGGACGAGCCGCTTCGGCAGCGACTCTTCGCCGCGGCGCTCTCGGCCGCGCGCGCCGTCGGCTACGACTCGTGCGGCACGGTCGAGTTCCTGCTCGCGCCGGACGGCTCCTTCTACTTCCTCGAGATGAACACGCGGCTGCAGGTGGAGCATCCGGTCACCGAGGAGGTCTGGGGCGTCGACCTCGCGGCCGCGATGATCCGGATCGCCCTCGGCGAGCCGCTGCCGTTTTCGGCGGAGGGCCTGCAGGCCCGCGGGCACGCGCTCGAGTGCCGGGTCTACGCCGAAGACGCCCGCCGGAACTTCGCGCCTTCGCCCGGGCGGATCCGCGCGCTGCGCCTGCCCGAGGGCCCCGGCGTGCGCAACGACATGGGCGTCGAATCGGGCTCCGTCGTTCCGATCGACTATGACCCGATGCTCGGCAAGCTCGTCGTGCACGCGGAGGATCGTCCCCGCGCGATCGCGCGGCTCGCGCGGGCCCTCGACGACTACGAGATCGCGGGCGTGGAGACGACGCTGCCGCTCTTCCGCGCGCTCGTGCGGAATCGCGAGTTCGCCGATGCGGCCTTCGACGTGCAGTGGCTCGATCGGCGGCTCGCCGAGGGCCTCATCCCGGAGGAGGCTCCTTCGACCGAAGAAGTCTGGCTGGCGGCCGCATCCCTGGCGTCGGGGTCGGTGGCGGAAGGGCCGGCGGCGCCCGCGGCCGCCTCGGCCGAGTCGACCTGGCGCCGCGAGGCTCGCCGGGAAGGGCTGCGATGAGACGGCTGCGGCTGATCTACCGCGGACCGGACGGAGCGGAGGGACTCGACGTCGAGGTCGAGGGCTCGCGCTGCGTGCTCCGGCGCGGCGAGACAACCGAGCGAGGCGAGCTCGTCCGCCTGCCGGACGGACGTTTCTCCCTGCGGCTCGAGGACGGCCGGCAGATCAGCGGCCGGCTCGCGGCCGCCGGTCCGGGTGAGGTCGAGCTTTCGGCGCGAGGCCGGATCCGGCGCCTCGCCCTCGCGGAGCCCCTTCGGGACCGGCTCGCCCATTCGGGAGAGCACGGGCACGGCCAGACCGCGGAGGAAGAGATCCGGGCCCTCATGCCCGGACGCGTCATCGAAGTGGCGGTCGCCGCGGGCGATCGGATCGAGGCCCGCTCGCTCTTGCTCGTGCTCGAGGCCATGAAGATGCAGAACGAGATCCGAACCGTTCGCGGAGGCCTCGTGACGCGCGTGCTCGCGGAGGCGGGGAAGGCCGTGGATGGGGGAGCCCTCCTGGCGGTCGTGGTGCCGGACGAGGGCCTCCGGCCGCCAATTCAATAATCCGTACTTCTATCCAATAATCCGCCCAAAATCGGGCCATTTTTCTCCAACACAAATCCCTTTCTCTCGTCGGGACAATCAGTTACAGTCCGCCAAGTTCTTGGCGATTCCTGGCCCTAACATTGCTTTCTCATTGCGATTCGTGAGGCATCTCACTTCACAAACGGGTTTTAAAAGGAGGAAGGGAATGAAGTTTGTGTACCGATTTACCCTGGCTCTCTCGGTATGCCTTCTACTCCTCGTTCCGGTCGCCGTCTTCGCACAGACGACCGGCACGGTGGATGGAACGGTCACCGATCAGAGCAACGCGCCCCTGCCGGGTGTGACCGTCGAGCTGACGAGTCCCAACATGCAGGGAACGCGGACCGCGGTCACCTCGGCGGACGGCCGCTACCGCTTCCCGTCGGTTCCCCCCGGACCCTACAAGGTCACGGCGGAGCTCGCGGGTTTCGGCAAGGTCGAGAAGCGCGCGACGGTGACGCTCGACGCGACGCAGACAGTGAACCTGTCGCTCGCACTGTCGACGACGGCCGAAGTCACCGTCACCGGTGAGGCCCCGCTGGTCGACTCGACGTCGACGACGCAGGGCTCGAACTACTCGGCGAAGGTCATCGACAAGCTGCCTGTCGGCCGCAACTACGCGGACATCGTGTTCACGCAGCCGGGCGTGCAGGCGGACTTCGGCGAGACGCAGGGACGTTCGCTGGCGATCTCGATCTACGGAGCGACGTCGTCGGAGAACCTGTTCCTGATCGACGGCGTCAACACGACGAACGTCATCAAGGGCTTCCAGGGCAAGGACATCAACAGCGAGTTCATCCAGGAAGTCGAAGTGAAGACGGGCGGATACCAGGCGGAGTACGGCCGCAACACCGGCGGCGTGGTCAACGTGATCACGAAGTCGGGCGGCAACGAGTTCCACGGCGGCGTGTTCGGTTACTACAACGACACCGGCATGCGCGCGGACCAGGAGAGCGGCAAGCCGGAGGAGTTCCTGACGCCGCAGTTCTCCCAGCTGGGCGCGGCGCAGTTCCTCAACAGCTCCCTCACCAAGGACGTCCGCCAGGAGTGGGGCGCCGACCTCGGCGGCTTCTTCTGGAAGGACAAGATCTGGTTCTTCGGCGCGTACGACCGCGTCACGGTCAACCAGACCCTGACGACTCTCGACGTCGAGAACGAGACCACGTTCAACCACGACTTCCCGATCAGCTACTTCCAGAACAAGTACTCGGGCAAGCTGACGTTCAACCTGTTCCAGGGCACCTCGATCGTCGGCAGCGTCTTCTCCGACTCGCAGACGCAGCAGGGCGTGCTCGTCCCCCGGATCCCCACGAGCTTGAACCCGATCTCGTATGCCGGCCGCCGCGACACGGGCGGACCCGACTACGCGGCCCGGCTGAACCAGCTCTTCGGGTCGTTCGGCATCTTCACGTTCCAGTACGCCCAGCACAAGGACCGCTACAACACCAAGCCCGACGGCCTGGACACCCCGCAGCTGCTCGACTACACGGCCTCCCGCGACGCGGACGGCAATCCGAACGGCGTCACCTCGCGGGCGACGGGCGGCTTCGGCAGCGTGTTCGGCCCGACCGTCAACAACGCCTCCACGCGTGAGGCCTTCAGCGCCTCGTTCACGGCATACTTCGGCAACCACGAGCTGAAGATCGGCGGCGACATTCAGGACGACGCCACGTTCGGCACCACGTACTACACCGGCGGCCAGCGCACTCGCGTCCGCCCCTGCCTGCAGACCGGCTCGAGCGTCTGCGACCTCTCCAAGGCGCCGAACTACGACAACGGCGTGGCCGGCGCGGGGCACTACAATGGCCCCGTCTTCTACCAGCACGACGTCTTCGTCGACGGCACCGCCGACGATTTCGTCATCATCGACGGCGCCCCGTTCAACACCCCGACCAAGCGCTACAGCGGCTTCATCCAGGACCAGTGGAGGATCATCCCGACGCTGACCCTGAACGCCGGCGTGCGCTACGACACCGAGGACTTCTTCGGCTTCTCCCCCGACCCGACGATCGGCGAGTTCAAAGCGTTCTCGCTGAAGGACCAGTGGTCGCCGCGCGTCGGCATCGTGTGGGACTTCGCGGGAGACGGCACGTCGAAGCTGTACGCTTCGGCCGGCCGCTTCTTCTTCTCCCTCCCGACGGACCTCAACGTCCGCGTGTTCACGGCCAACTCCCAGGTTCAGCGGATCAACTACGATGCAGTCGGCATCGACCAGGATCCGACGGCGCCCCGGCCCCCGTCCTTCCAGGGCGGCAGCGCGGCTGGCGAGCCGGTGGACGAGGGGACCAAGGCTTCGTATCAGGATGAGCTGACGCTCGGCGTCGAGAAGGCTCTCGATCCGACGCTCTCCATCGGCCTCAAGGGCACCTACCGGACCCTGGGCCGCACGGTCGAAGATCGCTGCGACCTCGACCCGAGCTCGCCTCTCAACCCGACCGGCTCCTCGTGCGCCCTCTTCAATCCGGGCGGCGACGGACCGGCCGCGAGCGGCCAGTTCCCGACGTGCAACAACTCGTTCAACCCGACCGACCCGGGCGCGGGACACTGCGCGACGACCGGATTCGCGGTGGGCGACGCGAAGCGCATCTTCCGCGGCATCGAGATGGTGGCCCGCAAGCAGTTCTCCAACCAGCTCTGGGCGCAGGCTTCGTTCCTGTACTCCTCGCTGAAGGGCAACTACTCGGGCGCGATCCGCGAGGCCTCGGGCCAGACGGACCCCGGCATCAACGCCGACTACGACTACTACCAGTTCACCTTCAACGACTACGGTTACCTCGAGCTCGATCGTCCGGTACAGGCCCGCATCGACGCGGTCTACAACGGCCCGTGGGGCATCTCGCTGGGCGGCCAGTTCTACGTCCGCAGCGGTCTGCCGGTCTCGCGTCTGGGCTACTACAACGACTTCTACCCGGACCTGCTCTATCTCGACGACCGTGGCGAGAACTCCCGCAACGCGTTCCTGGAGGACGGGCACCGCACGCCGACCGACTACGACATGAACCTCTCGCTGGCGTACAACATGAACCTCGGCCCGGTGACGATCACCCCGCAGCTCTACGTGTTCAACGTTTTCAACCGCCAGACCGTGACTTCGTACGACAACCGTTGGAACCCCAACGGCGAGTTTGCGGCGGTCGAAGATCCGACGAGCCCCTTCTACGGTCAGGCCGGTCTGGCCCCCGGCGAAGGCTCCTGCCCGGCTTCGGCGACTGCGGTCTGCACGGGTAACCCGGACTACCTGAAGGCCCTGACCTGGAACAACCCGCGGCTTCTCCGCGTGGCGCTCAAGGTCACCTTCTAAGCTTCTTTCCCGCGACTCTTCGGGGGCGGCTTCGGCCGCCCCCTTTTTTTTGTCTTCCGTTCGGAAAGTTCAAGGGGCCGTATGCGGATCCAACGGGACGAGAGGTCGTCCTCGCGGGACGAGCCACCGGAGATGTGTTTTTCCTTTGTTCTCAGTCACTTGAACATTGGCACATTCTGAGGATTGTCCCTTGCTTTCCTTCCCGACTTCGAAGCGCTTCGAGATCGAAGCGCGACATTCGAAGGAGGAAAGGAATGAAGTCCTACCGATTTACCCTGGCTCTCGCGGTGTGCCTTCTTCTCCTCGTTCCGGTCGCCGTCTTCGCGCAGACGACCGGCACGGTGGAGGGGACGGTCACCGATCAGAGCAACGCGCCCCTGCCGGGTGTGACCGTCGAGCTGACGAGTCCCAACCTGCAGGGAACGCGGACCGCGGTCACCTCGGCGGACGGCCGCTACCGCTTCCCGTCGGTTCCCCCCGGACCCTACAAGGTCACGGCGGAGCTCGCGGGTTTCGGCAAGGTCGAGAAGCGCGCGACGGTGACCCTCGACGCGACGCAGACGGTGAACCTGTCGCTCGCGCTGTCGACGACGGCGGAAGTCACCGTCACCGGTGAGGCTCCGCTGGTCGACGTCGACGTCGACGACGCAGGGCTCGAACTACTCGGCGAAGGTCATCGACAAGCTGCCTGTCGGCCGCAACTACGCGGACGTCGTGTTCACGCAGCCGGGCGTGCAGGCGGACTTCGGCGAGACGCAGGGACGTTCGCTGGCGATCTCGATCTACGGGTCGACGTCGTCGGAGAACCTGTTCCTGATCGACGGCGTCAACACGACGAACGTCATCAAGGGCTTCCAGGGCAAGGACATCAACAGCGAGTTCATCCAGGAAGTCGAAGTGAAGACGGGCGGATACCAGGCCGGAGTACGGCCGCAACACCGGCGGCGTGATCAACGTGATCACGAAGTCGGGCGGCAACGAGTTCCACGGCGGCGTGTTCGGTTACTACAACGACACGGGCATGCGCGCGGACCCCGAGATCGTGCAGACGCCGGACTTCACCCAGCAGGGAGACGTGGACAGCGCCGGCGGATCGCCCAACTTCTTCCTGTCGAAGCAGGTGCGGCAGGAGTGGGGCGCCGACCTCGGCGGCTTCGTGCTCAAGGACAAGGTCTGGTTCTTCGGAGCCTACGATCGCGTCCAGGCCAACAACAACGTGGAGCCCATAGACGGGCCGAGGGCATACGAGGAATTCCCGCAGGCGTTCGTCCAGAACAAGTACTCGGGCAAGCTGACGTTCAACCTGTTCCAGGGAACGTCCATCGTCGGCAGCGTGTTCTCCGACGCGCAGCAGCTGAACGGCGCACTCGCCCAATTCGGCACGATCGCGCCTCCCAACGGTCCCAATCCGTTCTCGTACAACGGACGCCAGGACACGGGCGGACCGGACTACGGCGCGCGCCTCAACCAGCTTTTCGGCTCCTTCGGCATCCTCACGTTCCAGTACGCCCAGCACAAGGACCGCTACAACACCAAGCCCCAGGGCCTGGACGTTCCCTCGGTCCGCGACTACACGACCTCGGTCGACCCGTCCAACGGCCAGATCGACGGCGTGAACTTCTCAGCCGTAGGCGGCTTCGGCAACGTCTTCGGACCGACGCTCAACAACGCCTCGAAGCGCGAGGCCTTCGCCGCCTCGTTCACGGGCTACGTCGGCAACCACGAGATCAAGATCGGCGGCGACTTCCAGGACGACTCCACGTTCGGAACGACCTACTTCACGGGAGGGGAGCGGGTTCGCATCCGCCCCTGCCTGCAGGATGGTGGCAACAGCCAGTGCGACCTCGGCCTGGCGCCGACCTACACCAACGCGAACGGCGTCACGACCCAGGTCTTCTACCAGCACGACCTGCTGGCGGACGGCACGCCCGACAGCTACTCGATCATCGACGCCTCGCCGTTCAACACGCCGACCAAGCGCTACAGCGCGTTCCTCCAGGACCAGTGGCGGATCATCCCGACGCTGACCCTCAACGCCGGCGTGCGGTATGACACCGAATCGTTCTACGGCTTCTCTCCGGATCCGGCGATCGGCGAGTTCAAGGCGTTTGCGATGGAAAACCAGTGGTCGCCGCGCGTGGGCGTCGTGTGGGATTTCGCGGGAGACGGCACGTCCAAGCTCTACGCTTCCGCCGGCCGCTTCTTCTACTCGCTCCCGACCGACCTGAACGTCCGCGTGTTCACGGCCAACTCGGCGGTGCAGACCTACAACTACAACTTCGACTCGATCGTCCAGGACCCGTTGGCCCCCCGCGCCGAGAACTTCCAGGGCGGCAGCGCGTCGGGCGAGCCCGTCGACGGCTGGACGGACGGCCAGAAGAATGGAACCCCGCTCACCAAGGCGTCCTACCAGGATGAGCTGACGATCGGCGTCGAGAAGGCTCTCGATCCCACGCTCTCGATCGGCCTCAAGGGAACCTACCGCACTCTCGGCCGCACGGTCGAAGACCGCTGCGACCTCGACGGCGGTTCGCCTCTCAATCCGAGCGGCTCCACGTGCGCCCTGTTCAACCCGGGCGGCGACGGCCAGGCCGCCTCGGGCCAGTTCCCGACCTGCAACGGCTCGGGCGCTCCGGAGGCCGTCGACCCGACGGCCCACCAGTGCTTCGACACCGGCGTGCCGGTCGGCGATGCCAAGCGCATCTTCCGCGGCATCGAGATGGTGGCCCGCAAGCAGTTCACCAACCAGCTCTGGGCGCAGGCCTCGTTCCTGTACTCCTCGCTCAAGGGCAACTACTCGGGCGCGATCCGCGAGGCCACCGGCCAGACGGACCCCGGCATCAATGCCGACTACGACTACTACCAGTTCACCTTCAACGACTACGGCAACCTCGAGCTCGATCGGCCGGTGCAGGCCCGCATCGACGCGGTCTGGAACGCTCCGTTCGGTTTCTCGGCGGGCGCGGGCTTCTACGTCCGCAGCGGCCTGCCCCAGTCCCGCCTCGGCTGGTTCAACGACTTCTACCCGGCGAACCTCTACCTCGACCAGCGCGGCGTCGACACGCGGCTCATCTCTGGTGACCGGACCCCGACCGACTACGACCTGAACCTCTCGCTCGCCTACAACATGAACCTCGGACCGGTCACGGTGACGCCTCAGGTCTACCTGTTCAACGTCATCAACCGCCAGACGGCCACCTCATACGACACACAGTGGAACCTGAATGGCAGCTTCGCGGCTGTCGACGATCCGACCAGCCCCTTCTTCGGACAGCCGGGGCTGGCTCCGGGAGAGGGGACCTGCCCGGCGGCGGCCGCTCAGGTCTGCCCGGACAATCCGGACTACGGCAAGATCGTGACGCGCACCGCCCCGCGTCTGCTCCGCGTGGCGCTCAAGGTCACGTTCTAAGAACCCATCATCGGGTGATTCTCGGGGGCGGCTTCGGCCGCCCCCTTTTTTGTGCCGTTCGTCCCGAAACGCTTCACCGCCTCGAACCGCGATCCAATCGAACCGCCGCGCCTGCCCCGGACGACGAGGCGCGCGAAATCGCTTTCCTCCGTTCTGCCAACGACTTGGGTATTGGCGCATTTTGAGGATCGACGCTTGCTTTCCTCCTCCCTCCGGAAGGGCCGAGTTGTTCGAAGCCCTGTTTTCGAAGGAGGAAAGGAATGAAGTCGTACCGATATCCCATCGCTCTCGCGGTATGCCTTCTTCTCCTCGTTCCGGTCGCTGCCTTCTCGCAGACGACCGGCACGGTGGAGGGGACGGTGACCGACCAGAGCAACTCGCCCTTGCCGGGCGTGACCGTCGAGCTCGCGAGTCCCAACCTGCAGGGCACGCGCAGCGCCGTGACCTCGGCCGATGGCCGGTATCGCTTTCCGAGCGTGCCGCCCGGGCCGTACACCGTCACGGCGGAGCTGACCGGCTTCGGCAAAGTCCAGAAGCGGGCGACGGTGACCCTCGACGCGACGGCGCAGGTCCACCTGTCGCTTTCGCTGTCGACGACGGCGGAAGTCACCGTCACGGGTGAGGCCCCGCTGGTCGACGCGACGTCGACGACGCAGGGCTCGAACTACTCGGCGAAGGTCATCGACAAGCTGCCTGTCGGCCGCAACTACGCGGACATCGTGTTCACGCAGCCGGGCGTGCAGGCGGACTTCGGCGAGACGCAGGGACGTTCGCTCGCGATCTCGGTCTACGGATCGACGTCGTCGGAGAACCTGTTCCTGATCGACGGCGTCAACACGACGAACGTCATCAAGGGCTTCCAGGGCAAGGACATCAACAGCGAGTTCATCCAGGAAGTCGAAGTGAAGACGGGCGGATACCAGGCGGAGTACGGCCGCAACACCGGCGGCGTGATCAACGTGATCACGAAGTCGGGCGGCAACGAGTTCCACGGCGGCGTGTTCGGTTACTACAACGACACCGGCATGCGCGCGGACCCCGACATGGTGCAGACGCCGGACTTCTCGGAGCAGGGCGACGCCAACAACATCATCGGCCTCGGCCCCGCCTACTTCAACTCGAAGGAAGTCCGCCAGGAGTGGGGCGCCGACCTCGGCGGCTTCGTGCTCAAGGACAAGATCTGGTTCTTCGGCGCCTACGATCGCGTCCAGGCCAACAACAACGTGCAGCCCTTCGGCGGGCCTCGGGAGGGCGAGGATTTCCCGCAGTCGTTCGTTCAGAACAAGTACTCGGGCAAGATGACGCTGAACCCGCTCCAGGGCACCTCGATCGTGGGCAGCGTGTTCTCCGACTCCCAGCAGCTGAACGGCGCGCTCGCGCAGTTCGGCGTGATCGCGCCCCCCGCGGGCCCCTCGCCGTTCTCCTACAACGGACGGCAGGACACGGGCGGGCCCGACTACGGCGCGCGGCTGAACCAGCTCTTCGGCTCCTTCGGCATCTTCACGTTCCAGTACTCCCAGCACCGGGACCGCTACACGACGAAGCCCGAGGGCGTCAACGTGCCCCAGATCCGCGACTACACCGAGGACCCGACCGGCACCAACTTCGTCGTCGGCGGCGGCTTCGGAAACGTCTTCGGCCCGACGCTGAACAACCGGTCGATCCGCGAGTCTTTCTCGGGATCCTTCACGGCGTACGCCGGCAACCACGAGATCAAGATCGGCGGCGACTTCCAGGACGACTCGACCTCGGGCTCGACCTTCTTCACGGGCGCCGAGCGCGTCCGCATCCGGCCGTGCCTCCAGGACGGCGCGAGCTTCTGCGACCTCGGCCTGGCGCCGAGTCTACACGAACGCTCTGGGCGAGACGCACCAGGTCTTCTACCAGCACGATCTGCTGGCCGACGGCACCACGGACGACTACCAGATCATCGACCAGTCGGACTTCAACACGCCGACCAAGCGCTACAGCGGTTTCCTCCAGGACCAGTGGCGGATCATCCCGACGCTGACCTTGAACGCCGGCGTCCGCTACGACACCGAGTCCTTCTACGGCCTGGATCCGACCACCGGGCCCTTCAAGGCGTTCGCCATGGAGAACCAGTGGTCGCCCCGCGTGGGCGTGGTCTGGGATTTCGTGGGAGACGGCACCTCGAAGCTGTACGCTTCCGCCGGCCGCTTCTTCTACTCGCTTCCCACCGACCTCAACGTCCGCGTGTTCACGGCCAACTCGGCGGTCCAGACCTACAACTACACGCAGGGTTCGATCGTCCAGTTCGCCGGCCCGCAGTGTGACGGCGCGGCGATCACGTCCGGATGCGTCCCGCGCAGCGAGAACTTCCAGGGAGGCACCGCGTCCGGCGAGCCCGTGGATGGCTGGACGAACGGCGTGAAGAACGGGACCCCCCTCACCAAGGCTTCGTATCAGGATGAGCTCACGCTCGGCGTCGAGAAGGCTCTCGATCCGACGCTCTCGATCGGCCTCAAGGGCACCTACCGCACCCTCGGCCGCACGGTCGAAGACCGCTGCGACCTCAACGGCGCGATCGCGCCCAACACCTGCGCGCTCTTCAACCCGGGCGGCGACGGCCAGGCGGCGTCGGGTGAGTTCCCGACCTGCAACGGCTCCGGCAACCCGACGGACCCGAACGCCGGCGACTGCTCGACGACGGGCGTGGCGATCGGCGATGCGAAGCGCATCTTCCGCGGCATCGAGATGGTGGCCCGCAAGCAGTTCACCAACCAGATCTGGGCGCAGGCCTCGTTCCTGTACTCGTCGCTCAAGGGCAACTACTCCGGCGCGATCCGCGAGGCCACCGGCCAGACGGACCCCGGGATCAATGCCGACTACGACTACTACCAGTTCACCTTCAACGACTACGGCAACCTCGAGCTCGATCGGCCGGTGCAGGCCCGCATCGACGCGGTCTACAACGCGCCGTTCGGTCTCTCGGCGGGCGCGCAGTTCTACGTCCGCTCGGGTCTTCCGACCTCCCGCCTGGCCTGGTTCAACGACTTCTACCCGGCCAACCTCTACATGGAGGAGCGCGGGACCTTCGGCCGGACCCCGACCGACTACGACCTGAACCTCTCGCTGGGCTACAACATGGCTCTCGGCCCGGTCACCATCACTCCGCAGCTCTACCTCTTCAACGTGCTCAACCGCCAGACGGAGTTCGCGATCGACACCAACTTCAACCCGGGCGGCAGCATCGTCACGGATCCGTCGAGCCCCTTCTACGGGCAGCCTGGCCAACAGCCGGGAACGGGCACCTGCGCGGCCTCGGCGGCCGCTCCGTGCACGGACAACCCCGACTTCCTCAAGACGGTGGCCCAGACGAACCCGCGTCTGCTCCGCGTCGCGCTCAAGGTGACCTTCTAAGTACCTCCGCGAGATACCTGTTCCCCCAAGGGGCGGCTTCGGCCGCCCCATTTTTTTGGACCCCGGGGGCAGAAAGTTGGAGGCCCGGCGGCGCCGATTCTTGGGACGCCGTTCCGCAGACTTGGCGCAAACCTCAACTCCCGCATTCTTCCGCCGTATCTAGTCGTATGATCGATTCGATGCGGAGGTATCCCATGCGCCGCGCTCTCCTCGCCTCGGCCCTCGTCTTTGTGTGCTCGCTCGCTTTCGGGGACGATCTAACCGTCCGGCTCTTCCTCAAAGCCAAGGAGCAGTTCCGTCTCGCCCAGTACGACGCCGCGCTCGTCACGCTCGACGCCGTCGCCGCCGAAGCGGAGAAACCCGGCAACGAAAAATACCGAACGCAGCTGCCGGCCGGCCTCGCGTTCTATCGCGGCGCCTGCTTTGCGGCTCTCGGCCGCACGGACGAGGCCCGGGAGAAGTTCGAGACGTTCCTGACCTATGAGCCGAACGCCTCGCTGGATCCGTCCGCCTACCCGCCGAAAGTCATCGCGGCCCTCGACGAGACGCGGCGCGAGATAAACGTCGCCACGCAAAAACCGGCGGAGACGGGCACGCTCGCCACCTCCTACCGCGCGTACCAGGCCCCGATCGAGAAGGGGGCCGAAGAAGCCGGCGAAGACTGGGCCGAAGGGCCCGTGCGATTTCTTTTGACGGGCGATCAGAGGCTCGACTACGAGCGCCTCCAGGATCCGGCGTCGCGCTCCGAGTTCATCACGGAGTTCTGGAAGGGCCGGGACCCCAAGAGCGAAACGCCCGAGAACGAGGCCCGCATCGAGTTCGAGCGCCGGGTCGCGTTCGCGGACTCGCGGTTTTCCCAGGACGAGACCCGGGGGAGCCTGACGGATCGCGGGATGGTCTTCGTCCTCCTCGGCCCCCCGACGTGGGCCGGAAGAAAACCCATCTCGACGGGCGACGATCCCGCGGATCCCAAGGGTATGTCCCAGTACAGTGAGCTGGACGTGCGCAACGCCCTCCGGGGCAAGAGCGGCGCGTCCGCGGCCATCACGTTCGACAAGATGACCGGTACGGGAACGAAGCTCCCCAACGCCGACGGGAACTACCGGGAGGTCTGGCACTTCCGCCGCGAGCTCCTGCCGACGGGGATCTCGTACCAGCAGGTGGACTTCGAGTTCATCACGCGCGCCGGTTACGGTCAGAACGTCTGGCAGCGCGAGCCTCGGAGCCTCACGACGCTCGAGACGGCGCGTACCGCGGTTCGGGCCGGCACCTTCTCGAGAACCGCTTCGCGCTGAGTGGCGCCGAGGGGCGAGGCGTCGCGCGTCGAGCGCCTCGCTTCCGGAATCGCGGCCGCCGTGTCGGCGGCCTGCATCGCGGTCCTCGCGTGCGCGTCACCGCACCATTCCGTCCAGGTGCTTCCCACCGGGGAGGTGAAGCCGCCCGCGCACCTCGGCTTCAACCCGGAGGAGGCGCTCGGGCGCGGCGAGTACCTCGAGCTCGAGAGTCTCTTTCGCGCGATGCCTCCCGCCGAGCTCGAGGGCAACCTCGGCTATCTCGCGGCGTACGGCAAGGCGCTGCTCGCTCGCGGTGACATCGACGCGGCCCTGCCGCTTCTGAACAAGGCGATCGCCAGGGAGAGCCGCGCCACCCGCCGCGGCGAGCTCGAGTGGGCCCTCGCCCAGGCGTACGTGTTCTGGGACGAGCCCGCCCTCGCCCTCGAGTTCGCCCAGGCGGCCCGGAGCGACGGCTACGGCCTCGTTCCCGGGTACCTCAACTTCCTCGAGGCGATCCGGAACCTGCCCCTCTATGACGGCCCGAAGCCCGGAGAGTCGCACGACGGCGAGTTCGCGATGCGGGCCTTCGACCTCATCCGGGTGCCCGTCCGGATCAATGGCAACGACTCCGCCGCGATTCTCGACACCGGGGCCACGTACACGATCGTGACGCAGTCTTTCGCCAAGTCCGTCGGAGTCCGCGAGATCCCGGATTCCAAGGCGTTCGGCCGGGGCCTGCACACGAAGGAGTTTCCCCTGACGTTCGGCGTCATCGACCGGCTCGAGTTCGTGGGCTTCACGCTCCAGAACGTGCCCGTCATGCTGATGCCGGACGACGCCCTGCTGTTCGAGACCTCGCGGGGCGAGTTTCCCGTGCCCATCGTCCTCGGCCTCCACCTCATCAAGCAGTTTCGGGTCGAGCTCGACTATGCGGCGCGCCGCATCACGCTCACGCGCGTCGATTTCCACGGGGCCGGCCGGGATCCCGAGCAGAACCTCTTCGTCGCGCGCGGACGGCTCTTCGCGCGGGCTTCGATCAATCGGTACGGCTGGTACGAGATGCTCCTCGACACGGGCAGCGAGCCGACGATGCTGACGTCGGGCGGCGTCGTGCGCGCCAAGCTGAACGCGAGCGGGAAGTTCTACCCCAAGACGCTCCACGGGCTCGGCAAGAGCCAGGCGGCCTGGGCGCGCGTCGACTCGGTGACGATCGGAATCTCCGACTTCGCCGTGCGCTTCCAGAACGTCGTGGTCAAAGAGGACGACGGGGCGCTCGAGGACGGCATTCTCGGCAACTCGTTTCTGAAGAACTTCCGCGTGGCGCTGGATTTCCGCACCATGCGGATGATGCTGGAGCGCCCGTAGACCGCCCGGCGGAAATACCGTAACCCCCGCCCCGTGTTAAGGTTGCCCGAATGCGCAAGACCCTCTTTTTCGCCCTGCTGTGGGCGCTCGTGTGCGCCGGTGCGGCCGGGGCGGCCACTCCCGCCGCGCCGACCGCGGAGCGACTGACCCGCTACTTCACGTCCTGGTACTCCTTCTGCCCGGAAACGCGGGTCACCGCCGCCCCCGTCCCGGATCTCTCGCTGGCCGGCTTCGAGGCCTGGCGCGTGGAGCGCTCCTGCGCGCTCAAGAATCGTAACGAGATGTCGATCACGCTCGTCGATGCTGGCAAGGACGAGGTCTTCGTCGGCGAGGTGCTTCACGACGATACCCGCAAGGGCCGGCCCTTCTCCGAAGCCACCGACCTTCCGATCCTGAAGGACATCCTCACGGACGCGTACGGCCTGCCGGCCACGATCGCGATGGAGCCCGGCGCGCGCGGACCATTGAAGCCATTCCGGGCGACCCTCCGCCTCGCGGAAGGAGCCTCGGCCCGGGTGTCGGGCTTCGTATCGCAGGACGGCGCGACCCTTCTGCTCGGGCAGTTCCGGCCGCTGTCGGTTGCGCCGGAGGAGATCCGCCGCAAGATGCTCTCGGAGTCGCCCGGAGTCCGGCCGCGAAACGGGAAGTACTACGTCACCGCGTTCGTCGACTTCCAGTGCGAGAGGTGCCGCCAGCGCAGTCCCCAGATCGCGGACTTCGCGTGGTCGCACGGCGGGGGAGCGGTCGAGTTCCGCTTCCTGCCGATGATCAAGGTTCACGACTGGGCGTTCGCCGCGGCCGAGACTGCGGCGGCGCTCTCGAACGTTTCGCCGCCCCTTTACGCCCGCTACGAACAGACGGTCTTCCCCCAGGCCTCGTCGATGACCGAGGCCTCCGTGCGGCAGGCCGGCGCCGACGTGGCCGAAGCGGCCGGCGTGGGCCCGGCGTACCGCGAGGAGCTCTCGAGCGGCCGCGCGCGCCAGCGCGTCGCCAAAGACGTCGAGCTCGCCCTCAGCCTCGGCTTGAACGGCACGCCCGTGTTCTTCTATGACGGGACGTTTCTGACGTCGGACACCGGAGTCGCCGAGAACTACATCGACGGCCGCCTGCGCCAGGCCTCGGGTTCCTCGGGCAAATCCGGCGGGCGGTGATGAAGCCTTCGGGACTCCTCGCCGGCGGCGCCGCCGTCGTTCTGCTCGCTCTGCTCGGCGGATCCGGCTGCGGCCGCTCGCCCGAGCGCGCCGGGAGCGGGACGTCTTCCGACGCGGCGAAACCGTCCGCGACGAAGCCCGCCGCGCCGCTCGTCGCGGCGGTCGAGGAAAACGACGTCCCCTCACGGGCCCCCCGGCCCGCCGGCGCACGCCCTCCGGTCATCTGGCTCGGGCTGGACGGCCTGGACTGGGAGCTCCTCGATCGGCTTTCGGCCGAAGGAAAGATGCCGAACTGGAAGCGTCTGGCCGCGGAGGGGTACTCCGCGCGCCTGAAGAGTTTCCTGCCCGTGCTCTCGCCGGTGGTCTGGACTTCGGTCGCGACGGGCGTCGGGCCCGACGTCCACCGCATCCTCGACTTCCAGGAAGTGGATCCGAAGAGCGGCCAGAAGGTTCCGATCTCGGGAGACTCGCGCGCCGTGCCGGCGATCTGGAACGTGGCCTCGGCCGCCGGCCGCACGGTCGGCGTCGTCGGCTGGTGGGCCACCCATCCGGCCGAGGAGGTCAACGGATTCTTCATCACGGATCACGTCAGCCCCATCCTCTTCAAGGACCTGCCGCGGGCCGGCGTCGCGTATCCGCCCTCGCTCGCCCCGGGCGTGGAGCTCATCATCGCGCGGGACGGGCGCGTGGCCGATGCCGAGCTCTCGCGGTTCATCGACGCGCCCCTCGAGGAAATTTCGCGCCTGCGCGCTTCGGGCAAGGGCCTCGACAACCCTTACGTCTCGCTCGCGAACATCCTCGTCGCGACGCGCGTCCAGCAGCGGATCGCCCGGGACCTCTACGACCGCTCGACGCCGGACCTCATGGTCCTCTACCTCGAGGGAACCGACGGCATCGGCCACGTCTTCGCGTCGTTCGTGCCGCCGAAGATGGACTGTGTCTCGGAGGAGGATTTCAAGCGGTTCCGCCGCGCGGTCGACGAGTACTACATCCTCGTCGACAAGCTCCTCGGTCAGTGGATGCGGCGGGCCGCGGAGGACGGAGCGACTCTCCTCGTCAGCTCCGACCACGGGTTCAAGTGGAGCGACGATCGGACCTGCGAGCGGTCCTCGCTCAACCCGGCCACGGCCGCGTTCTGGCACCGGCTCGACGGCGTCTTCGCGGCCTGGGGCGCGAACGTGCGACGGGGCGCCGCGCGCGGCGACGCCAGCGTGTTCGATCTCGTGCCGACGGTCACGGCGCTCCTCGATCTCCCGCTCGACCGGAGGACTCGGGGCCGGGTCATCACGGCGGCCTTCGAACGGCTGCCCACGCCGATCCGGAAGGATGTCTACGGCTCGACGCCCGTGCGGCGGGTCCAGGCGGAGGCGATGTCGGAGAAAGAGGCGAGCGACTACGCCGAGCGCCTGCGCAACCTCGGGTACCTCTCCGGGAGCGAGCCGGCGAAGCTGGCCCCCTCCGGCGGCGAGCGGCCGGGTCTCACGGAGGGCGGCTGGAACAACCTCGGCGTCTACACGCGGGAGACTACGAAGGACTACCGCGCGGCCGAGGAGGCCTTCCGGAAAGCGCTCGAGCTGCGGCCGGGCTATCCCTCGCCGCAGTTCAACATGGCCATCCTCGAAAAGGCCCGCGGCCGGGATGCGGCCGCCATCGACTGGCTCTTCCGATCGCTCGTCGCCGGACACGCCGATCCCGAGGGAACGATCCTGCGATGGTTCGGCGAGTACGACGACGCGGGCAAGCCCGCCCGGGCCCGGGAAGTCCTCGAGCGGGGGACGCAGGCGTATCCCGCCGACGAGCGGATCGCTCGCGAGCTCGGCCTCATCCGCTTTCAGGCGAAGGACTGCGAAGGGGGCCTGAGCAGCGTCGAACGGTTCGAGGCCACGAGCGCCGATCCCGACACCCTCAACGCCATCGCCCTCTTCAAGACATGCCTGGGGCGTCCCGACGAGGCCGTGGCGCTCTTCGAGAAGTCGCTCCGCATCAAGCCCGGCCAGTCCGGCGTCCAGCAGTCCCTGAATCTGCTAAAACAGGCACGGCCCACGGGCCAATGAGTATCCGGAAAGGGAGAAGATGAAGACTCGCGCGTTCGGATTGTGCCTCCTCGCCCTGCTCGCCGGGATCACGGCTCTGCACGGAGTCCAGGCCAAGGAGGGCGTCACCGCCGTGGAGACGCGGCTCCCCGCTTATATGCAGAACTATCTGCCCTTCGACCCGGCCTCGAAGGTCACCGTCGAGAAGGCCGTCGACCGCCTGCCCGGCTTCCAGGGGTACAAGGTCAAGCGCTCGGGTAAGTACCCCAAGCTCGCGGTGGAGAAGATCGTGTACGTGTCGGACGACGGAAAGTGGTTTTACGACGGCGACACGCTCACGAATCCGGCTCCGAAACCGGTCACGAGCGCGGCCGACCTCGCCTGGATGGAGAGCCGGACCGCCAACATCTACCGCACGCGCGCCCGAGCGTCCCTCGCGCCCGAGCGTGACGCCGCCGGCCTGAAGGGCGTCTGGATCGCCGTCGAGTCCGGGTGGGGCCCCATCCGCATGCCCGGTTACGTCACGCCCGACGGCGCCCGCTACTTCAGCGGCAACCTCTGGGACCTCCAGGCGGATCCTCGCGAGGAGCGCAAGCGTCGCATGGACCTGTCGCAGAACCGCTTCGAGGGCAAGGCCGACGGCGCCGTGACGGTCGTGGAATACGCCGACATGGAGTGCGGCTACTGCAAGTACCGCGGCACGCAGATGGACGCCCTCCTCGAGGCCAACGCGGGGGTCCTTCCGGCAAAGCGTTATTACAAGTTTTTCCCGCTCTGGTTCAACCACGCCTGGTCGATGAAGGCGGCCGCGGCGGCGGACTGCATGTTCCGCCTCGGCAAGCAGTCGATGTTCGCGTTCAAGAAGGCGGTCTACTCCCAGCAGCAGGCCCTGACGGTCTCCGGCATCGACGAGCTCGCGTTCAACTTTGCCGAGTCTGCCGGAATTCCGCAGGCGGACTTCAAGGCCTGCTACCTGCGCGAGGAGAGTCTCGGCGACGTCCGCAAGGATCTCGAAGAAGGCCAGCGGCTGGGCGTCAAGTCCACACCGACCTACTACATCGACGGTACCGAGATCCTGTGGACCGAGGACAAGGTCATGGAGGACTTCCTCCGGACCAAGGCGCCGGGGCTCAAGTCGATCGACTACGCGCCGCCGAAGGCGACGCACTGAGTTCCCGCGCGTCATCCTGAGGAGCGAAGCGACGAAGGATCCCGAACTCGTAGCGCCGCGATCGAGTCTGGGATCCTTCGGGCCTTCGGCCCTCAGGATGACGGCTACGGCTCGAACGGAATCGGGACCGTCATCCAGGTCCGGACCGGCACACCGCCTTTTCGCGGCGGCGTGAACGTCCAGCGTTTCACGGCGGCGACGGCCGCCGTGTCGAGGCCGGCGGGCGCCTTCCGCGCGAGCTGGACCTCGAGGGGGAGGCCCTTCTCCGACACGAGGACGCGCAGGACGACGATTCCTCCGATGCGGGCCTTCAGCGCGAGCGGGGGATAGCTCGGCTTCACCAGGGTCGCGATCTTCGGCGGCTCGTCGACTTCCTCGAGCGGGACGAGCGACCCCTCGCGGAGGGCGGCGGGCGGCGGCTCGGCCGGAACGGGAATGAGCGCGACCGCGACGGGCGTCGCCGGGGCTCGCTCGGGCGAGGGAGGATCCGCGGGCGGCGGGGCGGCGATCACCGGGGCCGCAATCACCACGGAGGCGATGACCGGCGCGGCGGTGGGCGTCGGACGGGCCGTGGGCGGGGGAGCGATGATGAGCGCGGCGAGCGGCGTCGTCGGACGCTCGATCGGCCCGCCCGCGAGGCGAGAGGGCGTGACGGCGTTGCGGCCGCGCATCTCCGCTTCGAGGCGTTGGGTCTCCAGCGCGACGCGACGAGTCACCTCATCGCGGAACTGCACTTCGGTCATGCCGCTCGTCGGTCCGGCCGGGGTGGGCTGAAGCTCGGGCAGCAGAGTGCGCGTGGGCGCGGGGGGGGCGCCGCCGTCGGGCCGAGGTCCGGCGACCGGGTCCGGCGGTCTCCGCGAGACGACATAGATGCCGCCCGCCACGGCGAGGGCCGCGAGCAGACCGCCGACGAGGACCGCCGGGCTCTTTCCGTGAGGGCGGCGCGCGGGCTCCGCGACCGTGATCCGCGGCTCCGTGTGTGAAGGCCGATTGAGTTTCGCGGACGGCGGGATCGGGGATGAGGGAACCGCCGGCACGGGGGCGGGTGGGGCCGGCTCGGCCCGTTCCACGGGAGCCGGCTCGACGCTTCGCGCCGCCGGTCCGACCCCGTGCATTTCGAACGCGGCCTCGCGCTTGCGGGCGCGAATCTCTGCCTCGATCTCGTCGCGGAACTGGTCGTTGAGGAAGTACGCGAGGTTGAAGGTGGACGGCGAATAGGGCCCCGAAAAGAGCAGCTTGCCCAGCTCCCGCCGCAGGTCCCCGCTCGAGGCGTACCGGCTCTCGGCGGGAGCGAGGCTCATCCGCAGGAGCGCGAGGATCTCCGGCTGGAGGGGCGGGGGGCCGCCGGGGGCGGTGCCGCGGACGAACGCGAGGGGATCCGGCGGCGGCGCATGTCCGGTGAGCAGCTCGAGCAGAAGCACACCGACGGAGTAGACGTCCGTGTTCCGCCCGACCACGCCGGATCGCCGCTCCTCGTCGGGAAGGTAAACGCCGACCTCGGTCGCGAGCTGCGGCCGATCGATCGACGGCAGCACTCCCGAAGCGAGGCCGAACCCCCCGAGACGGATGTCGCCGTCGTCCGATATCGAAACGAACCCCGGCCAGACGAGCCCGTGGAGCGTGCGGTCGCCGTCGATCATCGTGTTGTTCGCGTGGTCGAGAGCGGTCGCGATTTTCTCGGCGATCAGAAGCGCGTGCTCGATCGGAATCTTTCGCGCGAGCGACCGGCACTTCCCGTGCAGGTCGGCGAGCGTCCGCCCGTTGGGCTCGCTCCAGGCGACGTACGGGATGCCGTCGGCGGCGTCCATGTCGACGCCCCGGACGACGGCGGGGTTCTTGAGGAAACCGTGGACCTCGCCGTTCTCCTCGATCGCGTCGAGCAGCGCGTCGCCCGACAGTTCGGGTCCGTCGAGAATGCGCAGGCGCACGAAGCCCGGGCTTTCGCCCGGACGGCGCGCCCGAAACTGGCGCCCGAGGGCGTCGTCTCCCAGCGCCGCCGTCAGAAGGTAGCTTCCGAACGAGCGAGGCAGTTTGTCTGTCGGCATTCCGAGGGTTTGTATGGATTGTGAGGCGCGGGGCCGGGTCGGTCAAGGACGGCGAGACGTGCCCTACGTCACTGCGAGGCCTGCTCCTCGAAGTGCGGCCCGTACTGCTCGGGTGGCGGCGCCGGGTCGCTCCGCCGGCGGGCCGCGGCGATGGCGTCGAGATGCTCCTCGAACGTCGTGGAGAAGGTGTGGCCGCCCGTGCGGTCGGCGACGAAGTAGAAGAAGTCGCTCTTCGTGGGCGTGACCGAGGCCTTCAGAGCGGCAGCCCCCGGGTTGCAGATCGGGCCCGGCGGCAGCCCTCCGTGGAGGTAGGTGTTGAAGACCGACGGGTAGCCGTAGTCCGAGCGGTAGAGCGTGCCGGTCCACTTGGCGTCGCGCTTCATCGCGTAGGCGACCGTCGGATCCGCCTGGAGGCGCATTCTTCGCTTCAGCCGGTTCCAGTACACGCCGGCGATGACCGGCGCCTCGCGCGGGAGCAAGGCTTCCTTCTGGACGATCGAAGCGAGGATCACGGCGTCGCGGATGGAGAAGTCCATCGCCGCCGCCCGCTCGCGCATTTCCGGAGTGAAGTGCCGGCGGAAGTTGGCGAGCATCGTCTCGACGACCTGGCGGGCGAGGGTCGAGCGCGTCACGACGTAGGTGTCCGGGAAGAGAAACCCCTCGAGATCCGGGGCCCCGCGGGCGACCGACGCGATGAGCTCGGGGTTCGTGAAGGCCTTCTGGAAGGCGGCCTTCCGCGCGATCCCGCGGCTCCAGAAGAGCTCGAACGTCTCGTCCGCCGTCAGGCCCTCGGGCACGACGATCGTGTGCTGGACGACGTCGCCGCGGCTCATCCGGGCGATGACGTCGGAGAGCGCCGTCGGGCGGGTGAAGCGGTATTCGCCCGCCTGCAGGGGCGTCGCGCTTTCGGCCAGGCGGTACCAGGCCTCGGCGAGCCAGGCGGGCGAGACGATCCGTTCGTCCGAGAGGCGGCGGAAGATCTCGGAGGTCGGAGTCCCGAACGGGAAGAAAACGACGACCTCCCCGGGAGTCGCGGGCTTTCCGGGGCGCTCCAGGCGCCAGTAGAGATAGAGCGCGCCGGCGAAGAGCAGGAGGCCGAGCAGGAGGCCGAGCCGCAGAAAGCGGCGGCCGGCGCTCAACGGGGCCCCCGCGGGACGCTCATCGAGCCCCTCGTCCGGCGCTCGAGAGATAGTCCTCGAGGAGGACGGCCGCGGCCGTGCGATCCAGGTCCTCCTTCCGCGCACGCCGGGGGAGCCGGCGGGCCGCTTCGTTCGACGTCAGCGTCTCTTCGTGAAAGCGGACCGGCAGGCCGGTCTTTCGCTCGAACTTGGCGGCGAAGGCGCGGATGCGGCCGGCGAGGGGGCTCTCGACGCCCTCGGGCGAGCGGGGAATGCCGAAGACCGCGAGCGAGATCTCCTCCCGGCCGGCGAAGCCGGCGAGCTCCTCGAGCACGGCGCCGTCGCTCTTGCGGAGGAGGGTGACCCGCGGCGTGGCGAGAGTCCCCGAGGCGTCCGAAGTCGCGAGTCCGATGCGCCGCTCTCCGAAATCGACGGCCAGGATCCGGGCCATGCGAAGAGAGTAACCCGGAGGGCGGCTTATGATTCGGCCCGCAGGGCTTCCGAGGAGGACACATGCGAAGGACTCTGTGGGTCGTCTCGGCGCTCGCGCTCCTTTCCGGGGCCGCGCCGTCGCCTTCTCCGGCCGGACCGCCGACAAAAGCCACCTGCGTCTTCACCAATCCCGCCTTCGCCGGAAAGTGCGTGGAGAACGCCGATGTGGCCGATGGGTCCTCGCCGGCCACGGCCTGCGAGATGATCCTGCAATGCCTGAACGACGTCGACTGCCTGAAGACCTACTGCCAGGCCACGACGATCCGCAACGGCTGGAAGCTCGAGTCGGCCAGGTGAACCCGGGAACCCGGCGCCGGCGTAGTTGGAACAGGAGCTAGAATCCGCGCCCTATGAAAAACCTCGTCATCCTTTCGGCGGCCCGCACGCCCGTCGGGTCGTTTCTCGGAAAGCTCTCGTCGCTCCCGGCTCCGGCCCTCGGCTCGGTGGCGATTCGCGCCGCTCTCGAGCGCGCCGGGGTCAAACCCGAGGAGGTCGAGCAGGTCGTCTTCGGCAACGTCCTCCAGGCGGGTCAGGGGCAGGCTCCGGCCCGGCAAGCTTCGCTCGGCGCGGGCATCCCGAACTCGGTTCCGTGCGTGACCGTCCACAAGGTCTGCGGGTCCGGGATGCGGGCCGTCATGGACGCAGGGAACGCGATCCAGGCCGGCGAATACGAGGTCGCCGTGGCGGGCGGCATGGAGTCCATGTCGAATGCGCCGTACCTGCTCGAGAAGGGGCGCTCCGGGCTCCGCATGGGCAACGGGACCCTCGTCGACTCGATGATCAAGGACGGCCTCTGGGACCCCTACAAGGACCAGCACATGGGCAACTGCGCCGAGCTCTGCGTGGCGAAGTACAAGTTCACGCGCGAAGAGCAGGACGCGTTCTCGCTCGAGTCCTACAAGCGCGCGCAGAACGCGACGAAGAGCGGCGCCTTCGCGGACGAGATCGCGCCCGTCGAGGTCCCCCAGAAGAAGGGCGACCCGCTCAGGATCGACGCGGACGAGGAGCCCTTCAGCGCGCCGCTCGAGAAGATGCCGACGCTCAAGCCGTCGTTCCAGAAGGACGGGTCGGTGACGGCCGCCAACTCCTCGAAGATCAACGACGGCGCCGCGGCCCTCGTCGTGACGTCGGAGGAAACGGCGAAGGCGAAGGGGTGGAAGCCGATCGCCCGCATCGTGGCCCACGCCGGCGTGGCCCAGGCGCCCGAGTGGTTCACGACCGCGCCGGTCGGAGCGATTCAGAAGCTCCTCGCGAAGACGGGTCTGTCGGTCTCCGACATCGACCTCTGGGAGATCAACGAGGCCTTCGCGGCGGTGGCCATGGCGGCGATCCGCGAGCTGTCCATTCCCGCGGACCGCGTCAACGTGAACGGCGGCGCGGTGGCGCTCGGGCATCCCATCGGCGCCTCGGGCGCGCGCATTCTGACGACGCTCATCCACGCGCTCAAGAAGCGCGGCAAGAAACGCGGCGTCGCCGCGATCTGCATCGGCGGCGGCGAGGCGACGGCGATGCTGGTGGAGACGGCCTGACGGGAGCTCCGACGGCCGGGGACGCGTTCGACCTCGTTCTGGGCGGCGTCCCCCGATTCCGGGCGGAAGCGCCGTGGTCCTGGAGGCTCGCGGCCCGATACGCGCGCCGCCTTCCCGCGCGCCGGCGGACCGAGTCGCCGGGGCGCGACCCCCGGGTGGCCGACGCGGCGGGGGATGCGCCGATCGTGCTCGTCCAGGCCGACCCGGAGGCGTACCTGCTGCCCGGGCCCGGCCTCCGGCTCGTGCGGGCGCTCGTCTCGCGGCCGGATCTGGCGGTCGCGCTTCCGGTCTCGAACGAAGGCGACTCGGACGACGTCCGGGGCGCGCCGCCGTTCGCCTACCTGACGCCCACGCTGCTTTCGGAGGCGGTGGACTTCGTTGCGGCCTCCGGCGGGGCGCTCCGCGCCGCGGCCTCGGCTTCCTCGCCGGTCTTCGCGGTGCGGCGATCGGCGCTCGCGAAGCGTTGCCCCGCGAGCTTCCGCTGCGCAGCGTTCCCGCGGAAGCCGCGCGGCGCGGCCTTACCGCGGCGATCGATCCAGGAGCCTACGTGCACCGCTACGGGGCCATGGACGCGTCTTCGCGCGACGACCTCGCGGCCCGGGTGCCGGCGGGCGCCGCCGCCGTTCTCGACGTCGGTTGCTCGCGAGGCGCGACCGCGTCGGCCCTGCGCGCGCGCGGAGCGCCGCAGATGCGCATCGTCGGCATCGAGCCGGACGCCGAGGACGCGGCCGCCGCCGCTCGCGTCTACGACCAGGTGCTCGCGGGCCGTCTCGAAGACGTCCGGGAGGACTTTGCCGGCCGCTTCGACGCGATCCTCTTCGGCGACGTTCTCGAGCACCTCGCAGACCCCTCAGACGCCCTCGTCCGCGTGCGGCCCTGGCTCTCCGAGCGGGCAGTGCTCGTCGCGTCCGTGCCGAACATCGGTCACTGGTCCATCGTGGACGATCTGATCCGCGGCCACTTCGACTACGTGCCCTACTCGATCCTTTCGGGGACACACGTCCGCTTCTTCACGCGGCAGACGCTCACCGACCTCTTCGAAGCGTCGGGCTATCGCGTGACTTCGATCGACACGCAGACCCTGCCGGTGTCGCCTCAGGCCGCGGCGCGCCGCGACCGTCTCGCGCAGTTTCCCGGCGCGAGCGCCGACCTCGACGTCACCGAGTTCATCGCGGTTGCGCGAGCGGTCTCTCGACCCCACGCCCGACCCTCGACCCTTAACCCTCAACTTTCCCTCGGTTATCATCGTTGCGGCGATGATGAACAAAGTCGTCTCGTCCGCGGACGAGGCCGTGAAGGACGTGCCCGACGGGGCGACCCTCGTCGTCGGAGGCTTCGGACTCTGCGGGATTCCCGAAAACCTCATCGGCGCGCTCGTGAAGCGCGGCGTGAAGGATCTGACGGTCGTCTCGAACAACTGCGGGGTCGACGACTGGGGGCTCGGGCTGATGCTGCGGGCGCGGCTGATCCGCAAGATGGTGTCGTCGTACGTCGGGGAGAACGCCGAGTTCGAGAGGCAGTTTCTCTCGGGCGAGCTCGAGGTCGAGCTCGTGCCGCAGGGCACGCTCGCCGAACGGATGCGGGCGGGCGGCGCGGGCATCCCCGGCTTCTACACGCCGGCCGGCGCCGGCACGCTCGTGGCGGAAGGCAAGGAGACGCGGAGCTTCGACGGGCGCGACTATCTGCTCGAGCGCGGAATCGTCGGCGACTTTTCGATGGTCGCCGCCTGGAAGGGCGATCGCCTCGGCAACCTCGTCTACCGGAAGTCCGCGCGCAACTTCAATCCCATGGCGATCACGGCGGGGAAGGTCGCGGTCGCCGAGGTCGAGGAGCTCGTCGAGGTCGGCGAGCTCGATCCGGAGTGCGTGCACACGCCGGGCGTGTTCGTCAACCGCATGATCGTCGCCCCGCGGCAGAAGCGGATCGAGCGCCGTACGGTGAGAAAGGCCTGAGCGGCGGATGCTCGACCGGGAAGGCATCATCCGCCGGGCGGTCCGGGAGTTGCGTGACGGCTACACCGTCAACCTGGGCATCGGCATGCCGACGCTGATCGCGAACCACATCCCGCCCGGCATCGAGGTCATCCTCCAGTCGGAGAACGGCATCCTCGGGCTGGGGCCGTACCCGGCGGAGGACGAAGTCGACCCCGACCTCATCAACGCCGGCAAGGAGACCGTGACGATCCGGCCCGGGGCCTCGTACTTCTCTTCGGCGGATTCCTTCGCGATGATCCGGGGCGGCCACATCGACCTCTCGATCCTCGGCGCGATGCAGGTCGACGAGGAGGGCTCCATCGCGAACTACATGATCCCCGGCAAGATGGTGAAGGGCATGGGCGGCGCGATGGACCTGGTGGCCGGAGCGCGCCGGCTCGTCGTCACCATGGAGCACAACGCGAAGTCGGGGGAGAAGAAGATCCTCAAGCGTTGCACGCTGCCGCTGACCGGCCGACGCTGCGTTCACCGGATCATCACGGACCTCTGCGTCTTCGACGTCCTGCAGGCCGGCGCCGGCCTCGAGCTCGTCGAGCTCGCCCCGGGGGTGACGGCCGACGAGGTCCGCGCGAAAACGGAGGCCGCGTTTCGCGTCGCCGCGAGCGTCCGCACCATGGACGCGTGAGGCCGCGTCCGGACGGACGCCGGGCCGCGAGGAGTCCGGTCGCCGCGGTTCTCGCCGCTTCCGTATCCGCCTCCGCGGCGCTCGCGCAGGTGGCCACCGAGCCCGATCCGTTCGCCTCCCGCTTCGACCAGCGCACGAACTTCGAGATCAAGTTCAAGACCCCCGAGGAGGGCGGCGAGGTCCGCCTCTACACGAAGAAGCCCGTGCACTTCGTGAAGGACCAGTTCTGGGAGGGGAGCGAAGAGGTCGTCATCGAGTACCAGGACGTCAAGATCACGGCCGACGCGGCGCGCTACGAATTTGCGACGAAGACCGCGGTGCTGACGGGCCACGTCGTGATCGACCAGGGGCCGACGCGCCTCTCCGGCACGCGAGGCACCTTCCACCTCGACACCAAGACGGGCGTGCTCGAGGACGCCACGGCGGATCTTCCGCCGACGTTTCACATCGTGGGCTCCACGATCGAGAAGATCGGGCCGGCCACCTACCGGATCAAGGACGGCGTCTTCACGGCCTGCGAGATGCCGGACCCCGAGTGGTCGTTCACCCTCTCCGAGGCCACCGTGACGCTCGACGACTACGCCCGGATGAAGCACGTGGCGTTTCGGGCGGGCAAGGTGCCGATCCTGTACACGCCGTACCTCATCTGGCCGACCAAGGAGGACCGGGCCTCGGGAATGCTCGTCCCGGGCATCGGGTACAGCAATCAACGTGGCGGCTACCTCGGGCTTTCGTACTTCTGGGTCACCGGGCGCCCGACCGACCAGACCATCCACGTCGACACCTATTTCGACGGCTCGATCGGCGGCGGGATCGAATCGCGCTGGCGGCCGACCGACGAGTCGGCCGGCCTCTTCCAGGGCTACGTCATTCGGGACAAGAACGCGACGGTCTGCGTCCCGATCGCGCAGGCGCCGCCGGACGGAGGCGAAGGCGTCTGCACGCTGCCCGATGGCTCCCTCGGCGTCTTCACCCAGCAGCCGGAGACGCGCTGGAAGCTGCGGCTCGACCACGTGTCCGACGATCTGCCGTTCGGCTTCCGTGGAGTCTTGAACATCCGAGACTACTCCGACCAGGAGTACCTGCAGGACTTCGAGCGGAGCTTCTGGCTCAACTCCGCGCGCCAGATCGTCTCGCGCGGATTCCTGACGAAGAATCTCGGCGCCGACTCGCTCAACGTCCGGTTCGAACGGAGCGAGACCTTCTACTCCTCGACCGTCATCCAGGAGCGGTTTCCGTCGGTCGAGTTCTTCCACCGCACGGCGCAGATCGGCCGCAGCCCCTTCTATCTCTCCCTCCAGTCCTCCCTGTCCGCCCTCTACATGAACCGCGGCCGGGACTTCACGCGCGGCACCTACGGCCGGTTCGACGCGTATCCCATCGTCTCGTTCCCCTTCAAAGAAATTCCCTGGCTCTCCCTGACGGCGCGGGCGGGCGGCCGCATCACGCAGTACACCGACTCGGTCCTGATTCCGGGCGGCCAGTTCACGGGCGAGGCTTTCACCCGGGCCTACGGGGAGGGCGGCGTCTCTTTCGTCGGTCCGTCTTTCTCGCGCATCTACGACACGACGATCGGCCCCTGGGACAAGTTCAAGCACGTCATCGAGCCGCGCGTGGACTACCAGTACGTCTCGAACGTCGACGATCCCGACCACATCCCCGGCTTCGACGAGATCGACAACGCCCTCGGCCGCAACCAGGTCCGCTACGCGATCGTCAACCGCCTTCTCGCGCGGGCCGCCGGCGTCAAGGGCTCGGCCGAGGAAATCGCGTCGCTCGAGATCGCCCAGACGTACGCCTTCGAGTTCCCGCAGTCGCTGGTGCCGCTGCCGCCCTCGTTTCAGCAGCGCAAGACGGGCCCCTACGAGGGACTGCTCCGCATCGCGCAACCCGGGTTCTTCCACGTCGACGGCCGGCTCGCCTACGACCCCTACGCCAATCAGCTCACGAACGCGAGCGTCACGGCCGGTTCCAACTGGGGCCCCAACTACGTCAACTTCAGCTGGTTCGGCGCGCGGCCCATCGTCACGACGCCCGGCCAGTTCTTCAACTCCGACCAGTTCCGCTTCTCCGGCGGCGTGGACCTCGGCAAGTACTTCCGGTTCGACGCGTCGGTCGCCTACGACGCGCAGACGAATCTCGTCCAGGAGGATCGGGGGCTTCTGACCTACAAGGGCTCCTGCTACACCGTCTTTCTGGAGGTCCGGCAGCTGCGCCTTCCGCCGGCGCCCCGCAACGACTACCGGCTCGTCGTCAACCTGAAGGACATCGGGACGATCCTCGACCTCAACGGGTCGATCGACGCGCTTCTCGGGTTCTAGCCGGCGGCCGTCGTCCGGCCACCGGCCGGGGGTTCGGTATGATCCCTCCCCAATGAAAGGCCTCATCCTGTCGGGCGGCAAGGGCACCCGCCTGCGCCCGCTGACCTATACGAGCGCCAAGCAGCTCGTCCCGGTGGCCAACAAGCCGGTGCTGTTCTACGGGGTCGAGGCGATCGTCGCGGCCGGGATCTCCGAGATCGGCGTCGTCGTGGGCGACACGCGCGCGGAGATCGAGGCGGCGCTCGGCGACGGGTCCCGCTTCGGCGCGAAGATCACGTACATCCCGCAGGACGCGCCCCGCGGCCTGGCGCACGCGGTGCTCATCTCCGAGAAGTACCTCAAGGGCGAGCCCTTCGTCATGTACCTCGGCGACAACGTGATCGCCGACGGCATCACGGCGCTGGTCGACGACTACCGCAAGCTCGGCTGCAACTCGCAGATCCTCCTCGCGAAGGTCCCGGACCCGTCGCAGTTCGGCGTCGCCGAGCTCGAGAACGGGCGCGTGGTGCGGCTGACCGAGAAGCCGAAGGTGCCGAAGTCGGACCTGGCCCTCGTCGGCGTCTACATGTTCGACGACACGGTCTTCGAAGCCGTGCACTCCATCCGCCCGAGCGCCCGGCAGGAGCTCGAGATCACGGACGCGATCCAGTGGCTCGTGGATCACGGCAAGAGCGTGCACCCGCACCTGGTCACGGGCTGGTGGAAAGACACCGGCAAGATCGAGGACATGCTCGAGGCCAACCGCATCATCCTGGACACGTTCACCGCCCGCGGCCTCTCGAACCTCGGAGACGGCTGCCAGGTCGAGGGCAAGGTCGTCATCGAGCCGGGCGCCCGCCTGACCCGCTGCACGGTCCGCGGGCCCGCCGTCATCGGGCCGGGCTCCGAGATCCGCGACGCCTTCGTCGGGCCCTATACGTCGATCGGCGCCGGCTGTCTCATCGACCGCTGCGAGATCGAGAACTCGATCGTCCTCGAGGGCGCGAAGCTCGAGCGGATCCCGGTGCGGATCGCGGATTCGCTGATCGGCAAGAACGTGCGCATTCACCCGGGCGCCGAGCGCCCGCGCGTCCACCGGTTCCTCGTCGGGGACAACTCGGAGATCGGGATCGTATGAAGCTTCTGGTCACCGGCGGATGCGGCTTCATCGGGTCGAACTTCATCCGCCACGTCCTCGCGTCCCGCGAGGGCCGCGTCTCGATCGTCAACCTCGACAAGCTCACCTACGCGGCCAACCCGGCGAACCTCGCGGACGTGGCGCACCGTCCGGATTACCGCTTCGTCCGCGGCGACATCGTGGATCCGGACGTCGTCGGCGTGGCGATGGAAGGCTGCGACGCCGTCGTCAATTTCGCGGCCGAAACCCACGTGGACCGCTCGCTCCTGGGCGACGCGTCCTTCATCGAGACCGACGTGCGCGGCGTCTTCGTCCTTCTCGAAGAGGCCAAGCGCCGCGGCGTCTCGAAGTTCATCCAGATCTCGACCGACGAGGTCTACGGCACGATCCCGACCGGCTCGTTCACGGAAGAGTCGCCGCTCAATCCGCGCAACCCGTACGCCGCCTCCAAGGCCGGCGGCGATCGCCTCGCGTATTCCTACTGGGCGTCCTACGGGATGCCGGTGATCGTCACGCGGGCCTCCAACAACTACGGGCCCTTCCAGTATCCCGAGAAGCTCGTTCCGCTCTTCGCGACCAACGCCATCGACGGCGAGCCCCTGCCGCTCTACGGCGACGGCCGAAACGTCCGCGACTGGCTCTTCGTGCGCGACCACGCCGCCGCGATCGACTTTCTCCTGGACGCGGGCAAGCCGGGGGAGACGTACAACATCGCCGGCGGCAATGAGGCCGAGAACATCCAGATCACGCGGCGCGTGCTCGGCGAGCTCGGCAAACCCGAGACCCTCATCCGTTTCGTCGACGACCGGCCCGGCCACGACCGCCGGTACTCGCTCGACGCGTCGAAGCTCGCGAGGCTCGGCTTCTCGCCGACGACGCCGTTCGAAGACGGGCTGACCGAGACCGTGCGCTGGTATCGCGCTCACGAAGAGTGGTGGCGGCCGATCAAGGAGCGCGACGCGGCCTACCGCGAGTTCTATCGCTCGCAGTACGCGCAGCGGCTGGCGACGTCCTCCGCGACCGCCAAGGAGCCCGGTTAGCTTCGGCCCATGCCGGGCGCGGGCGGCTCCTCCGAAACCCATGCGGCCGTGCTCGCGGCCCCGAGGCCTTCGCCCCGGGCCCGCCGGCGGGTGCTCGTCACCGGCGCCTCGGGGATGCTCGGTTCCGACCTCGTGTTTCTCCTGACCGCCGCCGGCTACGACGTCCTCGCCCGGCCGAAAGCGGAGCTCGACATCGCGGATCCGGGACAGGTCTCCCGCTCGCTGCGCGAGCTTCGCCCCGAGGTCGTCGTCAACTGCGCGGCCTTCACGAAGGTGGACGACTGCGAGACGAACGCCCGGGCGTTCGAAGTCAACGCCGAGGGTGTCGCGAACCTGGCGGATGCGTGCGGACATGCCGGTGCGCAGCTCGTGCAGATCTCGACCGACTTCGTCTTCGATGGAACGAAGGGGAGCCCCTATTCCGAGGACGACCCGGTGAACCCGGTTTCGGCCTACGGGCGGTCCAAGCGGGCCGGCGAAGAGGAGGCCATGCGCCTGCCGGGGAGCCTGATCGTCCGCGCGTCCTGGCTCTTCGGGCGTTCGGGCTGGAACTTCGTCGAAGCGATCCTCAAGCAGCTCGAGTCGGGCAAAACGCGTCTGTCCGTGGTCGTCGATCAGGTCGGCCGTCCGACCTCGACCACCGACCTCTCCGAGGCGCTGCTCGCCCTCCTCGAAGCGGGGGCCACGGGCGTCTATCACTTCGCCAACCGCGGGGAGGTCTCCTGGAACGACTTCGCCCGCGAGATCCTCTGGCTCGCCGGGCGCTCCGACGTCGCGGTCGACCCGACGACGGCCGAGGCCCTCGCCCGGCCCGCCCGCCGACCGGCGTACTCCGTTCTCGACAGCGGAAAGTACGAGCGACTGACCGGCCGCCCGATCCGCCACTTCCGCGACCCCCTCGCCGAGTACCTGGCGCGCCGCGCGCGGCCCGAAGCGTGACCGGCGGTTCTCGACGGCGGCGGCGATAAACTCCCGGTATTCCACGAACCGGGAGGACGAGTCGATGCGTCGAATGATCTTCGGTTTCTGGTTTCTGGCGCTCGCCGCAGGTGTCGCCGCCCAGCCGGCGAAGCACAACTTCGGGCTCGACGACGTCGCCCGAATGAAGAGCGTGTCCGATCCGCAGGTTTCGCCCGACGGAGCGTGGGTCGCCTACTCCGTCCGCACGCCGGACCTGAAGGAAGACCGGAACAGCTCCGACATCTGGATGACCCGCTGGGATGGCCAGGAGTCGGTGCGGCTGACGACGAGCAAGGAGTCGGAGAACACGCCGCAGTGGAGCCCGGACGGGAAGTACCTCGCGTTTCTTTCGAGCCGCGACGACGACAACGACGCCTCGCAGGTCTGGCTGCTTCCCCGCACGGGCGGCGAAGCGGAGAAAATCACTCAGGAAAAGGGTGGCGTGGAGGATTTCGACTGGTCCCCGGACAGCCGGAAGCTCGTCCTCGTCGTCACGGATCCGGATCCCGACGAGTCCGACGACGAGAAGCCCTCGAAGCGAAAGACGAAGAAGCCGATCGTCATCGACCGCTACCAGTTCAAGCTCGACGGGACCGGCTACCTCGGCAAGCTCCGCAATCACCTCTCGATCTTCGACATCGCCACACGGAAGTCCGAGGTCCTGACGCGCGGCGATTACGACGAGGAGCTGCCGGCCTGGTCGCCCGACGGCAAAACGATCGCTTTCGTGTCGAAGCGCATGGATGAGGCGGACCGCACGGACAACTGGGATCTCTACGCGATCGAGGCGCGGCCGGGCGCCACGCCCCGGGCGCTCACGAGCGACGAGCGCTCCGACAACCAGCCCGACTGGGGGAGCCCTCTCGCCTGGAGCCCCGACTCCAAGTCGATCGCGTACGTGCAGGGCGGCCTCGACAAGCTCATCTACTATGGTCTCCACCGGCTCGCGGTCGTTCCCGCGACCGGCGGCGCGCCGAAGGTGCTGACCGCGGACGTCGACCTCAACGTGCACTCGCCGCAGTACACGGCCGACGGTTCGGCGATCCTCTTCATGCTCGAGGACGACCAGGCCGTCGGGCTCGCGCGCATCCCCGCCGCCGGCGGCAAGGTCGAGCGTCTCGTGAACGGACGCCAGGTCGTCGCCGGCTTCAGCGCGGTGAAGGATCGGATCGCCGTTCAGATGGGCACGGTCCTCCTGCCCGACGAGATCTACGCCGTCGAGAAGGGCGCGCCCCGGGCGCTCTCGAAACAGAACGCGGGCTGGCTCGCCGAGGTGCGCCTCGGCGCCGTCGAGGAGACGAAGTTCAAGAGCAAGGACGGCACCGAGATCCACGGGTTTCTGGCGAAACCGCCGGACTACGTGGCCGGGAAGCGGTATCCCACGATCCTGCGTCTTCACGGCGGACCGGTCGGCCAGTTCGAGTGCTCCTTCGACGAGGAGTGGCACTGGTTCGCCGCCAACGGTTACGTCGTCCTCGCGCCCAATCCTCGCGGAAGCTCCGGTCGAGGGGAGAAGTTCCAGACGGCGATCTACGCGGACTGGGGCAACGTCGACACGCAGGACGTTCTCGCTTCCGTCGACGACGCCGTGGCGCGCGGCATCGCCGATCCGGACCGCCTCGCCGTCGGGGGCTGGAGCTACGGGAGCATGCTGACCAACTACGTCATCGCCTCGACCCAGCGGTTCCAGGCCGCCACGAGCGGCGCCGGATCGTCCAACCCTCTGGCCGGCTACGGAAGCGACCAGTACGTCCGCGAGTACGAGCAGGAGCTCGGCAAGCCGTGGACGAACATCGAGGGCTGGCTCAAGGTGTCCTTTCCGTTCGTGCACGCCGACCGGATCACGACGCCGACGCTCTTCCTCTGCGGCGAAGAGGATTTCAACATGCCGCTCGTCGGCTCCGAGCAGATGTACCAGGCCCTCCGCAGTCTCGGCGTTCCGACGCAGCTCGTGATCTACCCGGGCCAGCACCACGGCATCCGCAAGCCGAGCTACGTCCGCGATCGTCTCGAGCGCTACCTCGCCTGGTACGACAAGTACGCCAAGGCGGCCAAGCCGGCCGCCGCCGGGACCACGACGAGCGCGGGCCGCTGAAACGGGCACGGCGTTGACGGCGGCCGAGTGGAAACGTAAGGCCGTCCACGCGGGCATCGGTCTCTTCGCCCTGTCGCTGCGCTGGCTCGACTGGCGGTTCGCGGCGTTCTGCGCTCTCGCGGCCCTCCTCGTCAACGTGATCGTCCTGCCGCGCTTCGCGCGCGGCCTCTACCGCGACCCGGCGGCGCGGCACGACGCGGGCATCATCGCGTACCCCGCGATGGTGCTCCTCTTGATCCTGGTGTTCTCGGGCAAGCACATCCCGATCGCGGCGGCCGTCTGGGCCATGATGGCCTTCGGCGACCCGGCCGCCTCGATCGCCGGAAAGACCGTGGGAGGGCCGGCGCTGCCGTGGAACCCCGGCAAGACGTGGGTCGGCCTGCTGTCGAACTGGGCGGTCGGCGGCGCGGCGTCGGTGCTCGTCTTTCTCTTCGTCAGCCGCCGCGACCCGAGCGTCGAGGCCGTCGCGATTCTCGTGATCGGCGCCGCGATCTACGCGTTTCTGGAATCGGTCCGGGCGGGCATCGACGACAACCTGGTCGGCGCGCTGCCGACGGCGCTGGCGGTCTACCAGATGAGCCTCGTCTTTCCGCCACCGCTCTTGCGCGTCGCGGAGGTTCCGCCGGGTCACTGGATCGCCGCCTTCGCGGTCAACGCGGCGGCGGCGGGGCTGACGGGCGCGCTGGGCATCGTCAGCCGCTCCGGCGCCGTGGCCGGGGGCATCGCGGGCTTTCTGATCCTCGGCTTCGGAGGCTGGGGCGCCTACGGCCTGCTCTGGGCCTTCTTTCTCGCCGGCACGATTGCCACGAAGCTCGGCTACCGGCGCAAAGCCGCGCTGGGCGTCGCGCAGGCCGACACGGGCCGGCGCGGCGCCGCCCACGTCGTCGCCAACTGTCTCGTGCCGGCGGCGTTGCTTCTGCTCGGCGTGCGCGCGGTCGCGTTCGTCGGGGCCTTCGGCGCGGCGCTCGCCGACACGCTCGGAACCGAGGTCGGCACCCTCTTCGGGCGGCGTCCCGTTTCTCCGATCACGTTTCGGGCGGTTCCTCCCGGAACGCCCGGCGCCGTTTCGCTTCCGGGCACGGCCGCGAGCCTTCTCGGGGCGGCGGCGATCGCGTTCGCGGGAACGGCTCTCGGTCTCATTCCCCCCGGCTTCGCACTGGCCGCGATCGCGGGCGGTTTCATGGGCGCTCTCGCGGAGAGCGTGCTCGCCGCGGCGGGGAAGCGCTTTCTTTTCCGTCTCGACCACGAGTTCGCCAACGCCTTCAACACGTTCGTCGGCGCGATGGTCGCGCTGCGGCTGACGTCCTCCGGCGCTCCGTGAAGCGCTACCTCCGCCTCGCCCGGCCGTTCACGCTCCTGCCGCCGCTTCTGGGGATCGTCTCCGGCGCGGTCTGCGCCTTCGGGTCGGCGCACAATCCGGACCCGGCGCGGCGCGTGACGTGGGCCGTCGTCCTGACCGTGGCGATCGGCTCGCTGTGCGCCTCGGCGATGAACGCCGCCTCCAACATCGTCAACCAGATCGCCGACCTCGAGATCGACCGGAAGAACAAGCCGGAACGCCCGCTCGTGACCGGAGAAGTCGGCATCGGCCGCGCGTGGGGCGTGGCGGCCGTGCTCTACGTGCTCTCGATCGTGCCGACCTGGCTCGTCGTTCCGTTTCCGTACCAGTCCTTCCGCGAACGCATGTCCGCGCCCCTGCACCTGCATGCCGCGTTCTTCATCTACTGCGTCGGAGCCCTGGCGACGTTCGTCTACTCGTTTCCGGCCTTCGGCCGGTCGAAGCGCCACTGGTTCTGGGCCAACTTCACCATCGCGGTCACGCGCGGAGGACTTCTCAAGGTCGCCGGCTGGTCGTTCGTCGCGTCGGCCGTCGTGGGCGAGGCCTGGGCGATCGGCGCCGTCTTCGCCCTGTTTCTGCTCGGCGCGACCTCCACGAAGGACTTTTCCGACATGGAGGGCGACCGCGCCCACGGCTGCATCACGCTGCCGGTGCGCTTCGGCGTCGCCCGAGCGGCGAAGATCATGGCCCCGTTCTTCGTCCTGCCCTGGCTCCTGATCCCGGTCTTCACCTGGCTGCCCGGCGACTGGCAGCTCACCGGAAACCGGTGGTTTCTGACCGCCCTCGGGCTCGGGCTGGGGGCCTGGGGGGCCTACACGGCGCGCCTGCTGTTGCGCCGTCCCGAAGAGCTCGCGACCACGGAGAACCACCCTGCCTGGAGCCACATGTACCTGATGATGATGGCCGCGCAGATCGGCTTCGCGGCGGCCTATCTCGTATGACAGCCGGATCCCGGCCCTCGTCTCTTGGTAAAATGTACACGTGAAAGAGGCTGCGGCGGCGCCCTTCCAGGCTCCGCCGACGGAAGACGGGAACCTCAAGGTCCGCTGGAGCGGCCTCGCCCTCACGTTCGACGAACAGACGCTGAACGCGCTCGTTCACCGGCTGGTCGACGAGATCCCGGACCTTCAGGACCTCAAGGTCCGCGTCACTCCGGGCGAGCTTTCGGCGACTCTCGTCGTGCACCGGTTCGGCGTGCCCCTTTCGGCCCGGGCCACGCTCTCGCAGCTTCGCCTGAAGGACGGGTTCCTCGCCTTCGTCCTCGACCGCGTGCAGGCGCTGTCCTTCATCCCGATCCCCGACCAGCTGCTGACGTATCTCGTCGACCGCGCGCCGGCCGGCCTGCTGACCTGGTATCGCCCCGACCGGATCATGGTCGTGAACCTGAACGACTGGATGCCGCCCGGCTTCGACCTCTCGCTCGAACGAACGGTCTTCGAGGAGGGAGCGCTGACTCTCCACCTCGCCGCGGGCTCCTACGACGTCACGGATATACTCGGCGAAACTCTCGGGGAACCCCGGGACTAGTCGAGGCTCCCCGACAAGGAGAAGCGGATGAAGACTCGCAGGGTCCTGTGGACGCTCGTGGTGTTGGCGGCGGCGCCGGCCGTGTTGCTCGCGGCGTTGATGCATCGGGCGCAAACGGTCATCTCCCTCCCGGCTCCCGGTGAAACGATCACTCTGTACACGCTCTCCTACAAGGCGAGGCTCTTCGAGGCCAAGGTGGAGTCCGTCCGGCTCGAGCTCACCTCCGCCGAGGGGGCCGACAGCGTCGAAGGGTCCTGGAACTTCCTCGGCTCGAACTCCGACGGCCAGCTCCACAAGGTCAACATCGAGGCACGCCTGCTCGACGCCGACGGATCGCAGATCTCGCAATCCAACAAGATGTGCGTGCTCGGCGGAGGTTCGCACGACGTGCCGTGCGCGGCGACCTTCAAGGTCAAGGCGGCGGACTGGGCGAAGGCGAAGTCCCTGCGCGTCGTCACCGACTTCCAGAGCTGACGTCGGGTGCACTCGCCCGGGGTTCCCCTCGGCCGGCGCCGCGAGCCCGCGGTCCTGCTCGCCGTCGGGGCCGCCCTGCTGGTGCTGTCCGGGATCGGCCCGAAGGACCGCTACACCTGGCTGCTCGAGGTCGCGCCGGCCGTGGCGGCGGCCATCCTGCTCGTCGCGACGTACCGGCGCTTTCCCCTGACGCCGCTCGCGTACCGCCTCATCTTTCTGCACGCGGCCATCCTGATGCTCGGAGGCCACTACACCTACGCCGAGGTGCCTCTGGGATTCTGGGTCCGTGACCTCCTCGGCCTCGCCCGCAACCACTACGACCGCCTCGGCCACTTCGCCCAGGGCTTCGTGCCCGCGATCGTGGCCCGCGAAATCCTCCTGCGCAAGACGCCGCTGCGGCCCGGCGGGTGGCTCTTCTTTCTCGTGACCTGCATCTGCCTCGCGATCTCGGCGTTCTACGAGTTCATCGAGTGGTGGACCGCGCTCCTCTCCGGCGAGGCCGCGATGGCCTTTCTCGGCACGCAGGGCGACGTCTGGGACACGCAGTGGGACATGTTCATCTGCCTCCTGGGCGCCGTGACGGCCCAGCTTCTGCTGTCGCGCATTCACGACCGGGAGCTCGCTCGACTCCCGGTTTGAGAACCGCGCTTCGGATCGTCGCCGTCCTCGTTCTCGTCGTTCTCGTTTGCGCGGGCTGGCTCGTCTTCCGCACGTTTCCCAGGACGAGCGGGGCCGTGCACGTGACGGGTCTCGCCGCTCCGGTGCGAATCGAGACCGATGCCCGCGGGGTGCCGACGATCCGGGCGCAATCGATCCCCGATGCACTCTTCGGTCTTGGCTACGTCCATGCGCGGGATCGGCTGTGGCAGATGGAATTCGAGCGGCGTGTGGGCTCGGGCCGGCTCGCGGAGATCCTCGGTGAGGGGCTCCTTCCCACCGACCGCTTCCTCCGTACGATCGGGTTTCGCCGCGCCGCGGAGCTCACCGAGTCCCGGCTGCCGGCCGAAGCACGGCGCATCCTCGAGGCCTACGCCGCCGGCGTGAACGCGTTTCTCGCGGCTGACGCCGCGCGACCCATCGAGCTCCGCTTTCTCGGGGTGAAGCCCGAACGCTGGACGCCGGCGGACACCCTCGTCTGGGGAAAGATGATGGCGTGGGATCTCGCCGGCAACGCGCGCGGCGAGATCCGTCGAGCGAGGTTCATCGAGGCCCTCGGTCCCGAGCGCGCCGCCGAGCTGCTGCCGCTCGCGGGCTCGGAACCGACGATCCTGTCGGCGTCCGAATGGCAGGCCCCGGCGGGCTCGACGGCCGTTCACACGAGCGTTCCGAGAGCCGACTGGCGGGCGGTTGAAAATGCCTTCGCGCCGGCCGTGGCCCTCGGGCTCGGCGCCGGAGAAGCGCTCGGCAGCAATTCCTGGGTGCTCGCGGGCTCGCGGACGTCGAGCGGCAAGCCCATTCTGGCCAACGACCCGCATCTCGGGTTTCGCACGCCGTCGGTCTGGTATCTCGCCACGCTCGACGCGCCGGGCCTGCGCGCCACGGGCGCGACGCTTCCCGGCATCCCCGCCGTCCTGATCGGACACAACGACCGCATCGCCTGGGGCCTGACTTCCCTCGAGCCCGACGTGCAGGACCTCTTCGTCGAGGAGGTCGACCCGGACGACGCCTCGCGCTATCGCCACCGCGGAGAGTGGAAGCGCTTCGAAGAGCGCGCCGAGACGATCCGCGTCAAGGGCGCCGCGGACGTGACCCACACGGTGCGGGAGACGGTGCACGGGCCCGTCGTCAACGACGCCTTCGACGGCGCCGAAGCGCTGGGCCCGGCGGTCTCCCTTCGCTGGAGCGGCCTCGATCCGGATCCCGGCTCGACGGAGGCTTTCCTCGCGATTTCCACGGCCCGCGACTGGGACGACTTTCTCGCCGCGGTGGAGGGACTCCGGGCCTCCTCGCTCAACCTGGTTTACGCGGACGTCGAGGGTCACATCGGCTATGCGGCCGGGGGCGCCATGCCGATCCGGCCCCGAGCCGACGGCCTGCTGCCGGTCTCCGGGACGGGCGACGATGACTGGACGGGCTTTCTTCCTCCCTCGAGCCTTCCACGCGTGCGGGATCCCGAACGCGGCTACCTCGTCACGGCCAACAACCGCGTGATGCCGGCCGATCCGTACCCCTTCGGCCGGACCTGGGCCGAGCCTTTCCGCGCCGCGCGGATCGCCGAGCGGATCGAGGCGAAGGACCGGCTGACGCCGGACGACGTCGCGGCGATCCAGCTCGACCGCGTCTCCCTGCAGGCCCGCGAGCTCCAGAGCCTGCTCGCGCGGACGCCGGCGGACGACGCGGCTTCCCGCGACGCTCTCGCGCGGCTCGCCGGCTGGAACGGCGAGATGGCTCCCGATTCCGTCGAGGCCGCGATCTACGCCGCCTGGTTCGTGGAGCTCGCGCGGATGCCTGAGGACGAGCTCGGCGAGGTTCCGCGCGGATCCACGCGCGGCCGATTCCTCATCAATGCGCTGCGGCGGGATTCCGCCTGGTGCGACGATGGCCGCACGCCGGAGGTCGAGACCTGCGAGGCGTTCCAGGCGGCCAGCCTCGCGCGGGCCCTCGAGCTCCTGCGCGGCCGTCTCGGGGCGGATCCGTCCGGCTGGCGCTGGGAGCGGCTCCATCGCGCCGTTTTCCCCCACGACGTCTTTCACGAGGTGCCCTTTCTCCGTCGTTTCTTCGACCTCGAGATCGGGCAGGGCGGCGATGGGACGACCGTGAACGTGGGCACATTCGCCCAGGACGGATCCTTCGAGATGGACGAAGGCCCGGGCTACCGCCAGATCGTCGAGCTCTCCGCTCCCGTGCGCGGCCGCTACGTGATCACGACGGGTCAGTCGGGCAACGTGTTCTCCCGCCGCTATCGGGACTTCCTGCCCGATTGGAGGGCCGGCGGCTACGTCGCGATCGAGGAGCAGCCGGCCGCCGATGTCCTCGTGCTGGGGCGCTAGGGGCTCAGAGACCCGGCCAGAAGGGCTTCTGAGCGCGCAGGACGGCGTCCAGGACCCTCGTGGCCGCCGGGGAGGGCTGAAGCCCGGCCCCGAGGGCCGGCGCCGGATCGCCCAGGAGGACCCGCAGGCACGCCTCGGCGGAGCGCGCGATCGCGTCGAGGTTGTAGCCGCCTTCGAGCGCCAGGACGAGCCGCCCGCCGGCCAGCTCGCGAAGAGAGGCCGTCATGCCGGCGTAGCCGGCGGGGGAGATCCGCATTCCGCCCAGTGGATCTCCGTCAGCCGCGTCGAAACCGCACGAGACCAGCACGAAGTCGGGCGCGAAGCGTCGAGCCATCGGCAAAAGGACGCGGTCGAACGCCTCGAGATACTCCACGTCGCCCATGCCCTCGCCCCAGGCGACGTTCACGTTGAATCCCCGGCCCGCGCCGCCGCCGACCTCTTCGATCGCCCCCGTGCCCGGATAGAACGGGAACTGGTGCGTCGAGAAATAGAGCACGCTCGGGTCCTCCCAGAAGGAATGCTGCGTGCCGTTGCCGTGATGAAGGTCCCAGTCGACGATGAGGATCTTTTCGCCGGCCCTCGCCGCCTGCAGCGCGCGAGCGGCGACCGCGACGTTGTTGAAGAGGCAGAAGCCCATGGCGCGGCCGGATTCGGCGTGGTGGCCGGGCGGGCGCAGCAGGGCGAGACCGTTGACGAGCTTTCCGCCCGCCACTTCCAGGCAGAGGTCGACGAGCCCGCCGGCGGCGAGGCGCGCCGCGAGGGCCGAGTCGGAGCTCGTGTACGTGTCCGGATCGAGCTGGAGAAACTCGTGCCGGGAGGTCTCCTCGACGAGCTCGAGAAGCGCGGGCGTGTGAATGCGCCGGAGCTCCTCGTCGGTGGCCTCCCGCGCGCCAACGGGCCGGCAGAGCGCCGCGAGTCCCTGCCTCTCGATTCGCCCGAGGATCGCCTCCAGCCGTCCGGGATGCTCGGGGTGCTCGTAGGGCGCGTGATGCCGGAGGAAGCGTTCGTCGTAGACGAGGCCCGTCTTCATTGCGAGCCCATCCAGATGAGGGCCGCGAGGAAGAGAAGCGCGTAGAGAAGGACGGCGATGACGGCGGGCCCGGGCCGCCGGAAGAACGGAAAGCCGCGGCCCTCAGGCATCAGTCACGAAGCGCCGCCGCAAGCGCGGCGGGATCCGTCAGGGGAGCGCGGCACGCAAAGTTCTCGCAGACGAAGGCCCGCGCCGAATCCGAGATCCGTCCCTCGGCCAGCGACGCGAGCTCGGACGGCGCGTCCGCGGAGGCGTGCGCGACCACGCGATTGAGCTTCGGGCTCGCGAAGACTTCCGAACGCAGCGACTCGAAGCCGGCCTCGCCCGCCGTTCCGGAGAGGACGATCTCGCGGGCTCCGTCCGAGGCGAAGTCGAGCGCGCAGAGAAGCCTCGGAAACGCCGGGGCCGCCTTCTCCGCCACGGCCGAGAACGCGGCGATCACCTCATCGGCGCGGTGGCGATAGCGCTCCTCGCCGGTGAAGGCATGGAGCCGCAGCAGGTTCATCGCCGCGACGGAGTTGGACGACGGCGTGGCGCCGTCGTAAGACTCCGCGGGCCGCAGGATCAATCCGTCGTGCTGCGACGACGCCAGGAAGTAGGCCCCTCCCGCCCCGGCGAACTCGTCCTCGAGGATGGCCTGAAATCTGACGGCCTCGCGGAAGTAGCGGGGCTCGAACGTCGCCTCGTAGAGATCGAGGAGCGCCTCGACGAAGAACGCGTAATCGGTGGCGAAGGCCGGGATGTCCGCCCGCCCCGCCTTCTCGCGGTGGAGCAGGCGCCCCTCCCGCACGCAACGGTCGAGGATCCGATCGGCCGCCTGCCGCGCCGCTCGCTCGTAGCGCGGCTCTGACAGCACGCGGCCGGCGAGGGCGAAGGCGGAGATCGCGAGCGCGGTCCAGTCGGTCAGCAGCTTGTCGTCGGTGCCGGGAGGAACCCGCTTCGAGCGCGCCGCGTACATGCGGGATCTCGCCTCCCGGAGAACGCGGTCGATCTCTTCTTCGGTCCTCCCGAACTCCTTCACGAGCTCGGCGTGCGTCCGGACGACCGAGAGCACCGTCTCGCCCGTCGATTCGAAGTTTCCGCCCTCCTTGACGCCGAAACGCGCGGCCACGATCGGGGCGTCGGCCTCGCCCACGACCGCGGCGAGCGATTTCGGGTTCCAGACGTAGAAGGTCCCTTCCTCGCCGCCGGAATCCGCGTCCTGCGCCGCGAAGAACCCGCCGCCCTCGGGAGTCATCTCGGCGAGCAGGTAGTCGAGCGTTTCGCGGGCGACGCGGGCGTCGTCGGCGCGGCCGAAGGCCCGGTGGGCGAGCACGTAGACGCGGGCCAGCATCGCGTTGTCGTAGAGCATCTTTTCGAAGTGGGGCACGAGCCAGTGCGCGTCGACCGAGTAACGGTGGAAGCCGCCTCCGACCTGGTCGTACATACCGCCCGCGGCCATCCGATCGAGAGTCGTCTCGACCATCCTGCGGGCCTGGACGTCGCCCGTGCGCAGCCAGCGCCGGAGTAGCAGCTCGAGGCGCATGGCCGGAGGGAACTTCGGCGCGCCGCCGAAGCCGCCGTGGACCGGATCGAACTGGCGCGCGATCGCCGTGTAGGCGCTGTCGAGAAGCGCGGAGGGCGGAAGGCCTTCTCCCGTCGTCCGCGAGACGGCCGCGGTCGCCTGCAGGTGCGCGAGCATCTCGCCCGCCGAAGTCTCGAGCTCGTCGCGCTTCGTCTTCCAGGCCCCGCCGATGGCCGCGAGGATCTGAAGAAACCCGGGCCGCCCCCAGCGCGAGGAGGGCGGAAAGTAGGTACCGCCGTAGAAGGGCCGGCCGTCGGGCATGAGGAAGAGCGACAGCGGCCAGCCGCCGCTTCCGGTCATCATCTGGACGGCCTGCATGTAGATGTCGTCGACGTCAGGCCGCTCTTCGCGATCCACCTTGATCGAGACGTAGTCCTTGTTCAGCGCCTCGGCCACGCGGTCGGTCTCGAAGGACTCGTGCTCCATGACGTGGCACCAGTGGCACGTCGAGTAGCCGATCGAGAGGAAGACCGGCTTGTCCTCGGCGCGCGCCTTCGCGAAGGCCTCCTCGCCCCACGGATACCAGTCGACCGGGTTGTCCTTGTGCTGGAGGAGGTACGGAGAAGACTCGCGGGCGAGGCGGTTGGCCACGCCGCGAGGATATCGCCCTCATCACGGACGGAGTGAGGGGTCGAGACGCTTCGGGCGGCGAGGCGTTATAGGATTTTCGAGGTACCTCATGCGGCCCTTTTCCGGTGGGAAGACCCTCTCCGCTCTGGTGCTCCTGCTGGGGCTCGCGGAAGTCCTGCCGGGGCAGGAAATCACCGAATTCCCCATCCCGTCGGGGAACAGCCCAGGCGACATCACCGCGGGGCCGGATGGCAACCTCTGGTTCACGGAGTACGACGCGATCAAGATCGGCCGGATCACGCCGGCCGGCATGGTCACGGAGTTTCCCATACCGACAGCCAATGGCTACCCGCTACGCATCACGGCCGGCCCCGATGGCAATCTCTGGTTCACGGAACAATCCGCCGGGAAGATCGGTCGGATCACGCCGGCCGGCGTCATTACGGAGTTTCTCGTCGGGAACAACAGCGCTGTGGGCGGCATCGCGGCCGGGCCCGATGGCAACCTCTGGTTCACCGAATTTAACCCCAACAAGATCGGTCGGATCACGACGTCGGGTGTCGTCACGGCGGAGTTCCCCATCCCAACCGAGGATAGCCGCCCGGGGAACATCACGGCCGGTCCCGATGGCAACCTCTGGTTCCAGGAGTTGGGATTGGGCGTCAATCAGATCGGCCGGATCACTCCGGCAGGGGTGATCACGGAGTTTCCGATCCCAGCGGGGGTCACCGCGGGCAGCATCACCGCCGGTCCCGATGGCAATGTCTGGTTCACAGAGCCTGACGCCAACCAGATCGCCCGGATCACGCCGGCGGGCGTCATCACGGAGTTTCCCCTCCCGACACCCGGTGGCGCAGGAGGCATTACGGCCGGTCCCGACGGCAACCTCTGGTTCACGAAAGGCCTCGTCAACCAGGTCGGCCGGATCACGACGGCGGGCGTTGTCACGGAGTTTCCCGTTCCCACCGACGACAGCGGCCCGGCCAGTATCACTGCCGGGCTCGATGGCAACCTCTGGTTCTCGGAGACCTTCGCCAACCAGATCGGCCGGATCACGACGAAGCCGAGCGTGCCGACACCGCCGCTCGGCGAGGAGTTTCAAGTCAACACGTACACGCCCGCGGGGCAGTACAGGCCCGCCGTGGCGTCGAATCCCGTCGGCGGCTTCGTCGTCGTCTGGGAAAGCGGCCCGAGCCCCTCGATGGTCATTCGGGGTCAGAGGTTCAGCCCAGCGGGAGCGCCCGCGGGCGCCGAGTTCCCGATCGGCACGGCGGCCGGCTCACGGCCGGCGGTGGCGGCGAGCGCTTCCGGCTTCGTAGTGGTGTGGAACGACACGGCGACCGAGTCCGTCCTCGCGCAGCGTTTCGATCCTGCCGCCGTCCCTCAAGGGTCGGCTTTCCCGGTCAGCTCTTCGGCCGACCTTCAGCAATTCGAACCGCAGATCGCGATGGGGCCGGCGGGCGACTTCGTCGTCGTCTGGAGCACCTACGACGAAGACGAGGAAGAGGACGATGTGTTCGGCCGCCGATTCGACGCGGCCGGTACCCCCCTCGGCGCCGACTTCCATGTGAATACCCCGCCCGATGGGTACGACTTCGGCCCCGACGTGGCTCTGGACGCCTCGGGAGCCTTCGTCGTCGTCTGGGAGACCGAGCTGTTCTCCTCCGGCTACACCCAGGTCTGGGGACGGAGGTATGACAGCGCGGGCGCTCCGCTCGGAGGGGAATTCCTCCTGACCGGCAACTACGGGTCGTGCCCGTCTGTCGCGCGCGAGGCCGACGGTGCTTTCGTCGTGGCCTGGAGCGGCTACGACGGCGAAGAGGATGACGGCGGCGTCTTCGGGCGGCGTTTCGACGCGAACGGAAATCCCCTGGCCCGCGAATTTCAAGTCCACACGTTCACGACCAACGATCAGGGGTGCCCCCGTATCGACATGGGCGGTTCCGGCGGGTTCATGATCACGTGGGCGAGCGAGGGCCAGGACGACCCCGACAGCCCGGGAGATGAAGGGGTCTTCGCGCAGCGCTACGACAGTACGGGGCGCCGTTTCGGCTTCGAATTCCAGGTCAACACATACACGACGGGAAGCCAGCTCGATCCGTCCGTCTCCGTCGACGATCGGGACGGGTTCGTCGTGGCGTGGCACAGCCCCCAGGACGGCTCGGGTCGCGGCATCTTCGGAAAGCGCGGCGGATTTCCCGATGGCCGGCCGATGAAGGTCGACGAACGCGCGAGCAGCCGCACCTCCGACGTCAACGGCGTGCTCGAGCCCGGCGAGGGTGTGGCCGTGGATCCGGCGTGGATCAATGCGAGCGACGTCCCGCTGCCTCTTTCGAGCGCGGCTTCGAACCTGAACGGTCCCGCCGGGCCTCTCTACACGCTCCACGACACCGCCGCCGACTACGGCACGATCGCCGCCGGGGCCGCCAACGACTGTTTCACCGCCACGGGCGACTGCCTGGAGATCACCGTCAACGGCGCCCGTCCTGCCATCCACTGGGACGCGACGTTCCGCGAGGATCTTTCGACGCTGGTCTCGAAAGTCTGGCCTCTGCACGTGGGTGAGAGCTTCAGCGACGTGCCGAAAACGAGTCTCTTCTACAGACACGTCGAGACGCTGTTGCACAACCTCGTGACAGCGGGGTGCGGTGGCACCGCCTACTGCCCGGGAATTGGTGTGAACAGGCAACAGATGGCGGCGTTTCTCCTGCGCGCGAGGTACGGGCTCAACTTCGTTCCTCCGCCCGCAACGGGCACGGTCTTTCCCGACGTGCCACTCTCGAATCCCTTCGCCGCCTGGATCGAGCTTCTGGCCGCCGAGGGCATCACGGCCGGCTGCGGCGGCGGGAACTACTGCCCCACGGACACGGTCACGCGCCGGCAGATGGCCGTCTTCCTCCTGAAGACGAAGCTCGGCTCCCCGCATGTCCCCCCGGCTGCCGCCGGGATCTTCGGCGACGTTCCGGCGGCGCATCCCACCGCGCCCTGGATCGAGGAGCTTTACGGACTCGGGATCACCGGAGGCTGCAGCGTGACGCCGCTGCTCTTCTGCCCGGACTCCACCGTCACGCGGGCGCAGATGGCAGCGTTTCTCGTCAAGACGTTCGATCTCGCGCTGTACGGGCCGTAACGGCCCACTGGTTTCGGTTACGCCGTCATCCTGAGGGCCGAAGGCCCGAAGGATCCCGAACTCGACCGGGGCGCTGCGACTCTGGGATCGTTACCGCCGACCTGTGGTCGGCGTTGCCTACTGCCGTGGGTCTGCCTCTGGTGGCCGGCTCGCTTCGCTCAGGATGACGGCAGGAAGCAGGCCCCTACGAGATCTTGATCCGCTTCCGCGCCTCGGCCCGGATGGTGATCTCGTCCTCGTGGTCGCGGATCGTGACCACGTCGTCCGGGTTCAGCTCGTCGAGCCGGCGAAGCAGCTCGCGCGTCGTCAGAGGCTCATCATCGACGAAGACCTCGACGAGATGGCGGGGCACCTCGATGTGGACCTTGCGGTCCCAGTCGTCCTTGACGTCGATCAGGATGGAACCGTCCTTCGACTGGACCTCGACGACATGTCCGTCGACTTCGACCACGCCGGGTTGATCGGGAGTGGCGGCGTCCGCGGCGTCGAGGATCTGGCGGGGCGTGATGTCGGCGTCGTCCCAGGCCGCGCGAATGTCGCCGTCGAGCTTGTGATCCAGCCGGGCGAGGCGCGAGAGCTGCGCGAGCAGGGACACCGGAACGGTGAAGTGGAAGGAGCGCGTCTCGTCGCCTTCGGTCTTCTTCACCTCGACCTGGAAGCCCTTGAGCTTCTTGAACTCCTGGGACGGGCCGCGCCACATCGCGAAGCCCATGGCGACGAGCACGACGACGAGGAGCCCGAGGACGACGGCGCGGACGTCTTTGTTCATGCGGCGTAACTCTCCCATGTGTTCCTAACGCACGGCGGCAGTGAAAGTTCGCCGCCCTCGTCTGCCGGCGGCCGATGTGGTAACTTGGGAGATGGGAGCACCCCGCAAGGGGTTGTTGCAGAACGCTTTATGCCTCATTTCATCACCGAAACGTGCATCGGGTGCGGGGTGTGCGAGATCAAGTGCCCCACGCATACGATCACGGGCGACAAGGCCGAGAAGTACGTCATTCACCACGACCGGTGCATCGACTGCTCCGTCTGCGCCCGCTACTGCCCGGTCTCCTGCATCCAGGACCAGAAGGGCGAGCTCGTCGAGAAGGTCAAGCCCAAGGACATCCCCAAGGCGATCGTGGACCGGGACCTCTGCACCGGCTGCGAGTTCTGCATCGACATCTGTCCGTTCGACTGCATCTACCTGATCGACGATCCGCTGCAGGAGACCTTCCACAAGATCGCGGAGGTCGACGCCGGTCCATGCGTGTCCTGCCGTCTCTGCGAGACGGTCTGCGAGAAGGACGCCATCTTCGTTCCCAATCCGATCACCCAGGCGAGGAGATACCTCCCCATCCTGTGACCGAGCCGCCGCGCGATCCCGCGTCCCTCGAAGACGACGATTCGACCGAAGAGCCCCGCGGCGCGGGCCGGCTGATCGCCCGGTTCTTCCTGTTGCCGCTGCTCGTCGTGGGAGCAGCCGTCGGCGTTTTCCTGGTCTTCAACCTCATGACGTTCGAACGGCGAAGCCCCCGCGACTACCTCCAGGAGGTCCGCGGCGGAACCGCCAGCCGGCGCTGGCAGGCGGCCTTCGAGCTGTCCCGCTCACTGCCGAATCTCCCGCCCGAAGAGCGGTCTGAGCTGACGGCGGAGACCCTCCGCATCTTCGAGGGCCTCTCCGGAAAACGCCCGGAGGACGCGCAGGTGCGCCGCTACCTCGTGCTCGTCCTCGGCCGGCTGGGCGAGCCCGCCGCCCTCCCCGCGCTGGAGGCCGCCGCGAAGGACGCCGATCCCGACACGCGCCTCTACGCCGTCTGGGCGCTCGGCAAGATCGGCGACAAGGCAGCCGTGCCGACCGTTCTCGAAGCGTCGTCTTCCGAGGACGCCGGGAGCCGCAAGATGGCGGCGTACGTGCTCGGGCAGCTCGGCGATCCGGCCGCCATTCCCCGATTGAAGGTGCTCTCCGAAGACCGGGTCGCCGATGTGCGCTGGAACGCGGCCATCGCCCTGGCGGAGCTCGGCGATTCGAGCGGCCTGCCGGTGCTGCGCTCGATGATCGACCGGGAAGCGCTCGCGCGGCAGGCGCAGATCTCGAGCGACCAGGCCGAGGCGGCGATGGTCAACGCGCTCAAGGCGCTGACGCTTCTGAAGGACACCGGGACGCTGCCCGCCATCGAGAAACTCGCGAAGGAGGATCCGAATCTGCGCGTGCGCGACGCGGCCCGGCGCGCGGCGGAAGCGACGCGCGGCGGCGCGAAGCCTTGAGTGACCTCGGGTCTGTCTTGGAGGGGAGTCCCGGTTTTGGTAGGCTCAACCCTCGAGATTTGATGATTTGATGTCTACGGCACCGAACAGCCTGCCGACGCCCCCCGAGGACGTTTCCCTCGACGGGGTGACCCGTCGCTCCACGCTCAAGTGGATGACCCTCGCCTGGACGGGATTCGCCGGGGCCACGGCCGTGGGCCTCACGGCGACGGTCCGCTTCCTCTTTCCGAACGTCCTCTTCGAGCCTCCGACCCGCTTCAAGGCCGGCGATCCCTCGACCTACAGCCTCGGCGTCGACGAACGCTGGAAGGAAAAGTACGGCGTCTGGATCGTCCGCGACACCAACTCGATCTACGCCCTGGTGGCCGTCTGCGTCCACCTGGGCTGCACCCCCAACTGGCTGGCCGCCCAGAACAAGTTCAAGTGCCCCTGTCATGGGTCGGGCTACTACGTCTCGGGAATCAACTTCGAAGGGCCGGCCCCGCGCCCTCTCGAGCGCGCGGAGATCGGCGTCTCGGCGGAAGACGGGCAGATCATCGTCGACAAGGCGACGCGCTACCTCTACGAGCGCGGCCAGTGGAGCGATTCCAAGGCGTTCGTCAAGATGGCCTAGGCCTTAGACCTCGTCCCGAAATACAGCGCGAGCGGAGGTTCGATTGGGTTCTCGTTGGCGTGACATTCAACAGGCGATCGTCTCGAGCCAGTTCTGGAAATCGATCTTCCGCGTCGGCATCCCGGACACCAACCGCAAGCGGGTGTTGGCGATGCTCGGCAACGTCGTCCTGCACCTGCATCCCGTCAAGACGCGGAAGTCCGGCGTCAAGATGCGCTACACCTGGTGCGCGGGCGGCATCACGTTCTTCCTCTTCCTGGTCCTGACGTTCACCGGCCTGCTTCTGATGTTCTATTACCGCCCGACCGTCGAGTACGCCTTCGTCGACATCCTCGACCTCCGCGAGCAGGTGCCGTTCGGGATCATGCGCGAGGTCCACCGCTGGGGCGCCCACGCGATGGTCATCTCGGTCTGGATCCACATGTTCCGGGTCTTCATGACCGGCTCCTACAAGCCGCCCCGGGAGTTCAACTGGGTCATCGGCGTCATCCTCCTCGTCCTGACGCTTCTGCTCTCGTTCACGGGCTACCTCCTGCCCTGGGACCAGCTGGCGATCTGGGCCATCACGGTCGGATCCAACATGGCCTCGGCGACGCCGCTCCTCGGCATCGAAGGGCCCGGGACGTCCCTTCTGAAAATCGGCGACATCCAGCTCGTGACGTCCACCAACGACGCGCGCTTCGGTCTCCTCGGCGGCCGCTTCGTCGGCGCCGGGGCGCTCCTGCGCTTCTACGTGCTGCACTGCGTCGGCATCCCGCTCATCGCCGCGTTTCTGATGGCGGTCCACTTCTGGCGCGTCCGCAAGGACGGCGGGATTTCAGGACCCGTCTAAGAAATGTTCCTCATCCAGTGGGTCAAGAACGCGAGCTCGGACTCTCAGCGGCCCGCTACGCGGGCCAACCGACGAGAGAGGGGATGTCGCGCGTGAACCCTCTCCCTCACAACCGCCTGATGCCAGGAGTAACGGCGAGACCATGTTTCTGATCCAGTGGATCAAGAACTCGATCGACTTTCTTTCCGCGCCGGAGTACCTGGTCACCGGCGCGCTGATCGGGCTCGTACTGATGATCCACTGGGCGCCCGCCTGGTCGAAGAAGGGCGGGATCGCGATGTTCGTCATCATCGCCGGCGGGATCGGCCTGTCGTATCTCGATCCCAACTTCAACAAGGTCGCGACGCTGCCCGACAACGTTCCGATCGTCGGGATGATCTTCCTCGTCGGCTTCTTCTTCTGGTTCGCGATGAGCCAGGCCTACGAGAACGACCGCCGGATTGCCCAGGGGCGCCCGCCGATCGAAGGCGAGGATTCGGCGCAGAAGGTCTTCTCCTGGCCCGACCTCGTCTACGTCGAGCTCATCTGCCTCGTCGTCGTCATGGCGGTCATGATCGTGTGGTCGATCGGTCTGAAGGCGCCTCTCGAAGAGCCCGCCAACCCGACCGACTCGCCCAATCCGGCGAAGGCGCCCTGGTACTTCCTGGGCCTGCAGGAGATGCTGGTCTACTTCGACCCGTGGCTCGCCGGAGTCGTCCTGCCCTCGCTCATCATCGTGGGGCTGATGGCGATCCCGTACATCGACACGAATCCCAAGGGCAACGGCTACTTCACTTTCAAGGAGCGCCGCTGGGAGATCACGATCTTTCTGGTCGGCTTCCTCGTTCTCTGGTGCGTCCTGATCGTGCTCGGAACCTTTCTGCGCGGGCCCAACTGGAACTTCTTCGGCCCCTACGAGTTCTGGGACATCAACAAGCTCGTGCCGCTGAACAACATCAACCTCTCGGAAATCATCTGGATCAAAGTCTTCAAGCGGAGCCTGCCCAACTTCTGGCTGATCCGGGAGATCTTCGGCCTCGCCCTGGTGGGCTTCTACATCGCCGTGCTGCCGCTTCTGCTCTCGAAGACGCTCCTGCGCCGCTTTTTCGAGAAGATGGACATGCCGCGGTACTTCATCGGCGTGTCCCTCGGTCTCATGATGATGTCACTCCCGATCAAGATGTACCTGCGCTGGATCTTCAACCTCAAGTACATCGTCTCGATCCCCGAGTTCGCGTTCAACATATGAAGAAGAAGCTGTCAGCTCTCAGCTATCAGCTCTCAGCCGGGCAGCGGCTGAAGGCTCTCCTCTGGCTGAAAGCTGACAGCTGACGGCTGATAGCTCCATATGCCCCGCAAGCCGCCCGCCGAGCCGATCGATCATCACTACGACATTCCGCGGCTGAACCGCGCCTTCACGTGGACGGGCGCGATCCTCACGGCCGTCTTCATCTGGATGGTCATTGCCGACTACCAGCGGGACTGGAAGACGATCCAGCGGACGTTCATGCGGCTGGACCGCAGGCTCACGCGCGAGGCGGAGCTGGCCACGCGGCGGAAGACGATCGACAAGGAGCATGTGAAGCTCGTCGCAGAGCTGAACGCTTCGCGGGCCGAGATCGCGCAGCAGGCCGGCAACCTGCGCAAGGCCGAGGCGAAGGTCCGCGAGCTGGACCCCCAGATCTACGGCGCGGACCAGGCCTACAAGTTCACCAAGGCGGCCTTCGACGCGGCGCTCTACGAGTACGAGGACGCGCTGGCCAGAAAGCCGAGCGCCGCGCCGTCGACGAAGAAGGAGCTCGACGGGCTCCGGAAGGACCTCGAAGAGCGCACGGTGCGGCTCGCGCAGCTGAAGCAGCAGGAGGCCGCGGCGAAGGTCGAGATCGACCTGATCAACGTGCGCCGGCAGGACATCGAAACGACGATCGAGAAGCGGACGGCCGAGCTGCGCCTGACACGCCAGAAGTTCTCGAGCCTGCGGCAGGACACGCTGTTCAACCTGCGAAACTCGCCGATTCTCGACATGGTCAATCCCTCGCTTCGCATCCAGCAGGTCCAGCTGCCGGACCACTTCATCAACGTCAATTTCATGCGGATTCCCAAGGTCGATCGCTGCACGACCTGCCACATCGCCGCGGACCGCAAGGGCTTCGAGGATCCGCGGATCAAGGAAGACATCTTCCGCACGCATCCCCGCATGCACCGGATGGTCGGCAGCGAGTCCATGCATCCGGCGCAGACGTTCGGCTGCACGCCCTGCCACGGGGGGCGGGACCGCGCCACCTCGTTCTGGTCGGCCGGGCATTCGCCCGAGACCGAGGTCCAGAAGGCCGCGTGGACGAAGAAGTACGACTGGGCCTTCGACCGCTTCAACGAGAGTCCCGTGCTCCCGCTCAAGTATGCGGAGGCCGGCTGCTATCGGTGCCACTCGAAGGAGACCAACTTTCCCGAGGCGCCGAAGCTCGACGCCGGCATGCGGATCGTCGAGTCCCTCGGCTGCTGGGGCTGCCATCGCATCGACGGTCTCGAGAAGCAGGGCCTGCCCAGGGTCGGGCCCTCGCTCGAGCGGGTGGCCGCCAAGGTCCCGCGCGACTGGACGACGCGCTGGGTCATGGACCCGGCGTCCTTCCGCGCCAACACGAAGATGCCGACGTTCTTCTACCTCGAGAACTTCGTCGACGTTTCGGGACCGCGCAAGCCCGACTCCGCGCAGCAGCGGATGAACGAGGTGGGGAGAGTCGAGAACGACACGATGGTCAACGCGATCGTGGCGTATCTCTACGCCCGATCCCGCCCCGTCGACGTGCCGCGCGTGGAGGGCCGTGGCGACGCGACGCGCGGCGCGAAGCTGGTCTCGGAGCGGGGCTGCTTCGGCTGCCACGAAGCGGACCCGAAGGCGCAACGCGACCTCACCGGCACCTACCGGCAGTTCGGACCGAACCTCGCGGGCGTGGGCTCCAAGGCCTCCCGCGACTGGATCTACCACTGGATCCGGGACCCGAAGGCCTGGAACCCCGACACCAAGATGCCGAACCTGCGTCTGTCCGAGTCGGACGCTCTCGACATCGCCGAGTACCTCCTGACCCTCAAGGGGCCGGACGCCTTCGGCGGCACGGCGCTTCCGAAGACCGACGAGAAGGTCCTCGATCAGATCGCCCTCTACTTCGAGATGTCGACGAAGACCCTCTTCGACGCGAAGGCCGAGCTCGCGAAGATGGACCTGCACGCGAAGGAGGTTTATGCCGGGCGGAACCTCATCGCGCACTACGGCTGCTACGCGTGCCACGCCATCCCCGGCTTCGAAGACGCCAAGCCCATCGGCACGGAGCTGACCGAAGAGGGATCCAAGGCCGTTCACCGGCTGGACTTCGGGTTCATCCACATTCCGCACACGCGCCACGACTGGTTCCGGACGAAGCTGCACGAGCCGCGCATCTTCGACCGCGACCGCGCGCGGGGCTGGGAAGAGAAGCTCCGGATGCCCAACTTCCGGCTCTCGCCGGAGGAGCTCGACCGGGCCGTCACCGCCGTGCTCGGGTTCCAGCAGCTCAACGCGGCGCCGACCGTCGTCAAGCAGCTCTCGCCGGCGGAGGCCGCGATCGAGCGCGGCCGCCGCATCGTCAAGGACAACAACTGCCAGGGCTGCCACGTCATCGAGGGATTCGGGGGCTCCTTCCGCTCCCTCGTCGCCGACGCCTCGCTTGCGCCGCCGATCATCCAGGGCGAGGGCGCGAAGGTGCAGAGCGACTGGCTCTTCGGTTTCCTCGAGGCGCCGAAGACCGGCGAGATCCGGCCGTGGCTCGAGGTCCACATGCCGACCTTCGGCTTCACCGACGCCGAGCTCAACGACCTGACGCTCTACTTCGCCTCCCTCGACCGCGCGTCGTATCCCTTCCTCGTCGCCGAGGGCGACGGAAGCCCGGCGAACTGGGCCGCGGGCAAGAAGGTGTTCGAGCTGCTCAAGTGCGCGCAATGCCACCCCCGCTCGCTCGAGGACTTCAATCGGCCGGGCGTCGACCGCTCGACGCTCGCGCCCAACCTGCAGATGGCCGCGAAGCGGTTGCGGCACGACTGGATCGCCGACTGGATCCGGCGGCCGGACGAGTGGATGCCGGGCACGCGGATGCCGACCAACTTCCCCAAGGGCGACGACGGGCACCGGTTCTCGCCTCTCGCGCAGCTCTTCGACGCGCCGAGCTTTGCCGCCGACCGCGCCGAGTTCGCGCGGATCCTCGGAAGCGACGCGCGGGCGAAGCAGTTCCTCGCGAGTCCCGAAGAGGTCACGCGGGCCCTCGGCGACTACGTCTGGTCGATCGGCGTCAACGGCGGCACGGCGCCGGTCGAGCCGCGGACTCCGCCGCCGGCGCAGTCCGCCTCCCGCTTCGGGTCTCCGGCGCCGGCCGGCGGGGGCGCCGGCTCACCGGGCGGCGCGCCCTAGCGGCTCGAGCGCCGGCCATGGGCCTCTCCCTCGACGTCACCCTCTTCTACGGCAGCCTGGGAATCGCGCTCGCGGCGGTCGTCCTGTTTCTCTGGCTGATGCGCCGCCCGCGCGGGCCAACCCGGTAGTTCGGCCGGCTACGACGCGAGGATCTGATCGATACGGCTCCGCACCTCGGGGCTCGACCAGTCGACCGCGCCCTGCACACGGAAAAGCACGCGACCCTTCTTGTTGACGATGTAGGTCTCCGGGTACTGGGTGGAACCGAAGCGTTTCGCCGTCGCCTCTTTCGGATCGTGGTACAGCGGGAGGACGCTCGGGTTCTTCTGGATGAAGTTGTCGATCGTCTTCCAGTCCTTGTCGACGGAGATCGCGTAGAGCTCGAGGCCCTCTCGATTCTTGTACTGGTCCCAGAACTTCGAGAGCGCCGGCGTCTCCTCGACGCAGGGCGGACACCAGGTGGCCCAGAAATGGATGATGCGGATCTTGTCGCTCGCCTCCGTGAGATCGATCTTGCGGCCCTCCCGGTCGAAGATGGGAAGCTCCGGGGCCGCGGAGAGAAACTGGAGCGATCCCGCCGGAGAGCCCGGCGGGACGAGCGATTTGATCCAGACGGCGCCGGCCGCGGCCGCCGCCACGGCGAAGAGCAGCGTCAACATCGAGCGCGACTTCACGCGGCCCTCATGCTCGCGAGCGTGCGCCGGCGGCCCACCGCGCAGGCCGCCTGCACCGGGCACTCGGTGCAGCGGCAGAGCCGCGTCGCCGGCACGCAGATGTCGAGGATCCCGATCCGGCAGAGGGCATAGTCGAAGCGAACCGGATCAGCGGCGTCGAAGCGGGCGAGCGCGTCGGTGATCTGCCGCGCCGCCTTCCAGTCGGCGGTGCGGCGGCGCGTCAGCCCCAGCCGACGGGCGATGCGGTGGACGTGCGTGTCCGTCGGAACGACGAGCCGGGCCGTCGGGATGCCGGGCCAGAGTCCGAAATCCAGGGCGTCGCGGCGCACCATCCAGCGCAAATACAGGTTCCAGCGCTTGCAGGCGGAGCCCGACGCCGGATCCGGAAAGAAGAAGCGAACGGGGGAGCGTTCGGGCAGGCGCCGCACACCGAGCACGGAGCGGTAGTCGAAGCCTTCCAGCCGCGCGACGACGCGGGAGAGAAGCGGCCCGGTATCGCGGTCCTCGGGCCGCAGCTCGCCCTCGAAGAAGCTCCGCAGGCTGCCCCCGCCGGCCTCGCGCGCCCGGGCGATCGCGAACAGGAGCGTGGCCGCGTCGCGAGCGCCGTGAAAGCGGTGGCGGAAGCCGGCCAGCGCGTCGGAGGCGAGCTCCCGGAAGCTCCGGACGGCGTCCAGGGCGCGTGCGGGGCGCGTTCCGAGCGCGGCGAGAAGGCGTCCCACGTTCGCCTGGATGACGGGCACCTGGCCGTAGGCGAAGGCCGACGCGACCCAGCCGGCGACCTCTCGATCCTCGGGCTCGGCATAGCGGCCGACGAAGAGGATCGGATCCGTGGCGACCGTCTCCGGCCCGTAGAGCCGGTAGAGCGCGTCGAGCCGCTCACCGAGAAGGGGGTGCATCGCGTTAGGAATACCACAGAGTCGTTACAATGAGCGCGGATGCCAACGGCCGTCCGCGAGAAGGTCCTCATCGTCGGTGTCGCGCCGAAGGGCCTGCCGCGGAACGTGGCGGAGGATCACCTCGACGAGCTCGAGCGGCTCGTCGACACGGCGGGCGGCGAGGTCGTCTCCCGGTTCGTCAAGGAACGCTCGGCCCCCGATCCCGCCACGTACATCGGCAAGGGCGCCGTCGACGAGATCGGCGCGGCGGCGCGGGCCGAGCGAGCGACCCTCGTGGTTTTCGACGACGAGCTGGCCCCGGGGCAGGTGCGGAACCTCGAGAAGGCCTGGGGCGACGGCGTCCGGGTGCTCGATCGGCCGGGCCTGATCCTCGACGTTTTCGCCCTGCACGCGCGTTCGCGCGAAGCGCGCACGCAGGTCGAGCTCGCTCAGCTCCAGTACCTCCTGCCGCGCCTCGCCGGCCGCTACGGGCACCTCTCGCGCCTCGGCGGCGGGATCGGCGGACGCGGCGCCGGGGAACAGAAGCTCGAGCTCGACCGGCGGCGCATCCGCGACCGGGTGGCCCGCCTGCGTCGCGATCTCCAGAAGATCGAGGTCGCGCGGCTCGTGCGCCGCCGCGGGAGGCGCCGCCACCGGCAGGTCGCGATCGCCGGTTACACGAACGCCGGCAAGACGACGCTCTTCAACCGGCTCGCGAAGGACTCGGCCTACGCCGCCGACCGCCTCTTCGCCACGCTCGACGCCCGCGCCGGCCGGGCCGCGTCGGGCAAACTGGCCGAGGTCATCTTCGTCGACACCGTCGGCTTCGTCCGAAAGCTGCCGACGTCGCTCGTCGCCTCGTTTCGCTCCACCCTCTCCGAGATTCGAGACGCGGATCTCGTTCTCCACGTCGTCGACGCCTCCTCCCCGCGGGCCGACGAAGAGGCGCGTGTCGCCGCCGAGACGTTCGAGGAGCTCGGCGTCTCCGCCGAGAAGGTCCTTCTCGTCGCCAACAAGATCGACGCCGGAGCGCCCGGCGGCCACCCCGGCAGTGGTCCGGGTCTCGGCTTTGACGGGCGAGGGAATTCCCCGCCTCGAGGCCGAGATCCGCCGCCGCCTCTCACCCGAATCCGAGGAGTTCCGCGTCCGCATCCCCTACACCAGCCCCGCCGCCATCGCCGCCGCGCGCGCCTCGTTCCGCGTCCTCGACGAAAAAGACCAGGGCGACTCCCTTTCGATGCGCCTGTCCGGGGAGACGGCGCAACCTCAAACCCCTCGCTCGTTTCGTCGACGGCGCCCACTAGGAATTCGTTGATTCCTGGGAGAGGTCCACGAGAGACTTCCCTCTCTCGTCGGTTGGCCCGCGCAGCGGGCCGCTAGGAGTCCGAGCCAAAAAAACTAAGGGGGGAACCGGCCGATTCCCCCCTTCTCCGTCATGCCGGAACTCCCATGCCGGCACTCTTCTTGGCGATCTCCTGTTACAAGACCTGTACCAGTGGCAGGGACGAGCGCCGCGCCTGATTCTTCAAGGACTTGCGTCGAGGCGTCGTCTTGCACGCGTCAAACTGCGTGCGCGTCAGACGACATCGAGCGACAAAATTTGTCGGAGGCGGTTAGAATCCGCGCGGCATCGGAGGAAAGCGCATGAGGCGTTCGTTGCGGGTCGGGTTCCTGCTCGGGCTGATCCTGGTTTTCGCTGCGCTTTCCTTCGCCGGTTGCGGCGGCAAGGCACGGCGCGGATTCGCACCACGACGGCGCGGAGACCGCCGCGGCCCCGCCCCCCACGCCGGACACGACTCCCATCGAAGCTCTCCGGACGCCGGCCGGCCTCGTCCTGAAGATCGATACCTCGACGACGCCGACGCGCACGCCTTCCCCCGCGCCCACCCCCGCTCCGTCGAGCTGACTCGGACCGCTTACCGCTTGGCGGATCGCGGCGGCGGGCGCATCATCGGCGAATGGATCCGGAGATCTCTCACGACTCGCCGCCCGAGGCTCGCGAGCCCGCGCCCGCCGAGCCCTCGCGCGTCTGCCCCAACTGCGGCGCCGGACTCTTCGAGCAGAAGTGCAAGCTCCTCTGTCCCAACCGCGAATGCGGCTACTACCTGAGCTGTTCGGACTTCTACTGAGCTCGGGACTCGATCCTAGGTGCGGTGTGGAGCGGGCGGGGCGCTCGCCAGAAGCTCGGCCACCTTCTCGCTCAGGCCCTCGGGCGTGAAGGGCTTCTGCAGAAAGCTCGTGTCGTCCTCGACGGAGGCGTCCCCCGGGTAGCCCGACACGTAGAGGACTTTGAGCTCCGGGTGCCGATCGCGCAGTCGCCGCGCGAGCTCGCGGCCCGAGGCGCCCGGCATCACCATGTCGGTGACGAGAAGGTCGGGCGGCGCCGGCTGGCGCTCGGCAAGCGACAGAGCCTCGGCCGCGTTCGAGGCCGCCAGCACCCGATAGCCGTGCGCCTCGAGCACCCGGCCGTTGAGAGCGCGCAGCCCGTCTTCGTCCTCGGCGAGCAGCACCGTCGCCGATCGGGGCAGCGCGGCCCGGCCGACGACCGCCGAAGGGGGCTCGTCCGAGGCTTTTTCGTGGACCGCCGGGAGAAGGATCTCGAACGTCGAGCCCGCGCGCTGGGCGCTCGTGACGCGGATGTCGCCGCCGCTCTGCTTGACGATGCCGTAGGCGGTCGAAAGCCCCAGACCGGTGCCCTTCCCTTTCTCCTTGGTCGTGAAGAACGGCTCGAAGACCCGCTCCCGTGTCGAGGCGTCCATGCCGGATCCCGTGTCCGACACCGTGAGCGCGACGTAACCGCCCGGAGCCAGCCCGTCCGGCCGAGCCTCGCCCTCGTCGATGCGGCGCAGCGACGTGGAGATGGCGAGCCTCCCGCCGTCGGGCATGGCATCCCGCGAGTTCACGGCGAGATTGACGATCACCTGCTCGATCTGCACCGGATCGGCGCGCACGCTGGGAAGGTCCGGGGCGAACACCGTCGAGAGCTCGATGTCTTCGCCGATGAGGCGGCGCAGCATGCGGCTCGACTCGGCGACCAGAGCGTTCAGGTCGAGGACGCGCGGCTCGATGACCTGCTTGCGGCTGAACGCCAGCAGCTGCCGGGTCAGGGAAGCGGCGCGCTCGCTCGCCTTGCGGATCTCGCCCACGTCTTCCTGAAGCTCCGCGTCGTCGGGCCGTCCCCGCAACAGGAGATCGCTGTACCCGAGAATCGTCGTCAGCAGGTTGTTGAAGTCGTGGGCGACGCCGCCGGCGAGTCGGCCGACGGCCTCGAGCTTCTGCGCCTGCAGCAGCTCCTCCTGGAGCCGCTTGCGCTCCGTGACGTCGCGGAAGCTCCAGACCCGCCCGGCGGCGCGCCCCTCCACCCACTGCGGGCGCGAGTAGCGTTCGAACAGCCGGCCGTCCTTGAACTCGAGGACGTCGAAGCTCTCGGCCTCCGGAGTCGCGTAAAGCTCGCGGACTTTCGAGAGGAACTGCTCCGGATCCCGCAGCTGATCGAGGACGAAGGCGATGGCCCTCTCGTCGTCGCGGGAGGCGAGGACCTCCGGAGGGATCCGCCACATGACCGCGAACTGACGGTTCGACGTGACGATGCGTCCCTCCCGCTCGACGACGAGGATGCCGTCGGCCGTCGATTCGAGGGTCGCGCGCAGGAGCGAAACGATCGACTGAAGCTTCTGGGCGTCGGGGGAGGCGGCTCCGAACATCGCCGTCCTCAGTGGATTCCGGCGGTGGCCCGCGCGTCGAGGACGTCGCGGACCTTTCGCGCCAGCGTGTCGGCGGTGAAGGGCTTCTGCAGAAAGGCGGCGCCGGGGTCGAGCAGGCCCGGGGAGCCGGGAGAGTCGTCCGGATAGCCCGAGACGAAGAGCACCTGCAGGTCGGGCCGTTCTCTGGTCAGCCGCCGCGCGAGGTCGGGTCCCGAAGCTCCCGGCATGACGACGTCCGTGAGCAACAGGTCCAGCTGCCCGCGATGATCGGAGACGACGTCGATCGCCTCCTCGGCGCTCGCGGCCTGGAGCACCGCGTAGCCGCGCTGTTCCAGGCAGCGCCGCGTCAGCTCGCGCACCGGGCCCTCGTCCTCGACGAGGAGGATCGTCTCGGAGCCGCGGGCCGGCCCGAGCGGCGCGGCGGGAACGTCGGCGGAGACGGCCTCATTCACGCGGGGCAGGTAGATCAGGAAGGCCGCGCCCTGGCCGAGCTCGCTCGAGACGTAGACCTGGCCGCCGCTCTGGCGCACGATCCCGTAGACAGTCGCGAGGCCCAGGCCGGTTCCGTGCGGCTTCTCCTTCGTGGTGAAGAAGGGCTCGAAGATGCGCTTCTGCGTGTCGGGGTCGATTCCGACGCCCGTGTCGGTGACCGAGAGGACGACCCAGGAGCCGGGGGGCGCGCCGAAGTGGCGGCGCGCGGAGCCGAGGTCGACCTCGGCGTTCTGGGTGCGGATCGTCAGCGTTCCGCCGTCCGGCATGGCGTCGCGGGCGTTCACGACGAGGTTGACGAGGACCTGCTCGATCTGGCCGGGGTCCGCGCGCACGCTGCCGATCGACGGGTCGAGCTGGGTGACCAGCCGGATGCGCTCGCCGATGAGTCGCGCGAGCATGCGCGTCGAGTCCACGATCCGGGCGTTGACGTCGAGGACCTTCGGCTCGAAGAGCTGCTTTCGCGAGAAGGCCAGAAGCTGGCGGGTGAGATTGGCCGCGCGCTCGCCCGCCTTCTGGATTTCTTCGATCTCCTCGCGGATGGGCTCGTGCGGCGAAAGGGAGTTGAGGGCCATGTTGCTGTAGCCCAGCACCGTCGTCAGGAGGTTGTTGAAGTCGTGGGCGATGCCGCCGGCGAGCTGGCCGATGGCCTCCATCTTCTGGGACTGGCGGAGCTGCTCCTCGAGGCCGCGGCGATCGGTGATGTCGGTGACCGTGCCCTCGATGATGACGTCGCCCGCGCGCTCGTCGGCGAGCAGGGCCGCGTTCTCGAGGGTCCACACCGGGGTGCCGTCCTTGCGCTGTCCGCGGAGCTCCACGTTGGCGAGGGTGCGGAACTGGAAGAGGGATTCCCGGAACTCCTGGCGCATCGCCTCGTCCGGATGGAGCTCGGCCATGTTGCGGCCGACCAGCTCCTCGCGGGAGGTGTAGCCGTAGATGTGCGCCATGGCGTCGTTACACTCGAGGATGCGCCCGGTCAGCGCGACGCGGTAGACGCCGGCCATGTTGCGTTCGAAGAGGAGCCGGTATCGTTCTTCGGACTCGCGCACGGCTTCCTGGGCGCCCTTGCGCTCGATCGCGACGGCGATCTGCTGCGACACGAAGCCGAGGACGTCCTTCTCCGTCCGGCCGTACCGGAAGCGCGGATCGTAGCTCTGGACCACGAGGACGCCGAAGGTGCGCCCGCGGGTCTTCAAAGGCACGCCGAGCCAGTCGACGGAAGGGGAGCCCACCGACTCGACCTTGCCCGTCGCGATCATCGCCGGGAAATCCTCGTCGGGCATGAGCAGGGGCTCGCCCGTGTGCAGGACGTATTCCGTCAGGCCCTTGCGAAGAGGGCGTGTGACCGGAGGCGGATCCAGCTCGTCGACGCAGTACGGGAACGAGAGCGTCTCGGCGTTCGGGTTCGGGTTCGGATTGTAGAGAGCGACGTAGAAGTTCTTCGCATACATCAGCTCGCCGACGATGCCGTGGATGGCGGCGTAGAACTCGTCGAGGTCTTCGGCCGCGCTCGCCGTGGCGGCGATCTCGTAGAGGGCCGCCCGCACCTTTTCGGCGTGCTTGCGCTCCGAGATGTCCGTGACGCTGCCCCGCACGAGCCGGCGGGTCGCCGAGGGGAGGCGCACCAGGCGCACCTCGCACGGGATCACGCGGCCGGCGGCGTCGACGTGCATCCACTCGAAGACGGGGGTTCCGCCCGCGAGCGCCTCGCCGATGTTCTCGATCACCGATTCGGCGGACGGTCGCCCGTCGGGCTGCGTCGGGGGAGAGAGGGCGGCGGGCCCGGTCGCGAAGAGTTCCTCCCGCGAGAGGCCGTAGAGCTTGAGGGCGTTCTCGTTGGCTTCGACGAAATGGCCCGTGTCGACGTCGAAGACGACGATGGCTTCGGGCGCGTGCTCGACCTGCGTCCGGTAGCGGGCCTCGCTTTCGGCGAGGGCTTCTCCGGCGCGTCGCCGGTCGGTGATGTCGATGGAGGATCCGATGTAGCCGGCGAAGACCCCGGAGGGAGTGAAGCGGGGATGCGCCGTGTCGAAGATCCAGCGGTACTCGCCATCCTTGCGGCGGAGGCGGTACTCCATGTGGAAGGGCTCGAGGACCTTCCGGGCGGCGGCCTCGCCGGCGCGGATGGGCTCCCGGTCGTCCGGATGCACGCCGTCGAGCCATCCGAGGCCGATCTCGTCCTCGAGACGGCGGCCGGTGAAATCGAGCCAGGGCTTGCTGAAGTACGTGCACTTCCCGCCCTCGTCGTCGAGCCAGATCATCACGGGCGCCGCGTCGGCCATGAAGCGGAAACGCTCTTCGCTTTCCCGGACGGCTTCCTCGGCCTGGCGCCTCTCCGAGATGTCGATGACGGATCCGATGAATCCCTCGAACTCGCCCTCCGCCGTGGAACGCGGCATCGCCGTTTCGAGCACCCACCGGTACTCCCCGTCGTGGCGGCGAAGCCGGTAGTCAGTCTGGAAGGGCTTCCTTCCCGCCTGCGCGGCCGTGTAGACCTCGACGAAGCGGGGAAGGTCCTCCGGGTGGATGCTGGCCCGCGAGCCGAGGCCGATTTCCTCCTCGAGGGCCCGGCCCGTGAAGTCCAGCCAGGGCTTGTTGAAGTAGTTCGTCATGCCCGCGGCGTCGTCGGTCCAGATCATCACGGGCGCCGCGTCGGCCATGAGACGGAACCGCTCCTCGCTCTCCCGCAGGGCCTGCTCCGCGCGGCGCCTCTCGGTCACGTCGTGGACGATGCCGATGACGCCCACGATCTGGCCGGCGGCGTCGCGGTGGGGGCCGTAGGTCGCGATGGCCCAGCCGGCGTTGCCCGTCTCCGGAATCGAGTAGGGGACGTCCTCGGACGAGGCGGTGTCGCCGCCGAGCGCCCGCTCGAGCAGCCGGTCGATGCCGTTCTCGCGAAGGAAGGGAAAGATCTCGAGGGGCCGCCGGCCGAGCACGCGCTCCGCCGGCAGGCCCGTCATCTGCTCCATGTAGCGATTCCAGACGATGTAGCGCAGGTCCCGGTCGTAGACGACGATCCCTTCGCCGGCGCCGTGGATGATCTCCTGCCGGAACTGGTTGGACTCCTGGAGCTCCTGGCGCGCGCGCTTTCTCTCCGTGATGTCCTCGACGACGCCCTCGTAGTGGAGGAGGCGGCCGGACGGGTCGCGCACGGGTCGCGCGCCCTTGCGAACGGCGATGATCTGGCCGCCGTACCGCTTCCACTGCAGCTCCATGTCGTGGACTTCGCCTTCGCGCTCGAGCCGCTCGAGGAACTGCCGGCGCACCTTGGGATCGACGTAGATGTCGCGCATGTTCACGGCCATGAGGCTTTCGCGCGAGGGGAAGCCCAGCAGCTGCAGCAGGGCCGGGTTCGCGTCGAGCACCTGCCCCGAGAGCGTCGCGCGGTAGAGGCCCACGGGCACGCCCTCGAAGAGCGTGCGATAGCGGGTCTCGGCCTCTCTCGCGATGCGCCGCCGGGTCGACTCTTCGAGAGCGGAACGGATGGCCGGAACGAGCCGCGGGAAATGGTGCGGATGCTTGAGGATGTAGTCGTCGAACCCCGCCTTCATGGCCGCGACGGCGAGCTCCTCGCTGCCGGTGCCGGTGCAGAGAAGGACCGGCAGGTCGAGGCTCTTTTCGCGGATGCGGCCGAGGAGGTGGAACGCGTCGATCCAGCTCGGCCGATGGTCGGCCACGACGACGTCGAAGAGACCGCCCTCGAGCAGGCTCGCCGAGGCTCTCGGGATCCTGGAGCTCCACGACCCTGCAGCTCGAGAATCCGGCCCGGAGAGCGTCCGCGATCACGGCGCGGTCGCGCGGATTCTCGTCGACGACGAGGATTCGCAGCGCTTCGCCTGTAGCCCCGGATCGCCCTGTCGCGGCTCCGCCGGCGGTGGAGTCAGAAAACATTGTGTAAGTCTGTCTGGCTCAGGATTATGCCTCAGGACGGCGTGAACGCGTGCATCGATCGCGTTAGATTCAGCGGGATGATCGTGACCGCGCTCCTTTGCGCGCGACTCGCCGTCGCACAGCCGCTCCTTCCTCCGAGAGAGTCGTGTGCGCGAGGTCGCCGCGGGTCGTCCCATGCGACGTTGTGCGCCCGGTCACATCGGCGCGCGCGCCCCTCGTCATTCTGGTGCACGGCCGCTCGGGGATGTCGTTCTACGCGGAGAGGTTGGATGGCCTGGCGCGGCGTCTCGCCGCATCAGGCTTCGTCGTTCTGATTCCGCATTACTTCGCGGCGACCGGCGACGCGGACAAGCCCGAGATCGACCGCCGAGCGGTTCGGGACGTGGCTGGCGACCCTCGGCGAAGTCATCGACTTCGGGAGCGGGCTCGAAGGAGTGGATTCGAAGCGCGTCGGCCTCTCCGGCTTCTCCCTCGGAGCCTACCTGTCGATCACCCGCGCCGCGGAGGACGCGCCGGATCGGCGCGGTCGTCTCGAATTCGGGCGGGTTGCCGGATGGCTTCCCCGAAGACGTCACGCGCATGCCTCCTGTCCTGATCATCCACGCCGCGGAGGATCCGATCGCGTCGGTGGAGAGCATGCGGCGGCTGGAGAAGAGGCTCCGCAAGAACGGCGTGCCGACCGAAGTGCTTCTCTACCCGAGCCGGGATCACATTCTCGAGGGCGACGCCTGGAACGACGCCGCGGGGAAGATGGTGGACTTCCTTCGGACCGTGCTCGCGCCCGCCCGGTGATCCGGCGGTCGGCGCGCTATCGCGGTGGCGAGGTAGGAATGGTGGAGCTGAACGGGATCGAACCGTCGACCTCCTGAATGCCATTCAGGCGCTCTCCCAACTGAGCTACAGCCCCACCCGGAAGAGGGCGCGAAGGATAGCACGGGCCTCGAAACGAGGAAAAGGGCGCCGTGGCGCGCGGTGCGCCCTCCCGGAACCTCAACAGAGAGCAGCTTTCGAAAGAAGCTCCGGAAGGAGCTCAGGCCGGGCACGGAGTTCGCAAGGGAGACCGTCGTTCGAATCTCCCGTCATGCTAGTGGTCAGGACCCGATGCGAGGGCAGGAATCGCTGTGACTCTGGCGATCGTCTACGTGCTGGTTCTCTTTGTCGCGGCGATTGCGCTGTTCGCCTGGGACCACCTGTCCGTCGACATCGTCGCTCTCCTGATTCTGCTCGGCCTGACGGTTCCGGGGGTCCTCACGCCCACCGAGGCTCTGGCGGGTTTCGGAAACGACACGTTGATCGTCCTGATCTCGCTCTTCGTTCTGACCGCCGGCGTCGTCAAGACCGGCGTCGTCGAACGGCTGGGTCTCCGCCTCGCCTCGTTCGGCGGAAAGAGCCCGACGCTTCTGACGCGGCTGCTCCTGATCGCGGTGACTCTGATCTCGGCGTTTTTCTCGAACACCGTCACGACGGCCGTCTTTCTCCCGATCGCCATCGGAGCCGCGCGTCGCGCGGACGTCCCGATCTCTCGAGTCCTGATGCCCCTCGCCTTCGCTTCGATCCTCTCGAGTCCCGTGACCCTGATTTCGAGCTCGACCAACCTGCTCGTGTCGGGGGTCCTGCCGCGCTACGGCCTGGAGAGGATCGGTTTCTTCGAGATGGCGCCCGCCGGACTGGCGATCACCGTCATCGGAATGCTCTACCTGCTGTTTCTCGCTCCGAAGCTGATTCCCGACCGGGGGGCCGGAGAGATGATGGAGCGCTACGACCTGCGCAAGTACCTGACCGAGGTCGTGATCATGCCGGGCTCGCGGCTCGCCGGGAAGACCATCGCCGAGAGCCGCCTGGGCGACGCCATGAACCTGGGCGTCATCGGGATCATCCGGGACGAGAAGAAGACGCTCGTGCCGCGGCCGCGAACGGTCCTCCAGGAGCACGACGTGCTCATTCTGGAAGGAAAAGCCGAGGACGTCCTGTCGATCAAGGACGCGGCGGGCATCGAGATCCAGCCCGAGGTCCTGCTCACCGATCCCTATCTGGTCTCCGAAAACGTCCGGATGGTCGAGGCCATGGTGCTCCCGCGGTCTCACCTGACGGCGCGGACGCTGCGGGAATCGGCCTTCCGCGAACGGACCGGCCTGACCGTCCTCGGCATTCACTCCGCCGGCGGGCGCGACAGCATGGACAAGATTTCTCGAAAGAGGCTCAGGCCCAGCGACGTTCTGCTCCTGCAGGGCCACGAGGAGGACATCCAGCGCATCGACCCGGAGGACCTCCTCCTTCTCGAAGACGTCTCGGCGCACCATCCCCGGACGCGGCGGGGGAGAGTGGCGGCCGCCATCTTCATGGCCTCCGTCGCCCTCGGCGCGAGCGGCGTGCTGCCCCTCGCGATCGCCTTTCTCGCCGGAAGCGTGGCGCTGGTCCTGACCCACTGCATCACAACCGAGGAGGCGTACGAGGCCGTCGACTGGCGCATGATGGTTCTGATCGGCTCCATGATCGCGTTCGGCGTGGCCATGGAGAAGACCGGGACGGCTGCCCTGCTCGCGGGCGTCATCGCGTCCCATGCGGGAGCGTGGGGGACGCTCGGCGTCATGGCGGGCCTCTTCGTTTTCACGGTCCTGCTGACACAGCCCATGTCCAACCAGGCGGCCGCCCTCGTGGTCCTGCCGGTCGCCATCGGGGTGGCGAACGAGATCGGGATGAATCCGCGCACCCTCGTCATGACCGTGACCTTCGCGGCCTCCTGCTCGTTTCTGACGCCGCTCGAGCCCTCGTGCGTTCTCGTGTACGGGCCGGGCCGTTACAAATTCTTCGACTTCGCCCGCGTCGGGGGCATCCTGACGCTGATCGTTTTCATTGTGTCCATGCTCCTGATCCCGGTGTTCTGGCCGCCGTCGATGTCGGAGGCGTCCGTGGCCGGAGGTCTGGCGGGACGGTGACTCGAAAACGGCGACCGGAATTCATTGACACCGTTTGTCGGGTGCCGTATTAAGTGAGCATTAAGGCCCACCTCCCGGGCCATTGCGTTCGATTCGAAAGGAGGTCCCCATGCTCCGTTTCCGAATCGCGACCCTGACCGCCGCCATCCTCTTCTTCGTCCACTCGGGCACGTCCCTCGCCCAGGTTCCGACGGGGCGAATTACCGGCACGGTCCGCGACGCGAACTTCGTGCCGGTCGCGGGAGCGCCGGTCACGATCACGAACCAGGAGACGGGAGCCAAGACGGTCGTTCGCACCAATGAGACGGGCGCCTTCTCGGCGGTGGACCTTGCCCCCGGCATGTACACGGTGACGGCCGACCCGCAGGGCTTTCTCCCGGTCGTCCACCAGAACCAGCGGATCGACGCGGGCGCAGGCGTGAACCTCGACATCCGGCTCGAGGTGAGGGTCTCTGAGGAGATTACGGTCACCGCGATGAAGCGGGAGGGGACCGTGCACGACACGCCCTTCTCCCTCGTGGCGCCGTCCAATGAAGAGCTGTATCAGGAGGGGATCACGACCTTCGAGCAGCTGGCCGCCACGACGGCCAACGTGGCCGTTCAGAACCTTGGCCCGGCCCAGAGCCAGGTCTCGATCCGCGGAGTCTCCTCGGGCCAGATCGCGCGGGACCAGCCCGGCCCCAAAGAGGAGGTCGGCATCTACCTGGACGAATCTCCCATCTCCATGATCCTGTTCACGCCGAGCCTCGATTTCTTCGACATGAATCGCATGGAGGTCCTGCGCGGTCCGCAGGGAACGCTGTTCGGCTCGGGCTCGCTGGCGGGCACCGTGCGATACATGACCAACCAGCCAGTGCTGGCCGACACCCAGTTCTTCGGCGAGGTGAACGGGTCCGTGATCGACGGCGGCAACGGGGGAGGCGGCGTCAAGGCAGGGCTCAACGCGCCTCTAGGCGACCGGGCCGCCCTTCGCATCGCGACGTATTTCGAAGAATTCGCCGGCTACATGGATGCCGTACAGCCGGACCTGAGCGTGGACGAGAACGTCAACACCGGTCGGCGGGCCGGCATTCGGGCCGCGGTGACGGTCGCCCCGACCGACGAGCTGAGCATCACGCCGCGGTTCATGTATCAGCGCGTGACGATGGACGGCTGGAACCGCATCGACGCCTACAACATTCTGGGCAACCCCTTCACGACGACCCGGCCCGCGGTGGACCTCGGGGAACGTCAGCTCTTCACGCAGATCGACGAGCCGCTGACCGACGACTTCTACCTCGGCGACCTGAACGTCACGTACAACTTCGGCAATGTGCTTTTGACGTCGATCACCTCTTACGTGTATCGGGACATCCTGGTCGTGCGCGACGCCGGTGCGCTGACGTCGAGCATCACCGGCGGCTCGATCGGTCTTCCCGAGGACGTCTACTCGCTCGACTCTCCCCTGGATGACGTGACCGTGGGGCAGGGATTGACCCAGGAAGCGCGCCTGTCCGGGGGCAACGAAAACCTCCAGTGGGTGGGCGGCGCCTTCTACGCCTACACGCAGAAGCAATACGCCCAGAGCCTTCTGGTGGACGGATTCACGGAGCTGAGCGGCATCCCGAGCCAGGGTCTTCGCGCCCAGGAAGACGAGCTGTTCTACTCGAACCTGACCTACAAGACGCGCCAGTACGCCTTCTTCGGCGAGGGCACGTACAAGTTCGCTCCCTGGTTCGCATTCACCGCCGGCCTGCGCTACTACAACTGGGAAGACGACAAGCGACAGGTCTTCGATGGCATCTTCGGCAACGACTTCACCGGGACTTCCCTGGTCGAGAACGTCGGCACGACGACGGCCGACGGTGTGGCTCCGCGCTTCATCGCCAGCTTCAATGTGACCGATTCGACTATCATCAACGCCCAAGTCTCGAAGGGGTTCCGGTTGGGCGGGATCAACGACCCGCTCAACATTCCGCTCTGCTCGGACAACGACCTCGTCGTGTTCGGCAACCGGCCGAGTTTCGACGACGAAACGGCCTGGAACTACGAGATCGGATCCAAGTCCCGGATTTTCGGCGGCCGCGGCTACGTCAACGCCTCGGCCTTCTACATCGACATCAACGACCTCCAGGCGGCCGTGACCGCGGGCCAGTGTTCGTCGCGGATCATTTTCAGCGTTCCGTCGGCGCGCAGCATCGGCGGCGAGTTGGAGTTCGGGGGGGTCATCAGCGACCACTTCGACTTCAGCGCGTCGGTCGGCTACAACGACGCCGAGATACGTTCGACGGTGCTTGCTCAGGACGTCAACGGCAACCCCGTTGTCGTGTCCGGCATCCGGGAGGGGGCCCGCCTGCCGAGCGTTCCCGACTGGCAGGCGGCCATCGCGGCCACGTTCCAGCAGCCCATCTGCTCGGGAATCACGGGCTACCTGACGGGCACCTGGCAGTACATCGGCTCGCGCTACACGCAGGTCGGCGACGACGTGCCCGGTTTCGGCGTCGTTCCGCTGCAAAATCTCCCGGGCGCGCTGCCGAACACGATTGGCGGCCCGCTGACGCAGAACACGTTCGTCTTCGATCCGTTGCTGCCTGCGTACAACCTTCTCAACCTCCGGCTGGGCACCCGTTTCACGGACTTCGACGTAGCCTTCTATGTCAACAACGTCACCGACGAGCGCGCCTTCCTCGCCCTCGACCGGGAGCGCGGTCTGCTCGCCCGCGTCGGTTACCTCACCAACCAGCCCCGGACGTACGGGCTGACGGCTCGAACGACGTTCTGATGTTTGGCGGTCGGGCCCGCTCGGAGGCCGGGCGGGCCCGGCTTTAGTCACGACGATGCCTCCCATCTCCCGCCGGGCGCTTCTCGCGCTCGCTACCCGCCGCGTCGGTCGCGCGGGCGTTGTCGAGGCAGGAGACGCGTGGCTCCGGCCTTCGCGTGGTCGTCGTCGGAGCGGGCGCCTTCGGCGGCTGGACGGCCCTGTCCCTCCTGCGGCGCGGCGCGAAAGTGACCCTGCTCGACGCCTGGGGGCCCGGCAACTCGCGCGCGAGCTCCGGCGGCGAGACGCGGGTGATCCGGGCGACCTATGGCCCGGATCGCATCTACGTCCGGATGGCGGCGCGCTCGCTCGAGCTCTGGCGCGAGAACGAGAAACGGTGGGGCAGGCGCCTGTACCACCGCACGGGAGCCCTCTGGATGGTCGGGGAGAAGGACGACCGTTATGAGAAGGCCGCGCTGCCCCTGCTCCGGGAGAGCGGCTTGGCGTTCGAAGAGCTCACGACCGCCGAAGCGGCGAAGCGGTACCCGCAGATCCAGTTCGATCGGATCGAATGGGCGATTTTCGAGAAGGACGCCGGATACCTGACGGCGCGCCTCGCGTGCGCGGCCGTTCTGGAGGGATTCGTGGCGGAGGGAGGCGAGTACCGGCAGCTCTCCGCCGCTCCTGGAGGAATCGACGGCGGAAAGCTCTCCGGAGTCGCGCTCTCCGACAGGACGAATCTCGCGGCGGACGCGTACGTCTTTGCCTGCGGGCCATGGCTCGGCAAGGTCTTTCCGGACGTCTTAGGCAATCTCATCCAACCGACGCGGCAGGAAGTTTTCTTCTTCGGGACCCCGGAGGGCGATCGCCGGTTCTCGGAAGACGTGTTTCCCGTCTGGATCGACCGGGGAGAGAAGATCTTCTACGGCGTTCCCGGGAATCAGTGGCGCGGATTCAAGCTCGCCGACGATACGAGGGGAGCTCCGTTCGATCCCACGACGGGCGAGCGCGTCGCGAGCGCGGAAGGCCTCCGGGCGGCCCGCGACTACCTGGGATTCCGCTTCCCCGCGCTGAAGGGGAGCCCGCTGCTCGAGTCGCGCGTCTGCCAGTACGAGAACTCGCCCGATCAGCACCTCATCGTCGACCGCCACCCCGACGCTTCGAACGTCTGGCTGGTGGGAGGCGGTTCGGGCCACGGCTTCAAGCACGGCCCGGCCCTGGGCGAGCTCGTCACGGCGAATGTCCTGGGCGAAAAGCCGGTCGAGCCCTTCTTCTCGCTGGCCCGCTTCACCGCCCGTCGCTGACGGCGGCTCGGGCCTCGTCCTACGTTTGCCGGAGGGGCTCGAACTCGTAAAGCGACGCCGCGAGCCTCTTCCATCCGCGATCCTGAGCGACGAGGTCGAGATGCAGGGACGTCCAGTCAGCGAGCAGGAGAGACTCGTTGCCCTGCCCGTCGTAGGTCTTGAGGTAGCCGCCGCAGGATTCGCAGTGGTCGATCCGCAGGCCGGCTTCACCTTCGACGGCCAGGGCGGCCAGCTTCTGGGAGTCCCCTTCGCAGAACGGGCATCCCGTGCGCTTGTATTGCCAGCGCGTGCCGCAGCATCCGCACGAGAGGAGCCGCCGCCGGCCGGGGTCCGTTCCGAGGAGCTGAGCCATGGCGGGCAGGGAGCCGCACATCGGGCAATAGCGGCGAAGCCAGCGTTCCTCGTCACGCCACCGGTCGAACGCCTGCCCGACGGGCGCGAGGTACCGCCGCATCACGGTCCAGCCCAGGTACCGCAGCAGTCCCGGCGACGGAGGCGCGAAGGAATCGTCGCCGAGGAGCCAGTCCACGATGCGGCGGCCGGCCTCGCGTTCCTTACGCAGGCCGGCGTTCAGAGCCTCGGCGTCCACCTCCAGCGGACCTTCCAAGTGCCGCGAGGCCAGCGTCGCAGCGAGCGACGCGATCATTTTTCCCGCGGGCTCGAGCTCCGGAACGGCGTTCGCGCTCCGCAGGAGCGGCACACCCTCGCGAAAATCGCCGGCGTAGTCGTCCCAGGAGGGAGTGGCCGGACTTCCGATTTCGAGCTCGGCCGCCGCGCCGTCAACCTGCTCGCAAAAAGACGCGACCGGCTGGAGGTAGGAATGCGCCTCCAGCCAGCCGTCTTGCGTCAACGGGCTCAATGCCCCTCGCTCGGCTCCGCTTTGGCCAGGACCGGCAGGAGCCGCGCGCCGAGGCCGAACAGGAAGATGGTCGCGGCGATCAGGCCGATCGAGACGCCCCACTCGAAGATCGACGGCGTATAGGACTCCGGTGTGCCCCAGGGCATGCGCCCCTGGAACGTCATCGCGAACAGAACCACGTTGAGGCGGTTGTACACGATGCCGAGGACGGCCAGCAGGGAACCCGCGAAGAGAAGGTCGCGCCGGTTTCGAGACGCCTTGCGGCCGAGCAGGATGAGCGGAAGAACGCCCCCGAGCAGGATCTCGGCGGTGAAGGCGGCACCGAGCCTTCCCGTCACAGCTCCCGCGATCTGGTGGCGAAGCGCCAGGTCCCCGAGCCGGAACCCGAGATAGACGACGAGCGCCCAGAACGTGATCTGTCCCACCGAGGCGAGGGTCGGCATCTGGAGCTTGCGATGCCACGCCTTCGCGATCCACATGTCGATCAGGATGATGAGGGCGCTTCCGGCCACGATCGAGGACAGGAAGAACGAGATGGGCATCATGAGCGACCACCACTGCCAGGCGAGCATGTTCGGCATCAGCAGGTACAGCGAGCCGAGGGAGCTCTGGTGCATCGTGGACAGGGTGACCGCCGCGATGGCGAGCATGATCGGCTCGAACGACTTCTCCCGATCGCGGAACAGCCACGCTAGGGTCCCGAAGATCACGGCGCTCACCGCCACGTAGACCAGGTTGCGGGACATCAGGTAGACGAACAGCGTCATGGCGAAGGCCACGTAGGCGCCGGACCACCGCCGCCAGAGCCCCAGCGCTTTCGGGAAGCCCCAGCGCTCCAGAGCGACCGGCAGAAACTCCAGAAGCAGGATCGTGATGTAGAGGCCGACGCACCAGGACACCTCGAACATCGCCGAATGGTGCGGCGCGTTCAGTGCGAGCTGGTACGACTGCCAGGGCAGGCCGAGATCGGCGACGAGAGTGACCATCACGAACGAGTAGCTCAAGAGGCCCATCAACACGGCTGTTCGGCCGAGGCCGTAGAGGTCCTTTCGCTGAAAGACGTAGATGGCTCCCGCCATCGCAAACGCGCCCGCCGCCACGGCGATCCAGACGAGGTCGAAGGCGATCCACAGCCCCCAGGGATAGGTGTCGGAGAGGCCCGTGCTGCCGCCGAGACCGAGGGCGAACCGCGCCACCAGCGACACGCCGCAGAAGGCCATGAGCGCGAGAAGGAGCCAGTTGAACGGGGTCAGCAGCTTCTGGCGAAGCGGCTCGAACTCCACATGGTGGCCGTGACCGTCGGCGCCCGCGACCGCGTGCGCGCGTTTCTTGAAGAAAGCGTAGACGGCGCCGAGCAGCGCGCCGATCGCCATGACGGCGGGAGGCACGGCCCCGAGGGCCGCCGCCGTGAACTTCGGAAACGGTTTCTCCCCGTAGGTCGGGAACCCGAGTTTCTCGAAAGGCACCGCGGAGACGTACAGCACCGTCGTGCCGCCGACCTCCTTCTCGCCGTAGATGTGGTCGACGTACTTGTCCGGGCGGTCCTCGATGCGCTTGTGGGCGAGCGCGAGCATCTCCTCGCGGGTTCCGTAGCGCAGGGCGTCCGCGGGGCAGGCCTTGACGCAGGCCGGGGTCGCGATCGTGTCGAGAAACCGCTGGGTCTCGTCGGGCGGTGCCGGCTGTCCGTTGAACGTGATCGGCACAGGCTGAGGTGCTCGATCGGCGCAGTGCGTGCACTTTTCGATCTTCGGGGCGAGTGAATCCCATTCCGCGGTCGGCACGTCCCACGGGCACGCGAGCATGCAGTAACGGCAGCCAATGCACTTGGAGGCGTCGTAGGACACCGGCCCGTCGGGCTGCCGGTACAGCGCCGTCGTCGGACAAGCGGAGACGCAGCCGGGCTCCAGACAATGGAAGCACCGCCGCATCACGTAGGCGGCGTCCAGGCCTCCCGGCTTTTCGGGATTCTCCATCTCGTGGAACGAGATCAGCGTGTAGGTCTTGGCCGACAGAGTCGCGGGGTTCGTGTATCCCATGTGGGCCAGAAGCTCGGTGTCCTCGCCTTCGCGCTCGTTCCACTGTTTGCAGGCCACCTGGCAGGCCCGGCAGCCGATGCAGTTGGCGATGTCGATCAGCGTCGTCCGGATCGGGACGGGGGCCGAGGCGGTCGGCGTGCTCATGCCCGCCTCTCTTTCTTTGCGCCCGGCGCGGACGCCTTGACCACGTTGACCAGGCAGGCCTTGGTTTCCTGCGTTCCCGCACCGGGATCCGAGGCATCGATCGTGAGGTAATTGACGCTCGCGCCGGTCGAGAGGCCCGAGAAGCCCCAGTTGTAGGGCATCCAGACGATCGTGACTTCCTGTTTGCCGATCTTCAGCTCCTTCATGCGGGGCGTGACGAGCGCCTTGACCGTGAGCTCACCTCGGGCCGAAGAGACATCGACCCAGTCCCCCGATTTGACCCCGAGCTTCCGAGCGAGCGCGATGGGCATCTCGAGGACCGGCTCCGGAACGAGCTCGTTGAGCCACGGGATGTTGCGCGTGGTCGAGCCGGCGCACCAATGCTCGGCGACGGTCGAGGTCATCAGGACGTAGGGGAATTTGTCGGCCGTGCCGATGGGCTGGTGCGACTTGATGCGCGGGTACTTCACCATCGGGTTGCTCTTGACCGCGGGATGGAGAACGTTCTCCACCGGGCTCTCGACGGGCTCGTACATCTCCGGCAGCGGGCCGTCTTTCGGCACGTAGGCCACGTCGCGCCAATAATCGGTGTACCTCGGGTCGGGGTCCGAGTAGACGGCCGCGAAGAGGCGCCCGACGCCTTCCGCGCTCAGGTGGAAGGCCCGCTGGCCGTTGGGCGTGTCCGGTCCGTCGGTCAGCACGGGGACGTCCGGCACGTCGTATCCCGCCCAGCGCTTCGCCTCCGCATCCCACCAGACGATGGGTTTGGAGCCCGGATAGGGCTTGCCGCTTTTGTCGCACGAGGCGCGGTTGTAGAGGATGCGCATGTTGTTGGGCCAGGTCCAGCCGAAGCCCGGGTACAGCCCCAGCCCGCCGGGATCGGTCGTCGAGTCGCGGCGCTTGGAGAGGTTCTCGCCGCCGGCGAAGACACCCGCGTAGATCCAGCAGCCGGACGACGTCGATCCGTCGGCTTTGAGATCGCCGACCTTGCGCACGAGGTCGCCCTTCTTGAGGCCCGTTTCCGGGTTGTCGCGCAACGCGTAGCCGTTGATCTCGCGCAGGACGTCCTCGGCGGTGGTGTAGGTCCAGAAGGCCTTGTTGATGATCTCGTCCCTCGGCTCCTTCGAGTCCTGGACCTGATCGCGCACCGCGCGAAAGACGAGATCCACGATCACGCCGTCGGGCTTGGCCTGCCCGGGGGGCTTCACCGCGGCGTGCCGCCACTGCACCATGCCGCCCGAGTTCGAGATGGTGCCGTTCTTCTCCATGAAGAACGCCGCCGGCAACAGGATGACCTCGGTGGCGATGGACTTCGGGTCGACGCCCGGCCGCTTCCAGAACGTCGCCGTCTCCGTCTCCCAGATCTCCTGGACTACGAGCGTCTCGAGATTCGCCATCGCGGCAAACGTCAGGTTGAGGTTGGGCAGCGTGACCGCCGGATTCTGGCCGACGATCCAGAGCATCTTCAGCTTGCCTGCGAGGGCATCCTCGAACATCGGCATGGTGCCGTAGTCCTTGACGGCGTCGCGCTTTGGCAGCCACGCATAGGCGTAGTCGTTCTCCTTGGTCGCCGCCTCTCCGAAAGAGGCCTTGAGCATGTTGACGAGGTAGCGGCTGTCGGCGATGCCGTTCTTGCGCACATAGTGGTAGATCGTCGGCTCGGCATTGGTCGGCGAGTTCAGGTAGCCGGGCATGTAGTTGTAGAGCACCCCCATGTCGCAGGCGCCCTGCACGTTCGGCTCGCCGCGGAGCGCGTTGACGCCGCCGCCGGGCTTGCCGATGTTGCCGAGCAGCAGCTGCAGGATGGTGAAAGAGCGGATGCCCTGCACGCCCGTCGTGTGCTGGGTCATCCCGAGCGCATACAGGATCGCGCCGGGCCGGCTCGCGGCCATCGTCTCCGCGATCTGCTGGATCTGCGCTGCCGGGATGCCGGTGATCTGCTCGCCCACCTCGAGCGTGTAGCGCGAGACGAAGGTCTTCAGACGCGTGAAGACGCAGTGCGGGTCATCCAGACTCCTGGCGAGGCGCGGCTTGCCCTTCCCATCGAGCTGGTATCCCCAGGTCTTGGTGTCGTACTTGTGGTGCTCCTCGTCGTACCCGCTGAAAACCCCGTCCTTGAAGTCGAAGGCTTCGTCGCCCAGGTAGAGAGCGTTGGTGTGGGTCGTGACGTAGTCCTCGTCGTACAGCTTGTTGGCGATGATGTGGTTGATCATCGCGTTCTGGAGCGCCGCGTCGGTGCCGGGCCGGATGCGCGCGTAAATGTCGGCGCCCGCGGAGGTCCGGGTGAATCGCGGATCGACGTGGATGAGCTTCGCCCCGTTTTCCTGGGCGACCCGGATCCACTTGTACGCCATGGGGTGGTTTTCCGCGACGTTACTGCCTTCCACCAGGATCGTCTTGCAGTTCTTGAGGTCGATCCAGTGGTTGGTCATCGCCCCCCGCCCGAACGTGGCCCCCAGACCGGGGACCGTGGGGCTGTGTCAAAGTCGGGCCTGGTGCTCGACGTACGCCAGGCCGAGCAACCGGGCCGCCTTCTGGAAGAGGTAGCACTCCTCGTTCGTGTTCTGCGCGCCGCCCATGAAGCCGATCGCGTCGGTGCGATTGACCGGCACGTCCGCGAGGGGGCCGACATGAGGGATGAGCCGCGGGGCGCTCTGGAGCCGCGCGTCATCCGCGGCGCGATCCACGACGAGGTCGGGCGCATCCACCTTCTCGGTGGCGATCCACGTCTCGTCGCGAATCTTCCTGATCTTCAGCGCGACGCGTTTGATCGCATCGTCCCAGGAGATCTCCTCCCAGTGGTCGCTGCCCGGCGCCCGGTACTTGGGGGTCTGGAGCCGTTTCGGCGAGGTGTGCGTCGCGAACATGGAGATGCCTTTGACGCACAACGCTCCGCGGTTCACGATGTGGTCGTAGTCGCCCTCCATCGTGATCAGCTGGCCGTTGCGGACCGCGGCGATCATGCCGCAGCCGCAGGAGCAGAAGTTGCAGGAGGTCGTGAACTCCGCGATGTCCGAAAGTTTCAGCTGCTGCGTGGCGGCCCGCATCGCGGGAACGTCGACGAATCCTTCGAGCGCCAGCCCGGCGCTCCCGGCGATCGTCAGGCGCAGCAGGTCCCGTCGGTTGACGGTGGCGGGCTTCCGAAGACTCTCCGGCGGATCGTCGGAGCGGTCCGATCTTTCAGTATCCGTATCGAAAAGCTCGTCCATGAGCGCCTCCCAGTGATTGGGGACCCGATAGGCTTCCCGGTCTAGAACACCTTCTTTTCGCGAAGCTCTTCCAGGATGTTCCAGCCGAGGAGAACGACGGCCGCGAGAAGCAGCGCGGGCCCGAGGAACATGAAAGCCGTGAAGAGGTAGGCGGTCTCGTGGATCAGCAGAGCGATGGAGAAAGCCACCGCGAGGCCGGTCAGGAGCACCGCGAGCCGGAGCCGCGTCATCGCCCTCGCCGTCGCACGGGCGTCGTTCATCGCATGGCCTGCGTCTCCGCGGCCGCCGGTTCGCCGGGCTTGTGCGCCGGGCCGTGGCAGGCGAGGCAGGAGTCCTTGTTCGCCATGAGGCTCGGCAGCATCTCCTTGTCGTGCTTGGCGATGAAATTCGCGGCCCCGCCGTGGCAGGAGAGGCACCGCACGTTGGAGTACGGCGCCGCGATCTTGATCGGCTTCTCGTAGTGCCCGGTGAGCTGGTGGTAGACGTGGCCGAGGCCGTCGAGCTTCGCCGAGACCGTGCCGAACATGCCGTAGTCGCTGTGGCACGTGTAGCACTGGTTGGTCTGGATGTAGCGATTCTTGAAGTGCGTGGCCGCCAGCGAATCGCTCGCCGGGTTGCGCAGGTCGGCGACGTGGCCCTTCATGACGTGGCACTCGCCGCAGGCCTCCACCGTCATCGCCGCCTGCATCGCGGAAGCCGTCGCGAGAAAGACTGCGATGGCGGGAAGGACGAGGATCGCTCCGAGGAGAAGGGCCTTGGACTGCGACGTGACGCCCCTCCGCTGGATCATCCTCCAGATCACGACGAGCAGGATGAGGTCGAGGATGCCGACGACCAGGCCGACACCCTGCATCCACTGACTCGTCGTGCCGATCCAGCCGTGGGGCGGAGAAACGCCCAGATCGAGCGGCCCGGCGGCCTCCGGCGCCGCCTGGATCAGCGCCGCCAGATGTCCGGTCACTTGCCCGGGTAGTCCTTCAGCCACGCGCCGTCGACGGCCTTGGCGCCCTTCTTTTCCTTCTCCGCGACGAGCCACTTGCCGGCGTCGTTGAGCGCGTGGGCGTCCTTCTTCGGCAGCTTGTCCACGTGGCAGGTCGTGCAGTCCTTGGCGTCGACTCCGGCGGCCTTCGCCTCTTTCTGGTTTTCGAGCGTCGCCGAGGAGGGCGCCGTAAGAAGCATCCAGCCGCACCACGTCAGCGTCACGACTAAGAATCCGAGGCGGGTTCCGGACTTCATCGAGCGCCTCCTCCTGGCCCGGATCGCCGGGCGCGTTTCAAGGTCTCCAGTGCAGGCCCACATAGTATCGGTTTCCGTTGTAGTCCGCGAGCGGGCCCGCCTGGTCGAAGGCGACTCGCTCGGTGTACTTGTCGTCGAGCCACTCGAAGGTGGCGCCCAGGTTCCCCAGGAAGAAGTACTCGGCGAGGACGCGCGCGCGATCCACCGTGAACGGGATCGAGCCGTTGTTGTTCATCCAGAGGTAGGCGGCGTCGATCGAGAGGTTCTTCCACTGAAAGCGGAGGCCTCCCTCCCAGGTGTGGCCGAATTCTTTCTGTTTCGTCGGGATGATCGCGAAGTCCTGGGGCACCCGGATCAGGATCTCGCGGTTGGTCGCGAACTCTCCGCCGGCACCTCGCAAGCGTCAACATGTTCTTGAAAAGGGACACCTCGACGTCGGCCACGAACTCGCGCACCTTCGCCCGGTAGCCGATCTCGACGATGTCGTCGTCGGCGTGGGTCTCGGAGAAGACGGCTCCGATCTTCAGGAAGTCCTTGTAGGCCCACAGTCCGCGGAACTTGTAGCGATCCCGGTTGATGAAGTCGGTCCGGAAGATGGGCTGGTTGGCGTCGTCGTGCCGGTAGTCGGCGGTGAGCGTGACGCCGCACCAGGCGAAGGTGGCGCCTCCTCCGAACGTGTTCACGGTGCGGTCGAACTCTCCGCCCTGACCCCCCGGCACGATGATCTCGGAGGCGTCGGGGGTGGCCAGGACGTCCTGCTGCAGCTGCGACCAGCCGGCGTTGACCGAGAAGGGCCCGAGCATCCGGGCCGTCACGCCGGCGTCGAAGACGACGTCCTGCCGCTCGACCGCCGTCCGGGCGTCGATCTCCCGGAGCAGGTCTCCCGCCGGCACGCCGGCGAAGGTGACCGTGTTGAGATAGAGGCTGGCGATCAGCGCCTGGCCCGTGAGAGTGCGGCTGTTCTCCGACCAGCCGGCCGCGACCTGGACCTTGGGCGTGACGTCGAACTCGGCCCGCGCCGATCCCCGCCAGTAGTCGGTCCGGGCCCGCGAGTTCACGGTTTCGCCGAGGCCGGAGAAGAAGCGCGCGATCTCGAAGTTGACGAAGTTGCCCGCGTCCGCTTCCACGTAGCGGGTTTCGTTGCTGCCGTCGGCCTTCATGTAGGAGCCGATGAGCTTGAGGCGGCCGAAGAGGCTCCCGGTGACCCAGGCGTTGGTCACCGGCGTGTTGACCTTGTTCTCTTCGACGGATTCGATCGCGTCCGCCGTGATGTCCTCGCCGAGGATCGGCGTCGTCACGTTCCCGTCGCCCGCTCCCGGCGCGAGGCTGCGCGTCTGGTTCCAGCGGAAGTAGCGCCAGCCCTGCGTGATGCCTCCCTGGACGGGGCCGAACTGGAAGCCGAGACCGACGCGGTAGAGATCGTCGACCGAGTGCACCTGGTCGTTCAGCTGGAAATCGTTGCCGCCGAGGTGATACGTCGTCGTGCCGGGCCCGGCGTACGTGTTGCGCGTGAACTGGAGGATGGGGCTGATCATCTTGCCCGGCAGAAGCTCCAGCGTCGCGTCGTAGATGTTGCGCGACCGGTTGTAGGTCTGCTGGCCGGGGATGATTCCTTCGGCGAGGAAGGGGTTGGCGAACGCCGGCAGCGCGCTGTAGAGGTCGGTCTCCCGCCACGTGAACGTCAGCTTGTAGAGATCGACGGCACCGGCCTGCAGGCGGAACTGACCCGCGGGGCCGGCGCCGATGTCGGAGCCGTCCACGTGGAAATAGTCCAGAAGGCCGCCGCCGAGCGGCTCCGACGACGTGTAGTTGAAGGAGCGGAGGAGCAGTCCCTGCCGGTCGTTGATCTGCGTGCGGTACATCTGCTCGTTGCCCGAGACGTGGACGAAGCGGTAGCCGAGCTCGAGATCGAGCGGAAAGACCGACGACTGGCCGAGGAGCGACGCGGAGCCGAGAACGAGCGCCGCGGCGACAGAAAGCGCGGTTCGACGAGCTCGGAGGTCGCCGGTGATCATTTCAGAAGTTGCGGCGACAGGTTGGACCCGTGGACCGCGACATGGCAGGTGGTGCAGTTGCGGTAACGGGGGAGTGTCAGGTCGTGGAAGGACGGCGGCTGCGACCCGAACGTGCTGGGCCCGCCGGTCTGCGAGTGACAGGACAGGCAGAGCTGCTCGACGCGCGCCCAGAGCAGCTGGTTGGGGTTGTTGGATCCGTGCGGCTGGTGGCAGGAGAGGCAGTTGCCGCCGGAGCCCGTCACGTGATCGAAGACGAAGGGCCCGCGCATCTCCGAGTGGCAGTTGAGGCACGGCAGCTCGCCCTGCGTCGTCATCTTGACGACCTCGCCCTGCTTGGCGTGGGGCGAGTGACAGTCGAGGCAGGTCATCCCGCCGCGGTCGAGCCGGTGCGCGTAGGGCTTGTTCTGGAACGAGGCCGTCTGTGTCGTGTGGCAGGTGGCGCAGAGCTCGCCGGGAGTCTTTGCGAGCAGGAAGGTGGTCTTCGGGACGTTCTTGTGCATCGCATGGCAGGTCAGGCAGTTGACCGCCTCGGAGTTGGCGTGCACGCTGTTCGTGTAGGACTCCTGGATGCCCTTCGCGAAGGAGTCCTGGCCTCCGGTCGAAAACGGTTTGACGGTGTCGTGGCAGGCGAGGCAATCCCCGGACCCCGTGGCTCCGCGGGGCATCTGGATCAGGTGCTTCTCTCCTCCCGACTCGATGTGAGCGGTGCCGTCGCCGTGGCAGGTCGAGCACATGTCTTCGGCGTCGGGTTTCTTGCCCTTCCCCGAGTAGCGGGCGTGCGGATTCTTTGTCCATGCCGCGACGAGGTCCGTGTGGCAGTCCGCGCACTTGGGCAGCTCGGCGGTCTCCTCCTTGGGAGCCTCGCCCTCGGCCGCCTCGGCTTTCGGAGCCGCGGTCGGCTCGGGTGCGCCGGGCTTCGGCACCGCGGTCGGCTCGGTGGCGCCGGCCTTCGGAGCCGGGGTCGGCACCGGGGCGCCGGCCTTCGGAGCCGCGGTGGTCGTGGAAGGAGGCGTCGGTGTCGGTGTGGCCGTCGGGTCCGGCGCGCGGCTCCCCGCAATGGCGAGCGCCGCGAACGCCGTCGCAAGCGCGGCCAAGGCGATTGCCACGAACGCGCGGCCCCTCCTCACACCCTCACCTCCTCAACACACCACAGGAGCGGAGAGCAGCCCCGCTCCGTTGAAGGACTACCGCGCGTGCACCCTGTCGACGGAGAACTGGGCGTTGGGGCCGTGGCACGCCGCGCACGCCTCGCCGAAGGGCGCCGTGTTCACGAACGCGTGCGCCGCCGCGGACTGGGAGTCGTGGCAACCCAGGCATGCGGCCGCCGTCGGCAGCTGCGGCGTGAACCAGTCGTTCGGCGTCTGGGTGGCGAGCCGGCCGGGCGGCATGTTCTCGAGCACCTGCTGCGTGCCGTCCACGTGGCACGTCAGGCAGTCTCGCAGGTCGCCCGGGAAGCGCAGGTGGTTGAAGTCGAGGTAGGGCTGCGTCAGGTCCTCGCCCCGGTGAATGCGGTGGATCAACCGCTTGAAGTCGAGCGATTCCGACGGCTCGTCACCGCTGGTGAAGTTGGGGTTGTGGCACATCACGCATTCCTGCGGGTTGAGGCGCTGGCCCCCGTGGAACGCGAGCTGGCCGTGGCACGTGTTGCAGTTCGCGATGTCCACCACCACGCGGCGCGGCTCCGCCAGGCCGCCCCCGAGGTCTTCGTAGTGCATCGGGTTGAACGCGGCCTCGCGGACCGTACCCCCTTCGGGCGGAGGGTAGGTGAGCGTGACGTCGCGGCGCGCCTCGATCGAGAACGCCCAGGTGCCCGTCGCGTCGGCGGGAATGGCGGTGTCGAACGTGTAGACGAAGGCTGTGCCGTTGGACGTGGCGCCGTTGGCAGGCTCGCGGTACGGGTTGATCGCGTAGTCGGCCGTCGGCCCGCCCATCAGGATGTTGAGGTTGCTGCCGCCGGAGTCGGTCGTGAAGGCGGAAGGCGGCACCGGCGTCCCGTCGGTCTCGGTGATGCGGAAGGTCACCGTGGGGTGCTGGCCCGGCGCGGCGTTCGACACCGATTCGATCGCGGCGATGAGGCCCTTCAGCTGCGTCGACTTGTAGGGCACCGTGTGCGCCCCGATGACCGACGCGTCGAATTCGCGGGAGCCGACCGGCTGGTGGCAGGACGCGCACGCGGAGTCGTCGGCCTGCGGGCCCGCGGGATGGTTCGCGCCCGTGACCCAGTCGATGTCGTCGTGGCAGGAGGCGCAGGCTGCGCGGGCCGGATACGTGAACCAGACGTTCGACTGCGACGCCTCGGGGGTGTGGCAGCGGACGCAGTTGCGGATGTCCTGCGGGAAGACGACGTTCGAGAAGTCGTGGACCGACTGGTTGTTGCCGATGATGATGTACGGCTCGCCCGCTTCCACGCTCGGAAGCGAAGAGCCCAGGTGGATCTTGTGGACCATGACCTTGAAGTCCACGGTGTTTCCCGTGTCCGGGTCGACCGTCTGCGGCTGGTGGCACGTGACGCAGAGCTTGACGTCCTGCCGTGAGCCGCCATGGGCGGACAGGAGATCGTGGCACTCGTTGCACGCGGCGTTCGTCGTCTTGTCCCAGGTCTCGGTGACGTCCTGACCGTCGGGGCGGAAGTCGTGCTCGAGGTTGTCGTAGTAGTTCTTGCCGATGAAGTCGTCCGTGTTGCGCGTGGCGTAGACCGCCAGCGTGTGCGTCTTCGTGACGTCGTATCCAGCCGGGAGCTCCGTCTTGAACTTGTACGTCGAGTGGCCGATCTCGAGGTCCGTCCAGGTGCCGCCGGAGTCGGCCGCGGCCTGGATCGCCGTATTGCCGTTGATGGGGCTCGTCTGCACGCGCGTCGTGTAGGCCGTGTAGTAGCGGGTGTCGGCGTTCCACCAGGCGAGGACCTGGTTGATGCTCAGCGAGCCCGGCGTGGTCGTGCCGGTGCGGTCGAGTGGCTGCTGAAAGTCGTCGGTGAAGGAGTAATCCACGACAGGCCGGCGATCCTCCGGGATCGTGATGCTGTTGACCGTGATGTGGAAACCGGGGCGGATGAAGCCGAGCTCGTCGGCCTTCATGTAGTACTCGCGGACGCTTTTCTCGTAATAGGCCGATCCGTCGCCGCCGAGGCGCGGGCCCACCGTCTGCGTCAGACGGGTGTTGACCGTGGGCACGACCACGAGGGAGCCGGCGGTCATCGCCATCACGACGCGAGCGCGGAGACCGTTCATGAGTTCCCCTTCGCCCTCGTGGGCACCCGGTCCGATCAGCGTCATTCTATTCTCTGGGGTCCGAGCGAAGCGAACAAGTTTTTGCCCGAAAGTGCAGGTGCTCGATTCGATCAGATTGAGCCCGGGGCGGAGATGGCGACGTGTCCGCGCCTCAGTCGCGGGGAAGCGCGCGGGGAGCGGGACGCGGACGCGGGCTCAGGTCGATCGGCTCCCGCGGAACCGTCTCGGATCGATCGATCACGTAGGCGTCAGTGATTCCCGTGGTGCCGAGGCCCTGCAGCGTGGCGCCACCGGGAAGGTACACGATGTCCTCCAACACGGACGCGTAAATGCCGTGCCGTCCCGTCTGCATCGGCGGTAACTCGAACCACGCGTCGAGCGCCGGGTCGTAGGCCTCGACTTCGTGAAAAATGCCGTTCGGGTCAGCCGCGTTGCCCTCGCCGCCGAAGATGTACAGGCAGTCCCCGACGACGGCACCCGCGACGCCGGAGCGGCCCGTCGGCATCGAAGCCTTCCTCGTCCAGGTGTTGGACACCGGATCGTATTCCTCGACGCAGGTCTGGTTGCCCGGCCGTCCGCCCGCCACGTAGAGGAGGCCTCCGATCACTCCTCCTCCCATGTGATTGCGGGCGCATTCCATCGCCGCCAGCGTCGACCACCGGTCGGCGGCGGGGTCGTAGGCCTCGAGCTCGTTGCCGGCCATGCCGCCGCCGCTGCCTCCGGCCACGTAGATGCGTCCTTCGATGAGGGCGGCGACGGGAGTGCCTCCGTGCACGAACGCTGATGAGGCGACCTCCGTCCAGGCGTCGGCCGCGGGGTCGTAGAAGAACACGCGATTACTGGTTCCGCCTCCGACGTAGAGACGGGCGCCGACCGTCACCGCCCAGGCGTGATCGGTGCCGACCGGGAGATCCGCGCCGAGCGTCCACGAGTTCGTCTCGGAATCGTAGATCTCGTTCGCGTTGGCCCGGCCGCCGAGCCCGCCGACGGCGTAGACCTTCCCGTCGAGCGCGGCGGCGGCGAGCTCCTGCCGCGGCTCGTTCATGGGGGCGAGGGTGACCCAGGTCCCGGCGGGGCACTGCGCGATCGCGGCTCCGGCCTCGAAGGCCAGAAGCATGAGCGCGAGGACGGCGCGGGTCATCGGCGGGCGAGCTCCCGCCCGCAGAATATGGCAATCCGAGGGCGTTCAGGCCCGCCGTCGAATGTCGATGACCCAGTGAATCTCCCACGTCCTTCCCCCGTCGTGGGATCGGGAGCTCTCCCAGTGAGCGCCATCAGCCCGGATGTCGGACCACGTCAGGCGCGACCGCACGGGACGGCCGTCGGCCTCGTTCCACTCTCCGAGGAGGTCGATCTTTCCGTCGACGAAGACGCCCTTCCATACGTGAAAGTGCCCGGGCTCGAGCGTATCCGTCCAGGTGTGCTCCCACTCCTGCGTCTCGCGGTTGAAGGCGCGCAGGCCGAGACCTTTGAGCGGCCCGCCGTGATAGATGCCCTCGAAGAACTCGATCGAGACCAGGCGGTCGAGAGCGCGTGACGCGGTCAGCCGTCCCGGCGCTTCCTCCCAGCCGTCTCCCGAGGGGACCCGGCACACGGCGTCCCAGTCTCCCTCCAGAAAATCGAACTGCCTTTCGGGATTCACTCGTTCACCCTCGTGTCAGTGGCGATCCAGTTCACTTCCCAGGTCTTCCCGCCGTCCGCCGAGAAGGCCTGCTCGAAGCGGCTGGAGCTCGGTGTGATGTCGGAGATGACGAAGCGCACGAAGATGGCCCGGCCGTCGAGGTCTTCCTGCGCGTAGAACTCGCCGCGTCCGTTCGCAAAGTGACCGATCGTGGGCGGGACCAGGGTGCCGCCTTTGCGGTTCGCGAAATTGAGGCTCCACTGGCGGGACTCGGGATTGTAGAGACGCAGGCTGAGGCCCTCGATGCGGCCGGCGGGCCCCTGCACGTCGAGCTCCACGAGATTGGCCGCGCCGCCCCAGACCTTTCGCGACGACGGTCGTTCCTTCGTACTCGACCCATGCCGTAGAACCGGTCAGCGGTTTCTGGAGACGGCGCAGCTGCGTCTTCCAGGTGCCGATGTGGAAATCGAAGTCGCGTTGTCCGTCTCGGCGTTCCGTGGCTGACAGGTCGGAAAGCCGGGGAGTGAGTCCAGCGGATTGCAACGCGATCAGGACACCGCACAACAGGAGAAAGTGCTCGCCGCATCACGAAATCCTCCGGCCCGGCGGTCGCCACCACCAGGCGACTCCGTCACGGGACTCGATCTTGAGCTGGAGGACGGGAACCGGCCGGCGGGTTTTCGAGATCCAGAACGTCCACGGCGTTCCGGCGTCGACCTGAACGACGTGGCACTCCACCTTTCCTCGGTCCCCGAGGTCGATGGTCTCGCGGCCCGTGACCCTGAAGGTGATTCGCCGAAGCAGCGGAGCCTCCGAGTCGGAGGTCGTGTGCGCGAGAAACGCGGCCTCATACCCGTCGTCCAGTGGAAACGACGACAGGAGCACTCCCCAGAGGTGCCAGTCGAACACGGGCTTCGGGAACTCGACCGACATCGTGACGGGAAGGCGTTCGGTCGCCGGCAGACCCGCGGGCGTCGTGATGTCGCGGGCGGTGAGCCGCCGTCCATCCCAGATCGCATCCGAGACGACCGTCCCGTTCGATTCGTACCGGGCCCGCAGGGGCTGGAGGGTCTTCTGATCGACCTCGTCGAGGTGCGCGCTCGTCCCTGTGGCGGTCTTCGAGTTCTGGGTCCGGCGCAGGACGTTGCGGCCGTCCCGCTTCACGATCTCCACCCGGTCGTCCCACGTCCCGACGAGCCGCTCGGTCCCGTCCGGTTGAACTTCGACGACCTCGAAGAGGTTCGTGTATTCGGGGATCGCGCTCGCATCGACGCCGGGCGCCCCGGGCTCGAGCGTCGGCGGCCGGGACGTGCCGGAGCCCTGCTCTCCGAACCCGGGCGGGCAGAGCAGGACGAGCGCGAGGCCGCAGGAGAGGAGAGGCCGGTTCCCTTTCACACGCAAAGTCTGGCCCGCCCGAACGGTCGGTGCCAATAGCCATTTATGCTCAATTCTCCATAGCCACTATGATCGGGCCATGAGCAGGGCCGCCCCGGCGATTGTTCCGGTCGTGCGCGTCGATCGAAAGGCGCCCACGCCCCTCTACCGCCAGCTCTACCAGGGCTTCCGGGATGCGATTCTCGAGAGACGGCTGCGGGCCGGTCAGCGGGTTCCGTCGACGCGGGCCCTGGCGGCGGAGCTTCGGATCTCACGGTTTCCGCTTCTCAATGCTTACGAACAGCTCGTCGCGGAGGGCTACTTCCGAAGCGGTGTCGGCTCGGGAACATTCGTGGCGAGTCTTCCCGCCCGAACGACGGGAGCGGTTGCAGCGAGGCGCGCCACGGCCGGAGGCGGAAGACGGGTCGTGTCGCGCGAAACCGATTTCCTCCTGCCCAATCCGACCGATTCCTGGCTCCGGGGTTGGGGAGCCTTCCGTCTCAGCGAGCCGGCCGTGGACCGGTTCCCGCACGAGGTGTGGTCGAGGCTGTTGAGCCGTCACGGTCGGGCGGCGCGCCGGAACCCCCGCAGCCTGCAGTACGGCGACCCGATGGGCCACCGACCCTTCCGCGAGGCCGTGGCGGAGTACCTCCGAACGGCGCGCGCCGTCCGATGCGAGGCGGACCAGGTGATGGCGGTCGGCGGCTCGCAACAGGCGCTGAGCCTGGCGGCCCGGGTCCTCCTCGATCCCGGAAGTCCGGTGTGGGTCGAAGAGCCGGGCTACCGCGGAGCGCGCGACGTCCTCCGGCTTCGGGGGGCGCGGCTGGTTCCGGTGCCCGTCGACGAGGAGGGGTTGAACGTCGCCGGGGGAGTCGAGCGTTGCCGGGCCGCCGCCGCCGCGTACGTGACGCCCTCGCATCAGTACCCGCTTGGAATGGTCATGAGCGTGTCGCGACGCCTGGAGCTCCTGGACTGGGCCCGGCGGAGCGGCTCCTGGATCATCGAAGACGACTACGACAGCGAATACCGCTACGAAAGTCCTCCGGTCGCCTCTCTGCAGGGGCTCGACCGCGATGCGCGCGTCGTCTACATCGGATCGTTCAGCAAGGTCCTCTTTCCGGCTCTCCGGCTCGGATACCTCGTCCTCCCTCCGGACCTGGTCTCACGATTTGCCGCCGTCCGCGACGCGACGGACATCTTCCCGCCGACGTTCTCGCAGTCGGTTCTGGCGGATTTCATCCGCGAGGGGCACTTCGCTCGTCATTTGCGGAGGACGCGGACGCTCTACCGCGAGAGGCGAAGCGCTCTCGTCGCGGCGATCCGCGCGCAACTCGGCGACCTGCTGGATGTGCGGGGGGACGAGGCGGGCATGCACCTGGCCGCGAGCCTGTCGAAGCGGCCGGACGACCTCGAAGTCTCGCTGCGGGCGGCGCGCCAGGGGCTCTGGACGATGCCCCTCTCCTCCTGCTACGTCGGCCAACCCTCGCGCCGCGGCTTCGTCCTCGGGTTCGGCGGGGCCGACGTTCCCGAAATCCAGCGGGGCGTTCGAAGGCTGGCGGCGTTACTGGGGCGGGCTTAGTCGGAGTCTTCCTGCTTCGCCGGGCGGATCTCGTTGGGATCCGTCCCGCCGCCCCGGGTCCACTCGCCCGAGTCTTCGCCGGATGGAATGAACGGGGGTTCCTTCAGTCCCTGCGACGCCGGATCCTCCCGGAATCCGCCGGAGTCGCGCGGTTCGGGTGACTCATTCGAAGGGTCGGTCTCGTGGCGCATGGATGCCTCCTTGGGTCGATCGACCGACCATACTTCAAGAAGCGCGCCAACGGGCCCCGTCGAGTGCGCGTCAGAACACCGGGGTCGTGGGCTGGCGGCCGAGGAGGACGCGCCCGGCTTCCTCCCACGAATGCGGCGCAACGGTGAAATGGTGCGTGATCGCCTCGGCGTCGCGCGCGTGGCGCTGCATGGAGGACGCCGTGTAGATGGCGCTTCCGCCGGCCAGCGTGTTGGCCGTGCGGGTCACCTTCGCCGCGGTCGCGGCGGCGTGGGACGCCGCGATGCGGCCCCGGGCGATCTGACGCAGCGTCGGAGTCCCGCCCGCCCGGACGGTGTCCCAGATGTCGCCGACCGCGTCGAAGAGGAACGAACGCGCGCCGCCCAGCTCGCCTTCGGCGCGGGCGACGTCCACCTGCACGACGGCCTTGTCGGCCAGCACCTGGGTATAGAGCGTCGGAACCTTCGTCTGGGCCATCTCGGCGAGCTCGTCGAGAGCCGCCCGCGCGATGCCGAGGCTCACGCAGGCGACCTGGAAGACGAACATGCCCACGGGCGGCATCTGGTAGAGAGGCTCCTTGCGGTGGTCCGTGGGGTCGATCAGCCGGAAGGTCCGCTGGTCGGGGATGAAGACGTCGGTGGCGCTGAAGTCGTTGCTGCCGGTGCCGCAGAGGCCGCTCACGTACCAGGTATCGTGGATGACGACGTTTTCGACCGGCAGCCAGACGTGCAGGATCTCGGGGCCGTGCGGCGTCATGCGCGGCTGTCCGTTCTCCATGACGAGGCAGCCGGCGAACACCCAGTCGCTGTGCGTGATGCCGCTCGCGAAGGACCACCGGCCGCTCACACGCACGCCGCCGTCGACGCGCTTCGCCGCTCCGGACGGCGCCGCAATCCCGGCCGTCGGCGCCGCGGGGTCGGTGAAGACCTCCTTCGCGCCGGACTCGGGCATGTAGCCGGCGGTGAGGTTCCCGCTGGACCCGATCATCGTGCACCAGCCGGCGGAACCGTCGGCCGTCGCGACCGTTTCGACGGCGCGCATGATGTCGAGGGGTGAAGACTCCGCGCCTCCCACGGCTCGGGGAACCCCCTGGGCGAACACGCCGGTTCGGCGAAGCTGATCGACGAGGTCGCGCGGCATCCGGCGACCTTTCTCGATTTCCTCCCGCCGCTTCCGAATCGAAGGCAGGAGCTCCTGGATTCCCGTCGAGACGTCGCTGGTCACCATAGACCCTCCGGAAGAGACGACCCGTCCGAATTCTAACGAGCCGGCAGCGCCGCGGGTCAAGTACGAAAATCAAACCTGTCGCAGCCGCCCGATCGGGAGTCCACCGTCCCCGTCACCGCCTTCGCAGGATGGCCGCAGAGATCGCGGCTGCCGCGAGCCCGACCGGGAACGTCGACGCGAACGTGACCGCCGCGTTGGTCCACGGGTTGTCGAAGAGTCGCCGGAACATCGCCGCCTGGGAGCGCGCCTCCTCGATCTCGGCCGGCGTCCCGCCGGATTCCTGAGCGCGCTCGATCATGCAGGCCTCGTATTTCTCGCCGTAGTCCGGAACGAACCAGAAGTAGACGAGCTCGAACGCCACCATGAAGCCGGCGCACGAGACCAGCGTGATCAGCACGCCGACGAGGAGTCCCTGTCCGAACGTGATGCGGCCGGCGCCCTCCTTTTCCCGATGGGAGCGGATTCCGAAGAAGACGAGCAGGGCCGACAGGACGATCGTCGCGTAGCCGAAGACGTCGGCCTTCTTCATCGTCCCGGACTCGAGGTAAGGCAGCGTCGCAACGATCGACGCAATGCCGATCGCGGCCGAGATCCCCCCGAATATGACGACAGCTCTCCTCATTTGCATACCTCCTTCGCGAGAGTCCCGGCTCTCGCTGGGGAGACTACGAATCCGGCGTCGCAACGTCGTCATTCTTTCGGGTGATTTCGGCCCCGCGAGTCGAGAATCATGCTTTCGGGTCACGGGATCAGGCGCGCGGTCTTTCCCATCTGGACCGCCTGGGTCCGCCTCCGGGCGCCGAGCTTGTCGAAGAGGCGGCTCGCGTGAGTCTTGACGGTGTTCTCGGAGACGAAGAGCCGCTCGGCGATCTCCCGGTTGCTCAGGCCCGAGGCGATGAGCTCGAGGATCTCGAGCTCGCGGGGGGTGATGCCGAGTCTGGCGATACGAGCGGCGTCCGGCGCGAACGGCTCGGAAGACGACGCGACGGGAGATGCCTCGCCCGTCTCCTACGCTTTCCGGCGCCCGGCGCCTCCGCAGCGAGCGGCCGAGCCAGATACCGACGCCGGCCGCCAACACCGCGATCAGGGCCGCATAGACCTCGACCGAATGCTCGACGACCAGGAATCGATACTCGGTCAGCTTGATGACGATGACGAGCAGCCCGATGGCGGCGCCGTAGATGAGGATGTCGCGCCACCCGTGCCGGCGAGCCTCGCCCGGTCGCTCGATCGAGTCCGCCACGGGCCGGGATGATATCCGGAGGGCCTGCGTCCGCGGGGGCCGCCCGCCCGCTCGTGGGGTCCGAAACGCCGCTGTCACCTTCGAAGCGCTGCCCGCGGCGCGGAGAGCGCGGCCGCGAGCTCGAGCACGACGAAGAGAATGTGAAAGGCGGTGGTCACGTAGCCGAGCGTGAGCATGTCTGCGGCGACGAAGGTCTGCCAGAAGAGAATGTTCGAGCCCCCGAGCAGGACGTGCACGGCCGCCGCGGTCAGGTGCCACGGACGGGACGACGCCGCGCGGGCGAACAGGATCCCGAAAATCAGGGCGAGGCCGTGCGCCTCGACGAAGCCGATCACCGTGTGCGGCGCGTTCTCGATGAGACGAATCGACGGCCCGACGCCGAAGAAGTAGGCGCGGAGGTCCAGCAGCATCGAAACGCCGCCGGCGAGGATCAAGAAGACCGCGTTGGCCCGCAGGACGAGCCGCCGCGTCGAATCGCCCATCAACTCGTCAGTGCCCGGCCAGAAAATCCAGGAGCGCCCGGTTGAGCTCCTCGGCGTGCGTCCAGTTGAGGCCGTGCGGCGCGTCCTTCAGGACGACGAGCTTGCTGCCCTTGACGGCCGCGTGGGTGCGGCTGCCCGGAGACCTCCAGCGGAACGATCCGGTCCGCGTCGCCGTGGACGATCGAGCGTCGGCAGGTCGAACTTCGCGAGGTCCTTGCGGAAGTCGGTCAGCCAGGCCGAGACGCACGCGAGCGTCCCCGTGGGCGACGCGCCGGACGCGATGGTCCAGGACAGCCGGACGAGCTCGTCGCTCACGCGCTTTCCGCCGAGAACGTCGACGTTGTAGAAGTTCTTCAGGAACCCGGCGAGGAACGCGGGGCGGTCGGCCGCGAGGCCCTTCTTGATGCCGTCGAAGACCGGCCCGTCCACACCTTCGGGATTGTCGGCCGTCTTGAGCAGGAAGGGCGGGATGGCCGCGATGAACGCGGCCTTCGTCACGCGCTCGGAGCCGTGCGTCCGCGACGTAGCGGGCCACTTCGCCGCCGCCCATCGAGAAACCCACGAGCGTGGCGTCCCGCAGGTCGAGGTGCGTCAGGAGGGCGTGCAGGTCGGCGGCGAACGTGTCGTACTCGTAGCCGAACGTCGGTTTGCTCGACTCGCCGAAGCCCCGCCGGTCGTACGTGATCGACGCGGTAGCCGGCCTCGAGCAGGGCCGTGGTCTGCTTTTCCCAGGACCGGCCGGAGAGCGGCCAGCCGTGGATCAGGACGACCGGCCGGCCCGCGCCGTGATCCTCGTAGTAGAGCTCGATGTTCCCCGAGTTTTCCCGGCCGACGTTCAGATGACGGCATCGAACACCCCCGCTCGGTTTCTATCACGCCGAGACGCGCAGTCCCTCAGGAGACGCGGTCCCGGGCGCCCTGCACGCCGCTCAACTCGGCGCAGTTCGCGCAGCAGTAGTAGCGAGCGTGAGACTCGATGCCGTGACCCACGATCTTGCACTTGCAGTGCTCGCACTTCGGGGCCAGCGCGTGGATGGCGCACTCGAAGCTGTCGAAGACGTGGCGGCGACCCGCCGAGAGTGATCTCGAACGTCTTGTCGTAGTCGTTCTGGCAGACCTCGCAGACCGGCATGAGAGTCCTTTCCGGTCGCGGCCGTCAGGCCGCCGCGTCCGTCTTCCGCTCGTTTCGACGCGGCCCGAACAGGGCGAATGCCGCCGGAATCGTGGTCAGCGCGCCGATGGCGACGAGCGCGGCGCCGACCGAGCGCTGCTGCCGCCGCCCGAGTCTTCGCGCCAGGAGCAGTCCCACGCCCGCGCCGAGCGCGGCCCGCGTGGAGACGATGAATCCGAATTCCGGGAGAGACAGGTCGAATCTCCTCATGGGCACCTCCGTGGTCTTGCGGCCGATCGGCGGCCGCATCTCCCACGAGGAGAAGCAAATTGCCCGCCAGCCCTCCGGCCGGGCCTGACCCCGGCCGGCGAGTCACTTCGCCGCGGCGGGTGCGCCCGTCTTCTCGATCGACTTGAGCTGCAGTCCCTTCACGCCGCCGCGCACGACCGGCGTTCCGGTCGCCTTCGCCGGGACGTCGGCCATGTCCTTGACGGTTTCCTTGACGGAGTGCGGCGTCTCGCCGAAGAGCACGTAGAGCGTGCCGTCGTCGGTCAGGAATCCCGCGGGGACGCCGCGCGCGATGCACGCGTTGGCGCACCCGGTGTGCTCTGCGCCGTGGATGCCGTGGGTGACGTAGCAGTGCATGTCGACGACGGTGCCCGAGAGCGTCACGTCGGGCGCGGGCTTCTCCGTCTTGCTGTCGGGCTTCTGGTCGGCGCGGAGGATGCGGTTTCCCAAGAGCGAGGGCGGCGACGACGAGCAGGGCGATCAGCGCGGGGACGAGTTTCTTCTTCATGGTTTCTCCCTTCAGGAGCGTGACGGTACGGCGGCCGCGCGCGCGGCGCATGTGCCGGAGGTCATGACGTCGCACGAACCGCGACCATGACTTCCGGCAGGGGTCCCGCGGTCGGGGGCGCGCCTATACTCGGGCGCAATGCTCTATCGCGAGGACTACAGGCGGCTTCTCCGAACCGGCGGCGTCGCGGTCTGGCTCGCCGTGGGCATCCCGGTCGTCGTCCTGCAGCTTCTCGGACCCTGGCGCACGCGCGACGAATTCGCGCTCGCCGCCTGGATCGCGGCGCTCCTGCTGTTCGGCGTCGCGTTCTGGCGCGCGACCTCTCGGCGCCCCGCGGGACGGGGCGCCGTCGCCGAAGTCCTCCTGCTCGTCGCGGGCGAGGCCGCGGCAGTGTTCGCCCTCGTCGCGCTGCCTCCGTGCTTCGGACTCGAAGGCGCGCTCCTCGTGCTCGCGGCCTTCCAGCTCGGGCCGGTCCTGCCGCGGCCGGCGGCGACCGTGTGGATCGCGGCGCAGAGTGTCGGTCTGCTCTGGCTGATGTGGCTCCACTGGGGCTGGCACTGGGGTGTCGTCCTCGCGTTCGCGTACTTGCCCTTCCAGTTCATCGCCGACGCCACGGCCCGGCTCCTCGCCCAGGAAACGGCTCTGCGCCAGGGGCTCGCCGTCTCGCACGCCGAGCTCGAAGCGACACGCGAGCTTCTCGCACAGAGCGCGCGTCTGGCCGAGCGGGCCCGCATTGCCCGGGACCTGCACGACCTGCTGGGCCACCACCTCACCGCGCTGTCGTTGAACCTCGAGATCGCAAGCCACAAGGCCGCGGGCGAAGCGCGCGAGCGCATCGCGACGGCTCAGACGGTGACGAAGCTTCTTCTCGGAGACGTGCGCGGCGTCGTGGGCGCGCTGCGCGGCGACGACCACCTCGACCTGCCGGCGGCGCTCCGCAAGCTCGCCGAAGGCATTCCGCGCCCGCGCGTTCACGTCGAAGCGTCACCGGCCCTCGCGATCGACGACCCGGCGGTCGGCGAGGTCGTTCTGCGCTGCGCCCAGGAGATCGTGACCAACGCGGTGAGGCACGCGCGCGCCGAGAACCTCTGGCTCGACGTGGAGCGCTCGACGGAAGGCATTCGCATCCGCGCTCGCGACGACGGCTGCGGAGCGACGGCGGTCGCGCAGGGCCATGGGCTGGCCGGCCTGCGGGAGCGCTTCGAGCAGCGCGGGGGCGCGGTCTCCTTCGACACCGCCCCCGGCGAGGGGTTCCGTGTCGACGCCCTGCTGCCGCTGCCGGCGCCGAGCGTCTCGTCGTGATCCGCGTCTTCCTCGTCGAGGACCAGACGCTCGTGCGCGAGGGCATCCGGAGCCTGCTCGCGCTGGATCCCGGGATCGCGATCGCCGGCGAGGCGGCCGACGGAGACGAGGCCACCGCCGCGATCCCGCGCTCCGGCGCCGATGTCGTGCTCCTCGACATGCGGCTGCCGCGCCGCTCCGGCCTCGAGGTGCTCCGCGCGCTCGCCGGCGCGGGGGCCCTTCCGCCGACCATCATCCTGACGACGTTCGACGACGACGAGCTCCTGCTCGATGGCCTCCAGGCCGGCGCGAAGGGCTATCTCCTCAAGGACGTCTCGCTCGCGGAGCTCGTCCGCGCCATCCGCGACGTCGCCGCCGGCGGCACCGCCGTGCACCCGATCGCCTCGGAGCGCGTCGTGAGAGGGCTCGAGAGCGGGCCTGATCCCGGCTTCCCGCGCCTCGAGCCCGCGGACCCGCTGACGGAGCGCGAGGTCGAGGTTCTGCGTCTCATGACCGGGGGCTACAGCAACCGGGAGATCGCGCGCGCCCTCGGCGTCGCGGAAGGCACCGTGAAGAACCACGTCTCGAGCATCCTCTCGAAGCTCGGCGTCCGCGACCGCACGCGCGCGGTCCTCCAGGCGGTCCGCGCGGGCTATCTCGGCTAGGATCTCGCGGCAGGAGGGAACTCCATGCCGCAATCCCGCCGCCGATTCCTCGCCCGGACGACCGCCGGGCTCGTGGGCGCCGCCGCAGCGACACGAGCCGCGACGGGCTCCGCCAGCCCCGATCCCAAGGTCACCCCCGCGCCGGCGGGCATGCCGCCGGTGTACGGCACGGCGCCGCCGGTCGGGCCCGAGATCACTCCGGCCACCATCGCCGAGGCGCAGAAGCTCGTGCGGATCGAGTTCACGAGCGCGGAGCAGTCGCAGATCGCGGCGAGCTGGGCCAAGATGATGGCCGGGACGATGGAGCGGCGCACGGGCCCGCGCAAGCTGGCCCTCGAGACCGAGCTCGCGCCGGCCACGCTCTGGAACCCGATGATCCCCGGCGTCGCGCCCGCGCCCACGCGCGACCGCTTCGTCGGGAGCGCCGCGAATCCCGGACCCGTCCCGAAGAAGGACGAGGACATCGCCTACGCCACCGTCGTCGCCCAGTCCGCCTGGATCAAGTCGCGCGCTCTGACCTCCGAGAGGCTGACGCGGATCTACATCGAGCGCTGCGAGCGTCTGGATCCCAGGCTCCGGAGCATCATCACGCTCACCAAAGACGTGGCGCTCGCCCAGGCGAAGCAGGCGGACGCCGAGATCGCGGCGGGCAAGTATCGCGGTCCGCTTCACGGGATCCCTTACGGGGTCAAGGACCTCCTCGACACGAAGGGCATCCTCACGACGTACGGCGCCGAGCCCTTCCGCAACCGCGTCCCCGACGCGGACTCCGCGGTCGTCGCACGCCTCCACAACGCCGGCGCGGTGCTTCTCGCGAAGCTGTCGCTCGGCGCCCTGGCCCTCAATGATGTCTGGTTCGGCGGCCAGACCATGAACCCGTGGCTGATCGAGGAAGGCTCCGGAGGCTCGAGCGCGGGGCCGGGAGCGGCGACGGCGGCGGCCCTCGTGTCCTTCTCCATCGGCAGCGAGACCGGGGGCTCGATCATCGACCCGACGATGCGCTGCGGCGTCACGGGACTGCGTCCGACGTTCGGCCGGGTGCCGCGCACGGGCGCGATGACGCTGTGCTGGACGCTCGACAAGCTCGGCCCGATGACCCGCGGCGTCGAGGATGCGATGCTCGTGCTCCAGGCGGTCTCGGGCCCGGACCCCGGGGATCTCTACAGCGTGCCGTGTCATCTCGATTTCGACGCGACCGCGTCGGTCCGCGGGCTCAAGCTCGGCTACATCCCGAAGTGGATGCACGAGGAGCCCGCAACTCCTCTCGACCGCGCCGCGCTCGAGACGATGAAGAAGCTCGGTGTCACGGCCGTCGAGGTCGAGCTGCCGGACTGGCCCTACGACTCCCTCGGCACCGTGGTCTCGGGCGAGGCCGCCGCGGCCTTCGAAGAGCTGACGCTCTCGGGCGGAATGAACCAGCTCAAGATGCAGGTCCCGGACGCGTGGCCCAACATTTTCCGGCAGGCCCGCTTCCTCTCTGCGGTCGACTTCGTCCAGGCCGATCGTCTGCGGCGGAAGGTCGCGCTCGAGATGGAGAAGGTCTTCCGGAAGGTCGACGTCCTCCTGGCGCCGGCGCTGCGCGGAGAGATCCTGACCATTACGAACTTCACGGGACACCCGGCGCTCGCGCTGCGGACGGGTTTCGTGGAGGTCACGGTGGCCCGCAACGACTGGGCGCCCGATCCCAAGAATCCGGTGCCCACGTTCGCGAAGCCGCGCCGCGTGCCGCACGGTGTGTCGCTGATCGGCCGGCTGTTCGAGGAGGGAACGCTCGGCGACCGCCGGCATCGCGCTCGAGCGCGCCTCCGGCGTGGCGGGGGAGCGGCCGCCGGGGTTCTAGCCAGGTCAACGGCGACCGGTGCGGGCGGATAGAGTTCGCGCTTTAGTCCTAAGGAGAAGCGATGAAAACGCGTACCCACCTCACCGGGCTTCTGGCAATCGTTCTCGTGGCAGTCGCAGCTTCGGCTCAGGCGCAGGTCGGCGGCCAGCAGGCCGGAGTCGGGAAACAAGCCGATCGAGACCTTCACGGCGCGTGCCTTCAGCCTGCAGACCGGCGGCACCGGGATCGTCGAGATCGTCATCAACCGCTGGTCGACCGATGGCGAGAGGGAAGTCCTGAAGTCGGTCCTCGCGGCCGCGGGATCGCAGGCGATGGTCAAGGAGATGAAGAACCTGCCCCAGGTCGGCTACATCAAGACGGCGGAGTCGGGGATGGGCGACGCCCTCATGTACGCCCGCTCCACCGAGCTGCCGGACGGGGGCCGTCAGGTCGTCGTCGCGACGAACCGGCCCATCTCGATGGCCGGCTCGGTCGCTCCGGGCACCGCGCAGAAGTACGACCTGTCGGTCGTCGAAATGCGGTGGAAGAAAGGCGACAAGAAGGGCGAGGGCAAGATGACGCTCGCCGCCGAGGCTTCGATCAAGGACGGAAAGCTGCAGCTCACGAACTACATGGGTCAGCCGCCCGTCCTCAAAGACGTCATCGCGAAGACCCCGTAGCCCTTCGATTTCGGTTTTCTCGGCCGGGCTCCTCGATGGGGAGTCCGGCCGTTTCACGTTCAGCGACCCGGACCCTGACCCTGGGCCGTGCTAGGAAGTCCGGCGCCGACGGCGCCGCACGAACTCCATCCCGAGAAGCAGGACGAAGGAGAAGAGGGCGAGCACCAGCGCGACGGCGTGCGCGGCGACGGGATGACGCTCGTCGAGCGCGCGATAGATGAAGAGGGTCGCCGTCTCGGTGAGGCCCGCGATGCTGCCGCTGACGACGAGGACCGCCCCGAACTCGCCGATCGCCCGGGCGAACGTCAGCGAGACCCCGTAGAGAAGGCCCCAGCGCGCCGCCGGGAGCGTGATCCGCCAGAAGGCCGTCCAGGGGCTCGCCCCCATCGTGTACGCGGCCGACTCGGACTCGGTGCCGATCTGCTCGAGCACCGGCACGAGCTCGCGCGTGACGAACGGGAGCGAGACGAACACCGTCGCGAGGAGCATGCCCGGCACCGCGAACACGATCGGAATCCCGAGGGCCGTCACCGCGGGCGTCAGCCAGCCGCCGCGCCCGAAGAGCAGGATCAGCATGAATCCCGCGATGACGGGGGACGTGGCCAGCGGCAGGTCGACGAGGCCGTTGAGCACGCGCTTCCCGCGGAAGTCGTCCCGCGCGAGAACGAGGGCGGCGCAGGTTCCGAGGACCGCGTTGATCGCCGTCGCGGCGAGGGCGATCAGGAGCGTGAGCTTCAGGGCGTGGAGGGCTTCGGGATCCGTGAGCGCCTTCCAGAGGGGAGCCGCGCCTCCGCGGAGCGCTCCCCAGACCAGCCCGAGAAGCGGGCCGATGAGAAGGATTCCCGCGTAGCCGACGACGGCCGCGAGGAGCAGGAGCTCGATGCCGCGAGGCCGCGTCCGGCGCTCGCGAGGATCGGCGGCCTCGGCGAGGTCAACCACCGGCGCGCCTCGCCTTCGGACGACGGCTGTAGGCATCCACCAGCAGGAGCATGACGAACGAGATCGTCAGGAGGATGATCGAGACCGCGCTCGCCGCGCGCGGATTCTGGGACTCGATTTCGCCGAAGATGTAGACCGGCGCCGTCAGGGTCCGTCCGGGAATGTTGCCCGCCACGATGACGATCGAGCCGAACTCGCCGAGCGCGCGCGCGAAGCAGAGAAGCGCGCCCGTCAGGACGGCCGGCAGGATCTCGGGCAGCGTGATGCGCCAGAACGTCCGCCAGCGGGAGGCGCCGAGCGTCCACGCGGCCTCCTCCTCGGACCTCTCCGCGCCGAGAAGCACCGGCTGCACCGAGCGCACGACGAAGGGATAGCAGACGAACAGAAGCGCGAGAAGAATGCCCGGCTGCGCGAAGATGATCTTGAGTCCCTGCCCCTCGAAAAATCGGCCCAGAAACCCGGCCGGTCCGTAGAGGACCACGAGCATCACTCCGGTGACGAGCGTCGGGATGGCGAAGGGCAGGTCGACCAGCCCGTTGAGGAGGGCTCGACCCGGGAACTCGTAGCGCGCCAGAACGTATGCGGTCGCGACGCCGAACACGACGTTGACCACGGTCATGACGGCGGCCATCAGCAGCGTGAGCTGCAGGGCCTCCGCCGCAGCCGGCGCCGTGACGTAGCGCCAGAACTCCCGGAGGCCGGCCGAGAACCCTCGTTCGATCACCGCCGCGAGCGGCAGCGCGACCGCCAGCCCGAGATAGGCGATCGCCGTGGCCCGGAGTCCCCAGCGGCCCCAGGGCCGCGGAAGCCCGTCGTTCCGGGCCGGAAGCGCGGGCCGGCGCCGGGGGCGCGGAGGCCCTGCCGGCCGCCGAGGTCACGGCGCGGCGCTCTTGTCCGCGAAGACTTTCGTCCAGACGCCGGTAGGTCCGTAGATCTCCTCGAGGACCTTCGTCCAGCCGCCGAGGTCGTCGATCGTCCAGAGATCTTCGACCCGCGGAAACTTCGCCTCGACTTCCTTCGCGACCTCGGGATCCGCCGGGCGGAAGCCGAACTTCGCGAAAGAGCGCTGGGCGTCCGCCGTCGCGAGGTAGTCCAGAAACGCGACCGCGGCCTCGCGCGTGCCGTGCTTCTCGACGTAGGTGTCGACGACGGCGGCCGGGTTCTGGATCAGGATCGTCGAGCGCGGCACGACGTACTCGATCGATTCGCCGGCGGCCTGCGCGGTCAGCACCTCGTTCTCGTACGTGATGGCGACGTCGCCGACGCCCTTCTCGAACGTCGTGATCGACTCGCGCGCCCCCTTGTCCATGATCGAGACGTTCTTGAAAACGCTCGCGAGGAAGCCCGCGGCCGCCGCCGGGTCGTTGGCCGCGACGCCCGCGTGGCCCCGGAGCGCGGCGCCATAGATGGCGTTGATGTTCCACATCGCGCCGCCGGAGGTCTTCGGGTCGGGCGTCAGGACGTTCAGCCCGCTGCGGGTCAGGTCGGTCCAGTCCTTGATGCCTGCCGGGTTGCCCTTGCGAACGGCGAGGACGACGATCGAGTTGGTCACCATCCCGCCGTGGGGCCGCGCCTTCCAGTCGTGGGTGATCAGCTTCTCCGCGGCGATCTTTTCGATGTCCGGCGCGAGGGCGAGAGCCGCGATGTCCGCCTCGAACCCGCCGATGATCGCCCGCGCCTGCGCGCCGCTGCCCTGGTACGAGGTGCGGAACTCGACGGTGCCTCCCGCCTTCCCCTTCCACGCGGTCTCGAACGCCGGGAGGATGGCGTCCCGGTAGGCCTCGCGGGGCGTCGTGTAAGCGGCGAGGAGAAGCGTCGTCGTCTTCGCGGCCCCCGCGCCCGCCGTGCTCGGCGCGCCGGCAGCCGGCGAGCGGCGGAAGCAGAAGCGACACTGCGGCGAGCCAGACCCCGAACCGTCGATTGACCGGACATCCCGTGGCCTCCCGCGCCGCGAAGTGATCTCCGGGGTCGTCGCTGCGGCGCGAGACGGATGCTACAACGCGGAATTGAAGCTCGCGGGAACCTCAGGCGCTTTCGTACGCTTTGCCGATCCAGCCGAGGACTTCGGAATCCACGTCCGCCGGCCTCTCGAGGCGGACGCGATGCGTGCACATGGCGTTGAAGCTGCCCGAGGCTTCCAGGCGGCCCTTTGGCGGAACGCCCTTGAGGTTGAGGCCGAGGTCGAGACGCGTGGCCGTCGAGGGCTGGATGAGGCCGAACTGCTTCGAGCGGCGCAGGCTCACGTAGGCCTTCTTCGGCGAGAGCTCCACGTCGGGGCCGAGCGCCACGATCTTCGCGACCAGCGCGTCGTAGACGGGCCGAAGCGCCGCCTTCGCGCCTCCGTACTGCTGCGCCACGAGGTCCTGGCCCGAATCCGCCACCGAGCCGGCGTCGGAACCGAGCGTCTTGTGGGCGATCAGGTTCGCGTAGCCGTGCGTGACCCCGTGCTTCTCCTTGAGCCGTTTGACGATCTCGCCGTGTTTCCCGGCGCCTTCGCGCCGCACGATCGCGATCCAGGCGTCCAGGCTCTTCCCGGTCTTTTCGGGCAGGGCTTCGATCATGGTGGCGAGGGTCTCTTCCGGGGACTTGGCCATGCGGATCCTCCTCCTCCTCTATTCAACCAGGACTGCGATTCCTTTGAGATCCGTGCCATAGACTTCCCCCGTACTCCCGGAGGCCCCATGCGACGCATCGTCCGAGCTCTCGGATTCGTGCTCCTCGGCGCGGCCTCGGCGGCCCTCGCCGCCGCCGACACGTACACGGTCACTGCCGGGGGCGATAGCGGCGCCGGCACGATCAGCCAGGCCATCACCAACGCCAACGCGAACCCCGGGCTCGACACGATCGAGTTCGACATCCCGGGCACGCCGCCGTTCGGCGTGCTCATCTTCATGGGCATTCCCACGATCACCGACGCCGTCGTCATCGACGGGACGACGCAACCCGGCTACGCCGGCACGCCGCTCTTCCTGATCCGCTCGGGCCTCGGACAGGGCCCGGGTCTGATCCTGGCGGCGACCGCGGGAGGCTCGACGATCCGGGGACTCGCCTTTGCCGACATCAACGAGGGCCTCCGGATCGAGGGCGACGGCAACACCATCGAGAGCTGCTTCTTCGGAACCGACGTCACCGGCATGCTCGACCTCGGCAACACCGGCGTCGCGATCAACATCCTCTCCGGCGACGACAACGTCATCGGCGGGACGACGGCGGCGGCGCGCAACCTCATCTCGGGCAACAACGGCTTCGGAGTGAAGATCGTCGGAGGCAGCGGCAACCAGATCCTGGGGAACCTCATCGGGACGAAGCTCAACGGCACGGAGGCCCTCGGCAATCAGATCGGCATCTCCATCACCGGGGGTGGCGCCGACAACACGATCGGCGGCACGGCCGCGGGCGCCCGCAACGTGATCTCGGCGAACACCTGGGGCATCGAGCTCGTCGGAGGCAGCGGCGACCGCATCGTCGGAAACCGGATCGGCACGGACGTCACGGGAGCGGCCGCCCTCGGCAACGAGATCGGGATCGTCGCGACGTCGGTGAACGACATTCTCATCGGCGGCTCCACGGCGGCTTCCCGAAACGTCATTTCGGGGAGCACGTACGGAATGCGGATCGGAAGCGGAGACGACAACTCGATCCTCGGCAACTTCATCGGGACGGACGCCGGCGGGACGCTTCCCCTGGGAAACGGGACGGGCATCGACGTCTTCTCGAATACCGTGACCGACACGGTGATCGGCGGCGGCGGGGCGGGCGAGGGCAACCTCATCGCATTCAATGGGGTCGGGATTCGCAATTTCGGGCTGCGTTCGACGATCCGCGCCAACTCGATCCACGACAACGTCGGGCTGGGGATCGACCACGAGAACCTGGGGCCCACGCCCAACGACGGGGACTTCGACTTCTATCAGAACTTTCCCATTCTCGACTCCGTCGAAATCACAGCCGCCACGGCCGTGGCCGGCGGCAGCGTGCGGATCCTCGGCTCGCTCGAGTCCCAGAACGGCGACTTCACGCTGGACTTCTTCGCGAACCCCCCGTGCGCCGAGAATCCGCAGGAGTTCCTCGAGGGCCAGACGTACCTCGGCTCGGCTCCGGTGACCGTCGCAGCCGGCGTGGGGGCCTTCGACGTGACGCTCCCGGTCGCGGTGGTTGCGGGTGCGCGCATCTCGGCGACCGCGACGAACGCGGCCGGCAGTACCTCCGAATTTTCGCAGCGCCTGCCCTTCGCCGTGACTCCCTCGACCGGGCCCGGCGCCGGCGGCACGATGCTCACCGTCACCGGAACCAACTTCGAGCCCGGACTCACCGCCACGATCGGCGGCGCGCCCATGACGAACCTCGGCCCGATCTTCTCCGTCATCTTCAACGGGAACTCGCCCGCCCTTCCCGGCGGGATCTGGGACCTGACCGTCACGCTTCCTTCCGGCCGCACCGGGACCCTGCCCCGGGCCTGGACCGTCGACTTCGCCGACGTGCCGCCCTCGGATCCCTTCTACTCCTTCATCCAGATCCTCGTGCGCCGCGGCATCACCGCCGGGGTCGGCGGGGGCTCGTACGGCTCGACGCTCCCGACGCTGCGCCAGCAGATGGCGGTCTTCCTGATGAAGGCCATCCACGGGATCTGCTACATCCCTCCGCCGTGCACGGGTGTCTTCGACGACGTGCCCTGCCCGTCTTCCTTCGCCGACTGGATCGAAGCGTTCGCGGCGGCCGGGATCACCGGCGGTTGCGGGGGAGACTTCTACTGCCCGGCGAACCCCGTGCGGAGGGACCAGATGGCGGTCTTCCTGCTGAAGGCGAAATACGGATCGGCCTACACGCCGCCGCCGTGCACGGGCGTCTTCGACGACGTCGACTGCGACTCACCGTTCGCGCCGTGGATCGAGCAACTCGCCGAGGAGGGTGTCACCACGGGCTGCGGCGGCGACAACTACTGTCCGTTGAATCCGACGACGCGCGGCCAGATGGCCGTGTTTATTGTCAAGACCTTCGAGTTCGAGTAGGGGTACTCGCCCCCACCCTCAGCTCGCGAGCGTCTCGAGCAGCGTCTTCAGATCGTCGGCGTGCTCCTCCTCGACCGCGAGGATGCTCTCCATCAAACGCCGCGTCGTTGGATCGTCGTTGCCGAGGTAGCGGACGATCTCCCCGTAGGACTCGATGGCGATCCGCTCCGCGACGAGATCCTCCTTGAGCATGTCGACGAGCGTCGTGCCCTCGACGTACTCCGAGTGGCTCCGCGACGCGAGACCGTCGGGCGAGAAGTTCGGCTCGCCGCCGAGCTGCGTGATCCGCTCGGCGATCGAGTCGGCGTGCTGCTGCTCCTCGTTGGCGTGCTCCAGGAATTCCTGCGCGACGGCCTGGGCGTGGATCCCCGCGGCCATGAAGTAGTGGCGCTTGTAGCGGAGCACGCAGACGATCTCCGTCGCCAGGGCCTCGTTCAGGATGCGGATCACGTTCTCACGGTCGGCGCGATAGCCCTCGGTCACGGCGCCCTTCTCCATGTGCTGTCGTGCGCGCTCGCGCAGAGTCTGGATGTCGGATAGGAACGGCCGATTCGCCGGAACGGCCTTCGGGGTTGTCAGTCTGGGTCGTTGCTTCATCGTGCGTAGTCCTCCCTGGGCCATTGCTCTTGCAAGAGCCGGGCCGCCGGTCGCCCGTTATAGGCTCCCACCGGAAGCGCACGGGGTCCGGTGACCCTCGCGGACTTCAAATCCGTCGGCGTCGCGGCCTCGAGCCGGGACGGGTGGGTTCGACTCCCACACGCTTCCGCCAACGCTCCGGCGCGGGGATCCAGCCTCAGCCGGAGGATCTCCGAGAACGGTCGGCGATGGCGCGAAGCATGCCCGCGAACACGAAGCGGTGAAGCGGATAGAGCAGGTACCAGTAAGCGAGGCCGAATAAGCCCGAGGCGTCGAAGATGGCGGTCTGCCGGATCTCCGTGCCGCCCGGGGCCGGTGTCGTCTCGAACTGGAGCCAGGCGCGGCCCGGTACTTTCATCTCCGCTCGCAGGCGAAGCATGCGATCGGGCTCGAAGGACTCGACGCGCCAGAAGTCGAGAGCGTCGCCGGCGCCGATCTCGTCGGCGCGGCCTCGCGCGCGGCGAAGGCCAACACCTCCCACCAGCAGGTCCAGGGATCCGCGGAGACGCCACAGGAGGTTGCCGTGATACCAGCCCGCGGCGCCGCCGATGCGGCGGATCGGAGCGAAAGCCTCGGCTGGCGGAACGCGGACGAAGGTCGTGCGGCTGTCGATCAGGCGCGTGCCGACGAGATCGCCGCCGTAGCGCTCGGTCAAACCCGAGGAAGAGACGGCGTCCGACCAACGCGTCCGGGCGAAAGCCTGGTCCTCGTTGGCCAGGGCGCGGGCGATCGCTTCCCTCGCTCCCCGCGGCCGGATCGGGAAAGCCGCCAGGGCGGCCGGATCGCGGATGACCGTTGGGTTCCGCATGCTGTCGACGAGCTTCCGTCCGACGCGCGCGTAGAGGGGCGTCACGAGACCGAGCCAGAGGCTCGACAGCCGCGGCGTCAGCAGAGGCACGGGGATCAGGAGGCGCTTCAGGCCGCGCTGGCGCGCGTACTCGCGCATCAAGTCGCCGTAGGTCACGCGGTCCGGGCCGCCGATCTCGTAAGTGCGCTCGGTTCCGGCGGGAAGATCGAGTGCCGCGACCAGATACGCGATCAGATCCTCGACGGCGATCGGCTGCGCTTCGACAGAGACCCAGCGCGGGCAGATCATGACCGGCAGCCGTTCGACCAGCGCCCGGATCATCTCGAACGAGAGACTGCCGGAGCCGAGGACGATCGAGGCACGCAGCTCGACGACGGGAACGCCCGACTGCCGCAGGATCGCGCCCGTTTCCTGGCGGCTCCGCAGGTGTTCCGAGAGACCGACTCGCGCTTCGGCCCAGACCCCCGAGGTAGATGATCCGCCGGACGCTCGCCTCGCGCGCAGCCTCGCCGAAGATGCGGGCGGCCTCCCGGTCCCGCGCGGCGAAGTCCTCGCCGCCCATGGAGTGGATCAGATAGTAGGCGACCGAGACGCCGTCGAGGGCCCGGGCCACGGCCGCGGCGTCGAGGGCGTCGCCGGCGGCGATCTCAGTCGAGCAGGCCGTCCGGCCGCGCAGGGCTTCGGGCCGGCGCACGAAGCAACGCACCGGGACGTCGCGCCGCTCGAGCTCGGCGAGCAGCCTTCCGCCCACGTAGCCCGATGCGCCGGTCAGCAGGACGCCGGGAGCCGTCACGGCACGGACACGACGAGGGCCGAGCAGGGCTTGCCGCCGATTCTCCGGTAGCTGTGGGGCCGCGCCGACTGGAAGTAGACGGAGTCGCCGCCGTCGAGAAGATGATCCTCGCCCGCCACCCTCAGCGCGAGCTGCCCCTTGAGGACGTAGATGAACTCCACGCCGGCATGCTGGTGCGAACGCGCCTTCTCGGCGGGCACGGGCTCGAACTCCGCGTAGTAGGTGTTGATCCGGCGCTCGACCGCGGTGAAGTCCAGGGACTCGAAGAAGAAGGAGACGTCCTTCGCCCCCGACCTCTCCGGGAAGCGCTGCCGCTCGCGCCGGCGCACGATCGCGACGGCGTTGCGCTTGCTGTCGCCGGCGATGAAGTACTCGAGCCCGACGCCGAACACGAGGGCGATCCGTAGGAGAGTGGGAAGGGTGGGGAAGAGGCGGCCCCGCTCGATTTTCGAGAGGAGCGCGGCGGAAAGACCGGTGTGGCGGCCGAGCTCGACCAGCCCCATCTTCTTCGAGAGCCGCAGGCTGCGCAGCTTGTCGCCGATGGCATAGGCCCGAAGGCCCTGCTCCAGTGTCGCGGAAAGCACCGTTCCTCCTCCTGTTTGAGCCTCAGTCAAAAGCCGGGCGGCCCTTTTGACCGTGGCGCACACGAGTTTCAGTATGGAAGCTTTTTTCATGTAAGTCAAAGTAATTTGAACTATGGTCAAGCGCAGGAGGTGACGAAATGAAAAGGCTCGATGTTCTGGCAGCAGTTCTGGTGGTGGTCGGCGCGATCAACTGGGGGCTCGTCGCGGTGGCGCGCTTCGACCTGGTCGCGACACTTTTTGGCCTCAATTTCGGCGAGGTCTCCGCGGCCAGCGCCGTCGTGTACGGGCTGGTCGGCCTGGCGGGCGCCTACCAGGCGCTTCTCTGGAAGGGAATCCAGCGCCGTTGGAACGACTCGCCGATGCTTGCAGGCGCCCGCTGATCATCCATCCCATGGCAATCCCGAGTACGAACGACACAGAAACACGAGGAAAGAGAGAAATGAAAAACCCAACGTTCCTTACCAAGTCCGTCCTGGCCGTAATGCTGCTGGCGCAGGTTGCGGGGTCCGGTCACGCCGCCGCAACCCCCCCCGCTTCCCAGAAGGACATCGTGGACACGGCGGTCGCCGCCGGTACGTTCAAGACATTGGCGGCGGCTCTCCAGGCTGCGGGGCTGGTGGAGACACTGAAGGGCGCCGGACCGTTCACCGTGTTCGCCCCGACCGACGCGGCTTTCGCCAAGCTCCCCGCGGGAACAGTCGAGAGCCTGTTGAAGCCGGAGAACAAGGCCAAGCTCGTCGCGATCCTGACGTACCACGTCGTGCCGGGCCGGGTCCTGGCGGCGCAGGTCGGTGGGACGAGCTCGGCGTCGACCGCGAATGGTCAGTCGCTGAATATCTCTTCGGCGAACGGCAATGTCATGGTGGACGGAGCCCGCGTCGTTCAGGCCGACATCCTCTGCAGCAACGGCGTGATTCACGTAATCGACACCGTGTTGCTGCCCAACTAGGCCCGACAGCTTCCGGTTCCCTCATCCCTGGGCCCCGCTGCCACGGCAGCCGGGCCCCTTTTTTTCTGCCGAATTCGCACGCTCCCCGGCGGCGTATCTACGTTCCGAGCCGGGGAGTCGAGCACTCCCGCGCTCTTCAGACAGAGAGCTGTTTCGGTCGGACAGACGGCGAGGGGCCCGGCGTGTCCGTCTCGCCGGACTGACGCGCTCCGCAGTACGGACACCTCACGTTCCAGGTCCTTCCGTACCGGAGCGCCGCCTCCATTCGAATGCCCGTCGAGAATCGCCTCTTACAGCTCCGGCAGAGCGCCATGAGCCAGCCCCGGGTTTCGCGCACACGGCCTCCTTTCGAACGTGCGAACACGGCCGAGACGCTGCAAAAGGGGACGCCAGGGCGGAATTGAAGGTCACCAGCCAGGTCGCCAAACCGGCGCTGCCAGCGGCACCGCCTTGCACCTGCGGCCTTCGATGCGCCGCGTGCGAGATCGCGCACCGCCGGGCGAGCGAAGCGCAGCCTCGGGCCGATCCCCAGTCGTGCGGGCGCGCTCGTGGGCCCACCTCACCGATCTTCTCTACGAGGACTCCTGGGTCGAAGACGCTCGGCCTCTTTCGCTCACGGTTCGTCTTTCGCGGCGAGCCGTCGGCTGTCGCGCTGCGGCTGAAGCACCTCCCTCCAGCGGCTCGGCCGGTATCGCCAGCACGATCGAGCCTCATCTACTTGCGCAACTTTCGAAAGTTCGCGTCGCCCGGCGAAGCGTTCGGCGAGTCGCATCTGGAACTGGCTGGCCCTCGCGCAGCACCACGGACTGCCCACGCGGCTGCTCGACTGGACGTTCTCTCCGTACGTCGCGCTGCACTTCGCAACGAACGTGCGGAGCTTCGAGTCGGTGGTCGGAAACGGCCACGAGGCGGGCCGGGACTCGGACAGCGGCGACGGCGTCGTCTGGTGCGTCGATTTTCGGCTTCTGCACCGAGGACCTTCCCTCGACGCCTCCGCCGCGAGCTCGACCGGGAGAAGGCGGACCTGTTCACGTCCGACATGCTCGAGGCTGCGGCACCGCGGCTCGAGGATCTCTCGCGGCTGGCCAGGACTCGCTCGACCGTTCGTCAGTGTTTCTCGATCCTCCGTCGCTGGACCAGCGCCTGACAAACCAGTTCGCGCTCTTCTCCTTCCTCTCCGATCCGGACGCGGGTCTTCTCGAGCTCCTCGAGAGCCGTCCCGAAGCGGTCCGGAAAGTCGTAATTCCCTCCGCGTTGCTGCGCCGGAGGTCCGCGACAAGCTGGATCAGGCCAACGTCACCGAGCGGGTGCTCTTCCCCGGACCTCGACGGCCTCGCGCGCTGGCTCGCGCGTTACTACACGCCGCGGCGAGTCCGCGCCGAAGCGGTCCGCGAGGCCGTCTGCGGCGTGGCACAGGGGTTGCTCTTGCGATCCCGCTCGACGGAAATCGTAATCGCCGCACAGGAGGACACACATGAACGAACAGGTCCGGTCCCTTCTCTACGAAGCCTACGAAACCGAGCTTGGAGGCATCCAGGTCTACACGAACGCGGTGTTGTCGGCCAGGAACCCGGACTTGAAGAAGGAATGGAAGGAGTACCTCCAGCAGACCAAGAAGCACGAGAGGGTTCTGCGGACGGCGCTGGGCAAACTCTCGCTCGACCCCAAGAAGGAGACTCCCGGGCGGAAGATCGTTCGCCAGATCGGAGAAACGCTCGTCTCGGCGATCCAGAAGGCCCGGCAGGAACGCTCCGCCGGCGGCCGCCGAGATCGTGGCCGCGGAGTGCGTCGTGCTCGCCGAAACGAAAGATCATCACAACTGGGAGCTCATCGGCGAGGTCGCGAAGAGGGCGGCCGGCAAGGAACGAGACGTTCTCACGGAGGCCCACGAGGAGGTCGAGGACGAGGAAGACGAGCACCTGTACCACACGCAGGGTTGGGCCCGGGAGCTGTCGATGCAGCATCTCGGCATGCCCGCCGTGCTTCCTCCTCCGGAGGAGAAAAAGGACGTCAAGACGGCGATCGGCGCGGCACGCGCCAAACAGGCGCGCGGCGGAATGCACCCGAAGAAGAAGTAGTGGCTGAGCGAGGCGCCGTTCTAGCCGCTGCCCGTTTCGTTGTGCGGCGCGGCGACGCGCTTGGATTCCGGGGAACCGCGCTGCCGGAGGTAGATCGATAGGACCACGATCGAGAGCACCGCGAGGAATTCGCTCTGCCAGTTCTGAAACGACTCGTACCAGAATCGTGAGCTCGCGACGTACTCGAGGATCGAGGCTGGAGGCTCTCCGGCTTGCGCACGCTTCTCGTTGAAAGGCTCCACGCCGAAGACTGCGTGGCCGACGAATGAAGCCAGGAAGAGGGCGACGAACGCCAGGCTCAACGAGTACTCGTAGAGAGAGAGCTTCCATCCCCCCTTCCGAACGGGCCCGGGAGTGTCGGGCTTCGGCTTGACGCGGCGGGGATCCTCGTCGCTCTCGTGGCGTTCATCCGGATCCTTCGATTCCGACGAGCCCTTTTGAAACAGGAAGATCGTGAGGACGACGTAGAAAGCCATCTGGAAGAATTCGCTCTCCCAGTTCTCGAAAACCGACTCGAGAAAATCCCCGCTTCGAAGGTACTCCCCGTAAGAGACGGCGGGTTTCCCGTCGGCCTTGAGCTCCAGGTTGTGGTAACGGTGCCCTGCGACGCTGTGGCCGACGAGTAAAGCCCCGAACAACAGGGCCAGGACGATCGACAGGCCGTTGTTTCTGAAGAACCGCATGCGTGCGTGTCGGCCCGGCTATTTCCCCCGGGCTTTCTTGACGAGTTGCAGCTTGCGCTTTTTCTCGGTCTCGGCCGCCTCGACCGCGCTCTTCACGTCCTTCTCTTCCTCGGGCGGCGGGAGCTGGGCGGCGAGGCCCGAGCGAGTCGAGCCAGAGCTCCCGGCACCAGCCCCGCGTGTGGTACAGGTGCTCGTCCTCTTCGTCCTCGACCTCTTCGTAGGCTTCGGCGAGCACGTCCCGCACCGCGCCGCGTCGAGCTTCTTGGCGAGCGCGCCGATCAGCTCCCAGTTCTGGTGGTCCTTCGTCTCGGCGTCGACCACGCACTCGGCCGCGACGATCTGCGCCGCCTCCGGAGCGTCCTTCAGCGCTTTCTGCATCGCGGACACGAGCGCCTGGCCCTTGTCGCGCACGATCATGCGCCCCGGCGTCGTCGGCTTCGGCATCGAGCCCGAGCTCGTCGAAGACCTCGCGAACGATCTCGACGTGCCGCTCGGTCTGCTCGAGGTACTTCGTCCACTCCTCCTTCAGGTCCTCGTTTCGCGCGCAGAGCACGGCCATCCGGTAGACGTCGACGCCTCCGAGCTCGGTCTCGAGCGCCTGATAGAGAAGGTCCTTCGATCTGTCTTCGCGACTGCGGACTGCGGCGGTTTCATGGCTTCCTCCCGGCGCGGCGGCCGTGCAAGGACCGTACCGCGCGAGGTCCGCTTCTTGCATCGGGCCGTCGACGGATCGCAACGCACGCACTCACAGGAGCTCTACACATGAAGTCGAAGTCCGGCCGCGGCCGCGGCAAGCCTCGCCGGTTCCAACGAGACGGCCCGAACCGACCCGCGCACGAGCTTCCGCCGGCCGGCGCATCGCCGCGCGCGGCGAGTCGCCCGTCGAATCCGAATCTCGCCGCGGGCCAGTCGTCGGATCCCGCGCGGCCAGCGAACCCGAAGGCCGCCGACCTCGCGATGCTACAAGGAGGATCCCGGCCGGAAAGGTCCTGACGACGAACCAGGGCGTGCGCGTCAACGACAACCAGAACACGCTCAAGGCCGGCGAGCGCGGTCCCTCGCTGCTCGAGGACTTCCACTTCCGCGAGAAGATCACCCACTTCGACCACGAGCGGATCCCGGAGCGCGTCGTGCACGCGCGCGGCACCGCGGCGCCACGGCTACTTCCAGCTCTACGAGAGCCTGGCGCGCTACACGAAGGCGGCCTTCCTCCAGGATCCGAGCGTCCGCACGCCGGTCTTCGTCCGCTTCTCGACGGTCGCCGGCTCGCGCGGCTCGACCGACATGGCGCGCGACGTCCGCGGCTTCGCCGTCAAGTTCTACACGCGAGGAGGGCGTCTTCGATCTCGTCGGCAACAACATGCCGGTCTTCTTCATCCAGGACGCGATCAAGTTCCCGGACCTGATCCACGCCGTGAAGCCGGAGCAGGACAACGAGATGCCGCAGGCGGCGTCGGCGCACGACACGTTCTGGGACTTCATCTCGCTGATGCCCGAGTCGATGCACATGATCATGTGGGTGATGTCGGACCGCGCGCATCCCGCGCAGCTTCCGCATGATGGAAGGCTTCGGCGTCCACACGTTCCGCTTCGTCGACGCCGAGGGCGCGTCGCGCTTCGTGAAGTTCCACTGGAAGCCGCTGCTCGGCATGCACTCCGTGGCGTGGGACGAGGCGCAGAAGATCTCGGGCAAGGATCCGGACTTCCTGCGCCGCGATCTCTGGGAAGCGATCGAGCAGGGGAACTACCCGGAGTACGAGCTCGGCGTCCAGATCGTTCGACGAGGAGCGCGAGCACGATTTCGACTTCGACCTGCTCGACGCGACGAAGCTCATTCCCGAGGAGCTCGTGCCCGTGGAGCGCGTCGGGCGGCTCGTCCTGAACCGCAATCCCGACAACTTCTTCGCCGAGACCGAGCAGGTCGCGTTCCACCCCGGCCACGTCGTGCCGGGCATCGACTTCACGAACGATCCGCTGCTGCAGGGCCGGCTCTTCTCCTACACGGACACGCAGCTGATGCGCCTCGGCGGTCCGAACTTCCACGAGATCCCGATCAACCGCCCGATCGCGCCGGTGCACAACAACCAGCGCGACGGCCACATGCGGCAGACGATCAACCGCGGCAAGGTCAGTACGAGCCGAACTCGATCGGCGGCGGCTGTCCCGATGCAGGCGCGGGCGGCCGCGGGCGGCTTCGTCGTCGCTTCCCGGAGCGGATCGACGGGCCGAAGGTGCGCGCGCGCTCCGAGAAGTTCTTCGACCACTTCAGCCAGGCGACGCTGTTCTTCCGGCAGCCAGTCGCCGCCGGAGAAGGACCACATCGTCGAGGCGCTTCCGCTTCGAGCTCGGCAAGGTCGAGCGGCTTCCGATCCGCGAGCGCATGGTCGGCCTGCTCGCGCAGGTGGACGCCGAGCTCGCCGCGCGCGTCGCCGAGGGGCTCGGCTTCGCGGTTCCGGCTCCGGAGCGGCCCCTCAACCAGAGCATCCCGGCCGACGGCGACGTCGGCGGCGCATCAGCCTCGCGCGTTCGGCCGCTCGAAGGCTGGAGTCTCCCGCCCTCTCGATGGCGAATACGCCGAAGGGATCGGTCGCCACGCGGAAGGTGGCGATTCTGGCCGCCGACGGCGTCGACGGCGAGTTCGCTGGACCAGATTCGAGATGCGCTTCTCGCGGCCGGCGCGCGCGGCTTCGTCGTCGCGCCCCGGCTCGGGACGCTCCAGACGTCCGGCGGAGACATCGTCGCGATCGACCACAGCCTGCTGACCACGTCCTCGGTGCTCTTCGACGCGGTGTACGTGCCCGGAGGCGCTCCGAGCGTGGCCGCTCTGCTCGAGGAACGGGATGCCCTCGACTTCGTGGCGGAGGCGTACCGGCACTGCAAACCCATGGGGGCCTCGTCGGAAGGCGTTCGGCTGCTTCGGTCCGTTCCCGGAGTTCTGCCACCCGCCGAGGAGAGACGAGGCGCGACGAAGGGAAACGGAGGCTCGCTCGCCGCCGAGGGAATCATCGTTTCGGACGGCGCCGCGGATGGTCGGTTCACTGGAGACTTCCTGGGAGCGCTCGGAGAGCATCGGTTCTGGACACGGTCGCGCAGGAACCGGATGGGAGCCGCGGAGGGAGCCGACGAGACGCGGGGGCGTCCGCCGTTGCCTCCGCCTCCGCCGACCCGGGGCGAAAAGCGTCTCTGATGGCAAAGGCGAAAGCGAAGACCCGGGCGATTCCGGTGCTGATCGAGGCGCCAAAGGGAACGCGAAGCAAGATGAGCTTCGATTTCGAAGTCGGGCGCCTGCGTCTCAGCAAGATCCTCCCGCCCGGCTTCGAGTTTCCGTTCAATTTCGGCTGCATTCCGTGCACGCACGCCGAGGATGGCGATCCCCTCGACATCGCGCTCCTGATGGACGAGGACGTGCCGGCCGGATCCTCGTCGCCGCCCGGCCGATCGGGGTGATGAAGGCCGAGCAACGGGACGACGGCGAGCTCGTCCGCAACGACCGCATCTTCGGCGTCGCCCTGGCCACGCTCGAGCATCAGAACCTGCGGTCGGCTCTCGGAATGGACCGAAAGATGCGCGACCGCTTCGAGTGGTTCTTCGAGGCTTACTCCAAACCGTCGAAACAGTTCCGAAGCCTCGGATGGTTCGGCCCGGCGACGGCCTGGAACCTGATCGAGAGCGGCCGGAAGCGTTATCGGCCCCCGAAGGCGGCGCCCCGGCCGCCGAGCTTCGCCGCCTATCTCGAGGCGGCCGAAGGCTGAGCTGTCCGTTCCCTAGACCCGTGGCGCCGGGCGGGCCCCGGCTTTTCTGCCCGTCTTCTTCTTTTCTTTCCATCCGCCCCGGATGGCGGTCCCGCCCGTCTTGGGTTCGAGCAGCGCGGCGTCCGTAGGCGGCGCCGGCGGCGCTTTCATCTGCTTCGCGTTGCTGCGGGCCATCATCTTTTCCGCCAGCGCCGGGCGAGATGCGGTCGGCGACGACCGCGGCCTTTCCGGCCGAGCCCACGGTCATCTCGTCCCGCGGATTTCGAGCGAGCTCGAGCATCGCGTCGATCACGTTCTGGGGATCGTGAACGGGCGGCGGGGGAGTCATCTCGTGGCCGGTGTAGTTCGCGGCGTGCTGGAAGAATGGCGTGTCGTGGGCGTCGGGCATCAGCGTGCAGACGCGGATGCTCCGATCCTCCGAGTCTGATTCGAGCTCCAGACGCAGTGCAGCGCTCAGTCCCACGACCCCGTGCTTCGCCGCCGTGTAGGACGCATAGAAGACCGAGGCGACCTTTCCGGTGACGGACGCGACATTGATGAGGATGCCTCGCGCTGCCTGCGAAACTGCCGGAGGGCGACGTAGCTCCCGTAGAGCGTTCCCAGGAGGGTCGTCTCGACGACCTGGGCGTGATCCTCGAGAGGAATCGCGTCGAATCGGCCGACGGCCCCCGCCCCCGCATTGTTGATCCACACGTCGATCCGTCCGAACCGGGACGTCGCCTCGCGCGCGAGATCGGCGACGTCGACCGGGTCCGACACGTCGATCGGCACCGCCAGCGCTTCGCTCCCCGCGTCCTCGCAGGACCGCGTCACCTCGTCCAGAACTTCGCCCCGCCGTGCGCCGAGCACCAGGCGGGCACCGGCCTTCGCGAAGGCCACGGCGGCCCCGCGGCCGAAGCCGCTCGAGGCGCCGGTGATGACGACGACTTTGCCCTGGAGCGAGTCTTCCCGATCCTTCCGAGAGCTCATGACGGGATCTCCTTCGAGGATGGGGCCGCCGGGTCGATGACGACCTTGATGCATCCGTCTTTCTTCTCCTGAAACATCGCGTACGCGTCGGGCACGGCGTCGAACGGAACACGGTGAGTGATGACGAAAGAGGGATCGATCTCGCCGGCCTCGATTCTGTCGAAGAGCGGTTGGAGGTACCGATGGACATGGGTCTGGCCCATCCGGAAGGTCAGCCCTTTGCCGAAGGCGGCGCCGAAGGGAACCTTGTCGAGAAAGCCGGCGTACACGCCGGGGATCGAGACGACTCCGCCCGGCCGGCACGCCTGGATCGCGGTCCTCAGCACGATCGGCCGATCGGTCTCGAGGCGGACGGCCTGCTTGACCCGGTCGTACCAGTCGATGGGACCATGGCCGTGCGCTTCGAGGCCGACGGCATCGATGCAGGCGTCGGGACCGAGACCGCCCGTCAGGAATCGCAGCCGCTCGAGGACGTCGCCCTCGCTTTCGTCCAGCGTCTCGGCGCCGGCCGCTGCCGCCATCGCGAGCCTCTCCGGCACGCTCTCGATGGCAATGACGCGTTCGGCCCCCAGAAGAAATGCGCTCCGGATCGCGAACTGGCCGACCGGTCCCGCGCCGAAGACGGCGACCGTGTCGCCCGACGTGATGTCGCAGTTCTCCGCGGCCATCCACCCGGTCGGGAAGATGTCGGTCAGGAACAGCACCTGCTCATCCGGTACGCCGGCGGGAATCTTGAAAGGGCCGACGTCCGCGTAGGGCACTCGGACGTACTCGGCCTGGCCACCGGCGTATCCGCCGTAGATGTGCGAGTAACCGAAGAGACCGGCGGTCGCGTGCCCGTTGAGCTTTTCCGCCATGGCGGCGTTGGGGTTCGAGTTGTCGCAGAGCGACCAGAGCTCCCGCGTGCAGAAATAGCACTCGCCGCAGGCGATCGCGAAGGGCACGACGGTCCGGTCGCCTTCCCGGAGATTCTCGGACGGCGGATCCCGTGGCGACGACCTCGCCCATGAACTCGTGGCCGAGGATGTCGCCCTTCTTCATGGTCGGTACGAATCCGCCGTAGAGATGCAGATCCGATCCGCAGATGGCCGTCGAGGTCACCCGGAGGATGGCGTCACGGGGATTCAGGATCCGCGGCTCCGGCACGTTCTCGACGGAGACGCTGGTCTTGCCGGTCCAGCAGACGGCTCTCATGAGCGCACCCCCGTGGTCTCCGCAACGGGCTCGCCGGGCTCGACCTGGCTTCCGTGTCGTCGTCTTCTTCCCGAGGACTGGCCTTCCGTCGTCGGGATCTCCCCGGTTTCGATCAGCCGCTTGAAACGCCGGAGATCTTCGCGAACCTGGATCTCAGGCTCCTCACCGAAGAGCTTCGCCAGGGCCGCGCCGGCCGTCCGCCGGGCGCCTCGTACGAGAGATGGATCTCCGCGACCGTGCCGCGCCCTCCCGGGGCCGGGCGGAACTCGACCTGTCCGCCGTGCCTCACGTCGGAGTCGCCGACCGTCCGCCAGTGAATGGACTTGCCCGGGATTTCGTGGACGATCTCGGCGTCCCATTCGACCGTGCGTCCGGCCGGCGCCCGCACGACCCAGTGCGAGTGCGTTTCGTCGAGCTCGGTCACGGACTCGACGTGCTTCATGAAGCGCGGAAAATCCGAGAATCGCCGCCAGAACGCGTACAGCGTGTCCGCCGGGACGTTGAGAGTGAAGCTCTGTCGAACCTCGATACCGTTGGACATGGGATCACCTGGATTGTGGTTTCCGACCGGTCGCGCCGGCCACGCATCCGCCGTGCGCGGACGAGATCGATCCTGCAAGAGACGTTCCCGCGTCGAAAAAAGGGCGCCCCGATCGCTCGGGGCGCCACCAGGAACACCTCTATGGGGAGATCAGATACCGGTGCGGCCGCGGGAGCTCTTCTCCGAGCCGGACGTCGGATCCGGACGATCGACCCGAGCGAAGAGTCTCTCCTTTCGGCGACGTCGAGCCGGGCGTCCGATCCGTTCTCCTTCTCGACGCGAATGCGGTTGTGCACCTGCTTGACGCCGGGGCACTCCTCGGCGACGTCCTCCGCCAGCCGCTTCATCCAGCGGTCGGGAACGGTGCCTTCCAGCGTGATCTCGCCCTGCTTCACCTCGACGGTGATTTCCGAGGCGTCGATGTCGCCGTGCTCTTCGAGCTTGTCGGAGACCTGCTCCTTGATGCGCTCATCGGAACGGGTGTAGCCCTTGGGCCCCTTTCCGAAGAAGCGGCCCATCATCGAGCCGAACGACTCCCCGCGCTGGCCGCCATGGCCGAGCCCGTAGCTGCCCGAGTAACGCTGTTGCTCGAAGTCCGCGCCCTCGCCCTGGCCTCCGTCGGCCCAGGGAATGGGGCCTCGTTCCGCCGCTGAACCCGCCCTGCGAGCCCTGACCGGAGAAGGAGCCTCGCTGGAACTGGCGCATGCGCGGCTCTCCGCGGTATCCCTCGCTTTCGGACCACTCCTGCTGACCGGAACGGTCGCGCCAGGACGGAGAGGAAGACCGCCCGCCCTCGTATCTCGAGGAGCCGGAGCCGAAACTCGAGCGCTCGCCCGGCCGCCACCCGTCTTCTTCGAAGGACCGGTCGAAGGATCGGCCCTCGTGGCCCCGCTCGTAGTCGTTCCGGGACTCCCGGCCGCCCTGACCGAACGAGCCCTGGCCCCGTCCGTAGGAGCCCTGTCCGAAGATCCCTGCCCATACGATCCCTGCCCCGAGCGGCCCTGGTCCGTACGGAGCGCTACCGCGCGGATTCTGACCCCGGAATCCGCGGCCCCACTCGTTCGACTGCGCATACCGGCCGGCTCCGCCGCTTTCGAATCCTTCTTCGTAGCGTCCGAAGCGCTCCTCATCCTCTTCCCCGCGAAGACCGAAACGACGACGCTCGTCCATGACTCGAACCTCCTGTTTGAATTGATCGAATCGACCCCTTTGTTCACAGACCGGACGACGTCGAGCAATGCAAGAGACGTTCCTCCGCGTGCAGCGGAGGAAAATCAGACGTCGACGCGGCGAGACGTCTACTGCTGCCCGGGAATCCGGCCCGCGACGCTCGCGACGGTGGCCACGAGCTCCGAAGGGTCCACGGGTTTCGAGACGTGCACGAGGAATCCGGCGCGCAGGGCGCGCGTGCGATCTTCCGAGCGGGCGAAGGCCGTGAGGGCGATCGCCGGCACGCGGCCTCCGCTCTCCGCTCCGAGCGTCGCGGACGCTGGCGAGGAATCGATACCCGTCCGTTCCGGGCATTCCGATGTCGCTGATGAGCACGTCGGGACGTTCGCCGGAGACGAGCGGCAGGGCCTCCTCCGCCGAGCAGGACGTCGTGACGACCGCACCGCAGTCTTCGAGCAGACGTCGGATCAGCTCGCACGCGTCTTCCTGGTCGTCGACCACGAGAACCTTGACGCCGGAGAGGTCCGTGGAGAGATAAGCGGCGGCGGATGGTTCCTCGGGACGGCCGGCTTCGGAGCCCGCGCGGTGCACGACGGTGAGCGGGAGACGCACGACGACGGTGGTCCCCAGATCTTCGCCCGGGCTGGCCACATGGATGGTTCCGCCGTGGAGCTCGACGAGCTGTTTGACGATCGAGAGGCCGAGGCCCAGGCCGCCATAGTTCCTCGAGGCCGTGGCGTCGGCCTGCCGGAAGCGTTCGAAGAGGTGGTCCGCGAATTCCGGCTTGATGCCGATGCCGGTGTCCGCGACGCTGATCTCGACGTGGGAGTTCACCCGCTCGAGGAGGATCTGGACCTTGCCGCCGCGCGGCGTGAACTTGATGGCGTTCGACAGCAGGTTCCAGACGACCTGCTGCAGGCGGTTCGGGTCTCCGGAAATCGGGCCGGCGCCCGGATCGAGGACCGTCGTCAGCGTGACACCCTTCGCCTCGGCCGATGGCTTGAGCGTCTCCACGGCCGCCTGGATGAAGCTCGACGGCCGGATGGGCTGCACGTCGAGGCGCATCTTGCCCGACGCGATCCGGCTCATGTCCAGCAGGTCGTCGATGAGCTGGGCCTGCACGCGCGCGCTGCGCTCGATCGTCTCGAGGCCCTTCGCGAGATCCGCCTCGCTCTTGGGGCCGCGCCGGAGGACCTCGGCCCACCCCACGATCGCGTTGAGCGGCGTGCGGAGCTCGTGGGAGAGCGTCGCGAGGAACTCGTCCTTGATCTCGCTCAGCCTCTCGGCGGCGCTGCGGGCCGCACGCTCGCTTTCGAGCAGGCCGCGGCGCTCCTCGGAGGCCTTCTGCGCGGCGTCGTAGAGGCGGGCATTGTCGATGGCGATCCCGGCCTGCGCGGCCATGCCCCCGACCAGGCGTTCCGCCCGCTCCGTGAAGACATCCGGTTCCGGATGGCCGAAGAAGAGGCCGCCGATCACCTCGCCCGAGCGCGACTTGACGGGAACGGCGAGATAGCTGCGGACCGGGAGGTGGCCTCGAGGCATTCCGTGATGAGGAGGGAGTTGTCCGTAGCGCGGGTCCTTCGTGATGTCCGCCGAGCGGATGATGCCCACCCCGCGGAAGGTGGTCTCGAAGACGGGCGTGTTGCGCGGAAGGCCGAAGCGCTCGAAGGCCTCGCGAGGTGCGCCGGAGAGCGTGTAGAGAAGAAAGGACTCGCCCGCCGCGTCGATGACGTTGTAGAAGAACGCCCCGAATTTCGCGCCCGTCAGCTCCGTGGCCGAGTCGGTGACCTTCTGCACGAGCGTCTGAAGATCGAGCTCCGAGGCGATCGCTCGTCCCCGCGTCGTTCAGGATCTCGAGATCGCGGGTCCGTTCGACCAGGGCTCGCTCGGTCTGCTTGCGACCGGTGATGTCGGTGACGACCGCGTAGAAGCCGCGCACGGTGTGATCTTCGGAGACGTCGGGCACGTATGACGCCTCGATGTAGCGGGCCTTTCCGCGGGCGTACGGAATCTCGGATTCGAATTGCACCCGCTCCCCGGCGAGGGCTCGAGCCGTGTGCGGCCGCAGAGCAAGCTCGTAGGCCGCTTCTCCCGAGAACGTCGCGCATGTGCCGCCCGAGCATTCCCTCGATGGGCTGCTCGAACCACGTCTCGTACTGCCGGTTGACGAAGCGATAACGCTCCTCGGCGTCGATGTAGCTGATGAGAACGGGGGCCGCGTCGGCGATGGCCCGAAGCTGATGCTCGCTTTGGCGAAGATCCTGTTCGACGCGCCGGAGGTCGTCCTCGGCGCGCTTGCGGGCTTGCATGATGCTCCGCGCGTTCTGCAACGCGACGGAGCGGAGCATGGCCTCTTCGTCGTCGGTCGACACTCAACGGCCTCCGAGGATGTCCGCGGCGAGCTGCGTTCCGAGGATCCGCGCCCGGATCTTCTCGAAGGCTTTTTCGCGGGTCGTCGAACGGTCGTCGCTGAAGGGGGCGAAACCGCAGTCGTCGGTGGTGCCGAGCTGCTCGACGGGAATGAAGCGCGCGGCCTCGAGGACGCGGTCCCGCACCTCCTCCGGCGTCTCGACGCGCGGGTCGATGGGCGCCACGACGCCGACGAAGACTCTCTGATGCGGCTTGAGGTGGCGCTGGAGGATCTCGAGAATGCGGAGCCGGTCGGGTTCGCCGGCAAGGGACACGTAGAAGGATCCGACGTGGAGCTCGAAGAGGCCGGGCAGGAGCTCCGCGTAGTCGGCGTCGGCGCTGTGCGTGGAGTCTCGATCTCCCCCCGGGCACGTGTGCACCCCGATCCGCGAGCGTTCGTCGGCCGTCAACCGCGCCAGGGCGAGGTTGTTGAGGTCGATGAAACTGCTGAGCAGCTCCCCGGACGGGTCGATCTTGACCGCCAGCCGGCCCTCGGTGAAGTCGACCTGCACGCATGAGGCCCCCAGCTCGAGGCACCGCCGGACTTCGTGCGTGTGCTCTCGGAGCAGATCCTCGATGAACTCGTCCCGCGAATACCCCGGGATCTCGACGGCCGGGATACATGAGGCTCAGAGCGGATGGCGAGATCACCGCCTGCTTGACCGGCACGGCTGGCGAAAGCGCTGCGTCGTCTCGAGGTAGGCGTCGGCATATCGCTTGTAGCGAAAGGGTCCCCTGAGGATGCGCGGCATCCGGCGGACGTGCCCGGCCGAGAAGGGGATGGCGAATCCGTCGCGGGAGGTGTTCTCGAGCCCCTCGACGGAGTACGTCCAGAAGTTGTGGTACTTGCGCTGCTCTCCATCCGTGACGACGGGGGAGCCCACCGCCTCGAGCCGCTCGACGGTGTCGCGGATGGCCTCGACATAGAGCGGTTCGAGGGTCGGATCGTCCCACCCGACCTGCTCGATCGCGGCGAGCAGCTCCGGCGGACGAGGGATGCTTCCGATCGGTTCCGTCGGGATCTTCATGGGATGTGGCGGCGCAGCGTACCCCAGGGGCCCATCTGTCGAGAGGCGTTTCGTCGAGGCCCCACGCGGAAAACAACGCCGGTGGCTACTGCAAGCCCCATTCCCGCCGCGGCTGGCGTCGAGCTTGCTCGGGCTGGCCCCGTGAAGGTGTCTCTGTCGGAAAAGCCCTCGAAGCCTACGAGGCCTTCGACACCCGCGAGGACGGCTGGATCAAAGTCGAGCTCACGCCCGCGGCGTGAGGCGGTGTGCGCCGCCGTTCGCGATCAGGCGGGCGAGACGCCGTTCGAGGGCCCCGAGGGCCGTCGGGGAGGCGCGCATCAGGGCCTCGAGGGAGGGCGGGTTCGCGAGCAACGTTCCGCGTTCGAACGCCGCCAGGACCCCGGGGCTCACGTAGGACGCGCGGCAGACGGCCGGCGTGTTTCCGAGCAGGTCCGCGGTCTCGCGCATCGCCACCGCGACGGAGCGTCGGATGGCGCGCGACGTCGGCGGATCGGGAACGCCCCCGCGCGCCAGGGCGCAGGCGCCGAAGAGCGTGCCGGCCCACATGCGGAAGTCCTTGGCGGTGATCCGGGCTCCGCTGACTTCGCGGAGGTAGGCGTTCAGGTGGCGCCGCCGGATGTTCGTCCAGTCGCCATCGCCGTTGCGGTAGCCGAAGACCTCGGGCCCGGGGTCGGCCAGGAGCGCCCGGACGACACGGGCGGCCGCCGCGTCGGCGATCTCCCGGATCTGTGTCTTCCCGCCCTTGCCGGGATACGCGAGGGTAACGCGCTTCCCGCGGACTCGCACGTGTTTCGGCCGCAGCGTGGCCAGACCGTAGGTTCCGTTCTCGCGGGCGTAGACCTGGCTGCCCGGACGCAGAAATCCGCGGAGCAGCAGCCGGGTCATTGCCGCGAGCACCCGCTCGCGCCCGAGGCCGTCCCGACGCAGGTCGGCCGCGAGGCGGGCCCGCAGAGTCGGCAGAGCTTTCAGAAACGCCAGAAGCCTGTTGCGCTTGCGCGCTTCCCGCAGGCGTGTCTGCTTTTCCGAGTAGAGGTATTGCCACCGCCCCGCGCGATCGCGGCCGATCGCCACGACGGCAGCGGCGGGAGACGGGCTGATCCACACGTCCGTCCACGCCGGAGGGATGACGAGAGCGTCGATCCGCGCGCGCTCCGTCTTTGATACGCGCCCGCCGCCCGGCCCGCGATATCGAAAGCCTCGCTTCGGCGAGCCGAGGCGCCGGATGCCGGACGACTGCAGCCGCTCGACGACGGTCACACGTTGAGCGTGGAGCCGCGAGGGTCAGGACGCCTGCGCGGCCCGACCCTTGCGACCTTTGGTCATCTCCCTGCGAGCGTGCTTCGCGCGCGCGGCGCCGATGGCGGTCTTGACGTCCTTCTTCTCCTCGGGCGGCGGAAGGACGGCTGGCATGCCGAGATGATCGATCCACAGCTCCCGGCACCAGCCCTGCGTGTGGTACAGGTGCTCGTCCTCTTCTTCCTCGACCTCTTCGTGGGCTTTCGAGATCGCCGTCTTCTCCTCGCCCGTGAGCTTCTTTGCGGCTTCGCCGAGAAGCTCCCAGTTCAGATGATCCTTCGTTTCGGCGTGCACGACGCACTCGGCGGCCACGATCTGCGCGGCTTCCGGCTCGCCCCCTTCCTGCGCCATCTTCATCGCCTGGACGAGAGATTCTCCGATGTGCCGGACGACCTTACGTCCCGGCGTCTCCTTGTCGGCGTCGAGCCCCAGCTTCTCGCAGACGTCGCGCAGGATCTCCTCATGCCGCGTCGTCTCCTTGAGATATTTTTCCCATTCTTCTTTGAGCTCGTCGTTCCGCGCGCACTGCACGGCGTTCGTGTAAACCTGGATGCCGCCGATCTCGGTTTCCAACGCTTCGTAAAGAAGGTTCTCGATCTGTTCGTTCATGGCTTTGCCTCCGCCGGTCGCGAAGGCAAACCGCATGCCATGCAGCGCCGGCACGCTTGCCACGGATACGCGGCACGTTTTTTGAAGCTTCGCCGCGCGGGGTCAGACCCCAACAAGGAGGATTCCATGGCGGATCGAGAGAATCGGGGGAACCAGAGTCAGCAAGGGCGTCAGGGTCAAGGTGGTCAGCAGGGAAGCCAGGGCAGTCAGCGCGGTCAAGGTAGTCAGGGGGGTCAGGGCGGACAGGGCAATCCGAACCAGTCCCGCAACGAGCAGGGCGAGTTCGAGAGCGGCCGTGGTGCGAGCGGACGGTCGGGCGAAGGCACGGGTCAGGGCTCACAGGGCCAGGGCACCGAGGGCCAGGGCTCGCGCAAGCAGGGATCGCAGGGCTCGGAAGGCTCGACGGAGGAGGAAGCCGAGTAGGTCCTCCCCACCGAACCGGAGCCCTTGTTTCTCCAGAAGGCCGGCGACCCCGCCGGCCTTACCTTTCCGGGGCACGGTTCTTGAACGTTCGCCACTCGGAGGGACCTTGGCACTCGATCAGTACCGTCGTAAACGTCGTTTCAGCGTAACGCCCGAGCCCCGGGGCAGTGCCCGGTCTTCCAGCCGGCCGAAGACTCGCAAGAAGAAGCTCGCGTATGTCATCCAGAAGCACCGGGCCACGGCGCTTCACTACGACTTCCGCCTGGAGTGGAAGGGCGTAATGCTCTCGTGGGCCGTGCCGCGCGGACCCTCGCTCAACCCCGCCGACAAGCGCATGGCCATGCCCACGGAAGACCATCCCATCGAGTACAACCGCTTCGAGGGCGTGATCCCGGAAGGGGAGTACGGCGGCGGGACCGTGATGATCTGGGATCGCGGGACGTGGACCCCCGTCGATCCCGACGTCGATGCGAGCCTCTCGAAAGGGGAGCTGAAGTTCCGCCTCGACGGCGAAAAGCTCCGCGGCGAGTGGGTCCTCGTCCGGATGCGGAGGCGCCGGGGAGAAGCCCGGGATCCGTGGCTCCTGATCAAGCACCGGGACGAGACCGCGAGCAAGCGGAACATCGCCGACGAGGAGCCCCGCTCCGTGGTCTCCGAGCGGCTGCTCGTCGAGATCGCTCGCGACGAAGGCGGCAACATGGAGAAGGCCGCCGACGGCGACCCTCCGAAGCTGCTCCGACAGATGCTCGCGAACCCCGCGCTCGCGAAACCGGCGAAGAAGTCCGGCAAGAAGGCCGTGTGGCATTCAAATCGAGAACCCCGCGCGCGCGCCCGACCGTAGCAATGGCGACCCGCGACATCATTGTCGTCGGAGCGTCCGCCGGAGGCGTCGAACCGCTCCGAAGGCTCGCCGCGGATCTGCCGCCCGATTTGCCGGCCGCGGTCTTCGTGGTTCTGCACGTACCGCCGGAGCAGCCCAGCGCGCTGGCGGAAGTCCTGGCCCGAAGCGGACAGTTGCCGGCGGCCCCGGCGAAAGAGGGTGAGCCCGTCGAGCGGGGGAGAATCTACACGGCTCCGCCGGATCGCCATCTGATGCTCGAGCCCGGCCGTGTTCGGGTCGTCCGCGGCCCGCGGGAGAACCGGCACCGCCCGTCCGTCGACGTCCTGTTTCGAAGCGCCGCGCGTTCCTACGGGCCGCGGGTCGTCGGTGTCGTGCTCTCGGGCGCTCTGGATGACGGGACGGCCGGCCTCATCGCGGTCAAAATCCGTGGCGGCGTGGCGGTCGTCCAGGATCCGGCCGAAGCGTTCGCCGACGGCATGCCGCGCAACGCCATGCGCTACCTCGAGGTCGAGCACGTGGTTCCCGCTCGAGCCCTCGGCAAGTTGCTCGCCCGGCTCGCCGCGGAGCCGGTCAGCCCGTCGGAAGCGCCGCCGGCGACGGCCGAGATGCTCTACGAGACCCGGATCGCGAGGCTGGACCTCGAGGCCATCGAGTCCGAGCAGAAGCCGGGGGTTCCGTCAACCGTGGCCTGCCCCGACTGCAGCGGTGTCCTCCGGGAGATTCAGGAAGGCGACCTTCTGCGTTTCCGCTGCCGCACCGGCCACGCCTTCTCTCCGGAGACGCTCCTTTCCGCTCAGAGCGACGCAATCGAGAGAGCCTTGTGGGAGGCGCTCCGCGGCATCGAGGAAAGGCTGGCCCTGCGCCGCCGGCTCGTGCAGCAGGCCCGGGAACGGCGGCTGCGATCTCTCGTTCGGCACTTCGAGGTGCAGGTGCGGGAAACCGAGGGCGCTGCCGAGGCCCTCCGGAGTCTCCTGCTACGACAGTCGACGAACAAAGAAACGGCCAACCTGCCTTCCGAAACTCCTTCCCTGCAATAGACTAATTCTGCCCGCAGACCTTAGAGATCGCGATGCAGCCGGAGAAGCGGCCGGTGAGCGGGCGAAGGGTGTCTCTTGGCGCACGAGCGCGGGAAGAAGCAGTCCCGGAGAATTCCGGCGGTCGGCAAGCGTGGCCGCCGCGTCCGTGTTCCTCCGTCCGGCGCCCAGCCGAAAAGTTTTCCGATCGTAGGCATCGGCGCGTCGGCCGGCGGGCTCGAAGCGTTCACCAAGCTGTTGACTCACCTGCCGTCGGACACGGGGATGGCCTTCGTCCTGGTGCAGCATCTGGATCCCAAGCGGGAGAGCCTGCTCAAGGACATCCTGTCCCGCTCGACGGGCATGCCCATCCGGGAGGTCCGCCGCGGCATGCCCGTACAGGCGAACAACGTCTACGTCATCCCGGCCAATGCCGACATCGGGCTCGTCGACGGCTCCTTCCGCGTGACGAAGCGCTCGACCGCGCGCGGACGGGAGATGCCGATCGACCACTTCATGCGCTCGCTCGCCGAGCAGTACAAGAGTCGAGCCATCGGCGTCGTGCTGTCGGGGTCCCTCTCCGACGGCGCGCTCGGCCTCCGGGCGATCAAGGCCGAGGGCGGCGTCACGTTCGCCCAGGACGAGGCCTCGGCCAAGTTCAAAGACATGCCCCGCTCGGCGATCGCCGCGGGGTCCGTGGACTTCGTTCATCCGCCCGAGAAGATCGCGCTCGAGCTCGTCCACATCGCCCGCCATCCCTACATCCGGCCGATCCCCGCCCTGGCCCCCGAACCTCGGGTCGAGGGCACCGATCACCAGCGCGTGCTCCACATCCTTCGGACGACGACCGGCGTCGACTTCTCGAACTACCGACAGACGACGGTCAAACGCCGGATCGCCCGGCGCATGGCGCTCCGTAGGGTCGATAGCCTCCGCAAGTACTACGAGCTCCTCCGAAGGGAGATCGGCGAGGTGCACGCTCTCCACGAGGACATCCTGATTACCGTGACCGCTTTTTTTCGCGATCCGGAAGTCTTCCAGAGCCTTCAGCGCACGGTTTTTCCGTCCTTTTTCAAGGATCGCGACGCGACGGCTTCGATCCGGATCTGGGTCCCGGGCTGCTCCACCGGCGAAGAGGTCTACTCGATCGCGATCGCCCTCTTCGAGTCGGCGCCCCGGACGGATCCGCAGCCGGCCATCCAGATCTTCGCGACCGACGTCTCCGACTCCGCGCTCGACAAGGCCAGAACCGGCATCTATCTCGAGAACGCCATGGTCGACGTCTCGCCCGAACGCCGCCGCCGTTTCTTCGTCAAGACCGATGGCGGCTGGCAGATCTCCAAGAGCATTCGCGACGTCTGCGTCTTCGCCCGGCAGAACGTCACCTCCGACCCGCCCTTCTCGAACCTGGATCTCGTCAGCTGCCGCAACCTTCTCATCTACCTCGAGCCTCTCCTGCAGAAGCGCGTCGTGCCGATCTTCCATTACGCCCTGCGTTCCATGGGAAGTCTCGTCCTCGGCAACGCCGAGACGATCACGGGCTTCGCAGAGCTGTTCGTCCCCATCGACCGCAACCGCCGGATCTTCGCCAAGCGCCCGGGCTCCACCCGCCAGATTCTGGAATTCGGCCGGCGGCACGCGGACGAGCGCGCCTCCGCGCCGGCCGCGGCGGAGCTCCCGGCGCCGGTCGACCTCCAGAGGGAAGCCGATCGGATGATCCTCGGCCGCTACGGCCCTCCGGGGGTCCTGATCAACGACGCGTTCGAGATCGTGCAGTTCCGGGGAAAGACGAGCCCGTACCTCGAGGCCGCGCCGGGAGTCGCGAGCCTCAACATCCTGAAGATGGCGCGCGAGGGACTGCTCGTCGAGCTCCGAAGCTCCATCCTCAAGGCCCGCCGGGCGGGGCGGCCCGTCCGCAAGGAGCGTATCCACGTCCGGGAGGACGGCCACTTTCGCGACGTGAACCTCGAGGTCGTTCCCATGAAGCCGGACGGAGCGGGGGGCTACCACTTTCTCATCCTCTTCGAGGACGTGGACGAAAAGCGAAAGGGAGACCGGCGGCCGACGCCGGAGAACACGCCGAAGCGCGGCGGCCGGGCCGCGCACGAGAACATCGTGAAGCTCGAGCAGGAGCTGACGGCCACCAAGGACTACCTGCAGTCGATCATCGAAGAGCAGGAAGCGTCCAATGAAGAGCTCAAGAGCGCCAACGAGGAGATCCTCTCGTCGAACGAAGAGCTCCAGTCGACCAACGAAGAGCTCGAGACGGCCAAGGAGGAGCTCCAGTCGACTAACGAAGAGGTGACGACCGTCAACGAGGAGCTTCAGAACAGGAACGTCGAGCTCTCGCAGCTCAACAACGACTTGCAGAACACCCTCACCGGCACGAACGTGGCGATCGTGATGCTGGGGCCCGAGGGAAGGCTTCGCCGGTACACGCCGCAGGCAGAGTCGCTTCTGAACCTGATCCCGTCGGACATCGGCCGCCCGATTCGCGACATCAAACCCAACGTCATGGTCGGGGACCTCTCCGAGATCGCCCGGGACGTCATCCACACCACGGGAAGCCACGAGCGCGAAGTCCAGGACGCCAACGGCCACTGGTACGTCCTGCGGGCGCGCCCGTACCTGACGATGGAGGGACGCGTCGAGGGAGCCGTGCTCGCGTTCTTCGACATCGACCTGCTGAAACGGAGCCTCGAGCAGGTCAATCGTGCGCGCGAGTATGCCGAGGCCCTCGTGGAGACCGTCCGCGAAGCGCTCGTCGTGCTGGATGAATCCCTCCACGTCCGGACCGCGAACCAGGCCTTCTACCGCACGTTCGAGACCTCGCCGGACCAGATCGAGGGCCGGGCGTTTCTGACGCTCTGGGGCCTCGAGACCCTCCAGCCGGGGTTGCGCGCGCTCCTCGAACGGACGGCCCGCGACGACTCGCCGATCCAGGACTACGACCTCGCGGTGGTCGTCGACCCGGTGGGCGAGAAGACCCTTCGCCTGAACGCCAGACGAGTCCGGCTGCCGGGCGAGCCGCGTCCTCTGGTCCTCGTGGCCATCGAAGACTTCACCCAGCGGACGCGCGCGGAGGCGGCGTTGCGGAGCTCCGAGGTGCGGTATCGCCGCATCTTCGAGACGGCCCGAGAAGGCATCTGGCTGATGGAGGCCCAGAGCGGCCGGCTCCTGGACGTCAACCCGTTTCTCGAGGAGCTGCTGGGTTACTCGCGCGCCGAGATGCTCGGCCAGCGGCCCTGGGACCTCGGAATTTACGATGATCCCGCGGCGGCCCGGAGCCGCTTCGAGGCCAACCTCGCGGGCGGCTTCGGTTTCGAGCAGGAGGTCATGCTCCGCACGAAGTCGGGGCAACCCGTGTACGTCGAGGCGATCACGAACACCTACGACCTCGGCGACCGGCGGGTGACGCAGGCGAATCTCCGGGACGTCACCGAACGGGCGCGGCTGCAGGAGCAGGTGCGCCAGATGCAGAAGCTCGACTCGATCGGTCGGCTCGCCGGGGGCGTGGCGCACGACTTCAACAACCTTCTCAACATCATTTCCGCGCACGTCGACGTGCTCGGCCGGGAGCCGCTGGCCGCCGCCAGGCGCCAGGACAGCGCCGTTTCGATCCAGAAGGCCGTGGAGCGCGGGTCGGCGGTCGTTCGCCAGCTCCTGACGTTTGCCCGGAAGACCGATATCGCGTTCGAGCCCACGGACGTCAACGCGGTCGTGCGAGAAGTGGCCTCGATGCTGCGCGAGACCTTCCCCAAGCAGATCCGCGTCTCGACGAAGCTGGCGGAGGAGGTTCCCCGCGTGCACGCGGAACCCAACCAGCTTCACCAGGCCGTCCTCAATCTGGCCGTGAACGCGCGCGACGCCATGCTCCAGGGAGGAGTGCTGACCCTGGGAACCGACGTCGTCAAGGGCGAGACGCTCCGCAACAAGTTCGCGGAGGCGCCCGGCGAGGAGTACGTCGAGATGTGCGTCGCCGACACCGGCGTCGGGATGGACGCCGAGACGCGGCTGCGGATCTTCGAGCCTTTCTTCACGACCAAGGGAGCGAAGGGCCAGGGCCTCGGCCTCGCGGTCGTCTACGGCATCGTGAATTCCCACCGCGGCTACGTGGACGTCGAGAGCGAGCCCGGCAAGGGGTCGACGTTCCGGATCTACATCGAGGTCTCCAACGGCCATCCGGGGGCGGCGGACCCGTCGGCCTCGAAGCAACGCCGGTCCTCCCGCCGGAGCACGGCGCCCCCGAGGGCTGCGACGGAAGGGCGCTCGATGATCCTGGTCGTGGAGGACGAGCAGACTCTGCTGAGCCCCATTTGCGAGTTCCTCATCGAAGCGGGCTTCGACGTCCTGACGGCCCTCGACGGCGTCGAGGCCGTCAAGGTCCACGCGGCGAATGCCGAGCGCATCCATGCGGTGTTGCTGGATCTGGGTCTTCCCCGGCTGGGAGGGTGGGAGGCTTTTCTCCGGATGCGCGAGCGGGATCCCGGCCTCCGCTGCATCGTCGCGAGCGGCAACATCGACCCGGAACAGCGCGCGACGATGTCGGACGCGGGGGTTCAGGCCACGGTGCGCAAACCCTACAGCCGGGCCGAGATCATTCGCGTCGTGCGCAACGTCCTCGAGAGCTGACGCGTCAGCGCCTCAGCGGACGCGCGTCGACGGATCGAGCTTTTTTGGCCGCGGTCCGTGCCGAACAGCGTTCGCGACCGGCACGTAGTCCAACTCCCGTCCGTCGCGGGCGGCCCTCAGAAGCAAACCGCCGCGGCTCATGTCTCCTCGTCCGACGAAGTCCGACGGAAAGAGAAGACGGTCCCCGAAGACCTCGAGCAGAAGGGAGCTGTACTTGTCGGTCGCAATCGACCCGAGAAGGACGATCGAGGCGTCCGCCGGCAGGCTGCTCCGAAGCCCTCGGGCCGACCGGAGGAGAGGGCCCCGGTACGCGGGCTCCGAGGGCGTGATGGGAACCCGGGCGTAACGAAGGAGGTCCTCCCGCTGCGTGCGGGTTGCGGGTGGCACCAGGCCGTCGCACGAGGTGATGACGTAGGACGTCTCGGGCGCGAAGCGCGTCGCGTACGCGAGCTTCCCTCGAAAATAGAGTCCGGAGATGAAGGAGAACGCCTCGCCGAGCGTCGCTCCCTCGCGCGAGCGAAGGCGCCGTGCGACGTCGAAGCTGGCGGCATCGCGGAGAAGGATCTCCGCCCGCCGGCCGGAGGAGCCGGCGGGGGAGAGCAGAAAGACGCGGGTACCAGAGCCGACTACAGCCTTCCCGTCAGGAGCATGACGACGACCACGATGAGAATGATGCCCAGGATCCCGCTCGGCCCGTAACCCCAGTTCCGGCTGTACCCCCAGCGCGGTACGGCGCCCAGAAGAAGCAGAACGAGGACGATCAAGAGGACCAGGCCCATAGCCACCTCCTGGCGGGTGCAAATGCACGCGGCTTGCCAGCGGGGGCCCGGTTTCGCCCGATGGCACCCATCCTGCAGTCCCGAGACACCGGGGGTTTGTCATGGCGCGCTCCAAACGAATCGCGGTTTCGCTCTTCGCGGCATTCTCCGCAGCCGCCGCGCTCGCGGAGACAGCGACGTATCGTATCGAGCTCTCGAACGGGCAGCGGGTTTCGAGCGTGGACCGTCCGGTCACGCGCGGAACGGTTCTCACGTTTCATCCGCATCCGAGAGGGCCGCTCACGGGCGTTCCGGTGGAGATGGTCGTGCGCGTCGTCTCCGACGGCGCGACGGTCGAGCCCGACCGCCTGACGGTCCGGGCGCCCCGTGTTGGCGGCGGACCGACGTCTACTGCGGGCGGACCCACGCCCGGCCTCGATCCCGGCGAGATCCTGGTGCTCGGCCCGACGGGCGACGGCATCGCGCCGGCGCCGGCGAACGCGGCCGGAGCGGCGGCCGCAGGTGCCCCCAACGCCGGGATGAACGCGGGCGCTGGCTACGGCGGCGCGGTCGATCCCAACCGGGTCAATCCGAACGTTCCCATCGACCCGAACAACACCGTGATCGGAACCGACGGGCTGCCGCGTGTCGCTTCGTCGACCGACCTGTCGCGTGCGCAGGCGGCGCAGAATCCGATCGGGCCGAACGGCTTTCCCGCGACGCCGACCGGCGCCGCTACGGTGATCGGTCCCAACGGGACGCCGACGCTGGCTCCGGGAGTTCCCGGATCCGGAACGCCGGTCATCGGTCCCAACGGGACCCCGGTCACCGGGACGGGAGCTCCTCAGACGGTCATCGGACCGAATGGCACGCCCGTTCTGGCGCCGTCCGGACAGCCGGTGACTTCCCAGCCCGTGATCGGGCCCAATGGCACGCCCGTTCTGGCCCCGTCCGGTCAGCCGGGGTCAACGCAACCGGTGATCGGGCCGAACGGGACTCCGGTCCTGGCGCAACCGGGCCAGCCCGGCGGCGCGCCGCCGGCGACCGCTCCCAACGGAACTCCCGCTTCCGCGGCGCCCTCCGGCAGCGCTCCGGGCGCCGCGGCTCCCTCGGGGGGTGCGGCGCCATCCGCGCCCCCGTCCGGTGGCGCTTCGCCCGGCGGACGCTCATGAGGGCAGAAAGCTCGAACCTGCGTCACTTTCGGATTGCGTTCGACTCCAGGAGGTAGGCATGCGGAACACTTGGGGTCTCGTTCTCGTGGCCGGAATCATCGCCTGCGCGGACGCGGCTCACCATCCGACCGACAGCGACATGCAGGACCGGTTCATCCGGACCACGACGGGAACCGTCCAGAGCTACACGGCCGGTGAGCGGATCGTGATCGCCGGCTCGGACGGGGCCGATGTGTCCTTGCCACTCGACGCCGGAGCGCGCGTCGACGACAAGATCACGGAGGGCCAGACCGTGACCGTCGCCTGGCTGACCAACAGCATCGGCCGGCCGCGCGTGACGTCGATCGCGCCCTTCTCGCCGGGGCCGGCGGAAGCCGCGGCGAGCGGATCGGCTTCGAGCGCGCCGCCTTCGAAGGCGTACGCCTCGGCGGAGGATGGCTCGGCGATGTCCGCGACTCCGGCCAGTCCGTTGGCCGAAACGCCCCGCCCGACCGTCACTCCGCCCGGTCCCGTGCCGACACCCTCCGGCGGTACAGGTTCGCGTTAAGACGGCAGACGGCTTGCGGACAAAGACGTAGAGTCTCGCGCGTGGAACGGCGCGTCGCGATCACGGGGATCGGCTGCCTCTCGCCCAACGGCAACGGCCGCGAAGCCTACGCGACGTCGCTCGCCGCCGGACGAAGCGGGGTCGACCGCATCTCTCTTTTCGATCCCGAGGGCCTGGCCGCCACGATCGCCGGCGAGGTCAAGGACTTCGACCTCTCCGCTCACGTCGATGCCAAGTCCGTCCGACACGTCTCCCGGGCGGTGCCGCTCGCGATCGCCGCGTCCGAGGAAGCCCTGGAAGACGCGGGCATCGAGGTCGAGAGCCTCTCGCTCGAGGAGCGGCAGGGTCTGGGCGTTTTGCTCGGGACCGGCGGCGGGCCCATCGAGTTCGCGGAACGCATGTACCACCTCTACTACACGAACCAGGTCAAGAAGGCCTCGGTCTATGCGATCGCGTCGGGAACGATCGGAACGCTCTCCTCGGAGATCTCGATGCGGTTCGGCCTCCGCGGACCCTCCCAGGTCATCTCGACGGGATGCGCGTCTTCGACCGACGCGTTGGGTCACGCCTTTCGCTCCGTCAAGTTCGGGACCGCGGACGTGGTGCTCGCGGGCGGCGTCGATGCGACCGTCGTGCGCGGCATCATGGAGGGCTTTCTCATGATGCGGGTCGTCTCGACGGACCGCGAGCGCGAGCCGGCCCGCGCCTCCCGGCCCTTCGCCGCCGACCGCGACGGTTTCGTGCTGGGCGAGGGGGCGTGGATGTTCGTCCTCGAGGAGCGGGACCGCGCGAAGGCGCGGGGCGCCCGCATCTACGCCGAGATCCGTGGCTACGGCGCGACGTGCGACGCGCACCACCGCGTCCGCATGGACGAGTCCGGGGACGAGCCCGCGCGGGCCATGCGTCTCGCCCTGCGCGAGGCCGGAGTTCCCCCGGAGGAAATCGGCTACGTCGCCTACCACGGCACGGGGACCGCCCTGAACGACCGCGTCGAGACGCGGGCGGCCAGGAAGGTGTTCGGGCGTTCGGCGGAGCGGGTGCCGGGTTCCTCGATCAAGTCGATGATCGGCCATGCCCAGGGAGCCTGCGGCGCGGCCGGCGTCGCGGCGACGGTGCTCGGAATGCGCGACGGATTTCTGCCGCCCACGATCAACCTCGAGACGGCGGATCCGGAGTGCGACCTGGACTACGTGGCCAACGCTTCGCGTCGGGCATCCGTGGAGCACGCGCTCTGCAACTGCATCGGTTTCGGTTCCAAGAACAGCGCGCTCGTGCTTCGCCGGGGCGACAACGGGGCATGAGCCCGCTCGTCCCGCCCCGGCGTCCCTCCCGCGAGCGTCTCGACGACCCCGGTTTGCCGTCGGAGGAGATGCGGCGGTCGCTCGAGGATCTGGACCACGTGAATCGCCGGTGGGGCGCGTCGCGAGCCCTCGAGCTTCATCTCGCCGCGCGGGCGAAGGCCCTCGGCCACAGCGCGATCTCGATTCTCGACCTGGGCGCCGGCTCGGGAGCGGTGGCCTCGCGACTGGCCGCGCGCCTGCGCAGGGCGGGGTTCGCGGTGCGCATCGCGGCCCTCGACATCCAGTGGAGGCACCTCGCGGTCGGCCGCGTCACCGGCGCGGCGCCGTCCGCCTCACCCGTGGCCGGCGACGCCCTGCGGCTCCCGTTCCGCGACGAGGCGTTCGACTTCGTCGTCTCGACGCTCTTCTGGCACCACTTCTCGCCCGGCCAGAATCGGGAGGTTCTCGCGGAGGCCCGGAGGGTCGCGCGAGTGGGCTTCGCGATGCTCGACGTCCGCCGGCACCGCCTGGCGGAGCTCTTCGTGGCGCTCGCCGGCCGGGCGGTCTTCCGCACGCGCGTCTCCCTGGAGGACGGCATGGCATCGGTCCGCCAGGGTTACACGCCCGACGAGGCTCTGGCCGTCGCCCGGCAGGTCGAGCCCGGCAGCCTCGCGCGGCGAATCTTCCCGTTTCGGTTTCTCGTCGCCGGCGGGAGCGCATGTCGTCCTTCGATGTCGTCGTGATCGGCGCGGGGCCTGCGGGCTCCGCCGCCGCCGGTCTGCTCGCTCGCGGTGGCCGCCGCGTCCTCGTCGTGGAGAAAGAGCATTTTCCGCGGCGGAAGGTGTGCGGCGAGTTTCTTTCGGACGACGCCGTGTCCTCGCTCGACGCGCTCGGCCTCCGCCGGGAGGTCGAATCGGAAGCCGAGCCCATTCAGCGTGGCGAGCTCTTCGTGCCGGGAGCCGAGAGCATCGCGTTTCGCCTCCCCGAAAACGCCCTCGGGATCTCGCGAAGCCGGCTCGACGAGCGGCTCGCGGTCTGGGCGGCGGGACGGGGAGCCGATGTGCGATTCGGCGCCCGCGCCCGCGGACTGGCCGCGATACCCGGGGGCTTTCTCGTGCGCGTGGCCGAGGGCCCGAACGAGCGGCGAGATCGAGGCGCGGAACGTCGTCGGCGCGTGGGGCCGCTGGGACGCGATGGATCGCGAATGGAGGCCGAAGGAGAGCGCGCCCGGCGGCCGCCTCCATGTCGCGTGGAGCCGCGGCTACGAGCCGAGCGACGCGCTCGCCGGACGGGTCTGCCTCTACCTCTTTCCCGGCGGCTACTGCGGCCTCTCGCGCATCGAGGACGGCGGCGTCCACCTCGCGGGCATCGTGGACGAGTCGACACGGAGACGGCTGGCTCCCGGCTGGGACGCCGTGGTCGCGCACGCCCGGGTGTCGAACCCGGCGCTCGACGACATCCTCGGCCGCCTCACGCCGGCGTCGGACTTCCGCGGCGCGGGGCCGGTGTATCTCGCGGCAAAGCCTCCGGAGGAGGGCGGGGTGCTCATGGTCGGCGACGCCGCGGGTGTTCTGGACCCGTTCTCGGGCCAGGGCATCGCGAGCGCGCTGTCGTCGGGAATCCTCGCCGCGCGCACGCTCGAGGACGGATTCTCCGGCGCGGTGCCCCGGGCCCGCATCGCCTCGACCTATGCGAGGGCCTGGAGGAGTCGCTTCCGGGGCCGTTTCGGATGGAGCGCGGTTTTCCGGCGTCTCATGCACCGGCCGGAGCTCGCCGGGGCGGCGGCGCGGTTGGCCGGCGCGCGCATCGTCCGCATGGCGATCTCCAGGGTTTCCTGAGGGCCGGGGGAACGGGGGAACCGCGTCACGAGGCCGGGGGCTCGCCGTCCGGATCTTCGCGGGGCTCGCGAATCGTTCGCGGACTCCCCGGAAGACGCGGATCGACGGCCGGAACGATCCGGCCGGGCTCGTCGATCACCGGCTCCTGCCCGGCCGGCGGCTCGTCGATTGCAGGAGGAGTTGTCGGAGTCTCTGACGGTGCCGACGTGGCGCTCGAGGACGTATGCGAGTTCAAGATTTTCATGATGCTGTGCGTTTCAAGAACCATGCCCTGATGGGAGTCGGAGCGCCGAGGATCGAGCCGGACCGAATCGCGGTTCGTCGCGGCAGTTTCGCGGTCGTCGGCGATCTCCAGCCCACGTCGAGCCTCGAAGTCTGGCGGGAGTCCAACCCGAAGGAGCGGCGAGCCATCCTCCGCGAGGTGGCCGCCGAAAATCCCGATTTCGTCGCCTTTCTCGGCGATCTCGTTTTTTGCGGTTCCTCCACGGCGGCCTGGGAGGAGTTCGACCGGATCTGCTCGCCCCTCCGGGCGGGCGGGATCCCCGCCTATCCCGTCCTGGGCAACCACGAGTACTGGCTGTCCCGGAGATCGGCGATGGCGAACTACTTCCGCCGTTTCCCGCATCTGCGCGAGCGTCACTGGTACGCCGCCGTCTACGGCGGACTCGGAATCGTCTTTCTCGACTCGAACCTGCGACGTCTGCCGGCCGACTCCTGGCGGGAGCAGCTCGCGTGGTACCGGCGTCTTCTGGATCAGTGGGACGCGGACGAATCCGTTCAGGGTACGCTCGTGGTCCTGCATCATCCGCCGTTCACCAACAGCCGGGTCACGTCCGACACGTTCCACGTCCAGCGCGACTTCGTGCCCGCTTTCCTCGGTTCGCAAAAAACGCTCGCGATGATCTCCGGCCACGTTCACAACTACGAGCGCTACGTCCGCGAGGGCAAGAGCTTCCTCGTGGCCGGAGGAGGCGGCGGGCCGCGCGCGCCGCTGAGCGAGGGATCCCGCCGGCGGCACGCGGACGATCTCTTTGCGGGAGGCCGGATTCGCGCGTTCCACTATCTGCGTTTCCGGCCGGGCCGGGACGCTCTCGATGTCGAGGTGCGCGGGCTCGAGAAGGACGGAACGGGCTTCGACACCATGGAGCGTTTCGAGCTGCGTTGGGCGGCGCCGCCCGCCCGATGAGTCTCCTCGGCCGCGGCGACCCGTTCCACCGCGCGGCGGCGATCCTGCGGGGCTGGCTTCGGCCCGGCCTGCCGGCGCGGTCCGCGCGGTCACCGTGTCTCGTGATCGGTCACCGCGGAGCGGCGCGGGTCGAAGCCGAAAACACCGTTGCGGCCTTCGACCGCGCGCTCGAGCTCGGAGCCGATGCGGTCGAGGCCGACGTTTCGGTCACCGCCGACGGACGTTTCGCTCTCTGGCACGACGCCGACCCGAATGAAAAGGTTGCCCTTGCGCGGCAGCTCGGAGGCGAGCGGCTGGCCTGCCGGCCGCGGGTTCCGCCGGTGGGATCGCCGTGGCGGCGGCCCGTTCGAGAGCTGCGGGGCGAGGAGCTCGAAGAGCACTACGGCTACGAACCGGACGGCGCCTCGTCCTCGACCCGCAAGGTCAGGATCGCGTGGCTCGAGGATCTGCGGGCATGGGCGGCGCGATCGGGCGTCGCGCACGTCTTTCTGGACCTCAAGCTGGCCGACGATCAGACGGAGGCTGCAGACGCGCTGGTCCGGTGGCTCGGGGAAGGCGAGGGGAGCCGGAAAACGACCTTCCATCTTCTGAGTCCGCGGGGCAGCATCGTGCGAGCGCTCGCATCGGCGTGCGCGGGATCGCCCGGCCCCCTGCGCGTCAGCGCCGATTTCGAGCTCCCCGTTCCGAGGATCTCGAAGCTCGAGCCGACCGGCGCTCGCGACGTGAGCCTCGGCCTCGGGGGCCGGCTCTGGCCCGGCTACAAGGACGACGTCGGCCGCATGCTGCGCGCCCGCGAGGCCGGGGTCTTCGAGTCGGTCGTGGGCTGGACGATCAACCGCGCCAGTCGTCTCCAGCTCCTGGTGAACGCCGGAGTGGACGGACTGCTCACGGACGAGCCGGCTCGTCTCCGGACGATCGTCGAGGCTGCGGGCCGTGCGACCGAGCCATCGCGAGACCCTCTTCCCCGATCTCCTCGACCTCTGCCCGCTTCGACATCTCGCCGCGCACGAGCGCGCGAGCGTACTCGAAGAGGATGACGGGCGCCGGTTTGTCGACCTTCATGAAGTGGGCCGAGTGCGCCTGGATTCCGATCAGCAGGATGCGTGGATCGTCCGGACCGCCGTTGCGTGAGCCGCCCTGGTCGGGAAACCAGACTTTCCAGGACGGTTCATACAGCTCGCGAATCTTCGACCGATCCCGCGAGATCCTCCCCGACCCCGAGACCGACACCCACTCCTTCGTCCGCGCCTTGTAGTAGGAGAGGTTGACGTTGGGGTCGAGGGCGATCTCGCCGACCTTCGGCGAGCGTTCCTCCGTCACGAACCAGAAATGCGCCCCTTCGGCGCGGCGCTGCGTGGCCATCGGCCGGGACACGAGTGAGCCGTCCCGGCGCCGGGTCGTCAGCATGGCCACCTCGATGTCCTCGATCAGCTGATAGAGCCGGTCGAGTTTCTCTTCCCGGGCGCCGAACGGTATGGATCGGGCTTCCCACGTTGCGTTATTCATCGGGTCTCCTTAGCCGCGGTTACTCCCTCGGGGAGCATTCGTGCACGGGTCATGCCAGCCGGGGGCATGTTTGTGCAGATTTTCGACCGATCGGGTCCCGCTGGCATTGGCCTTGCGACAACGAATCCGCATGAGCTCAACTGCGCCTCGGCCCCGCCTCGATTCCACGCCCCCTGCGGTGCGGCGCCGGCGTCGTCTCCGCCCGCTCGCGCGCGTCGGGATCGTACTCGCCGCCCTGCTCGCGCTCGCGGCGCTCGTAGGTTTCGTGCCGAACGAGGCCCTCCGGCGCTCGATCGAGGGCCGCATGAACGCGAGCCTCCGCGGTTACAACGTCCGCATCGGGCAGGCGAGGCTCCAGCCCCTGGGCCTGTCCCTGACCCTGAGGGACATCGTTGTTCGGCAGGACAGCCATCCCGAGCCCGCGATCCTCCTCGTGCCCCGGCTGCACGCGAGCGTGCACTGGCGCGAGCTGTTGTTTCTCCGAGCCGTCGCCGACTTCGCGATCGAGCGGCCCGTTGTGTACGTGAACCTTCCGCAGCTGCGGAGCGAGCTCACAGACGAGGTCCCCGTCGGCCGCAAGGGCTGGCGGGAAGCGGTCCGGGAGATCTACCCGCTGAAGATCAACCTTTTCCGCATCCGGGACGGGGCATTGACCTACGTCGACGACGACGCGAAACGTCCGCTCGAGCTCACGAAGATCGATGCCCGGGCCTCCAACGTCCGCAACATCCACTCCAAGGAACGGACGTACCCCTCACCCATCGAGGTGAGCGCTGTCGTGGCGCGGACCGGAAGAGCGGAGCTGAAGGGCCATGCGGACTTTCTCGCGGCCCCCCATACCGGGGTGAAGGGCGAGTTTCGCGTGGCGTCCGTGCCGCTCGGCGCTTTCGGAAACCTCGCCGAGCACTGGAACGTCCTCGTCTCCGGAGGGACGTTCTCTGCGGCAGGAGAGCTCGAGTACGCTCCCAAGGTCCGAAACCTCTCCGCGCCCGAGATCGCGATCGAGCGGGTGCGTATCGGTTACCTGATGCGCTCAGAAGGCCGGGGCGCTCCGGGCATCGCCCCCGATGCCGCGCCGGCGAAGAAGACCGAGCAGCGCGCGGCGGGAGAGATTCCCTGGAACCTGCGTCTGGACAGGTTCCGCCTCGTCGACTCCACCCTCGAGCTCGTCGATCGCACACGCCAACCCGACTACCGCGTGTTCCTGAGTCACGCGAACGTCTCGGTCGAGGGGCTCTCGAACAAACCGGGCTCCGGCACCGCACGGGCGACCGCCCGCGGTAAGTTCATGGGCGAAGGAGACGTCTCCGCAAACGCCTCGTTCCGGATGGGCGGGCGAGGAACGGCGGACCTCGACGTCCAGGTCGAGGTCGGCCCGACGCCGATGACCGCGCTGAACGATCTCTTTCGAGCCTACGGCAAGTTCGACGTCTATGCGGGCACTCTCCAGGTCAACTCCGAGATCAGCGTGCACGACAGGTACATGCGGGGCTACGTCAAGCCCATCTTCAAGGACGTCGAGATCTATGACGCGCGCCAGGACGCGAAAAAGGGCTTCTTCAAGGAAGTCTATGAGAGCGCCGTGGAAGTCGCGTCGGCGATCCTCACCAACCGCAGTCGGGACCAGGTCGCGACGAACGTGCCCATCGAAGGGCCGGTCGGCGAAGCCGACTCGAGCTTTTTCGCGGTTCTGGGAGGGCTGCTCGAGAACGCTTTCATCAAGGCGATCCTGCCGGGGTTCGACCTGCAGGTGGGCACGCGGAAGAAGAAGTAGCGCCTCTCAGGGCCGACGCGCGAGGAAACCGAGCATGCGGTCGGCGAGCTTCTCGATCAGCTTGAGACTGCGGTCCGAGGCCTCTTTCCGCAGCCTGTCTCCGCCGTAGCTCCGGGCGCTGCGGGCCGCGCGCCGCAGGCGCCGCGGCTGCGTTCGGCGGGAACGCCGATCGGCACCCTGTCCCGCGAGCGCCGTCTGGAGCAGCCGCGAGGCTCCCCGGGAGGCGACCAGGACCTGCAGAAGCTGCCGGTAGAGGGTCTCCCACTCCTGAAAGCCGAGCGTCGTTTCCGTCATCTCCCGCGCCGTCGCCTGCACGTCGGCGTCGAGCCGGGCGTTGGGGTCGCGCCTCCGTTTCCACAACGCCTTGATGCGATGCTCGATCTCCTGTCCCTCGGGCGTCATGCAGAGCATGGCGGGCGTGTCCGTCGCACTTTCGGCGAGCAGAGCGTGCGCGCGGGCCGTCATGGCTTCGCTTCCGTAGAGGCGGACGCCGTTGGGGTAGAAGGTCATCTCGATCTCGTCCGCACACATGTATTCGAGTTTCTCCGGCTGATACGCCTTCAGGATGGCTCCCGCAAAGACGTGGAGGAGCTTCCCGAGCGCCCGCGTGCTCCACGGCGGCTCCCGGCGCTCGAGCAGAATGCCGCCGCGCCGGAGGGCGTCCCGCAGCCCGGCGACGGTCTTCGTGTAGTCCTCCGGTGCGATCGCCATGGCCACGTGCTCTTCCTTCCGCCCGGAGGCGAGCGCGGACACCTTGCGGGCGGGCACCGCCACGCAGACGAAGAGGAAGCCGAGGCCGATGCCGAGCGTGGTGGGAAATCCGAGGAGCAGGCTCTTCCACCACGGGCGCTTCTCCGCGGCCGCGTTGCGGCGCGAGAGGGCCCAGCCGACGCCCAGCGGGATGAGGAGGGTGAGGGCGATCCAGACGCCGCGGAGGATTTCTTCCGGAGCGCCTTCGGGCACGGGCAGGACTGCGAGAACGAGGGCCGCCTGTCTCGGAAAGACGGTGCCGACGAGCAGCAGCGGCCAGACGGCTGCCGCGGCCACGACGACCGTCAGGAACTTGCTCTCCTTCTCGCGGACCTCGCCGAAGAGCGCGAGCGTCGCCCAGCCGAACATCGCCTTCAGGACGCTTCCGAGCGAGCGGCGCAGCAGCGTGAAGATGGCTTCGAAAATCAGCATGGAGGCCCGTAGAGCCGGCGGACGCAGGCGAGGAGCCTTTCGGCATCCACGGGCTTGGAGAGAAAATCCGCCACGCCCGGGGCGTCCTGGATGAACCCGAGGCCCGAGAGGAGCACGACGGGGCAGCGCGAGGACGGCTTCCGATTCCTCCACTCCGCCAGGAACTGCCAGCCATCCATGACCGGCATGCGCAGATCCAGAAGGATGAGCCCCGGGGCCCGTTCTCCTTCGGTCGCGAGAGCGAGAGCTTCGCGGCCATCCGCCGCGCCGAGCGCGGAATAGCCCTCGTCCTGGAGAAGGCTGCGAAGCCCTTCGCGAACGGCAAGATCGTCTTCGACGATCAGGATGGGCGCCGGGGCGCGCGCCGGCCGGCTCGCCGGGCTTTCGGAGCTCGACGCCCCGGCGAGGAGGATGGCGTCGCGCATCTCCGCGGCGGAGCCGTATCGCTTCGCCGGGTCCTTTTCCATCGCACGCGCCACGACCGCCGCGACCTCGGGAGGAACGTCGGCGACTTCCGTCAGCGGATCCGCGTCCTCCTTGACGATCATCTCCAGGAGCCGGAAGAGGTTGTCGTTGCGAAACGGCTTCTGAAAACTGACGAGCTCGTACGCGAGCAGCCCCAGACCGAACACGTCGCTCCGCTCGTCGATGGGGTCACCCGAGATCTGTTCGGGGGACATGTAGCCGATCGATCCGACGCCGATGCCGCTCTTGGTGATGCTCGAGACGGTTCCGAGCGCCTTGGCGATGCCGAAGTCCATCAGCTTGACGGTCCCGTCCGGGAGCACACGCACGTTCGCGGGCTTGATGTCGCGATGAATCACGCCGGCCCGATGAGCGAAGTCGAGAGCGTCCGCGATCCCGCAAATGATCGACAGCCGGGAAGCGAGGAGCGCCGGCTCGCGCCGGGCGATCAACGCCGTGAGGTCCTCCCCGCCGAGGAGCTCCTGGACGATGAACGGTGTGTCGCCTTCCACGCCGCTCTCGTAGATCTCCGTGATGTTGGGATGCCGCAACGCCCCGGCCAGGACGGCCTCGCGCAGGAACCGCGCGTGCATCTCCTCCCCGAGCGTGCAGGCCTTGATCGCGACCGCGCGGTTGCCCTGCCCGTCCCAGGCCTTGTAGACGGTTCCGAATCCGCCGGCGCCGATGCGTTCCATGAGCGCAAATCGGCCCAGGGAGCCGAGCGTCTGACCGCCTGGCCCCGAGCCGGATCCCGTGAATGGCAGGCTCATTCTCGAGCGTCCAAGCTGCAATCCACGTGCCGCGTCCTCGAAGCCCGCCGTTTGTGGCACACCGGCTGCATTCGTACGGTGTCATGACGAAAACTTCCGAGCCCAGGAACGAGCCTGTCTGGTGGGACGGAGTCGAGCCGCCGAAGCTGCCGGCCCTCCGAACGAACGTCCGCGCCGACGTCTGCGTCGTCGGCGCAGGGATCTCCGGTCTGACGGCCGCGTATCTGCTCGCCGCCGAAGGCCGATCCGTCGTCGTCCTCGACGATGGTCCGCCAGGCGGAGGAATGACCGGCGCGACGACCGCGCACCTCGTCACGGCGCTCGATCGCCGGTACACGGAGATCGAGCGCGTCCGGGGCCAGGCGGAGGCGCGGCTCGCGGCCGAGAGTCACGCGGCGGCGATCGATCGGATCGAAGAGATCGCCCGGCGAGAGAAGATCTCGTGCGATTTCGAGCGCGTCGACGGTTATCTCTTCGCCGGCCGCGACGGTCCCTCCGACGAGCTCGAGAAGGAGCTGGAAGCCGCCGGGAAAGCGGGCGCCGCCGTCGCGATGGCGCCGAACGCCGGGCTTCCGTTCGACACGGGCCCGTGCATCCGTTTCCGCCGCCAGGCGCAATTCCACCCCATGCGCTACGTGGCCGGCCTGTCCCGCGCCCTCCGGCGCCGCGGCGGCCGGCTGTTTACCGGCCCACGTCGATTCCGTCGAGGCGGGAGCGCCGGCGCGCGTCACGGCCGGCGACCGCAAAATCACGGCGAAGGCCGTCGTCGTGGCCACCAACTCTCCGATCAACGACCGGGTCGCGATCCACACGAAGCAGGCGCCCTACATGACGTACGTCATCGGCGCGCGCATACCTTCGGGTTCGGTGCCGAAGGGCCTCTACTGGGACACCGAAGACCCCTTCCACTACGTGCGGCTGCAGAAGCTCTCGGCGCGCGAGGACTGCCTCATCGTCGGCGGCGAGGATCACAAGAGCGGACAGGCCGACGATACGGGCGAGCGGCAAGGCCGCCTCGACGCCTGGGCGCGGGAACGCTTCCCGATGATCGAGTCGATCGCGTACACCTGGGGGGGACAGGTCATGGAATCCCTCGACGGCCTCGCGTTCATCGGACGCAATCCCGGCGACGAGAATGTCTACGTCGCGACCGGCGACTCAGGAGTCGGCATGACGCACGGGACGATCGCCGGGATGTTGCTGACGGACCTGATCCTCGGCCGTGAGAATCCCTGGACGGCGCTCTACGAGCCTTCGCGACAGGTCCCCCTTGCGGCGGGGACGTTTCTTCGCGAGAACGTCAACGTCGCCGCGCAATACGCCGACTGGCTCACGCCGGGAGACGCGGCGAACGCCCGCGAGATCCCGTTCGACTCGGGCGCCGTGGTTCGGCGCGGGCTCGCCAAGCTCGCGGTCTATCGGGACTCCGACGGCCGAGCCCACGCGCTCTCGGCCGTCTGCCCCCACCTCGGCTGTCTCGTCCAGTGGAACGACGCCGAGAAAACCTGGGATTGCCCCTGCCACGGGTCCCGGTTCGACAAGCGCGGCAAGGTCGTCAACGGCCCGGCCAACTCGAACCTTCCGCCGGCGCCCGCGGACTGATCCGGTCTAGAACACGATCCCGGTGTTCACGGTGATCATCTTGAAGCAGCGGTCGGGCTCGAGCACGTCGCTGAAGCGGTCTTCGATGTTGATCTGCTGGTAGCGCCCCTCGACGAAGACGTGGAAGTCGCTCTCGGGGGCCACCTTGAACGCGAAGCCCAGACCCGCGTTCCAGCCGAACTGGGGGCTTCGCCAATCCCCGAAGATGTCGTCGTCGTCGTCGATGTCCGCGCGGAACCTGGCGCTATAGATGCCGCCGCCCGCGAGAATATAAGGCTGGAACCACCCGCAGACGTGAGGTCCGAAGGTGAAGTCGAGCGTGCCGTCGATGAGCTGGGTCCGGGCATCGAGAAACAGTGGATCGAGCTCTTCCTTGAGCGACAGCTGGTGGTACGAGCCGTCCAGGCGGAGTCCGAAGGGCGACGTGCCGAAGTTCCAGATGAACATCAAGGTTCCGTTCCAACCCACGTCGTAGACGTCGGCCTGCTCTTCCATCGGGATATCGACACCGCCGGAGATGCCGAGGTGGAAGCCGGGCCCTCCCTGGGCGCCCGCCGTCGCCGCCACAGCGAGCAGGAGCACTCCCGTCAACAGAACGCCGAGAGTCGAACGGTGGGGAACTGGGTGAGCCATGGCCTCTCCTCCGGTGGGCAGGGTTCGCGAGCGGGGTGCTCCTCGCTCCCGCGTTGCCACGGCGGGAACGTTACGCGGCTCGTCCATCGAGCCGCAATCGCCCGAAGGTGCAAGCGCCGTGCCCCGATGTGCAGCCCCCCGGGGCACGTGGATTGCACGCGGAGGATCCGAAGGGAGCACAACCGCCAGCAAATCGCCCGCTGAGTCGGCGGCGATGGTTTCCTTGCGAGATGGCAAGGGCTTTGCTCGATCCGTCTCCGTGCGAGCGGACGGTGTGTTCCGGGAGGCTGCGTGAGCGGTAAGGCGGCGACGGTGCCGTTGGATCTTGGCCCGGACCCGGTCCTGGCTTCCGAGGCTGTGTTCGTCGTCGGACTGACCGCCGAAGGCCACGTCCCGCTGCTCGTCGAGGCCGTTCCGGGCTCTCCCGTCTTCGTGCGGCTGCCGGGCCTTGCGGGGTCGCGGCCCCTGGATCCGCTCCCCACCCTCCATCGCCGCCTGCGCGATGAGGCGGGCCTCGACGCCGAAGAGTTCGTGGTGATGTCGCGGTACGGAATCCCGACCGGGGAACGCGGCCGCGCGACCATTCTGCTCGCGCCGCACGCGCGCGTGTTCCCGCCGCAGGACGTCGCGATGCGTCTCGTCCCGCTGTCGGAGCTGGAGCGCTGGCTGTCCCGCTGCAAGAGCCAGGGAATCCGCGTGGATCCCCGCGTCTGGGTCGGGCTCCTTCTCGCCGAGCGGCACTTCCCGCGGTGGGCCCAGGCACGCCTGAGCGCCGCGGCTGAAGTGCTGCAGCGGCGGCAGCCCGTCGCCGTCGAGGTTCCGCCGTGAGCGCGACGCGTCCCGAGTCCACGAGTTTCTTCGGGGACGGCCGCGAGGACGACCAGGCCCGCGACGGCTTCTTTCGAGGCATCGCGCACGAGCTGCGCACCCCCCTCCAGGCGCTGCGCATGCTGGTCGAAGTCGTGCGGCGTTCGGCCGAGGCCGGAAAGCCCTCGGACCCGCTCGTGCTCAGCCGAATCGATGCGCAGTTCGAACGGCTCAGCGAGATGCTCGAGCAGATCTCCGAGGCGGGCGGGCGGCAGGATCCGGGCATCCGTCCGGAGCCGCTGGATCTGGCGCTGCTGCTGCGCCGGCTCACGGAGCGCAAGAACGAGCTTCTGCAGGTGCCGACCGCGCGCACGCGCCACGTTCTCCGGTACCGCGGGCCCGAGCACGCCACGACCGTCGGTGATCGTCGGCGCCTGAAACAGGCCTTCGGTAGTCTCATCGACAACGCCGTCAAGTTCTCGCCGCGCGGCGGCGTGGTCGAGCTGCGCCTCAAAGTCGAGCCCGCGGAGATCTGTGTCGAGGTGCGCGACCAGGGGATCGGCATTCCGGCCGAAGAGATTCCCCACGTCGCGCGCCGATTCTTCCGGGGCAGCAATGCTCCACGGGAGAATTTCCCGGGGCCGGGACTGGGCCTCGCCACGGCGCGGGACATCCTCGAGCGGCACGGCGGCTCTCTCGAGATCCGGAGCGAGGTCGACCAGGGCACCTGCGTGACGGCTCGAATTCCGGCCGAGGCGAGCGGGCGTTGAAGCGGATCCTCGTCGCCGACGACGATTCCGCGATTCTCAACGCGCTCACGGCGCTTCTGACTCCGCGCTACGAGGTCGTCGCGGCGCGCAACGGGGAGGACCTCCTGAGCGAGCTCGAGCGGCAGCATTTCGACCTCGTCCTGCTCGACCTGCGAATGCCTCTGGTCGTCGGAGAAAGCGCTCTCACGGCGATCCAGGCGGGCTGGCGGACGACTCCGATCATCGTGATGTCGGGAAACCGCGCCCGGATCGAGGAGGCCTTGCGGCGCGGAGCGGACGAGAGCCTGGCAAAGCCCTTCGCGTTTCGCGAGCTCGAAGAGAAGATCAACCGCCTGATGAACTCTCCGCCCCGGCCCGCGCCCCCGCCGGCGGCCTGAGCGCCGTCCGGCCCGCCGACCGCGCGGCGCGCGACTGTTGCGGCGGTCAGTGGCCCGAGGGGCTCGCGGCGCGGACGAGCTTCGGACGGCGAACGGGCGGGCGCTTCGTCTCGAGAGCCATCGTGGGCCGCCGATGCCGCTCGAATTCGTCGAGCTTGACCACGCGGCCCGTCCGCGCCGATTCGAGCAGGGCTCGGATGATCCGCAGGTCCGCAAGCCCCTCGCGTCCCGACGGCACCGGCTCGCGTCCGGTGAGGATGCAGTCGGAGAAGTAGAGCAGCTCGGGAGCGAACTGGTCGCGCTTCGCGAATCGGGCTTTGCGCTTCCGGCCGTCGATCGTGAGGCTGTGCACGATCGGTTCCGCATACTCGTAGGCCGTCTCCACGCGCAGGTCTCCGCGGGTTCCGACGACCTGGTACCAGCCGCCATCGGCCGCGCCGAAGCTGCACGTGAACGTGGCGAGTCTTTCGACCGGGAAGCGGAGAATGCAGCTCATCATCTCCGGGGTCTTCTCGAACCGCTTTCCGCCGATGGAGGCGCTCGCGGCGAAGACTTCCGACGGCTCCGCTCGGAACAGATATCGCGCCGCGTTGATGCAGTAGATGCCGATGTCGTAGATCGGCCCGCCGCCCTGGTGGGTCGGAGCGAGGCGGATGTTGTCCTCCTCGACCTGCATCGTGAAGAGCGACTGGAAGATCCGGGGCTCGCCGAGCTTGCCGGAGCGCACGATTTCGACGGCCCTCAGGTTCGCCCGTTCGAAGTGCAGCCGGTACGCCGTCATGAGGCGCACGCCGGCATCGGCCGCGGCCTCGATCATCTCCTCGCATTCGGCGCGCGTGACCGCGAGCGGCTTCTCGCACAGGATGTGCTTGCCCGCCCGGGCGGCGGCCACGGCGTAGTCCCGGTGCATGTGATTGGGGAGGGCGATGTAGACGGCGTCGACGTCCGGATGCGCCAGGCACTCGGCGTAGTCCTGGTACCCGAAGACGTGCTCGACCCCGTACCGGCGCGCCAGAGTCTTCTGCTTGAGCGGGTCGTCCGACACGAGTGCCACGAGCCGCGAGTTCTTTTTCGCGTGAGCGAACGCCGGGAGCACCGCGGCCTGCGCGATGTAGCCCAGCCCGACCACGGCGTAGCCGACCTTTTTCCGCGGGGCGCGCGAACCGTGGCCGTTCCCGTTGGCGGGCTCCCGCTCCGACTTCGACGAGCTCTTCCTGCTTTTCTTGCCTGTTCGAGCCACCGGAACCTCCTCGGCGACACGCGTCGCCGCCGACCTGGAGATGCAATGGCCATTCCAGAGCTGGCGCGGAACTCGCAAAGGAAGCGCGCGTGGCGAGCCGAGCGACGCGAAGCCCCTCGAGGCCATGGAAGCGGCGTCCGACCCCTTCCGGATTGGCTCGCTCCTTTCTCCGCGCGATCTGTGCCCTCTCGGGCAGCGCCGGGGGCATCTGCGCGGAGCTGGCTTTCCGCCGTCCTCCGCGTTTCCGATCCACACGCCGCGAGCAGGAGATCCTGACGCGGGGCGCGCGGTCGTTCGTGCGCGGGCCGCTCGGCGAAATCGCGATCTGGCACTGGGGCAGCGGTCCGGCGGTCCTGCTCGTTCATGGTTGGGGATCGAATGCCGGCCGGCTGACGCCGTTCGTCGACGGCCTCCTGGGCGCCGGCTTCGGTGTCGCGGCGTTCGACGCTCCGGGCCACGGCGCCTCACCCGGACGGTTCGCCTCGCTGCCCGAGTTCGTCGAGGCCCTCGGCCTCGTCGCACGCTCGGTCTCCCCGGTCGCCTACATCGGCCACTCGCTCGGCGCCGCGGCCTGCGCCCTCGCGCTGAGCGCCGGGCTCCCGGGCCGCGCCGCCGTCCTGCTCTCGCCGCCGGCCGATCCCGCCGCGTTCACGCGCCGCTACGCGCGCTGGATGCGGCTGCCCCCGGCCGCGGCCGAGGTCATGCGCCGCCGCCTCGAGGGCCGCTACGGAGCGCCCCTCGAGTCCTACCGGCTCGTGGAGCGCCGTCCGGGCGTCCCGACGCTCATCCTCCACGATCGCCGGGATCTCCGGATTTCGATCGCGGACGCCCGGGCGATCGCGAGCTCCTGGCCGGATACCGAGCTCGTCGAGACCCGCGCTCTCGGCCACCATCGGATCCTCAAGGACCGAGCCGTGCATCGCCGCGCGGCCCGGTTTCTGGCCGGGAAGGTCTTCCGCCCCGCGCTCGCGCCCGGGCTGTCGCGCCTGGTCGTGCGGCACGCTTCTTGAAATACCCGGGCCGAGGCCCACTCACGGGCTTCAGAGAGGTAATCATGAAGAAGCAGATTCCCGGAACTCTGGCCGTCGCGCTGGGACTGCTCCTGGCCGCGAACGGCACCGCGCCGGCCCAGGACGCACAGCACACCGAAACGAAAACCAAACAGACGGGTCCCGGGCCGGACACCACGACCAAGTCCGAGTGGGTCATCGGCACGGTCAAGGAGTACGAGCCCGGCAAGAAGATCAAGGTCGAGGGCCCCGGCGGCAAGGACTTCTCGTTCGACCTGGAGGAGAGCGCCCGTGTCCAGGGGACGATCGTGGTGGGTCAGAAGGCCCGCATCGGATACAGCAAGGGAACGGACGGTCTCGAGCGCGTGACGGTTCTGTCGGCGGCGAGCGCCGACGCCCAGGCGGCCGTCTCGGCCCCCCGGGCGCACACGGAGTCGGTGACGAAGGAATCGGGTCCGGGCCCGGACATGAAGACGAAGAGCGAGGTCGTCGTCGGCACCGTCAAGGAGTACGAGCCGGGGAAGAAGATCAAAGTGACGGGGCCCGGTGCCAAGGACTTCTCCTTCGATCTCGACGAGGGCGTGGGACTCCAGGGCAACGTCGCCGTCGGCGAGCGGGTGCGCGTTACCTACACCAAGATGTCGAACGGCAACAAGGTGACGACGATTCAGCACGACCACGGTTCGAAGTAATCGGTTGGATGCGGAGGCGCGGGGCGGAGCCTTTCCGCCCCGCTTCTTCCTTCGGAGCGGCCCGGAGGTGCAGAGTGTGGATGCTGCGCGTATCGCTCACGTGCCTCGTATTCGGACTGATGGCGCTTCTGTTCGTGCCCTTCGCGTTCGCCAAGGCGGCGGCGGGAGTCCTCGGGTTTCTCTTCGTCGTTTTCCTGGTGCTGGGGCTCGCGACGGTCGACAACTTTGCGACCTAGAAGCGCGAAGGTTCTCTAGGACGGCTTCGATGCGATGAGCGTCTCCTTCAAGACCAGGAGCAGCTGGGTGACGTTCACCGGCTTCGTGAGCACCTGCCGGACTCCCGCGCCCCGGATGCGACGCAGATCCTCGTCCGCCGTGACCCCCGTGAGCGCGAGAACCGGCGGCGTGTCGACGGACCGCTCGTTTCGCCGGGCGAGCCACGTCGCTCCATCGCCGTCGGGAAGCGTGACGTCGAGGATGATCGCGTCGATGGAGTTGCCCGAGAGAATGGCTTCGGCTTCTTTCAGATCCGCCGCCGTTTCCAGGGCGTAGCTCTCCGACTCGAGAAGAGCGGCGAGACCGTAGCGGGACGCCTCGTCGTCCTCGACCACGAGGACGCGCGCGGCCACGGTCGGACGGGTTCGGACGCTCCCGGTCGTTCGCGCGGGCAAAGCCTCGGCGTCGCCGGAGAATCCGGAGTACGGCAGCTCGGGAACGGTGAACGTGACGGTCGTTCCGACGCCCTCGCGGCTTTGCAGGATGAGGTCGCCTCCCATGACTTCGGTGAGCTGCTTGGAGATCGACAACCCGAGGCCGGTTCCGCGGGGCGCCTCGCCGGAGCGAGGACGGATCTGCTGGAACGGCTCGAACGCCTTGGCGATCAGATCCGCCGGGATGCCGGAGCCGGTGTCGCGCACCTCGAAGGTGATCGAGCCCTGCCACGGCCGGGCCGCGATCGTGACGCGGCCGGAGCTCGTGTACTTGACGGCGTTGCCGAGAAGGTTGACCAGGACGCGCGAGATCTTCCCCCGATCCAGAGACAGCGGCGGGAGGAAGGTCCGGCGGCGTCTCCACCACGATCTCGAGCCCCTTCTCCCGCGCCTGGGGCTCGAGCAGGTTCGCGCTCTCTCGCAGCAGCGCGGCCACGTCGACCTCCTGGGGATGCAGGTCTCGCTGGCCCGCATCGAGCTTCGCCAGATCGAGGATGTTGTTGATCATCTGGCGAAGCGTCTCCGCGGCCTCGCGCAGGAGCCGGACGTCCCGCTCGTGGCGATCGGAGGCTTCGGCCGTGGCCGGGACCTTCTCGAGGCGATGCGCGAGCAGGATGATGGTGTTGAGCGGCGTGCGAAGCTCGTGGGAGACGGTGGAGAGGAACCCGGATTTGAGCCGGTCGAGATCCTCGAGCTTCCGGAACGCCTCCGACCTCTCGCGGCCGATGCGACGCTGTTCCCGGATCGCCCGGCCGACGCGGATCAGCGACCGCGCCCGGGCCCGCAGCTCCACCGACTCGATCGGCTTTCCGATGAAGTCGTCGGCGCCGGCGCGGAACCCGCGCTCCCGGTCGATCGTCCCGCCGGTGACGAGCAGGACGGGCAGGTAGTCGTCGCTCAGGCTCGTGAGGGCCGAAGTCAGCGAGTACCCCGAATCCGCTCCGAGCATGACGTCGACGATGGCGAGCTCGAAGGGCTCGTCTTCGACGAGCGCTTCGGCGGTCGAGGCGCTCGTGGCGACCACGACCTCGTGCCCGTCCGTGGACAGGTCTTCCCGGAGCAGCTCGGCCACGTCCGGCTGGTCGTCGACGACCAGGATGCGGCCGGGTTCGGCGGCCGAGGCATTGAAGCGCGACGACGGTCCGGGCCGCAGGGGAGGCCGGTCGTTCAGAAACCCCGAGACGTCCGCCGCGAAGGTCTCCTCGTTGATCGGCTTGGCGATGAAGCCGTTGCAGCCGGCGGCGATCGCCCGTTCCCGGTCGCCGTGCATCGCATGCGCCGTGACGGCGAGGATGGGGATCGTCGCGGTCAAAGGATCCGATCGGATCTGCCGCGCGGCCTCCCAGCCCGAGAGGAGGGGAAGCGAGAGGTCCATGAGCACGAGGTCCGGCCGGGTCCGGCGGGCCGTTTCGACGGCGGCGCGGCCGTCGGTCACGGACGAGATCTGATGCCCCTCGGCCTCGAGCAGCAGCTCGACGAGCGCCCGGATGTCGGGCGAGTCCTCGGCAATCAGAATGCGGGCCATCGCAGTCGCGGACCTCCTCCGGCCCTCAGGCCACCGGAGCCGTCTCGCCCAGGCTGGCGAGCACGTCGCGCACCAGCCTCCCCATGTCGGCGCCCTTCCGAAGGATGCGCTGGGCCGAACCGTTCAGTCGGGCGTAGTCCGCCGCCGTCAGGTCCTTGCCCGTGAGCACCACGACCGGCAGGGAGCGCAGCGTCGCGTCGTCGCGAATCCGGTAGAGCACCTCGAAGCCGTCGGGCTCGGGCATGAGCAGGTCGAGCACGACGGCGGCGGGCCGCTCCCGCGACAGCGACTCGAGCGCCTCGGCGCCGTCGCGCGCCGTCCGCACGCGGAACCCGGCGGTGACGAGCTCCTTCTCGAGAAGCTTCCGGATGTCGGGATCGTCGTCCGCGACGAGGACCTCGGCGCCGCCGCCGAAAAGGCCGGCGCGCTTCAGGGCCTCGACGATGGCCTGACCCGAGACCGGCTTGACGAGGTGCTCGAAGGCGCCGAGAGCGAAACCGAACGCCCGGTTGTCGACGACGGAGTGCACGAGCACCGGGATGTGGCGCGTCGCCTCGGCGGCCTTGAGGGTACGCAACGTCGACCATCCGTCGAGACGCGGCATCACCACGTCGAGGATGATCGCATCCGGCTTCTGCTCGCGCGCAATCGCGACGGCCTGCGCCCCGTCGGGCGCCTCGAGCACCTGCAACCCGTAGGGCTCGAGCTCGAAGCGCAGGAGCCGGCGGGTGGCCTCGTCGTCGTCGACGACGAGAATCCGGCGGTCGGCGGCGCCCCGGGCGATCGCGGCGACGGGCGGGGGCGGGGCCTCGGTCGACAGCTCCCGGGGAAGATTCACCGCGAACGTCGCGCCTTCTCCCGCCAGGCTCTGGACCGACACCGTTCCTCCCAGGAGGAGCACGAGCTTGCGGACGATCGCGAGGCCCAGCCCCGTCCCGCCGTGTCCCTGGTGGCTCTCGGACTCGCCCTGGCGGAACTCCTCGAAGATCGCGTCGTGCTCTTCCTTCGGGATGCCGACTCCCGAGTCGGTGACGATGAGGGCCCAGCGCTTGAGGCCCCGCGGCTCGGCGCGGACTTCGACGAATCCTTTCTCGGTGAACTTGAGCGCATTCCCCACGAGGTTCGCGAGAATCTGGGTGAGCTTCGCGCCGTCGCTGACGATGGAGTCGAGCTCTCCGGAGACCACGGTCTTCAGCGAGATGCCCTTGCGCCGCGCGCTCTCGGCGAAGTCGGTTTCGACCTGCCTCAGGAGGGTGGCGACCGACACGACCTCGCGGCGGATGTCGGCCTTCCCCGACTCGATCTTCGAGATGTCGAGCACGTCGTTGATGAGCCCGAGGAGCAGCCGGGCATTGCGCTGCACCCTCTCGAGGCTCTCCCGTTGCGTGTCCGTCAGCGGTCCCTGCGTTCCGCGCAGGAGCGTGCCGGTGAAGCCCAGGATGACGGTCATCGGCGTGCGGAGCTCGTGGGACACGGCCGCGAGAAAGCGGTCCTTCAGTGCGGAGGCCCGCTGCAGCTCCCGCGCCGTGCGGGCGATCCGGCTCCGCTGCTCCTCGAGCAGCTCGTTCTGCTCCGAAAGCCGCCGCGACTGCTCGGTGAGGCGCTCGTTGGCCGAGGCGTTGGCGAGGGCCACGGCGAGGCTCGGCGCGATGGCCGTCAGCGTGTTGCGGGCGCGGTCCGTGAACGGCGTGACCGCGCCGAGACCGAGGACGCCGACCACCTCGCCGAAGTAGAGCAGGGGAACGTGGAGGCTCTCCCGCGGGAGGATGCGCCCGTCGAACAGGTCGACCGTGGGCGTCTGGGCATCGACCGAGACGAGCAATGGCTTCTGTTCGCGCATCGCGCGGCGGGCCTCGTCCCGGCCCGACACGCCGTCCGCTTCGGCGCCGCCCACGGAAACCGCCGGGTGAAGGTCGCCCTTGCCGTCCGAGAGGTACAGGACCGCGCTCGAGGCGCCGGTGACCTCGATGACGCGGCCGAGGACCTTCGTTCCGAACCCGGCGAGGTCGTTGACCGTCGCCGCGGCGACGAGCACGGCGTTCACGGAAGACTCGATGTCGCGCGCCTCGAGCGCGCGGCCCCTCTCGAAATACACGCGGGAGGCCGCGTTGAAGTTGCTTCCGAGGGCTCCGATCTCGTCGTTGGAGGCTTCGGAGAGCCGCGCCGGAGAACGGCCGGCGACGAGGTCCTCGAGCGCGCGGGCCGCATCGGTGCAGGGGGCGAGGATGCGCCGGTTCACGTCGGCGAGCAGCAGAACGAGCCCGACGAGGATCAGGCCCGCCAGGATGACGAGAGCGGTGGTCGCGGCGTCGCGGCTGCCCTTGAGCTGGAGCTCGCCGAAGTCCTGCCTTCGCGCGAATTCGCGCTCGAGCTGCGAGAGAATTTCTCGGAGGTTGCCTCCCGCCGGAAAGGCTTCGTTGTCCCGGATCTCGAGCCGCCGCCCGGGTTCCAGGGCCGACCGCGTGGACACGACGCGCTCCGCGGCGGTGTCGTAGACCTCCGCGGCGGCCTCCGCCCGCCGGAACGTGCCTCCGATGACGACGGGTAGCGGCTGGCGGCGGATGGCCCCGATGGAGCTCTTCAGCTCCGTACGGCTCCGATAATGCTCGGCGAGGTCGTACCCCTGGCCTTCCCGCAGGTACCGGTCGAGGCTGTCGGACGCCTCCTGCACCTGGGCCATGGCGTCGGTGACGCGCTGGCGCAGGTCGGTGTATAGCGTCGTCTGCAGGGTGGCATCGTAGAGGCCCAGCACCGACTGGATCGTGTAGTAGAGCCAGCTGCCGACGACCATAAGCCCGACGACGGCATAGATGCGGATCCGCGTGCGAAGCGAGCTTCGCACCCTGCGAGACGCCCGCGTTCGCGTCGGAGGAAGGGAGAGGCCTGCTTGAGGCGCGGGATCTGTCATAGGATCGCGGCTGGAGTCCGGCTGATTCTATGCACAAAGAGTGCCCGAGTGAGTGATTCTGTGAGTGCGGGGCGTCCGGACCCCGACCTGGCACTGCGCCGTTTCTTTCACGACCTGGCGACCCCGCTCTCCGGCGCGTCCCTCCACCTCGAGCGGGCCTCTCGGCTGGTGGCGAAGGGCGAGGACCCCGAGGAGGCGCTTGCGACGGCGCGCCGCGAACTGCACCGCGCGTTCGACCTGTTCGAGCGGGGCCGCGCCGAGCTGTTGAAGCCATGAGGGTGCTCGTCGTCGAGGACGACGTGGCGATCCGCAAGGGTCTGGAGAGCGCCCTCCGCGACCTGGGAGCGACGACGAAGGCCGTCGGCACGGCGGGCGAAGCGGGCCGAGCCATGGAGGAGTTCGATCCCCAGGTGCTCGTGGTGGACCTGAACCTGCCCGACGGCGACGGCCTCGAGGTTTTTCGAGCCGCCCGGGAGGCGAATCCGGAGCGCGACGGCATCGTGTTGACCGGCCAGGCGTCCCTCGACAGCGCGGTCGAGGCCCTGCGCGCGGGAGTATCCGACTACCTGGTCAAGCCCCTCCGGCCGGCGCAGCTCGAGGTCGTGTTCCAGCGTCTGTCGGCCCGCCGTTCGCTCGAGACCGAGGTCGACACGCTCCGCGCCGAGCTCCAGGAGACCGGAAAGCTGGGCGAGCTCATCGGCAAGTCGCCTCCCATGACCAAGGTGTTCGAGGCCATCCGGCGCGTCGCCGTCTCGAACGCGCCGGTCCTCATCACGGGGCAGAGCGGAACGGGCAAGGAGGTCGTCGCGAGGACGATTCACCGGCTCTCGCGGAGGGCCGCGGCGCCGTTCGTGGCGTTCAACTGCGCGGCGATCTCGCCGACGCTCATCGAGAGCGAGCTCTTCGGGCACGAGCGCGGCTCGTTCACCGGCGCGGACAAGCGCCGGATCGGCTACTTCGAGGAGGCCAACGGCGGCACGCTCCTGCTCGACGAAATCACCGAGATGGGCCCGGAGCTCCAGGTCAAGCTTCTCCGTGTGCTCGAGGCGAGGACCCTGCGCCGCGTCGGCGGAACCCAGGATCTGCGCGTCGACGTACGCCTCGTCTCGGCCACGAACCGCGACCCCCTCGAGGCGATTCGGGAAAACAAGCTGCGCGAGGATCTCTACTATCGCCTGAACGTCTTTCCCATCGCCCTGCCGCCGCTCTCGGAGAGGCCAGAGGACATCGCGCTTCTCGCGGAGCACTTTCGCAAGCAGATCGAAGATCAGGAGAAGGCCGGCGTCCTCGCGTGGGATCCCGCGGCCCTGCTGGCCCTCGAGGCCTACCCGTGGCCGGGCAACGTCCGGGAGCTCCGTAACGTCGTCCACCGCGCCCACGTGATGACGGAGGGCGACACGATCCGGCCCGACGTGCTCGAGGAGCTGCTTCCGGACGCTCCCAAGCCGGCCGCGCGCGCCACGCCGGCGGTCCGGACGGCGACCCGCACGCCGGTTTCTTCGAAGCGCGCCCGCAAGCGGTAGGAGATCGTCGCGGGGTCGGTCGCTCGCGGCCTCTCTGGCACGAGATTCGCTCTTACTTCGCCCGGGGCCGAGTACGCCCCGGAAAGGGACCGCCATGCTGTGGACCATCTTTGTGATTCTTCTCGTTCTCTGGCTTCTGGGGCTCGTGTCCGGCTACACGCTTTCCGGGTTCATTCACATCCTTCTCGTCATCGCCGTCGTCGTCCTGATCATCAATCTGATTCAGGGCCGACGGGTCGTCTGACGAGACTCCCTCTTCAGCGGGTGTCGGGAATCGGCGGGCCCTGCGCGGAATTCGCGAGCGACGCGACCGGCAGGGCCTGCCACACCACCCGGTAAGGAGCCGGACCAATCCAGCGGAACGGGTAGCAGGTCACGAGCGTCAACTGCTCACCGTCGGTCGGCGCGAGGACGCTTGTTTCCGTAGGGGAAACGATACGGCGAGAGGCGAGTCGATACTCGCGCTCGTCGCCGTCTCTCGCGCTCAGGAAGACGCGGTCGCCCACCTGCGCGTCGGCCAGCCATCGAAAGAACGAGTCGCGATGGCCGGTGATCACGCAGTTGGAGCCGCCCGTTGGGAGGGCGGTGCCCGGGACATGGCCGGGGCCCTTGCGGAGGACACCGGCGGACACTCCTTCGAAGACGGCGTAGTCCATTTCTGCGCGGGGGATGCGAATGCGGCCCACGACGTCGCCCAAGAAGGGAGCGGGCTCCGGTTCCGGCGTCGCCGCCGTTGGAGACCAGGCCTTGACCGGCAGCTCGCGCAGCTCCGCCCCGGCCGTCGGTGACGACGCCTTGACCGGCCGATCGCTCGATCGCGCGAACGCCTGCGCGACAATGCCCTCGAGCCACTGCGCGGCCGCGATGGTGAGAAGAATGCCGCCCGCGAGGGCGGCGAAGAGTCCGATCCACGCGCGGCTTCCCCCGCCGGCGCGCTCGATAGCTCGCCGGCGGGGGTCGGACCGCGTCAACGCTATGGGCTCACGCACGCCGGCGCAGCGCCAGTCCGGTGAGCAGGAGACCGAGTCCGGCGGCCGCGAAGAGAGGAGCGGAGCTCGCGGTTTCCGGCAGCGTCTCCATCTGAGCCGTCGTCGTCTCCTGGCGCGTCGAGGTCATCGGCGCGGGCGGGGGAGCGCTCTGAAGACGGGCACTCGGCGCCGGGGGCGCGGGCTCGGGCTCCATGCGCGGCGCCGGGCGCCGGAGCGGGGGCCGAGGCCGGAGCGCGGTACGTCTCGGCGGACGACTGGGCCACGGCGACGCGCGGCTCCGCCGTGACGTTGATCTCCTTGCGGTCGATCACCTCGCCGCTCAGGTTTTTCGCGAGCACGACCAGCTTGTGGCTGCCGGCGGTGACGCCGTCGATCGTCACGACGTTCTGGCCCTCCTGCAGCGTGCCCTTGTTCTCGTTGTCGAGAAAGACGTCGACCCGCGGGCGGGGCATGGAGTCGGAGTTCTTGCGCTCGGAGCCGACCTCGGCGTGCGGGCGCAGATCGACGACCACCTGGAACGAGGACCCCGAGATCGTGGCGCCCTCCGCCGGCTCGACGACACGCAGGCGGTAGTCGTTCTTCGTCGGTGCCGCGGAATTCGGGTCCGCGTTCTGACCGAGAGCGACTCCCGTCAGCGCGAGGGCTGCCACGGCGAGCGCAACCGTGAACGTTCGAAAGCGAGACATGACTCTTCCTCCTTCAGAATCGGGCGCAACGGCGACATGCCGGCCCCGCGCACAGGAACTGCAAAGAAAGTGCCGCGAATGTGCCGGGCGGATGAACGCTGATGGGCACGGATTCTGCTAAAACTGGAAGTGTGAAGTCTTCGTGTGTCTCGGGGGAGGCGTCTGAGGCTCCCCGCCGCCGCGGGCCGCTGCGGATCGCACAGGTCGCGCCGCTCTACGAATCCGTGCCGCCGAAGCTGTACGGCGGCACCGAGCGCGTCGTCTCCTATCTGACCGAGGAGCTCGTGGCGCAGGGCCACACGGTCACCCTCTTCGCGAGCGGCGATTCCGTGACGGCGGCCCGGCTGGTGCCGGGATCCCCCCGGGCGCTGCGGCTCGACCGCTCCTGCCGGGATCCGCTGGCCCACCACGTCCTGCTGCTCGAGAAGTTGCTGCAGTCGGCCGCCGACTTCGACGTCATCCACTTTCACGTCGACTACCTGCACTTCCCGCTTTCGCGCCGCGTCGGAGTGCCGCACGTGACGACCCTGCACGGACGGCTGGATCTGCCCGACCTCGCGGCCGTGTATCGCGAGTTCCACGACACGCCGGTCGTGTCGATCTCGAAGGCCCAGCAGGCGCACCTCGCCGGCGCCGCCTGGGAGCGGACGGTCCACCATGGCCTGCCGCCGGCGCTGTTCCGCGCTGGCCGTGGAAACGGCGACTACCTGGCGTTTCTGGGCCGGATATCGCCGGAGAAGCGCGTGGACCGGGCGATCGAGATAGCCCGGCGGGCCGGAAAGAGACTCCGGATCGCGGCCAAGGTGGATCCCGCGGACATCGAGTACTTCGAGCGTCAGATTCGTCCGCTCCTCGCTCTTCCGCACGTCGAGTTCGTCGGTGAAATTTCGGAGACCGAGAAGTGCGACTTCCTCGGCGGGGCCGAGGCGCTGCTCTTTCCGATCGACTGGCCGGAGCCCTTCGGCCTCGTCCTCATCGAGGCGCTCGCCTGCGGAACGCCGGTCGTGGCCTACGACGAGGGCTCGGTCGCCGAGATCGTCGAGGAGGGCGTGACCGGATTCCTCGTCCAGGGCGTGTCCGAAGCCGTCGCCGCCGTGAACCGTGTGCCGTCGATCGACCGGGCGGCCTGCCGCCGGAGCTTCGAGGATCGATTCACCGCCCGGCGGATGGCCACCGACTACGTCGAGATCTACGAACGCGTCATCTCCCGTTCCCAGCCGCTGGCCCTCGCCGGAGGATCCGCCGCCTGAGCATGAACGGGGATGCGCCGCGCGATGACACCGAGGAAGCCGCGAGCCCGTTCTCGATCCGCGCGGCGTCCTCACGCCTCGACGGCGGCAGCCGCATCCTGAAGGCCGACGACACGTTCGTCGTGCTCGACCGCTTCGGCGACATCGCGCCGGGCGGAACGGGCGAGCTGGGCCTGTATCACGCCGGGACACGTTTTCTGTCGCGCTTCGAGCTGCGCCTCGAGGGTGGCCGGCCGTTTCTCCTCTCGTCCGAAGTCCGGGAGGACGACGCGGTGTTCGTAGCGAACCTCACGAACCCGGACCTCGCCCGAAACGGCGAGTCCCTCTCCCGAGGCAGCCTTCACATCGTCCGCGAATGCCGCCTGGGCCCGTCCGCGCTCGAGGTCCGGCTCCTGCTGCGCAGCTACGCGGCGCAGCCGCTCCGGCTTCGGCTGACCCTGGAGGTCGAGTCCGACTTCGCCGACATCTTCGAGGTGCGCGGGACCCCGCGTGCCGCGCGCGGGCGTCTGCTGCCGGCGCGCTGGCGCGAGGGGTCGCTCCAGCTCGCTTATGGAGGGCTCGACGGCGTCGCCCGGCGGGTCCGGGTGGACGCGACGCCCGCCGCGACGAGCCAGTCGCCGGGGGAGTTCGCCTTCGACGTCGCGCTGTCGCCCGGCGAGGAGAAAACGGTGTCGTGGCAGGCGGTCTGCCGCGTCGGAAAGTCGACGCCCGCGGCCCGCGGGTTCGGCCGGGCCGATCCCGCGCGAAGCACTCCGCGCGTTCGGGCATCGAGCGAGCGATTCGACGTCTGGCTTCGCCGATCCGCCGCCGATCTCCGAATGATGATGACGCGCACGGCCTGGGGTATCTACCCGTTCGCCGGCGTGCCCTGGTTCAGCGCGCCCTTCGGGCGGGACGGAATCCTCACCGCCCTGGAGCTCCTGTGGCTCGACCCGGCGCCGGCCCGCGGTGTGCTGCGCTTCCTGGCGGCGCATCAGGCGCGGGCGACCGACGCGTTTCGCGACGCCGAGCCGGGCAAGGTGCTCCACGAAGCGCGGCGAGGCGAGATGGCCAATCTCGGCGAGGTTCCCTTCGGCCGGTACTACGGGAGCGTCGACGCCACGCCTCTTTTCGTGGTTCTCGCCGGCGCGCACTTCGAACGGACGGGAGATCTCGCGTTTGCGCGCGAGCTCTGGCCGAACGTCGAGAGCGCCCTCGAGTGGATGGATCGCTGGGGCGATCCGGACGGCGACGGCTTCGTCGAGTACGCCGGGCACTCCGTCCGCGGTCTGGTGCACCAGGGCTGGAAGGACTCCCACGACGCCGTCTTCCACGCCGACGGATCTCCGGCCGAAGGCCCCGTGGCGTTGTGCGAGGTCCAGGCATACGTGTTCGCCGCCAAACGCGCCGCGGCCCGGCTGGCCTCCGCGCTGGGGCACGCCGGGCTCTGCGACCGTCTCGACGCGGAGGCGGCGAGCCTTGCGGAGGCGTTCGACGCCCGTTTCTGGGATGAAGAGCTGGGCACGTACGTGCTCGCCCTCGACGGCCGGAAGGGTCCTTGCCGCGTGCGGGCTTCCAACGCGGGGCACGCGCTCTACGCGGGGATCGTTCCCGCGGAGAAAGTCGACCGGCTGGTGCGGACGCTCCTCGAGACCGATTCCTTCTGTGGCTGGGGCATTCGGACCGTCGCGGCCGGACAGGCGCGCTACAACCCGATGTCGTACCACAACGGGTCCGTGTGGCCGCATGACAACGCCATCATCGCCGCCGGGTTCGGCCGCTACGGTGAGCGGCAGAAAGCCGCGCGACTCCTCCACGTGTTCTTCGATCTTTCGCGCGCCGTCGAGCTCGCGCGCATGCCGGAGCTGATCTGCGGCTTCGAGCGGCGCCCCGGCGAGGGGCCGACCCTCTATCCTCTGGCCTGCGCGCCGCAGGCCTGGTCGGCCGGCGCGGTCTTCATGATGCTCCAGGCCAGCCTGGGCATTTCGGTGCAGGCGCGGGAACGCCGCGTGATCTTCGATCGGCCCGTGCTGCCGCCGGTCCTCGAGTCGCTGGCGATTGAGGAGCTGCGTGTCGGAACCTCGGTCGTCGACCTGCGGTTGACGCGCGCGGGTTCCGCGGTGGACGTCGAGGTCAGCCGCCGCCGCGGGCGCGTGGATATCGAAACGATCCGCTGATTTCCGGGAACGCCGGGGTCAGGCCGCTCCGGCCCGCCTCCTGGACGGCGCTCGCCGGGGCTCGCGCCGTGGCTGGCCGAGGCTCTTCTTGAGGGCCTCCATGAGGTCCACGACGTTTTCGGCGGCGCGTTCCTTCCGCTCCTTCCGCTCCTCCAGAGAGAAGCGCTTCTTGGAGGCCAGGAGCTTCTTGAGAGACCGGCGGTACTCGTTCGGATGCTCGGCGGGGTCCCAGCCCTCGCCCGACATCTGGTCGACGAGGAGCCGCGCCATCTTCACCTCGGCCGACTTCTTCGTGTGAGCGGGCACGCCGACGCGCGACGGATCGCGAAGCTCTTCGTAAGGCCGCAGGCTTTCGAGGGCGATCGCCCGCGGCCCCGGCAGCAGGGCGCCGAGCGTCGGGCGCTTGCGCAGGCGGAACCGGATGATGCCGATGCGCCGGGCGTCGAGCAGCGCGTCCCGCAGCACGCCGTACGCCTTCTCGCCCCCCTTGCGGGGGGACACGTAGTACGGGTGCTCGAACGAGAGCGGGTTCACGGCGCCGATCTCGACGAACTGGAGGACTTCCATGTCGTCGCCGGCGCCGGCTTCCTTCTCCGCCCGCTCGATGTCCTCCTTCTCAACGACCGCGTACTCGTCGTCTTCGAGCTCGAAGCCCCGGACGATTTCGTCGTTCGGCACCTCGACGTCTTCCTTGCTGCAGAACTTCTTGTAGACGATGCGAGCGCGGTCCTTGCGGTGCAGGAGGCGGAACGACACCCGCTCCGACGCTTCGACGGCGGAGTGCAGCGCGACGGGGATCGAGATCAGGCCGAATGTGATGTGGCCGTTCCAGATGGGTCGCACGGGTCCCTCGCTTCGTACTTGTTAGACCGCGGCGCAATCGGGATGGCCGCAGGGGCACCCCTTCGCCGAGGCCGCGCCTTGGAGCGCGGCGTCCGCGCAACGCTCGCTGCAGTAGTTTCTGCCGTCGCGCTCGAACGTCGCGTCGTTGCAGTGACAGCCGCTGTGAGCACAGTTCATGTCAGCACCTCCAAACGAGTCGTTCGAGCAAATTGCCTGCCACGGAGGGAGACCGATTTCGGCCCGGCATGCATCATGCAGGAACCGGAAGCACGGGCAATCCGGCCCGCCATTCAGGCGTTCCAGGGAGGAAAGTCATGCCGAACGAGTACGAGAAGAAGAATCAACCCGGCCAGGGCCAGGGCGAGCGCAACGAGCCGGGCCAGGGCCAGCGCGACGACAAGTCGGTCGGCGGCCGTCAGGGTCAGAACCCGCAGGGCGGACAGACCGGTCGCGAGGGCGAGCAGGAGAACTGGCGCGAAGGCCAGGGCGGTTCGCAGCAGCAGCAGCGGAAGCCGGGTCAGGGCCAGGGCCAGACCGGCGAGCCCGAGGCGGAGTAGTAGAGCATCGGCAGCCCTGGCGGCTCGCCCGCCAGGGCTTTTTCTCTCTTCCATTACGACGAACATTCGAGAGGCGGATGTGAACGAGCCGGGGCTCCTCAGACCCGGCGTCGACCTCGCGTGGTTTTTCGCGAAGGTGCGGACGGCGCCGCACCGAGCCCTCCTCATTGACTACGACGGCACGCTCGCTCCGCTCACGGCCGATCGGCGCCACGCCGAGCCCTACCCGGGCATGCGCTCCGCTCTCGTCGAGCTGTCCCTCGCCCCGAAACCGACTCCGATCTGGATCGTCAGCGGGCGAGGCGTCGGAGATCTCGCGCGCCTCGCGCGGCTCGATCACGTCGCCGATCTCTGGGGTTCCCATGGGCTCGAGCGCCGTACCCGCCAGGGTTGCTGGGCCGGGCCGGCGCCCGAGCGGGAAGCCTCGAGCTTTCTCGACGAAGTCTGCGGCTCCCTTTTCCGCGAAGGGGCCGGCGCCTTGACCGAACGCAAGCTCTACGGCATCGCGATCCACTGGCGCGGAGCGGACCCCCGTGTGTACGAGGCGGCGAGCGAGACGCTCGAGCGGCGGTTCGCGCCGGCGGCCGCGAATTACGGCCTGGAGCTCCTGCCCTTCGATGGAGGCCTGGAGCTGCGGCCGAAGGCCTTCCACAAGGGGCTGGTCGTGCAGCGCGCGTTCGCCGAGCTCGGCGACGAGGCCGCGGTGGCCTACCTCGGCGACGATCGCACCGACGAGGACGCGTTCGCCGCGCTCCGCGGCCGCGGCCTGCCCGTTCTGGTTCGGCCGGAGCCGCGGGAAACCCTCGCGATGGCCTGGCTCCAGCCCCCCGGGGACGTCCTGGCGTTTCTGGCGGAATGGAACGCCGCTTGCTCCTCTTCCGCCCCATGAGTCTCGTGGTCGTCTCCAATCGCCTTCCGTTCACCGCGGTCCGCGGCGAGAACGGAGAGTGGCAGGTCGAGCCGGGCAGCGGCGGTCTCGTGACGGCGCTGCGTCCGGTGCTCGGCCACCGCGGAGGCCGCTGGGTCGGCTGGTCCGGGGCGACGGAGGAGGAGTTGCCGGACGCCGGCGAGGTGTTTCGGGATTCGCAGAACCGTTTCGGCTACGAGCTCGTCTCGGTTCCGCTCTCGACCGCCGAGCGCGACGGTTTCTACTCCGGTTTCTCCAACGAGATCGTCTGGCCGCTCTTCCACGACCTGGTCCCGCTGGCCAACTTCGACCCGTCGTACTGGAACGCCTACGAGGCCGTGAACGAGCGGTTCGCCGACACCATCGTCCGGGTCGCCGCGCCCGACGATCTCGTCTGGGTCCACGACTATCACCTCATGCGCGTGGCGACGGCCCTCGCCGCGCGGAAGGCGGCGCTGCGCGTCGCGTTTTTCCTGCACATCCCGTTTCCGCCGCTCGACGTCTTCCTCAAGCTGCCGTGGCGGTTCCAGGTGCTGCAGTCCCTGCTCGACTACGACCTGGTCGGCTTCCAGACCGTCCGCGACCGCCGGAACTTCGTTCAGTGCGTGCGGTTGCTTCTGCCCGAAGTGCGGATTTCGGGCCGCGGCGCGGTCTGGACCATGCGGTCCGGGAAGCGGGAGGTCCGGGTCGGGTGCGTTTGCGATCTCCGTGGACTCGGCCGAGTTCGAGCGCCGGGCGAGGCAGCCCGAGGTGGAGGAGTACGCGGCGGAGATCCGCTCCCGCGAGCCGGATCGCAAGCTCGTGCTCGGGATCGACCGCCTGGACTACACGAAGGGCCTGCCGCAGAAGCTCGAAGCCTTCCGGACGCTGCTGCGCCGCCATCCCGAGATGCAGGGACGCGTGACCCTGATCCAGATCGTCGTGCCGAGCCGGGAGGACATCCCGCGGTATCAGGAGCACAAGACGGTCGTCGACCGGCTCATCGGCGAGATCAACGGAGAGTTCACGCGCGGAGGGTGGGCCCCGATCCGCTACGTCCACCGGAGCCTCGAGGGGGATCGCCTGTCGGCCTACTACCGCGCCGCCGACATCGCGCTCGTCACGCCGCTGAAGGACGGAATGAACCTCGTCTCCAAGGAGTACTGCGCCTCGCACGTCGAGGGCGACGGCGTGCTCATCCTCTCCGAGTTCGCGGGCGCCGCGGCGGAGCTCCAGGGTGGCGCCCTGCTCGTGAACCCTTACGACGTCGAAGGAGTCGCCGACGCGCTTGTCGCGGCGCTGACCATGCCCGAGTCGACGCGCCGCTCGAGCTTCCGCAGGCTCCGGCGCACCGTGCGCGAAAAGGACATCTACCGCTGGCTCGACACGTTTCTCCGGGCCGCCGGCGACCGCGAGCTCTCGGACTATCCGCTCGTCGCGGACTATCTGCCTGCGGCGGTGGGTTCCGGCGGCCGCGGCGGGATGGTCGGATGAGCTATCCGCCGATCGAGCATCACGGGGTCATCGGCGACCTGCACACGGTCGCGCTCGTCGCTCTGGACGGAACGATCGACTGGCTCTGCCTCCCGCACTTCGACTCGCCCTTCATCTTCGGCTCGATCCTCGATTCGAAGCGCGGCGGGTCCTTCCGGATCGCGGCCACCTCGGACGCCGTGCGAAAGCGCCAGATGTACCTCCCCGATTCCAACGTCCTCGTCACCCGTTTCCTCACGCCCGAGGGCGTCGGCGAGGTCGTGGACTTCATGCCGGTCCACCGCGAGTCGCGGCCCAAGCGGACCGAGGAGCACCGGATCGTCCGGATCGTCCGGGGCATCCGCGGCGAGCTGCCGTTCCGGCTGGAGTGCGCCCCGGCGTTCGACTACGGGCGCGAGCGCGTCGCGCCTGCGGCGACGGAATCCGGCTGCCGGTTCGTCGCCGGCCGGTTCAGTCTCGAGCTCGCGACGCCCCTGCCCCTGACGCTGGGGGAGCACTCGGCCTCCGCGGAGTTCGTTCTTCGCGAAGGCCAGGAGATCCCGGTGGTCCTGGAGCAATCTTCGGGCGCGCCGCCTTCGCTCGCCACCCTCGCCGAGCGCTGCAACCGGGATTTCCACGAGACGCTGCACTACTGGCAGGAGTGGATTTCGAGAAGCCACTACCAGGGTCGCTGGCGGGAGATGGTCAAGCGTTCCTGCCTGGCCCTCAAGCTGCTGACATTCCGCCCGACCGGGGCCATCGTCGCCGCACCGACGATGAGCCTGCCGGAGAAGATCGGCGGATCGCGCAACTGGGACTATCGCTACACCTGGGTGCGGGACGCGGCGTTCACGGTGTACGCCTTCCTCCGGGTGGGATTCACGGATGAGGCGCGGCACTTCATCGAGTTTCTCGAGCAGCGCTTCCGCGATCTCGGCGCCGACGCGAGCCTGCAGGTGCTCTACGGCATCGACGGCCGCACCGAGCTGCCCGAGACGATCCTCGATCACCTCGAGGGTTACAAGAGGTCCTCGCCCGTCCGCGCCGGCAACGACGCCGCCCGCCAGTTCCAGCTCGACATCGTCGGCGATCTGATGGACGCGATGTATCTCTACAACAAGTACTGCGAGCCCGCCTCGCACGACCTGTGGATGACGATGCGCCGGCTCGCCGACTGGGTGTGCGACAAGTGGCGCGAGCCGGACGAGGGCATCTGGGAGGTGCGCGGCGGCCGCCAGCAGTTCACCTTCTCGAAGCTCATGTGCTGGGTGGCGCTGGACCGCGGGCTCAAGCTGGCCGCGCAGCGGAGCTTCCCGGCCGACGTGGCGCGGTGGACCGCGACCCGCGACGAGATCTACGCGACGATCATGGAGCGCGGCTTCTCGCGCAAGAAGAACTCCTTCGTGCAGAGGCTCGACGGCGAAGTGCTGGACGCCTCCATGCTCCTCGCGCCCCTCGTCAACTTCGTCGCGCCGACCGATCCCCGGATGCTCGGGACGCTCGACGCCATCCAGCGGGAGCTCGAGAGCGACCATCTCGTGCGCCGCTACGACCCCCGGGTCGCCCCCGACGGCCTGGACGGGGACGAGGGCACTTTTTCCACCTGCACGTTCTGGCTGGCCGAGGCTCTGGCGCGGGCGGGGCGGCTCGACGAGGCCCGCCTGACCTTCGAGAAGATGCTGGGGTACGCCAACCACGTCGGTCTCTACTCCGAAGAGATCGACCTGACGGGCGAGGCCCTCGGGAACTTCCCGCAGGCGCTGACGCATCTTGCGCTGATCTCGGCGGCGGTCAACATCAGTCGGGCGCTCGATGGCCGGGTCCCCGGCGGACGACGGCTCTCGGCCGAGGACTGACCGTGGCGGCCGGGTCGGACGTCCTTCCGGGCACGCGGGTTGCACCGACGGACGGCGGGCCCGGCGACGGGCCCCTACAGGAGGAAAACGCAATGAAGAGGACACTCACCCTGGCTGGTTTTCTGATTGCGGGGGCCGCGGCGCTCTCGCTCGGTTGTCAGAAGCGGGAGACCACCACCACCACGACCGAAACCACGACGACCAGCGACGCCCCATCGGCGACCGGCACGCCCGAGCCGATGACCGAAACGACGACGACGACCTCGACGGTCGACTCTCCGACGCCCGTCCCGTAACCTCCCGGCGGGCGGCGCGCGCTCGGAGGTCGGGCGCGTGTCGCCCCGGTTCTTTCGTAGCGAGCCGACCGGCGACTTTCAGACGCCGGTCTCGTCGTGGGGCGCGTGGGGCGCGTCTCACGCGAAACCCGCTGCCGGAGCGGGGACGACGCTATGAGGTCGTTACTCGGTGGCGCCCGCGAGCGCCACGTCGAGCGAGCTCACGGCGGCGAACCGCTCGGCCACATCCTCCCAGTTCCAGACTTTCCAGATCACCTCGAAGAAGTCGGTCTTCTTGTTCTGGTACTGGAGGTAGTACGCGTGCTCCCACGCGTCCAGAACGAGGATCGGCACGCCGCCCTGGGCGAGGTTCGACTGGTGGTCGTAGATCTGCGTGGTCAGAAGCTTTCCGGCGAGAGGCTCCCACACCAGGGCGCCCCAGCCCGAGCCCATGATCGTCGAAGCGGCCTCGGTCAGCTGCTTCTTCATCTTCGCGAAGCTGCCGAAGTCCCGGCTGATGGCATCCCCGAGCGGCCCTTCGGGCTCGCCCCCGCCCTTCGGCGTCAGGTTCTGCCAGAAGAGGGAGTGGAGGACGTGGCCGGAGAGATTGAAGGCGAGGGCCTTCTCGAGGGCGCCGAGGCGGGTGAAGTCTTCCTTTTCGCGCGCTTCACCGAGCTTGTCGAGCGCCTGGTTGGCCCCCTTGACGTAGCCCGCGTGATGCTTGTCGTGGTGGAGCTCCATGATCTTGCCCGAGATGTGGGGCTCCAGCGCGCCGTAGTCGTAGCGGAGGTCGGGAAGCGAGTACGTGGACATGAGTCCTCCTCGGCCCTCGGAGTCTAGCGAATTCCGTGCCGCAGACATCCGCTCCGCTCGCCGAGGCACTGCTCTTGCACTTCGTCCGGACGGAGGTAATTCAGACATGCTGAAGCTCGCCCTGACGTTCCTGGTGATCGGCCTGGTGGCGGCGCTGTTCGGGTTCACGGGCGTGGCGGGCGCGTCCTTCGCGATCGCGAAGGTCTTCGCCGCGATTTTCCTGATTCTCTTCGTGGTGTTTCTGCTGCTCGGCATCGCGGGCGCGAAGAAGCTCGCACGAAGCTGAGCCGCGGCCGCCATGCAAGAGAGGGGGCCTCCGGGCCCCCTTTCCCTTGTCCGCGTTGGACCATGCCCGGGCCAAAAAAACGCCGCGAGCCATTCCGAGAAAACTCGGAGACTCGCGGCGGGAGAGAAGGGCGTGAGGGTGACGCCCGGCCGAAAAGACGAAGCAACTTGCCTGCCACTGGAGCGGCGGCGCAGCCGGGCGGTCCGATTCAGGCGCGGGCGGTCCGCCGGCGGGTTCGGTGCTTCGCCTCGGCGCGGTCGCGGGCTTCCTCGATCGAATGCGACTCGAGAACGCTTCCGGACTTCTCCGCGAGCTGCGCCAGCTCCCCGTAGTGCCGGCGGAGCGCTTCGATCTCCCGCTCCGAGAGGTCCTCGGCGTCGATCAGGTGATTGCTGGCTCCCTGGATCGCGGCCACGATCTCGTTCAGCTTCAGCTGCATGGCCTTCGACTCTTTGTTCTGGGCCCGCTGGATCAGAAAGACCATCAGAAACGTCACGATCGTCGTGCCCGTGTTGATCACCAGCTGCCAGGTGTCGGAAAAACCGAAGATCGGCCCGGTCAACGCCCAGACGAGGATGACCACGACGGCGATTCCGAAGGCCCACGAGCCTCCGGCCCACTCGATGGCGGCGTGGGCGAGCTTCTCGAAGAAAGCGCCGACGCCGCGTCGTTGCCGGGAGGCTTTCATCGTCGCGACGGGCCTCACGAAGCCGCTCGGGCGGAGCTCTCGCGCGCGGATGGAGCCGGCGGCGCTTCGAGAACCCCGACGCGATGCTCGTACGCGAGCTTCCCTCCGAGCCAGCCCGACACGCACAGGAGCCCGAAGCCCACGAGGGCGAAGAGGAGCGGCGCGGGCCAGCGCTGCGGCTGAATCGCGGCATTGTGGCGCCGCAGGAGGAAGCTCACGACATAGGCCAGCGCCATGCTGACGTTCAGGACCGCGTGCCAGCTCGCCAGCCGGAACGCCCGGGAGCTCATCTTTACGCCGAGATAGTCGATCGCGCCGAAAACGGCGGCCGCGAGCGCGAAGATCAGGCCGATGCCGATGCAGGTGAAGGAGAGGTCGTACCAGAACCGATCTTCGGGGCGCAGCGTGTGCATCACGTCGCCGACGAGCGCCAGGAAGAACGCTCCGATGGGGATCGGCACGAGCATCGGGTGGATCGGGTGGTTGGCGATGGCGGCCTTGCTCTTCATTCTTTGCGTCGAACGATGCAACGGGGGTGCCACGGCGCGGATCTTGCTTCCTCTGCAGGAGTTCGAAGGCGAGGAGAAGAATTCATGGCGAGAAAGTACGGAAAGACGGCAGAGAAAAAAGTGAAGCGGGCGATGCACGAGAAGAAGAAGGGCACGCTCCGCTCGGGTCGGTCCGGCAAGAAGGTCACGAGCCGAAAACAGGCGATCGCGATCGGCCTCTCCGAGGCCCGGCGGGCCGGCGGGAAGGTCCCCCGGAAGCGGGGCGGGAGCAAGAAGAAGTAGCAATCTCTGGCGTGATGGCACCTCGTTTGCTTGACGGGAGGTCAAGGTTCTGTGGAAACTCGAACCGCTCCTTCCAACAGCACCCCGCCGAGAAGGACCCGCCCCTCAGGGGGCGGTAGTCCCCTGTCCGCAGTTCGAAAGAGCCCCCCGAAAAGCCGGTTCCGGCGCCTGATCGGGCCCGTTCTCGGCGCGATCCTGGGAACCCTCGTTCTCACGATCCTGGGTCTCAACCTCTCTTCCGGCGAGAGGAGCATCGATCACCGGGTCGCGCACATCTATGCCGTCGGCGACGCTCAGTTCGCCCGCTCGATGGGGAACCTCCTCGGCCCGCCGCTTCTCCCCGGCAACGCGGTCGTCGAGCTCCTCAACGGCGACCGGATTTTCCCTTCGATGCTGGAGGCGATCCGCGGCGCGAAGCGCACGATCACGTTCGAGACCTACATCTACTGGTCCGGAAAGGTCGGTGAGGAATTCACGGAGGCCCTCAGCGAGCGGGCCCGTGCCGGCGTGAAGGTCCACGTCCTGCTCGACTGGGTGGGAAGCGGAAGAATCGACGACCGCTACCTCGAGCGGATGGAAAAGTCGGGGGCCCAGGTGGAGCGCTACCACCCTCTGTCCTGGTACACGCTTGCGCGGCTCAATCACCGGACGCATCGACGCCTCCTCGTCGTCGACGGGCGCATCGGGTTCACGGGAGGCGTCGGCATCGGCGACGAGTGGCTGGGCGACGCCCAGGACGGCGATCACTGGCGGGAGAGTCACTTCCGGATCGAGGGCCCGGCCGTGGCCCAGATGCAGGCGGCCTTTCTCGACAACTGGCTCAAGACGCACTCCACGGTCCTCGACGGCGACAGCTATTTTCCGGAGCTGCCGCCGGTCGGCGACGTCCGGGCCCAGGTCTTCAAGAGCTCGTCGCGCGAAGGCAGCGAGAGCGCCCGCATGATGTATCTGCTCTCGATCGCGGCGGCGAGCGAGAGCATCCTGATCTCGGCGTCCTACTTCGTGCCGGACGACCTCTCCGTCGCCACGCTCGTCGAAGCCCGCAAGCGCGGCGTCCTCATCCGGATCATCCTGCCGGGGCCCGTCATGGACGTCGAGGTGACGCGCAAGGCCTCCCGGGGCCGCTGGGGCGATCTGCTCGAGGCCGGAGTCGAGATCTACGAGTACCAGCCGACGATGTACCACTGCAAGGTGATGATCGTCGACGGGATCTGGGTCTCGGCCGGCTCCACGAACTTCGACAACCGCTCCTTTCGCCTCAACGACGAAGCCAACCTCAACGTCCTCGACCGCGACTTCGCCCGCGCGCTCACGGCGACCTTCGAGCGCGACCGGGAGAAGTCCCGGAGGATCACGCTCGAGGAATGGCTGCGCCGGCCGTGGAAGGAACGGGTGGTCGAGTGGTTCGCGTCCCTGTTCCGATCCCAGATCTGAGCCGCCGGGCCTCTGGCACGGCGGATGCCGCGGCCGAGATCTGCGGACCTGCCCGCCCGGGAGGCGAGGCGTCGATCCGGGGCGTTCTCAGAACTTGTAGGCGAGCGAGTAGATGATGTTGAACGACGACAGCGAGATGTCCGACTCCAGGATGTCGGCCAGCGGAACGTCGCTCGCGTCGCCCCACTGGTAGTTGACGCCGATCGCGGCCGTGAAGCCCTCGACCGTGCCGCTGATGCCGCCGGTGAGACCGTAGACATCCACGCGGCTGAAGAAATCGTCCTCGTCGCCGACCGGCGAGAAGGCGGTGTTGAACCCGAAGTACACCGTCCAGACCTTGTTCTGCGTCAGGGAGTAGCTCCCGCCGACGGCGAAGTCCACGATGTCCTTGTTCTCGCTGACGAGACTTCCGAAGGGCACCTGCTCGACGATCGGGGCCCCGCCGCCGCCGTCGTCGAAGATCAGCGTCGCGGTCCTCTCGCTCGAGAAGAGATCGTAGGGCGAGGTGCCGGCCGAGAACGTCACGTCGGCCTCGATCTCGAATCGATCGAGCAACCAGGCGCCGCCGAGGGCCACCTGGAACGGAAGCTTGTAGTCGAAGCGCGGGTTCGGATCGAAAAACGCGAGGCTCGCCGTGGCGTTGCCGATGGTCTGCAGCGTGTCGAAGCTGTACTCGGCGCTCCGGAAGAGAGTGACTCCGGGCGTGCGCACGACCAGCCCGAAGAGTATCGCGTCGTTCAGCTGGTACTGGGCGCCGCCCTCGAAGCGCAGCTGCGTCACGGAACCGCTCGCCCGCCGCGCCGCCAGGCCGGCGTCGAGACCGTTACTGTTGATCTGCTGGTCGAAGATGGAGCCGACCGCGCGCAGGCTCGTGATCGCGCCGACGATCGCCCCTCCGAAGCGCCAGCACTCATCGAGCTCGTAGCCGAGGCCGAACCCGGCCTCGGTGCGGCGGAACGACGAGTCGGCGGAGTAGTCGAGCAGGCGGGCGGGGTCGAGGTTCAGCCCGTTGATCTGGGCGTCGGTCTGCTGATCGAAGGAGTTGGTCCGCACGACGGAGAATCCGCCGGTCAACTTCTGGTTGCCGAACAGGTTCTTGATCACGACGCCGACGAGAGCGGGGACCTGCTGCGAGGATCCGCCGGAGTCGTCGTTGGTGAGCTCCTCCGGGACGAGGCTGAGCACCTGATAGCTGCCCGCGCTGCTGCTGATCTGGGCCGTGTGCGCCAGCGCGAGGCCGGCGGGGTTGTACCAGTTGGAGGAGGCGTCGTTCGCGCGCGCAACGAACGCTCCGCCTTCGAGGCCACCCACCTGGCCGATGGATGTCATGAAGTAGTTGGGAAGCGTGAGGCTGAACTCCGGCGGCGGCAGCGAGAAATCCTGAGCCGCGAGGCTCGCCGCGAGACCGGCGGTGGCAATGGCGATGCCGAGAACTCGGGCCGCTCTACGTGTCATGCGTTGCCTCTCTCTTGTTGGCGGGGAAGCCTACCAGCATCGCGGCGAAGTCGGAATGCCCGTCCGGCCGGGTCGTCAAAACGTCCCGTCCGGGCGGATCTTCGGAACGCCCGTCCGGGCTAGACTCCCGGTCCAATGCGCAGCGACTCCTCGCGGCCCCTCGTCGAGGCGGCCGGGGTCTTCCGTTCCTATGCCCTGGGAGCCGCCCGGGTCGCGGCGGTGAGGGACGTGACGCTCGCGATCGACCCGGGCGAGTTCGTCGCCCTCAAAGGGCCGAGCGGTTCGGGAAAAACGACCCTGCTGAACCTGCTCGGCCTCCTCGACCGCCCCGACGCGGGCGAGGTGCGCGTCGAAGGCCACAACGGCGAGACACTGTCCGAAGACGAAAAGTCCGACCTGCGGCGCGACCGCTTCGGTTTCGTCTTCCAGACCTTCAACCTCATTCCGGTGCTCACGGCCGAGGAGAACGTGGCCTACCCGCTCGTGCTCTCCGGCGCGGAGGCGCCGGAGAGGCGGGAGCGGGCGAGAGAGCTCCTCGCCGCCGTGGGCCTCGACGGCAAGGCGGACGTGCGGCCGGACCTTCTTTCGGGAGGGGAGCGCCAGCGCGTGGCCATCGCTCGTGCTCTCGCCAATCGCCCCGCGGTCATCTTCGCCGACGAGCCCACGGCCAACCTCGACAGCCGTACGGCGGAAGAGATCCTGAACCTCATGCGCCGCTTCAACGAGTCGTATGCCGTGGCGTTCCTCTTCGCGACCCACGATCCGCGCGTCGTCGAACGGGCCCGTCGGATCGTCACGCTCCACGACGGAGCCATCGAATCGGACGAAGCCGTCGGACCGCCGTCGCGGCCGACGGTATGAGCTCGCCTCGGGTGACCGCGACATGAGTCCCTTCGCCCTCGCCTGGAGGAGCCTCTTCCGGCAGAAGAGGCGGAGCCTCTTGATGATCGCGGTCGTGACGTTCGGTTTCGCCTCGTTCGCCCTGGCCGGGGGCTTCATCGCGCAGTCGTTCGAGGCGCTGCGCGAGGGTACGATCCGCAGCGTCGGACAGCTCCAGGTCATCGACCGCCGCGCGGTCGGCCGGGCGGAGGAGGCCACCCTCGAATTCGGCATTCCCGAAGCGGCGCGCGCGCGAGCGACCGCCGCGGCCGTGCCGGACGTCGCCGCCGTTCTGCCGCGGATCGACTTCGTGGGCCTGGCGACCGTCGGCGCGCGATCGATCCCGTTTCTCGGCGTCGGCGTCGACCCGGGACCCGAAGCCGCGGCCACTCTGGCGTCGGGGCTCGTCGTCACGGGCCGCTACCTCTCGGGCGACGGCGGCGAGGGCATCGTCCTGGGGACGGGCCTGGCGAGGGCGCTCGAGGTGAAGGTGGGCGACCGCGTGACGCTCCTCGCGACGACGCCGGACGGCTCGCTCAACGCGGTCGACGGCCTCGTCGAGGGGCTCGTCGACGTCCGGATCAAGGAGTTGAACGACCGCTATCTCGCCGCCGGCCAGGGGCTCGTCGAGCGACTCCTCCAGAGCGAGGCCACGGTGACGAAGCTGGTCCTTTTCCTGCGTCCCGATGCGGACGAAGCGAAGACCGCGGCGGCGCTCGAGAAGGCCATGGCGGCGGCGGGCTTTTCGGTCGTGGTGCAGCGCTGGCAGGACCTCGCCGTGTTCTACGGGCAGGTCAAGCTGCTCTACATCGGCATCTTCGGATTCGTGGGCACGGTGCTCGTGACGATCGTGATCCTCGCCGCGGCAATCGTCATGACCATGGCGGTCACGGAGCGCACCCGCGAGATCGGCACGCTGCGCGCCCTGGGGACGCGGCCGGCGGGCATTCGCCGGATGTTTCTGGCCGAGGGCGTCCTCATCGCCATCGCGGGATGCATTGCCGGAACCCTCCTGGCGCTGCTGATCCGGGCGATCCTCAACGCCTCGGGCATCATGCTTCCGCCTCCCCCCGGCGCCTCGAGTGGCACGCCGCTGCACGTCAATTTCTACGCCCTCGCGTACGCGGCGGGTCTTCTCGCCATGCTCGCGACGATGACCTTCGCCGCGTACTTCCCGGCGCGCCGGGCCTCCCGGATCGCGATCGTGGACGCGCTGACACATGTTTAGAGCTATCAGCTATCGGCTATCAGCTGTCAGCGGGATGCTGATGGCGGCGCTGCTGCTGGGGCAGACGCCGGAGGACGTTCAGAAGTGGCTGAAGGATGTCGACTCGGCGCGGAGCGCGTTTGGCGAAGCGAAGCTTCGGGCGCGGGCGAGCCAGTTCGAGGACGGCAGGCAGCTGGGCACGGCCGATTTCGACATCTACGTGAAGGGACGGGAACGCGCGCTGATCGTTTTTCGCGGGGGCAAGAACGACGGGCGCAAGGCGCTGACGGTCGGCCCGAAGATGTGGCTGATCGTGCCGGGGGCCGAGCATCCCGTTCCGATCACGCAGAATCAGCGGATCATGGGAGGAGCCTCCTTCGCCGACGTCGCGAGCATTCGATTCGCCGAGGACTTCGAGCCGGCGCTGCGCCCCGGGACCGACAAGGTCGGAGACCGCGTCTGCCGCGTCATCGATCTGACCGCGAAGGCTCCGACCGCCATCTACCCGCGCGCGACGCTCTGGCTCGACGCCGAGGGCGAGCGTCTTCCCGCGAAAGCTCGTCTTCTCCTTCACGTCGGGTCGGCTGGCGCGCGAGGTCACGTTCACCAAGTTCCGCACCGTCGGCGGCCGTCCCGTCGTCGCCGAGATGGAGATCCGGGAACTGTTCGGCCCGCAGATGAAGACGATCACGCGGCTCGAGTACCTCGAGATCCAGCCCGCGAAGATCGACGACAGCATCTTCACGCCGGAGGGCGCGAAGGCGATGTAGTTACGGCGGCGCGTTCTCCTCGAACCACCGGTCGAGGAGGCGCAGGAGCCGCACCGGCACGAACTTCACGAGGCCGTCGGCGTGCAGGGCCCCGGGCAGGTCGAGGTGAACGTGCTCCACCGGCTCGGCGGCCGACTTCGCGAGGGCGCGGCCGTGCGAGGGATCGACCAGCCAGTCCCCCTCGGAGGTCACGATGAGCTTGGGCATGGAGAGGGTCGCCACGGCGTCGGAGGCACGGGTCTTTCCCCGCGCGAGGCTGCGGCCCGCGACGCGGGGGACCCGGAGCGCGTGGCGCAGCCGAACCTGCCGGAGCGCCCCGGTCTTCCAGGGCTTCGGGCGCAGGCGCTTGAGATCCGACGGCGAGGAGATCATCGCGAGCGCCCGGCAGGGAAGGTCGGGGTGCCGGGCGAGCGTCTGGGCCGCGATCGATCCGCCCATCGACAGTCCCAGCACCGCGAAGCGTTCGTAGAATCGCCCGGGCCCCACGAGCTCCTCGATCACGGCCTGAAAGTCGTGGTGCTCGGAGTCGCCGAAGGCGTAGCGCCCGTCGCTGTCTCCGTGACCCCGGAAGTCGAGCGCCGCGACGTCATAGCCCCGCCGGAGAAAATGGTGAGCGAGGAAGAGGTTCTCCCGCGCGAGACGCACCCGCCAGAACCCCGGAGCGAGCACGACGAGCTCGGCCGAGGGCTGCCGCCAGAGCGTGTAGGCGATCGACACGCCGTCGCCCGCGGGCGCCCGGCGGTGCGAGACCTCGGGCGAAACCGTCTGCTTCGGGCGCTTGCGGGTCATCGGTCGAGCCACAGGCAGTCGACGAGGCTTCCGGCCGGGAGGCGCTCGGCTTCGGCGGGAATCCGGATCAGCGCGTTGGCGCGGGAATGCGCCGCGAAGTCGTGGCTGCCGAGGCTGCGGACGGCCTCGACGCGCAGCTCGCCGTCCTTCGAATCGAGAACTCCGTCGCGGTACGTTTCGCGTTTTCCGCGCACCTTGATCTCGCCCGTGAGGCGCGCGCGGCGCACGGCCGCGCCGGGCTGCGCCGCGCCCTCCAGGCAGTCGAGCGCGAAGCGCACGAAGAGATGGAAGCCCACGCTTGCCGAGACGGGATTGCCCGGCAGGCCGAACCAGAGAGTCTTCCGGCGGCGGCCGACCGCCACCGGCTTGCCCGGCCGGACGGCGACGCCGTGGAAGAGGATCTCGAAGCCTGCGCGTTCCGCTTCTGCGGGCAGCAGGTCGAGGTCTCCGGCGGAGACGCCGCCGCTCGTGACCAGAACGTCCTCTTCGCGTCCGGCGTCGCGGAAGAGACGCGCGACAGCGCCGTCTTCGTCGGCGACGGCGGCGCGGAGAGACGCCGGGCGGCCGACGGCGCGGCAGAGCGCCGCGAGCATCGGACCGTTGGAGTCGCGGAGCTGGCCGGGACCCGGCTGCGCCGACACGGGGACGAGCTCGTTTCCGGTGACGGCGATCGTGATCCGCGGCTGCCGATGGGCCTCGAGGGGATCCGCGCCCGCGAAGGCGGCGAGCGCCACGCCCGCGGCGGAAACCCGCTGACCGCGCTCGAGGAGCACCGTTCCGGCCGTGATGCTCTCGCCCCGGCGCCGCACGTGGTCGCCCGGCCGCGGGACCTCCTTCGCCCGGATGCGGCCGCCCTCCCGGCGGGCGTCCTCGGTCGGCACGATCGCCTCGGTTCCCTCGGGGATGGGCGCGCCGGTCATGACGCGCACGGCCTCGCCGGCCTCGAGAGGACGCGGAGGGCGGTCACCCGCGGCGACGAGACCAGGCCGTTCGGAAGGCGCGGCGCCCGGTGCGGCGAGATCGGCGATGCGCACGGCGTAGCCGTCCATCGCGGATGTATCGAAGGGCGGCCAGTCGACGTCGGCGACGATCGGACGGGCCAGGAATCGTCCGGAAGACTCGGCGAGGGGCACGGCCTCGGTCGGGCCCGCGGGACAGGCCCTCCTGAGGATCTCGAGAGCCTCTGCGACCGTGGTCACGGCGGACGATTCTAAGGCCCGCCGCGGACCGGTTTATGATGCGCCGCCATGCCGATCTACGAATACGTCTGCGGGAAGTGCGGAAAGAAGACGGAAGTCATCCAGCAAATCAGGTCGGCACCGTTGAAGGTCTGCCCGCACTGCGGGGGAAAAAAGCTGAAGAAGGCGTTCTCCGCGCCGGCGATTCAGTTCAAGGGAAGCGGCTGGTACATCACCGACTACGCGCGGGCGAAACAGGAGAGCGGCACGGGCGCGAAGGCGGATTCCGACAGCGGCGAGAAGTCCGCGGAAAAATCGGACAAGGCGGAGAAAGCCGAAAAGTCCGAAAAGGCGGAGAAGGCGGAGAAGGCGGAGAAGTCCGAAAAGAGCGGAGCTTCGGAAAAACCCGCGAAGGCCGAGAAATCCACCGGAAAAACCGACAAAAAAAAGACCTAGAAAACGCTGTCCTCTCCCGGAGAATCCGACGCTTCGCGGCACGGAACTTGCGATTTCCTCCCCACGGGCGGCCCCTCGAGGCGCGCCCGAAGGAAGGGAGGAAGACATGCTGCTCGCGACGATCGTTCTGGTAGCGCAGGTCGGGTCGGCCGTGCCTGCCCGCAGCGAACCGGCGCGGCCTTGCGCCGATCCGTCTCTGCTCTGCAGGATCAGTCCTTACTTCTGCCCCGGCACGTACCCGGTTGGGCTGGAGCCGTGTTGGCCATCGCAGGATCGGCCGACGCGTAACCTGCCGAGCCGGTCTTCGGCCGGAAACGCGGAGCGCGAAGGGTCGGCGACGACGAAACCCGCCACGGTGGAGCGCGGAGACGTCTCCCGTGTGGCGCCCCGAAAAGGGGCGGCAGAGCGCTGAAGATGAAACGGGGCGGACCCTTGGATCTCCGAGGGTCCACCCCGTCCCGTCATTGCATCACTGCTGCAGTACGAAGTTCTCGCTCGCGACCAGCTCTCCGTTGGAAATGCCGTCGGCCGTCATCGAAGCCTGCGCCGTCAGGTTCTGGCTGGGCGCGCCTGGCGGCAGCGTTCCCGTCCCGTGGATGGTGAGGTTGGAGCTGGTATTCGAGTCGAGCGTGTTGAGCGTCCAGGTGATGGTCGCGCCGGCTCCGTTCGTGAACGTGGCGCTCGTGCCGGCTTCCGCGTCCACAGCGGTCACCTGAATCGGCGCCGGCAAGGTCACCGTGACGACGCCGTTCTGAACGTTGGTCACGCCGATCGCGGTGGCGGAGAGGCTCGCGTCGAAAGCCGCGCCCGAAGTGACCGTTTCGGGCATGTCCAGGTTGAGCGAGGCGAGGGCTCCTCCGGTTCCGGACACGTCGTTGTCGTCGTCGCATCCGACGGCGCCAACCATGGCCAGGGGAAGAGCAACGAGAAGCGAGATTCGAACCCACCGGGATAACCGCATTGTGAGACCTCCTTAGTCCGTACCGGCACCACCGCCGGAGGGATCCAGAGGAGCAATCCCGATGCCAGTCCGCCGCGAGGCGAGGCGCGGTTCAGGTTTTCTTCAGCGCGCGTGCCTACCGCGAGAGAACGAAGCTGTCGTTCGCGACGAGCTCTCCGAACGCGATGCCGTCGGCGACCATCGAAGCCTGCGCGGTCAGAAGCTGATCGCCGATTCCCGGCGGCAGCGTCGCGGTCCCGTGGATCGTGATCGTCGAGCGCGTGTTGGAGTCGAGCGTGTTGAGCGTCCACGTGACGCTGCCACTCCCGATGTTGGAGAAAGCGGCCGACGTGCCCGGGCTCGCGTTGACGCCGGTGATCCGGATCGGGGCCGGCAGGGCGATCGTCACGACGCCGTCGTGCACGCTCTCGACGCCGATGGCCGTCGCCGACGCGCCGAACGCGAAGGGGACGCCGGCCGTGACCGTGTCGGGCATGTCCATCTCGAGTTGCGCGAGAGCGCCACCGGTTCCGGTCACGTCGTCGTTGCTGCACGCCGACGGCGGCGGCGATGGCGCACGGGATGAGAGCGATTCGAATCCAGCGGGATGCGCGCATGGGACCTCCTGGGTTTGGATACCGGCGTCGGACGGGGAGAGGCTCGCATGGAGCGACACCCCGCCCCGGCGCCCTAGAGTTTCAAAGTCTTCAGATACTCCTTGAACGGTCCGCCCAGGTCCTCGCGCTTCAACGCGAACTCGACCGTGGCCTTGAGAAACCCGAGCTTGTCGCCGGCGTCGTAGCGCCGCCCTTCGAAGAGATAGCCGTCGATCGGCCGCCGGGACAGGAGCGTCTTCAGCGCGCTCGTCAGCTGGATCTCACCCCCGACGTCGGAGCGGGTCTCCTCGAGGATGTCGAAGATCTCGGGAGGAAGAAGGTAGCGGCCGATGATCGCGAGGTTCGAGGGCGCCTTCTCCGGCGGAGGCTTCTCGATCATGTCGGAGATCTCGACGACTCTGTCGCCGTCGCCGTCGGCCGCGCGCTTTCCGGCGACGATGCCGTACTGGCGTGTCTCGGCGCGGGGAACCTCCTGCAGGGCGATGACGGGATTTCCGCGCTTCTCGAAGAGGCGGATCATCTGGCCGATGCACGGCTCGTCCGCGTCGACGATGTCGTCGCCGAGCATGACGGCGAAGCTCTCCCGGCCGACGAGGTCGCGGGCCTGCAGCACGGCGTGGCCCAGCCCGAGGGCCTGCTTCTGTCGCACGTAGGAGACGGGCATGAGCTCCGAGACCTCCCGGATCTCGCCGAGGAGCTCGGCCTTCCCGCGCTCCTGCAGCAGCCACTCGAGCTCCGGCGCCGTGTCGAAGTGATCCTCGATCGCGTTCTTGCCGCGGCCGGTGACGATCACGATCCGCTCGATGCCGGCGTCGCGGGCTTCCTCGACCACGTACTGGATCAGGGGCCGGTCGACGAGGGGGAGCATCTCCTTGGGCTGGGCCTTGGTGGCCGGCAGGAACCGGGTGCCCAGGCCCGCAGCGGGGAAGACGGCGACGCGGATCGGTCCCTTGGCCATGTTGACGAGTTTAGCCGAACGGCCCCGCGGCCCGGCGAGCCGCCGGAGCCCGTACAATGTCGTCGTGCGGATCGACAAATCACGGAGTCTTCGAGGCCGGGCGACCCGGCTCGCGGCGGCGGGCGTCGTCGCCGCGGCGGAGTTGCTCCTCGCGTGCGCGGGGATGGAGGCGGCCTCGTGGTGGCGTCTCCCGCTGTGGGGCGCCGAGGTCCGCGTGTTCGCCGTCGATCCGTTCGAGCCCGGCGTCGTCTACTGTGGCACCTCCCGCGGCAACTTCTACGGCTCGCGCGACGCGGGCGCGACGTGGGACCCGCTCGCGTCCGGTCCCGCGTTCCCCGGCTCCTACGTCACCGCGCTCGTGGCCGATCCCGCCGTGCCCGGCCGACTCTGGGCGGCGGTCGCCGGCGAGCTTGCGGGCGGGCGCGTCGTCGTCAGTGACGACCGCGGCGCGACGTGGAAGACGCTGCTCCAGTCCTCGGGCGCCGTGACGACGCGCGCCCTGGCGCTCGCACAGGGAGAACCGCGCATGCTCGCGGTCGGCGGCGACGACGGTGTGCGCGTCTCGAAGGACGGCGGAAAAACCTGGAGCCGCACGGGCCAGGGCGTGCCGGGCCTCGTCCAGGTCGAGTCGCTCGCGTTCGATCCGGCCGATCGCGGCACGCTCTACGCCGGAACCTGGAGGCAGGCCTTTCGCACCCGGGACGGCGGCGCGACCTGGGGCCGGATTGCCGAGGGCATGGTGCTCGACGCGACGGTCTATGCCTGGGACTTCGACGGCGCAGACTCCCGGGACATCTGGGTCTCGACCTGCGGCTGGGTTTACCGCACGAAGGACGGCGGCGACCGCTGGACGCGTTTCACCACGGGATTCACCAACCGCCGCTCTCACTCGGTCCGCCGGGATCCTCTCCACCCGGGCGTCGTCTACGCCGCCACCGTCGGAGGCCTTCACCGTTCCGCCGACTTCGGTGCGAGCTGGACGCGCGTCTCGCGGGAGACGCTCGTCGTCACCGCTCTCGAAGTCGACCGTCGCTCGGGTCGCCTCTATGTCGGCACGGAAGGGGAGGGCGTCTTCTATTCGGACGACGGGGGCGCGACCCTCACGGCGGGTTCGCGCGGGCTCGCCGAGAGCCGCGTCGCGGAGCTCCTCGCCGATCCCAATGATGCCTCGCGCGTGTACTTCTTCCGGGCCTTCGCGGGAGAGGAGAGCGGCGTCTGGGAGGCGCGGGGGCGCGAGGTCCGCAAGGTCTCCGTCGACCCGTTGCCGGCATCGGCGTCGCTCGCGGCCTTCCGCGGGCGCGACGGAAAGACGGTCCTCCTGCTCGCGAGCTCGGCCGGCGTGCGCGTGTCCCGCGACGGCGGCGTGCACTGGTCGCCCGTCGAGAAGGCGCCGCGAGGCGCTCCGATCGGTCTCTTCGGAGCGCCCTTTGCGAGCCCGGTGGTCGTGACGACCGAGGGGGTCTTCCAGACGATGGATGGCCAGGGCCGCCGCTTCGAGCCCGTGGCCGGCGGCCTGCGCGCGGTGACGTCCGCGGAGCTGCTCGCCGACAAGAACGGCGAGCCCCTGCTCGAACTGCGCTCCGGCGAAACGGTCGCGCACTGGGACGGGCAGAACTGGTCGACGAAAAAGAAGGCGCTGCTCGGCGGCGGGATCTTCATGCAGCAGGCGACCGCGGCGAAGCCGGTCGCCGGCTGGTCGCATCTGCAGGACGTGGATGGAACGCTCTGGTGGCAGGAAGGACCCAGCCGCCGCGCGTTCACGAGCCCCCGCCGCGCCCTCGTCCTCGCCTCGGCGGCGGCGGACGGGGGAGGCCGGGTCTACGTGGGAACCATGGGGGACGGGCTGTTTCTCTTCGAGCCGTGATCGGCCGGGATTCCGGCCGCCTTTCGCGAGAGCTTCGCAACACGAACCCATTGGGCCGTCCCCGCCTTTCGAGAGGCGCCCGTGTCGCTTCGGGCGCAGGATCCGTACTCGGATTCGTCGTGGCCGTCGCCGTGGCCGCGAGCCTTCCGTCGCGAAGCGCCGTCGGGCAGGTGCCCGGTTACGCCGCCGAGCATGGCTTCGATCCCGCGACGGACGTCGTTCGACTCGTCCTTCTGGCCGTCCTTCCCGTGGTCGGCGGCGCCGCCGGAATGCGGCTGGCGGCGAGGAGGAACCGGATCCCAAACAGGTCTCCCGCGCCGCAGCCGCCCAAGAGCGGGCGGGGGCGCTGGCCGGCCGGCGCGGGACTCGTTGTTTCGGCGGTCACGGCGCATGCGATTGCCGTCTGGACCTTCCTCGTCGTTCCCCTGTCGGGAGGCGGTGTTCCGCCGATCCTCTCGCTTGCCGGAGTGCTCGCGGTTTCGTTCGGGCTGGCCGTGCTCCTCGGGAGCCGGGATGCGGCGCGCGGCGCCGTCTTTCTCGCCGCGGCCTGCCCGATTCTTCCCCTGACGCTGCTCGGCCCGAGGTCACCGGCGTTCTGGTTCACGGTGGGCGTGATCGGTCTCGTGTTGCCGATCCTCGCGCGGGCGGCCGCCGGGACCCTTCCGGCGATCCAACGCCCGCTGCGGACCGCCCTGCTCTGGATCCTCCTCCCGGGCAGCGTGACGGGGCTCGTAGCCGCTGCGGTCATGCGCGCGCCGACGGTGGGAGATGTTTTCGAAGACGGGCACGCGCTTCTGCCGGCGTCCGAGTATCTGAACGGCGAGCGGCCGTATCGGGACATCGTTCCGGGTCACGGCCTGTTCAGCGACGGCCTGCTGCAGGCCGCGCAACTCCAGCTCTTCGGCGACGACTACCGGGGGCTCAAGCGCAGCACGAAGCTCGTCGGCGTTTTCTTCAATCCCGCCTTCTATGCGCTGGGCTGGGCGGCGACCGGCAGCCCGGCCGTCGGGTTCGGCGGGCTGCTGCTCACGCTGCTGATTCTCCCCAATTACCTTTTCGTCCGGGCGCTGCTGTCCCTCTGGACGCTCGTCGTGGCGGTCTACGCCTCGCGAACCCGCAAGCCCTGGGCATGGCTCGCTTGCGGCGCCGCTCTGCCGATCGGGCTCTGCGTCGCCGTCGACTTCACGGCGTACGCGGCCGCGAGTGTGGCGGTCGCGCTGTGGGTGGCGCGGGGGGACCGGGTCGCTCATCTCCGCAGGCTCCTCATCGGCGCCGCCGTGTCGGCGGGAGCGATCGCGCTCGCCCTCGCCTCCTTCGGCATTCTCGGCGGGTTCGTGCAGACCACGTTCGACTTCGTGCCTTCGCTCCTGCCCGTCTATGCTCTCGGGTTCCCGCCCCTCGAGCTGACGAAGGACGATCCGGGCCCGCCGGCCATGGCCTGGCTTCGCAGCCAGACGGCGCTCGCCTACGTCTTCCTGGCGATCTCCGCCGTGGTTTCGGGAGCCCTCCTTCCCCGCGCCCCGCGCGTCGGCGCGCGCGCACGCGGCCTCCTGCCGGTGCTCGCGTGGATTTTTGCCGGGATGCTCTCGGTCATCGAGCGCCACCACGTCACATACCCGCTGCTCGCCGCGCCGGTGTGTCTCCTCCTGCTCGACCGCTGGGCCCGCGGCGGGACGCGCCGGTGGAGGGTCGGCGCCGTGGCGACGGCGCTTCTCGTGGCGACTGTGATCGTGGGCCGCGAGCCGATCTCCTTCGTTTCGGCCGCCTCGCGCGCGATCGTCGAGCCGTGGACGCCGCCCGCAGCGCGGGCGGTCGAAGGCGAGGGGCTGTCACGCGCCCGGGGAGCGGTTTTTTTGGAGGCGGACGCCGCGCTGATCGAAGCCACCGCCGAGATGATCCGGCGGACGGATCTGCGGGGCGGCGAAACCTGGCTCGACTTTGCGAACGCCCCCGGCCTGTACTACCTGTTCGACCGCGATTGTCCGATTCGCTACTACGAGGTTCCCTTCTACGAGACGGAGAGCGCTCAGCGTGAGGTCATCGAAGCGGTCGCCGCGAATCCCCGGGTGCGCGTGGTGCTCGTTTCGTCCGGGCTGCTGGCGCAGGAGATCGATCACCTGTCCAATGACGAGCGGGCTCCCCGTGTGGCCGCCTTCCTCCGGGAACACTTCCGGCCTTACTGGAGCTCCGGAGCCGTCGAGTTCTGGATCCGGAAGGACGGGAGCCCGGTCAGCTCGGAAGGTCCTTGAGCACTACGGCGGAGCCGGGCTCGACGCGTTCCTTCGCGGCCATCCCGCCGGCGAGCTCGAGGACCATGCGCACCGGTTGATCGGTGCCGTAGGTCGGGCAGGGATCCGCCTTGCACGGCGGGGTGTTCGCGGAGACGAAGAGGACCTTCCCGCTCTCGTCCAGCCAGATGATGTCGAGGGGGATCATGGTGTTCTTCATCCAGAAGTGGTGCGGCGCGAGCTCGGCGAAGAGGAAGAGCATGCCGGTCTTCTCGGGCAGGTTCTCGCGGTACATGAGCCCCTGCGCCTGGTCTTCGGGAACCGTCGCGAGCTCGAGCCGGTAGACCGCGCCCGACGGCAGGACGGCGCGCGGCCCCGCGGCCTCCGTGGGCGCCGGTGCGGGCGAGCCCGAGGATCCGGGCGCGGCGCCGCAGGCCCCTGCGCCGCAGGCCATCGCCACGAGCAGGCAGGCGGCGAGGGCGTGGCGTCTCGAGGTCACGCCTGTGACTCCGAGGCCTCGCCTTCTCCCTCCTCGCCGTACATCTCCTCTTTGTGGACGAGGTTGTACTTCTTGGCGTAGTAGCGGAAGGACCGGAAGGACATGTGGAGCAGCTCGGCGGCCTTCGTCTGGACTCCGCCGCAACGGTCGAGCGCCTCGCGCATGAGCCGCTTGCCGACCGTTTCGAGGTAAGCCTCCAGGTTGATGCCCTCCTCGGGCAGGCTCTCGAAGTCGGGAACGCGCGTCCGCACGCCGAGGGCCACGGTCTCGGGCAGGCTCGACGCGTTGATCACGGGTCCGGCCTCGAGCGCCACGGTCCGCTCGAGCGTGTTCTCGAGCTCGCGCACGTTGCCGGGCCACGGATAGGCCTCGAGCAGCCGCATGGCCTCGATCGAGATCTTCTTCTCGGGGATCTTCTGCTCCTTGCAGATCTTCGCGATGAAGTGGGTCGTCAGCGGCGCCACGTCCTCGGTCCGGGAACGCAGCGGCGGCAGGGTGATCGGAATGACGTTGATCCGGTAGAAGAGGTCCTCGCGGAACCGGCTCTCGGCGACGAGGTCGTTCAGGTCCTTGTTGGTCGCCGCGATGATCCGGACGTCCACCGAGAGCTCTTCGTTGCCGCCGACCCTTCGGACCACCTTCTCCTGGATGGCGCGCAGGAGCTTGACCTGCATGGTCGGGGTCATCTCGGAGATCTCGTCGAGGAAGAGCGTGCCGCCGTCGGCCTCGTGGAAGAGGCCGCGCTTCTCGCGCACCGCGCCGGTGAAGGCGCCCCGCTCGTGGCCGAAGAGCTCGGACTCGAGCAGCGCCTCGGGGAGCGCTCCGCAGTTGATGGAGACGAACTTCTTCTCCTTGCGGATGGAGCCGAAATGGATCGCCCGGGCGATGACTTCCTTGCCCGTGCCGCTCTCGCCCGTCACGAGCACGGTCGAGGACACCTTGCCGATGCGCTCGATCGTGCGGAAGATTTCCTGCATCCGGCTGCCGCGGCCGATGATGTTGGCGAACTGGTACTTCCCGGCGAGCTCCTGCCGGAGATAGATGTTCTCGTCCTGAAGCTGCTTCTCGCCCAGGGCCCGCCGGACGATCATCACGAGCTCGTCGTTGTTGAACGGCTTCGGGATGTAGTCGACCGCCCCGCGCTTGAGGGCCTGGATCGCGTCTTCGGTGGAGGTATGGGCCGTGATCATGATGACGGGCGTCGGCAGGCCCTCCGCCCGCACCTTCGAGAGGAGGTCGAGGCCGTTGCCGTCGGGCATCTTGATGTCGCACAGGATGACGTCGGGGTTCAGCCGGATCGCCGCGGCCACGCCTTCGGTGTAGTTGGCGGCCGTCGTGGCCTCGAATCCCTGCCGGTGGAAGAGGAGCTGCAGCATGTCGCGGAGCGACTTCTCGTCGTCGACGATCAGCAGACGCGGGCCGCTCACTGGATGGCCTCGCGCGCGAGGGCGGGCCGTCCGGCGCCCGGCGAAGTCGGCGCGTTTCGAGGCAGCAGAATCGTCACGTTTGTCCCCTCTCCCGGTTTGGATTCGACGTCGATTGCGCCCCCGTGGTCCTCGACGATGCGCCGGACGATGGCCATGCCGAGCCCGGTTCCGCCGTCGAAGGCCGTGGAGAAGGGCGTGAAGACGCGGGCGATCTCTTCCTCGCTCATTCCGCGGCCGGTGTCGCGAAATCGGATGCTATACCACGCGCCCTCCTCCCGGCCTTCCACCGTCAGGGTTCCGCCGTCGGGCATGGCACGCACCGCGTTCTTGGCGACGTTGTAGATGATCTGGCGGATCTGATCGCGGTCCGCCGCGAGCAGCGAGCCGGGCGGCTCGACGTCGAGGGCGATCGTGTGGGCGTCCGAGACCTCGTCGGAGAGACGGAAGAGCTCGAGCACTTCCTGAATGCTGCCGGCGACGTCGAAGACCGCGACGCGCCTCTCCTGCGGCCGGACGAAGCGCAGGAACTCCTCGAGGATCTTCGAGAGGCGGTTGGACTCGGACACGATGATCTCCATGAGACGCCGTTCGGCCGATCCCACGGAGAGCTCGTTCGAGAGGACCTGAACCGAGCCCGAGATCGACGCGAGGGGATTGCGGATCTCGTGCGCGATGCCGGCGGCGAGCTCGCCCACGGCCGCCAGCTGCTCGTTGAACCTGGCCTGCCGCTCGAGCTTCTTCACCTCGGTCAGGTCCTGGAAGACGATCAGCGCGCCGTCCTCGCCGGAGGAGGGGTCCTTCAGGGCGCGCACGGAGTAGCCGACGACGCGGCGGGAATCGCCGCGGTGAAGCTCGACCTCGGCGCGGTAGCCCTCGCGGCCGCGTGTCCGGTGGCGGATCTCGTCCCACTCGTCCGGGAGGTCCAGGCCGATCTCCTGCAGGAGCCGGCCCGTGGCGCGGGCCGGAACGATGCCGAGGATCTCGCCGCCGGCCTGATTGAGGAACGTGACCCGTTCCCGCGAGTCGGCGGTGACGAGCCCGGACGACATCGAGGCGATGACGTTGGCGTACAGGCTCTGGATGCGCGAGAGCGCCTTCTGCCGGTTGTCGAGCTCTTCGCGCGTGCCGCGCAGCTTCTCGGAGAGATACGAGACCATGAATGCGACGCCGTAGAAGCCGATGATGGTGATCGCGAGGTTGTAGCCGATCCGCTCGGGTCCCCAGAGGCCCAGGGAAACCATGCGGGGACGCGGCAGAATTTCGTACGCGGTCAGCTCGACCATGAGCCCGTGGGCGAGCGCCGCGACGGACGCGATGACGACTGCCCCCGTCCGATACAAAAGGAACGCCGCCGAACCGATGACGACGAGGTAGAGGAACGTAAAGACGGACGTCGGGCCTCCGGACGAATACACGAGCATGCAGACGAGGCCGAGATCGCCGAGGATCTGGAGGTACGCCTCGAGGCGGGGCGGGAGGAACCGGCCGAGCGTCCAGTGAAAGAGGGAGAGGACGAAGGCCGCCGCGCACAGCCCGTAGAGGTAGGAGATGTCGACGTCCTCGGCGCGCGCGTCCGGGATCAGGGAGGGCGCCGAGCCCGCCTGGACGAGGATCGCGGAGAGGAGGATGAGAAAGAAGACCGCGACACGGATCGCGGTCAGCCAGAACAGCGAGCGCCGGAGGGAGTCGTCCATGGGTCGAAAGTCGAGAGTCCAGGGTTAAGGGTCGAGGGTGACGGCGGCGAGGCCCTCGACCGGATCGGGCGTCGATCTCGCTCGCTTAACTCTCAACCCTCGACTCTCGACCCTCGACTTTCTATCCGATCTTGTTGATCAGCGTGAACATCGGGAGGTACATCGCGATGACGATGCCGCCGATGACGACGCCGAGGATGAAGATCATGACGGGCTCGAGCAGCTTGACGAGACCGGCCACGGCGATGTCCACCTCGTCTTCGTAGAACTCGGCGATCTTGTTGAGCATCGAGTCCAGAGCGCCGGTCTGCTCGCCGACGCCGATCATCTGCACGACCATGTTGGGAAAGACCTCCGAGTCCCGGAGGGGCTCGACGAGGGTCTTGCCGTTCTCGACGCTCTTGCGCGTCTCGATGATGGCGTCCTCGACGATGGCGTTGCCGGCGGTGCGCGCCGTGATGTCGAGGCTCTCGAGGATCGGCACGCCCGAGGACGTCAGGGTGGCGAGCGTCCGGCAGAAACGGGCCACGGCGATCTTGCGCAGGATGATCCCGAGGATCGGCATCTTCAGAAGCGCCCCGTCGACGACGCGGCGGCCCCGGTAGGTCTTGTAGTACCGGCGGAAGAAGAACACGCCCGCGACGATGAGGGCGACGACGAACGGGAAGTAGCGGGCGAGCTGGTTCGAAGCCCAGATGACGACGCGCGTCGGAAAGGGGAGCTCGGCCCCGAGGCTCGTGAACAGCGCGGCGAAGGTCGGGATGACCTTCAGCAGGATGACGGCGACGACGATCGCCGCGATGCAGATGACGGCGATGGGGTAGATGAGCGCGGCCCGGACCTGGGCGCGCAGCTTGACGGCCTTCTCGATGTAGGTCGAGAGCCGCTGGAGGATCGTGTCGAGAATACCGCCGGCCTCGCCGGCGGCGACCATGTTCACGTAGAGATCGTCGAAGGCCTTCGGGTGCCGGCGCATGGCGTCGGCGAGCGTCGAGCCCGCCTCGACGTCCTGGCGGACCTGGAGGAGGATCTTGGCGAAGTTCTTGTGCTCCTGCTGGTTCGCGAGGATCTCGAGGCACTGCACGAGCGGCAGGCCCGCGTCGATCATGACCGAGAACTGGCGCGTGAAGATCGCCAGGATCTTGGAGGGGACCTTGCGGCCCATCTTGGTGAGAGAGATTTCCTTGCCGCGCTCCCGGATGCCGGTGACGACGATGTTCTGGCGGCGCAACGTCGCCAGCGCGACTTCCTTGGTGTCCGCGGCGAGCACGCCCTCCTGGACGATCCCGGTGCGGTTTCTGCCCTTCCAGACGTAATTGGGCATGGGTTACCTCTTCCCTGCCGCGGCGGCCGTGGTCGGCACGTTGACGCCGACGCCGCGATTGATGAGCTCCTGCAGCTCGTCGGGCATCGACGAGCGGGAGAGGGCGGCCTCGAGGCTGATCTGCTTCTTGAGGTAGAGCGTGGCGAGGGACTGGTTGAACGTCTGCATGCCGAACTTGGACTGGCCGGACTGCATCGTCGAGTAGATCTGGTGGATCTTGTCCTCGCGGATCAGGTTGCGGACGGCGGCGTTCGGCACCAGGACCTCGAGGGCCATCACGCGCCCCTTGCCGCTCGAGCGTTCGATGAGGGTCTGACACATGATGCCTTCGAGCACGAACGAGAGCTGCGTGCGGATCTGGCTCTGCTGGCCCGCCGGGAAGACGTCGATGATGCGGTTGATCGACGTCGTCGCCGAGTTCGTGTGGAGCGTCGCGAGCGTGAGGTGGCCCGTCTCGGCGATCCGGAGCGCGGCCTCGATCGTCTCGAGGTCGCGCATTTCGCCGATGAGCACGACGTCCGGGTCCTCGCGGAGGACGGCGCGGAGGGCGTTCGAGAAAGAGTGCGTGTCGGCGTGCAGCTCGCGCTGGTTGACGAGGCACTTCTTGTGGCCGTGGAGGAACTCGATCGGGTCCTCGATCGTGACGATGTGGAGCTGCTTCTCGCGATTGATCTTGTCGATCATCGCGGCCTGCGTCGTCGTCTTGCCCGAGCCCGTCGGCCCGCAGACGAGGATGAGGCCGCGCGGCTTGTCGCAGAGGAGCTCGACGACGGGCGGAAGCCCCAGCTCCTTGAAGCCCAGGATCTCGTACGGGATCTGACGGTAGACGCCGCCCACGGCGCCCCGCTGCTGGAAGTTGTTCGCCCGGAAGCGGGCGAGGCTCTTGACGCCGAAGGAGAAGTCGAGCTCCAGGTTTTCCTCGAAGCGGTGCTTCTGGGCGTCGGTCAGAACCGAGTAGGCGAGCTGCTTGGTTTCGGGGACCGTGAGCGCCGGATAGGGCAGGGGGATGAGCTTGCCGTCGAGACGCACCATGGGCGGCGACTGGGTCGTCAGATGGAGGTCGGAAGCCCCCATCTCGACCATTTGCTTCAAAAGCCCATGGAGCGTGGCGTCAGTTGCCATACGAAGTCCCCCGATTGTTGTGTTGCAGGAGTTTACGCTCGAAACGCCGGGAAATAAAGGGACTGGTCATTCGGCCGGGTGGCCTCCACGGGCGCGAAAAAAGCGTCCTGTGCGCGGAAAAAGGCCTACAGGACGGTTTCCCGGAGCACTTCTTCGAGGGTCGTGGCGCCCTCGCGGATCTTCTGAAGGCCCGACATCCGGAGGCTGATCATCCCCTCCTCGATGGCCTTGCGCTTGAGCTCGATCGAAGAGGCTCCCGAGAGGATCATGTCGCGGATCTCGTCGGTGAAAGCGAGCACCTCGAAGAGACCGACCCGTCCCTTGTAGCCGGTCTGGTTGCAGCGGTCGCAGCCGCGGCCGCGCTTGATGCGGAGGGTCTTGACCTCGTCGGGAGCGAAGCCCACCTGGATGAGCATCTGGGGCGGGGTCTCGACGTCCTCGGGGCACTGGGTGCAGATTCGCCGGACGAGGCGTTGCGCACAGATGCAGTTGACCGACGTGGCCACGAGGAACGGCTCGATGCCCATGTTCATGAGGCGGTTGATCGTCGAGGGGGCGTCGTTGGTGTGGAGCGTCGAGAGCACGAGGTGGCCCGTGAGCGCGGCCTTCACCGCGATCTCGGCCGTCTCGAAGTCCCGGACCTCGCCGACGAGGATGATGTCGGGGTCCTGCCGCAAGAACGAGCGAAGCGCCGACGCGAACGTCAGGCCGATCTGCTCCTTCATCTGGACCTGATTGATGCCGGCGAGGTTGAACTCGATCGGGTCCTCGGCCGTCATGATGTTCACGGTCGGGTCGTTGAGAGCGGCGATCGCGGAGTAGAGCGTGTTGGTCTTTCCGGAGCCCGTCGGTCCGGTGACGAGGACGATCCCGTAGGGCCGGTCGATCGCGTCCTTGAAGCGCCGCAGCGGGTCCACGTCGAAACCGAGCTGCGTCATGTCGAGCTGGAGCTTGGACTTGTCGAGAAGGCGCATGACGACCTTCTCGCCGAAGTGCGTCGGCACCGACGAGACGCGGAGGTCCAGGTCGCGGGAGCGTTCCTCGACGCGCAGCCGGATCTTGATGCGCCCATCCTGCGGCAGCCGCTTCTCGGAGATGTCGAGCTTCGCCATGATCTTCAGGCGGGAGATGAGGGGGTCCCGGGTGCGCATCGGCAGGGCCATGATGTTGTGGAGGATCCCGTCCACGCGGAAGCGGACGCGAAACTCTTTCTCGTAGGGCTCGACGTGGATGTCCGAGGCGCCGGCCTTCAGGGCCTCGATCAGAATCAGGTTGGAGACCTTGATGATCGGGGCGGACTCCGAGGACTTGGTCAGGTCGGAGAGGTCGATCTCCTGCCCTTCCTCGCCCTTGACGACGTCGACGTCGGCACCGGTGTCCAACCCGGTGATCTCGTCCATGTTGAGCTCGCCGAGGCCGACGCTCGCCATGTCGTCCATCGTCAGCGCGGAAGAGGCCATCACGTCGTCGAGGCTCGCCTCCATGGAGTAACCCGGGCCGCCGGACTGCTTCGTGCGTTCCTTCAGGACGACCGAGCGCGGCGTCCCGTAGTGCTTGTCGATCGCCTTGCGCAGCGCGATCTCGGAGGCGACGACGGGCTCGACGTTGTATCCCGTCATGAACTTGATGTCGTCCATGGCGAACACGTTGGTCGGATCGCCCATTGCGATCGTGAGGGTCGCTCCCGTCTTGTTCACCGGGAGCACACCGTACTTGCGGGCGACTTCGCCGGGGACGACCTTGATGACGGCCGGATCGATCTCGAAGTGCGCGAGGTCGATCGACGGGACTCCGAACTGCTGGGAGAGCGTCTCGGTGATGTCGCCCTCGGAGACCGCGCCGACGCGCACGAGCGCCTCGCCGATCTTTCCGCCCTCCTCGCGCTGGAGCTTCAAGGCGGTATCGAGCTGATCCTGCGTGATCAGCTTCTGTTTGAGGAGGAGATCTCCCAGTTTGACGGCCATGGAGTGGGAATGATGGTAGGGGTTTAGAGGGCGAGAGTCAAAGGGTCAGCAGCTCCAGCGCCCTCGCCAGAACCGTGTCGTCGGACACTTCGTGCATGCGTGTCACGACGCCGCGCCGATCGCGGTAGGGGCCGTTGCGCGAGGGATCCGTCGGGCCGAAGAGCGCGAGCGTCGGAACGCCGAGGGCGTCGGCGAGATGGAGCGGCCCCGTGTCGCCGGCGACGAAGAGCGCCGACGCGCGGATGAGTCGTGCGAGCGACGCGAAGCCGAGACGCGGCACCGGCGGCCGTTTCGGCAGGAGCGCGCGAAGCCGCTCCGCCCGCCGCTCGTCGCCGGGCCCCCACGAGACGAGCGGGACGATGCCGCGCTCGCGGATGAGGCCCCGCGCCACGTGCGCGAAACGCTCTTCGCCCCAGGCCTTCTCCGCCCGGCCGGCGCCGGGATGCAGGAGCACGAACGGGCGCGGGACCGAGGCGAGAAAGGCGTCGGCCTCCGGCGCCGGGACGCCGGCGAGATACGAGGCGTCGGGAGCGCTGGAGCGGATCTCGATCGGCGTCGGCTCGAGCAGCGACAGGTTTCGATCCACGACGTGCGGCCGATCGGCCGCGGGAACGACCGGGACGGAGCAGAGCAGAGCGGACGCCGGCTCCCGGCGGGAGCGGGGCGCGAAGCCGATGACGGGCGAGCCGGCGGCCCGGGCGACGAGCGCCGACTTCCAGAGCCCCTGGGCGTCGATCGAGAATCCCGGCGCGTACTCCCGGATCTCCCGCCGCAGCTGCCGGAGGCCGCGGCGTGTTTCGAGGGACCACGGGCTCTGTCTCCACGCCTGCGTGTCCGCGACGAAAATCCGGTCGACGTTCGGATTGCCCTCGAGCAGGCCCGAGAACTTTCGTTCCACGACCCAGCCGACCACCGCGCCGGAGGCGCGGGCGTTCTCCGCCAGCGGCAGCGCGTGAATCACGTCGCCCATCGACGAGAGGCGGACGATCAGGAGGCGCACACCCTCACGCGAGCAGCGCTCGATCCGCTTCGACCGCGGCCGAGAGCTCGGCGGGCGTGACGACGGCGGTCCCCATCTTCATCACGACGACGCTCCCGGCGAAGTTGGCGAGCAGCGCCGCCTCGAGAGGCGAGGCTCCCGCGGAGAGCGCCAGGGCGAACGTGGCCAGAACCGTGTCTCCCGCGCCCGTCACGTCGGCGACCTGGTCCGTGCCGTGGACGGGGATCAGGGCCGGCGTCGCGGAGTCCGAGAAGAGGGCCATCCCGCGCGAGCCCCGCGTCACGAGAAGGCTCCCGCAGCGCATCGTCGCGCGAAGTCCCGCGGCGGCCTCGGCGAGAGCCGCGTCCGACTCGCCGAGCGCGCGGCCCGCGCACTCCTCGAGCTCTTCCTCGTTGGGCGTCGCGGCATCGACGTCGGAGAACTCGGGAAGCCGATGACGCGAGTCGACGCTGATGCGCGCGCCTTGCGGGAGCGCCTGCCGCAGCCCGGCAACGCTCGACGGCGCGACCGCGCCGTACCCGTAGTCGGAGAGGACCGCGCCTTCGGCGCCGCGCGCGGCGTCGCGGAGCCGCTCGGCGAGCGCGGAGGACACGCCGGCGCCGGCGGACAGGACGTCTTCGACGTCGTAGCGCACGATCTGCTGCTTGATGGCGTTGGGCGCCCCCGCGAGGATGCGCGTCTTGGTCGGCGTGCGATAGCCGGACGCCTCGAGCAGGCCGTCCGTCGCGATGCCGCGCGCGGCGAGCGACTCTCGAAGGGACCGTCCGTCCTCGTCCGCGCCGACGACGCCCACGGGGAGCGGCACCCCGCCGAGCGCGCGCACGTTGGCCGCCGTGTTGCCCGCGCCGCCCGGAAGCCGCTGCTCTCCGCGATGGCGGAGGATGAGGACCGGCGCCTCGCGGCTGATGCGCTTGGGGTGGCCGTAGATGAAACGGTCGAGGACGAAGTCGCCGGCGACGACGATCCGGCGGCCGGTCAGGCTCGGAACGAGCGCCTGCAGGCGGGCGCGCGCGACGTCGAAGGGCACTGGCGCGGATTATAATGACGGGCCCAGGAAGCCATGCTCGACACACAGGTCCTCGTCCTCAACCGTGTCTTTCAGGCCGTGCAGGTGACTTCGGTCCGCAAGGCCTTCTCGCTCTTCTACAAGGGGCACGTCAAGGCCGTCCTGCCGGACTATTCGACCTACGAGTTCGAGAACTGGTGCGACATCCCCGTGCGGCCCCAGGACGAGGTCGTCCTGACGCCGTCGATGGCCATTCGCGTGCCCCGCGTCGTCGCGCTCAAGGACTTCGACCGCCTCCCGCGCCAGGACGTGAAGTTCTCGCGCCACAACATCTATCTCCGCGACGGGAACCGCTGCCAGTACTGCGGGCACCGCTTCGCGTCTTCCGAGCTGTCGCTCGACCACGTCATCCCGCTCTCCCGCGGCGGCACCTCGACCTGGGAGAACGTCGTCTGCGCGTGCCTCGCCTGCAACGTGAAGAAGGGCAATCGCACGCCGCAGGAAGCGCACATGAAGCTGGTCGTGGCGCCGAAGAAGCCCCGCTGGCATCCGGTCGGCCAGTTCGGCTCGACGCGGTTTCATCCGGCGTGGCGGAACTTCGTCGATGTGGCGTACTGGAATACGGAGCTGAAGTGACGCGGCGCGCGGGCGCCGCGCCCGCAGGCGCCGCGTCATCCTGAGCGCAGCGAAGGATCCGAACTAGTCTGGGATCGTTCGTCGCTTCGCTCCTCAGGATGACGGCTGCTCCAGCAACCCCTCGCACGCCGCCAGCGTCATCTCGACACTGATCTCCTTCATGCACTCGTGCCCGTACGGGCACTTCGATAGGAAGCAAGGAGAGCAGGAGACGTAGCGGTCGAGAACCCGGGCGGGTGAGCCGGTCGGCGCGGTGCGCCCCGGGTCGGTCGGCCCGAAGAAGGCGACGACGGGCGTGCCGACGGCCGCCGCCAGGTGCATGGGGCCGGAGTCGTTCGACACCAGAAGGCGCGAGCGCGAAATCAGAGCGGCGAGGCCGACCGGATCGAGGTCGGGGCCGAGGACGGGGAGCGGGGCGGCGGCCGCGCCGGAGACGTCGACGCCGAGCGCGCTCTCCTGAGGGCCCACGACGATCGCACAGATGAACCGCCGCTGCGCGAGCAGATCGCCGAGCTTTGCGAAACGGCCGGCGCGCCATCTCTTGGTCGGATCCTTCGCGCTTCCGGGCGACAGCAGCACGAGGCGATCCGTGGCGCCCGAGAGGCCCGCGGCCGAGAGCGCTTTCTCGGCCCGGCATCGCGCCTCCTCCGGAAGCGGCAGCCGCGGCGGCTCGAGGTCGGGCAGGATTCCGTGCGCCGACAACAGCGCGTCGTAGTCCCGCAGCTGGTGGCCCGGCTCCTCGGACGCGGGCAAGGGGTGGGTCAGCAGCGGGCCGCGCCGGTCGGTGGCGTAGCCGATGCGCCGCGGGGCGCCCGAGGCCCGCGCGTAGATCGCCGCCCGCAGCGAGTTGGGCAGCAGCCACGCCTCGTCGAACCGCCGGGACGCGAGGGCCGCCGCGTCGCGCAGGAGGCCCGAGCGGGTCATCACCTCGTTCGCGGTTCCCGCCGCCCGGTAGATCGAGTCGGGACCGCGCGGCGCGAAAACGGTCAGCGAGTCGCCGGGGTGCGCCGCGCGCAGGGCACGCAGAAACGGCAGCGACATCACCGCGTCGCCGATCCAGTTCGTGCCGACGACCAGGCGTTTCATGCGGTCGAGGCTTCCTCGGGCCTCGCCGCCTGCGCCGGTCGGGTTCTCCAACGATCGTGCATCCAGAGCCAGACTTCCGGAGCCTTGCGCACGGCCGCCTCGGTGACCTCCATGTACCGCGCCGTGGCCGCGCGGATCGCGTCCTCGCGAGGCAGGCTCCGGAACTCCTCGGCGAGGATCGGGGCCTCGAACTCCAGCCGGTAGCGGCCGCGGCCCTCGGGCCACGTGAAGACCGGAACGACCGCCGCGTCCGTCTTGAGCTGGAAGAGCGCGAGGGCCGGCGTCGTGGCCGCGGGGCGGCCGAAGAACGGGACGAAGACGGCTTCCCGCGCGAGGACGTTCTGATCCACGAGGATCGCCACGGTCTCCGCGCGCGCCATCGCCTTCAGGATGTCCCGCGCGGCGTCGCGCTTGGCGATCACGCGGTTGCCCAGACGCGTGCGCCGCGACGCGAGCTCCCGTTCGAGAAGCGCGTTGTCGAGCGGGCGGACGACGGGGGCGATCGGCTCGCCGATGAGGCCGGCGCGGATCGCTCCGAGCTCCCAGCCTCCGATGTGCGCCGAAAGGAGGAAGACGCCCTTGCCGCGCGCGCGGGCCTTCTCGAGGTTCGCTTCGCCGGCGGTGCGGATGCGCTCGCGGACCTCGTCGGCCGGAAGGCTCGAGACCTCGAGGAAATCGACGAAGGCCGCCCCGACCCATTCCGCGGAGGCCATGCCGATCGCCTCGATCTCCTCCGGCGTCTTCTCCGGGTACGCCCGGGCCAGGTTCTCGAGCAGGATGCGCTTCCTCGACGGCACGACGCGCAGGTAGAGCCGGCCGAGCCGCCGTCCGAGGCCCTCGCGCGCGCGGGCCGGGAGCGCCCGCAGAGCGCCCTCGCCCAGGCGATACAACGCGAGCTCGGCCCGGTCCCGCGCCACCGAACGCTGGCTCATGCCTTGGGGGCGTAAGCCGCTCGCGCGGCGGCCAGGCGAGCCGCGAGAAACGGGAAGAATCCGGTTTCGAGAACCTCGACCGAGAGGCGGACCGTGAGCAGCGGCAGCGCCGTCTTGCCGGCGAGCTTGACGGCGTCCTTTTCCGTCGTCACGAGGAAGCTCGCGCCCGTGCGCTCGGCGGCGCGGAGGATGCGCGTCACGTGACGCTCGCGGTACCGCTGGTGGTCGCGGAGCTCGATCCGCTCCTCCGGCGACAGGGACATCTCGGCGAGGGTCGCGGCGAACTGCTTCGGGTCGGCCACGCCGCACACCGAGAGGAACCGGCGGCCCTTCAGGGATTCGACTTCGACCGGAGAGCCGGACTCGTCCCGCAGGCCCGCCCCGCGGAAGCGGGCGTGGAAGATCGGAGCGGCCGGGTGCGTCCGCGCGATCGCCGCGAGCGCCTCGGCGTCGGGCGAACCGCGCTCGACGCGGGTGAAGAGGATCGCGTCCGCCCGGCGCATCGCGTCGAGCGGCTCGCGCAGGCGTCCGCGCGGAGGCGTGCTCCCGCCGCCGAAGGGGTCGCGGGCGTCGAAGAGGAGAAGATTGACGTCGCGCGCGACCGCGAGATGCTGGAATCCGTCGTCGAGGACGAAGATGTCGGCTCCGAGATCCGCCGCCCGCCGCGCCGCCTCGACGCGCCTCTCTCCGACGACGATGATGACGCCGGAGGTCGAGCGGGCGAGGGCGACGGGCTCGTCGCCTCCGCGCTCGGCGCTGACGAGGGGCCCATCGCCCGCCGAGACGACGAGGACGCCTCGTGAGTCGCGGCCGTAGCCGCGCGAGAGAATCGCCGGCCGCCATCCCTCGAACCGAAGCCGCCGCGCGAGGAGCTCGACGAGCGGCGTCTTCCCGGTCCCTCCGAAGGTGAGGTTGCCGACGGAGATCGACGGCCGCGGCAGGCCGTGCGACACGATCCGCCCGGAGGCGTACCAGCCCGCACGCAGCTCCAGCGCTTTTCCGTAGAGCCGCGAGAGCGGCATGAGGGGAGTCACGAGGCCGATCCTTGCGCGGTCCGAAGGGCAGGCGCAAGCGCCACGAGCGCGTCGGCCGTGGCCGCCGCCGCGCCCCGGCTGCCCTCGACGAACCGGGCGGCCTCCTCGCCCCGCCGGGCCGCTTGTCTCGGATCGGCGAGAGCGTCGGCGAACAGCGCGCCGAGAATCCCGGGAGCGTGCGCTCGCCGCAGGATCCCGAGAGCCTCGCCCTCGCGGGCGGCCTCGCGAAAGTTCTCCATGTGCGGCCCGGCCACGACGGAAACGCCCGCCGCCCAGGCCTCGATCGGGCTCTGGCCGCCCGACGGAACCAGGCTTCCGCCGGCGAAGGCCAGCGTGGCTCCGCGGTAGACCGAAGCGAGCTCGCCGATGGAGTCGAGGAGGTAGAGGTCGGGGAGAGAGTCGAGGGCTGAGGGTTGAGAGTTGAGGGTGGAGCGGCGCAGCAAGCGCAGGCCTCGCGACTCCACCAGCCGGGCGACTTCGTCGAAGCGCTCGGGGCGGCGCGGGGCGAGGACGAGCAGGGGCCGCGGAGAGAGTCCCTCCCAGGCATCGAGGACGAGCACCTCCTCGCCTTCGCCCGTCGAGCCGGCCACGAAGACCGGCCTTCCGGCGGCCGCGCGGGCGAGTCGTTCCGCGTCGGCGAAAGCCGGCGGGGCCGGAAGGTCGTACTTCAGATTGCCGAACGCGCGCACCCTCTCCGCCGGCGCTCCGAGCGTCTCCAGCCGCCGGGCGTCTTCCTTCGACTGCATCGCGGCCATCGACAGCCGGGCCAGGGTCTTCGCGAAGAAACCGCCGAGGAGGCGATAGCGGGCGAAGGAACGTTCGGAGATGCGGCCGTTGACGAGAGCGACCGGGATGCCGCTGCGCGCGGCCCGCTCGATGAAGAGAGGCCAGATCTCCGTCTCGGTCAGGATGACCAGGCCGGGCCGCGTGGCGGCGAGGGCTTTCTCGACCGGCCGGGCGAGATCGAACGGGAAGGCGTAGACGGCGGCGTCGCGCGAGAGAGTCCTCTCGGCGAGCTCGCGGCCGGCGGCCGTGGAGACGGAAACGCCGAAGCGCGTCCCGGGCAGACGCCGCCGAAGCTCCGGCAGGAGGTTTCTCGCGACTCCGACCTCGCCCACGGAGACCGCGTGGATCCAGACGCCTCCCGCGAGGTCGGGCCAGTCCGACAGGCCCAGGCGGCCGCGCACGTCTCCGAGCCGGCGGCGGCCCGCGAGCGAGCGCAGGAAGGCATAGGGGGCGTAGGCGGTTAAAGCCAGAGCGGCGAGCGCCCGGTAAAGCAGCAAGACGCCGACAATATCGCGGCCGGCAGCGAGTTCGACTTGCCCGCTGCCGGACAAAGATTTAAGATTCAATAGCTTAGATAGGGGGGCGGGGACCCCAACGGACCGGCATCGAGTTCCGTATACCGCCACAGAAGGAGACCTTTCGGGAAATGGAGCTCGTCTACAGCCAGCGCCAGAATCGCCAGGAGGCGGCCGGGCAGCCGGACCGCGAGCTCGCCATCCAGGCGCGGGGCGGCGACATGGTCGCTTTCGAGACGCTCGTGACCCGCAAGACCTCGGCCGTCGTCTCCCTTGCGCGGCGCGTCGTCGGCAACTCCGAGGACGCCCGGGACGTGGCCCAGATGGTCTTCCTCCGCGTGTGGAACGAGATCCACCGCTATGACGAGAAGTACTCGTTCAACACCTGGCTCTACCGGATCGCCACCAACCTCTCGATCGACTTTCTCCGCAGCTCCCGCAGCCGCGAGCGCGCCCACGGGGCGACGCTCCACATCGTGCGCGAGCGCGAGGAGTCCACGGCCTCCGAAGCCACGCGCAACGCCGAGGACGCCGAGCTGACGCGTCTCTTCGAGACGGTCTCGGGTCGGCTGTCGGAGAAGCAGAAGGCGGCCTTCGTCCTTCGCGAGATGCAGGATTGCGACACGCGCGAGATTGCCGAGATCCTGGGCTGCGGCGAATCGACCGTCCGCAACCACCTCTTCAACGCCCGCAAGATCCTCCGCAGGGAAATCGGGCGTCTCTTCCCCGAGTTTCTGCGCGGGAGGCCGCTCGCATGAGCGCGCTCTGCTCGATTCTCCGCGCGAGTGCGGGCGCAAGCTTCGAGGACTATCGGCGCGACACGCTTCCGGCGCCGCAGCGCCGCATCCTGCGCGACCACCTCGCGGCCTGCGCGGAGTGCCGCGATCTCGCGGCGGCCCAGGACCCGACCATGCTCTTCGCGCGTTCGTTCACTTCGGAGGAGCTGCCGGAGGAGGATGCGAAGCGCATTCTCGCGAACGTGCGGACTGCGGTGGACTTCGCCCGGACGGAGCGCCGCATCCGCCGGACTTCGCGCCGCAGGATCGGCGGAGCCGTGGCCGCGGCCGCCGCGTTCGGCGCCCTCCTCCTGATGGCGCCGGGCGGCGCGCCCCGCGTCGAGGCTCCTCTCGCCGCCGGGCGGCCGACGCCCGCCGCCGCCGCCTCCGAGGAGACTTCTTCGGCGCTTCAGCCGGCCACGCTCACGGCCGAAACCGACGGGAGCCCGACCGAGGCCACGGTCTACGAGTGGAGTCCCGGCGCCGGCCGGGAAGAGCCTCGGGTCGTCTGGATCGTGGACCGGGGGCTCGACATCTGACTCTGACCCGAGGACGCCCCGCCGGGCCATCTGAACCGCCCGGGTATTCGTACAAGTGAAAAAGACGCTTCTCCTCCTCGCCGCCTTCGTTCTGTCCGCCACCGCTCTGCCGGCGGCGGAGGAGGCGGCGGTCCGCGTCTACGTCCTCAAGCACAAGCGGGTCGAGGAGGCGGCGCTGCTCATCCGGCCGCACCTCACCGACTCGGCCTCGATCACCCTGACGCAGCGGCTGAACGCGATGACCGTGACCGACCGCGTGGAGAAGCTCGACCAGATCTCCAAGGTGCTCGCGGCCTTCGACACGCCGCCACGCGGGTTCACGTTCGCCGTCAAGCTCGTGCGGGCCCGCGCCGACGTTCCCGAAGGCTCGATCGCCCGGGAGATCGGCGGGCTCGGCGCCAAGCTGAAGTCCATGTTCCAGTTCAACGACTACGCCCTCATCGACTCGGTCGTCCTGCGGGCCGCCGAGGGCGGGCGGGTCCACGCGCAGTTCGGCGAGGAATACACGCTCTCCTTCACGGTCCGGCCGGCCGGCGCCGAAAACGAGCTCCTGCTCTCGCCTTTCAGCCTCTCGAAGGTCTACAAGTCCGGCGAACGGAGCGCCGTCTTCCTCCGGCCGCTCTACCGCTCGTCGATGCCCGTGACGCTCTCGCAGACGCTGGTCGTCGGTGCCTCGCGGGAAGAGAAGTCGAAGAGCGCCCTGATCCTGATCCTCCACGCGCAGGAGCTGCCGCGGGGCGACGCGGCCGAGAAGGGCGCCCCGGGGGCGAAGGCGGCCGACAAGGGCGGGCGACCCGACAAGGTGGAGAAGAAGCCGTGAGCGAGTTCCGCGTCAAGGCCGGCTGGCCGGACGGCTCGGTCGCGGAGCAGTCCGTCATGGCCGTCGACATGGGCGCGGCACGGCTCGAGGTCGAGCGCCGCGGCGGCCACGTCTTCGAGGTCCGCCGCCGGGGCTTCGCGCTCGCGCGGAGCTCTTCGCGCCGGGGGCGCGGCCGCATCAAGATGTCGGAGTTCCTCATCTTCAACCAGGAGCTCATCGCCCTGCTCAAGGCCGGCCTGCCGGTCGTCCGCTCCTTCGAGATCCTGCTCGAGCGCCAGAAGAGCCCGGTGCTTCGCCGGGTGCTCACCGACGTGCGCGAGCGCGTCAACGCGGGCTCCTCGATCTCCGAGGCTTTCGCCGAGGAGGGCGACCTGTTTCCCCGCCTCTACTGGACTTCGCTGAAGGCGGGGGAGAAGTCGGGCGAGATCGAGGCGGTCCTCCGCCGGTACCTCAAGTACCAGAAGACGGTCATCGCGCTGACGCGCAAGGTCGTCTCGACGCTCGTCTACCCGGTCATCCTGATCGCCCTCTCGGCCGCGCTGATCGCGATCCTGATGACCTTCGTCATTCCCCGGTTCACCGAGTTCTTCGCCGACTTCGATGCCGAGCTCCCGCTTCTGACCGTCGTCGTCCTCGCCATCGCGACGTTTCTTCGAAAGAATTTCGTCCTCCTCGCCGCGGGGCTCGGCGTCGGGGGCTTTTTCGCCTACCGGTGGTTCCTGACGACGACGGGCCGGGTGTGGCTCGATGGTGCCCTCCTGAAGGTGCCCGTCATCGGCGGGATCTTCCGGCGCTTCGCGATCACCCAGTTCACCCGCAGCCTCGGGACGCTCCTGGGCGGCGGAACGCCGCTCGTGCCCGCGCTCGAGAATGCGGCCGACGCCATCGGCAACCGCTCGGTGTCGCGGAAGGTCGCGAGCGTCGTGCCGAAGGTTCGGGAGGGCCGGGAGCTCTGGAGGGCCCTGGAGGCCACCGGGATCTTCACCGACCTGACGATCGAGATGATCAAGGTCGGCGAGTCCTCGGGCGCCCTGGAGGAGATGCTCTCGGCGGTCTCGGAGTTCTACGACGAAGAGATCGACCTGCTCCTCGCGCGCGTCATCTCCTTCGTCGAGCCGGCGATCCTCGTTCTGATGGGAGGCGTCATCGTGACGATCCTCCTGTCGGTCTACCTGCCGATGTTCCGCCTGATGTCGGCGATCAAGTCGTGAACGGAAGGACCCCATAGGCATGGCCAAGCAGCTGAACGGAGAAGTCAAGTTCGCCTCGCGCGCCGAGGAGGAGGCCCAGGCGATCGCCCTGGCGGAGAGGCTCGGCCTCCCGTACGTGGACCTCGCGTCGTTCCGCGTCGACGCCGACCTCTTCCGCTCGATCCCGGTCGAGTGGATGCTCCGCTACAACTTCGTCCCGGAGAGCAAGACCGAGCGCGTCCTCACGGTGATCTGCGCCGACCCGACCGACGTCGTGCGCCTCGACGAGCTCGAGCTGCTCGTCGGGCTGTCGCTCCGGGTCAAGGTCGGCAGCCGGGCGCTCATCGGCGATCTGCTGCAGAAGAGCGAGTCGTCGCAGCGCGTCCTCGACGAGGCCACCGAAGACTTCCGGATGCAGCTCATCTCGGAGGACGAGGAGGGCGAAGAGACCCTCACGATCGACCGGATCACGCAGGACGCCTCGCCGATCATCAAGCTCGTCGACTCGGTCGTCTTCAACGCGATTCAGCGCCGGGCCTCGGACATCCACATCGAGACCCAGGAGAACGTCGTCATCATCAAGTACCGCATCGACGGCGTCCTGTACCAGGCGATGGACCCGATCGACAAGCGGCACCACGGCACGATCATCTCGCGCATCAAGGTCATGTCCGAGCTCGACATCGCCGAGAAGCGCGTCCCGCAGGACGGCCGCTTCAAGCTCCGGGTGCGCGGCCGCACGATCGACTTCCGCGTCTCGATCATGCCGACCGTCCACGGCGAGGACTCCGTCATCCGCATCCTGGACAAGGAGTCGGCCAACGCCGAGTTCAAGAGCCTCAACCTCGAGGTCGTGCGGCTTCGACGGAGAGACGAAGAAGAAGCTCCGCAAGTTCATCCGCGAGCCCTACGGCATGGTGCTCGTCACGGGCCCGACCGGCTCGGGCAAGACGACGACGCTCTACGCGTGCCTCTCCGAGATCCAGACCGTCGAGGACAAGATCGTCACGATCGAGGATCCGGTCGAGTACCAGCTCCGCGGGATCACGCAGATCCCGGTCAACGAGAAGAAGGGCCTGACCTTCGCCCGCGGGCTCCGGTCGATCCTCCGCCACGACCCCGACAAGATCATGGTCGGTGAGATCCGCGACGAGGAGACCGCCCAGATCGCCGTCCAGTCGGCGCTCACCGGCCACCTCGTCTTCACGACGGTGCACGCCAACAACGTGGTCGACGTGCTCGGCCGGTTCCTCAACATGAAGGTCGAGCTCTACAACTTCGTCTCGGCCCTCAACTGCGTCCTCGCCCAGCGGCTGGTCCGCAAGATCTGCCCGCACTGCAAGGAGACCGTGACGATCCCGCCGGAACAGCTGCGCGAGGCCGGCCTCGATCCGGCGGCGATGGCGGCGAAGACGTTCTACGAGGGCAAGGGATGCCTCGAATGCGACGGCACCGGGTTCCACGGCCGCATGGCGATCGCCGAGATCCTCGATCTCTCCGACCGGATCCGCGGGCTCATCCTCGAGCGCCGCCCCGCGGCCGAGATCAAGCGGGCCGCCAAGGAGGAAGGGATGATCTTCCTCCGCGACGCGGCCCTCGCCAAGGTCTTCGAAGGCACCACGACGCTGAAGGAGATCAACAAGGTGACCTTTGTCGATTAGGTTGCCGTTTCTCCAGGGCGCCGTGCCGCCGCACGTTTTCTGCCTCCTGCCCGAAGGCGTGTCGTACGCCCGCGTGCGCCGCGACCCCGCCGGCTTCGAGGAGGCTCGCCACTTCCGCTACCCGGATGGCGATCGGACCGCGGCCTCTCCCGTGCTGACGCGCGAAGCGATCGCCGAGGCCGTCAAGGCCGCGCGCGCCCTCGCCGGCGGACGGCTCACGCGCGCCTCCGTCGTGTTTCCTGACGCCTGGGCGCGCATCCTGCCGGTCGAGCTCGAGAGCTTTCCCGACAACTCGGAAGCCGGGCGGGAGATGATCCTCTGGAAGCTCAAGAAGCTCCTGCCCGGGCACCCGACCGACCTCGCGGTGACCTGGGAGCCGATGCCCGTGCTCACCGACGAGAAGCGGGTCCTCGTCGCCGCCACCCCGCGCGAGACGGTCGAGTCGATCGAGAGGGCGTTCGAGGAGACGGGCGTCAAGGTCGGATACCTCGCCCCGGCGAGTCTGGCTCTTTTCGAGGGCCTCGCCCGGACCCTGTCGGAGGCGTCGTCGGGGGACTATGCCCTCCTCCACCGCACGAGCGGCGCGCTCTCGTTTTTCATCGCGCGGGGTCTCGATCCGATCTTCTACCGCCAGCGGCCGCCCGAGGGCCAGCACGAGGACGATGACGACGCGCACGACCGCGAAGCGCGCCTCTCGCTCTCGTACTACGCCGAGCGGCTCAAGGGTTCGGGGCTGGCCGCCGTGTACGTCCATGACGAGCTGCCCGGGCGTGCGCTCGAGGCCTCGGGCGCCTTCGCCGTGCCGGTAACGGCCCTCTCCGGGCGGCTCTTCTCGGCCGACGCCGCCTTCGACGAGCGGGTCGCGGCGCGGCCCGAGCTTCTCGCCGGGTTCGCCGCCGTTTACGGTGGACGATGAGCCGCGTATTCAACTTCGCGCGGCGACCGTTCCAGGACGACCGTCCCGTCTACATCGCGGCCGTGGCGCTCTTCGTCGTGGGCGCGGCGCTGCTCGTCGCAAACCTCCGCCTCTTCACGGAATACCGACGCCAGGTCGCGGACACGCGCGAGGAAATCGCCGCTCTGGAAGATCGCAAGCTCCGCGCGGACCGGAAAAAGGACGCGTCGAAATCCGCCGTGTCGGCCTACAAGCTCTCGGCTCTCGCCGAGGAGAGCCGCGGCCTCGCGAAGATCGTCGCGGAGCGGCGCTTCTCGTGGACGACGCTGCTCGCGCGTCTGGAGCGCACGCTGCCCTCGGAGGTGGGGCTCGCGCACCTGCAGCCGCGCTTCGATGGCGACGGCGAGGTCTGGCTGGAAATGCAGTTCTCCGCCAAGAACCGGGAGTCGGTCGTCAAGACGATCGCCGCGCTCGCCAGAGACCCGGCGCTCGAGGGCGTCGAGTTGAGAAGCGAAACCGCCACCGATCCGGGAAGCCCGGAGCCCTTCCAGTTCTCGCTGGGGGCCCGATACGAAGTTCCCCAACGGCCGCCGCAGCCGCCCAAGGGCGTCAAGGGGACCGGCCGATGAAGCTCCTGCCGCCGGGCTGGAACCGCCGTCTGCCGCTCGCCCTGGGCGCCCTCGTCTTCGCGGCGGCCAACCTCGTCATCTTTCTAGGCTACCGCTCGAGCACGAACGAGCGGCGCACCGCGCTCGAGGCGCGCCGCGACGAGCTCGCGCGCACGGTCGCGTCTCGCGAGGCCGAAGCGGACCAGCTCGCGGTCCAGAACGAGCGCCTCTCCGGCGTCTCCGAGGCCATGGCGGAGTTCTACGGGAACCGGATCGGGACCCAGGAGGAGACCCTGGCGACCCTCGTCGCCGATCTGCACGCGGCGCTGAAAGATGCGGGCATCGAGGCGAACCAGGTTTCCTACGCCACGACACCCGTCGTCAAGCTGCCACTGACCCGGATGACGATCACCTTCCCGGTGAAGAGCGACTACGGCCGCTTCAAGCGCCTGCTCCAGATCTTCGAGACCGGCAAGCGCTGGATCGCGGTCGAGAGCGTGTCGATCCGCCGCGACAGCGACCAGCCCGGCTCCGTCTACGTGCAGATGGAGCTCGCCACCTACTTCGCGGACCGCGTGTCGTCGCCCCCGGCCGCGAAGTCTCCGGCGCCTCCGTCCGGAGCTCCGGCGTCGCCGGCCCGCGGCGCCGTGCCGGCGGCGAGGAACGATTCGTGAAGGGCAAGCTCGCGCTCGGCTCGAAGCGTCAGGCCGTGCTCCTGGGCGTCCTGGCGCTGGTGCTGGTGCTGGCCGTCGTGCGGTGGAGACCGGGCGGCGCGCCCGCCGCCTCCCCGAGCGCCTCGGGCGCCGCGCCGGCTCCTCGCGTCGCCTCCGCGGAGGACGAGCCGCCTGCATCTGCCCCGCGGGGCGGCCGCCGGGCCTCCGCCCGGGAGATGAGCCCCGAAGAGGTCCCGGTCATTCGCAAGGAGGACTTCAACCCGCCGCGCGGGGCGGCCTCCATCGACACCGGCCGCGATCTCTTCGAGTTGCGCGACCCGACCCGGCCTCCGCCGCCCACGCCGACGCCGCGGCCGCCGGCGCCGGGCGAGGGCGCCTTCATCGGGCCGTTGCCGCCGCCTCCGCCGACGCCGACGCCGCGGCCGCCGGACGTCACGTTCAAGTTCCTCGGCAGCTTCGGGCCCAAAGAGCATCCGATCGCGGTCATCCAGCTGGGCGACGAAGTGTTCAACGCCCGAGCCGGCGACACGCTCTTCGGAAAGTTCGTACTCCGGAAAGTGGGCTATGAGTCGATCGATGTGGGATTCGTGGGATTCGCGGATTCGGAGACGAAGAGGCTGGCGATCGCGCAGTGACGCGGATGAAAAGAGGACACGCAGGATGAAGCTCTGGAAGAAACCCCTCGCGGCTCTGCTCGCCGTGCTCATGACCGGCTGCGCGGGATCGACGGCGTACCAGACGGCCAAGGACGCCGAGTCGGTCGGCCAGTGGGACCGCGCCGTCGCGAACTACGCGAAAGCGCTGGAGCTCAACCCGGAGAATCCCGGCTACAAGGCCGCCCTCGCGCGCGCCCGCCTGAAAGCGTCGCAGGTCCACTTCGAGAAGGGCAAGATGTACCGCGCCTCCGGGCGCGCGGATCTCGCGGTCGTCGAGCTCTCGCAGACGGTGCTTCTCGACCCGACGAACGATTACGCCGAGGTCGAGCTCCACAAGGCCGAGGCCGACTACGCCAAGCAGCAGGTGGAGCGCAACGCCGAGACACGGATCGAAAGCCTCAAGAAGAAGACCCGGGGCATCCGGGCGGTCCTGCCGATGCTCGAGCCCTCGAGCGATCGGCCGATCAACCTGAACTTCCCTCAGCCCAAGCCCATCAAGCAGATCTACCGGGCGCTCGCCGACGCCGCCGGGATCAACGTCGTCTTCGACCCGCAGCTCAAGGACGACAACGTCTCGATCGTCCTGGCCCAGATCGAGTTCCAGAAGGCGCTCGAGACGCTGCTGCGGCAGGAGAACCACTTCTACAAGATCATCGACGAGCGCACGATCCTCATCGCCGCCGATACGCCCCAGAACCGAAAGACCTACGAGGACCTCGTCATCAAGACGTTCTTCCTGTCGAACGCCGACGTGACCGAGGTCGCGAATGCTTTGCGTGCGCTCCTGCAGACGACGCGCATTTCCGTCAACAAGGCCGAGAACTCCATCACGCTCCGGGACACGGCGGACAAGGTCGCGGTCGCCGAGCGCATCGTCGAGCAGAACGACAAGCAGGTCGCCGAGGTCGTCATCGACGTCGAGCTTCTCCAGATCAACGCGACCAAGGCGCAGAACCTCGGTATCCAGTTCCTGCCGCGCGCCGTGAGCGCCAACGTGCCCGCTCCCGGGGGGCTGACCGACCTGGGCGCGCCCTTGGGAAGCAATCAGTTTTCGTGGGAACAGCTCCAGCAGATCGGGATCAAGTCCTTCGGTTTCACGATTCCCTCGATTGTGCTGACTTTCATCAAGGACAACACGGATGCGGAGCTCCTCGCCAGGCCCCAGCTCCGGATCGCCGAGGGGCAGAAGGCCCAGCTCCTGATCGGCGACCGCGTGCCGATTCCCGTGTCGAGCTTCAACACGTCGAACGTCTCGGGCTCGAACGTCGTGCCGATCACGTCCTACCAGTACCAGGACGTCGGCATCAAGATCGAGGTCGAGCCTCGCGTCCACCACAACCGCGAGGTCACCCTCAAGCTCATGACCGAGGTGTCGAACATCGCCGGGTTCGCCCCGGGCAGCGGACAGCAGGGCTCGGCGCCCCAGCCGATCATCGGCACACGGACGATCTCCTCGAACATCCGTTTGCGTGACGGAGAAACGAACTTCCTCGCCGGCCTCTATCGGACGGACAAGTCGAGCGGCCGCGAGACCATCCCCTTCATCGGAGACATCCCGGTCATCGGCCGCATCTTCTCCAGGGTGAACACCGACGACAAAGTGACCGACCTGGTGCTCACGCTGACGCCCCACATCATCCGCATTCCCGATGTGACCGAAGAGGACCTGATGCCCGTTTTCGTCGGGACCGACGCCAACATCTCCTATCAGGGCAGCCCGCGTGTCGAGAACCCGCAGCGGGACCAGGGCCCCTTCGAGGGGCAGCCCGGCCGCGTCCAGCCTCCGCTTCAGCGCACGCCGCCGCCGTCGTCCCAGGTGCCGACACCTCCGCCCGGCATCAACCTCGCGCCCGGAAGCCCTCCGACAGACATCTTCCGGCCCAGCCCGCCGCCGAGCGCTCCGAATCCTTCGCCGAAGGAGCAGGTGCCGCAGAGCAAGAGCTCGCTGGCGCCGGAAGGCGACGCGCCCTCGCCGGCGGCCGCGCTCGTCGTCGTCGAAGACGGGACGCCGATCCTTCTCGACTTCGACCCCTCGTACCTCACGCTCGCCGTCGGCCAGCAGCAGAACGTGCACATCCGGGCGACCTCGCCGGGAGGCTTCCCCGGCGGGCCGCTCCGCATCCGCTTCGATCCGTCCGTGGCCGCGGCCGTCTCGGTCCGGCCCCTCCTCGTCGGGGGCGGCGGCATGACGGTCGCCCGGATCGAGGGCCGCGATGTCGTGCTCGAGCTTCCGGACTCGGCGGACTTTTCGGGGACCCGCGCGATCGCCGAGGTCACGCTGCGGGGCGTCGCGGCGGGCCTCGCGACCGTGGCGTTCGAGCCGATCGAGATGGCGGGGGCGACGGTGACTTTCTCCACGGCGGTCGTCTCCGTCCGATGATCCTGCAACGGCTCGCGGCCGCCTCGACGCTCCGCCGTCAGGCGGGCTTCACGCCCCGCCTCCAGGCGGGTTTCACGATGGTCGAGCTCGCCGTCGTCGCGAGCATGATCGCGATCCTCGCGGCGATGGCCGTGCCGGTCGCCCGTTACTCCCTCCGCCGCCAGCGGGAGCTCGAGCTCCGCCACCAGCTGCGCACGATGCGCGAGGCGATCGACAAGTACAAACAGCTCTCCGACGCCGGCCTGATTCCGCTCGAGATCGGAGGCGAAGGCTTTCCGCCGGAGCTCGAGAAGCTGGTCGAGGGCGTCGATCTCGTCGGCCAGGTCAAGAAGAAGCAGAGGTTCCTGCGCAAGATCCCGGTCGACCCCATGACGGGCAAGGCCGAGTGGGGCCTGCGCTCCTACCAGGACGATCCCGACTCCTTCGCGTGGGGCGGCCAGAACGTTTACGACGTCTATTCGCTGTCGGAGCAGAGAGCGCTGGACGGGAGCTACTACAAGGAATGGTGATGCGCGCACGAGCCTCCGAACGCGGGTTCACGCTGCTCGAGCTTCTGGTCGTGATGACGATCATCGGCATCCTCGCCGCGATCGCCGTACCGGCGCTGCGGGACTCGCCGCGCCGCGCCATGGAGGCGACGCTGCGCGCGGACCTCTTCACGTTCCGCTCGGTTCTGGATCAGTACAAGGGCGACAAGGGCAACTATCCGCCCGACCTCGAGACGCTGGTGCGGGACGGGTACATGCGGAAGATTCCGCTCGACCCGATGACCAAGGCGGCCGACTGGGTCCTCACGATGGAGGAGGAACCCTCGGAGGCCGACGACTTGAACCAGGTCGAGCCCGCCGTGCCCGGCATCCTCGACGTCCACAGCGCGTCCAAGGAAGTCGCGCTCGACGGAACGAACTACAGTGACTGGTGAGGACGGGCGACATGCTTCCGGCTTCACTCTCGTCGGTGTCGTCGTCGCCATCGCCGTCCTGACGATCCTGATCGCCGCGGTCGCTCCTTCGATTGCGACCATCGTTCAGCGCGACAAGGAGATCGAGCTCGTCTTTCGCGGGAAGCAGTACGCCCGCGCGATCCTGGCCTTCCAGCGCCGCTTCGGCCGCTACCCCAACTCCCTGAAGGAGCTCGAACAGATCAAGCCCCGCTCGATCCGCCAGCTCTGGAAGGAGCCCATGTGCAACTGCGACGACGGCTGGGTGCCGATCATCGCGGGCACCCCCGACGCGATGCCGATGGGCGCGGGACCGCTGCCGCCGGGAGGCGGCGTGCCGGGGAGCGGCCTTCCGGGGCGGTCGCGCACGCCCGGACCTTCGACCGGGAATCAGCCGCCTTCGACCTACACCGGAGGCGAGCAGCCGCCGGGAGGTCAGGGAGGTCCGGGTGGCGGGGGAGGCGCTCCAACGCCGACCCCGGCGCCCTTCTCGACCGGGATCTTCGGGGACAAACCCACGGTGGTCGGCCCCATCGTCGGGGTCAAGATCGCCATGCACAAGAAGGCCCTCCGTAAGTGGCGGGACCGCGAGTACTACGACGAGTGGCGCTTCGTGGCCGGAGACGCCGACAACGACGTGATGGGGGATCCCGCCAACAAGCCGCCGGTCTTCATTCCGACGCCCCGCAAGTAAGCGGCCGGCCCGCAAGTAGAATGGCGGCTCCCCTCCGGGAGGCCTCCCCGATGATCCGCACGCACGTTCTCGACAGTGGCACGACCGTCCTCATCGACGAGATGCGGGACGTGCGCTCCTTCGCCCTCGGCGTCTTCGTCCGGGCGGGCTCCGGGGACGAGCCGCCTTCGCGGCAGGGCCTGTCCCACTTCCTCGAGCATCTTCTCTTCAAACGCACGCGGCGGCGGACCAACGCGGAGATCGCGCGTGTGATCGACCGCCTCGGCGGCGAGGTCGACGCCTTCACGACCAAGGAGTACACGGGGTACTACGTCCACACGCTCGACGAAAACTTCGACGAGGCCCTCGATCTCGTCGGCGACGTCGTGCTCGCGCCGGCGTTCAACGCCGCCGACATCGAGACCGAGCGCGGCGTCATCCTCGAGGAGATCGGCGAGGCCAACGACAATCCCGACGATCTCGTCCACGAGATCTTCGTGCGGTCGTTCTGGGAGACGCATCCCCTCGGGGCGCCGATCCTCGGCACCGCGCGCACCGTCGGCGCGATCACGCGAAGCGACCTCTACGCGTACTACGCCTCCCGATACACTCGATCGAGCTTCATCGTGTCTCTCGCGGGCCGGGTCGAGGCGGGACGGGCGCTCGACGCGATCGAGAAGGTCTTCTCGAGGCCGCGAGGCAACGGCCGGCGGGCACGGAAGTCGGAGACGGCGCGCCCGCGGGCGCACGCGGACATCCAGCTGCGCCAGCGCAAGGGCCTCGACCAGGTGCACCTCTGTCTCGGCGTCGAGGCGCCCACCCAGACGAGCCGGCGGCGCTACGCCGCGGCCCTCCTCGACGTCGCGCTCGGCGGCGGGAATGTCCTCCCGGCTCTTCCAGGAGGTGCGCGAGAAGCGAGGCCTCGCCTATTCCATCGGCTCCTCGCTCAACGCCTACCGGCTCGGAGGTTACGAGACCGTCTCCGCCGCGTGCGCCCCGCGCAACCTCCCGCGCCTCATCGACGTCACGCTCCGCGAGCTGCGCAAGCTCAAGCGCGGCGGCGTCTCGAACCGGGAGCTCGACCGGGCGAAGGAGAACCTGAAGAGCGGGTTCATCCTCTCTCTGGAATCGACGGTCTCACGCATGTCCTCGGCGGCCCGCCAGCAGTTCTACCTCGGCCGCGTCGAGCCGCCGGAGGAGCTCCTCGCGAAGGTCGAGGCGGTGACGCGCGACGAAGTCGACGGGGAAGCCGACCGGCTCTTCGACAGCCGCGCGCTGTCGCTCGCCGTCGTCGGCAACGTGGCGCGCCTGCCGGTGTCGCCGCAGGATCTCGCCGAGCTGCTCTGCTGAAGGGGTCGGGCCCTCGATCTCATAGGGTAGAGCCAAAGGGCGCTCCGAGCTAGCATCTCGCCGCGATGGCGAGCGAGCCCCCGTTCGACCCGTGCGCATCGCCGGAGGTCGCGGCGTACGTCCGTGCTCTCGCGGGCGGGGGTCTCGAGACCCGGATCCACCCGCGCGACGAGATGTATCGCTTCGAGCTCGCGGCCCCGCATCGCACCTCCGACATCGCCGCGATCCGGTACTTCGCGGTCGGGCACTCGATCGCGCGCACGGTGGCGGCGCTTTCGGACTGGCGCTTCGGCGGCCTCTCGCGCGTCGGTGCCCTCCTCGATTTCGCGGCCGGCTACGGGCGCACGACGCGCTTCCTCGTTCGGACGCTCGACGCGGCCCGGATCACTGTGGTCGAGATCGACGCGGACGCCGTCCGGTTTCAGGCGGAGACCTTCGGCGTGCGCGGCGTCGCGTCGGCGCACGATCCGGGAGTGCTCTCTCTCGCTGGCCCGTTCGATATCGTGCTCGCCGTCTCGCTCTTCAGCCACCTGCCCGGGGGGCGCTTCGAGGCCTGGCTCGGCCGCCTCTGGGGTCTCGTCGCGCCGCGCGGGCTTTTCGCCTTCTCGACGAATGGCGAACGCGTCCTGCCGGGGTCGATCCGGATGCCTTCGTCGGGCTTCGCCTACGCGACGCGGAGCGAAATGACGCGGCTGTCGGGCCACGAGTACGGCACGACGTGGGTTACGCCGGAGTTCGTCCGGGGGGCGGCCGCCGCCGCCGCTCCCGAGGCCCGACTCACCTTTCGCGCGGACGGGTTGTGCGGCGCACAGGACCTCTATGTCCTCGCCCGGGCGCTGCCCGCGGGAGATCCTCCGCTCGCCCGTGACCCCATGGGCGTGCTCGAGTGGGCGGCCGTCGAAGGCGGTGCCGTCACGGTGCGGGGCTGGGCGCAGGGCGACGCGGACGAACGGCCGCCGGACCTGAAGCTCTACGTCGGCTCCGCTCTCGCAGACGTCTCCCCCGGGAAGGGGCCGCCGGGCTCTCGCCGCGAGTGGCGCTTCGTGTTTCCGACGACGGGTATCCCGCGGGACCGCGTCATCCGCATCGAGGCTGAGAGCGAGCGCGGCGCATCGCAACTGCTGGTCACGGAGACGCTCGGGCCATACTTGCCGAGACCTTGAGGACAAATCCGGAGTCCGAAACCTGATCCTGTGATTGCATACGCGGCGATGACGGAGCTGCGCCTCCCCGTCCAGGTCCTCCCTCACGGCGAAGGGCTGGAGCTTCCCGCCTATGCCACTCCGGGCTCGGCGGGCTGCGACCTGCGCGCCGCCGTCGCCGAGCCGCTCGTCCTCGCCCCGGGCGCGCGCGCTCTCGTACCGACGGGAATCGCCGTCGCGATCCCGGAGGGGTTCGAGGGGCAGGTGCGGATGCGGAGCGGCCTCGCGATTCGCCATGGACTGTCGCTCCTGAACGGCCCCGGCACGATCGACTCCGATTACCGCGGGGAAATCCAGGTCATCCTCGCCAACCTCGGCGACGTTCCGGCCACGATCGGCCGCGGCGACCGGATCGCGCAACTCGTTCTCGCTCCCGTCGCCCGCGCGCGCCTCGAAACAGTCGTGGAGCTGCCGGCGACCGCGCGGCGCGACGGCGGCTTCGGCTCGACCGGTCGGCGCTGACGCTCGGACATGGTTTGTCCGGCCTTTCTGATACATTTTCCTGCGTGCGGGTCATCGTCCTCGCTTCCGGGTCCGGCGGCAACGCGTGTGTCGTCGAATCCGGCCGCACACGGGTGCTGGTGGATGCCGGCCTCTCCTCGAAAGAGATCGAAAGGCGACTCGAGGCGCGGTCGATTCCGCCCGAATCCATCGCGGCGGTCTTCTTGACGCACGAGCACAACGACCACTCGAGCGGCGCCCCCGTCTTCACGGCGCGCTGGGACTGCCCGCTCTACGCGACCTGCGGCACCGCCGAGGCGATCGGTCTCGAAGGAGACCTCTTCACGCCCTTCGTCCGGATCGTCCCGGGGCGGGAGGGCCGGCTGGGGGAGCTCGGGTTCCGGGCCTTCGGCACGCCGCACGACGCGGCGGAGTCGGTGGTCTACGCCTTCGAGGCGGGGGACGCCCGGCTGGTGATCGCTTCGGATCTCGGACGGGCCGAGGCGGACTTCGTCGACTTCCTCCGCGAGGCGACGACGCTCATGCTCGAGATGAACCACGACGAAGACATGCTCCGCGACGGCCCGTACACCTGGCCCCTCAAGCGCCGCATCTCCGGCGGACTGGGCCACCTGTCAAACGCGCAGTCGGCAGAAGCGATCCGCCGCTCGGCGGGTCCGAAGCGGCGCCGCGTCGTGGCGACCCATCTCTCGCGGACGAACAACACGCCGGAGCTCGTCCGCGCCGTCCTCGGCCGGGCCATCGAGCGCTCCGGCTGGGACGTGCCGTTTCAAATCGCCGAACAGATCGCCGGGCTGGAGGCCTTCGACGCATGAGTTCCCGCCAAACAGGTGTCGGCCAGTGAAAGTGGAAGTCCGGGTCTATCCCAAGGAGGGCGTCCTCGATCCGCAGGGCAAGGCGATCGCCGCCGCCCTCGGGCGGCTCGGCCACGGCTCGGTTCAGGATGTCCGCGCCGGCAAGGTCTTCTTCATCGACGTCGCCGGCAGCGATCCGCGAGCCGTCGAGGCCGACGCCCGGAAGATGGCCGAGGAGCTTCTCGCGAACACGGTCATCGAGGGGTTCGACGTGAAAGTGCTCCAGTGAGATTCGGGATCGTCGTCTTCCCGGGCTCCAACTGCGACGAGGACTGCCACCACGTCGCGAAGGACCTCCTCGGCTGCGAGGCCGAGTACATCTGGCACCACGACACGGACCTCAAGGGCGCGGACGCCGTGATCCTGCCGGGCGGTTTCGCCTACGGCGACTACCTGCGCGCCGGCGCTCTGGCGCGGTTCTCGCCGGTCATGGAGAGCGTCGCGAAGTTCGCCGCGCAGGGAGGCCCGGTTCTCGGGATCTGCAACGGCTTCCAGGTGTTGCTCGAAGCGGGGCTCCTTCCGGGCGCGATGCAGATCAACCGCGGGCTCCGCTACGTCTGCCGCGACGTCCACATGCGCGTCGAAAACGACGCGACTCCGTTCACGTCCCTCTATCCGAAGGGGAGCGTCGTGCAGATGCCGATCGGCCACATGGAAGGCAACTACACGGCGCCGCCGGACGTCCTCGACGCTCTCGAGCGGCAGGGGCGGGTCGTTTTCCGCTACTGCGACGCCGGCGGGCGCGTGACCGACGAGGCCAACCCGAACGGCGCGGCGCGCGGGATCGCCGGCATCGTCAACGAGGCGGGCAACGTCGTGGGCCTGATGCCGCACCCGGACCGCTGCTCCGAGACCCTGCTCGGCAACGATCAGGGAATCAAGATGTTCCAGTCCGCCGTGGCGGCTCTCGCCACGCGCTGAGCGGATTTTTCTGATGATCACCGACGAGCTCGTTCGCGAGCACAACCTCTCCGACGAGGAGTACCAGCGGATCCTCGAGATCCTCGGGCGCGAGCCCAACCTCGTGGAGCTCGGCATCTTCTCGGCGATGTGGAGCGAGCACTGCTCGTACAAGTCCTCGCGCATCCACCTGAAGACCTTTCCCACGAAGGGGCCGCGCGTCATCCAGGGGCCCGGCGAGAACGCCGGCGTCGTCGACATCGGCGACGGCTTCGCGGTGGCCTTCAAGATGGAGTCGCACAACCACCCCTCGTTCATCGAGCCCTACCAGGGCGCGGCCACGGGCGTCGGCGGCATCCTGCGGGACGTCTTCACGATGGGCGCGCGGCCGATCGCCTCGCTCAACTCGCTCCGCTTCGGGCGGCTCGACGCTCCGCGGATGAAGCACCTCGTCGACGGCGTCGTGCGCGGGCATCGCGGGTTACGGCAATTGCATCGGCATCCCGACGCTCGGCGGCGAGACGACGTTCCACCGGGGCTACGACGGCAACATCCTCGTCAACGTCTTCAACCTCGGCGTCGTCCGCGCGGACCGCATCTTCCTCGGGCGCGCCGAGGGCGCCGGGAACCCCGTCGTCTACGTCGGCTCCAAGACCGGGCGCGACGGCATCCACGGCGCGACGATGGCCTCCGAGGAGTTCGCGGCCGACGAAGCGAAGCAGAAGCGTCCGACGGTGCAGGTCGGCGATCCGTTCACCGAGAAGCTCCTCATGGAGGCCTGCCTCGAGCTCTTCCAGACCGACGCGATCACGGGCATCCAGGACATGGGCGCGGCCGGGTTGACGTCTTCTTCGTTCGAGATGGCCGGGCGGGCCGGCAGCGGCGTCGAGCTCGACCTTTCGAAGGTTCCGGTCCGCGAGACCGGGATGACGCCCTACGAGATCATGCTCTCCGAGTCGCAGGAGCGGATGCTCCTCGTCGCGAAGCGCGACCGCCTCGAGGAAGTCCTCGCGATCTTCCACAAGTGGGAGCTCGACGCCGTCGAGATCGGGCGCGTCACCGACTCCGGCCGCGTCGTCCTCTTCTTCGAAGGCCGGATCGTCGCCGATCTCCCCGCGGCGCCGCTCTCCGACCGCGCGCCCGTCTACGACCGGCCGCGCGCGGCCCTCGTACCGCCGGCCGGGCCGTTTCTCTGGCAGACCGAGGCGGAGCCGGTGGAGTTCGGCGAGTGCCTCCGGCAGATTCTCGCGTCGCCCAACGTCGCCGAGAAATCCTGGATCTGGGGCCAGTACGACCACATGGTCCAGACCAACACGGTCGAGCGTCCGGGCGGCGACGCCGCCGTCATCCGCGTGAAGGGCACGAAGAAGGGCATCGCGATGAAGAGCGACGTGAATCCCTTCTACTGCATGGCGGATCCCTACCGCGGCGGCGCCATCGCCGTGGCCGAGGCGGCGCGGTCGGTGGCCTGCACGGGCGCGCGCCCTCTGGCCATCACCGACTGCCTGAACTTCGGCAACCCCGAGAAGCCCGAGGTCATGGCCCAGTTCGAGGCCGCCGTGCGCGGCATCGCGGATGCCTGCCGCGCGCTCGACGTCCCCGTCGTCTCCGGCAACGTCTCGCTCTACAACGAGACCGACGGACGCGCGATCCCGCCCACGCCCACGGTCGGCATGGTGGGCCTCATGGAGGACGTGAGCCGCCACGTTCGGATGCCGTTCCGGAAGGCCGGCGACCTCGTCGCCATTCTCGGCCAGACACGCGACGAGCTCGGCGCGTCGGAGTTTCTGCGGGTCGTGCGCGGTCGCGACGAGGGCCCGTGTCCCGACGTCGACCTCGAGGCCGAGAAAGCGCCTCGTCGACCTGCTCGCCACGCTCGCCGAGCGAGGCCTGCTCGCCTCGGCCCACGACGTCTCGGACGGCGGTCTCGCCGTCGCCCTCGCCGAGTGCGCGATGCAGGGCGGCATCGGCGCGACGATCGCCCTCGATGGCGCCGCGCGCTCCACCGCGCTCCTCTTCGGAGAATCCACCGGGCGCGCCGTCGTGTCCTTCTCGCTGGAGCACGAAGCCGCGGTGCGACGCCTCGCGGCGGAAAAAGGCGTTCCCTTCTCGGCCGCCGGCTGGATCGGCGGCGACCGCCTCCGCATCGACGGCCGCGGCAAGCCCCTGATCGACGAGCCCGTCTCCGCGCTCACCGAGCTCTGGCGCGGCGCGTTTCGCAAGGCCCTCGAAGCCGCCGACGTCCTCTAGTTCCTAGCCGCGCGGCCACTCCTGGCCGAAGCCGAGGACGTATCCCTCGGGGGCCCGCATGGAGAACTCCTTCATGTCGTACTCGGCCTGGACGACGGGGCCATAGACGACCTCGGCGCCACGCGAGCGCAGCTCGGTGCAGAGCGCGTCGGCGTCGTCGACCCAGAAGAACACGTCCCACGTCCCGCCTTGTTCGGAACGATCCGTACGGGATCGGTCACGAGTCGCACCATGAGCGGAACCCGTCTCGGCTGAGGATCGCGACATCGGCGGGCTTTACGACATCCTCGGTACAGAATCCGAGTGTCTTCTCGTACCAGGCCGCGAGCTGAGCGACGTCGGCGACCGGGAAGTAAGTCCGGAGCTTCGGCGGCGCCGCCATCACGCGCACGGGCACGAAGAAGGGAAGGACCCGGCAGTCGGTGTGAGCACCCCGCGCAGCCGGCGCGCTCGGCCCGGCGCCCTGGTGGCACTCGCGGCGTAGAATCGCGCCAGATCCTGTGAAGCTTTCGGCCGGTACGCGTTTCGGCCCATACGAGATCCTCGGCGCACTCGGTGCCGGCGGTATGGGGGAAGTGTATCGGGCTCGGGACACGAAGCTTTCGCGCGAGGTGGCGATCAAGGTGCTCCGGGCGGAGTTGTCAGGCGACGCGCATCGCCTGGAAAGGTTCGAGAAAGAGGCAAGAACGGCCTCGGCCCTGAACCACCCGAACATCGTCACGATCTACGAGATCGGCCGGACGGACGAGACGTCGTTCATCGCGATGGAGCTCGTCGAAGGGAAGACGTTGCGTCAGCTGCTGGACTGGCGGGTGTTGCCTCTCAAGAAACTCGTCGCACTTGCCGGCCAGATCGCGGACGGGCTTTCCAAGGCCCATGCTGCCGGGATCGTGCATCGGGACTTGAAGCCCGAGAACCTCATGGTCAAGCGGGACGGGTTGGTGAAGATCCTCGACTTCGGCGTGGCCAAGCTCGTCCCGATCGGCTTCGAGGGCTCCCGCGGCACGGAGCTTCGCACGGAGACGCGGGGAACCGAGGCCGGGACGGTCCTCGGCACGGTCGGGTACATGTCTCCCGAGCAGGCGAGCGGCAAGCCGGTGGACTTTCGAACCGACCATTTCTCCTTCGGGTCGGTCCTCTATGAGCTGGTGACGGGCCGGCGCGCGTTCCACCGTCCGACCCCCGCGCAGACGCTCTCGGCGATCATCGAATCCGAGCCCGAGCCGCTGGCCGCTGTCGCTCCCAGGACGCCCGCCAACCTCGTCCGGGTGATTGAGCGTTGCCTCTCGAAGGATCCCGAGGATCGCTACGGGTCGACCAAAGACCTGGCACGTGATCTGGCCACGATGCTCGATCAAACCTCGGAGATCACCGTTTCAGGCGTCGAGCGCCCCGTCGCGCGCCGGGTGCGGATGTCGCATGCCGCGCTGGCCGCATCGGCGGCAGTGCTCGCCGCGGCCGCGCTCGCGTTCTTCACGGGCCAAAACCTGCAGGCCCGGCGCGAGCGCGAAGCGCCTGCGCGCCCGCGCAGTGCCCTCACGTTCCGCCGTGGCTTCTTGACGGGCGCGCGGTTTGCTCCCGACGGCCAGACGATCGTCTACTCCGCCGCGTGGGACGGGAAGCCCAGCGAGATCTTCACGACGCGCGTGGGCTCGACCGAGTCGCGGGCTCTCGGGATCTTCCCGGCGGGGATCTTGGCGGTGTCATCGACGGGCGAGATGGCCATTTCGCTCGGCTGTGAGAACCGCTGGGACCCGTGCTTCGGAACGCTCGCCCACGCGCCGCTCGCCGGCGGAGCACCGCGAGAAATCCTCGAGAACGTCAGCTCGGCCGACTGGTCGCCGGACGGCACGGAGCTCGCCGTGATCCACGTCGTGGAGGGGCGCGACCGCCTCGAGTACCCCATCGGAAAAGTGCTCTACGAGGCCGAGGGCCTCCTGAGCTCCGTTCGGGTGTCGCCCGCGGGCGATCTCGTCGCCTTTCTCGACCATCCCAGCCGGGACAGCGGGCGATCCGCCGTCACCGTCGTGGATCGGGCCGGAAAGAAGAGTGTGTTGACGAGCGAGTGGGCCAATGCCCGGCCGATCCTGTGGAGCCCGAACGGGAAGGAAGTCTTCTTCACCCGCTGGGACGGGCGCGAAGTCTGGGCGGCCGGTCTGTCGGGCGGGGTTCGGCGCGCGGCAGGGATTTACGGAATGGATGACGTCTCGAGGGAAGGGCTCTTTCTCGACGCCAATGCTCTCGACAGCCTCCGGCGGATCATCCTCGCCGCCGTTCCGGGCAGTCTCAAGGAGCGAAACCTCTCCTGGCTCCTGGACTCCACGGCCGCGGACCTCTCCGGCGACGGGCGACAGCTTCTCTTCTATGAGTACAGCAACGACCCCGGAAGGCAGGGCGAGGAAGTCTTCACCACCTACTTGCGGAAGACGGACGGCTCGGACGCCAAGATGCTGGGAAAGGGCAAGGCGCTCGCCCTCTCACCCGACGAGAAGTGGGCGCTCGTGGCGCGCCACTCTCCCGACCCGCGTCTCGTTCTTCTTCCCACGGGCGCCGGCGAGCCGCGGCCCCTTCCGGGCGGCGGAATCCTGCATCACCACTGGGCAGTGTTCTTTCCGGACGGGCGCCGGATCCTGTTCGCCGCGGAGGAGAAGGACATGGCCCCGCGTTCCTACATCCAGGATCTCGACGGAGGTCCTCCCAAACCCTTCGCCGAAGAGGGAATGCGCGCAGCGCTCGTTTCACCCGACGGCCGGGAAATCGCCGGCTCGACGCTCGAGGGCCTGCACCTGATCTACGCCGCCGACGGCGAGGGCCCGCCGCGATCGATCGACGGAGCCCTAGCGGAGGACTTTCTCGTCCAATGGAGCGCCGACGGCAAGGCCATCTATGTCCGTGGGGGCGAGGAGCAGCCCCTGACGCTCTACCGCATCGACCTTGCGACGGGGCGGCGAGAGCGCTGGAAGCAGCTCGAGCCGCCCGACCTGACGGGCTTCCTCGAATACGGGTCCGGTCCGCGCGGGGTCCGCATCACGCCCGACGGTCGGTTCTACGCGTACACCTATTTCGTCCTCTCGTCGCGGCTCACCTTGACGGACGTGGGCCGGAACTGGTGGAAGTGACGGCGGGTCGTTTCGGACATCTGGTCGCGGAGTGCCGACGGCAAGGCGATTTACGTTCGAGGAATCGAGGAACAGCCCCTGACGCTGTACCGCCTCGAGCTCGCCACGGGGCGCCGGGAGCGCTGGAAGCAGCTTGCGCCCCCCGAGCTGACGGATCGGAACTCAGGCCCGCGGCCACTCCTGGCCGAACCCGAGGACGTATCCCTCGGGGTCCCGCACGGCGAACTCCTTCATGTCGTACTCGGTCTGGACGACCGGGCCGTAGACGACGTCGGCGCCTTTCGAGCGCAGCTCGGCGCAGAGCGCCTCGGCGTCATCGACCCAGAAGAATGCGTCCCACGTGCCGCCCTGTTTCTCGTTCGGAACGATCCGCACGGGATCGGTCACGAGGCGCAGCATGAGCGGAAGGCCGTCGCGACTGAGGATCGCGAACATCGGCGGGCTTCCGGCGGAATAGTCGACGTGGAAGCCGAGCACTCGCTCGTAGTAGCCCGCGACCTTCGCGACGTTGGCGACGGGGAAGTAAGGCGCGCTCCGCAGCAGGCGTGGCGGCATGGCCACCTCCCGTCGCGTCAGCCTATGACGCCGGCGCCCGTTTGGCCCAGGCCAGGATGCGGCGGTAAGTAAAGAAGTACGGGTGCTCGTCGGGCACGCGCGCGAAGAGCGCGCTCCGATACTCCTCCAAGAACTTTGCGTAGAGCTCCGGCGAGAGTCTCCGGCGGTACTCCGAGAGAAGGGAGCCGTCGACCCAGGAGACGATGCCTTCGCGGGAGGGGAGTCGCTGTCCGTAGATCTGGAGGCGAACGTTTTGTTCGGCGTACCCGAGACTGTCCAGGATCGCCGCGTAGGTCTCCGGCGCGAGCACGTGCCGGGAGTGCGGCGCGCCCGCGAGCGCCGAGCGAAAGGGCTCGCGGGAGGCGATCTCCTCCGCGGTTCGATGCGACGCGTGGTCGAAGTTGTCGGGAATCTGGAAGGCGAGCTGGCCACCCGGCGCGACCGAACGGGTGAGTCGCTCGAGGAGCGCGGGGTGATCGGGGACCCAGTGCAGCGCGGCGTTCGAGAAGACGAGATCGAAGGGCTTCGGCGCCGCGAAGCTTCCGATGTCGCCGCGCTCGAAGGCGACGCCGTCGCCCGCGTGGGCCGCGGCCTTCGCGAGCATCGCGTCGGAGGAATCGATTCCGACCGTCGAAGCGGCGCCCACCTTCTCGTGCAGGACGCGCGTCAGCGCTCCCGGGCCGCAGCCGAGATCCACCGCGCGGCCGCCGGGAATCGGCGCGACCAGCGCGAGCAGGTCCTCGAACGGCCGCCGGCGCTCCGCCGCGAAGCGCGCGTAGGCCTCGGGGTTCCAGCCGTCGGCGCTCAGTAGCGGACCTTCTCGAGAAAGAGGCCCGAGGGCGGCGCCGTCCACTTCGCGGGCTCGGCCGAACGCTCGGCGAGCAGGCGGGCGACCCGCGACGCGTCGAGCTTGCCGCGTCCGACCTCGACGAGCGTGCCGGTGAGCCGGCGCACCATCTTCCACAGAAAGTGCGAGGCCGTGATCCGGAAGCGGATCTCGCCGGGAGTGTCTTCGATCTCGCTCGCCTCCACGACGACGATGGTCGAGTCCTGGCCCTCGGGGTTTTCGCAGAACGAGGCGAAGTCGTGGCGTCCGGCGAACAGCTTCGCCGCCTGGCGCATGGCCCCGGCGTCCAGGCGGTCTTTGATCCACCAGACGAGCCGCTTGTCGAAGGCGGTCCGCCGCCGGGAGATTCGATACAGATATGTCCGGGCGGCAGCGTCGTGGCGCGCGTGGAACTTCGGGGACGCCGGCTCGACCGACAGCACGTTGACGTCGAAGGGGAGCCGGTCGTTCAGGCCTTCGAGGATCTGGCGCGGCGGCAGGCTCTTGCGGGCTTTCAGGTGGGCGACCTGGGCGATCGCGTGGACTCCGGCATCGGTGCGGCCGGACCCGCCGATCGCGGCGTCTTCCCCGAAGAGCTCGCGCGCGGCGTGCGCGACCGTCGCCTGGACGGTCTTGTCGACGTTCTTCTGCGTCTGCCAGCCGCGGTAGCGGGTGCCCTCGTACTCGAGCGTCAGCTTCCAGGTCGGCACGGGCGGAGTGTAATGTCGAATGCGCGCATGAAGGCCCGCTCGATCCCGCCAGCCGGACCGGACCAGCGCGATACGTTCGTGGACGGCGTCCGCTGGCGCTCGCGCGAGGCGCCGGGGAGTGGCAACCCGGTCGTCTACATCCACGGGCATCTGGCCTCATCGGCGAGCTGGAAGGAGGTCCTCGTCGCGGCCTCGGCCGGCCGTCCCGCGATCGCGGTCGACCTGCCCGGCTTCGGGTATTCGGACCGCCCCTGGCCCTGGGACTACACGGCCGCCGGCGAAGCGCGGGGGCTCGTGCGATACCTCGAGGTGCGCGGCATTCGGAAGGCCGTGCTCGTCGGCAACTCGCTCGGCGGCGCCGAGGCGATGCTCGTGGCGGCGGAGCGTCCCGACCTCGTCGAAGCCCTCGTGCTCGTCGCGCCGGCGACTCCGGGCGGACCGATCCCGTGGCCGGCCCGGATCCTCCGCATGCGCGGGCTCGGCGACCTCGTGCTCGCGCTCGCGTTCCGACCCTTCGTCGGCTTCGGCCTGCGCCATCGCATGTACGCACGCGCCTCGCGCGTCACCGACGCGGCGATCGACGACGCCTGGCGTCCCCTGGGCGTCCCGGGCACACGGCGAGCCGCTCTCCAGGCGATCCGGGTCGATCCGAAGCCCCATCGCGGCCTCGAAGGCCGCGTCCGCGTTCCGACGCTCGTTCTCTGGGGCGAGCGGGACAGTATGCTGCCGGCCTCCGAAGGCGAGCGACTGGCCTCGAGGATCCAGGGCGCGCGTCTCGTGATCCTTGCGGATGCGGGGCACCTTGCCGCAGCGCGAGCGGCCGGATACGTTCGCCGCCGCGGTGGCCAGTTTCGTCGCGGAGCTCCCCGCCGGGCCGCTCAGTCCCCGCAGCGAGCCGCGACGCGCGCCGTAATCACCCGCGGATCCGGCGGAGTCTCGCCGAGGCCGAGGGTGTGCAGCATCTCGTGGATGAGGGTGTTCGCCGAGTAGCCCGGGTGCTTCCACTGCTCGACGAGGAACTGGTTGGCGCACACGTGGACCGCGCGGCTGCCGGTATTGGTCCAGGCGAGGACCGACTTGGCGCCGCACCCGGCCGTCGGACGGCCGTCGTAGAAAAGAACCAGGGAGAGATACGAGGCCGCCGTGTGATTGAGGTCCGCGAGCTTGAGATCCAGCCGGCGGCCTTCCTGGTCCTCGAAGTCCGCGAGCACTGCGGCGCAGCGGCTGTCCGAGAGGCGCCGGCGCGCCTCTTCGACGGACGGGCGGAATTCCGCAGGCAGCCGGCGGTCGATGAAGAAGGAAACGGGCGCGGCGGTGAGGCCGACGGGCGCGACACCGCCGATCTCGGCGGCGGAAACCCGAGGACGTTCCGGCGAAGGCTGCCGCGAACAGCGCGGCCGGGACCGCCCACCGCATCGCGGCGACCCGTTCCCCGGTCCGCTGACGCATCGCGCCTCGACCGCGGCCGAGAAGGCGATCGCGGGAATTCGCGCCGCCTCTCTTTCGCTAGGCGACACGTTCGCGCAACAAAACCTTTCGGGTCTTGAGTACGTCCTTTGATTGTGCTGACTTTTTCGTGAGGGTCGCCGATGCCCATCGATATCGGAGAGTGCCGTTTTGACTCGGTCCGCCGCGAAGTGCGGCGAGGCTCGGAACGCGTCCACCTCTCGCCGAAGGCCTTCGAGCTGCTCGGCCTCCTCCTCGAGCGGCGGCCGCGCGCGGTGTCCAAGGACGAGCTCATGCTGTTGCTGTGGCCGAAGACCTTCGTGACCGAGGCGAGCCTCGCTGTTCTCGTCGGGGAGATCCGGCGCGAGCTCAAAGACGACGCGCGCGAGCCCCGATATCTCCGCACCATTCACGGGTTCGGCTACGCGATTTCGGAGGACGGGATCGCGAAGGTGGAGGACGACGCCTCCGTGTTCCGGCTGATCTGGGGAGTGCGCGAGGTCGCGCTCGCGGCCGGCGAGAACGTCCTGGGCCGCGAGCCCGCGGCCGCGGTCTTCGTCGACGATGCGACCGTCTCCCGGCATCACGCCCGCATCGTGGTCGAATCCGGCCGGGCGCAACTCGAGGATCTCGGCAGCAAGAACGGAACGTGGCTCCGCGGGGATCGCATCGCCGGTCCGCGCCTTCTCGCGGACGGAGATGAGCTTCGCATCGGGTCGGTCCCCATGACTTTCCGATGTTTCGGCTCAAATCTGGCGACGGAGACGCGCCGGGACTGACTCTCCGTCCTCCGGGAAGCGCCGCCCATCCCCGCGCGGGCAGCCTTCGTCATCTAAGCGGAACCTTGCCGAAGCCCATGCGTAGTCTTGGTGACGGCTCTGTCCCATTGGAGCCCCATGCAATTCGCCTCGGGAACTCGGCTCGGACAGTACGAGATCGTGGACCGCCTCGGAGCGGGCGGCATGGGAGAGGTCTACCGCGCCCGCGACACGCGTCTGGGTCGCGACGTTGCCCTCAAGGCCCTCTCCGGCGAGGTCTCGGCGGATCCGCAGCGCCTCTCCCGCTTCGAGGCCGAGGCGCGCGCGGCCTCGGCCCTGAACCACCCCAACATCGTCACGATCCACGAGGTCGGGCGGGAAGCCGAGACGCCCTTCATCGTGATGGAGCTCGTCGACGGGCGGACGCTCCGCGACGTTCTCTACTCGGGCGCGCTGCCGCCGCGCCGCGCCGTCGCGCTGGCGGCGCAGCTGGCCGACGCTCTCGCGCGGGCGCACGAGGCGGGCATCGTGCACCGGGACCTCAAGCCCGAGAACGTCATGGTCACCCGTGACGGCCTGACGAAGATCCTCGACTTCGGGCTGGCCAAGATCGAGCAACGCGAAGCGGAGAACGGCGCGGACCGGCGCGACAAGACGGTCACGGAGGAGACGCGCGAGGGCGCCGTCGTGGGCACCTCGGGTTACATGTCCCCGGAGCAGGCGAGCGGCCAGCCGGTCGATTTCCGTTCGGACCAGTTCGCGTTCGGATCGCTCTTCTACGAGATGCTCACCGGGAAGCGCGCCTTCCACGGCCCGTCGCGGGCCGAGACGCTCGCCGCCATCATCCGCGACGAGCCGGAGCCGCTCGCCGCCGTCGCGCCGCGCGTGCCCGTGGCGCTTCGCTGGATCGTGGATCGCTGCCTCGCGAAGCTTCCCGAGGAGCGGTACGCGTCGACCCGCGATCTTGCGCGCGATCTCCAGGGCGCGCGGGACCATTTCTCGCAGATCGATGGAGAGGCCTCGCCCCTCATCCCGGCGGGGCAGCGGCGGCGGCGCCTCTGGGTCTCGGCCGGCGTCGCGCTCGCGGTCGGCGCGCTCGCCGCCGCGGCGTACCTGTTCGGATCGGCGGCGCGGGCGAGGGAGCTGCCGTCCTTCCGGCGGCTGACGTTCCGGGACGGGACGTGCTGGACCGCGCGCGTGGCGCCCGACGGCCAGACGATCGTCTATGGCGCCGCCTGGAACGGCGGGCCGATCCAGATCTACTCGACGCGCCCGGAGATCCCCGAGTCCGTGCCGCTGCCGCTGCCTCCGGCGAACGTGCTCGCGATATCCCCGGCGGGCGAAATGGCGATCTCGCTCGGCGCGCGGCCGTCCGGCGCGTTCCTGACCGCCGGCACCCTCGCGCGTTCGACGCTCGCCGGCGGCGGTCCGCGGGAAATCCTCGAGTCGGTCCAGGCCGCCGACTGGGCCGCCGACGGCGCGAGCCTCGTCGTCCTCCGAACCGTCGCCGGCAAGAGCCGCATCGAGTTCCCGATGGGCAAGACCGTGGTCGAAGTTCCCTCCGGCTACCTGTCGCATCCCCGCGTCTCGCCGGGAGGCGATCTCGTCGCCTATCTCGAGCACCCGATGCGGGGCGACGATGGCGGCGTGGTGGCGGTCGTCGATCGGAACGGAACGCGCCGCGTCCTCTCGGCCGGCTGGGTCACGGTGCGCGGCCTCGCCTGGTCGCCCGACGGACGCGAAGTCTGGTTCACGGCCGCCGCGAGCGGCGGTTCCCGCGCGCTTCACGCCGTGACCCTCGCGGGACGGAGGCGGCTCGTCCTGCGCGCTCCGGGCGCGCTCACCCTCCACGACATCTCTCGGGAGGGCCGCGTGCTTCTCGCCCGCGAAAGCTCGAAGGAGGGCATCGTCGGACTTCCTCCGGGGTCCGACCGCGAGCGCGACCTGTCCTGGCACGACTGGTCCCGGCCGGTCGACATCACGGCCGACGGCACAGCCGTGCTCTTCGATGAGACCGGCGAAGGCGGGGGCTCCGGGTACGCGGTGTACCTGCGCACGACCGACGGCTCCGCCGCCGTGCGCCTGGGCGATGGCCACGCCCTCGCGCTCTCCCCGGACGGGAAATGGGCGCTCTCGACGCCGCACCGCACCCCGGCCGAGCTCGTGCTGCTGCCGACCGGGCCGGGGGAGCCGCGGCGTCTCCAGACCGGGCACTTCGCGAACATCCTGCGGGCCGCCTGGACGCCCGGCGGCGACACGCTTCTCATCGGCGCGAACGAGCCCGGGCGCGGGCCGCGACTGTACGTGCAGTCCGCCCGCGGAGGAGCGGCGCGGGCCTTCACGCCGGAAGGGGTGGGCGCCGCGTGGGCGGTGTCTCCCGACGGCGCGTACGTCGCCGCCGCGGATGCGGACCGCCGCGTCATGCTCTACGAAGTCGCCGCCGGGGTGGAACCGCGCGCGATCCAGGGAACGGAGCCCGGAGACGTCCCGGTGCGCTTCACGCCGGACGGCCGCTCGCTCTTCGTGCTGGTGCGGGGCGACGGCGCGAACGCCGAAATCATGCGCGTCGACCTGACGACGGGGGACCGGGAGCCGTGGAAGGAGATCGTCCCCGCCGACCCGATCGGCGTCTTCGGAGTGCCGCGCGTCTTTCTTTCCGCCGACGGACGGTCGTACGTCTATTCGTTCGTGCGGATGCTCGACGAGCTGTTCCTGGTGGACGGGCTCCGGTAGAGAGGCGAAGACCGCCGCGAGTCGCGGCTCCCGCTTCGAAGGGCCGATCGCCGGGAAGAAGCGGCGTTCTCCCGATGTTAAACTCATCTTCCAATGGCGCACCGGGCCGGATTCTCGGACGAATGCGGTGTCTTCGGCGTCAGCGACTCGGACGACGCCGCCAATCTCGCGTACCTCGGCCTCTACGCCCTCCAGCACCGAGGCCAGGAGTCGGCGGGCATCGCCTCGCTCGAGGGGCGCAAGATCCACGTCGAACGCGAGATGGGCTACGTCGCCGACGTCTTCGACGGTACGCGGCTCTCCCGCCTCCCGGGCCGGACGGCCATCGGCCACGTCCGGTACTCGACGGCGGGGGCCTCGCTGCTCCTGAACGCTCAGCCCATCGTGTTCGACACCGGGCGCGGCCCTCTCGCCCTGGCGCACAACGGCAACCTCGTCAACGCCCGGGAGATCCGGGCCTCCCTCGAGGCGAGCGGGGCCCTCTTCACGACGACCTCGGACTCCGAGATGATCCTCCACCTCGTGGCCCGTTCGAAGGCGCCGACCCTCACGGCCGCCATCGCCGAGGCGCTGGCCGACGTCCGCGGCGCGTACTCGCTCGTCATCCTCTCCCGCGAAGGGATCTTCGCCGTGCGCGATCCGAACGGCATCCGCCCCCTCTCGCTCGGTATCCGCGAGGGTTCTCCCGTCGTCGCCTCGGAGACCTGCGCCTTCGATCTCATCGGCGCCACGTACGAGCGCGACGTCGAACCGGGCGAGATCGTGCGCCTCTCGCGCGAGCGGATTCTCCTCGCACCGGTTCGCCGTTCCCGGTCTCCACGCCCCTGCATCTTCGAGCACGTCTACTTCGCCCGGCCCGACTCGCAAGGTGTTCGGCCGGAGCGTCGCGACTTCGCGGCAGGGGTTCGGCCGCCGGCTGGCCCGGGAACATCCTGCGAAGGCCGACGTCGTCGTGGCCGTGCCGGACTCCGGCGATGTACCCGGCGCTCGGGTACGCCGAGGAGTCGGGCATCCCGTTCGCCCTCGGGCTCGTGCGCAACCACTACGTCGGCCGGACGTTCATCGAGCCCAAGCAGTCGATCCGCCACTTCGGCGTGAAGGTCAAGCTCAACCCGGTGCGCGAGGTCGTCGAGGGCAAGCGCGTCGTGCTCGTCGACGATTCCATCGTGCGCGGCACGACGTCGCGCAAGATCGTCCGCATGCTGCGCGAGGCCGGCGCGAAGGAGGTCCACGTCCGGGTCTCCTCGCCGCCGACCATCAAGAGCCTGCCACTACGGCATCGACACGCCGACGAGCGACGAGCTGATCGCGGCGAACCAGTCCGTCGAGGACATCCGCAAGTTCATCGAAGCGGACACCCTGGGTTATCTGTCGGTCGAGGGCATGCTCGAGACGTTCGGCCGGCCCCAGCAGGCGACCTGCACGGCGTGTTTCACGGGCATCTATCCCGTCGAGATCGAGGAAGAGGAGCGCGAGAAAGAGCACGCGCTCGAGTCCAAGTAGGCTCGGCCCGCCGGGCGTGACGGGATCGGTTCTGCTCGCCACCACGATCGCCATTCGCGGGGCGACGCTCGTCGACGGGACGGGATCGCCGCCTCTCGCCGACGCCCTTCTCGTCGTTTCCGGGGATCGCATCGTCTCGGTGGGGCCGGCTACGCCGGAGGCGCTCGCCGGACTTCCTCCCGGCGCGAAGACGATCGCGGGGAACGGGATGTGGATCGTTCCCGGACTGATCGACGCCCACGTCCACGCCGAGTCCGACGAGGACCTGAAGGCCATGCTCCGCTGGGGCGTGACGTCGGCCCGCCTGATGGCCGAGGACGTCGCCAGGGCGGAGACTCTCGCGAAAGCCTCCGACGCTCGCACGGACGTCCCGCAGCTCTTCCCGGCCGCACCCATCTTCACCGCGAAGGGCGGCTGGTGGGATCAGGGCGAGCCGCCCGACAGCCATCTGAACCGGTTTCCGGCGACGGCGGAGGACGCCCGGAGCGCGGTGCGCCGGGCGAAATCGCTCGGCGGCGCGGAGATCAAGCTCATGCTCGACGACATGGCGTGGTGCCGCGCCCCGAAGCCTCCGCTCGTGAAGCTGTCGCCGGCCGTCGTCGAGGCCCTGATCGGCGAGGCTCGCGCCCAGAAGATGCGTGCGATCGTCCACGCGCCGAACCTCCCGGACGCCTCTGCTGCCATCGCCGCCGGCGCGACCGCGCTCGCGCACGGCGTCCTGGACCCTTTCGACGAGGCGACGATCGCCGCGATGAAGTCGCGGCCGGCCTTCTACGTGCCGACGATGGACATCTTCGAGTTCCTCGCGGACACGCGCGGTTTCCTCGACTCGGTGTTCTCGGATCCGGCCGCGCTGGAGGGGCTTCCGCCGGAGACCGTGGCCCGCTACCGCGCACCGGGCTACGCCGCGGGTTATGCGGAGCGGTATCCCAACTTCGACAACCTGAGGCGGCGCCTCCCGGCCCTGCGGGAGAACCTGCGGAAGCTGCATGCCGCGGGCGTCCCGGTCGCTCTCGGCACCGACATGTGGGCGTTCCCCGGTCTCGGCGTCTCGATCGAGCTGGATCTCTTCGTGAAGTCGGGCCTTTCCCCGTCCGAGGCCATCCGCGCGGCGACGCAGACGGCGGCGCGCTCGCTCGGCCTCGACGGCGAGCGCGGAACGCTCGAGCCTGGCAAGCGCGCCGATTTCCTCCTGCTCGGTGCGGATCCCCTCGCGGACGTGAAGAACACGCGCCGGATCCGCGAGGTCTGGAAGCGGGGTCAGCCCGTCTGGACCGCTCCGGCCTCGAAAAACTGACTGTTCAGCAGCCCAGGGCCTTACGCATCCGCGCGAGGTGATGCCAGGGGTGGCGGAGGGCGTGGTCCTCGATCACGAACTGCGCGGTCATCGGCGCACCGAAGCTCAGCGAGAACGCCGCGGCCGTATCGAGCTCTTCGTCCGTGAACGCCCGGACGGCGTCGGCCGCGGCGCGGCTGTTGCGGCGGAGAAGCTCGAGGGCCTCGGCCTTCGTGACGGCGCCCTGCTCCGAGAAGTGCTTGGAGTTGATTCCGGCGACGACTTCCCAGGTGACGTCCTCGATCGCCTTCCCGCTCGCGATCGTCTTCGCGGCGCCCACCTCGATCGGGTACATCGAGGCGACATGATGCACGAGTACGCCGAGCGTTCGTCCGTCCTTCTCGCTGCACGGCCGACGCCACTCCGCATCCGAGAGTCCCTCCGCGAATGCCGCAAGCTCGGCGGCTCCCTGCTCGATACGATCCGCCAGCGCTCCCGCCCGGCGACTCGATCCCACATTCGGCATGACCGGCCCTCCCGCTCTTCAATCTAGAACGCTTCGTACCGCCCGCGCAATCGGGCTTGAGGTGGCGCCGCCGACAGGCTAACGTCTCCAGCAGATGCAGGCACGAGCCTCGGCTGCCGTGGTCGCGTGAGGCGGCGAGGCGCCATCGGCCTGATCGTCGTCGCCGCCGCGACGGCGGCGCTCTTCCTCGTCTCCCGCGGAAAGTGGTCGGATCCGATCATCGACTCGGGCCGCGAGTGGATCGTCCCCGACGCACTTTCGCGCGGAGAGCTGCTCTACCGCGACGTCGTCTACTGGTTCGGGCCGTTCACGCCGTACTGGCACGCGCTGTTCTTCCGTCTCGCGGGGTCGAGCTTCCGAACGCTCGTCCTGGCCGGACTCGTCTCGTCGACTGCGATCCTCGTGTGCCTCCGGATGGCGCTGCTCCGGATCACCGACGCGAGGCAGGCGAATGCGTGGACCGCGCTCGCGATTCCCTGGCTGGTCTTCATGCCCGACTCGGGAGGCGCGATCCTGGGCATGGGGTTTCGCATGTGGCACGCCGCGGGCTTCGGCCTGCTCGCCCTGACGCTCCTGGTTCTCCGTCCGGGCTCGCGGGCCTTCGACTTCGCCGCGGGTCTCGCGGCCGGCGCCGCGGGACTCTGCCGCACCGAGTGGGGACTGGCGATACTGATCGCCGCCGTCATCGCCCTCGCGCTCCGGTCTCCGAAGCCGACCGTCTCCTCCTGTGCGCGAGTCGTGGCCGGCTTCGCGCTCGCATTTGGCGTGGGGCTCGGGATCTTCGCCTGGCTCGCCGGGCCCGCCGCGGTCTTTCGGGATGCGCCCGTGCTCCTCTTCAACCTTCCCGAGGAGACGCGCGCCCACGTGGCGGCTCCCCATCCGGAGATCTGGGCGGCCGGCGTCGTGCAGATGCTCTACTGCGCGTTCGCCTGGCTGGGTCTTCTGGTCGTGCTCGAAATCCTGGTCCGTTCGAGGCGCGAGCCCGCCCTTGCGCGCAAGCGCCTCGGCATCCTGGCCGCGCTGGTCGTGCTGGCCGGCGCCTGCGCCGTCATCGCGGGCCTGCCGAACGACGTGCTGCTCGCCGGGACACCTCTCTTGTGCGCCGTTTCCGTCTTCCTCGGCCTGCGGACTCCGCGAGGGACTCTCGCGGCGGTCCTCGGCGGGTTCGGGGCGGCCGGTGTGCTGACGTGCGTGCGGCGTCCCTTCTTTCTCTCGGACGCGCCGTACGTCGCGCCGCCGGTCCTCTTCGCGATCGTGTGCGCGGCGGCCGCCCTCGCGCGGGCGCTCGCGTCACGAGAGCCGGGCGCGCGCTCGGTGCTTTCGACCTGGGCGGCGAGAGCGGTCGCGACTCTGGCGGCAGGGCTCTTCGTCCTGCGCGCGTTTCAGTACGTCCGCGACGAGCGAACGCCGATCGCCGGCACGGGCGGCATGCTCGGCGCGGCTCCGGAAACCGCGCGGCGCATCGAAGGCATCGCGGCGCTCCTGCGCGAGAGGACGACGACCGGAGACGGCGTGGTCGTCTTTCCGGAAGGGGAGATCCTCAACTTCTTGGCCGGACGGCCGAATCCAATCCGCCACAAGCTCTATCTGCCGGGATACCTCAATTCCGACAACGAGCCGGAGGTTCTGGCCGCGCTGAAGGAGGCGAGGCCCGCCGCCGTAGTGATCTGGCCGAGACCGCTCGGCGAGTACGGCGGCGCCGAATTCGGCGTGGGCTACGGAGCGCGGATTCGCGGCTGGATTCGGGAGGACTACGTCGAGATGCCGGCAGAGCCCGGTCGCCCGCACGGGCCGATCGTGGCGGTGCGGAGAAGCCGCTGAGCCGGCCCCCGGCGGCACCCGCGGCCCGAGCGCGACGCGCGTTTCCTTTCGGTATTGGCGCCGCGGCCACGCTCGTGGCCTCCGCGGCTCTCTTTCTCGTTTCTCTCGGGAAGTGGTCGGACCCCATCATCGATTCCGGATCCGAGTGGATGTACGCGGACGCCCTGGCCCGCGGCGAGCTGCTCTACCGTGACGTCGTCTACTGGTTCGGGCCATTCACCCCCTACTTCCAGTCGCTGTTCCTGCGGATCTGGGGGTCGAGCTTCACATCTCTCGTGATCGCGGGCGTCGCCGGCTCTCTCGCGACGCTCGCCGCGCTCCACTGGGCGTTGCGCCGCGTCAGCGGCCGCCGGCAGGCTTTCTTCTGGACCGCGCTCGCGGTTCCGGTGCTCGTCTTCATGCCGAACTCGGGCGGGTCGATTCTTGGAATGGGCTATCGAAGCTGGCATCCGGCGACGTTTTCGCTCCTCGCCGTGACCTGCGCGTCGAGGCTCGATCGCCGCTCCGGCGCGCGGGGAGCCCTGCTCGTCGGCACGCTGTGCGCTTTCGCCGGGCTCTCGCGCACGGAGTGGGGGGTGATGGCGCTGGCCGGGTCGGTCGCCGCTTTCTTTCTCTCTCGCGACGGGCGTGCCCTGGGGCTTCGCAGCGCCGGAATCGCCGTCGCCGCCGCCGTCCTGGAGTTTGCGGCCGTCGTCGGCCTCTTCGTGAGCCTCGCGGGGAAAGAGGCCGTTCTGGAAGACGGGAACATTCTCCTGACGGGCGTTTCGCCCGAGACCCGCCGGTTCCTCGTGGCGTTCTCCCACCTCCGGGAGTGGCCGCGCGGGCTGGTGGAGCTGGCTTATTCGGCGGCGATCGGGAGCGCCGCGCTCCTGCTCGGTCTCTGGATCGCCCTGCGTCCTCGTCTTCGAAGGGGGCGCGGATTCATGGCGGCGATCGTCGTGACGGCCGGCGTGGCCGCCGTCGCCGCCCTCGCCGGCGGGGCCCACGGGGCCGTGCTCTTCAGCGCGGCTCCGCTCCTCTGTCTCCTCGGCCTCGTGGCGGGGATTCTGCGCCGGGGGCGGCCGAGCGCGGCCGCGCTCGGCGGCTTCGGCCTTCTCGGGCTTCTCGCGGCGCACCGCCGGCCGTTTCACATCAGCGACACGCCGTACGTCGCGCCCCAGCTGCTCTTCACCTTCGCCTGCGTCGCCGGCCTGCTGCACCTGCTCGTCGTCGCGCTCGAGACGTCCGACGAACGCCGGCGGCTGACTCGCGTCGGAGTGGCCGGCCTTTCTTTGCTTGTCGTGGTCGCGTTCGCCGGCCGGATCCGCCAGTACGCGGCGGCGGATCGGGTCTGGATTCCCGGAACCGGCCGGATGTTGAGCGCGAGCGCTCCGACCGCGAGCGAGATCGCCGCGACGGCAGAGGCGGTGCGCGCCGCTCAGCCCCAAGCATCGACGCTCGTCGTGTTTCCCGAGGGGCAGGTCTTGAACTTCCTCGCGGGAAAGCCGAACCCGATTCGCCAGAAGCTCTACATTCCGGGATATCTCCAGGCGTCGAACGAGCCGCAACTTCTCGAAGACCTCCGCCGGGCGCGCCCCGGAGCGATCGTCCTGTGGCCGCGCCCGACCGACGAATACGGTCCCGCCGAGTTCGGTGTCGACTATGGCCGCGAGGTGTTCGCCTGGATCGAGCGGAACTACGTTCTCTCGCCGATCCGCTCGACCCGCGGACGCGCTCGCCTCTATCTTCCGCGCCCGGATCCCGTCGGCGGCGACGACGCCGCGGCGATCGGTCGCGACGCGGTTCCGGTTACACTGAGTCCATGACGTCCGCGCCGGTTTTTTCGCGAGAGGTCTGCGTGATCGGGGGAGGGGGCCACGTCGGACTCCCGCTCGCGCTGACCTTCGCCGACTCGGGGCTGAAGACCCTCATCTACGACACGAACGCGAAGACGGTCGACATGATCCGACGCGGCGTCATGCCCTTCACCGAGCAGGGCGCGCCGGAGCTGCTCCGGAAGGTTCTCGACTCGGGTCTGCTCGAGGTGAGCGAGACGGCGAAAGGGATGAGCGAGTGCCGATTCCTGGTGCTCGTCATCGGGACGCCCGTCGACCAGCATCTGACACCGAGCTTCACGGGGTTGAACCGGGCGATCGACGCCTGCGCGGAGCATCTTCGCAACGGTCAGATCCTGATCCTCCGGAGCACGATCTTTCCGGGGATCAGCGAGCACATCCAGAAGAACCTCAAGGCCCGCGGCCTCGACATCCGCGTGGCGTTCTGTCCGGAGAGGGTGGCCCAGGGCCAGAGCCTCCGGGAGATCCGGCAGCTGCCGCAGATCCTGAGCGCGTTCGATTCCGAGACTCTCCAAGCTGTTCGCGAGCTCTTCGGGCGCTTCGCCCACGAATTCATCGACATGAGCCCGATGGAAGCCGAGCTCTGCAAGCTGATGACCAACGCCACCCGCTACATCCAGTTCGCCATCGCGAACCAGTTCTATACGATCGCCCGCGAGAACGGCCTGGACTTCGATCGCATCCTTCACGGCTGCCGGCACAACTATCCGCGCATGCAGGGCATGCCGGGGCCCGGGTTCGCCGCGGGGCCCTGCCTGCTCAAGGACACGATGCAGCTCGCGGCGTTCAGCCGCAATTCGTTCCCGCTCGGCCATTCCGCGATGCTGGTCAACGAGGGCCTGCCGGCGCGGCTGGTCGAGCTCGCGAAGCGCGATCACGACCTTTCGGACAAGGTCGTCGGCGTTCTCGGCATGGCCTTCAAGGCCGAGAGTGACGACCCCCGCGATTCCCTGAGCTACAAGCTGCGCAACCTGCTGGCCCTCGAGGCGCGGAAGGTGCTCTGCACCGACCCCTACGTGCCCGATGCGACGCTGATACCGGTCGAGCGCGTGCTCGCGGATGCCGACGTGCTCTTTCTCGCGACGCCGCACCGGGCCTATCGGGAGCTGCGGATCCCCCCGGGAAAGGTCCTCTACGACGTGTGGAACTGCGTCGCGGACGCGCCCCGTTGAGGATCCTCGTCACCGGCTCGGCCGGGTTCATCGCCGGGTACCTCGTCCAGGAGCTGCTCGCGCGGGGCCACGAGGTCGTGGGCGTCGACAACTACTCCAAGTACGGACGCCTCGAGAAGAGCTACCAGCAAGATCCGAAGTACCGGTTCGTCGAGGGCGACGCCCGCGACGCCGGCCTTCTGCGCGAGCTTGCGGGGGATTGCGACCACTTTGTGGCCGGCGCGGCGCGGATCGGGGGCATTTCGTATTTCCACGAGTACGCCTACGACCTGCTGGCCGAGAACGAGCGGATCATCGCGGCGAGCTTCGACGCGGCGATCGGGGCTCACCGCTCGGGGCGGCTCGCGAAGGTCACGGTTCTCTCGAGCAGCATGGTCTACGAGAACGCGGACGCGTTCCCGACTCCCGAAGAGCACGTCCGCGCGTGCCCGCCCCCGACCAGCACCTACGGGTTTCAGAAGCTCGCCTGCGAATATTTCGCGCGCGGCGCCTGGGAGCAGTACGAGCTCCCGTACACGATCTGCCGGCCCTTCAACTGCGTGGGCATCGGTGAGACCCGCGCTCTCGGCGGGGCGAACGTCGCGAGCGGAAACGTCCGGCTCGCCATGAGCCACGTCGTGCCGGATCTCGTCCAGAAGGTCTTGAAAGGCCAGGATCCGCTCCACATCCTGGGCACCGGGGATCAGGTCCGCTGCTACACCTACGGAGGCGACCTCGCGCGGGGCATCGCGATCGCCATCGAGCACCCGTCCGCCCGGAACGAAGACTTCAATCTTTCCACCTCGACTCCGACGACGGTCCGGGAGCTGGCCGCGGCCATCTGGGAGAAAGTGCACGGCGCCGGCCCGGGGGCGAGGCCCTTCCGGTTCGTCAGTGATCCCCCGTACCCGCACGACGTGGCGCAGCGCGTTCCCGACACGGCCAAGGCGTGGCGGCTTCTGGGATTCGAAGCGACCACCGGACTCTCGGAGATGCTCGACGAGGTCGTGCCGTGGGTCCGACGGGAAATCGCCGAGGGACGTCTCTGAGCGACTCCCCGCGCTACTCCCTGGTCGTGCCCGTCTACAACGAGGGCCGCAACATCGCGGCGTTTTGCCGGGCGTTGAAGGTCGCACCTCCGGGATACGAGCTGCTGATCTGTCACGATTTTCCGGAGGACGACACCCTGGCGGCGCTCGCGGCTCTGCCGGAGGCCGAGCGGCCGTCGAATCTGCGGCCGGTCCTGAACACGCTCGGTCCGGGCGCGCGGTTCGCGATCGAGGCCGGGATGCGGGCCGCCGCGGCCCCGGTCGTGGTGGTCACGATGGCGGACGTTTCGGACGATCTCTCGGGGCTCGAAGAAATGGTGGCGCGCGTCGAAGCCGGCGCGGACGTGGTGTGCTCGAGCCGCTACATGGCCGGGGGCCGGCAATCCGGCGGCCCGCCGTTCAAGTCGTTCCTGAGCCGTACGGCGGGAGTCACGCTGCACTGGCTTTCCGGGCTGCCGACACACGATCCAACCAACAGCTTCAAGGCCTACCGCCGGGAGTTTTTGCGGCGCACGCCGATCGAGAGCGCGGCGGGCTTCGCGCTCGCGCTGGAGCTCACGGTCAAAGCCCACTTCGGCGGCGGGCGAGTCGAAGAGGTGCCGGGAACCTGGACCGGGCGCACGGAGGGTGAAAGCCGCTTCCGCCTCTTCTCCTGGTTGCCGCACTACTGGCGCTGGTACTTCTGGGCGCTCAAGAAGCGGGTCGGGAGACGGCGCGCCGGATGACGGCGGCGTCTGCGGAGAATTCGTCGACGTCGGCGCGGCGCAGGCGCGCGGCCGTGCTCGCGTCGGCAATCTGGTTTTCGGCGCTCGCGATTTTCGCGGTCTGGACCCGCCTGCCGATGGTTCGGGAAGGTCTATGGCGAGACGAGGCGATCTCGGTGTCGGTCGCCAGCGCGCCGAGCGTGTCCGAGCTCTTCGCCCGGAATCGCGTCTCCGACTACAACCCGCCGCTCTTCAACCTTCTCCTGTCCGGCTACACGCGCCTCTTCGGATCGGGAGAGATTCCTCTCAAGCTCTTCGCGCTGGGCCTGGGCCTGCTCGCAGTGGCCGCAGCGACGGCGCTCGCCTGGGAGCTCGGCGGTCCCGTGGCGGCGGCGTTGACCGCCGCGTTCGCCGTCCACAATCCGTTGCTGATCGAGATGTCCACGGAGATCCGCGCGTACTCGCTGTCCGCCTTCCTGGCCGCGATCTCACTCTTCGCGATCTTCCGCATTCGGCGTCGGCCTGCCGGCGACGGCCGTGCGGCGTTCGTCGGTCTGTGGGTGCTGTTGACGCTGCTCGTCTATTCGCACGTGGCCGGCGGAGTCGTGACCGCCGTTCTCTTTGGATGGGGGATCTTCGAGTGGCAGCGGAAGCCGGCGCTTCCGTTCGGAAGGCGCCTGACGCTGACCGCGTTCGCCGCCGGCGCAACCTATCTCTTCTGGATTCCGACGACGTGGCGCCAGTTCCGGACCGGACTCCCCTGGGAAACGCCGCTCACCCTGTCGGAGAAGATGGAGTCGCTCTTTCGGCGCTCGGTCGACGTCCTTCTGATCCCGCAGGCGTTCGAGCAGCCCTTCTTCCTCGTGGGAATGGCGGTTCTTCTCGGAACGGGCGTCCTGCTGGCCCCGGCTGTGTCGGCCCGCTTCCGGCGACGCTGGGACGCGCTCGTGATTCCCGGCCTCGCGGGCGCGGCGGTCTGGCTGCCGTTGGGGCTGTTCTCGCAGCATTCCCGCTACCTCATCATTCCGGCGACGCTGTGGATCGTGGTCTTCTCGGTGGCGCTCAGCCGCGTGTGGGAAGCGGCGAGCGGCACTTCCGCGAAGTTCTCTGCTGCGGTCGTCGTCGCGCTCCTGGCGCTGATCGCGGCTTCGTTCTCGGCTCGAAGAGACTTCTATGAAGGGCGCTGGTCCGTGGCGGAGCGGCCGCAGTCGGGGATCCGAACTCTGTGCCGGGATCGCGCCTTCGGATCCGGCGAGCTGGTCGTCGTCCTGCCGGACTATCTGGCGCCGACCGTCTGGTACTACTGCGGCCGGCTGGAAAACCTGCACGGCTTCGCACGCTGGAATCGGCCGGATCTCTTCGACGCCGGTGATCATGGTGCGCAGTGGAGGGATCCCGCGGCGCCGGGTCGCCGGATCTCGGAGATCGAGACGCGGCTTCGGGACGGGAACCTGTCGCAATTCACGATCCTGCGCGAGCTGGCGCCGGCGCGATTGCTCCCGTTTTACCAGGCGCAGGAAGAGCGGTTCGAGGGGGAGCTCTCGCGCCGGTTCGAGGAACGCTCGGCGGGCCGCTTCCCCGGCCGCGTCGAGACCGTCGAGGCCGTCGTCATGACGCCTCGATGACGCGGCGCCGGCCGCGTGGAGTGTCCAGCTTGGCTATAATCCGCAGCCCTTGAAAGACTCCCGCTACGCCGAAGCCGGCGTCGACATCGACGCGAAAGCCGCCGCTCTGGCGCGAGCGAAGAAGGCCATCCGTTCGACCTTCACGCCGGGTGTGCTCGGCGACGTCGGAGGGTTCGGCGGCCTGTTTCGCCCGGACTTCTCGAAGTATCGCGAGCCGGTGCTCGTCGCCTCGACCGACGGCGTCGGCACCAAGCTGAAGGTTGCGATCGAGATGAAGCAGCACGACACGTGCGGCGCCGATCTCGTGAACCACTGCGTGAACGACATCCTGGTCCAGGGAGCGCGTCCGCTGTTCTTCCTGGACTACATCGCCACGGGCCGGGTCGAGCCGGGGCTGATCGAGAGCGTCATCGAGGGCATCGCGCGCGCGTGCCGCGAGAACGGCACCGCCCTTCTCGGTGGCGAGACGGCGGAGATGCCGGGCTTCTACGCGGCCGGCGAATACGACGTCGCCGGCACGATCGTCGGAGTCGTCGAGCGCTCCCGGATCCTCGACGGCTCCCGCATCGTGGCGGGGGACCTTGCGGTGGGCCTCGCCTCCGTCGGCCTCCAGACCAACGGCTACACGCTGGCCCGCAAGGTCTTCTTCGAAACCATGCGCCGGAAACCGGAGGACCGCCTCCGGGAGCTCGACGATCGTGCGATCGGGGACGTCCTGCTCGCGCCGCACCTCTCGTACCTGAAGCCTCTCGAGCCGCTGCTCGACGCGGATCTCGTCCACGGCCTCGCGCACCTGACCGGCGGCGGCTTCTACGACAACATCCCGCGCGTGCTGCCCGAGGGGCTCGACGTCGTCGTGAAGGCCGGCGCCTGGCCGGTGCCGGCGGTCTTCGACGTCATCGCGCGCGAGGGCGACGTGTCCTTCGAGGAGATGCATCGAGTCTTCAACATGGGAATCGGGATGGTCGTCTTTCTCGCGCCCGCGGATCTCTCGCGCGCCGCCGAGCTCTGGAAGGCGGCGGGCCAGCGGTGGTACGCGATCGGCAATGTCCGGGGCGGCGGTGGCCGCCGCGTCGTCGTGGAACCCGTTTCTAGCGAGTCGACCCCGCCGGTGTAGCGGCCGATCCCTCCGGATCGGTGGCGCGCTCGCGGACCTCGAGGTCGCCAAAGGCGGCGGCCGCGCGCGGATAGAGCTCCCGGAGCCGACGATCGAGCGCCGTCCGCGGAGGATCCGCCGCCGGAAGCCCGCGGAAGATCTCGCTCTTCCAGGTGACGGCCGTGTCGCTGCCGGAGCGTTCGAGCTCCTCGATCATGCGCGCCTGGATGAAGGGCGCGTTCTGGACTCCCGGATCGTACTGGTACCAGCGGGTGTAGGGCAGGCGAGTGGAGAGAAGGAAGAGGGCGATCGCGCTGCTGTCGGTGCGTCCGTGGTCCGTCGCGAGCGCGACGAATCGGCTCGTCGGCGCCGCCCGGCGGTCGGCCTCGGCGACCGCCAGGACGGCCGGAACCGGGAAAGCCGACGCCGGGAATTGCGCCCAGAAACCGGTCGCCGTCGACATCTGGGGAAACGGCGGGCGGTAACCGATCCAGTACGCGGGAAAGGGCGGGCTGGCGAGGAGCAGCGGCAGCCAGGCGAAGGCGAGCAGCCCGGCGATGGCGCCGCGCGCCCGGACCGTCTGTCCCCGGAGGCTTGCGATCCCGGCCACGCCCGCGAAGGCCAGAGCCGCCGTGAAGTGCGCCTGGTCGCCGCGTGTCAGGGAGTAGTGGAGAAACGCCATGGCAGCGAGGCCCGAGAGCGCCGAAACCCTCGTCGTCGCGCTGTCGGCCAGGTGGCGGGCCGCGAACGCGAAAACCGCTACGGCGGCGGCGAGCAGAACCAGGATGGCGAACCCTGCCGTGCGCCCCGGCTGCGCCGCGGCGCGAAGGACCGACGGGATGGCCGCCGCGACGGCGACCCCCAGGATCGTGGTCGCGCGCGCCCGTCGATTGGAGAGCCGGAGCCCGGCGGCCGTGGCGAGGAGAAAAAATCCGGCGAGGTGGAGCGCGTCGAACAGGGTGCGCGCGGCGGGGCCCAACGGAAATGGCAACAGCGACGGCGGCAGAAACCGAGGCCGCCCCGACATGAGTTTCTGGGGAATGACGATCATCGCGAGCCAGGCATCGGGCAGAGGGATCTCTCGATAGAGGATGGCCCACATCGACGCGGCGACAGCGGCCGCGACACCGAGAAACCGGACCAGCCGCGGTCCGCGCCGGGCGAAGGTCCGGGTCGCGATGGCGTAGCCGACGACGGCGGCCGCCGTGTAGGCGCCGAAGGCCGGCCGGACGAGGCCGGAGAGCCCGGCCGCGGCGCCGGCCGCCAGCCACAGTGGATCGGCGGACCTCGAGGAAGGATCGAGCTCGGCGAGGGCGATGAGCTCGATTGCGAGCAGCGCGAACGTGTACGCGAAAAAATGCGGAAAGACGAGAGCCGTCGAGAAATTGAGGACGAGAAGGGCGGCGAGCGCCGCGGCAGCGGCTTCCTTCGAAACCAGGCGGCGAACCAGCGGAATCAGCGGCAGGGCCACGGCGAGCAGCCCGATCCCCTGCGCGACGCGGAGGGCAATGCCTGGATTCCCGACGTGAAGAAAGAGCGCCATCAGGCTGTAACCGAGCGGCCCGTAGTGCGTGTAGAAGTCGAGATATGGGAGGCCGCCGGCCTGGACGATGCGACCTCCCAGCGCGAGCGACGGCTCGTCGTAGAGGTCCATCGAAATGTAGAGCAGCCCGACGAAGGAGGCGAGCCACGCGGCCGCGAGTCCGATGGTCGGCGCCGCCCGGCTCGCGAACCGCCTCGAAGCGACCGCCTCCATTTCTGTGTATTCTGCCTCGGAAACGCCGCCACACGATGAAGCGCCGACTCGCCATCCTCCTCTCCGGCCGCGGCTCCAATTTCGAGGCGATCGCCGACGCGATCGAGAGCGGAACGATTCCCGGCGCCGAAATCGTCGCCGTGATCTCGGACGTGCCCGACGCGCGCGGGCTCGCCCGGGCGAGAGAGCGTAGCCTTCCGGCGTTCGCCGTCGATCGGGGCGCGTTTCCATCGCGCCGGGCGCATGAGGACGCGATGCTCGCGATTCTCGAGCGGGAGAAACCGGAGCTCGTCTGCCTCGCGGGCTACATGCGATTGCTCTCGCCCGACTTCATCGCGCGCTGGCGCGGCCGGATCCTCAACATCCATCCCGCGCTGCTGCCCAGGTTCCCGGGCCTCGACGTGCAGCGCCGCGCGCTCGAGGCGGGGGAGCGGGAATCGGGATGCACGGTTCACTTCGTCGACGAGGGGACCGACACGGGCCCCATCGTCCTGCAGCGAAAGGTGCCGATTCTTCCGGGCGATACGGTGGAGTCGTTGTCGGCGCGCATCCTGGCCGAGGAGCATCGGGCCTATCCCGAGGCGATCGCGCGAGTTCTCGGCGGTTCGGGCTAGCGGAGGCGCACGAGGAGTCCGCCGAATCGGGCGGCGGCGACCGGATAGAGCTCGAGGAGCCGCCGGTCGAGGGCAGCCGTCGCGGGCTCGTCCGGTCCGCGCTCGCGTCCCCCGAAACTGATCGTGCTCCAGACCACGGCCGAGCGGCTGCCCGATTTCTCGAGCTCGTCGGCCATCCGCTGCTGGACGAACGCCGAGTTCTGGACGCCGGGATCGTAGGCGTACCACTTCGTGTACGGAAGCCGCGACGACAGCAGAAACAGCACGACCGCGCTGCCCTCGCTCGAGCGGTGGTCGGAGGCGAGCGCGACGAACCGACTGGACGGATCGGCTTCCCGATCGGCGGCGCGGACCGCCTCGACCGCTTCGACGGGAAAAGTCGAAGCCGCCCATCCTCGCCAGAAGCCGGATGCCGTCGAGACGGACGCGGTCCGGCCGGCCCGGCCGATCTGAGACGGAGGGCTGACTTCGAGCCCGAGCGCCGGGGAGCGCGTCGCGACGACGACGAGCAGCAGCGTGACGACGCGGCCGGCGGTTGCGAGATCCGGAAGGACGAGGAGACCGGCCGCAACGGCCAGCGCGAGCGCCGGAAGAAGGTGCGCGAAATCCGCGCGGGAGACGTAGTAGTGGAAGAACGCCGCCGCCGTCGCGCCGCAGAGCGCGGACGCGAGCCTGCGGCCGCTCGTCGCGACCCATTCGCGCGCAAACGCCCACGTGGCGACGGCGAGCACGAAGAGCGCGGCGCTGCCGGCCGTCGGGAGCCACCCCGGCGGCCGCGAGCCGCCGAGGGCGAAGGGGAGGACGGCCGCGAGCGTCGTCCCCGTGATCCCCAGCGCGCGGCTTCCCCGGCTCGCCGAAACCAGCGCTCCGAGGACCGCCAGCGCGAACGCCGAGCCGAGCGTCAGCGCCGCGATCCAGGCGCGGGGACCGATGCGGAGCGCGGAAAGCTGCAACGTCGGCGGGACGAAGCGCGAGGAGTGGAGGGAGATCTCGCCGGGAATCACGATGCTCGCGAGATACGCCTCCTCCAACGGGATCGCACGAAAGAACAGCACCCACACGAGAGCGCCGGTTCCGACGGCCGCGACAGTGAGCACCGCGATCCGCCGGAGGCCTCCGCGCGGCGTGGTCGCGGCGATCAGACCGATCGCGGCGGCGGCGGCGTAGAAGCCGAACGCGGGCCGCACCAGGCCCGCGAGGGCGAAGGACGCTCCGGCGGCGGCATCGAACCTCGTGGACGCGCCAGAAAAGGCGCCCCGCGCGCCCATTGCCAGGAGCCCGATGCCGGCCAGAACGAAAAAGTAGGCGAAGAAATGCGGAGCCTGAATGGCGGTGGCGAACCCGAGAAACGCGACGGCCGCAGCCGCCGCTGTCCACGCGCCGCCCTCAGGCCGGAGCGCACGGCTGACGAAAACGATGAGGATCGCCAGCAGAAGCAGGACGAAGCCCTGCGCCAGCCGATACGCGATGCCCGGGTTTCCCAGGGGCAGGAACCACGAGATCAGCTCGTATCCGAGGGGCCCGTAATGCGTGTAGAAGTCCCGGTAGGGGAGCTCCCCGGCCCGCACGGCGCGTCCTCCGACGAGCAGCAGGCACTCGTCGTAGAGGTCGAGCGGTACCGAGAGGAGGCCCGCCAGACTGGCCAGCCAGGCCGCCCCCAGGAGCGGAACGGTCCAGCGGGAGCCCGGAGCCCCGGTGGGAACCGTGAGGGACGGTCCCCCGGCGGGCTCGGCTCGGTGCATGGGGTATTTTGCACTGCCCGGGCCGACCCGGGCGCCACTCCGGGTGCCCAGGTTTCAGTGCATCGCGGGGCGGCGAAAACCCAGTGTTTGCGGGCCTTTTCGCATTTCTTCAAAATTGCTTGACAGGCCCCTCCGCGAACCCTATATTCCCTTTCCCCTACACGGGTTGGTTCTTTCCAAGGGGATCCTTCTCTGCGTGAGCCGTCGCGTCGCGACGGGCTCGCCGCGGCCGTCGCCCGATGGCCCCCGAAGGGTCGCCAAAATTGGAAGACCTGCCCCGACGGGGATGTTTTTCCAGATCCGCGCCGGTGGAACGGCGCGGCTTTCGGGCCCAAAAGACCCGGGGGCGCGGTTCCTTGAAAACTGAGTAGAGCGTGCCAGACGTCTTTTTCCTGGTTTTTATGAAAAACCAGAGTTTTCAGAAACTACAGGGTTTGACTCGCATCAATCGGGGAAGGCGCAAGCCGGAACCGTGCGAAACACTTTAAGTGGAGAGTTTGATCCTGGCTCAGAATGAACGCTGGCGGCGTGCTTAACACATGCAAGTCGAACGAGGCGGAAGGGGGCAACTCCTTCCAGTCGAGTGGCGGACGGGTGAGTAACACGTGGGTAACCTGCCCGGAAGTGGGGAATACCTCGGGGAAACTCGAGCTAATTCCGCATGACATCTTCGGGACGAAAGTCCTGGTGATCAAAGCGGGGTCGCAAGATCTCGCGCTACCGGATGGGCCCGCGCCCGATTAGCTAGTTGGCGAGGTAACGGCTCACCAAGGCGACGATCGGTAACCGGCCTGAGAGGGCGATCGGTCACACCGGAACTGAGACACGGTCCGGACTCCTACGGGAGGCAGCAGTGGGGAATCTTGCGCAATGGGCGAAAGCCTGACGCAGCAACGCCGCGTGGAGGATGAAGGCCCTTGGGTTGTAAACTCCTGTCGGCTGGGAAGAAATCATACGGTGCTCATACCACCGTGTGTTGACTGTACCAGCAAAGGAAGCCCCGGCTAACTCTGTGCCAGCAGCCGCGGTAATACAGAGGGGGCTAGCGTTATTCGGAATTATTGGGCGTAAAGGGCGCGTAGGCGGCCATGCGTGTCTTCCGTGAAATCCCTCGGCTTAACTGAGGACGTGCGGAAGAAACTGCAAGGCTCGAGTCCGGGAGAGGGGGGTGGAATTCCCAGTGTAGCGGTGAAATGCGTAGATATTGGGAGGAACACCGGTGGCGAAGGCGGCCCCCTGGACCGGTACTGACGCTGAGGCGCGAAAGCGTGGGTAGCAAACGGGATTAGATACCCCGGTAGTCCACGCCGTAAACGATGGGCACTTGGTGTCGCGGGTATCGACCCCTGCGGTGCCGAAGCTAACGCATTAAGTGCCCCGCCTGGGGAGTACGGTCGCAAGGCTGAAACTCAAAGGAATTGACGGGGGCCCGCACAAGCGGTGGAGCATGTGGTTCAATTCGAAGCAACGCGAAGAACCTTACCTGGGTTTGAAGATCAGTTGATCGGGGGCGAAATCCCCTTTTCCCGCAAGGGACAATTGGTTAGGTGCTGCATGGCTGTCGTCAGCTCGTGTCGTGAGATGTTGGGTTAAGTCCCGCAACGAGCGCAACCCCTGCTGCTAGTTGCCAACGGTTCGGCCGGGCACTCTAGTGGGACTGCCGGTGATAAACCGGAGGAAGGTGGGGATGACGTCAAGTCCTCATGGCCTTTATGTCCAGGGCGACACACGTGCTACAATGGCCGGTACAAACCGTCGCTAAAGCGCAAGCTGGAGCCAATCGGAAAAAGCCGGTCTCAGTTCGGATTGGGGTCTGCAACTCGACCCCATGAAGCTGGAATCGCTAGTAATCGCGGATCAGCACGCCGCGGTGAATACGTTCCCGGGCCTTGTACACACCGCCCGTCACATCACGAAAGTCGGCTGTACCAGAAGTCGGTGTTCCAACCCGCAAGGGACGAAGCCGCCTAAGGTATGGTCGGTAATTGGGGTGAAGTCGTAACAAGGTAGCTGTAGGAGAACCTGTGGCTGGATCACCTCCTTTCTAGAGTTCTTCTCGCTGCTCTTCTCTCATGGAGATGCGGACGAGACACTCGAAGGTCGATCGTCTGGTGCTCGCGCAAGCGAGCAAACGCCTCTACTCAGTTTTGAAGGTATCGGCTCCTGGGACCATTGGGTTCCGGAAGACGCTGATCTTTGATGTCATCGATACGGCTAGTCCCGCTGGGCCTATAGCTCAGTTGGTTTAGAGCACACGCCTGATAAGCGTGAGGTCGGTAGTTCGAATCTACCTAGGCCCACCACTTCAGACCGTCCTCACGTGGGGCTGTAGCTCAGCTGGGAGAGCGGCGGCTTTGCAAGCCGTAGGTCGCCGGTTCGATTCCGGTCAGCTCCACCAATTTCCCTGGACGCGGAGCGGAGGCCGTCGATGACTGATCAGGTTGGCGCGGATGAGAAAGCTCCTTGCGCGAGGCGAGGGGCTTTTTGATCCGCGGTGATCACGATCTTTGACAAGAGAGTCGGGTAAACGAAAACGATTCGCGTCTTAGGTATTTTATGGTCAAGCTACTAAGGGTGGACGGTGGATGCCTTGGCGCAGAGAAGCGATGAAGGACGTGGCAAGCTGCGATAAGCCTCGGGGAGCCGCAAACAGGCTTTGATCCGGGGATTTCCGAATGGGGCAACCCCTCTGAAGGCAAGTTCAGAGATCCCCTGCTGAATGCATAGGCAGGGAGAAGCAAACCCGGGGAAGTGAACCATCTCAGTACCCGGAGGAAAAGAAAGCAAACGCGATTCCGTCAGTAGCGGCGAGCGAAAGCGGACGAGCCCAAACCTCGAGGGCTTCGGTTCTCGGGGGGTTGTGGGGCGGAGCACGGCGCAAGCCAGGAAGTCAACAAGAACCCGTCTAGTCGAAGGTCACTGGAAAGTGCCGCCAAAGAGGGTGACAGCCCCGTAGGCGAAAGACGAGGTTCCTTCCCGTTCCGTTCCCGAGTACCACGGGGCACGAGAAACCTTGTGGGAATCCGGGTGGACCATCACCCAAGGCTAAACATTACTCTGCGACCGATAGTGAACCAGTACCGTGAGGGAAAGGTGAAAAGAACCCCTGTGAGGGGAGTGAAATAGTACCTGAACCCGTCCATCTACAAGCAGTGGGACCACCATGTCGCAAGACGGTGGAACCGCGTGCCTTTTGCATAATGAGCCGGCTAGTTAATTTCAGCGGCAAGGCGAAGCATCGTGCTGAGCCGTAGCGAAAGCGAGTCTTAATAGGGCGATTCAGTCGCTGGGATTACACGCGAAGCGGGATGATCTAACCATGGCCAGGGTGAAGCTGCGGTAACACGCAGTGAAGGCCCGAACTGGTGTTGGTTGAAAACAACTCGGATGAGCTGTGGTTAGGGGTGAAAGGCTAATCAAATTCCGTTATAGCTCGTTCTCTCCGAAATAGCTTTAGGGCTAGCCTCGCATGATTGACGACGGTGGTAGAGCTCTGGATGGACTAGGGGTGTTTCCACATTACCAAATCCAACCAAACTCCGAATGCCGTCGATCACAGTGCGGGAGTCAGACAGTGGGGGATAAGCTTCATTGTCGAGAGGGAAAGAACCCAGACCGCCCGCTAAGGTCCCCAAATCGTTGCTAAGTGGAAAAGGATGTGGAGACGCCCAGACAGCCAGGAGGTTGGCTTAGAAGCAGCCATCCTTTAAAGAAAGCGTAACAGCTCACTGGTCAAGCGGCTCTGTGCCGACAATTCAACGGGGCTAAAGCAGCGTACCGAAGCGGCGGATGTCTCGAGGCTTCGGCTTTGAGACGTGGTAGGAGAGCATTCTTAGCGCAGCGAAGTCGGACCGCGAGGACCGATGGAGCGCTAGGAAGAGACCCTGCCGGCACAAGTAGCGATAAAGCAGTTGAGAGCACTGCTCGCCGTAAATCTAAGGATTCCTGAGCAAGGTTAATCCGCTCAGGGTCAGTCGGTCCCTAAGGCGAGGCCGAAAGGCGTAGCCGATGGAAATCCGGTTAATATTCCGGAACCGCTCGTTTGTCGTTATCACGAAGGGGGGACGCAGGAGGCTAGGTGTACCGGGTGTTGGATGTCCTGGGCCAAGCTCGTAGGCGGAAGGGGTAGGTAAATCCGCTCCTTCATTCAACGCCGAGAAGCGATGGGGAGGCCGTCAGGCCGCAAACTCGCCGATGCCACGCTGCCGAGAAAATCCCCTAAGGAGATGAACGGGTGACCGTACCGCAAACCGACACAGGTAGATGAGGAGAAAATCCTAAGGCGCTCGAGTGAAGCGTTGCGAAGGAACTCGGCAAATTAACACCGTAACTTCGGGAGAAGGTGTGCCCTGGAGCGTGTAGAGGTTTACCCTCGAAGCGTCTCGGGGTCTCAGTAAAATGGGCCAAGCGACTGTTTACTAAAAACACAGGACTCTGCAAAGTCGTAAAACGACGTATAGGGTCTGACGCCTGCCCGGTGCTGGAAGGTTAAGGGGAGAGGTTAGCCGCAAGGCGAAGCTTTGAACCGAAGCCCCAGTAAACGGCGGCCGTAACTATAACGGTCCTAAGGTAGCGAAATTCCTTGTCGGGTAAGTTCCGACCTGCACGAATGGCGTAACGATTTGGTCACTGTCTCCGCAACGCGCTCGGCGAATCTGTAGCACCGGTGAAGATGCCGGTTACCCGCACGTAGACGGAAAGACCCTGTGCACCTTTACTATACCCAGGCATTGAATTTTGGCGTTGTCTGCGCAGGATAGGTGGGACACTTTGAACCTGGGGTTTCGGCCTCGGGGGAGTGGACGGTGAGATACCACCCTGATGGCGCCGGAGTTCTAACTGAGACCCGTAATCCGGGTCCAGGACCATGCCTGGCGGGTAGTTTGACTGGGGCGGTCGCCTCCTAAACTGTAACGGAGGCGCCCAAAGGTTCTCTCAGGCTGATTGGAAACCAGCCGTAGAGTGCAAAGGCAGAAGAGAGCTTGACTGCGAGACCTACAAGTCGAGCAGGGACGAAAGTCGGGCTTAGTGATCCGGTGGTTCTGCATGGAAGGGCCATCGCTCAACGGATAAAAGGTACGCCGGGGATAACAGGCTGATCTTGCCCAAGAGTTCACATCGACGGCAAGGTTTGGCACCTCGATGTCGGCTCATCGCATCCTGGGGCTGAAGCAGGTCCCAAGGGTCCGGCTGTTCGCCGGTTAAAGCGGTACGTGAGCTGGGTTTAGAACGTCGTGAGACAGTTCGGTCCCTATCTCGTGTGGGCGCAGGAAATTTGTGAGGATCCGTCCTTAGTACGAGAGGACCGGGACGGGCGAACCTCTTGTGCACCGGTTGTCGCGCCAGCGGCACGGCCGGGTAGCGAAGTTCGAAAGGATAACCGCTGAAAGCATATAAGCGGGAAGCCTTCCTCGAGATGAGATTTCCCGGGAGCAATCCCCTTAAGGCCCGTGGGAGACGACCACGTTGATAGGCGGGGTGTGGAAGCGCTGTGAGGCGTGAAGCTGACCCGTACTAATCGGCCGTGCGGCTTGACCATAAAATATTTAAGACGCGAATCGAAAAACCGTTTACATACGACTCTCTTGAACCCTGGAAACAGGGAAACTTTTGAAACAGAGTTTCCCGGTGACCTTAGCGAAGGGGCCACACCCGTTCCCATTCCGAACACGGCCGTTAAGCCCTTCAGCCCCGATGGTACTTCGTGGGAAACCGCGTGGGAGAGTAGGACGTTGCCGGGGATTATTCTTGCAGCTCAGGACTTGTTCCTGAGCTTTTCTTTTTTCACGTGAAAACGGCCCGGATACTGTCGGCTGCGGCGGGCGTTCTTCTCGCCGCGTGGATCCTCGCGCGAACCGGGTTGAGGCTCACCGCACTCGCGCGGGGACTCGATGCCCGGGACGGCATCGGCGAGACCCGCTTCTGGTCATGGGCCTACCGTGACCCGCCGCTGGTCGGACGGCTCGAGGAGGCCGCTCGTCCTCTGGCAACGGGCGAGGCGGTCGTGCCCGTGTGCGTTCCGGAATGTCTGACGAGCTGGTTCGGGGTGATGGCGGCATACGCGATGCCCCGCCAGGCGGTCGTGGGTGCGAAGACCGTGGGACAGCTCGGGACCGTCTTCCCGACCCGCATCGTCCGGACCCGGACCGAAGTGCGCGTCGAACCCCGGTCCGGAACCGATGCCCGCCGCTGAAATCCTGGTCGGGACCGCGGCCGCCGTTCTGGCCGGCCGGAGCGCTTTGCCCCGCGCACGCCGCTTCTCGGCCTCGGCCATCGCGCAGGACTTCATCCTCGGCCTGTCGATCGTGGTGCCTCTCGCGTTCGCGTGGGGCCTCGCGGGACTTCCCTGGAGCCCACTTTCCATGCCGGCCCTCGCGCTTGGAACGGCGCTCGTCCTGCGACGAGCCCTTCCCGAGCGGCCGAACGCGGCGCCCGTGCGCTCGAGCCCGCGGGGATTGGATCGGGCCGCGGAGCTCCTCCTCGCGCTGTGCGCCCTGATCGCGGTCTGGAAATGGCTGCGGACGCCGATCTGGACGTGGGACCACTTCGCCATCTGGGGGCTGAAGGCGCGGCAGATGGTCGTCGACGGTTCGCTCGACCTGACATTTCTCGGCCTCCGAACTCACGTCGTGTCCAACCCTCAGTATCCGATCGGGCTGCCGCTCGCCTGGCGGTTCCTTTCGCCGTCCTCCCCCTCGGTCTCGGACTTTCGCCTCGCCCACACCCTCTTCGCGGCGGCGCTTCTCGCGGCGACGCATGCCGCGGCCCGCCGGCTGGGCGCTTCGCCGGACCGCCGCCGCGCTGCTCTCCGCCGCGCTCTGTGCGTCGCCGCTCTTCTGGGACACCGAGACCGTCGGCATCGCCGAGCTGCCGCTCGCCGCCGTCGCTGTGGTGGCGGTCCTGCTGGTGCTCGAGGCGCAGGAAGGAACCGGATTCCCGGCCTGGCCCGCCGGACTCGCACTCGGATTCCTGAGCTGGATCAAGATGGAGGGAGTTCCTCTCGGTGTGTTTCTCGCAGCCGCGTGTGCCTGGGGACTCCCCGGGAAAAAGCGTCTCGCTCTGGTCGCGACATGGGCTCTGTCGACCGCGGCGGCCCTGGCGACGGGGAGGTGGCTTCTTCCCGTACAGCGGCGGCTTTCTACAGGGCGACTGGATGGCACGTTTCTCGGAACGCATGCGCGATCCGTTCACTCTCGTCGCGACGATCCTGCGGGAGCTCACCGGTCCGGAATGGTTGGGCCTGTGGTTTCTCTTCGGGGTGGCCGCCCTGGCGTCGCTATTCCTTCCGGCGCGCACCGCCCGCGGGCTCTCGGCCGTGGTCCTCGGCCAGTTTCTCGTGTACGCCTTCGTCTACTTCGGAACGTTTCTGGATCCGGCCCAGCACGTTGGGTCGTCATTCCATCGGCTCGCGGCCGCTCTCCTGCCGCTCGCTCTGCTGGCGATGGCCGGGGTCTCCGGCGCGTCGAGGAAGTCTTAGTCTGACCGCGATGCGCTCTTCTTCGTATCGGATGAAGGTGCCGAGTCTGGCGTTTTTGTCCCGCTGGGCGCTGATTGTCGCCGCCGTCGCGGGGTTGGCGATCTACGGCGGCTATCTCTACCGCCACACCTGCTTCGCCGTCGGGGGCTCTGACAGCTCCGGCTATGCGAACGCCGCGCGCGCCATCGTCGAGGGTCCTCTCGTCGCGCCGATTCCGGGACTCGAGCGTTTCGGCCTTCCGGCGTCCGACGCGCCCCTCTTCGTCCCACTCGGGTATGTCCGCGTCCGCGACACCTCGATGGCGCCGCTCTATCCGATCGGATTCCCCCTCCACGTCGCCGCGGCGTCCCGGATCGCCGGCTGGGAGCTCGGGCCGTTTCTCGTGAGCCCGATCGCCGCACTGCTGTCCGTCTTTCTGGTCTTTCTCGTCGGGCGCGAGCTCGGTCTGGCTCCCGGGTGGGCCGCCGGCGCAGGCCTCCTGCTGGCTGCGTCTCCCGTCTTCGTGTTTCAGGCGATCCAGCCCATGAGCGACGTCGTCGCGACGGCCTGGTGTCTGGCCGCGATCTACGCGGGGCTGCGATCCCGTTCCGACGCGCGCTGGGCCGCCGCGGCGGGCCTCGCGTTTGGCATTGCGGTTCTCGTGCGGCCGCTCGACGCGCTCGTCGCCATCCCTCTGCTTTTCGCCCTGCCCATGAAGCGCCGAGCCCTGACTCTCTTCGTGCTCGGAGGGCTGCCGTGTGCCGTGGCGCTCTTCGCCTGGAACCTCGCGTGTTTCGGAAGCGCGTTTCAGAGCGGATACGGCCTCTACGGTCTCGGGCACCTGTTCGCGTGGTCGAATCTCCCGGCTCGCCTCCCGCGCTACGCCCGCTGGACGGCACAGGTGCTGACTCCGCTCGTCTGCCTGGGATGGTTCGCATCACTGTGGGATCGCCGGATCCCGGGCCGGGATCGAGCCCTTCTCTTCACCTGGTTCGGCTCCGTCTTCCTGGCGTACAGCGCTTATCAGCCCGCCGACGACTGGTGGTTCACGCGGTTTCTCCTGCCGGGCCTGCCGGCCCTGCCGCTCGGCTTCATGCTCGTGGCTCGCGATCTGCGTCATGCGGTCGCGTCCCGGTCCGTGGCGTGGGCACGCGTCGTCGGAGTCGCGGCCATCGTTGCGGTGGCCTTCGTCGCCCGCAGCGGATTCCGTTCGACGGCGACGCTCAACGTCCTCGAATTGCACCGGCTCCAGCGCGCCTTTCCGGACGGCTGTCGGCAGGCGGCCCTCGAGTTCCCTCGCGGCGCGCTCGTCTTGTCGGGGGAAATGAGCGGCGCGCTTCGCTACTACACTGCGTTGACGCCGGTCCGTTGGGAGAACCTCGATCCCGGACGTTTCGCCGCGCTGCGCGCCCGGACCGAGGCGGCCGGCGGCCGGTGGTTCGCGCTCCTCATGAAGCACGAGGTCCTCCCGGCCGCCCCTCGAGTTCCCGGTTCCTGGACGTTCCTGGGCGAAACCGGCCCGGTCACGCTCTGGCGGCTCGAGCCGGGTCGTCCCTGAGCCCTAGTCGTTGCCTCTCTGCATCGCTTCGAGCGCGGCGTCGATCGAGAAGCTGCCGGGCTTCTGGCTCGGCGGGTAGTCCTTGAACGTGGCCAGGAACTTCGCGACGTACTCCTGCGCCGGAATGAGGATGAAGACGTGCTCGACCGCCCAGCGTTCGTAGTCCATGCCCTCCTCATCGGCGGTCTCGAACGGATCGGAGCGCAGGTTGAAGAGCTTGGGCAGGCGCAGCGCCACGAACGGTTCCCGCCAGACGTCGAAGCCGTGCTGGCGTTGTTCGGCAAAGACGACCTTCCACTGGTTGTAGCGAAGCGCCACGAGCGAGCCGTCGTCGTTGAAGTACATGAACTCCTTGCGGGGGCTCGGGCTCTTTCCCGCGAGGGCGTCGGTGACGTTGTACCCGTCGAGGTGGACCTTGAAGGTCTTCTTGCCGACCGGCATGCCCTTGAGGAGCTTCTCTTTCACGTTCGGATCGCCGGCCGCGGCGAGGAGCGTGGGCAGCATGTCCTCGTGCGAGAAGATGTCGTTGAGCACCGAGCCGGGCTGGATCACGCCGGGCCAGCGGATGATGCAGGGAACCCGGTAGCCGCCCTCCCAGTTCGTGTTCTTCTCGCCGCGGAAGGGGACGCCCCGCCGTCGGGCCAGGTGAACTTCTCGGCCCCGTTGTCGGTCGAATACATCACGATCGTGTTGTCGGCGAAGCCGAGATCATCGATCGCCTTGAGCATGACGCCGACATTGGCGTCGTGCTCGACCATGCCGTCGGGGTAGATGCCCAGGCCCGTCTTGCCCCGGCTCGACTCCTTGAGGCGCGTCCAGATGTGCATGCGGGTCGTGTTCCAGGACAGGAAGAAGGGCTTGCCTTCTTTCTTGGCGTCGTTCAGGAAGCGGATGGACTCCTTCGTGATCTCGTCGTCCACGGTCTCCATGCGCTTCATGTTGAGCGCTCCGGTGCTCTCGATCTTCTGCGTGCCGTCCGGATTGGCCCAGGAGTGGATGACCCCGCGGGTGCCGTATTTCTTCTTCATCTCGGGGTCTTTGAAATAGTCCGGATGCTCCGGCTCGTCCTCGGCATTCAGGTGGTAGAGCGAGCCCATGAACTCGTCGAAGCCGTGCGCGGTCGGCAGGTGCTCGTCGAGGTCGCCCATGTGGTTCTTGCCGAACTGGCCGGTCTTGTAGCCTCGCGCCTTGAGCAGCTCGGCGATCGTGACGTCGCGCGCCTGGAGCCCCTCTTTCGCCCCGGGAAGGCCGACCTTGAGCAGGCCCGTGCGGTAACCCACCTGGCCCGTGTTGAACGCCGCGCGGCCGGCCGTGCAGCTCTGCTGGCCGTACCAGTCGGTGAAGAGCGCGCCTTCCTTGGCGATGCGATCGATGTTGGGCGTCTTGTAGCCCATCATTCCCTGGTTGTAGGCGCTGATGTTCCAGTAGCCGATGTCGTCGCCCCAGAGAATCAGGATGTTGGGCTGCTTCGCCTGGGCCTGCAGGAGACCGGACCCCACAGCAAACGTCGTGACCGCGAGAAGAACACTGCGCGCGATGCCGGTTTTCATCGAGCCCTCCATTGACTGTCGCGGGAACAGTATCAAGGGCTCCGGCGGCCGACCCGCCTCGCCACTGTGCGGACGGTGTGAAAGAATTCCAATCCTCACACCGTGGAACGAGGAGCCGAGGCCCCAAGCTGGAACACCCCGCCGGGCGGGCCGCCGCGCCGGCACGGTGGTGATGCGCCGGGTTCGCTGGACGAAGCCCTGACCCTGGGAAGCGTCTCGGGCCGGCGACACCATGCCCGCATCGAGCTGCTCCGCGGCTCCGCAAAGCCCTGGTTCCGGTTCGCCGGTTCCCTGGCGCTCTTCGAGGTCGCGTTCCTGCTCGCCTATGTGCACGGGATGTCGCTCTCGAACTCGGCCGGCTCTCCTTTCTGGTCTCCCGACACGGTTCTGCTCTGCACGCTCCTCGTGGCCCCGCCGCGCCGCTGGTGGATCTATCTGCTGGCCGCGGTCCCGATCCGCTTCCTCGCGATTCCCGCGCCTTCGCCAGCCTGGTTTCTGACCGCGAATCTCGTGAACGATTCCCTGAAGGCGGTCCTCTCCGCCACACTGCTGCGGCGTTTGATTCCGAACCCGGTCCGTTTCGACCGCCTTCGCGACTTCAACATCTACGTCGCCGTCGCGGTCTTCGGCGTCCCGATGCTCTCCGCTCTGGGGGGCGGTGCGGCGTGGACGATGCGCGGGCGGGAATTCTGGCCCGCGTGGCGCTCCTGGTTCCTCGGAGATGCGATGGCCGGTCTCGTGCTGACGCCGGCGGCGCTCTACTGGTTCTTCGGCTTCCGGGACCGGCGGAAAGACGCGGAGCCGCGACGCCTGGCCGAAGGGCTGGTGTTGGCCGCCGGCCTCGCGGCGATCGGCCTCGCGGCGTTCAGCGGCCGGCTTTCGGGTCCTTACGAGCTTCTCGCGCTCCTGTATGTGCCGGTGGCCTTCCTGATCTGGGCCGCGATCCGTTTCGGAGTCAAGGGTTCCTCGGCCGCGCTCGCGCTGGCGGCTCTGATCGCGACGGAAGCGGCGGCGCGGAGCTCCCTGGCGCACTTCTCACCCGAGATGCGGATCCTCTATATCCAGCTGTTCCTCCTGGTCGTGGCCCTCCCCGTGCTCTACCTCGCCGTCCTCGTCCGCGAGCGGGACCTCGCCGCGGCCTCGCTGCGGCGGAGCGAGCAGCGCTACCGGGAGGTCCTGGATGCGCAGGCCGATCTGATTTGCCGGTTCCTGCCCGACACCACGCTGACGTTCGTGAACGAAGCGTACTGCCAGTACTTCCGGCGGTCTCGAGGCGAGCTGATCGGGCATCGGTTCCTCGATCTCGTCCCGGAGTCGGGACGGGAGGCCTCCCGGCGGCACATCGCCGCGCTCGCCGAGAACCCCCGCGTCGAGACCTTCGAGCACGAGGTCGTGCGAGCGGACGGTTCGATCGGCTGGCAGCAATGGGTGAACTACGCCATCGTGGGCAATGACGGAAGGGTGCGCGAGTTCCAGGCCATCGGACGGGACGTCACGGACCGTAAGGGGATGGACGAGACGAGTCGACGGCTGGCGCATGCCGGCCGTCTCGCACTGCTGGGAGAGCTGACGGCCTCGATCGCCCACGAGATCAACCAGCCCCTCGGGGCGATCCTCGCGAACGCGGACGCGGCCGAGATGTTGCTCGAGCGGGGGACCGGCGACCTGAGCGACGTCCGCACGATACTCGCCGACATCCGGCGGGACGATCTGCGGGCGAGCAATGTAATCCGGCAGGTCCGGTCGCTCGTCCGCCAGCGACCGATGGACCTCCAACCGCTCGACTTCCCGCAGCTCGCCGGAGAAGTCCTGCGCCTGGCCGAGCCCGAGGCTCGGAGAAGAAACGTGTCGATCGACCTGCGATTCGAGTCACCCCTGCCGGAAGTCCTTGGCGACCGCGTCTCTCTCCTGCAGGTCTTTCTGAACCTCGTCATCAATGGCATGGAGGCGATGGGAGAGGTTCCGGCCGGAGAGCGGCGGCTGACGATCTCGGCAGGGCGCGGGGCCGAAGGGCAGGTGCAGGTCGCCGTCGCCGACTGCGGCCCCGGCATCCTGCCGAGCCTGCTTCCGCGCCTGTTCGACTCGTTCGTCACGAGCCGGGAGGATGGAATGGGGCTGGGTCTCTCGATCTCGCGCTCGATCGTGGAAGCGCACGGAGGTACGATTCAGGCGGAAAACAACCCGGGAGGAGGCGCGACCGTTCGCTTCACCCTTCCCGCGGAGCAGGCCGCCGGCACGTTCGCGCCGGCCGGGGAGTCGTCGTGAGCACGCCTTCCGCCATCGTTCACGTCGTGGATGACGACGGTGCCTTTCGAACGGCGATCTCGCGTCTGTTGCGCGCGGCCGGTCATGAGGTCCGCACCTACCAGTCGGCGGGCGACTTCCTGCTCCGGGAAGAGGACGATTCCCCGGGGTGCGTGCTTCTGGATCTCCGGATGCCGGGACCGAACGGTCTCGACCTGCAGACGGCGCTCGCGAGGCGCGGGAGCCCGCTTCCGATCGTGTTCCTGTCGGGGCACGGCGACGTCGACACGAGCGTTCGCGCGATGAAGGCCGGAGCCTCGGACTTTCTCGAGAAGCCGGTCAAGAAGGAAGCCCTTCTCGGCGCGGTTCGCGCTGCGCTCGCCCGAGGCGAGGCGCGCCGAGCCGAAGAGGACGAGCACCGCACCCTGCGCCGCCGGTACGAAACCTTGAGCGCCCGGGAGCGGGAGGTGCTCGAGCAGGTCGTCGCCGGAAAGCTCAACAAGCAGATCTCGGCTCAGATCGGCATCTCCGAACGGACGGTGAAGGCCCACAGGGCCAGCTGCATGATCAAGATGGGGGTCGGCTCGGTGGCCGAGCTGGCCAGGGTGGCCGAGCGCCTGCGGAAGGCGGAAGCCCCGCCGCCCATCCCGTCGTCTTAGGGGCCCCCACCCCCGGCACTCGCCCGAAAGGGCAACCACCACCGTCCGAAGGTCCCCCTTACGCAGCCTCCCGGCCTCGGCAGAGGATCGACCTATTGAGATGCTCCGGACCAACGGACCCGTCGTCGTCGTGGAAGATGACCTGGCCATGAGGCAGGCGCTCGAACGAGTGCTCGGCGCAGCCGGTTTCTCGACGGCCGCCTTCGCCTCGGGGGAAGCCCTTCTCGAGGCGAGCGGCGCCAGCAGCGCCGCCTGTCTCGTGCTCGACGTTCACCTGCCGGGACTCTCCGGGTTCGACCTTCAGCGGCGGCTCTCCGAAGCGGGCTCGCGCAGGCCGGTCATCTTCATCACCGCGCACGACGAGCCCGCGTCCCGCGTGCAGGCCGCGAGCCTCGGCGCTGCCGCGTACCTGACCAAGCCTTTTCCCGGCAAGGAGCTCCTTCGGGCCGTTCAGGCCGCCGTCGGCGCCCCCCGCACCGACGGGTCGACGGCAGACGCTCCCAGGAGGACAGAGAGCGCATGAAGACCGGATTCGGTGCGGCGAACGCAGGCAGGAGTCTCGAATGCGGACACTGAGCGGCCGGACGGGCTTCATCCTCTGGTTTTCTGCCCTGCTCCTGACCGTGGCGGCTCAGACGGTTTGTTATGCAACCTAGACCCATGAAGAGCATTCTCGAGATGCAAGCGCGGAGAAAAAGACAGGGAGGAAAAATGCGGCCGAGACAACTCCAGTCAGGCTTGATGGCTTTGCTTTGGGTCGCGCTGTCGGGCGCGGCTTCGGGACAGCAGCCCGCCGCGGCGCCGCGTGCGGCCGTCGACCCGGCGGCGATCGCTGCCCTCGACAAGATGGGCAACTACCTGCGAACGATCAAAGTCTTCCGCGTCCGCTCGAAGGTGACGCGGGACCGCGTGCTCGACGACGGCCTGCTCGTCCAGCAGGACTCCAAGGTCGATATGCTCGCGCAGCTGCCGTCGCACCTGTGGATCGACGCGACGAGCGCCGCCAAGGATCGTATGTTCTTCTACGACGGCAAGACGTTCACGATCTACGCGAAGCGGATGCGCTACTACGCCTCGGTGCCGGCGCCCGACACGGCCCGGAAGCTGGTCGAGGCGCTGGACGAGAAGTACGACCTGGAGCTGCCGCTGGCGGATCTCTTCTTTTGGGGTAGTGACAAGGCGGACACCGCCGACATCCTCGCGGCGGCGGACGCGGGCCCGGCGGACGTCGAAGGCACGACGTGCCAGCAGTACGCCTTCCGGCAGGCGGGGGTCGACTGGCAGATCTGGATCAAGCTCGGCGCCTATCCGCTGCCTATGAAGATGGTCATCACCACGACGGACGACGAAGCGCGGCCGCAGTACTCGGCGGTCTACGACTGGGATCTCGCGCCGTCGTTCAACGAGGCGGCGTTCACGTTCGTCCCGCCGGAGGGAGCACAGAAGATCGTCATGGCCTCGGCCGGAAAGAAGTGAGGGGAGGACTCCAATGCGCAGAACCATTCTTCGAACGACCGCTGTTCTCGTCGCGTTCCTCCTTACGGGAGCCGTCGGCATGGCCTTTCAAAGGGGAGGAGGAGGAGGCGGGGGCGGGGGCGGGCGCCAGGCGAGATCGAGCGTCAACCACGCCGGCGGCGGAGGCGCGAGCCAGAGCGCCAATCGGAACACGAACCAGAACGTGAACCGGAACACCAACGTGAACCAGAACACCAACGTCAATCGAAACTCGAACGTCAACGTCGATCGCGACGTCCACGTGGACGTCGATAACCACGGCGGCTACGGCGGCTACGGCAACGGCTGCTGCCATCACCCCGTGGCCGGGGCGATGGCCGTGACGGCCGCGGTCACGGCCACGGCCGCCGTCGTCGGAGCGATCTTCAGCCCGGCACAAATGCCCACGTCGGGCTGCGCCACGCAGGTCGTCAACGGGATCGCTTACCAGCAGTGCGGCTCGACCTGGTACCAGCCGCAGTACGCGGGCTCCGACGTGACTTACGTCGTGGTGAGCCAGCCCTGAAACTGAACTCGCCTTTTTTGGCCCGTTCGCTGACGCGGCGGTAGAGAATGGCCTGAGCGACTCCTTGGGTCAGTCCAGCCGTTCTGGGGAAATCCGAGGCCGGATCTGATTCCGGCTTCGGGAGAGCAATCGGTGTCCTGGCCGGGGGACGCGACGAAGGAGCCAGAACCATGACGAGAACGATCTGGCGGACGGGACGCGTTGGCGCGACGTGGCTGCGGCTGGCTCTCGGTCTCGCGGGGGCGATCGGCGTCGCGGGCTGCGGCGAATCGGAGGCGGCCTCGCCTCGGGCTCTCAATCCATCCGGGCCCGCGGAGTCGTCCGCCGAGGCTCAGGCCGCGATTCAGGGAGTGCTCGATTCGGGGCGGCATCCGTGGCTCACGTGGCCCGATATGACGTTAGGGCTGCCCCAGCTGAAAGCGCTGTATGCCGCGGAGCCGGGCGGCGGGCTCTTCTGGTTCGACGGCGCGCAGCCACGCCCGGCCCTGGAGCCGGCCCTGCAAGCCATAGCCCGTTGCGACGAGGTCGGTCTGGTGCCTTCCGACTACGACGCGGCGAAGCTGTCGCAGAAGTGGTCCGCGATGAAAACGGCCGGTGCGGCGACATCCCCCGCGGATCGCGCCCTCTTCGACGTGGCAGTCTCGGTGTCCGCGGCGCGGCTTCTCCAGGCCGTGCACTGGGGCCGCGTGGATCCGCGCAACGTCGGGTTCAACTACGACGTCACATCGGAACAGCTCGACCTCGCGGCCGAGCTCCGGGCCGCGCGCGACGGTGCCGGCTTGCCCGCCGCCCTGGACGCCGCCGAGCCGCAGTTCCCGGTCTATGTGCGTATGGTCAAGGGACTCGCGGACTACCGCGCCCTGGCGGCCGCGGAGCCGCCCGCCGTACCGGCCCTCCCGGCGGGGCAGACCAAGATCGCTCCCGGAAAACCCTGGTCCGGCGTCCCGGCGCTTGCGGCGAGGCTGCGCGCCTTCGGTGACCTGCCCGCCGGCGCCCCCGCGCCGAAGACGGCGGCCGACGGGACGCCGCTCTACGAGGGCGCTCTCGTCGACGCGGTGAAGCGCTTCCAGGGCCGCCACAATCTCGAGGCCGACGGGGTCATCGGAGCCGGCACGATCCAGGTTCTGAACGTGCCGGCGTCGGCGCGCGTCCGCCAGTTCGAGCTGGCGCTCGAGCGCGAACGCTGGCTTCCCGAGATGCAGCGGGAGCCACTTCTTTTCGTCAACGTCGCGCTCTTCCGTCTCTGGGGCCACGACCCCGCTCGCCCGGACGACCCGCTGCGCATGAACGTCGTGGCGGGGAAATCGCTCGCCCACGAGACGCCGGTCTTCGTGGACGAGCTCGAGTACGTGGTCTTCAAGCCCTACTGGAATCCGCCTCCGGGGATCTTGCACGGGGAGATCCTGCCGAAGGCCAGGAAGGATCCCTCCTACCTCGGCAAGCAGAACATGGAGATCGTCGCCAGCGGCGCCGACGATGCGCCGGCGGTCGCCGTGACGCCCGAGAACCTGGACAAGGTCAAGGCCGGCAAGCTCTTCATCCGGCAGAAGCCCGGCGAGAAGAACTCGCTCGGCCTGGCCAAGTTCATCTTTCCGAACTCACAGAACATCTACATGCACGGCACGCCCGCACAGGCGCTGTTCGCCCGCTCGAGGCGCGATTTCAGCCACGGCTGCATCCGCCTGGAGGATCCGGCCCGGCTCGCGGAATGGCTGCTGCGGTCCGATCCGCAGTGGACCCGCGAGCGGATCGTCGCGGCGATGAACGGCCCAAAGCCGACGCAGGTGAACATCCGGCCGAAGCTCAAGGTCATCATCTTCTACGACACCGCCTACGTGGACTCGAAGGGCGTCGTGTATTTCACCGAGGACTACTACGGCCACGACGCGCAGCTCGAAAAGGCGCTCGCGGGCGGATATCCCTACCCGCGCAAGAGCTGATCCCCGCCGCGCGTCCTCGACGACGGCCTGCTCATGCACTCCGTGTCGTTCCGTCCTTAAGCCAGCATGCCGTTCGCGTGCGCGGCGTCACCCCACCTCCCGCCGGGCGCGCGCTACTCTGACTGCAAGACCGTGGAGGCCAGAATGCGATTCGCCATTTGGCGTGCCCTCGTTTGCCTTGTGTCGTCTCTGTCCGGCGTCTTCCTCGCGGCGCAAGAACCCCCGCGGTCGGCTCCGACCTGGGGGACGACGACGCTCGGCTTGCGGACGATCCATGGAACGAGCTTCCGGCCAATCCAGTCCGACACTACCTACGGGCAGAACTCCGTGACCACGCATCTCTTCCGCACCGGCGGGCAGCTCTTTTTCGACTATGCGCTTACGGACCTGCCGGCGGGAGCCCTCGTGACAGGTCTCGAGCTCGAAGCCTGCGATACGAGCGCGACCGAGGAAGCCCGGGTGTCTTTCTGGCGACGGGTGTCGCCCGCAGGCCCGAACGACGCCATCTTCCTGGTTCCCACCGGCGTGGCGGAGACGCCGGGCTGCGACTTCTTCGGATTCGCCACGAACATGGTCGGGCTCGACGAGTTCGTCGACAACTTCAACAACCACTACTGGCTGAGGCTGACCCTCGAAGCGGGCTCGGACGCGACCAGCCTCGGGGCCGTTCGCGTTTTCTACCAGCTCCAGGTCAGTCCGCCACCGGCCGTCGCGACGTTTGCCGACGTGCCGACCGACCATCCGTTCTTCCAGTTCGTCGAGGCCCTCGCGGCTTCGGGGATCACGGCGGGCTGCGGAGGCGGCAACTTCTGTCCGGAGGAGCCGCTCAAGCGCAAGCAGATGGCCGCGTTCCTGAGCATCGCGCTCGGCCTGCACTTCCCCTACTGAGAGGCGCGCTTTCAGCGGGGGAGCGTCGGGAGGCGCGCCCCGGACGGCGTCTCGGGAGCCTCGGTACCGCGCAGGCGATACAGGGCCGTGCGGCGCTCGCCGCACGTCGCACAGGTTCCGATCGGCTTGCCCGAGCGTAGCCCGTCGCGGATGCGCTTGAGGGGCGCGCCGCCGGCAATGCGTTCGAGATTGTCGGCGGGGTAGAACCCGATCGGATCCTGTTCCCAGTAGATGCAGGGGCTCACCGCGCCGTTGGGCCGGATGACGTAGTTGCGGTCGGGATAGGCGCAGCCGAAGAGGCCCTGATACCAGGAGTAGCGCCAGTACTCCGGCCGGTCGAGCCCGGCACGGAGGCGCCAGATCCGCCGGCGGGTGCGGGCGAGCAATCCCGCCTCGTGCCCCGTCTCGAACTGGGGATACGAGGCGAGCTTGAGTCCTCGCCGCACCGCCTCGTGCGCCGCCGCTGAGAGCTCGGTATTCAGCTCCGCGGGATCGGCATCCGTGAGGAGCTCCGGCGTCACATCGACGCCCGGCGTCTGGGAGACGAACCGCACATCGATCTCGGTCGCGCCGTGATCCGCCGCGAACTCGGGCAACAGCTGCAGGTCCTTCCGGTTCGACTGCATCCACGTGAAGATGATCCGCAGCCTCGGCGTCTTCGAGCGCGCGGCCTTGCGAACACGGGAAAGCGTGTCGAGACAGGCGAGCAGGCGTTCCCACTTCGCGGGCACGCGGATCTTCTCGTAGGTGTCCTTCGCCATCCCGTCGATCGACGCCGCGACCGTGGCCACGCGCGCCCGGACGAGGGCGTCCGCCGTCGCGTCGGTCAGCGCGAGGAGGTTCGTCGGGAACCAGAGGTCCGGAATCCCGTAGCGCCCGGCGATCGCCACGAGCTCCTTGAACTTCGGGTGGATCATCGGCTCGGCCGCGCAGCCGAGAGCGACGCGCCAGGCCTTCGGAAAGAGGTCGGCGGCGATCCTCTCGAACACGTCGACGGGCATGTTCCCGTCGGACGAGAGCTCCCGGTCGAACGGCGGAAAGAAGAGCCGGTCGGTGTTCGCGAAGTAACACATCACGCACTTCAGATTGCAGCGCGCGGTGAGGTCCAGGATGACGTTCAGGGGCCGGGCCATATGCGTTCGCCGATCCCGATTATGTCATCCGGCGCTCAGGCGGAGCGGCGGCCGACGAAGGCCGTAAAGAGGGGAGCGAGCATGCCGAGCGCGGTGGCGCGCGCCTCCTCGGCGCAGAGGACCTCGAGCAGGCGTTCGTCTTCGGGCGAGCCCGGCCGGAAGTTGCGCGCGAAACCCGAGAGGAGCGGGTGGAGCAGGCCGCCCCCGCCGGAGAGTTCCGCCTGGACCGAAAAGAGGCGTCGCGCGAGAGGCCGGAGGGCGTCGCTCGCCGCGGCTTCGGCGGGATGCTCGCGGGCGAGGCGCGCGGCGTCGACGGGCTCATGGCGCCAGAGCACCCGGCCGGAGTCCGGGTCGGTGCGGATCCGATCGGGCAGGAGCCGGAAATACCGTTCCACGATCTCGAGCGTGGCGGCGCCGTGCTGAAACCGGTTCGGCCCCGTGTATTCGGAGAACACGAAGTGCCCGCCGGGCGCGAGACCTTCGCGGATCGAACGCAGGAGCCGCTCGGGATCGGCGACGTGATGCAGGAGGTCGTTGGCGAGCACGAGATTCCACGGTCCCTCGGGCAGCGAGTCCCGATCCGGATCGATTCGTTCGTAGGCCACGGTCGCGAGCCCGGTGCGTCGCGCGGCTTTCGCGGCGGCCTCCACCGCGGCGCCGTCCGGGTCGGTCGCGAGGATCTCTCCGATACCCGCCTGGCGGGCGAGCGCGCGCTCGAGAAAACCGTTTCCGCAGCCGAGGACGAGGGTCCGGGCGACGGTGCGGGGCAGGTGCTCCGCGCGAACGTGGGAGAGCCAGTCACCGTCCGGGTTTCCGGTGGCGGTACGGTTGACGTGGCGCTGCAACGCGCCGGAAGGAACCCAGAAGGGCGAGCCGGGATGGCTCACGCGAACCTTCTCGAAATGCGGCGGCGAAGCGCGACTGCGGCGAGAATCGCGAGAGTGAGGCCGGAGATCGCGACGCCGGGAAGGAAACCCGGAGGGGAGTAGCGAAGGCGGACGCGGGTGTTTCCGGCGGGCAGACGGAGGGCGAGAAACGGGCCGTTTGCGCGGAAAAGAGGAAGGGCGTCGCCTGCGTCGTTCTCGGCCGACCAGCCGCCGTCCTGAATGATCGAAAGCACGACCCATGCGTCTTCCTCGTCCACGGCCGCGTCGAACCCGATGGCGTTCGTCGTCTCGCGGTAGTTCGTGATCGAAGCCTCTCCGCCCGGCGCCTCGCCGTCGCCCGGGCCCAGGATCCAGGCCGTCGCGCGGAAGTCGCGGTTCGTGGCGATCTCCTCGAACGCCGGACCGAAGGCCGTATTGGCGTCGGCAAGCGGCTCGGATCCCTTCGCCGAGGTCGCGACGAGGCGGACACGCCCGGGAACGAACGCCCGCGGCAGGACCGACGCGTTCTCGTAAACGTCTCCGTCCGCGCCCGAGTACGTCTTCTGCCAGCGACCCCCGGGAGAAGCCCCACCCTTCTCCACGACGAGGTAGCGCACGTTGAGGAGGTCGAGGACCGGCGCGTCGAGGCGACCGAGCCTCTTGAAGTAGTCGCCGGGCGGGTAGCCGGTGGTGGCGTCCAGAAAAGCCACGTAATCCCGTCGCTCGAGGGCGTCGTGCGTGCGGATGTCCTCGACGCCGGCGAAGACGTTGGTGTTGGGGAAGAGCGCGGTCCCGGCGCCCGCGACGCGGAAGGGGGACGGCTGCGCCCGCAGGAATCGCACGAGGGGGGTTTCGGGGTAGAGGAGCGATTCCGGGAAGACGCGGTAGTGGCTGCGCCACTGGTAGAGAAGGTCCGCCGCGACGAGCGCCGAAAGTCCCGCGACGTAGACGCCGGAGCGCGCTCCGGCGAGGACGGCCAGTCCGGCCGCCGAAATCAGCAGACCGGCCGTGATCGCGAGCTGGCGTTTCTGGAATCCGAGCGCGCCATGCGCGGTCAGCTCGGGGCGCAGGTGCAGAAACCACAGGAAGCCCGCTCCGAGGAGGAGAAGAGGAGCGGCGGTGGCTCCCCACGCCGGCCGGGGCCCGAGGGCACGGTCCTTCGCGTAGCGATCGAGCTCCAGAGCGGCGAGCGCCGGACCGGCGAGCGCGACCCAGGAGTAGAAGCGAAGCGGGAACATGTTCCGGATCAGTGGAATCGCTCCGAAGATCTCGGCGAACGGCCACAGCGCCACGGCCACGCCGAGGCCGCAGACCATGAGCGCGAGGAGCGCCCAGGTCGGGCGGGAGCGCCGCGAGCCGGGTCGGAGCACCAGGAGCGCCGCCGCCCAGCCCACGATGCCGAAGTAGCCCAGAGCCATCTCGGGAAACGCGCCCGTGACGCCTGCGATCTGCGGCACGTGGATGAGGTCCCCCAGAGAGCGCGGGAAGAACGCCGTGGCGATGCCGCGCCAGAACGGAGCGTGCGGAACGAACGAGAAGGAGCCGCTCCAGTGCGGCAGCGCGGCGAGGACCATCCGATTCGAAGCCCGGATGGCGAGCGCGGTGGGGAGAAGAAGGAAAGCAGTCAGGCCGGCCGCCGCGGCTCCGGAAAGGAGCGCGCTCTTCACGACCACTCCGGCGTCCGGCAGGTCCCGCAGCAGCCCGCGCAGGCCGATCCACAGCGCCGCGAAGAGCACGCCGAGAGCGAGCGTCTCCGGATGTCCCCCGAGCGCAGCCGCGGCGAACACCACAGTCAGGGTCGCGACGGCGCGCCCGCGGCCGTCGGCATCGCGGACACGCTCGAGGAGAAACAACATCCAGGGCCAGAGACAGTAGACGCCCGTTTGGGGAAAGAGGATCCACTGCGAGAACGTCATCGAAAAAGCGAACGCGATGGCCGCGAAGACCGCGGCGCCGCGCGAGGCCGAGAGCTCGCGCGTCCAGAGCCACATGCCCGCGAGGGCCAGAAGGAGCTTGAGAGCGGCCTGCAGAAGAAAGGCCGCGGAAAGCGGCAGCCAGAGTGTCGCGAGCGTGAAGGGAGAAAAGGCGGCCGACGCACCGTTCGCCGCGAGCGGCGTCCCCGCGCCGTTCCAGCGGTCGCGGAGCGGGAGCGAGCCCTCGGCGAACGCGCGCCGCACGGCCTCGTTCCACGGCAGCATCTGCATCGCCACGTCGTTCAGCCAGGGGTTGCGGGGCGGCCCCGTGCCGAGAGTCAGCCAGGGCGCGGTGAGCGTGACGTGTTCGAGTGGAAGGATGGTCCGGCCGGGAAGCAACGCCTTCGCGAACGGGAGAATCGAAAGCGCGGCGAAAAGCAGGAGCGTGCCCGCGGGCACGGGTCTTCCGAGCCACCTCCCGACGCCATGAACCACGGCGGCCGCCGCCGCGAGCAGAAGCAGGACCAGAGCCGAGGTGATCACTCTTCGGGCGCGGTGGTCCGGTCGGCGTCCGGCGGGCCGCTCTCGCTCGCCTCCGGCGGCGCGGAGGCGCCGCCGTCGTCCCGGCGCCTTCCCACGAAGATGTGAAAGTCGGGCTCGAGCTGGCCCGTCTCCGTCAGGCGCTCCTCGGCCGCGCAGAGGATGTCGAGCACGCGGTCATGTTCGGGATTCCCGGGCTGGAAGCCCGTGATCACTCCGAATAGCAGGGGGTTGAGAAGTCCGCCTCCGTAGGGAATCTCCGCGACGACCGAGAACGCCTGCCGTGCCAGCGGAAGCACGTCCTCGCTCCGGACGGCCTCGGTCGGGTCTTCCGCCATGAGCCTCTTCACGTCGATGCGGGAGCGCTTCCAGAGGCAGGTATTGGTGACGGGGTCCCAGCGCAAGTTGTCGGGGAAAAGACGAAAGTAGCGGTTGACGAGCTCGATTCGTTCATCGCTGTACTGGAAGCGGTTCGGGCCGACGTACTCGTTGAAGACGAAGCGGCCTCGCGGCGTGAGCGCGTCGTGGATCAGCGCGTAGAGGCGCTCGAGGTCCGTGATGTGGTGCAGCACGTCGTGGGCGATGATGACGTCGAACGGCCCCGGCGGCAGCGGATCGTGCTCGAGATCGACGACGCGATAGTCGATCGCGCCCTTTCCTTCGCGCTCGGCATTCTCGCGGGCGCGTTCCACGGTCTCCTTCGCGAAGTCGCAGGCGATGATGTCGCGGATCCCGCCGCCCGGCGTGGCGAGCGCCCGCTCGAGCCAGCCGGATCCGCAGCCCAGCACGAGCGCGCGCCGCACGACGGCCGGCAGGTAGCGAAAACGCACCCCCGACAGCCAGTCGACGGCGGGATCTCCCGTCGCGACCCGGTGCAGATAGCGCCGGATGAGCGGGGACGCGGTCCAGACGAGCGATTCGAGTTGAGTGGTGAACGCGCCGTCGTTCCACCGCGTCTCATGCATGCGAGACGATCATAGCGTCACGGCGCTTCGCGACGGCGCGCGAGTGTGCGCGGGCCGAGGCGCTCACCGGCGTCGTAGTGCTCGTCGAGATACGCGGCGACGAGTGGGGCGCGGTCGCGGGTGGGGACGCCGTCGAAGTTGTCCCGCCAGGAGCCCGAGGAGAGGATGGCGACCGGCGGTTTCTCGCGCTCGAGCGCGGCGATGACTTCGCGCTGCGCGGCTTCAGGCTCGTAGAACGGCGCGCAAGGAAATCGAACCGGGGGCCGGCGCTCGAGGAGAAAGTAGAGGCCCGGCTCGTTGCCGAAGTCGAAGAACGTCTCCGTCGGCGAAAGGGTCGCGTCCGTCCAGCCGCGGAGCGTTTCGAACTCGTCGGCCTGCCAGCAAGGGACGATCGCGCGCCCGCCGGCCAACGCGCGCATGCATTCGGCCGGCGCGGCCGAGCCGCGAAGGCGGCTCCAGGCGTACTTCGCTGCGTTCTGCGGGCGGGTGGCGACGACGAGCACGAGGCCCAGAACCGGGGCGAGGACCCACCGGGCACGTGCTGCGCTCCGCGCGCGGAAGAGAAGCCACGCCGCCGGAAGGGCGATGAACACGCCGTGCATCACGAGATGGCCGGGGTCGGCGCGGCCAAGGGCTCCGCGCATCGCGAGGATCGCGAACCAGGTGGCGGCCAGAGCGGCCCGGTCGGTGCGGGAGAGCCCCGGAACCGACGCGCGCCAGAGCAGGACCGCAACGGCGAGAGCGAGGACCAGAACATGCAATGCCCAGGGAAGGCCCTCCCGGAAAAGCACGGCGCGAGCGACCTCTTGCAGGCCTCCTTTCGCGGCGAGCGGCACTGCGCTTCCGGCGGGAAGCCCCCAGACGTCGCCGATCGTGGCCGGCAACTCGCGGAACGAGGTTCGCAGGAAATCCCGGGCGGCGTTCTGGCGCGCAAGAACCCACAGGAAAGGCGTGCTCCCGGCCGCGATTCCCGCCGAGAATACCGCCGCCACGCGGATTGCCCGTCTCCACTCGCGCTCGAGCAGGCCGAGCGTCGCGGCCGTCAGGACTCCGGCGGCGATCAGAAAAGAGCCGTACTCGAGCGCGTAGAAGAGCGCGCACGCGGCGACGACCCCGGCCAGGAACCACGCTCGGCGCCGGCCGCTCCGCGCAGCCCAGACGAGCGCGGCGAGCCCGGCGAACGCCGGCATCTGCCGCTCCGAGGGCCACGGACAGAGGCCAAGCGCGAGGCCGAATGCGGCAAGGCTCCAGAGAGGCCGCCGGAAGAGCGCCCAGCATGCGAGCGCCAGCGCCGGAACGCCGAGGGCCGCCGTCAGCGAGCGTCTCAGTCGGACGACCTCGAGCGTGGAGCCGAAGAGACGGGCCGTGGCCGCATCGACGCCGCCGTCCGTGCCCCAGCCGTGCACCGGGTAGGTGTCGACGTAGGGTGCGCCGCCGGCGAGGTAGACCTGAACCGGGGCCACGATCTGGCCTTCCTCGAAGAGCTCGGGTGGACCTTTCGTCACGCCCACGATGCGGACGGCCGCCGCGAAGAGGACGACGAGAGCGAGCGTGACCGCCAGCCAGCCGACGCGGAGGCCGTCCTCTTCGGGCGGCGAGGGCTGCGCTTCCTCCGGCATCTGTACCGCGCGGCGCCCGAGAAGTCGCGGGCCGAGAATGGTCAGGGCGGTGACGGCCGTGGCCGCCGCCAGGGCGGCCGGTAATGCGATCTGCGGCCGTACGCCCAGACGCCACAGCAGAAATGCGCTTCCCATCGCGACGCCGGGGAGCGCAACGCTGAAGCCGCCGAGGCGGTGAATCAGGGCCGGGACCACGCGACCGAAAAAGAGCGCCGCCGCGGGCAGAACGAGGATCAGAACCAGAAGCTCCGTCCACGTCGCCGCCTTGATGTCGCCGGCGGCGCGCTCGGCGCCCGGCAACGTCGCGGGTCCCGCCAGGCGCTCGGCGAGGGAGCGGGCGAGCGGCAGAAGCGGCAGCGCTCCGAACGCCCCGCCCAGGGCTCCCAGGGCGCGTCGCAGCGCGAGGCTCACGATGGGAGTTTACGTTTGGCGGCGGGCCAGCGTCGCTCTCGCGCCTGTTAGCATCGCAGCGTGCGCGACGTTCCCTTCACGCGCTCCCTGCCCGGTCGGCTCTGGAGGCGCCGGGAATCGATGCGCTCCGATTGGGAGCGCCGGGCGCGCGAGAACGCGCCCTTTTACATCTGCACGACCGCGGCGGAATCGGCTGAGGCGTTCGCGGCGTCGGGCGAGAAGGACCTCGAAGCCGAAGTCCTCGACGGCCTGCGGGTGTCTCCCGACTGGGCGGCGCTCGAGATCGGCTGCGGAATCGGCCGGCTGCTGAAGCCTCTTTCGAAGCGGGTCCGCCGCGCGGTCGGAGTCGACCTTTCGGACGAGATGATCCGGCGCGGACGCGAATACTGCGCGGACCGCCCGAACGTGGAGCTCCTCCGGACCGAAGGGTCCCTCGAAGGGCTCGCCGACGGCGCGTTCGACTTCGTGTTCTCCCACATCGTCTTTCAGCATCTGCCGCGCAAGGCCTACGTCGACCGGTACCTCCGGGAAGCGTATCGGGTGCTGAAGCCGGGAGGCGTTCTCCGCGTGCAGGTCGACGGGCGCTCGAGGCAGTTCTTCCGACGCGTCGTCGCCGACTCGTGGTCGGGAGTGGTCTTCTCGGCCCGCGAGCTCGCCCGCCGCCTGGAGCGCGCCGGGTTCCGCGTCACGGAGATGAAAGGGGCGGGGACGCAGTACCTGCGGGCGACGGCAGAGAAGGCCTAAGGCTATTCGAGTTCGGGATCCTTCGGCGCTGCGCGCCTCAGGATGACGCGTCGGAGCCGCGGACGCGGCCCGACGCGTCACTTCGCCCCGATCGCCTCTCGAAACTCCTTCAGCTCCTGGGCGTCCAGCTCTTTCGGGGTCGTCACGCCCCAGGCTTCCACGATGAGGACGTGGGGGAGCTCCGGCGTGTCCACCCAGGTCTCGTGCCTCTCGAGTCCCCGAAGCTCCGGCCGCTCGCTCTCGCCGTAAGTTCGAAAGGCCGTCCGCTCGAATCCGGCGGAGCGGAGAGCCGCCGCGAGCATCGGCCGGTTGTAGAGGAACTGGTGCCCCCAGCCGTGGAAGGCGCGGTTCAAGCGAATGCAGTCGAGCTTGGCGTCGTCCTCGGGCTGCGCGGCGCCGCGGTAGTGCGTGAGGATGACCCAGTCGAGGTTCGGCGTCGACAGGCGGAGCGCTCCCTCGGGCCGGAGCACGCGCCGGCACTCGCGGAGAAACGCGAGGCCCTCGTCGAGCGAGAGGTGTTCGAGAAAGTGCTCGGCGTAGATCGAGGCGACGTCCGCGAAGGGAAGCCCCTGCCGCACGTCGAGCACCTGGTCGACGCCCGCGAGCCCCTGATTGTCGATGTTGATCCAGCCGGGGATGGACTCGCGGCCGGCTCCGATGTGGAGCCGTCTCTCCCGGCCGTCCGGCGAGGGCTCGCGAGGCGTCTTGCGGAAGAGTCCCATCGGCGCTCGGCGTGTTTACCACAAGGCGCCGGAGGCGTCGAGATCGATGTGACCGGAAGTCCATGTGCTAGCATGGTTTGCAGATTCTATTGGGAGGTTTCATGCGTAGCTTCCGGCTCGCACTCGCACTCGCGGCGATGGTCCTCTGCCCCTTCTTTCTCTCCGCGCAGATCACCGGCGACATCGTCGGCACAATCGTCGACCAGTCCAGCGGGGTGCTCCCCGGCGTCACGGTGGAGGCCCGGAGCCCGGCCTTTGCGGGCGTGCGCACGGCGGTCACCGACGGAAACGGCGCTTACCGTCTGCTCCTTCTGCCCCCCGGAACGTACCGGGTCACGGCGGTCCTCCAGGGCTTCGCCCGCGCCGAGCAGCAAATCGTGGTCGCGCTCGGGAAGACCGCGGCGGGCGACTTCCGTCTGGGCGCCGCGGCGAGCGCGGAGGTCGTGGTCACCGGCGAGGCGCCGCTCGTCGATCCGGAGTCCACGGCCATCGGAGACAACATCGACAACCGGCAGCTGAACTCCCTGCCGACGGGCCGCAACTACACCTCGATCGTGCAGATCTCGGCGGGTGTCTCGCAGCAGACCACCAACACCGCGAACTTCGCCAACACGATGGTGATCAACGGGTCCACGGGGCTCGAGAACAGCTTCGTCATCGACGGCGTGGTCACCAACGGCGTCGAGTACGGCGCGCAGGGCAAGGAGCTCAACTACGAGTTCATCCAGGAGCTCGAGGTCAAGACCGGCGGCTACCAGGCCGAGTACGGGCGCTCGACCGGCGGGATCATCAACGTCATCACGAAGTCGGGCGGCAACGAGTTCCACGGCGACGCCTTCGTCTACTACGACGCCGACTCGCTCCAGGCCTCGAACAAGCATCCGGAAGACTCGAACCTCTACTCGTTCGTGTCGGACTACACGCGTCTCGACTACGGCTTCGATCTCGGCGGCTACATCCTGAAGGACCATCTGTGGTTTTTCGGCGCCTACGACCGCGTGGAGAACACCATCAACCGGACGGTGACCGCGGGGCCCGAGACGGGGAACCCGGCGGACACCGAAACGGACCGCAACCTGGGCTCCGCCAAGCTGACCTGGATGATCAATTCCGCGAACACGGTCGTCGGAAGCTTCTTCCAGGATCCGCGGACCGATACGGGGTCGAACCCCGACGGCATCCGCAGCGAACTTGGTCCGTACTCGGCGTTCATCGGCGACCAGGCCCTCGGCGGGAGCGACTACTCCCTGCGCTATTCGGGTCTCTTCGGCACGAGCTGGGCCGTCACGGCCCAGGGCGCCGTCCATCACGAGAAGAACAACGTCGCCCCGGGTTTCCCGGGCGGCGACCAGATCCAGTACGTCGACACGACGGCGGGGGGCCTTCAGACCGGGGGCTTCGGTCTGATCCAGGAGAAGAACTTCACCCGCTACCTGGGCGCCGTGTCGGTGACGAAGTATTTCGGGAACAACGAGATCAAGGCCGGCGTGGAGTTTCTCGAGGACCAGGCCGACGTCATCAAGCGGATGTCGGGCGGCCAGCAGGTGACGATTCTCCCCAACATCGAGGATCCCAGCCGCCCGGTCTACTCCCACTTCTACTGGACGATCCCGACCGCCAGCCTGCCCGACAACGTGCCGACCTCCCAGCTCAATGCGACTCCTTACCAGGATGTCTGGTCCTTTTACCTGCAGGACACACTGGCCGTCACGCCAAACCTTTCGGTCGCCCTCGGCATCCGCTACGACAACCAGCTGGTGTACTCCGGGGACGGGACGCAGCAGATCAACCTGACGGGAAGCTGGGCGCCGCGCATCGGATTCACCTGGGACCCGACGAAGGACGGCCGGTCGAAGATCTTCGGCTCGTTCGGGTACTTCTACGAGCAGGTCCCGATGGACCTCGTCATCCGCTCCTACAGCTCGGAGCGGCAGCCCACGATCTACAACTTCGATCCGACCTCGATCGTGCCCGATGCCGACGCCGCCCGGCTCGCCGACGACCAGTCCGCCTTCGAACAGGGCGGCGGCAAGATCTTCGGCGGCTTCAACAGCCTGACGGACGAGGGGATCAATGGGCAGTACCTGCGCGAGGGACTCTTCGGCATCGAGCGCGAGATCTGCCCGAGCTTCGCGCTCGGCGCCCGCTTCGTTTACCGCGACCTCCCGCGCGTGATCGAGGACTATCTCTGCTCGGATGCGGGCGACTACTGCATCGGCAACCCGACGGTGGGTCGGATGGAGAACCTCTTCTCGCTCGACTACGCCACGCAGTTCCCCGCGCCGGCGGCCAAGCGCATCTACAAGGGATTCCAGTTCGAAGCCACGAAACGGTTCACCGACAACTGGACGCTGCTCGCGTCCTACGTGTACTCGACGCTGCAGGGCAACTACGACGGGCTCTTCGCTCCCTACACGCAGCCGCGCGGCACGGCGGACCCCAACATTTCGGCGCTCTACGACTACTACGATTTCTTCACCGGCGGACCCGTCGTGAACGGCGTCGCACAGCCCGTCACGGCGACCGGCTATCTCTCGAACGACCGGCGCCACGTCGCCAAGATCTCCGGCGTCTACGTGACGCCGTTCAACCTTTCGCTCGGCCTCGTGACCTACTACCAGACGGGTCTGCCGATCTCCCGGATCGGCTTCTCCAACGCCTACTCGCGGCCGGAGTTCTTCATCGACCGACGCGGCTCGGAGGGGCGGACCGAGTCCTCCTACGATGCCGACGTCCACCTCGGCTATCCGCTCCAGCTCGGTCCCGTCACGGTGACGTTTCTCGCCGACGTCTTCAACATCCTGAACACGCAGCGGGTCCTCGCGGTGGACCAGCGATACAACCTCGCCGAGTTTCCCGATCCGGAGCTCAATCCAAGGACGTACGTCTGCGGCAGCAACCTGAGCGCGGAAAACGAGGAGGTCTGCAATCCGACGTACGGCCAGGCCATCGCCCGCACGCTGCCGACCTCGGTGCGGTTTGCTCTGAAGGTGGGCTTCTAGGCGCTACGGGGCGCCCAGCGCCCCGGCGAAGAAATCGCCGAGCGCCGCCGCGACGGCGCCGGGCCGCTCCATCGGAGCGAGGTGCCCGGCGCCCGGGATCGTCGTCAGCTTCGCACCCGGAATCGCGGCCGCCATGGCCTCGGCGTCCGCCGGCGGAGTCAGCGTGTCTTCGGCGCCCACGACGACGAGCGTGGGAATCGCGATTCCGGCCAGGACGGGCCGGGAGTCGGCGCGGTCGCGCAGCGCGGCGAGATCCGCCGCCACGGTCTCGGGCTTCTGCCGGAGGATGATGCGGCGCACACGCTCGACGAGGTCACGGTTGCCGAGCGAGGCGGGGGAGAGAAGCTTCGGCATCATGGCGTCGGCGATCGGCGCGACACCTCCCGAGCCGACCGCCGCGATGGCCTCGTCCCGCTTCGCGCGGCCGGCCTCGTCGTCGGGTTGCGCGCGCGTGTCCACGAGAGCGAGCGCGGCGAGCTTCTCCGGCCGCCGCCGCGCGAGGGCGAGAGCGGCGTATCCGCCCATCGAAAAGCCGGCGACCCCCGCGGGCGCGTCGAGCGCGTGCAGGATGGCCTCGAGGAAGTCGGCGTAATCTTCCATGCTCCCGGCGGAGGGAGCGACGGTGTCGCCCCGGCCCGGGAGATCGGGCTTGATGATCCTCAACCTCGACATCAGGGCGCGCGACACGCCCGACCACATCGCGCCGTCGAGCGGATAGCCGTGGACCAGGACGACAGGCGCGCCGCTGCCCAGCTCTCGAACCCGGGCGGACTGGCCCTTCCAGAGGATGTCCATGGCGCCGGGCCCTGATTATCACGCGATGATCCGAGGCGGAAGAGGGCTGGGGAGCTCGGGTGATTTTTCGGGAGAGAGGGCCCTAGCGACTTTCCCTCTCATTTCGGTCGGTCCGCGAAGCGGACCGCTAAGAGTCCGAGCCCTTTAGGCCGCGCCGACGCGGCCTTCTTCTTCCAGGCTCGCCCGGAGCGTCTCGACCGCGTCCTTGTCCCACCAGCGGCGCTTGACCCCGTCGAACAGGATCTCGAAGGCGGTGTCGAGGGACAGCGCGGCGCGATAGGCCCGGTCGGTCGTCAGGGCGTCGAAGATGTCCGCGACGGTAACGACCCGGACCGACATGGGGATGGCGTCCCCGGCGAGGCCCTCCGGGTAGCCCGACCCGTCCAGCCTCTCGTGGTGGGAGTACACGACCGGGAGCGTCTTGCGCATCGTCCGCATCGGCAGGAGGAGCTCGTGGCCCACCGTGGGGTGCTCCTCGATGACAGCGCGCTCCTCGGGGGAGAGGGCGCCGGGTTTGCGGAGGATCGCGTCGGGAATGACGATCTTGCCGAGGTCGTGAAAGAGCGCGCCGCGGCGCATGTCGGTGCGGGCGGCGGAGTCGAGGCCCATCCGCGCCGCCACGCGGTCGGCGTACTCCGCGACACGGCCGCTGTGGCCGGCCGTGTACGGGTCGCGCGCGTCGATGGTTTTCGCGAGGGTCAGGATCACGTGCTCGGCGTGCTCGTGCTCGTCGGCGAACTGCTTGAGCATGACGAGGGCGCGGACGCGCGGGAGAAGCTCCTCGGGAGAGAAGGGCTTGGAGAGAAAGTCGGTGACGCCTTCCGCCTGCGCCTTGATCTTCTCGGCGGGCGACGCGGCACCGGTCAGCATGACGACCGGAAGCAGCCGGGTCGCGGGATCGTTCCGAATCACCTCGAGCACGTCCAGGCCGCTCCGATCCGGCAGCTGCAAATCGAGCAGGACGAGGTCGGGCGGGTTCGAACGGACCCGTTCGATGGCTTCGTCCGCGGTCGCCGCTTCCTCGACCGCGTAGTCCGAGCGTCCGAGGAGCCTCCGGAGATACGCGCGCAGCTGCTCGTCGTCGTCGACGACGAGAATGCGCACGGAGGGCGTATCGGTGGCTGGAAACACGATCAGGCTCTTGGACTGCTCTTTCGGGCAGTCTAGCAGACGCTGTCAGTTCGGCGGCAGAAAGCCGGCCGCTTCGGCGATGCGCCGCGTCAGCGTCGGGATCGGAGCCGCCGCGAGCGCTTTCGGTGTGAGCCAGCGCACAACGGCGGGCGTCCGCCCCGAGACTCGCACCGCCGAATAGACAGCGATCTCGAGGCGCCGGTTCACGATCGTGTGGCGCGTAAACGCGAGCGCCGCGTTCGAGACGAGCCGGAGTCCGAGACTCGCCACGCGTCGCGCCAGAAGCGCGCGGGCCGCTCCAGCGGTGGGGCCTTCGGCGGAGGGAAAGAGCCACATGCGCCGCAAGAGCTCGCCCTCGGCGCGCACGACCATCGTCCGCCGATGTCCCGCGGCGACCGCGGCGGCCTGGAAAACACGGCGCGCACGAGGCTTCGCGCGGCGGCGCGGGAAGCGCTCCGGCGCTCCCGTCGCGCGGGCGGCGCAGAGTCGCTCGACGGGGCAGGCCGGGCACGCCGGCCGCCGGGCCGTGCAGATCTGCTGGCCGAGGTCCATGAGGGCCGCCGTGAGGTCGCCGGGATTCCGCGCCGGCAAAAGCGTGGCCGCGCGGCGGCGGACGGCGCCGGTGTGGGCCGGCGCTCCGGACTCTCCGTCGATCGCGAAGAGGCGCGAGACGACGCGCGTCACGTTGGCGTCGAGCGCCGGGATCCGCGCTCCGAATGCGAGCGACGCGACGGCCGCGGACATGTAGTCGCCGAAGCCCGGAAGCGTCGCGAGGGTCGCGGCGTCGCGGGGAATGCGGCCGCCGTGCTCCGCGACGATCCGACGCGCGGCGGCGTGGAGGTTGCGCGCGCGGGCGTAGTACCCCAGGCCCGACCAGGCCGCGAGGACGCTCGACTCGCGGGCGCGGGCGAGCGTCGGAAGGTCCGGGAAGCGCTCGAGAAACCCGGCGTAGCGCGCGGCGACCGCGGCCACGGTCGTCTGCTGCAGCATGACCTCCGACACCCAGATCCGATAGGGATCGCGGGTCCCGCGCCAGGGGAGCTTCCGCTTTTCGCGGCGAAACCAGGACAGGAGGACTCGGCGGATGGGCCGCGCTCTGGCCGGCTTCAGGAGGTCGTCACCTCGGTGCGCGGCGCGATCCAGTTCGGCTCCCGCATGAGGTTCTTGATGAACGTCTTCTCGTCCTCGTTCGGCAGAACCTCGGCGAGGTGCTTCTCATGCGCCTCGGGGGAGAGCTTCTCGCCCGTGACCGAGTACGGCTCGCCGACGAACTCACCGATCGAGCGGTGGAACTTCATGTCGGGAGCGGTCAGCGGCGCGACGCCGGGCGGCAGCGAGCGGCTGATGGATTCGAGCAGCTTGTCGACTTCGTCCTTGTAGAGGTCGCGCGAGAGCTCGTTCAGGTGCGCACGGTCGGGATCCGCCGGCTGCTTGGCCTCGTCGTATCGGCCCTTCAGGCCCCACACGTAGAACCACTCGGCCGAGGACGAAGAGTCCTTGCCGAAGAGGTCGTACGCGGTGGAGAGCCACTTGTTGACGTACTTCTGGAGAAGGGCGGGCGGGACGCGTCCGCCCTTGACGATCCGCTGCAGGCCCATGTGCCCCGTGCCGAGGTGGAAACCCTCCTCGCGGAGCATCGGCCCCATGGAGCGGGCGAGCGGCGCGAAGGCCGACGTCGAGAGCATGTTGAGCTGGAACTTGCCGTCGCGGTCGACGAACTCCGTGTAGGTGAAGAAGTCCACCCAGTTGTCGACGTCGACGTTGAAGGAGCCGAGCAGGCGGTTGTTCTGCCAGGAGCGCCGCTCGAGCAGCTTGCGCGCCTCGATCTTGCCGGTCTCGCCGAAGTGATTGACGAGGAGGTGGCACATCTGCCAGCCGTGTCGCATCTCCTCGACCATGATCCGGCAGACGCTGTCGGTGTCGTAGTCGGACGGCGAGGTCTGCAGGAGATATCGCTGCTGCTCGACCGAGGCGAACTCGGTGTCGCCCTGGTAGACGATCAGGTTGCAGAGGGCGTCTCGGATCTGCTGCTGGGGGACCTGGCCGATCCGCTCCCACTTCCGGGCGCCCCGGAAGTCGCCGTACTCGATCTCGTCGGTCTTCAGGTCACCGTATTTGGCCTCGAACGCGTAGTCCGAGTACTTCGGCAGCTCCAGGCCGATGTCTTTCTGCCAGGACCGGAACGCGTCGATCCAGTCGTCGAAGGTGGCGATCTTCTTCATGACCCTCCCGGAACACTTATCATATCGGGTTTATGCCGGTTGCCATCGACTGGGAGGGCCTCACCGTCGCGTTCGAGAACCGCTCCCAGAAGATCACGCACTTCTTCGACCGCGAGACGGGCGACGTCGTCCAGGTCCTCGTGCAGGACGCGGCGCGGCATGCCGAGCTCGCGGGAGATCCGCGCTACTGCGCGCTGCCCAAGGACCAGGGAGAGCGGACGCGCGGAGACCTCGAAGACTTCGCGGCGCACTGCGAGGACGAGGCTTGCCGGCGCGATCTGACCAGAGCGCTCGAAGGGAGCGATTCCGCGACGGCTTTCCGCCGCGCCCTCCTCGCTCACCCGAAGGAGGAAGCGCACTACTTCCAGTTCAAGGAGCGCCGGGCGAAGGAGCGGGCGGTCGACTGGCTCCGGGAGAACGGGATCGCGGGAAGCGGCGGGGCCGCGTCTCCCAGCTAGAACCGCAGGATCCCGAATCGCTCCGGGACGTGGAAGTCCGGCGGATCGGCGAACGTCGGCGACCAGGCCGTGTACTCGTCCCGGGCGCTCCGATCGATGCGGTAGAAGTTGGCCCGCCAGGTCGGCGGGATCCGGCCGCCGCAGAGCGGCGCGAGCGGGATCGTCAGGAGGGCCGACCAGCGTCCGGGCCGCACGTCGACGCGCGCCGTGAGACCCGGACAGTCCCAGGACACATCGACGCGCATGGATGAGCGCGCGAGCTCCGGCGACTCCACGCGTGCGTCGAAGAGCGTGCCGAGCGGGCTGACCTCGAGCTCGAAGTAGAGCCGGGGAGACGCCTCCTCCGGCGCGAGAAAGACCTCGCAGACGTCCTCCTCCCAGAGCGGCGCGTCGCGCTCGCGGTGGGTCGCGACGACCGAACCGTCCTCCTCGTCGCGGGCGTCGAAGCGGACGCAGAGCGCGTCGCCGCGCCGTCCCACCCGCACGGCGGTCGCGAGTCGAGGAGCGTCTCCGGTGCGCGCGTCGCGAAGCTTCAGCGCCGGCAGCGCGACCAGGCGGTCGGTTGCGGCGAGCGAGAGGACGCGATGCTCCGGGACGGGTGTCGTCGGGGCGGCCATGCGAGCCGCATTGTGCGTCATCCGAGAGCCGTCATCCTGAGCGGAGCGATGGATCCCGGACTTGGTCGAGTTGGTGGCAATCGAGTCCGAGATCCTTCGGGCTGACGCCCTCAGGATGACTCGTCGGAGCCGCTACGCGACCCGACGAGTCAGTTGAGCTTCCACGCCCGGTAGAGGTTGAAACCGATGTAGACGTTGCCCGGGTCCCGCTGGAAGAGAACGGACTGGGTGTACTGGTCGACCGTCGTCTGGCGCTGGTTCCCGGCGAAGAACGCGAAGCGGTGGCGCAGAAGCGACTTCTCGACCGTCACGCTCCAGCCGACTCCGCTCGAGTTGACGTCGGAGAGCCGGGGATAGACCTCGCCGTGGACGGTGATCGAGTGCGTGAGGGCGATCGAGAGTCCGACCGGCACGTTGAAAACGTTTTCGTAGAGCCCAGAGCAGACGAAACCGGGAGCGGGAGGCGGGTTCCCGGAAGGGCGGCAGGAGACGTCGTTCGGAGGCGGCGAATCGAAGTCGCGGGCCCGCTCGTTGGTGCGCTGGAGCCACGTCGGCACGGCGGTGACCCGCACGTACTTGCCGAAGGAGTAAGCGAGTACCGCCTGCGCGAACAGGCTCGACTTCGGGCTGGCCGCCACCGGAGTCGACCCCTCGTCGAACTCGAACACCTCGGTCCTCCAGTCCGCGCCGAACCGCAGAGACGAGGAGAAACCGCAGAAGGAGGGGAGCTGGTACTGGGCCGCGGCCTCGTAGGTCGCGAGGTCGGAGGTCCGGTAGAACCCCAGGTTCAGGTTCTGGAGGGGGGCGTACCAGAGACCGAAGCCCCATGTGTTGCCCGTGTCGAGGGTGAAGAAGTTGTTGATGGATCCGTCTTCCAGGGGCGTGACGAACCGGTGCGTCACGAGGAACGTCAGGGTGCCCTTGGGCGGGACGTCCACAGACGGGAGATTGACGATGACGTTGGACTCGATCGGCCGGTACGGGATCGCCTCCTTCTTCGCTTCGCCGGCTTCGGTCGCTTCGGTACTTGTCGGCGCCGGAGTCGGCGTCGGTTCCTGGGCGACGGCGGCGGCGCAGGCGAGCGCGAGACAGGCGGCTGCGAATCCCGTTGTCGTTCTCCTCATCACACCTCCTGCGTCACACGCCCGGCCGTCCGGAGACTAGCGGCCCGTCGACGGCGAGCCGGGAAACTCACGAGATCTTCAGCTTCCGGTTGGCCCGTCCAGGACCTCGCGGACCTTGCGTGCGAGGAGGTCGGGCGTGAACGGCTTCGAAAGAAACGCGGTGCCCGGCGGAAGGATCCCCTGTTGCGCGATGGCAGCGTCCGTGTAGCCCGACATGTAGAGCACGCGCATGCGCGGGCGCTCGGAGGCGAGAACGGCCGCCATCTCGCGCCCGTTCATCCCGGGCATGATGACGTCGGTCACGAGGAGATCGATCTTCCCCGCGGCGCGCGCCGCATGAATGGCGTCGGCCGGGCTCGCCGACGAGAGCACCGTGTACCCCTGCATGCGCAGGAGCCGCTCGACCAGACGCCGCACCTCGGTCTCGTCCTCGACGAGGAGGACCGTCTCGGAGCCCGGCCGCAGCGTCAGGGGAAGGGGAGGCGCCTCGCGCTCGACTCCCTCAAGCGGCTCCTCGCTGCGCGGCAGGTAGATCTTGAACGTCGTCCCGAGGCCCGGCTCGCTGTAGACCCAGATCGACCCGCCGCTCTGCTTGACGATGCCGTAACGTCGTCGAGAGGCCGAGGCCCGTGCCCTTGCCGCGCTCCTTCGTCGTGAAGAAGGGCTCGAAGAGGCGCGACTGCAGGGCGGCGTCCATCCCGACGCCCGTGTCCGAGACCGCGAGCATGACGTGAGGGCCCGGTTGGACCGTCGCGTAGGTGCTCGCGAACTGGTCGTCGAGCGTGACGTTGCCCGTTTCGAGCGTCAACTGGCCCCCGCGGGGCATCGCGTCGCGCGCGTTGACGACGAGGTTGACGATCACCTGCTCGATCTGGCCGGGGTCCGCCATCGTGCGCCAGAGATCGGGATCGAGCGCCGTCGTCAGCTCGATGTCCTCGCCGATGACGCGGCGCAGCATCTTCTCCATGCTCGCGATCACGGCGTTGAGGTCCAGGACCCTCGGCTCGAGGACCTGCCGCCGTGAGAAAGCCAGGAGTTGCTGCGTCAGGCCCGCGGCGCGGCGGCCGGCCTCGCGGATCTCGACGGCGCTCTCCCGGCGCGGGTCGTTTTCAGGAAGCTCCCCGAGGAGAAGGTCGCTGTAGCCCGCAATGGCCGTGAGGAGATTGTTGAAGTCGTGCGCGATGCCTCCGGCGAGCCGGCCGACCGCTTCCATCTTCTGCGACTGGAGCAGCTGCTCCTCGAGCCGGCGCCGCTCCGTCACGTCGAACACGGTCCCGAGGAACGTCTCCTCGCCGTCTTCGTCCGCCACGAGCGACACGTTCTGGATGATCCAGACGGGCGTTCCGTCCTTGCGCCGGGCGAGTCCCTCGTGATTGACGATGCTGCCTTCTCTTTGCAGCCGGTCCCAGAACTCGGCATGGGATCCGGGGCGGTCGTGCAGCCACCACTCCGAGTGCGCCATGGCCTCCGCCGGGCTTGCGTAGCCGAGCATCCGGGCGAACGCCCGGTTGCATTCGAGGAGGCGGCCGTCCGCGGTCGAACGGTAGACGCCGGCGAGGTTGCGCTCGAAGAGGAGCCGGTATCGTTCCTCGGACTCCTTCAGGCCGGCTTCCATGCGCTTTCGGCCGGTGATGTCGCGCAGGACCGCCTGGCAGCCGGTCTTGCCGTCGAACTCGATCGGCGTGACACGGATCTCGACGTCGAACGTCGAGCCGTCGGCCCGCAGCCCCGAGGCCTCGTAGGTCTGCGGCACGGGCCGGCCGTCGCCCCGCGGATGGACGAACCCGTCGATCTGCTCGCGCGAGCCCGGCGCGAAGAAGATCGTCACGGGCACGCCGAGGAGCGGCCGCTCGTAGCCGAACATGTCGACGCAGGCGGGATTGGCGTAGGCCACCTTCGCGTCCACGGTGACGAGGACCGCCTCCTGCGTCTGCTCGAGCAGGATCTTGTACCGTTTGTCGCGTTCGGCGAGCTTTTCGTAGTGGCGCAGGCGCAGCGACCGGCGCCAGGCGAGGCCCGCGCCGGTGACCGCGGCGAAGAGCGCTCCGGCCGCGAGCACGATCCACAGCATCTGCTCCCGGGCGCGCTTGAGGGCCGCGCTGCGGTCCACTTCGATGACGATGGCCCATCCGGTGTCGGGGATGCGGCGCGTCGCCGCGAGGACGCGGTGCCCCCGCCCGTCGGAGAACTCGCCGGAGCTGCGGGTCTGCCCCATCGCCGCGGCGGCGAACGTCGTGCGGTCCGCGGCCGGGAGACGATAGGAGGCGCCTCCTTCTCCCGCGTGCTCCGGAGCCACGATCACGAGCGCGTCACCTTCGCGGAGGACCACGTGCAGGCGCTCGCTCGCCGGTCCGCCCGTTCTCCGGAAGAGCGCCCCGAGCGCTTCCGCGGCGTTGACCTCGACGACGACGGCCCCGGAGGACCCGCCGGCGGGGTCGGAGACGGGCTCGGCCACGTCGAGCTGGAGATTCGCGGCCCCGCGCCCGGCGGGGTGGTCGAGAACGGCGCGGCTCTCCCGGGCGGCCCGGCGACCGTGCAGGAGCCCCGCGTCGCCGAGCGCCGCGGCGAACGTCGAGGACGCGCGCAGCCGGCCCGACGCGTCGACGACGCCGATCGAGAGCTCCGGATCCGAGCGGACCGCCTCGTCCAGCTCGAGGCGCGCCCGGTCCTGGACCGGCGCCTCTCCGCCGCCCGGAGCGAAGAGCGCGCGCACGCTCTGCCGCCCGGCGAGCTCGCGGGCGTCCTGCCGCCAGTCGTGGATCGCGAGCTCGGCGACCGCCAGCCGGTCGTCCGCGATGGCGGAGAGGCGACTCTCCCAGTCGGCGCGATGCGTCTTCTCCGTCCGTCGCACCGACAGCGCGGCGGCCAGCGCCAGGAGAATTCCGGTCAACGCCCAGGCGGCGAGCAACCAGGCGGGCAGGCCGCGCTCGTCCCGCTCCGCCGGGCCCGGCGTCGGCCGGGAGCGCGTCGGGACCGTCACGCGCGGAGCAGCCCGGCGCCCCAGTGGAGACCGGCGCCGAGAGCCGTGAAGACGACGTAGTCGCCGGGACGGACGCGGCCCAGCGATTTCGCCTCGTGGTAGACGAGAGGCAGGGTCGCGGCGGTCGTGTTGCCGTAGCGCTGGATGTTGTTGTAGACGCGCTCGTCGGAAAGCTCGAGGTGCTTCTGGACGGCCTCGTTGATGCGCAGGTTGGCCTGGTGCATCAGTAGAAGCGACAGGTCACCGAGCGAGAGGCCGTGTTCCCCGAGGATCTCGCGCACGGCCTCGGGCATCGCCGTGGTCGCCAGGCGAAAGACCTGCCGGCCCTCGACGACGGGCACCGTGCGATTGTCTTCGAACATCTCGGGCGTGAAGTAGGGGAAGCTGGCCGAGCCCCCGCCCGGCACGTAGAGCTTGTCCCAGTGGGTGCCGTCCGTCCGCATCCGGAAGCCGAGGAAGCCGCGTCCGTCTCCCGACTCGTTTGCTTCCAGCACGAAGGCGCCGGCGCCGTCGCCGAAGATGACCGCGCGGTCGCGGTGGGCCGTGCCCCACGCGCGCGCCTTTTCGGAGACGGGTCCCTCGGATTCCCCGAAGAGCAACGCCCACTCCTCCTCGGCCCAGGGAAAGAGCGAGGCGTGGCACTCGGCTCCCACGAGAAGAATGCGCCGCGCGCCTCCGGAGCGGATGAAGGCGTCGGAGACCTGGAGGCCGGAGAGAAACCCGGCGCACTGCATCCGGATGTCGAGGGCCGGGGTCGTGGTCAGCCCGAGGGCTTTCGCGAGAATGCCGCCGTTGCCCGGAAAGTAGTGGTCGGGGGTCATCGTCGCGAAGACGATCAGGTCGATATCCGACGCCGCGAGCCCCGCGTCGGCGAGGGCGAGACGGGCGGCCTCGACGCCGAGCGCCGCCGAGGACTGCCCGCGGCGCGCGAAGTGCCGCTCCTCGATGCCGGTCCGCTGGCGGATCCACTCGTCGTTCGTGTCCATGAGGCGGGACATCCGCTCATTCGTCACGACGCCTTCCGGCACGAACATGCCGGAGCCTCGGACGACGGTTGTCGGGAGGGGCACGCCCCGATTGTACCGGCAGGGCTCCGCGAAAACGGGTGCCGGGCGCTACGGAACGGACGCGAGGTCGACGTCGCCGGTGAGCGCGTCGACTTCGGCCGTCCAGGCGTACACGTTCATCCCGTCAGGAACGGTCAGCCGGACGCGGCCACCCGGCTGATTCGTGACTCCGAGCGCGGCGAAGACCGAGTCCAGCCGGCCGGCCGCGTGGTCGCCGAGCGGCACCTGGACGGATCCGGCCTCGCTCCCGTCGGCCCGGAACCCGGTGACCGTGACGGAGCCCGCCAACCCTCGGTTGAAGAAGAGCAGGTTGGTGCGGCGAAACTGCGTCTGGGGAAGGCCGATCGCGATCGCCGACTCGTTGGCGATTCCCGCCGCGCCGTCGATCGCCGGCGCGAATCCCGCGTAGTCGGCCCCGGCCGTGCGCGCTCCGACCCGGATCGCCGCGGCGACCGGGGAGCTCGAATCCAGAAAGAGGCTGCCCTGCCCGCTGGTCAGCCCGAACAGCTCGAGCAGAACGCTCTCGATCGTGAGGCTCTCGAGCGGTGCGAGCTCCACGCTCGCGGTGACGGGGGGGCCCGATCCGTAAAGCGAATAGAAGGTGACACTCACGGACGCCGCGGACGCCGCGGAGGGGTTGGAGAGGTAGAGGTCCGTCACGAAGCTCGTCTCGTTGGCTCCGATGAGGATCCCGGAGCTCGGGATGATCGAGTCGGCGAGCGCGGAGACGGGCACCGACGTCGCGACGTCGAACGTGCCGAGGTCGAGGATGTTGACGTAGGGCTGGAGCGACCCCGAGGTGACCGAGACGCGGACGATGTCGCCGGGCTCCGCCGCGACGCCAAAGGCCGAGGCCGCCGGGTTGAACTCCTCGCGCGTGTTCACGGCGATGTTGAAGGGCCGTACGCCGCGCACCGTGCCGTCCGGCGCCACGAGCGTGAACTCGCCGACCGCGCCCTCGAGCGTGTACATCCCGAGGATCGAGACCTCGGTCTCGCGCGCCCCGGTAAAGAGGATGGACGACGAGCCGGGCCCGAGGCTCTCCGTGATCGGGACGGCGCCGAGCGCGTAGCCGTACGCCGCTCCGCCCGGCGTCACGCGGGCCGAGCGCACGGTGGCCCGGAGGTCCGCGGCGTTGCCGGCCAGCGCGCGTATTCGGACGTTGCCGTTCGCGAGGTTGCCGAAGCTGCCGATGTTCAGAAAGGCGTCCGGAATCACCCGGGTCTCTCCCGCCGCCAGCGCGAACTCGTTGCGCGCGGCGAAGGTGCCCGCCGAATGCATGAAGAGGGCGTCGCCCACGATCGGCGTGGTTCCGACGTTGGACAGCGTGAGGTCGATGCGGATCCGGTCGTTCGCCTGCCCCGCGAGCGAGCTCGCGACGGGCACCGACGTGTCGGTGAGCGCGCCGATCGTCTGCATCTCGAGGCGCACGAGGTTGCCGCCGGCGCCGAACCAGACGTATCCGCCCTCGACGTCGATCCCATAGGCCTGCGTCACCGGAATCTGGTTGACGAGCGTCCCCGGAAATGCGGGATTGCTCGCCACCTCGAAGTCGGCCTCCGGAAGCACCGTGGCTTCGGTCGTAAAGGTCGTCGGCGTCACCGGGAACGTCCGCGTGTCGACCCGAATGAGACTCGGAATCGAGCGGACGTCGAGCTCCAGGGGCACGAGGGTGGCCCGGATGGCCGCCGCCCGGTTGGGATCGATGATGTTGACGGCCGCGGCGGCCTGGCCCGAGGTGACGTAGACGTTCCCCTGGAAGAAGTCGAAGTGGACCGGGGCACTGATGCCGTAGAACGAATCCAGGTTGGCGGTCGCGGGATCGAAGCGATCCATCCGGCCGGCCGAGATCTGCGAAAGCCAGAGCTTGCCCCGGTCGTCGAAGTCGACCTGCGTCGGATTGAGCCGGCCGGAGCCCAGGGGGAAGAACGTCCAGGACGTCTCGGTCGCCGCTCCGGGCACGTATTTCACGATGCGGTTGTTGCCGAAGTCCGCGAGCCAGAGAGTGCCGTCCGCGGCGACGGCCATGTCCGAGTACCAGGTCGTCAGGGCCGAGCGGTGGACGGTGGTCTCGCCGGTGTCGAGGTTGACGTTCAACAGCGCGGCTCCGGTGATCGGAACCCACCAGGTGCCATCGGGACCGCGGTGGAAAGCGGCGGGGATCGAGCCCGGGATCACGTACTCCGTGACCTGGTTCGTCAGAGTGTCGAGCCGGGCGATCGTGCACCGGCCGGCGACGACCTGGCTCTGGCCGCTCTCGAGGATCCAGACGTCCGTGCCGTCGAGGATGAAATCGACCGGGTTGGCCCCCAGATCGTCGGTCGGCCGCAGCTGCCAGTAGGTGATGACGGTGCCCCGCAGCACCCCCACGCGGTCGGCCGAGGCCTCGAGGAACCAGACGGAGCCGTCGGGGGTCTGCTTGACCCGCACGCCGTTGACGTTTGCGGAGGCCTCCGTGGCGTAGCGGACGCCGGCCGGCACCGTCGACGGCTGACCGGGGGTCGGCGTCGGGGTGGGGGGCAGCGTCGGGGTCGGGGTGGGGTTCTGGGCGCCCAACCGGAGCACGCCGCCGAGCCACACCGCCACGGCGGCGAGAAGGACACGCTTCATGACGTCGGCGGATGATAACGCAGGGATCTCGCCCGGCATTTCTCGAATCGCTTCTTCGTTGACGTTCTCGGTGGCGACCGTATCGTCCTCTCCCGTGGCCGAGGTCCTCGCGACCCGCACCGTCGCGGCGGCGCCCGAGCTCGTCGAACAGCTTCCGGACGGACGTCTCCGCTGCTATGCCTGCGGGCACCGCTGTCCGATACCCGAAGGACGCGAGGGCGTCTGCCGGGTGCGCTTCCGCAAGGACGGCGTGCTCCGCGTTCCCCGGGGCTACGTCGGAGCGCTGCAGTGCGACCCGATCGAGAAGAAGCCGTTCTTCCACGCGCTTCCCGGCTCGGACGCGCTCTCCTTCGGAATGCTCGGCTGCGATCTCCACTGCGGCTACTGCCAGAACTGGTTCACGTCGCAATCCATCCGCGATCCCGAGGCGGTGGGCGCTCCGCGCGACGTCGCTCCGGAGGAGCTGGTCGGATTCGCCGCCGACTGCGGCGCCCCGACGATCGTCTCGACGTACAACGAGCCGCTCATCACCTCCGAGTGGGCGGTCGAGGTCTTTCGCGCGGCGAAGGCGAAGGGGCTGCGGACCGCCTACGTCTCGAACGGCAACGGAACGCCCGAGGTCCTCGACTACATCCGGCCCTGGATCGACTTCTACAAGGTGGACCTCAAGTCGATGGACGACAAGCACTACCGCCAGCTCGGCGGCGTTTTGCAGAACGTCCTCGACACGATCGCGGGCATTCACGCGCGAGGCATCTGGCTCGAAGTGCTGACGCTGATCATCCCGGCCTTCAACGACTCGGAGGAGGAGCTCACGCGGGCCGCTCGCTTCGTCGCGTCGGTCTCCAGAGACATTCCGTGGCACGTGACGGCCTTCCATCCGGATTACAAGATGACGGACCGGGGAGCGACTCCGGTCGAGACGCTCCTGCGGGCCTGCCAGATCGGCGCCGCCGAAGGCCTGCGCTACGTCTATGCCGGCAACATCCCCGGGCGAGTCGGCCCGTGGGAGAACACGCGCTGCCCGTCCTGCGGCGAGACGCTCATCGAGCGGCGCGGCTTCCGCGTGCTCCGCAACCGGCTGGCCGGCGGCGCCTGCCCGAAATGTTCGACGCCCATTCCGGGACGCTGGGACGACTCCGTGCAGGGGACGACGCGAACGCACGGGATACCGCTTCCGGTGATCTGATCCGAAGCAACCTGTAAACCGGCCCCGGCCTCCCTCGTCCAAGCCTCCGACAGGTCAGACGGGAGGCCGCATGAGTGTGAACTGGACCCGGGAGTCGGCTGCCCACTTGCTGCGGCGAGCCGGCTTCGGGGGAACGCCCGCCGAGATCGACGCGCTCCACGCCCGAGGCCTCGAGGGAGCCGTCTCGTACCTGGTCGACTACGACGGCATCGACCTGTCCGCCTACGAAGCCTCGCTCGCCGCGAAGCGCTACAACCTCCAGCGGGTCAGCGGCCTCCAGCAGTGGTTCATGGACCGCATGGCGTTCTCCCCGCGGCCGCTCGAAGAGAAGCTGACCTATTTCTGGAACCTCCACTGGACCTCGGGCATCGTGAAAGTCCGGGGCGAGACCCTCCTTCTCAACCAGAACCAGACCGAGCGTCGTCTCGCGGCGGCCAGGTTCGACGATCTCGTGATCGCCATCTCCCAGGACCCGGCCATGCTCGTCTGGCTCGACAACGCCACGAACCGCGTGGGCCGGCCGAACGAGAACTACGCGCGCGAGCTGATGGAGCTCTTCTGCCTCGGGATCGGACACTTCGGCGAGGAGGACGTGCGCGAGGTCGCGCGGGCGCTGACCGGCTGGACCGTCGCCAACTACAACCGCGACACCGGCTACAACGCCGCCACTTTCATCAACCGCCCCCAGTTTCACGACGAAGGCTCGAAGACGATCCTCGGACGCACCGGCAACTTCGACGGCTACGACGCGATCGACATCATCCTCAACCACGCCGACTCGGAGGGCTCGGTCTCGGGACGCTTCCTGAGCTCGAAGCTCTGGACGTACTTCGCCGGAACCTGGCCGCCCGCGCACGTCGTCGACACGCTGCAGTCGATCTACGTCTCCGGCCACTCGATCCGGGAAATCGTCCGCGCGATCCTGCTCGCGCCCGAGTTCTACGAGGCGCACACGCGGAAGACGTGGGTCCGAAGCCCGGTCGAGTACGCCGTGGCGGCGGTGCGGATGCTCGAAGGCACGAGTGACTTCTCGGCGGCCGCGAACGCGCTCGCGGGCATGGGGCAGATTCTCTTCAACCCCCCGGACGCCAAGGGCTGGGACTGGGGCCCGTCCTGGATGAACACGGGCTCTCTCTTCTCGCGGGCCTCGCTCGCCAACACGCTGTCGACGAACCGCGGCTCCGCGGGCACGCGGTTCGATCCGGCGGCCGCGCTCGCGGGTCACGAGGCTTCGACGGCCGCGGGAGTCGTGGACGCGCTCGCCGCGCGGCTCAACGTCGACGACGTGTCGGGGGAGATCCGTGACGCCTGGATCGACTACGTCAACGCGAACGACGACGGCTCGCCGGGGACCTGGGTCTACACCCCCGAGGCCGTGGACGAGAAGGTGCGGGGCCTCGTCCACGTGATGCTGACCAGCCCGGCCTTTCACCTCGCCTGAGGCTCATCCGCAGGAGGTTCCGATGCCGTTTTCCCGCCGCGACTTTCTGATCCGCTCCACGGGCTTCGTCACCGTCTCGGCGATGGTGCCCCGGTGGGCGGTGGCCGGAGCGCACCGATTCGAGGAGTCCGTCGCCGCGGCGAATGCGCAACGCACCCTCGTCGTGCTCGAGCTCGCCGGAGGCAACGACGGCCTCAACACCGTCGTGCCCTACGCCGACGCCCTCTATCCGCAGCTGCGTTCGCGGATCGGCATCCCGGTCGGCGAGGTTCTGCCGCTCGACGCCCGGCTCGGATTGAACCCGGTACTGGGCGGGATCAAGGAGCTCTGGGACGCGGACCGCGTGGCGATCGTGACGAACGTGGGCTACCCGAACTCGAGCCTCTCGCATTTCGCAGCACGCGACGTCTGGCACACGGCGGATCCCACGCTCGCTCAGCGGCGCGGCTGGCTCGGACGCTGGGCGGACGGCGCGCTCGCCGGCAACGGCAACCCCCTCTCCTGCGCGGCGATCTCCCAATCCCTTCCGAGAACGCTTCTCGCCGATCACGTGGGCGTGCCGACCTTTCTGACCCTCGCGAGCTACCAGTACCTGACGGACGGGGCGCATCCCGGCGATTCCTCGAACCAGGTCGCCGCGTTTCTGGCGGCCAGCGGGGCCGAGTACGAGGTCGCGAACGCGGCGGACACGCTCTCCGGCGTGGGACGGGACGCGATTGCATCCTCGGACATCCTGCAGACGGTGGGCACCGGCTACGTGGCGATGGGCGCCTACCCGAACAACCCGCTCGGCGCCGGCCTGCAGCTGATCGCCCAGGTGATCAACGCCGATCTCGGCGCCCGCATCCTCTACGTCACCTACGGAGGCTTCGACAACCACGCGGGCGAGGACGTCGACCACGATCCGCTCCTGACCGACATTTCGGGCTCGATCAACGCCTTCTTCGACGACCTCGACGGCCACGGCAAGTCCCACGACGTCCTGCTCATGACCTGGTCGGAATTCGGACGCCGGGCCGAGGACAACGGCTCGAACGGCACCGACCACGGAACCTCCGCGCCGCACTTCGTCGTCGGCGACGCCGTCGTCCCCGGCATCCATGGAAACCCGCCGGATCTCTCGAGGCTCGACGACAACGGCAACCTTGCGATCGAGAGCGACTTCCGCTCGTACTACGGGACGATCCTTCAGGACTGGCTCGGCGCGGATTCCGCCGCGATTCTGGGTCCGGGCTGGCCGAACCTGGGGTTCGTCAACCGCAGCTACGTGTAGGTCTCGCCTTACTGGAGCAGGAACGCTTTGACTATGAACACCGCCATCTGTCCGCGCGTGTTCGGATTTCCCGGGCAGTAGTTCCCGCCGCCGCAGCCCCCGGTGATCTGTTCCTCGGCGAGCTGCTCGATCCAGTCGGCGAACTGTCCGGGGCAGGGGACGTCGGGGAAGACGCCGGTGCACGCCGGCGGCACGTACCCCGATCCGTGCGCCGCTTTCAGCAGGAAGACCGCCATCTGGTCCCGGCGCACGGGATTCTGCGGGCAGTAGTTTCCGCCGCCGCAGCCTCCGGTGATTCCTTCGCTCGCGAGGGCCTCGATCCAGTCGGCGAACGTGGAGGGGCAGGGCACATCGGCGAAGCCTCCGTCGCAGGGCGGCGGCGTGTAGCAGAGCCCGAATCTCGCTTTCAGGAGGAAGACCGCCATCTGCTGGCGCAGCGTGTTGTCGCCGACGCCGTAGAGTCCGCCGCCGATCCCGGCGGTGATCACGTTGGAGACGAGCGTCGCGACGAATGGGTGGAACTGGTGGCCCGCCGGGACGTCCAGAAAATCCGCGACCCAGCCGCGGGCGAGCGTGCCCTCCGAGCCGTCCGTGTTCGACACGACGACGTCATTGGCACTTCCCGCTGCCAGAAGCGGTGTCGTGGCCGTCATCGACGTGAAACCGGTGACGGAGACGTTGGTGGCGGGTTGGCCGCCGATCATCACGTCCGCCCCGGCGGCGAAGTCCGTGCCGGCGATCGTCACGTTCGAGCCGCCTCCCGCCGGGCCGGCGGCGGGATTGAGCGAGAAGACGATGCGCTGCGAAAGCTCGGATGTGTTTCCGGAAGGGTCGGTCGCCGTCGCGGCGAAGCGCGCGCCGGCGGTGGTCGTGACGGGAAGCGTGACGTCGAAGGCCCCCGTGCCCGCGGCGTTCGTCGTGACCTGCCCCGTCCCGAGGTAGACCCGGCCCTCCACGAACTCCCTGGGAAACGCCGCGCAGGGCGGATTCTCGTAGAAGTCGAGCGCGTAGGTGGTCGAGGCCGCCGAGTGCAGGATGCCCTGGAAACGCGTGTCCGCTCCCTGCGGGCCGAGCGCGATGACGGAGGTCAGCACCGGCCAGTTCTGGAGGTCGTTGGCTCCGGAGTCGCCGTCGCCGGGATCGTTCGCGGTGACCCCGTTGTTTGCGAGGTCGATCCCGAGGTCGCCGTTCTCGAAGATCGAGTTTCCCCGGATCGCGTTGCCCGTGGCGTTCGAGACGAACACGCCGTCCAGGCTATGGAACGCGATGACGTTGCCTTCGCCGGGAGAAGGGCCGCCGACCGTGTTGTTCTCGGAGCCTTCGATGGAGATGCCGTGCGTTCCGTTGGGAATCGGCGCCGAGCCGGTGAGGTCGGTCCCGATCCGGTTGCCCTGCACCACGTTTTCGAACGTGAACAGTCCGTTGAGAGAGATGCCGCCCACGACGTTGCCGGAGACGAGGTTGCCGGCGCCGGGATCGCCTCCTCCGATCGTCATGCCGGGAGTGACGGAGGCGGCGATGCCGTAGCCTCCGTTGCCGATGGCCGCCGTGCCATTCGCGTTCGTGCCGATGAGGTTGCCCCGGACGGTGTGTCCACCGCCGCCGCCGCTTCCGAGGTCGACGCCCGTCATGGCGTTTCCGGAGACCACGTTGCGGGCCGACGGGGAGGTCCCTCCGATCAGCGCATCCGTGGAGCCGCCGCCCGCGCGAATACCGAACCCGCTGTTCGGGATCGCAGCCGTGCCCGTCGCGTTCACGCCGACGAAGTTCCCGGAGACGAGCACGTCGGCGTTGCCGGCGAAGCCCCCGGTGACGTCGATCCCGTTGCCGCCGTTTCCGGACACGAGGTTGCAGGCTCCCGTGCAGGGGCCTCCGGGCGTGGTGCCCGCCGAGCCTCCGATCACGGAGTCGTCCGAGCCGTTGGCCAGATAGACGCCCGAGCCGTTGCCGAGGTCGAGAGTCCCGGTCACGTCGGTGCCGATGAAGTTGCCCGCCACGACCGTCGAGGGAGCTCCGTCGAGCGAGACTCCGATCCCGCCATTTCCGGAGATGAGGTTGCCGGCCCCCGGCGCGGATCCGCCGATGGTGTTGTCGGAGGAGCTCGTGATGTAGATCCCGACGTTGTTGGGTTGCGCCTGCGTTCCCGAGGCGTCGGTTCCGATGAAGGAGCCCTCGACCGTGTTGCCGCCCCCGGTCTGTATCCAGATTCCGCGCCCGAAGCCCCGGATGACGAATGCCCTCACGGTGCTCTGGCCCGCCGTGAGGAAGAAGGCCTGGCCGGTCAGGCCGGTTCCCACGATCTCGATCAGCGGAGCCCCCGCGTAACCCGGCTGCGAGGAGCCGTCGATGACGACCGGATCGGTGATCGTCGGGAGCGCGCGAAGCCGGGGTGATCGTCTGAAGGCCCGAGCCGATCGCAAAGGCGATCGTGTCCACTGCGCCGACTGACGCATTCGAGTCGAGGATCGCCTGGCGGAGCGAGCCGGCCCCGGCGTCCGCGGTCGTGGTGACGGTGAGCGTGGCGGCGGTCGCCAGACCGGAGGCGAGGAGCACGACGGCGACGAGAGAGGTCCGCAGCATGGCAGCCTTCTATGGGGACCGCGAAGTCCCGAGGTCGATCGGGTCATCCGGGAGCGCGGCGAAGCCCGGTGATAGCCTCCCGCGCGTGTCTGGAATCCCCGGTCGGGCCACGCTCGAGGGCACGCGGCGCTTCGCGGCGCGCTCGACCGCGGCGTCGGGGCACTTCCGCGAGGCGATGGGCCTCTCCCTCTCCTCGATCGGGCTCGGCACCTACCTGGGCCCGGAGGACGCGAAGACGGACGCGGGCTACGAAGCCTCGGTCGCCGTGGCCCTGGCCTCCGGCGTCAACGTCTTCGACACGGCGATCAACTACCGGGGCCAGAGGAGCGAACGGGCGATCGGCCGCGCGCTCGCGCGGGCGTTTGCGGACGGCGCCGCGGCCCGCGACGAGGTCTTCGTCTCGACCAAGGGGGGCTATCTCCCGCACGACGCGGAGGACGCGCGCCCGGGCCGGCGCTACGTCGCCGAGACGTTTCTCGAGCCCGGCGTGGCGCCGGCCGGCGAGATCGCCCAGGGCTGCCACTGCATGTCGCCGGGATATCTCGAGGACCAGATCGCGCGCAGCCGCGGAAACCTCGGTCTCGAGACGATCGACCTCTACTATCTGCACAACGTCGAGACGCAGCTCGAGGAGATCGGGCGGGAAAAGTTCCGCGCGCGACTGACCCGGGCCATCGAGACGCTCGAGGCGGCGGCGGACTCCGGAAAGATCGGCGCGCTGGGGCTTCGCCACCTGGAACGGGCTGCGGGTTCCGCCCGAGCACCCCGAGCACCTCTCGCTCGCCTCGATTCACGAGCTCGCGACCGGGATCGCCGGAGGGGGGCACCACTTCCGAGGCGTCCAGCTTCCGGTCAATCTCGCGATGGCCCACGCCGTGGCCTTCCGATCCCAGGAGGCTCCGGCTCTCTGGAAGGGCCGGGTGCCGCCCCTCGAGGCGACGGGCGCTCTCGGGCTCGCAGCCTTCGGGTCCGCCTCGCTCCTGCAGGGGCGCCTCGCCGGAGAGCTGTCCGACGAGGTCGTCCTGGCCTTTCCGGAGGCGGAAACCCCCGTCCGGCGCGCCCTGCAGTTCGCTCGATCGGCCCCCGGCCTGACCGCCGCCCTGGTCGGTGCCGCGGATCCGAAGCACGCGTCGGAGGACTTCGGTCTCGCTTCGGTCCCGCCGGCGGAGCCCGGTCGCGTCCTCGGCCTCTTCGGCACCGATTGAACTTAGTCGCCTCCGGACAGGGGTTTGCAGGCTTCGTCCGACCTCCGATCGGGCTTGATGCTTTTCTTTCGGGTTCGTCGTAGAATGAGCTGTTCCCGCCCGGACCTCAGAGTCAGCGCGGCGGTGGTTTGGGAGCTCATGTCCGAAGATCCCTTGACCCCGGAAAGATTTGCGTCCGCATCCGTTCAGCCCGAGTCCCCATCCGGGGGCGGGACCGCTGACGGTCAGCGCCCCCACCGACGGCGCCGTCGCCGCCGCCGGCGTGGCGGACGCGGAGGAGGCCCCTCGGGCAATGGCGGCGCACAGGGGGAGAGGTCCGAAGATCTGGCGGCGACTGGCCCCGAGCGTCCTGTGGACGGCGTGCTCTACGTCCCGCCCAAGGACAATGCCTCGGGAGTCCTCGTTTCGGCCAAGGCCAACTTCCTCCCTTCTCCCAAGGACCCGCTCGTACCGCGCGAGCTCATTCAGCGCGAGGGCCTCGAGGCCGGTGCCCTGATTGCCGGCTATGCGGCCGACGGCGGCCGGCCGGTCCTGCGCCGTGTGGAGACCGTCGAAGGCATGGAGCCCGGCGCCTTCCGCCAGAGGCCCGCGTTCACCGAGCTCATCTCGATCGATCCGAACTCGATCCTGACTCTGGAGACCGATTCCGACGAGATGTGCGGCCGCGTCACCGACCTGCTCACTCCGATCGGGCGCGGACAGCGCTGCCTGATCGTCGCTCCGCCCAAGGCCGGAAAGACGACGCTCTTGAAGCGCATGGCCCACGCCGTCGAGGTCAACGATCCCGACGTGCACGTGATCGTGCTCCTGATCGACGAGCGGCCGGAAGAGATCACCGACTTCCGCCGCAGCGTCACGCGCGGCGAGGTGATCGCCTCCTCCGCCGACCTCTCGGCCGAGAACCACATCGCGGTCGCTGAGATCGTGGCCGAGCGGGCCCGGCGGCTCATCGAGTGCGGCCAGCACGTCATCATTTTTCTCGACTCCATCACGCGCATGGCGCGCGCTTACAACCAGATGCAGAAGGGCGGCGGCAAGATTCTCTCGGGCGGCATCGACGCCCGCACGATGGAGAAGCCCCGCCGTTTCTTCGGCGCGGCGCGCAACGCCGAGGGCGGCGGATCGCTGACGATCATCGCGACGGCCCTCGTCGACACGGGCTCCCGGATGGACGAGATCATCTTCCAGGAGTTCAAGGGGACGGGCAACACCGAGATCGTCCTCGACCGGGACCTCTTCAACCGGCGCATCTTCCCGTGCATCAACATCCCGCAGTCGGGAACGCGCAAGGAAGAGAAGCTCTACGCCCCCGACGATCTGCCCAAGATCGTCAAGCTGCGCCGCGCCCTCGCCGCGGTCGACAAGATCCAGGCGATGGAGCTGGTGCTGGGACGCCTCGGCAAGTTCCGGACGAACCGGGAGTTCCTGAAGAGCTTCTAGACTCGGACTTTGAGCGGCCCGCTCCGCGGGCCGACCGACGGGAGAGGGGAAGTCGCTCGCGACCCTCTCCCGTTAAGCCGCGGTTCTATCGCCGGCGGCTCTTCCGCTTCGTTCGGCCGAAGGTGTCCTCGGTGGCGGCCTTGGGCACGGGAGCCGCGCGACGTGGCTCGGGGCGGGAGCGGAATCCGCCGTACGCGCGGGGCGCCTGAGCCACACGGCCGGACTTGTAGAGCTCCTCGGGCGGCCATTCCACCGGGATCTTGCGGCCGACGCGCTCCTCGATCGCGTCGAGCGAAAAGACATAGTCGTCGCAGGCGAACGAGACGGCCGTGCCCTCCGCTCCCGCCCGGCCCGTCCGGCCGATGCGGTGCACGTAGTCCTCGGAGTCCTGCGGCAGGTCGTAGTTGATGACGTGCGAGACGCCCTCGATGTGGAGGCCGCGCGACGCCACGTCGGTCGCGACGAGCACGGCGAGCTTGCCGTCCTTGAAGTCCTGGAGCATGCGGAGCCGCCGGTCCTGGGGCACGTTGCCCGCGAGCGCGCGCGTCGGATAGCCGTTCGCCGAGAGTCCGCGCACGAGGTCGGCCGCCGTCGTGCGCCGGTTGACGAAGATCAGGACGCGGCTTCCTCCCTCCCTTTCGAGCAGGCCGAGGAGCAGGCGAAACTTCTCCGTCGCCGAGACGTGATACAGGACCTCGGTGATGCCCCGCGCGAGCACGCGCTCAGGCTCGATCTCGATTTTTTCGGCGTTGTTCGTGTGCTCATAGGCCAGCTCCATGACGCGCACCGACAGCGTCGCCGAGAAGAGCAGCGTCTGCCGGCGGTGGTACGGCGGGCAACGCCGCAGGATCCGCCGCAGGTCCCGGATGAAGCCCATGTCGAACATCCGGTCGGCCTCGTCGATGACGAGGATCTCGACGTCCTTGAAAGTCACCACACCCTGCTGCTCGTAGTCGAGCAGGCGGCCGGGCGTGCCGACCAGCAGGTCGGGGATCGTCTTGACCTGCTCGCGCTGGAGCCGATAGTCCATGCCGCCGAAGACGGCGAGGGTGGCGAGGCCCGTGTGGCGGCCGAGGATCTCGGCGTCGGCTCGGATCTGCGCCACGAGTTCGCGCGTCGGCGCCACGACGAGGGCCCGCGGTCCCCGCGGCTGCCGGGACGACGCCTTGCCGAGCAGCCGCGTGAAGATCGTGATCAGAAAGGCGGCGGTCTTGCCGGTCCCGGTCTGCGCCTGGCCGGCCAGGTCCTTCCCGGCGAGGGCGAGCGGAAGTGTCTTCGCCTGGATGGGCGTCGCGAAGACGAAGCCCGCTTCGGCGATGCCCCAGCGGACTTCGTCCGGCAGAGCGTAGCTCGAGAGCAGCGTCTCGGTCAGGTGGTGTTCCGGGGCTCCCGAGGTCATGAAGGGGCTTGATCTTAACCCACCCACAGCGGACAGGCCGCTCCGCCGGCGCATTCTCGAAGGCACTGGCTCAGTAGTTCGCGGCGCGAGTAGTCTCCCGAGCGAAGCGAGGGAGGAGGCTCGCGCCGCGGGAGCCGGAGCGCGGCGAGGGAGTCAGGCGAGCGGTCGAGCGCGCAGCCGCGCGAGCCGCTCGCCGATGCGCCCGAAGGGCGCAGACTCCCGAGCAAGCGGAGGCGACGGCTTAGCGCACCCGCCGGCCGAAATCGTCGATCAGGGGCCGGCCGGTCGCCTCGGCCAGGGCCTCGGCGATGCGGCGCTTCTCCCTGGGGCCCGCCGCGGCGGCCATCGGGTGGAGGCGTCCCCCCGAACGGGCCGCGAGCCGGCGGACCGCCCAGGTCCACCACGGCGAGAGAGGCCAGTAGGTCTCGCGCCAGCACTCGAGATCGCCGAGAGCGATGCGGGCGACGTGGGTCTTCTCGAACGCCGTGCGCCGGACCGTGACCCCGCCGGCGTCCACCTCGATCGATTCTTCGGCGAACGCGAGGGCCGCGAGCCCGAGAAGCGAGAGCGGAGCGGCCACGAGCAGGATCAACGAGAGGACGATGAGGATGGGCAGCGGCAGGTCGCCGAAGTCCAGCCGGCGCAGGCCCGCCTCCCAGGCCTGGCCGAGCCGGAAACAGCCGAGCAGGACGGCCGCGCCGACCGCCCCTCCGAGCGCGGCCATGCGGATGCGCCAGGCCCGGCCGCGCGCCAGAGGCTGAATCAAAACCAGCAGGCCATCCGGCCGCGGCGTGATCGCGACCCGCTCCTGCCGGCCACCGTTCGCGTCGCGCGCTCCGTCTCGCCTCGACAAGTTCCCGATTGTATGATCCGGCTTCCGGCGGAGCCGGGCACAGGAGGACGGTGTGGCGAAGAAGACGAAGGTTCGCAGGGCAGCGAAGAAAGGAACGAGGGCGGCGAAGAGAGCGGTCCGCAGAAGCGTCCGCGGATTGAAGAAGGCGGCCTCCCCGCGCAGGAAGTCGGCCCTCAAGAAAGTGGCGAGGAGGGTCGCCCGAAAGACTGCGCTGAAGAAAGCCGCGAAGAAGGTTGTCCTGAGGAAGGCCGTCAAGAGGGCCGTCCTGAGGAAGGCCGTGAAGAGGGCGGTCCTGAGGAAAGCGGTAAATAAGGCAGTCGTGAAGCGGGCGGTCCTGAAGAAAGCGGCCGTGGTCGCCGCCGCGGCGATTCCGGCTGCGATTCCGGCGGCCGCGGAGATCGCGCCTTTGAAGAGAACGGGCCGCAGGAGAGGTCTTCCGGGGCGTTCCGAGGCGGTCGCGGCGATCCCGCTCGCGGCAGCGGCGGCGTCCCCGACCGGCGAGAGCTACGGCGAGGAAGGCTGGAGGGAAGAGGAGCTTTCCGCGGGCGAGCTCGCGGTGGACGGCCCCGAGCTCGAGGAGCTCGAAGAGGAGATGGGCGGCCCCGAAGTCGGCGGCGCACCGGACGAAGACGCCGAGTGGTGAAAAGGGTGTAGTATTCGGATCAAGCAGCTCCCATTGCCGGGCTTTTGCTCGGCTGGCGCAAGAAGAAGGCCCCGAAGGTTTCGGGGCCTTCGCATTTGATGGGAGCTACTTCTTCTTGATCGGCACGGGCCGGCGATTCTTGTCGAGGTTCACGTACGTGACCTCGGCTTCCGTCACCTTGACCCGGTTGCCGAGCCCCTCTCCCGGCTGCGAGAACACCTCGACGGAGACCGTGATCGACGTGCGGCCGATGCGCACGAGACGCGTGTAGTACGACACGAGATCGCCGACGTAGACGGGCTCGTGGAAGACGACCTCGCGCATCGCGACCGTGACGATGAAACCGGCGCCGTGGCGCTTGGCCTCGACGGCGCCCGCCTGGTCGATGTAGGACATGATGACCCCGCCGAAGATCGTCCCGTGCGCGTTGGTGTCCTTGGGCATCATGATGACTCGGATGGCGGGCTCGCGGGTCTCGGCATCCGGTGCCGCCGCCGCGCGCTTTCGGTCGGTCATTCGGGCCTCGTCGAGGTCGGGATCTTGGGCGCACCGAAGCTCGTCGACACGCGCTGGACCCGTCCGTCCGTGACGTTCACCCGCAGCGTGCCGTCCGAGAAGTGGTAGGTCCAGATCTCCCGCCGCGAGTCCCGGCCCTCGGTCGCGACCGACATGGAAGGCTTACCGAGGCGGGCGACGACGTCCTCCGTCGCCACTCCCGGGTCGAGGAGTTTCCGGGCCTCGGCGAGCGTGCCCGGCACGATCGGCGCGTTGACGCCGGCGATGGCCTCGGATTCGCGGAACTCCCGTGCCTCCCACCAGCGCGGCAGCCAGAGAGCGGCCGCGACGACGAGCGGGACGAGTGCGGCCGCCAGGAGGAGCCCCCGGCGCGGACGAGTTTCTTCCACTGCCGCTCATGATAGCCGGTGTGTCGGAGGCCCCGGGTTATAGAATCCCCGCCCCATGAAGCACAAGGTCACCGTCGTCGGAGCCGGCAACGTCGGCGCCACGGTCGCCCAGCGCATCGTCGAGAAGGAGCTCGCGGACGTCGCCCTCATCGACATTCTCGAAGGCGTGCCGCAGGGCAAGGCTCTCGACATGATGGAGTCCGCGCCGGTCGAGAAGTTCGACGCGAAGATGACGGGCGGCAACGCCTACGACATCTCGGCCGGGTCCGACGTCGTCGTCATCACGGCCGGGATCCCGCGCAAGCCCGGAATGAGCCGCGACGATCTCGTCGCGACCAACGAGGGCATCGTCTCGGACGTCGTGAAGAAGGTGCTCCCCGGCTCGCCGAACGCCATCCTCGTCGTCGTCTCGAACCCGCTCGACGCCATGTGCGAAGTCGCGCGCCGGGTCTCGAAGCTTCCGCGCGAGCGCGTCTTCGGGATGGCCGGCGTCCTCGACTCGGCGCGGATGCGCTGGTTCATCGCGGAGGCCCTCCAGGTGTCCGTGGAAAACACGCACGCGTTCGTCCTCGGCGGGCACGGAGACACGATGGTGCCGCTTCCGCGGTTCTCGACGGTCGCCGGGATCCCGCTGCCCCAGCTGCTCTCGAAGGAGAAGATCGAGGCCATCGTCAAGCGAACGCGGGATGGCGGCGCCGAGATCGTCAACCTGCTGAAGACTTCGGCCTGGTACGCGCCGGCCTCGGCCGTCGTCGAGATGGTCGACGCGGTGCTCCGCGACAAGAAGAAGATCCTTCCGTGCGCGGCGTACCTCCAGGGCGAATACGGCATGCGAGACGTGTACCTCGGCGTGCCCGTCAAGCTCGGCAGCCGGGGAGTCGAGCAGATCGTCGAGATCGCTCTGACTCCGGAGGAGACGGTGGCGCTCGAGAAGTCGGCCGACGCCGTCCGGGAGCTCTTCGGCATTCTGAAGGTCTGACCGACCGCATGGCCGAGGCTCCGCGCGGCCTCGCCCGCCGGCTTCACTCGATCACGGGCATCGTTCCGGTCGGCGTCTTCCTGGTCTTTCATCTCGCGACGAACGCGGCGGCGCTGAAGGGGGCCGACGCTTACAACGCGGTGGCGAGGACGATGCAGGGCCTGCCGCTCCTCGTCGTTGTCGAAGTCCTCCTGATCGCCGTGCCTCTCTTCTTTCACGGGATCTACGGCCTCTTCCTCGTCGCGGCGGAAGAACCGGGAGCGGGGAAGCCTCGCGGCCGGAAGGCGCTCTCGGTCGCGCAGCGCGCGACCGGAATCGTCCTTTTCGCCTTCCTGCTCTTTCATCTCTGGACGGCGCGGCTGGTCCAGCTCCGCGATCACGGGGATCTGGATCTTTTCCGCCTCATGCAGGCGTCTCTGGCGAGCCCCTGGATCCACGCGGTGTACGTCGCGGGCATCCTCTCGGCGACGTTCCATCTCTCCGCGGGCGTGTTTACGTTCGCCGAGACCTGGGGCCTCGCGGTGTCCCTCCGCGCCCGCCGCCTCGTCGCGCTCGCATCGGTGTTCGTTTTCCTGGGTCTCTCGGCCCTCGGGCTCGGCAGCCTCCGGGCCTTTCGCCTATAATCCGCGGCTCTTTCGGCATGAAAGTCCACGAATATCAGGCCAAGGCGATCCTCGCGCACTTCGGCGTCGCCGTGCCGCGGGGAGAGGTCACCGGCAGCCCGGCGGAGGCCCGCGAGATCGCTCGCCGGCTCGGCGGCCGGGCCGTCGTCAAGGCGCAGATCCACGCCGGCGGGCGCGGCAAAGGCGGCGGCGTCAAGCTGGCCAAAGACCCGCAGGACGCCCACGATCTCGCGAAGACCATTCTCGGCATGACGCTCGTCACGCCGCAGACCGGCCCGGCGGGCCGAATCGTCCGGAAGGTTCTGATCGAGGAAGCGCTCGACATCGACCGCGAGCTCTACGTCTCGATCACGCTCGACCGCTCGCGCGGAGTTCCGGTCGTGATGGCGTCGAAGGCTGGCGGGATGGACATCGAGGAGGTCGCCGCGAAAGATCCGAAGGCGATCGTTCGCGAGGGCATCGACGCGACGCTCGGCATGTTCCCGTTCCAGGCCCGCAAGATCGCCTTCGCGCTGGGCCTCTCGGGCGACAGCTTCAAGGCGGGCGTCGCGATCCTCCAGTCGCTCTTCCGGGCCTACGTCGAGACCGACGCGAGCCTCGCGGAGATCAATCCGCTGCTGGTCACGAAGCAGGGCGGCGTGCTCGCCCTCGATGCCAAGATGAACTTCGACGACAACGCGCTCTTCCGCCATCCTGACATCAAGGAGATGCGCGATCTGCACGAGGAGGATCCCCTCGAGGTCGAGGCGTCCCGCTACGGGCTGAACTACATCAAGCTCGACGGCAACGTCGGCTGCATGGTCAACGGCGCCGGCCTCGCGATGGGAACGATGGACCTCGTCAAGCTGGCCGGCGGCGAGCCCGCGAACTTCCTCGACGTCGGCGGCGGGGCCAACGAGGAGCAGGTCAAGAACGCGTTCCGCATCATCCTGTCGGACAAGAACGTGCGCGCCGTCCTCATCAACATCTTCGGCGGCATCATGCGCTGCGACGTCATCGCGAAGGGGGTCGTCGCCGCCGTCAGGGAGATGGGGCTCGCGATCCCGGTGGTCGTCCGGCTCGAGGGCACGAACGTCGACCAGGGGAAGGCGATCCTCCGGGAATCGGGGCTGAAGATCACGCCCGCCGACGGTCTCGCCGACGCGGCCCGCAAGGTGGTCGAAGCGGCCGGCGCCGCCGCGTCCGGAACGGGCTGGGAGATCTGACGTGAGCATCTGGGTCGGCAAAGCGACGCGCCTTCTCGTCCAGGGCCTGACCGGCCGCGAGGGCTCGTTCCACGCCCTCGCGTGCCGCGAGTACGGCACGCAGGTCGTCGCCGGCGTCACGCCCGGAAAGGGCGGCACGACCCACGAGGGCATCCCCGTCTTCGACACGGTCGCCGACGCGATCCGCGAAACCGGCGCCAACGCGTCGATGATCTTCGTGCCTCCGCCCTTCGCCGCCGACGCGATCGTCGAGGCCGCGGACGCGGGCGTCGGCGTCATCGCGTGCATCACCGAGGGAATCCCCGTCAACGACATGCTCCGCGCGCGGGTGTTTCTCGACCGCCGCGCTGCCGCCGGCAAGGCCGTGCGGCTGATCGGCCCCAACTGCCCGGGCATCATCACCCCCGGCGAGTGCAAGATCGGCATCATGCCCGGCCGCATCCACCGCCCGGGGAGCGTGGGCGTGATCTCCCGCTCCGGCACGCTGACGTACGAGGCCGTCGATCAGCTCACGCGGCTCGGGCTGGGCCAGTCCACCGTCATCGGAATCGGCGGCGACCCGATCAACGGAACGAACTTCATCGATTGTCTGGCGGCCTTCAAGGACGACCCGGCCACCGAGGCGGTCGTTCTCATCGGCGAGATCGGCGGCATGGCCGAAGAGGAAGCGGCCTGCTGGGTCGCCGGGAATTTCAAGAAGCCCGTCGTCTCCTTCATCGCCGGGCAGACGGCTCCGCCGGGGCGCCGGATGGGCCACGCCGGCGCGATCATCGCCGGGGGCAGGGCACGGCCGCCGAAAAGATGAAGGCCCTCGAAGCCGCGGGCATCGCCGTCGTGAAGTCGCCCGCGGACCTCGGCTCGCGAGTGAAAGAGGCACTCGGACGATGAACGGCACGGCCTTGTTCGAGGAGTCCCAGAACTTTTCACCATGGCTCTACGCGGTCGCGGCGCTCGTGCTCGCGATCCTCGCCGCCGTTCTGACCATGCGCCAGACGACCACCGTGACCGCAGACACCGTCCAGGTCCGGTTCGGCTTTCTCTATCGGACGCAGATTCCGCTGGCGGACATCCGACAGGCCGAAGCCGTGCAGTATCGGCCGATCTCCCAATACGGCGGCTGGGGGATCCGGGGCTTCGGCAAGAACCGCGCACTCAATGCTCGGGGCAACCGCGGCGTCCTGCTGACGAAGGCAGACGGCTCGACTCTCATGATCGGATCGCAGAAACCCCGGGAGCTGCTCGAGGCGCTCGCCCGCGTCGGCGTCTCGACGCAGGACAAGCTGCCAGCGGCGATCCGCGAATTTTAGAAGCGTCTGCGTGGCCGAAGGCCACGACACGAACGCGTGGCCAAGGGCCACGACACGAAGGAGAAACACTTGGAACGCACGCTCACCATCGTCAAACCCGACGCCGTCGCCGCCCGAAAGGTGGGCGCGATCCTGGCGCACCTGGAGAAGGAAGGGTTTCGTCTCGCCGGCCTGCGCCGCACCCGACTCGGGCCGGAGCAGGCCCGCGCCTTCTACGCCGTGCACCGCGAGAGGCCTTTCTACGACGCGCTCGTGCGTTTCATGACGGAGGGCCCGGTCGTCGTCGCGGCGCTCGAGCGCGCGGATGCCGTCGCGACCCTGCGCAAGACGATGGGCGCGACCGATTCGCGGAAGGCCGAGGCGGGCACGATCCGCAACCTCTACGGGACCGACATCGAGCGCAACGCAATCCACGGCAGCGATTCGGCGGAGAACGCGGCGAAGGAGATCGCGTTCTTCTTCGGAGAGTCCGAACTCCTTTAGCTCTCAGCCTTCAGCCTAGGCTCAGCGGTCAGCTGTCGCGGCAGCTCTCAGCGCGAGCGCGTCGAGCGCCGTCGCGACGTCGCTCTCGTCGTTGTAGGCGTGGAAGCCGAGACGGAGCGAGCTTCCGCGCACGGAGGCGATCACTCCTCGCTGCAATAGGCGCGCGCGGAGCGCCTCGGGGTCGGAGACGCCGAGGGCGAGGATCTGGGACGGGACCTCCGCGGGAGCGAGCGGGAGTCCGCGGTCGGCGGCGGCCCGGCGGAACGCGGCGGCGAGTCCGAGGCAGCGTCGTTCGATGGATTCGGCGTCGAACGAGGCGAGCAGCTCGAGCGACGCCCGCGCGCCCACCCACGAGAGCCACGCGAGCGAGGCGTCGAGGCGCCGGGCGGTCGACGCGAGCAGGGACTCGAGGCGGCCGCCGTAGTAATCGGCAAACGGTTCCTCGACGCTCTTCCAGCTCGGCGCGAGGGGCCGGAGCTCCTTCAGGCGGTCGGCGCGCGCCCACAGCCACGACGTCCCGCGCGGCGCGAGCAGCCACTTGTAGCCGTGGGCGGCGACGTAGTCCGCGCCGCAGGCGTCGGCGTCGAAGCGGAGAACGCCGAGCGACTGCGTGCCGTCGACGAAGAGCCGGGCGCCGACCTCGCGGCAGCGGGCGCCGATCTCGGCGAGCCGCACCCGGAACCCGTTCGTGGACTGCACTTCGGAGATCGCGGCCAGCACGGTCCCTGGCCGGAGCGCGGAGCAGAAGGCGTCCGTCGAGATGACACCGTCGGAGGCGGGGACCTCGACGACGTCGAAACCTCGCCGGGCGAGATCGAGCCACGGGAAGAGGTTGCTGCGGAACTCGCGGGAGCCGACGACGACCCGGCCCGGCGACAGGCTCGCCGCGACCACGGCGGCCGCCTCGGCGAACGACGAGACGAGCGCGACCTCCTCGGGCCGTCCGCCGACCAGGCGCGCGAAGAGCGGCCGCGTCGCTTCGGCATCGCCTTCCCAGGCGAGCCACTCGAAGCGGCCGGAGGCCCAGGCGTCCTCCGCCCGGCGCACCGCCTCGAGGACGGGCGCGGCTCCCGGCGCGGACGTGGCGTTGTTGAGGTACGTCACTCCCGCAAGCGCGGGGAAGAGCGTGCGGAGGTCTTCCACCGGTTTCACGCGGCGCCAGTCTGACCTGCGCCGGCGCCGAAAAAAAGAGCCACTTGGCCGGCGAGTGGCCTCAATCCGCGGGCGACAGGCCTCTCGCCCGCCGAAGCGTGACCAGGATGCGGTTGGCCACTCCCCGCAGGATCGCCACCTCGCGCGTGGTCATGGGACGCGCGGCCACGAGCTTCCGCCAGTCCCGAAGGGAGCGGTCGCGATGGCCCGTGTCGTAGAAGTCGATCGCCTCGAGCGCCAGGTCCCAGTGCCCGACCGCGGCCTCGATCTCCGAGGCCGGCGCGAGCTCGTCGTCGATCGCACGAACGGCCGCCGGCGCCGCGAACGCGGTGGCCACGGACAGGACGACCGCGACGGCGTGGGAGAGGTTCATCGTCGGAAACGCCGGGTCGGTCGGAAGCCGGAGGCAGGCGGAGGATCGCGCGAGCTCGTCCTCGGTCAGGCCGCTCCGCTCGGGACCGAAGACGAAGGCGGCCGGGCCGCCCCCCGCGGAAGAGAGCCCCCCCGCCTCCGCGAGGAACCCGGGGAGCTCCGACAGCTCGAGCGAGCGCGTCCTTCCGCGTCCGCGCAGCGACGACGTCGTCACGACGACCGTGTACCCCGCCAGGGCCTCGGCCAGGCTTCCGAATCGCGTGATCGACGCGAGGACGTCGTCGGCTCCGGCCGCGAGCCTTCCCGACTCTTCGTCGGCGGCCACCGCGGGCTCGACGAGCGAGAGGCTCCGGAGGCCGAAGTTCTTGACCACGCGGGCGACCGACCCGAGGTTGGCAGGATTCCACGGCCTCACGAGGACCACCGAAGGCGCGGGCGTCGTCAAGCGAGGACAGTCTACACAGGGCGCGGGGAAGGTTCGGGGCCGCTCCGGCCTTATAATTGTTCGGTGAAACGCCTGCTGGCAGCCGCCGTCCTCATGGTCCTGGCCGCCGCCGGGGCCCTGGCGCAGGAGCCCGAAGCTCCCTCGTATTCCGAGAGCGCGGGCGCCGAGTACGTCATGCTCCCCGTCCTCGTCACGGACAAGGAAGGCAAATATGTCGATGGCCTGACCAAGGACGATTTCGTCGTCAAGGTCGGCGAGTCGCGTGTCGATTTCGACACCTTCGAGCGGGACGAGGGGGCGCCGGTGTCCTTCGCGTTCCTCGTCGACACCTCGGGCAGCATGGGCATCGGCAACAAGCTCGAGAACGCCAAGAACGCGATCCGGAGCCTTCTGCGCAACCGCCTGCCTGGCGACGACTTCGCGCTCTTCACGTTTTCGGAAGGCAAGGTGCGGCTCGTGACGGATTCCTCGGCGGATCCCGCCGGCCTGATTCGAGCGCTCTGGGAGCTCGAAGCCTCCGGACAAACCGCGCTTTTCGATGCGGTCGCCGCGACGCCGGAGCTGATGAAGGGCAAGAACAACAAGCGGGCGATCATTCTCTTCACCGACGGCGTGGACAACGCGAGCGAGCTCTCGGCCGCCCAGATGGCCGAGATCCTCCAGAGGGTCTCCGTGCCGGTCTATGCGGTCGGCATGAAGAATGCAGCGTTCGACGCCGTGCGCGAGCAGGATCGCCGGGCGCTGTCCGTCGAGAACCTCGAGTTGCTGGCGGGCTCGAGCGGCGGAAAGATGCACCTGGTCGGCCGCGACGACGACCTGCGACCGCTGGCCGCCCGGATCTCGAGCGAGGTCCGGCAGCAGTACCTGCTGGGATTTGCCCCGTCGGGCAAAGGAGATGTAAAATATCGGATTGTTTTTGTGTCCGTAGCGAAACCAGGTTCCTGGGTCGTTCGGACACGCCGGGGATATCGTGGAACCGCCCCCGGGGGGTCCTAAACGTTTTTTTGGAGGTGCAGATGCTCAAATCACGGTGGGTTTCATCCATGCTCACGGGGGGAGCGCTTCTTCTGGGGATTTCGGGCCTCACGGCGTGCGCGAGTAAGACGTACGTCGGGGAGGAAGTCGCCAAAAGCAGCGCGTCGACGGACAAGCGCATCAACGAGGTCGAGTCTCAGGTCGAGGCCACGCAGACCAAGGTCAAGCAGCACGACAGCAAGCTCGCCGAGCTCGACAACGCCACCCGGCAGGCTCTCGAGCGGGCGCAGCAGGCGGGCAAGCTGGCCGAGGGCAAGTTCATCTACTCGCTGGTGCTCTCCGACGACGCGGCCAAGTTCCCGGTCAACAAGCACGAACTCTCGAAGGAAGCCGAAGAGCAGCTCATGGCGTTCGCCGAGCGGCTCAAGGGCGAGAACAAGAACGTCTATCTCGAGATCCAGGGGCACACCGACGCGACGGGCGACGACTCCTACAACCTGAGACTGGGCGAGCAGCGCGCCGAAGCCGTGCGCCGCTACCTCAACAAGCAGGGCGTGGCGCTCAACCGGATGTCCACGATCTCCTACGGGCCCAACGAGCCCGTGGAGTCCAACAAGACCAAGGAAGGCCGGGCGAAGAACCGCCGGGTCGTGGTCATCGTCCTCGCCTAGCGTTTCCTCCGAACCTTCGATTCCCCGGCGGCCCGGCGCGATGACGTGCCGGGCCGCTTTGTTTTTTGCTCGCGGAGCGCGGCGAGCGCCGCCTCGAAATCCGCCGGCAGGGGAGACTCCGCCGAGACGCGCCGGCCCGTGACAGGGTGGGAAAAGCCGAGCGTCCTCGCGTGGAGCATCTGGCGCGGCATTTCGCTTTCGGCGTCGCGGGACCCGTAGACCCGGTCCCCGAGGACCGGATGGCCCGCGGCCGCGAAGTGCAGCCGGATCTGATGCGTGCGGCCCGTCTCGAGCCTCGCCGCGACCAGGCTCGCTCCCGGGAGGCGCTCGAGAGTCCGATAGTGCGTGACGGCCCGCCGTCCCTCCTCGCCGGGACGGGCGACGCTGCGACGAAGGCCGGCGGTCCGGACGAGGTCGGCGTCGTAGACGCCCTGGTCCGGAGGGTTCCCGGCGACGATCGCCACGTACTCCCGCTCGATCGCATGCTCGCGGAAACGGGCCTGGAGGAAGTGCAGGGCCGCGCGGTTGCGCGCGAAGACGACCGCGCCCGAGGTGTCCTTGTCGAGACGATGGACGATGCCGCCGTACGGCCGTCCGCCGTAGCGGTGCTGCAGGTAGAAGAGGACCCGGCTCCAGAGGGTGTCCTTCTCGCGGGCCTCCGTCGGCACCGTGAGCAGTCCGGCGGGCTTGTCTACGATGACGACCGCGTCGTCCTCGTGCAGGACGGAGAGGCGCGTGCGGACGCGTCGCCGGGCGGGCCGGCTCGCGTGGAGTTCGAGCTTCGTGGCGGGATCGATCTCGAGGCCCGGCTCCTCCAGGGTGGCGCCGTCCGCGTCGACCCGTCCGGCGCGCACGGCGTCGCGAGCCGCGCGGCGCGACAGCCCGAAGGCCCGGGCGACGGCGAGGTCCAGCCTCATGGGACCGGCCCGGCTCCGGCCGGCGACGGCGTTCGGATCTCGACGAAGAAGTCGGGATCGCCGATGCGGGCGTCCGGCCGCGCGCCCGGCCCGTAGACCGCCGCGACCTGCGTCCTCGAGCGAATCGCGGAATCGACCGGGGCGAGGTAGTCCCGGCCGAACTCGCGGGCGCCCTCGCCGACGGCCAGGACGTTCGCGAAAAGCGTCGCGTCGGGCGGGTGCGCCGCGAATTCCGCGGCGAAGTCCGCGCCCCGATCGCCCTCGAGATGTCCCGGGAAGTACTGCTCGTGGCGGAACGGGTTCCGGAGCCCGAGGACATAGTTGTAGAAACCGGTCTCGGGAAAGCCGGACAGCGTCGAGCCCTCGGGGAGGCGCCGCTGGAGGTCCGCGAGAGCGAGACGTGTCGTCGTCGCGAGGGGCTCCCGAAGCACGACGGCTCCGGCCGGCGTCTCGACGCGGCTCCATCCGGGCCTGCGGTAGAGGTCGGTGAGTGCCGCAACGCGGTAGAGGAGAAACAGAGTGAGCGCCGTGGCCGTCAGTCGCGGGAGGGCGGCGCCGAGGGAGGCCGAGCCGCGCTCGGCGAGGCCGAAGACTCCGGTGACGCACACGAGAAGCGGCAGCGGGAGAAAGAAGGCGTCGTACGGGCCCACGTAACCCGCCGCGAGAAGGAGCCTCGCGGCGAAGAGCGCGGCCATCCAGAGAACCGCGTCCGGGACCGACGGGAGGACGCGCGCGGCCCGGCCCGCGAGCCGGCGGATGAGCCGCCAGACTCCGGCGGCGGCGACCAGGAGCGGCACCACACGGACCAGCGGAGGAAACAGGGCGGCCGTATCCGCGAGGCTTGCGGGCGGACGGAACCGGGTCGCGGCGACGAAGACGAGCAACGCGACGGCCACGGCCTCGATCGTCCATCCTCCAGGTCTACCGGCGGACCTCAGCCGCGAGGATACGATCGTGGCCGCCGCGAGCAGGACCGCCACGCAGATGAGAACAACGGCCGAAAGCAGAAGCTCGGTGAGGCGCAGGCCCGGCCGGTCCAGTCCGGCGTAGGCCCGGTACACGTTGCGGAAGGCTTCCGGCGGATCGAGGAGGCGGAGCCACCCGTCGGCTTCGAGCGTGCGGAGCGGGATGCCCGCGGACACGCCGGCGTATCCGGCCGCCGCCGCGGCGAGCGGCCAGAGGGCGAGGCGGCGGAGCCGGCCGATCCCGCCGCGGTGCGCGAGAGCGAGCACGGCGACCGTGGCGAGGCCGAGCTCGAGCCGGGAGAGAAGCGCGGCGGCGAGGCAGGCGCCGGCGAGCGCGTCGGACCTGCGCGTGTTCCGGGCGGCGAGCTCGAGCGCCCAGGTGATCGCGGCGACGGCGAGCGCGGCGTCGAAGCTGAAGGGAAAGAGCCATCCGCCGGGGCGCAGGAAGACCGCGGCCGCGACCGCGATGGACGCGGCGAGCGCCGCCCGCCCGGCCGGCAACATGCGTCGGGCCAGATGGACGAGCGCGAGAAGGTGCAGGAGCGCGATCGCCGCGGCGAGCGCCGTGCGGGCGGGGAGCGAGCGGCCGAAGAGGTGGTCCGAGGCGGCGCCCAGAAACGGCGCCAGCGGGCCGTGGTGGAACTCGACCTCCGCGTAGAGACGCTCGCCCTGGGCCACGCGCCACGGAACCATCAGCTCGCGCCCGGAGTCGACGTAGGGCTCGAGCCACCGGTTCCAGGAGACGAGCGCGAGCAGCGTGAAAACCGCGAACGGGAACGCTGTGGCGAGCAGCTTCTGCCCGCGCCTTCGGCCCTCCGCCTGCGGCATCGTGATTCTCTTAGGATACCCCCCGTGCAGGAAAAAATGGCGAGCCGCAATCCGCTCCTGCGGATGCTCGGCTCCGCCGCGTCGCGCCTCTGGTTTCCGGCGGCGCTGGCGACCGCGCGCAACCTCCCGCGGCCTCTCGTGCACCTCGGCGGGAGGCTTGTCGCCGCGGCGTACTACCGCGCGCGTCCCAAGTATCTGCGGGCGGCGCGCGCCAACCTGGCGATCATCCGCGATCGCTCCGCGGAGGACCCGGAAGTTCGCGCCCTCGCCTGGGCGATGGTCGGCTCGCACTTCGCGGCCTGGGTCGACTTCCTCCGCTTCGCGACGCGTCCTGCGGCCGACGCCGCAAGGCTCGTCGAGGGGGTGACCGGCTACTCGCACATCGTCGAAGGTCGCCTGCGCGGCAAGGGCGTGCTGCTGCTCACGGCGCACCTCGGCAACTGGGAGGTCGGGGGGCTGATGCTCGCGCAGATGAAGCAGCCGATCCACGTCGTCCTCGTGCCCGACATCTTTCCGGGCGTCGAGCGGCAGCGCCGGCGGCTGCACGAGGCCTGCGGCGTCGTCGAGATCCGCGTCGATCGCAGCTTCGTCCCGACGCTCGCGGTGCTGCGTGCCCTCTCGCAGAACGGCATCGTCGCGATGCAGGGGGACCGCGACTTCGACAACACGGGCGTCGCAGTGCCGTTCTTCGGCCGGGAGGCGTACTTCCCGCGCGGGCCGCTCCGGGTGGCCATGGCGTCCGGCGCGACGGTCCTGCCGGCCTTCATCGTCCGGATGCCCGGCGGCGGGTACCGCGCCATCGTCGAGGAGCCTCTCCTCGTCGAATCGGACGCGGACCGCGACGCCTCGCTCCGGCGGAATCTGGGACGCTACGTCGCCATCCTCGAGCGCTATGTGAGCCAGTACCCCGACCAGTGGTACTGCTTCTTTCCGTTCTGGGACGACCCCTCGCGCAGCCGCCCACCGACCCGACCACCGACCCGACCACCGGAGGCAGACCCCCAGCAGTAGGGAACGCCGCGCAACGCGCGGCGGTAACCGACTCCCGGCGGTAGGCAACGCCGGGCGGAGCCCGGCGGTCACCCTATGCCGGCTTTCGCGCCGAAACAGCCGCGACGAAAAACGCCTCGTAGTGCTTCGCGAGCTCCTCGACGTCGGGGAGGATCTCGGGCCTCTCGAAGCCCGCGGCGCGGAAGGCCCGCCGCCAGTTCTCCGGCGTCAGGAAGCCGTGATTGGGCCGGGTCTCGGCGTCGGTCGCCACGCCCGTGAAGTTCTCGAGAAAGTTGAAGACGAACTCGACGTAGATCGGCTGGCCGGCGAACGGGCGCACGCACTCGGAGAACACGGCCACGCCTCCGGGCTTCAGCGCTTCGCGGATCCGCGCGAGCGTGGCTCCGAGGTCGCGGGCGATGTGCACCGTGTTGACCGCGTAGACCACGTCCGCCGATTCCGGCGCGATGCCCTGACCGGGGAAGTCGCGGTCCATGTCCAGCCGGGAAAACTGTACGGGAAGCTCGGGGAACCGTGCGCGGATCGTCCGCTCCGCCCGACGCAGGAACGTCGGGACGATCTCGGTGAAGACGTAGCTTTCGACGCGCGAGAGCCGCGCGTCCCGCGCCAGCCGCTCTCCGATCGCGAGGGCGGCGGAGCCGGAGCCGCCGCCGATCTCGAGGATCGTGGCCGGCCGCGTCGCCGGCAGCGCGCGGGCGACGGCCTCCGCGCCGAGGCGATTGTTGATCTGGTAGAGCAGGTTCTCGTTCGAGAAGTAGGCGAACCAGAGCGGCAAGCGGGCCGGAGAGAAGAGGATCTCTTCGCCCGTTTTCTCGCCGGCGAGGAATTCCGGGACGTGCTCGACCATCGCCCGCACGACCGCGAAGGCCGGCAGCGAGCCCGGGTCGAGCGCGCGCGCGGCGGCCTCCGCCCGGTCGGGGTCGCCGGGAGGCAGAGGCCCGCGCGCCCGGTACACCGGGTCCTCCCGGCCGTCGGAAGCTTCCAGGTAGCCCGCCGCGGCGAGCTTCCGGAGAAACCAGCGCACGGGAACTTCCGCTCTCGGCGCGAAGCCGCGCGCCCGGACGAGCTCCGCCGCGGACGTCCCGCGTGCGAGATCGCCTTCGAGACCGAGGTCATGGACGAGACGGAGCACGGAAGCGTTCGTGAACTGATCGAAGTGCTCGGCGCACAGGACGAACTCTCGCGTGAAGAGGGAGCGGATCGCCGGATCGGGGATCCGTTCGAGCAGCGTCTCGATGTCTTCGGTGCGGTCGACCACGAGGCGATCTTAACGACCCGAGCCCGCGCCGGAGCCGGTGGCGCCGATTGACACGCTGCGGCGGCCGGCCTAGGCTCGGCTGGTCCAGGAGCCGAACGTCATGAATCCACGCAGGCGATGGCTTGCCGGGTCTCTCCTCGGCCTCGTGATCCTCGCGGCCGCCTCGGAGTTTCTCGTCCCGGCGCTGATCGGAGTGCTTCATCGGGGGACCGGCGTGGCCGCTCTCGACGGCATCCTGGCGGGCCGAACCGCCCATTCCGCCGGCTACTACGTCGAGCGATGGCGCTCATTCGCTCGTCCGGCCCTCGCGGCGCTGGGCGTGCTCTGGGCCCTGGCGGCGGTGGCCTTTCACCCGGCCGTCGCGGCGCCGCTCGCGAGGATGCTCGAGCGCGCTTCGGGCGGACGACGCCTCGGTCCCGAGCCGGCGCTCCCGCCGCCCGGGCGACGCCGACTGGTGACGGTCCTCGCCTCCGTGATCGCCGGAGGATCGCTCCTGGAGCTCGCGCTGGATCCGCCCTATCGCGGCGAGCACTGGCCCTTCTCGCAGTACCAGATGTACTCCCTGCTGCCGCAGTCGCGAGGTCGTGCTGCGCCGCCTCTACGGCGTGGTGGCGGGCGGCGTCGGGACGCGAGATCCCGCTCTGGGCCAACAACCTCATCTTCCCGTTCGACAACTCGCGGCTGTGGTTCTCGTGGAACCGTTTCGACGCGAGCCGCGAGAGGCATCGGCTTCTCCCGATCGCGATGCGCGACTGTCTCGACCGCTACGAGACGCGCCGCGCGCAGGGGCTGCACGCGGGACCGCGGCTCGAGGCGGTGCGGCTGTATCGCTTTCGCTGGACGCCCCCGTCCGTGAACGGCGCCGCCGGGCCAGCACCGTCACGGGATCTTCTCTGGGAGGTGCGCGCATCGAGCTCGCCAACCCGCTCGCCGTAGCCCTGCGGGAGCGCTGGCGGCGCTTCTGGTACGTCCCCGCGAGGGCGGCGGAGCTGGGCGTGTGCCGCATGCTCTTCTACGCGGCCATGGCCGTCCTGTACTGGTCGCGCGACGTCGTCGCGTGGACGAGCGTCTCGCCGGTGTTCTGGCAGCCGATCCCGCTCTTCCGCGCGCTCGGCCTCGGCGTGCTCCCGCCGGCAGCGCTGGCCGTGGCGGTGGCGGTGTGGAAGGTGTCGCTCCTGCTGAGCGCCGCCGGCCTCGTGACGCGCCTGTCGACCGGGGCGGCGGCCGTGCTGGGCACCTATCTCATCGGCCTTCCGCAAAACTTCGGGAAGATCCACCACGCGGACGCGATCCTCGTCTTCGCCCTCTGGATCGTGGCCTTCTCGCGCTCGGGCGACGGCTGGTCGCTCGATTCGTTGATTCGGGCGGTCCGGAAGCCGCAGGCCTCGCCTCCGCCGCCGAGCGGCGAATACACGTGGCCCTTCCGGATGATGTGGCTCGTGATGAGTCTCATCTTCTTTGCGGCGGGTGTCTCGAAGCTCCGCCACTCGGGCCTCGCTTGGATCACGGAGAACGCACTCGCGGGCTTTCTCATTCGCGCGAACGATCCGGTCGGCCGGGCGGCCGGCGCCGCGTGGACCGACTGGGGACTCTGGATCGCGAGGGTGCCATGGCTCACGTTCCTGCTGGGAGCGGGATCCCTCGCGCTCGAGCTCTTCTTTCCGCTCGCGCTCTTCAGCCGGACGGCACGCCGGATCATTCCCGCCGCCGTGCTGGGCGTCCAGCTCGGGATTTCCGCGTTCATGGGCCCCGACTTCCTGCGCTTCCTGGTCGCTTATCTTTTCTGGGTCCCATGGAAATGGGTGGGAGAGAAGACCCGCCGACTCGTCGCCCGCGAACGCCGCCACGCGTTCGTCTACGACGGGTCCTGCGGGCTCTGCGGCAAGACCGTGGCGGTGCTCCGCCGGCTGGACCTCGGCGGCCGCCTCGAGTATTACGACGCGTTCGCCGGCTGGCCGCGCGTCCAGGCCGACTTCCCTTCGCTCGTTCAGGATGATTGTCTGAGGACCATGCACGTCGTGACCGATCGCGGACGTGTCGAGACCGGCTTCGACGCCTACCGGGCGATCGCCTGGTCTCTGCCGCTCGCGTGGCCGATCGCCCCGCTGCTCTGGGTTCCGGGAGTTCCGTGGCTCGGGCGGCGGGTTTACGCGACGGTCGCCGCGCGGCGCCATCGCTCGGGGTGTCCGGTCCCGGCGGGCACCGCCCGCTGAAAGCCGACGGCTCCTCGCGGGCGGCTAAACTGTTGGCGTGAAAATCCTCGCGAGACTGTTCCTGGCCGGTGCCCTGGCCTGCGCCGGCGCGTCCCGCCTCGAGGCCGCCGCCGCTCCGGGTTCCGGGCGGGTCGTGATCCTCGGCTTCGACGGAGTCGACGCGGCGGTGGTCGAAGGGATGCTGGCGGCCGGTCAGCTGCCCGAGCTCGCGGCGCTTCGGGCGCGCGGCGGCTACTCGCCGCTGACGCCGACGGTCCCCGCGCAGACGCCCGTGTCCTGGGCCACCTTCTCGACCGGCCTCGATCCGGGCGGTCACGAGATCTTCGACTTCTTGAAGCGCGACCCCTCCAATCGCATCCCGACGTTTGCCGTCGCCGAGGAGAAGAGCGTGCCGTTTCTCTTCGGAAAGAAGAACCCCGGGATCTTCGCCGCCGCGGGGCTCGCGCTGTTTCTTCTGCCGGCGCTCCTCCTCATTCTCCGGCGGCGCCGGCTCGCCGGCGCGATCCTCGCGGTCCTCGGCCTCGCCCTCGGCGTTTCCGCGTTCCTGGCGGCGCGCGCCTGGCTGCCGGAGAGCCGTCCCTGGGTGGCGAACAACCGGCGCGGCCCGGTCTTCTGGACGGAATCCGCCGCGCGGCCCGCGACCGTCATCCGGATGCCCGTGACGTTTCCGCCCGAGGATTTTCCCGACGGCCGAATGCTCTCGGGCCTCGGCGTGCCCGATCTGTCGGGGCGCATCGGGCGGCCCGCCTACTTCACGTCCGACCCGTTCTTCGCGCCGCGCGAAGGCAACGATTTCTCGGTCGAGATCGTGCGCCTCGAGTCGAACGTGGGCCGGCAGGAGGTCAAGGTCCTCGGCCCGCCCGGGCGTCCCTTCGGCCGCGAGGGCTCCATCGATGCGAAGCTGACCTTCTCGGTCCCCGACGCGCGGGACCGCATCGTGATCGAGGCCGAAGGCGCGCGCGCCGAGCTCCGTCCCGGCGAGTGGAGCGACTGGGTGCCGCTCGTCTTCCGGGTGAACCCGCTCGTCGCGATCCACGGCTACGCGCGCCTGCGTCTGCAGAGCGTGCAGCCTGAGATCGGCTTGTACCTCTCGCCGATCCAGTTCGACCCGGACCACCTGCCCCCGGGATTCACCCTCTCTTCGCCGCGGGGATTCGCGAAGACGCTGGTGAGCGAGTACGGGCGCTACAAGACCATGGGCTGGGCGATCGACACGTGGTCCATCCAGTCGGGCACGCTCCCCGAAGACGCATTCCTGGAGGACGTGAAAATGACGGCGGAGCAGGAACGCAAGATGCTCCGCGGCCTGCTCGCGAAGGGGGACCGGCTGCTCTTCCACTACTTCGAGTTCCCCGACCGGGTTGGACACGTTTTCTGGAGGTTTCGCGATCCGCAGCACCCGGCGTACGACGCCGGCCTGGCGGCGAAGTACGGCGACGCCGTCGAGGCGTCGTACCGAACGATGGACGAGATCGTGGGGGAGACGGCGAAGGCCCTGAAGCCCGAGGACGTCCTCCTCGTCCTCTCCGACCACGGGTTCGCGACGTGGCGGCGGTCGGTCAACTACAACTCCTGGCTCGTCGAGAACGGCTACCTGGTCCTGAAGGGCAGCGCCCGCCGCCAGAACCTCGAGGCCCTCTTCTCGCGAGGCCAGTTCTGGGAGGCGATCGACTGGACGAAGTCGAAGGCGTACGCGATGGGCCTGGGCGACATCTACGTCAATCTCTCCGGGCGCGAGACCGGAGGCATCGTCGCGCCGGGCGCCGAGTACGAGGCCCTCCGGCGGGAGCTGATCGACCGCCTCACGGCGCTCACGGACCCGAAGAACGGCCAGCGCGCCGTCTCGCGGGTCTTCAAGAGGGAAGAGGTCTACCGCCGGTTCGATCCGCGCCTGATTCCCGACCTCATCGTCGCGAACCTCCCCGGGTATCGCGTCTCGTGGCAATCCTCCCTCGGCGTGCCCACGGAGTCGGTTTTCGAGGACAACCGGGACGTCTGGAGCGGCGACCATTGCTCGCTCGACCCTGACCTCGTGCGCGGAGTCTTCTTCTCCTCGAAGCCCTTTCGCGCGGAGAAGGTTCCCGGCATCGCCGACGTCACGGCGTCGGTGCGCGCTCTCTTCGGCGGGTCCGAGATCGAGGACGCCGCGGGGAAGGCCCTCTGGTGAAGCGCCCCGCGGTTCTCCTGCTCCTCGCTCTGGCCGTGCCGGCTCTCGTCTTCGGACAGGAGACCGTCACGCCCGCGGACTCGGAGCGGCGGGCGGATCTGGATCGGCTCCAGAAACGCATCGGTTCGCTCCGAGCGAGGCTCGCGGAGAGCGAGAAGAAAGAAGCGACCCACGCCGAGGAGCTCAAGCGCCTCGAGCTGAAGCTCGAAATTGCCACGCGCGAAGGAGAGCTGCTCGCCGCGACCCGCGAGGAATTCGCCGGCCGCCTCGCCGCCGTCACGCAGGAACGCGCCGAGACGTCCGTCGCCGCGGCGCAGGCCCGCCAGGCGCTCGTCGCGCGTGCGCGCCTGCTCCAGCGCTTCGGCCGGTACGGCTACTTTCGCGTGCTGCTCTCCGCGGGCGACGTGCCGGCGCTGCTCGACTCGATCGAGCGGCTCGACAGCCTCGCGCGACGCGACGGCCGGCTCGTCGTGCTTCACCGCGAGGCCGAAACCCGGCTGCGGGCCGACGTCGCCCGCGAGGAGGCGCTGAAGGCCGAGATCGACCGGCTGTACGCGCGAAGCCGCCAGGAAGAGACGCGTGTGGCGTCGCTCAAGACCGAGCGCGAGCGCCTTCTCGCCCGGGAGCGCGACCAGGCCGCCCGGGAGCGCCGCGAGGTCTCGGCCCTGACGGACAAGGCGACGCGTCTCGAGCGTTTGCTCGAAACGCTCGCGCGCCAGTCCACGGGCGAATCCCCGGTGGACCCGGCCGGCGGGATCCGGCCGTGGAAGGGCGTGCTCGACTGGCCCGCCCGCGGCACGATCGTCGAGACGTTCGGGCGTCACCGTCATCCCAGGTTCAATACCGTGACGGTTTCGAACGGCGTCGCCGTGGCGGTCCCGATGGGCACACCGGTGCGGGCGGTCTACGCCGGCAAGGCGGTGTACGCCCAGTGGCTCTCGGAATACGGGAACCTCGTGATCCTCGACCACGGCGACGGGATGCTGACGCTCTATGCGTGGCTGCAGGCCGTCTCGGTGCGCGCGGGGGTCCCCGTGGCCGTGGGCACGGAGATCGGCCTCGCCGGCTACGGGCCAGGCCGGGAGGAGCCGGGGTTGTACTTCGAGGTCCGGGACCGGCAAAAGGCCATGGACCCGGTGGCCTGGCTCCGGTGACCCAAGACCTTTCCGATGGAACGAACCGGGCCGGGCCGCTGTTAGAGCCGTCTGTTAGCATGAACAAGATGAAATCCAACCGTACCCGCCTGGCGTTCGTGGTCGTTTCGGTCTGTGCCCTCCTGTCCCTGCGCGCGGTCGCCGGCCCGGACGGGGCCGGGCGCGACCCGGCCACCCGGGCCCTCTCGATCTTTTCGGAAGTCTTCGCGCTGACCCGCTCGAACTACGTCGAGCCGGCTGACGCCAGGGTCCTTCTCGAAGGGGCCTACGACGGGATGTCGGATGCGCTCGATCCGTTCTCCTACTACGTCCCGGCCTCGGCGATGGCGGCATACAAGGCCCAGCAGAGCTCGGGCGCGGCGAGCCCGGGCATCGTGTTCGCGCGGCGCGGCGGCTATCCGTACGTCGTCGGGCCGCTGGCCGGATCTCCGGCCGACAAGGCCGGCATCAAGGCGGGCGACCTGATCGACTCGATCGACGGGAAATCGCTGCGCAACGCGACTTACTGGCAGGTCAAGGCGGCCCTCGAGGGACCCGAGGGGTCCTCGTGCGAGATCGCCCTCTTTCGGGGAGGCGACGAGAAGCGCCTCACGATTCCGGTCACGCGCGCGCGCTTCGATCCGCCCGCTCCGTCGACGACCTGGGAGCGCGACGTGGCGATCGTGAAGATCCCCGCGTTCACGCCGGCGACCGGCGCCGCCGTGAAGAAGGAGCTCGACGAGGCCACGCGGCGCGGGCTCGACGGCGTCATCCTCGACCTCCGCGGATCGATCGGCGGCGAGGCCGCCGACGCGGCCCCCGTGGCGTCGCTCTTCCTCGGCAAGGGCACCGTCGCGACGGTGGCTTCCCGCAAGGTGACCGGCAAGCCGCTCGAGGGCGCCGGCGACGCGGTCTGGAAGGGCCGCGTGGTCGTGCTCATGGACGACTCGACGGCCGGACCGGCGGAGATCCTGGCGGCCGCGCTCCGCGACCGGGCCCAGGCGAAGACGGTCGGGGAGACCACGGTCGGCATGGCGATCATCCAGCGGGGCATTCCCACGGAAGAGGGCGGGACGCTCTACATGACCGTCGGCCGCTACGTTTCGCCGTCCGGGCAGACCCTCGGCGGCAAGGGCCTCGCGCCGGACGAGCGCGTCATCGTCTTCCCGGGCGAAACGAAAGAAAAGGACCTGATCCTCGAGCGCGGACTCGAAGTGATGCGGTCCGCCTCGGCGCGCAAGGCCGCCTGACCGTCCGAGTCGGGCCCGCCTCAGGACCTCGCCGCCCGTGACGCGCCGCGGGCGTCGGGTCTCGCCGGCGACGATCTTCTTCGCCCTGCTCTCGATCGCGCTCGCGATCTCCCTCTATCTGAAGACCCGGCCCGCGCCGCCCGCACCGCCGTCCCCCGCGCCGCCACCCGCGCGAACCTCGCGGCCGACCCCATCGCGCCCCCGGCCCACCGCTCCGAAGCCTCCGGCCCCACGGTCGCCACGGGCCGGGATCGGGGGCGGGACCACGGGGCTCGCCGCGATCGTCATCGACGATCTCGGTAACGAGCTCGCTCCGGCCGAGCGCATCGCCGCGTGGAAGGCGCCGGTCGCGGGCGCCGTCCTTCCGGGCGTCGCGTTCAGCGCGGCCTCGGCGCGCGCCCTCGCCCGCGGCGGCAAGGAAGTCCTCCTGCACCTTCCCATGGAGCCCGCGGGCTACCCGAAGGTGCGTCCCGGGCCGGGGGTCATCCTGCTTTCCCAGACCGACGCTGAGATCGTCCGCACGCTCGAGACGGACCTCGCGACCGTGCCGGGCGCCGTCGGCGTGAACAACCACATGGGCTCCGTGGCGACGGCCGACCCGCGGGTCATGCGCGTGGTCGCGCGCGTGCTCTCGGAGAGGGGCCTCTACTTCCTCGACAGCCGCACGACGGAGGCCACCGTCGCCGAGCGCACCGCCGAGGAAGCCTCCGTGCCCTCCGTCTCGCGACGCGTGTTTCTGGACGACGTCGAAACGGAAGAGGCCGTCGCGAAGCAGCTCGCCGAGCTCGTGCGGCGGGCCCGCGAGGAGGGGAGCGCCGTTGCGATCGGCCACCCGTATCCCGCGACGATGGCCGTGCTCGAGCGCGAGATGCCGGGTCTCGCGGCGAGGGGAATCAAGCTGGTGAGAGTCGGGGAGCTGGTGAAGTAGCGGCGGATCCCGCTGCGAGTTCGGGATCGTTAACGCCGACCTGCGGTCGGCGTTGCCTGATGCCGTGAGGATACCTCTGGTGGCCGGCTCGCTGCGCTCAGGATGACGGCGGATTCCCCTTCGCCTCCTCCCAGTACCGATCCAGCTCCGCCATCCCGGCTTCCGAAACGTCCTTGCCGCTCTGCCGCGCTCGCCGCGCGACCTCGGCGAAGCGCTCGCGAAACCGGCGGTTGGCGAGACGCAGCGCGCTCTCGGGGTCGATCTTCCGGCGGCGCGCGAGGTTGACGACCGAGAGGAGCATGTCGCCGATTTCGTGGAGCTCTTCCGCGGCATCGCCGCTCTCCGCCGCCGCGCGCCACTCGGCGAGCTCCTCTTCGATCTTCGCCGCCACGTCGGCGTCGCGTTCCCAGTCGAATCCCAGGTCCGCCGCACGGAGCGTCTGCCGGTAGGCCGTGGCGAGCGCGGGCAGCGCGGCGGGAAGCGTTCCGAGCGGATCCTCGGTGGCGTCGGGGTCGCGGCGCTTGCGCTTCTCCCAGGCGACCTTGACGGCTTCGGCGCTCTCGGCCGGCGGGCCGCCGAACACGTGCGGATGGCGCTCGATCATCTTGCGGGTGATCCGCTCCGCGACGCCGCCGATGTCGAACCATCCGCGCTCCTCGGCGAGGCGCGCGAGAAGGAAAACCTGGAACAGGAGATCCCCGAGCTCGCCCTCGAGAGGCTCGGCCCGGCCCTCGTCCACCGCCGCGAGGGTTTCGTAGGTCTCCTCCAGGAGGAACGTCTTGAGCGTCTCGAAGGATTGCTCGCGGTCCCAGGGACATTCCCGGCGCAGACGGTCGACGAGGGCGACGAGGCGATCGAGGCTCTCGGACACGCGCGGATCATACCCGGCGCCCTTCCGGGGTAAAATTGCGCATCCCGAACCCAAGGGCTTCCTGAGCGCAAGCGTGAGCGAAGAAGAGAAACCGATCCGCGTGGTCGACCGCCGGATGTTCACCGCCGACGGTGAGCTGCGCCCCGACTTCGAGCCGGAAGAGAAAACCGAGCCGGTGCGGCCCGTGGCGCCCGGCCCGGCGGCGGCGCCGTCACCACCGCCGCCTCCCGCGCCTGCCGGTCCGGCCGGAGCTTCGGCCCGCGAGGACGCGGAAGCCCCCGCCGACGGCGCAACCTCGCAGGCGTTCATCGGGCTCGTGAGCTTCCTCGCGTCGAACGTCTACGCGGCCCTCGGGGTCGACCCCATGACCGGCGAGCGCCTCCCGCGGAAAGAGCCGGCCGCCGCGCGCCAGATGATCGACTGGCTCGGTGCGCTCGAGCAGAAGACCCGGGGGCGTCTGACCTTCGAGGAATCGGACCTGCTCTCGCGCGTGCTGTACGAGCTGCGGTTGGCCTACGTCGAGGTCTTGCGGCCGCCGGGCCGGGAGCCCCCGCGGTAGGCGCGGCTCCGTGACGTCTACTTCGCAAGGCCCGGGCTGCCGGCCGCGGCGGCGGTTGCGACGGATCGCCGTGGCGCTTCTGTGCGTCATGGCCTCGGCCGGCATCGCCGCGGCCCAGGAGGGCCTCTCCCCGCTGCCGCCTCCGGTCACGCGCAGCCAGTACCGTGCCCAGTGGTTCGAGTTTCTCTCGGCGTTTTCCGAGAACGACGTTCCGGACGCGGACCGGGCGCTCGAGGCGATGCGGCGCGCCGGCCGGAAGGTCGGCGTGTTTCGCCTCTCGGATTTCTCGCGGACCGCCGTCTACCTCGGCCACCGGGCCGAGAAGCTCGGCGCTCTGGAGCGGGCGGGCCGCGCCTACGCGGCGGCGCTGAAGCTCGACGAATCGAACCCCGACGCGATCGTTGCGAATCTCTCGTTCCTCCTGCGGCAGGGGAAGATCCCGGAGGCGCTGCGCCAGCTTCCCGCCGCGGTCGCCGGCTTCCTGTCGACGCGCGAGGCGCGGGTCGCGCTGCTCTCCTCGCTCTCGCTCTGGATCGCGCTCGGGATCGCCGGCATGGTCGCGGGCACGATCCTGGCCCTCGGGGTGCTCCACCTTCCGAGGGCCTGGCACGACATCTCCGAGAGGGCGAGCCGGTCCTGGGGAGCGGCGGCCGTTCTTCCGTTCGGCCTGCTTCTGCTGGGTCTCCCGCTGTTCGTCGGCATGGGTCCCGTCTGGCTCCTCCTGTACTGGGGGGCGCTGCTCTATCCGTACACCGAGGGCCGTGAACGGCTCGTCCTCGCGGCCGGGTTCGTGGCCCTCGCGCTGGTCCCGCCGCTTCTCGCCAAGGTGACGGCCGCGAACATCGAGGAACGCTCGCCTCTCTTCGTGGCCGCACTCGACCTCGCGGAACGCCGCGAAGACGCGAGCGCCGAGGACGGCCTGCGGCAGGCGGCCGCGGTTTTCCCGGAGGACTCGGACGTCTGGTACCTGCTCGGCGTCTTCGCCGAGCGCTCGGGCGATCTGGATCGCGCGCAAGTGGACTACGGCCGGGCGATGCAGGCCGACGCGGCGGACTATCGCCCGCTGCTCAATCGCGGGAACGTGCGATTCACCGAGGGCGACTACGGGGAGGCGATCCGGGACTACATCGAGGCCGGAAAGCGCGCCCCGCAGGCCGCGGCCGTGTTCTACAACCTCTCCCTCGCGCGGGGAGAGGCCTACGACTTCGAGGGGCAGGCCGCGGCGATCCGGCAGGCGCGCGAGATCTCGAATTCCCAGGTGAATTTCTGGGCCGACAACCCGACGCTTTCCCGCGTCGTGCCGGCCGGCTATACGCTGGACCGCGCGCGCGAACGCATGGCCGCGTGGGACGCCCAGCCGAAGAGCCGCCGGCTCCCCGGACACGGAAGCGCCCGCGGCTGGAGGCAATACTTTCCGTCCTGGACCTTCGCGCCGCTCGCCGCGCTCGGCCTGGGCATCCTCCTCGCGCGCCGGCGCGACCGGAACGTCGCGCTGCGGTGCGACCGCTGCGGACGCCCGTTCTGCAAGCGCTGCCGCTACTTTGCCGACCCCTCCCTCTACTGCGCGGCCTGCTGGAAGCTCCACATGAAGAAGGACGACGTCGACATCGAGGTCCAGGTGGCCGAGACCAAGGCCATGCAGCGCCGGGCGTCCGGAAGGCATCGGGCGGTCCGGATCGCGTCGCTGCTTCTGCCGGGCTCCCACGCCTTCGCCTCCCAGCGGCCCATCCGGGCGGCGCTGGTGCTTCTGCTGTTTTTCTCGGCGCTCGGGGCCGCGCTTCTCGACGAGAGGTTCTTCGATCCCCTCACGCTGCCGCCATTCGGGGCCGTGCGCGCGACCGTCGTTGCGGGCGTCGCGATCGCCGCGGCGCTCTGGCTGCGTGCGCAGTGGGGAGCCAGGAGTGTGCCGAGTGGGTCTTGAGGGCACGCTCAAAGTCTTTTCGCTGACCGACATCTTCCAGATGCTCGGCCTGCAGCGGAAAACCGGCGTCCTCAAGGTCGATGGCGAGGACGACACGATCACGATCTCGTTTCTCGGGGGCTCCGTCGTGGCCGCCGAGTCGACCGCGCGCCGACTGGACAACCGCCTCGGCAACCTCCTGATCCGCGCGGGCTACGTCACGCAGGAGCAGCTGGAACGCGTGCTCGTCGTCCAGCGCGAGACCCAGCAGCGGATGGGGTTCCTGCTGGTGCGCGAGGGCCTCATCGAGCCGCAGGAGCTGCGCGAGGCGCTTCGCGTCCAGATCGCGCGCATCGTCTACACGGCCTTCCGATGGCCGGACGGCCGCTTCCACTTCACGCAGGAGGGCACGGTCGACTACGACGCCGACCACATGGCGCCGGTGTCCATCGACACGATCCTCATGGAAGCGGCGCAGATGGTCGACGAGTGGCCGATGCTCGAGAAGCGGATCGGCTCACTCGAGGGCGTCTTCCGGCGCGCTCCGGGCGTCGAGCGGCTGAGGCTCGTCTCGGGCGAGAAGAATCCGCCGGAAGGAACGCTCTCCGTCTCGCGCTCCGAGGCGGAGACCTGGCGGTGGATCGACGGGCGGCTGAGCGTCGCCGACATCATGGAGAAAGCGTTCATATCGGACTTCGAGGTGCTCAAGGGCGCGACCGAGCTGCTCGGACGGCATCTCATCGAGCCCGGACGCGTGGAAGAGGAGCCGGTGCTCGCGCCCGTTCCGCCGCCGGCCGCCGGGCCGCCGGTCGGCGTGCCGGGGCGGGTCATCGGTCTGTGGATGGCGCTTCTCGCGCTCGCCGTGGCCGCCTTCTTCCTGCTCCCGCGAAACCCCCTCAACGCGCTTCTTCGCCCGCCGGGGGAAGTTCCGGAGCGGGCCGAGCTCGCAAAGGCGATCTCGTTGAATCGCGTCGTGGCCGTCGAGCGCGCGGTCCGGATCTACTACGACTCGACCGGCCGCTATCCGCGAAGCCTCGAAGACCTGGTGGTCACCGGGATTCTCGGGGAGGACGCCCTCCGCGATCCGTATGGACGTTTCTACCGGTACATCCTTCGGGCGGAGGACGGGAAGTTCGGTCTCTACGGGCACAATGCCCGGGGCCAGATCGACCTGGACCTCTCGCTCGAGCGCAGCCTCGCCCCGGTTTCGGACCTGCGGCCGGCGCCCGCGAGGCCCCTTCCCCAGACCGAGCGGCCCAGCGTTCTAGTCGTAGAATAGGCGTAACGACATGAGTGCTATGGACTTAGAAAACCATGCCTGAACCTTGACAGAGACGGACTCATGTTTTATATTGCGACCTCCGAAACGGAGCCTGTAAGGAGCTGTCGCAATGAGCAAGATCATCGGTATCGACCTCGGCACCACGAACTCGTGCGTGGCCGTCATGGAGGGCGGCGACCCGGCCGTCATCCCCAACGCCGAAGGAAATCGCACCACCCCCTCGGTGGTCGCGTTCTCGAAAACGGGTGAGCGGCTGGTCGGCCAGGTGGCCAAGCGCCAGTCGATCACCAATCCCGCCAACACCGTTTATTCGATCAAGCGGTTCATGGGGCGGAAGTACTCCGAAGTCAGCGAAGAGATGAAGATGGTCCCCTTCACCGTCGTCGAGGCGCCGAACGGCGACTGTCGCGTGAAGGCCGGGAGCAAGGACTGGTCGCCGCCCGAGATCTCCGCGATGATCCTCGGCAAGCTGAAAGAGGCCGCCGAGGCGTACCTGGGCGAGAAGGTGACGCGCGCCGTCATCACCGTTCCCGCGTACTTCAACGACTCGCAGCGCCAGGCCACCAAGGACGCCGGCCAGATCGCCGGCCTGACGGTCGAGCGGCTGGTCAACGAGCCCACGGCCGCGGCGCTCGCGTACGGCCTCGACAAGAAAAAGGACGAAACGATCGCGGTCTACGACTTCGGCGGCGGGACGTTCGACATTTCGATTCTCGAAGTCGGCGAAGGCGTCGTCGAAGTCAAGTCGACCAACGGCGACACGCACCTCGGCGGCGACAACATCGACCAGCGCATCATCGAGTGGATCCTGGCCGAGTTCAAGAAGGACCAGGGCGTCGACCTCTCCAAGGATGCGATGGCCATGCAGCGGCTGAAGGAAGCCGCGGAGAAGGCCAAGATCGAGCTCTCCAACGTCGTCGAGACGGAGGTCAACCTGCCCTTCATCACGGCCGACGCCTCCGGCCCGAAGCACCTGCAGCTGAGGCTTTCGCGCTCGAAGCTCGAGCAGCTCGTCGAGGACATCATCGAGAAGTCGATGGGGCCCTGCAAGCAGGCCCTCAAGGACGCGGGCCTGGAGCCCAAGGACATCGACGAGGTCGTCCTCGTCGGCGGCCAGACGCGCATGCCGCGCATCCAGAAGCTCGTCAAGGACTTCTTCGGCAAGGACCCGCACCAGGGCGTCAACCCGGACGAAGTCGTCGCGATCGGCGCCGCGATCCAGGGAGGCGTGCTGGCGGGCGACGTCAAGGACCTGCTGCTGCTGGATGTGACGCCTCTGTCGCTCGGCATCGAGACGCTCGGAGGCGTGACGACCAAGCTGATCGAGCGCAACACCACGATTCCGACCAAGAAGAGCGAGGTCTTCTCGACGGCCGGCGACAACCAGACGTCGGTCGAGATCAAGGTGCTCCAGGGCGAGCGCGAGATGGCCCGCGACAACAAGACGATCGGCGTGTTCCACCTCGTGGGGATTCCGCCGGCGCCGCGCGGCATGCCGCAGATCGAGGTGACCTTCGACATCGACGCGAACGGCATCATGAACGTGTCGGCCAAGGACCTCGGCACCAGCAAGGAACAGAAAATCACGATCACCGCGTCGTCCGGCCTCAACAAGGACGAGATCGATCGGATGGTCCGGGACGCCTCGGCCCACTCCGAGGAGGATCGCAAGCGCCGGGAGGAGATCGAGGCCAAGAACCGGCTGGACTCCCTCGTCTACGCCTCCGAGAAGACCTTCAACGAGAACAAGGGCAAGCTGTCGGAGGGCGACGCTTCGGCCTTCGAGTCCGCGCTGGCCGACGCGAAGAAAGCGCTCGAGGCCGGGGGCGCACAGGCCATGAACGACGCCGCGGAGCGTCTCCAGCAGTCCTCGCACAAGCTCGCGGAGGCGATGTACCGGGGGGCCGGCGAGCCCGCTGCGGGCGGATCCCCGGAGGGAAGCGCGGCCGGCGCCACCGGGTCGGACGCCCACGCCTCCAAGGAGGACGAGGTGATCGACACGGAGTACGTGGAGACGGAGAAGAAGTGACGGAACGCCGCGCTTGCGCGGTCGCGTTCCGTCATCCTGAGCGCAGCGAAGGATCCCGGACTTTTCAGTCCGGGGTTCTTCGGGGTCTCGGGATGAACCAATGACGCGCTAAACTCTCAACAGCCTCCCCATGACCGTCTTTCGCTGGAACTCGCTGCAGGACCTCTTCGCCATCCAGGAGAAGGTCAACCGTCTCTTCGAGGAGACGATTCATCGCACCGAGTTCCCCGACGACGGACTGGATTCCGCGCTCTGGTCTCCCGCCGCCGACGTCTACGAGACCCCCGACGAGATCATCCTCAACATCGAGCTCCCGGGTGTCCTCCTCGACGACGTCCGCCTCGAGGCCCTGGACGGCAAGCTCCGGGTCTCGGGGCACCGGAAGGCCCACGCCGCCGAGCCCCGCAACTTCGTCCGGATGGAGCGGATCTACGGCACCTTTTCGCGCGATTTTCAGGTGCCCGCCTCGCTCGACCCGGGCGCGATCAAGGCGAGCCTGAGGAGCGGAGTGCTGCGTGTGGTGGCTCCGAAGGCCGAGAAGGGTCAGACGATCCCGGTCGAGCCGCGGCCGGCCGACCATCGGAGAGCGCGGTGAAGACCGGTGGCAGCCGCACCGGCGTGTACCGGATCGGCGTCATTGCCGAAAAGTACGGAATCCATCCGCAGACCCTCCGCATGTACGAGAGAGAGGGACTGCTGCGGCCGGCGCGAACCGAGGGGAATACCCGCCTCTACGATTCCGACACGATCGAGCGTCTCGAGATCATCCTGACGCTGACCCGCCACCTCGGCGTGAACCTGGCCGGTGTGGAGGTCATCCTCCACATGAAACAGCGGATGGAGCGCATGCACGGCGACGTCCAGAAAATGCTCGAGGTGTTCAGCCGCGAGCTGAGCGGCCGCCGGCCCGCCGAGGGCACGGTCGCCCTGGCCAAGATCCCCGGCCGCCGTTACGCGGCGGTGGCGGGGACCGGCCGTTCCGACCGGGGCTGAGCCCGGGCCGCCGACCGAAAACACCCGGCCGCCCCTCCGCTCGGCGCGAGGTCTCGGATAGAATTCCCGGTTCCATGAACCGTTTTGGAGGTTTTGTGAAAAGAGTTTTCCTCGCTTTCGCCGGCCTGGCGCTGGCGGTCTGCGCGCTGGCCCAGACCACCAAGTACAAGGACTGGGACCGCTCGCCCGAAGCCTACTTCCTGACGCCCGCCGAGCGGGCCGAATGGAAGAAGCTGACCACCGACGCCGAGGCCGAGAAGTTCATCGCGCTCTACTGGGCCAAGCGGGGCGGCGACCCCTTCAAGGCCGAAGTCTCGCGCCGCATCGCGGCCGCGGATCAGCAGTTCAAGCTCGCGCGCTACACGCGGGGCTCGGACTCGGTCCGGGGCCGGCTTTTCGTGACCCTCGGGCCGCCGTCGCGCGTCTCGCAGTCCCGAGCCCAGGAAAGCGGCACGGGCATGCCGGACGGAGCCACGATTCCGGGCATCGACGTCGGAGCCCAGCCGGACGCGAACACGGCGATCACGTACAACTGGACCTGGGACAAGGACCGGCTGCCGCCCGTCCTCGAGATGACCGAGCTGCGCGCCTCGATCTCCGTCGACCCGCGTGTCGGGACCGACGATCTCCGCAACGGGGCGGCCGTCGAGAAGGCCATTGCGACGCTGGCCGAGAAGTCGATCGTCAATCCGAACGCCACGCTCACGGCCGCGGCCCCCGGCGCGCCCGCGGCGTCCGTTCCTCCGGCCGGTGCCGCTCCGGCGGCGCCCGCGGCCGGTGCCCCGGCGCCGGCCCCCGCCGCGGCCGGTGTCGCGGCGGCGGTCGTTCCGCTTCCGGCGGCCGTCAAACCGGCCCTCGAGACCGCCGCGTCCGCAGCGGCGAGCGAGGCCGGGTTCTGGTCCGGAACGTTTCGCTCGGGAACGGGCGACGATTTCCTGGCCTTCCAGTTCTACCTGCCGGCGAACAAGGCCGCATTCTCCACGGCCTCGCCTCTGAAGCTCGCAGGCGTCGTCAAGGACTCCGCGGGCTCGGAGGTCCATTCGTTCTGGGAAGACGCCTCGTTCTCCGAGGTCGCGCAGGGAAACCGCAAGGACCGCGTCGTCGACAGGTCGGTGGCCCTGCCGCCGGGCTCGTACAAGGGTTCGTTCGGTCTCTTCGCCGCCGAGGGCCAGCCTCCGGTGGCCGCCACGAACGTCGATTTCACCCTGAATGCCAAGACGACCGAGTTCGAAGTCTCGCCACTGATTCTCTCGGCCGGGCTCGTGCCCCTGACCAAGCGTCCGGGTCCGAACGATCCCTTCGTCTTCGGCTCGGACAAGCCCATCAAGGTCGAGCCCAAGGGCGATCGCGCCTTCATGAAGCAGGACAGCCTCTGGTACTTCTACGAAGTCTCCAATCCGGCGCTGCCCGCGGCGGCCGCGGCAGACCCGGCCGCCCCCGCCGGAGACGGGACCGCCGCCGCTCCGGCGGCCGCCGAGGCCAAGCCGAGGATCATGACCCGGATCGAAGTGCAGCGCGACGGCCAGCCTGCGTTTGCTCCGTTCACCGGGCCTGCTGATCTGATGCCGGTCGCGGGGGGCAGTACGGCACCGGCAGCGAGATTCCCCTGGCCTCGTTCGAGCCCGGGTACTACACCTTCAACATCCTCGTGCGGGACCTGAACGCCGCGCGGGGTTCGGCCGCGAACAAGGGCCTCGAGCGCAAGGGTGATTTTGTGGTGCTCATGCCCGACGGCAGCATGCCGGCCAAGAAGGCGGCAAGCACCGCTCCGGCGCCGAAGCCCACACCAAAGAAGCCGTAGTGTCCGCGAGTTGAAGACGTGAGCGGCGGCGGCCTTGTCGGCCGCCGCGCCTCGCTGCGCTCGGCGGAGGAGAACGCCGGAGCCGGGGAGGCGAAGCATCCCGCCCCTACGTATTCGTGCGCCGAAGGCTCGCTACTCGACCCGGACGTTGGCTCTCGCCGTCCCCATCCTGCCGGTGGCCACATCACGGACGTTGACGATGATGCGCTGGTTGCCCTTCCGCGTCTGGAGCTCCGCCGCGTAGGTGACGTTCGCATCGCCGCCCGTCTTGTCGGCGGGCACCTCGAAGGTCGTTTCCTGCTGGCCGATGTCGCTCATGCGGCCCTTGTCGTCGACGGAGCCGATGTAGAAGGCCGCCCGCGCGGTCGCCTTGTCGCCGTTGGGAACGAACGTCAGCGAGGAGGCGGGCATCGTGATCGTGATCGGCAGGCGGTAGCTGGATCACCAT